>NZ_MAOI01000144.1 GCF_001884235.1 Bacillus paramycoides | reverse complement strand
ATTTTTGAACTACCCCCACTTAACACTCTAACGAGCTGTTTGAAGTGGGGGATTCCTACGAACACCAAGGTATCCCTCAGTTTTATGAGTAGGCGATCCCCGTAGTCCCTACGGTTAGGAGCCTTACGGCCTCTTTTCTCAGATTTTCCGCTGCGTTCACATCTCTATCATGATACATACCACAAGAAGGACACTTCCATTCACGCAGGTTCAGGCTTTTCACGTCTTTGTTTTTGTAGTCGCAAT
>NZ_MAOI01000143.1 GCF_001884235.1 Bacillus paramycoides | reverse complement strand
TGTTCTTCTGCTTTCTTCTGTTCTTCTGCTTTCTTCTGTTCTTCTACCTTCTTCTGTTCTTCTGCTTTCTTCTGTTCTTCTGCTTTCTTCTGCTCTTCTGCTTTCTTCTGTTCTTCTACCTTCTTTTGTTCTTCTGCTTTCTTCTGTTCTTCTGCTTTCTTCTGTTCTTCTACCTTCTTCTGTTCTTCTGCTTTCTTCTGTT
>NZ_MAOI01000142.1 GCF_001884235.1 Bacillus paramycoides | reverse complement strand
TACATGATGATGAAGCAAATCCGCATTTACATATTAACTATGTACCGAATTTCGAAAGTAGTCGAGGATTAACGAGACGTGTCGGAATGGATAGAGCCTTGCAACAACAAGGTGTAGAAGGAACGGGAAGAAAGTTAATTGCACATTGGAGAGAATTAGAAACGGCTTATATTGAGCAATTGGCTAAAGAGCACATTCTGAATTTTGAACGTGCTAATGTAGGTTCTCATAAGTACATGAAAGTCCGTCAATACAAGGAATATGCAGAAGCGAAGTCAACTATTGAAAACCAAGTACAAGAAAAAGAAACACAGTTACAAACGATTGATCATTATTTACAAAATGTTGAAGAGAAAACAAACCAATTACAAGTAGCGAAAAAGAGCATGGAAAGTGATGTCGTTGATAAGTACAAAGAATTAGAAATAGTAAAGCAACAAGTAGAGAGTGAAAGTGAAAAACTGCAGCTAATTGGCCAGCGTCAGGTAGAGTTAGAAAAAAGAGTAGAACAAATGCAAAAAGAATTAGATAGTGCTACGGATCAAGTGCCAAATGAACCTGTTGTGATTCCGTTTTTGCATAGAGAAGTAATAATAGAAGTACAAGATAAAATGTTTGGGAAAGCTGAAATCACGAAGAAACAGACAAGAAATTATGTATTATCACTGGAACAATATCAAGAATTTACAAAACAAGTGAATGCAGCAGTTACTATAAAAAAAGATTATGAGCGTTTGAAACAAACAGATTTTGTACAAGAAAATGAAGGCTTACGATTGGCTGGAGAATATTTAACACAAGACAATAAAGAGTTAAAAGTAGAAAATAAAAAGCTAGAAAAAGTAGTTGGAACGTTAAACATTGAAATAAGCTCATTAAAAGCCCATATAAGAGATTTACAGACAAATATAAAGGTTTTATATCAACAAACTAAAAAAGTCTTTAAAGATCAATTTGAGGTGATTAGAGGGCTTGTGAAAAATGAATTAGATAATAAGGGGGTAAATAATCAATTTGAGCGTGAATATAAGAGAGAAATGAATAGTCAGAGAGGATATGACATGGAGCGTTAGAAGGTTTTTTGAAAAAATTAGTAAATTTTTTAGGGAAACTTTGTTTGATAACCTTTTGAGAGGATATGTGTGATAAAATTAAAAACGAGCCATGCTGGAACATGGCTCGTTTCAAAGGGTATTCAATGAAAATACCTAAAATTTAAATGTCTGGTTATAGATTATCATAATTTGATTCATAATCAAATAGCAAAAAATAGGTATTTTTGTTGTTTCCCTCAATTAGAGGAGGAATTGACATAATGAAAGATGAAAATGAACAAACTTTAGGACAAGCTTTAAATCAAGCTAATAGAAATGCTAGAAAAAGAGATTTTGAGAAAGATGGAAAACAAAGAGATGAGGCTGAAGAACTTAAAAAATCTCTTTTACAACAGTTAAAAGAACTAACTGGAGAAGAACATTATGTAGGAACTAATAAAGATCCATTTGCTGGGGAACCTTTCAATCAAGTAATGCATAGAAATTTAGATTTATTGAATAGTATTGGTTATTTAACTCAAGCAGAAGAAAGTTTTTTATTTAGAATTCAAGCTTATTTGGAATTTAGAAGTAATGTCATTATTTGTAGAGATGATAAATTTAAAAAGAAACGAAAGAGCGTTGAGGATGATTTTGAGTTACCAAGAGCGGCAACTGTTTCTGAAATTGCTGAAATGATAGGGAAATCAAGGCAAAAAACATCAACTGTTATGAATTCATTAAAGAAAAAAGAAATTTTACTTAATCCAGAAGGTGCAGGACAAATTATTGAAAATGGTCGAACTGTAAGTCCTAGAACATGGATAGTAAATCCTTACATAATGATTTGTGCACCTAGAAAAAATGAAGTGAAACTTGATAAATTAACGATGAGATTGTTTCAACATTCTTTGAAAAATCTTAAAGATCAAAATGGTAAAAAAGTAAAATTACCAGCTAGATTTTTTTAGACTGTATCAAATTGATACAGTCTTTTTTTATGTGCTTTATCCATTATTTAGGTGTCACGAAAAGGTGACAAAAAACAAAAAAGTGTCACCTTTTCGTGACACCCTAAAAAGTGCATTAAACCCAGTTATATCAAGGGATTTACATACTTTTTGTAAATGCTCTCTATTATCACTATTATTAAAGGGCTAAAAGTTCCGCAAGGAACAGGTAGTATTTTTGAGCAAACAACGCTCAAAAATCTCCACCCTCATAATAAAAAAAGTCGGTTCGTTAATCCTCACCTAAAAGCTAATGCTTTTCTTTTTTTATTATGTCCTTGCAAAACTTTTTTCGGCGGGTTTTTAGCTTTCGCCAAGCCGAACAGACCAAAAACGGGGTTAAGTTGCTCGACTTGGATCAGCAATTATACCCGCCGAATCGCTAGTTCTATCGATTTAAATAATAAGCTTACTCCATATTCAGTTACGTTAAGTTCCTGGGGGCTATCCCCCAGACCCCCAGCCAGCACTCACACCCAAAAACAGGAGTGAATAGCATGATAAAACATTTTTACATCTTAAAATCACGTTATTATAAAGAAATTTGGTAGTCTTTAATTAGCCTTTAACTTAACCTCAAACTTAAGGGAGATGTATAAATGAACATTGGTAGACAGATACAATATTTTCGTAAACGGGATAATATGTCCCAAGAGGAGTTAGCAGAAAAAATTCATGTTTCCAGACAATCTATTTCTAACTGGGAAAATGAAAGAAACTATCCAGATATTCATAATTTACTAATGATGAGTATTCTCTTTAATGTCTCCCTGGATGATTTAGTTAAAGGAGATGTAAAGATCATGAAAGAAGAACTTCAAAAATCAACTTTTTTTAAGTGGAGTTACATCATGTTAGCATCAATGATTATACTTCCTATTTCTATTGCACCTGTATTTTACTTTTTTGGTTATTATGGTCTTATAATACCTTTGGTACTTACGATTTTGCTTATGTTTTCATCACAGCAAGTTGAAAACATAAAAAAAGAGCATAATTTAAAAACTTATCGTCAAATAGTTGATTTTATAGAGGGAAAACCTGTAAGTGAAGTAAAGCCTAATATAAAAGACAAATTATTAAAAATAGGTTTGATGCTTGCAAGTGCTTTAATTAGTTATAGTTTGATTTATTTAGGATTGAGTGTATTTGGAAGATAACTTAGAAAACTATTAAAAGTCCTCCGAATTGTTTAACTGGAGGACTTTCGTATTTACATAATTATTGTTATTGGCAGCAAGGACAAGGTGAAATTGTCTTTGCATAACATGATTTTTGTTTTGATACAATTTGATTATCTCAGATGGGTATTTACCTTATTTACTTTTAGATATTGGACGCATATCTTAATTAAGAATTCTAGAGGATAGGGAGGAGGGCATACACATGGAAAGACAAACACCTATTTATGGGGCATCTCCGTATTACGGAAGTCACTATCCTTATCATCCATACCACGTAAGTTATTATCCGTATCATCACCATCATTATTATCCATACCAGCATGTGGGTTATAATCCATATCATCATCACCATCATCATGGATATCCTAGCAGTTATTAATGTAAAAACAAAAAACATCAAAAAAGAGGGTACTTCTTGGGTCCCTCTTTAAATATTTTTAGTTTACATAACACACGTTATCAGTAGCAAGATTTTTATAGAATCCTTGTAGAGTGGGGAGTTATATCGAAAAAAAATTTGTAATTTTATTTTTATCTTGATTTTTTTGAAGAATTAACCAATTATATTAATGGGGAATTTAAATATTTTTATTAATGATTTGAAATAAGGGGGGATATAGATGACTGAAATTAAAATTAAACCAGAAGAGTTAAGGAATAAAGCGAATATTTTTAGAAACGCGATTTCTGAATCTAATGAGCGACATAATAGGATTCTTGGAGAACTTTTAAATCTTCAAATGAGATGGATAGGTGCTTCTAGTTTATCTTTTTATAATGATTTACCTAGGTTAAATAAAGGTCATGAATCTCATATTCAGTCTTTAACTAATATAGAGAATGAGTTAAAGCGTATTGCTGATAAGTTTGAAAATACGGATAATAATTATATTTCTTCTAAATTGAAGAGCATGGTTAATACGAATTCTAATTCAAATGATCATTTGAATTTTAAAGAATCTGGTGCAGTAGTTGGGGATCCAGGTAAAGATAGTAGTGCTTTTGCTCAAGTGTTAAAGTATGAAACAGATATACAACTTCCTAAAAATGTTAGTACTTTTTTTGGTGATTTAACCTCTTTTGATAAAATTGGTGGAGAGGCAAAAGGTGCACTGATAGATGCTGGTTTTAAAGCAGGAGATTTTACGATTCATGAACAAGTGCTAAGAGGCGAAGTTAAAGCTCAATTTGGTGGAGGCATAGGTGGAGAGGCAAAGATTGCTGGTACATTTAATGATATTGGTGTAGATCATGAATATGGGAAATTGCACGGTAAACTTGGAGATGCTGAACTTGGTGTCGTAGCTAAAGATGGTTATTATGGTTTTAGTGCAAAAGCTGATTTAGCTAAGGTTGAAGGAGAAGTTAAAGTACCATTACCTTTTACTGATTGGAAAGTAGTCGTCGGTGGAGATGCGGCTTATGGTAGTATAGGTGGAGAGGCTAAATTTGGATTGAAAAATGAATTAAGTGTTGGCCTTGGTATTGGTTTGGGAATAAAGTTTGGCGTAGAGAAAGGTTAAATTGTTGTATTCATTAAGGAGGAATAGTTTTTGCTTTCATTACAGGTATTTAGGAAGATTTTAATTATTTTTGGTCTTATTGCTGTTCCTTTTAGTTTATTAGCCCTTTGGTTTGGAGCAGATGCTACATTTAAAGAGAAAATGATGCTATCTTTAATTTTCGGTATAGTTATGCCATTAACTGGTTTTATTTTTTATAAAATCACGTCTTTATTTTTAAAGTAGCAATTATTTTTATTTAGGAGGAACTTTGTATGGAAAATGTATATATACCAAAATTACCGATTGGAAATGAATTATTACCTATTGGTTCTGTAGTTTTTGTAGAAGAAATTAATCAATCTCTTATGATTTATGGAAGAAAACAACAACAATCTGATAATAAATTATGGGATTATGTTGCTTGTCCATATCCTCATGGTAATTTATCAAAAGAATATAATGTATTTTTTAATCATAACCAGATTGTTCATTTATTATTTAAGGGTTTTGAGACAGAGGATGAATTAGAATTAAGAAAAAAATTATCTGAGCTTTAATGAAAATGGAGAATATATTATATGATTTTAGGGGTTTCATATTTTGATATTTTTTGTATTGTAGTGATTGTCTCGTTTTTCTTCATTTTTTGGAGATTGAATGTATGGTATAACAAAAAACATAATGTTCCTAAGGTTTTTCAATGGTTTCCTAGAAAATGGGGTAAAAGAAAAGTTTCAGAGCATTTATCACAATTAAATGAAAAGCTAGCGGCTGAAGGTAAAGGTATTTGGGTTACAATCTATGCTATAGATTTATATATTGTAACTATTCCTTGTACAGTCAAAAAATATAAATCTTAATACATATAGTTAAAAAAAAGACCTTTTAATTTAAAATAAAAGGTCTTTTTTTTTATAAATTTTAGAAGTAATTTGCTGACGCTATCCTATGTATATTATATACATGTCTGGTTGACATAACGTCTCATTATCGGTAGCAAATACTTTGATAGAATCTTTGTGTTTATGGGATTCTTTTTTTCTTTTCTAGTAAAATTGATATGCATGATTTTATACATGGTTGATATAGCGGAGATTCTAGGGATCCCCACTATTCTTTTTTTGCATAAAATCTTGTATATAGAAAAAAGATTTTGGTGTTATTATCGAGAAGTAATACATATCGGTGTTAAAATCGGAATGTATTCCGAAATTAAATCGTTTTTAAAATCGGTTTTCATATCGGTTGCAAGTACATTCCGATTTTGATTGGAATGTTGATTTAATCGTGTTTTTTAAGTAAAAAACGTATTTCGTTTTTGGGGGAGGAATGAAAATTGGAACTAAAATCGGAAATGCATACACCGAAAATTGTTGCGGATCTTTTAGGGATCACACCCGATTTGTTAAAGGTATGGTCAAACGAATTTAATATACAAACGGAGCGAAGTCAGGGAGGGCATCGCAGATACTCGAAAGAAAATATAGAAGAATTAAAAGCAATAAAAGAAAAAATACAGGCGCAAAAATGGTCTTACGATCAAGTTCGGGCATGGCGAAACGGAGAACTGGATTCGTTTGTTTCAAAAGAAGAAAAATCAGAATTAGAAAAGAAATTGAATGAAGTATTAGAAAATCAACAGTTACAAAATCAATTTAATCAAGTACTCGTTCAAAAATTGCAAGAAATTACGAATGAATTGGTTACGACAAAAGAGCATTTAGCGAATACGGAGAAAAAGTTAACTGAAGTAGAAGGTAAAAACAGTG
Source organism: Bacillus paramycoides (assembly GCF_001884235.1). GTDB lineage: Bacteria > Bacillota > Bacilli > Bacillales > Bacillaceae_G > Bacillus_A > Bacillus_A paramycoides. The sequence goes on along the minus strand of NZ_MAOI01000142.1, from coordinate 4,644 downwards.
AATTAGAAGTTTTTATAGAGAAGAAGCTAGAGAAGCGAGATCAGTTATTGCTTGAAAATATTAGAGATATGCAGGCGCAAAATCAGAAACAAAAACGGAAAGGTTTTTTCGGTTTGTTTAAAAAGTAAATTTGGTCGGTATTTTATGTAGGGTTCTAATGTCGGAAAAAGAAGAATAGAAATATAGCATATGGCATACATACAATAAGGAAATGCAGTATAGATCAGTCTACAAGCATTCCCTTGCTATAAACATACCTTGTTCTTTAGTATTTTTTATTGTTTTTATGTTGTTTTTTGTTGTTTTTATGTGATTAAATGGTATTTTTTTCATAAAAATGTTGAAATGTGGTTTTAATATGGTAATATATTGGTATTGATTCATTAAAATATCATTAGAGCGTAGGTATTAATATTGGTATTAAAATTATCAAAAAGGTGCCGGTAAAAAGAAATAATAGTTTACTAAGTAATTCTATTATTTTTTTGGATAATCGTTAAATTTTTATATTTTATAATTGTGTTAAAAGAAGGCAATTCTTTATTAATTGTCTTTTTTCGGCATGAAAATAAGTTATAAGTAATAAAAAAAAGCAACAATAATCATTGTTGCTTTTCTTACTAATTATTTTTTCTTGATAATTTTAACAACAACTTTAACACCGATTTTAATAGCGATCCCCATTTATAACACCCCTTTTTAAATATTATACATAGTTTTATATTTACTTTTTGAAATGTAAAACTAACTTTTTAAATATTAACATATAATGTTGTATATTTAAATGGTTTTTTTCTTTTTTATTACAAAAAAAGAAAAAAATTGAAATAAAACTATAAATTTCTATATTTGTTCCGTATTTCGCTCTATAATGATAAAATGGTATTTTGTGTTTACAAGAATTATATTGTTCTGTTCAAATAGTATTTAAATTAAGCAATTTAAAGGAGTAATCAGAATATGGAAGAGGAAAATAATTTTTCAATTAAGAAAATGTGGAAGATAACTAATCCTTCTAAAATTCATTTTATCTCAGGGTTAGTATTATCTATTGTTTCAAGTGTAATTTCATTGATAATACCTTTATTAATAAAAGATATAATGGATGAACTTTCGAAAGGTATATCTTTTGGTTTAATAAGTCAAATTGCTATTTTATTAATTTTGGAAATAATTTTTTCAGCTTTTTCTCTTTATTTACTATCTAAAGTAGGGGAAGAAATAGTGAAAAACTTGCGTGATAAACTTTGGGAGAAGTTTTTAAAATTACCTGTAAAATATTATAACGATAATAAATCTGGTGAGATGGTAAGTAGAATAACTAGTGATACTACTGCAATAGTGAATATTATTTCATCTGAAATTGTTGATTTAATCACGAGTTGTATAACATTAATACTTTCTTTAATTATTTTGTTTACGTTAGATGTTCCAATGACATTGGTTTTGATTTTAGTAGTACCGATAACCCTTTTTATTGTAATTCCTTTGGGAGAGAAGGTATATGATCTTTCTTTTCAAGAACAAAATAAAATGTCTCAGTTGACGGCTTATTTATCACAGACTCTTTCTGAAATAAAGCTTGTGAAATCTTATAATACTGAATTGAAAGAAGCGGAAAATGGCAAAAAACATTTTGAGTTTCTTTATAAGAATGGAATAAAGAGGGCTAAAATTAATTCTATATTAACTCCAGTTTTAGGGACATTTACTACTTTAGTTTTAATTGGTGTAATAGGTTTTGGTGCCTGGAGGGTAGATCAAGGTCTTATTAGTTCTGGTGAGTTAGTAGCATTTTTATTGTATTTGTTTCAAATTATGTCTCCTTTTATTCAAATGAATCATTTTTTAACGAGTTTTCAAGAGGCAAAAGGATCTATGAAAAGATTATTTGATATTTTAGAAGAAGAAGAGGAAGTTCAAGTTGTTACTAAAACATGTATTGAATCTCCAACACAATTAGAGTTTAAAAATGTTTCTTTTAGATATGATGAAAAAGAGAATGTTATTGAAGATATTTCATTTAAAATTAAGAAAGGATCTCTAACAGCACTAGTTGGACCAAGTGGTTCTGGAAAAAGTACGGTATTCTCGTTAATAGAAAGATTTTATGATCCAACTAATGGAAATATTTTATTAGATGACGTATCTTATAAAAATATACATGTAGAAGAATGGAGACAGAAATTTAGTTATGTTTCGCAAGATACTCCAATTTTTTCAGGTACAATTAGAGATAATATTTTATATGGAAAAAATGATAAGGTTACAGATGATAAATTGATAGAAATTGCAACATTTGCAAATGCACATGAATTTATTGTTGATTTATCGGATGGTTATAATACGGAGGTAGGAGAAAGAGGTAATCAACTTTCAGGTGGACAAAAACAACGTATTGCTATAGCTAGAGCTTTAATGCGTGATGCTGATTTTCTGTTATTAGATGAGGCTACAGCAAATCTAGATTCTGATTCAGAAAAACAAGTACAAAAGGCTATAAATACATTAATTCATAAACAAACAACTTTTGTAATAGCACATAGATTGTCTACTATTGTAGATGCTGATCAAATTATTGTATTAGAGGATGGTAGAATCACAGGTTTTGGAACTCATGATGAGTTATTAAGTGATCATGAGTATTATCAAAAAGTTATTAAACAGCAATTTGAAAGACAATAATTTATAAATTATTTCAAAGTAAAAAAAGAGCAAGTATTTGCTCTTTTTTTTAGTTGATTTTATATATTATTACTATTAAACAGATAATAATTATTAATCCTATATTACCACCTATTTTAAATTCGTATTTTTTTTTTGTATTTCTATTTTCTTTTAAAATTTGAATTTCTTTTTCTAACTTTTCTATATAAATCTTTTGTTCTTTTATTTCATTTGTATGTTGAGTTTCAATATTATGATTCATGTTATATTATCCCCTTTTGTAAATTGATACATATAGATTTTATTATATCAAATATAAAATGCATCTAGAATATTGTCTTTCTCTTCTTTATTGATTCCAATGTATTTGAGTGTAATTTGTGGTGTGCTGTGATTAAGTATATTTTGCAACATGGCTACATCTTTTTTTATTCATAGATTTCTAAACTCTTTATGTATAGTGTTTTGAATGTATACTTTTATTATATAAATTGAGGATATCAGGAGATTCGGTGAGAAGTCAATGTTTAAGGGGGAATGAATGTAAACTAATATTCAAAAGTTTACTTTCGTTTCCGAAAGAGGTTTTTGTTAATTTTATATGCGTTGAAAAATACAGAGGATCTAGAAATGTCATAAAATCTCTTCTTTTTGCATTAGAATTAGTAAAAATAATCAAATAGAGGAGTATATATGAACATTAAAAGGAGAATTTTATTTACAACAATAAGATACTTATGTTGGTCAATTGGTTTAGCTATCTTGACTTTTAATGACGGAGACTCAATCTTATCTACACTATTTTTTCTATTAGGCATAATTACCATATATATTGAAGACTACGCATTGGATCATAGAAAAAATTTAAAAAAACAGTATAAAGAAATCTTACCAATAGCTATTATTATTCTAATACTCTTTATACCTATGACGAAGGGATTGAAAATTTCGTTCTTCCTTTTATTGCTTACTATATCTTATTTTTTATCATTACAACAAATATTTAAGGAAAAGAGGCTGTGAAATAATTGCAGCCTCTTTTCCTTATTAAAGATAGATAAAGGGTTTAATGAGCGGATTATATGAATATGCAGTGGGAAAACGAGGGGAAAGCTAAGACGATTAATAGACGTCGTTGCATGTGTTGGTCAATCAAAACGGACCTAGCGAAGCGAAGGGAGTATTTGACTTGACCAACTGGACTACACCCGAACCCTCTTGGCATTGAACAAACTACTGTTTGTTCTTGCCAACCGGCGAGGGAGCCCCTCAAGGATTGAGGGGTTGGGGAGTTCGAATAATGGGGTCTGGGGAAGAGTTCCCCAGTGGGTTTGGGCAAAGCCCAAGGTTTTGTTTTTGCCACGTGAAATGTGGCTCGGCAAAGCCGAAAAGCGTCGCAGACCCCTATCGATTTTGATGCGAAAGCGTCAAAATACGTATAGGGTTACTTTAATTGACTCCATTTCGTCGCTTTGCTAGACTTATGGTATCAATTAATCTAGGGAAAGTGGTGGCATTTTATGTTGGGTTCTATCTCGTTTAATCAATCTCACCAAAGTTCATTAAGCCATAATAACAGAGAAAACATTCATGGGAATCCTGGCATAGATCCAGCCAGATTAGATGAGAATATTTTCTTTGTTCAAAAGGACATCCGAAGTGTATACAAAGATGTCTTTCAAGAAGCAGTGGACAAGTATAACGAGAAACAAAAACGGAATGACCGTAAGATTGATGACTATTATAACAAAATACATAAAGACGATAAGACACATGAGCAACGAGAATTGGTTGTAGCGATTGGGGAAGGTAAAGACGACCCAAAGTATAGGGAAGCTAAAAAAGAAGCACTGAAGCGTTATGCTGAAGTGTTTCAAGAGCGAAATCCAAACCTAGCGGTTTATAACATGGTTTTACATGATGATGAAGCAAATCCGCATTTACATATTAACTATGTACCGAATTTCGAAAGTAGTC
>NZ_MAOI01000141.1 GCF_001884235.1 Bacillus paramycoides | reverse complement strand
TTTTGTTTATAATATCGTTGTTTATCTAGCAAAGCGGAGTTATATTGCTGACGACAAATGGAAATCCATCTCTCTAATGTATGTTGTTGTACTTCTGTAGGATGGATTTCAAACCTGGAGTTCAATTTCATTATGCCGTCACCTCCGAATGTTTGTTCTAATAACTCTATTATAAACAAATTTTACGATGCTTTACCACTCAGAAGTACTTTTGTTAGGTCGGGCCATTCATCTCCCACCTACGCTGCGCTTAGAGGAAGGAGAATTCTGGCTGAAGTTTGTTAAAATAGTACCTGTGTGTTAACTTTTCCTAAAGGAAAAAATGAACACCTTTTTACAAATAACAGAAAATGTTATTACACCTTGATGGGGTAAATCCCCCTTCACTTCCTCTATTTAATTCTTTGGGGAGGATATATTTTCCTGATGATAATCATAACCTATATCAGAATCTCATTTATTATAGGAAAATTCAGAAAGGGGTGATTGTGATGGGTTTCCCACCTCAACAACAAAGTAAACCTGGCATTGAATCATTAATGATACCTAGACCTATATTTGATAACCCCGATTACAAACCAGCTGGTAAACTTATAAATAAGGTAGCGCTTATAACTGGTGGGGATAGTGGAATTGGGAGGGCTATCGCTGTAGCCTTCGCGAAAGAGGGTGCAGACATAGCAATCTCATACCTAAATGAACATAGTGATGCAAAAGAAACGGAGTTCTATGTCAAAAAGTATGGCCGTAGTTGCATTACCATTCCAGGTGATATTGGGTATGAGCAGCATTGCCAACAAGCAGTAATGCAAACAATTCACCAATTTGGTCGTATTGACATTTTGGTGAATAATGCCGGTGTACTATACATAAAGAACAGTCTACTTGATGTAGATTCAAACCAACGAGCAAGTACTTTTCACACAAATATTTTCTCGCAGTTTATTTTGACGAAAGCTGCTCTTCCATTTATGAATTCAGGGAGCTCTATAATAAATACAACATCCCTTAGTGCCTATCATGGAGATCAAGATGCAATTGACTACGCGGCATCTAAAGGAGCCATTGTTTCATTTACACGTTCGCTGTCATTGTCACTGGCACCGCAAGGGATTCGAGTTAATGGTGTGGCCCCAGGACCAATTTGGACTCCATTAATTCCATCTTCTTTGCCTCCAGAATGGCTTGCCACATTTGGAGACCATGTTCCTATGAAGCGAGCCGGCCAACCGTTTGAAGTGGCACCTGCTTATGTATTCTTGGCTTCCGATGATGCATCTTACATATCAGGGCAAATTCTGCACGTGAATGGTGGGGAAATTATAAACGGTTAAATATTTAACAAAAATAATCTTAGTTATTATTATTCGAATAGGGTATTTACCCAACACCTTTGGATGAGTCATTTCTATTTTTTTTAGATAGAAAAAGAGAGTCCCTCATTAAACTATTTGAAAAACCACCTTTTACAGAACTGTAGTCAGATTCTTCACTTCCATCCTCTTTTGATATCCAGCGTTCATTCAAAAACACCGAAATGGTACACTTTGTTGCATTCTCACCCCATTTTTCATAAGACACTTGCCATTTATCGATAACAAAGACTTCGTCAAATCGGTCCTGAATGGCGCGAGCCTCAACAAATGGAGCTACATACGCGAAAAATTCCCCTTGGCTTTCGAATGTGTGTGTAATCTTCCATCCCAATTGTTCTAATGGAAATTCCGCTTGTAAATTTCCCATCATGTTAGTCATAATAATCCTCCTACATTATTTGATTTTGTACAATTTATGTAAAATAAATTGTTATTTCGAATTTGAGTGTACCCACTCTTTATTTCGAAATTCATCAATCATTTCACATATGATCCCTCTGTTTTCATGAAGCAGCCACTCCTCATAGGAAGTAATATCCTTTCCTGATTAAATGGATAAGCGAAGATTCAACTCTTCTTTACTTGCACGACTGATATTATGTGCTGCATAAATTAGACTTAGACTCACTTTCAAATCTCTTAAATCAGAAATGGTAATATCCTTAAACGTTGTAGCTTTCGCATTGAAATTTTGATTGTGTGCATTTAACATATCGATAGAACTGATCCATAATGGATTAGCTAGTTCTTTAATTTCTTCAATGATGCAATGTAAATAAGCATTGTTCTGTAACTTCTCTTGTGATTTTTCCATGATTGTATTCATGATGTTCCCCCTAAGTAATGAAATAATCGCCTAAAGTATTAGCTATACAATAAACCCAAACTTAAAGACAACACAAAAGGGCTTCTTCAAGTCGATTAAAAATGTGCATAGCAAAATAAGCTATATATACACTAATCGGCTCAAAGAAGCCCTTTCACAATTGAAACAAGAACACAACTTGCTTCTACAACTCAACCACAACACATAAGGTGTGGGAATAAACGAAATCAAACAAAATATCACTATACCTATATATTATATATCAAGATTTTTTAAAAATATAAAAATAAATGCTTCATTGTTATTAAAGAAATGCTTATTACTATGCGATTTGAACCATAAATCCGTCATAATTTAAACTATAATATTGCCATAAGGTAGAGTTTTTTAGAGGATATCTTTTTAAAAATGAAATATTACTTGTATTAATGAATGTGGTATTTATGATGGTGAACTATACTGTGGCCTCTAATTATAAGATAAATCCGGATTTTTCGTATTTTTTTCACTTAAAAAGGGAATTTTTACATCTTTTGTAAACTTCCTTTTAATGAGATAATTCCATTATATAATTTGGACATGTTTTTTAAAGCTAGATCTTCAAAGTGAAAGGAGCAGATTTTATAATGAGTCAAGAAATGAACTGTACAACACTAAGAAGCCAAATAGAGAAGAAAAGACAGGAAATGATTCGCTTAACTAAACACTATATGCTCACTTCTCCAGAGATAATATGTGTCAGTCAAGAATTAGATAGATTATTAAATATGTTACAAAAAAAAGAATGTTGTGTAGAAGGAAATATCGCATGAATAAATTAGAATTTTATATTTTTCTCCATGGTTTCAACACTTGCAATAGAATGGAAATTTTGCAAGCGTAGAATCTATCGGACCCATCCTTCTAAAAATAGAAAGCCCTGGTTATATTTAATAGCCAGGGCTTTCTATTTTCAGTATTCTTATAAATGTGATTGTGTGTTTCATCTATATTTCCAACTCGTATGCGCCAGCGCTCTTTCGCAAACGTAAATCATTATTGATCATCCACAATAATATATGCTGTTCTGATTGGTCCGTGTACACCTACGACAAGGTTCATTTCAATATCCGCGCTATTTGACGGACCAGAAACGAAATTCACACAAGCCGGTAGTTTTTCTCCCGCTTTATTTTGATTATGAATAAGTTTGGTAGCATGGGTTAATCTTGGTACAATCGTACTTTTAGGAACGATTGCAATATATGACTCTGGAAGAAGACTAACATGTCTTCCTTTTAACCCATCATTAAATAGCACAACTGTTCCCGATTCTGCCAGAGTGATATCACTGAACGTAATGCCAAGGTCAGCAGCTTTCGCAAATTCTATGTCCTCTTCTTTATGATCTAATCCCCATGTACGAAAATGTGTTGTACCTTCATTTCTGAAAAATGGAGTAAGACCATACTCGTTAAAGCGCTCATCATTCGAATACATAACAGATTTGATATTCCATTCTTTTATAAAAGATTGAAACGTTTCAACAAGATTTTCCTTTGTTGTTCGCTTCACCTCTGTATGAATAACTTCGCAGTGCTCCATTAACTTTAATACAAGTTCCTCTTGTGTGAATCCTTCAAAAACAGTCCACTGCGGGGAAAAAGACCAGTTCGGTTTTTTCACTGCTTCTGGACGTTTCCTACCAAGCTTTTCTGATAGTTGGAGTAAAAATTCCTCACGATTTTGGATGGCCATCATCGTTCTCCTTTTCATGTTTTTCAAACCACTCTCGAAACGGTTGTTTTTTCGGAACTGGAAAATCTCTCGCATCCGTCCAAGCTTTTAACGGTCCAATTCCACGCTCGATCTTATCCCCTTTTGCAAGAGGTTTTAATGCATACGGAGCGCTCTTCGCAGCAAAAGAAAATAATCTAGAACTCTTCACCGCTTTTTCAAAACCTTTCATAGCCACGTTCCAAGCTACAGGTGATCGTTTTTCTTCTACAATGCGGCTGCGATGTTTAATTAATAAGTCGTGTAACGGGATTTTCACTGGACACGCTTCAGTACAAGCACCACAAAGGCTAGATGCATAAGGTAAATCCTTATATTCATCATATCCCCCTAAAAGCGGTGTCAACACAGCCCCAATTGGTCCTGGATAAATAGAGCCATATGCATGTCCACCAATATGTCGATATACGGGACACACATTAATACATGCCGCGCAACGAATACACTGAAGAACACTTTGGAATTCTGTTCCTACAATATCGGAACGACCATTATCAACAATGACTAAATGAAATTCCTCAGGTCCATCTGTCCCACCAGGCTCAGTTAACCCTGTAATATAACTTGTTAACTTTTGTCCTACAGAACTTCGGCATAGAAGTGTTACTAAAACATCAAGCTCTTCCCATGTCGGAACAATACGTTCCATCCCCATAACTGTAATCAACGTTTTCGGAAGTGTCGTAGTAAGTCTTGCATTTCCTTCGTTTGCTACGATAGAAATCGATCCAGACTCTGCAACAGCAAAGTTACATCCAGTCACCCCTATATCCGCTGCAAAAAAGTCATCACGTAAATACGATCTTACAAACCTCGCCATTTCCGTAGGATCAGATGTTCCAGTATAATTTAACTTTGTTTTAAATATTTCACAAATATGTTCTTTATCCTTGTGAAGACATGGAACAACAATATGTGACGGAGGATCATGGTCATTCACTTGTAAAATAAATTCAGCAAGATCTGTTTCTAACACTTCCGCTCCAGCTTCTTCAATCGCTTCATTTAAACTAATCTCTTCCGTTACCATAGATTTTGATTTCACAATTTTTTTCGCATTTTTCTTTTTTACAATCTCTTTTACATATTCCCTTGCGTCTTCTGCAGTCTTTGCAAAATAAACAAAACCACCGTTTTTCTCAATATTTTCACTCAGCTCATATAAATAATAATCAAGGTTTTCTAATGTATGCTTTCGAATTTCTTCTCCTAAAGCTCGCCAGTCTTCCCAATTCCCAAGACTCTCAGTAGCTTTTAATTTCTTGCCTCTAAGACCATCTTGCGCTTTCCTGACAGCTTGCCGCATAAATTGATCCCCAATACCTGTTTCAGCACGCTTATGAAAGGGATCATTCCCAATTTTCATTCCCATCTTTATATCCCCCTCCTATTTTCGATCTTCATTCAATACTTCAGCAATATGTTTTACTTCAATTGGATAACCATTGCGAGTTAAACGCCCTTTTATATTCATTAAACAGCTACAATCCATCCCGATTAACACTTCCGCACCGGTTTCCATAATATGCTTTACTTTTTCATCGACCATTTGTTCAGAGATTTCTGGCATTTTCACTGAAAATGTACCACCAAATCCACAGCAATCATAATTATGTGGTAACGAAACAACTTCCAGTCCCTTTACACATTTCAATAATTTTTGCGGCGGTTCCTTAATTCCCATTAATCGGCTCATATGACAAGATGTATGAACCGTTGCTTTTTTATGAAGCTCCGCACCTAGGTCTTCTTTCCCTAATACTTCAACAAGAAATTGCGTGAACTCATATGTTTTATTTGCAAGTTCAGTCGCTTTTTTCTTCCACTCTGCTTCACTTTCAGAAAATAAGCTCGAAAACTCGTGAACCATCATAGCGCAAGACCCCGACGGTGCCACAACATATTCTGCACCAGTAAAGGCTTCAATCATATGTTTTGCAGCTGTTTTTGTTTCTTTAACATACCCGCTATTATAAGCAGGCTGTCCGCAGCAAGTTTGACTTTTAGGAAAATCAACTTCACACCCTAAATCTTCAAGAATTTCCACAACATCTCTTCCTACTTCCGGATAAAAAATATCTGCAACACAAGTGATAAATATTGATACTTTCATATTTGACACCCCTAAATACAGTAAAGTATGCTCAAGTAACTTTATAACCATTTTTACCTTCCTTGTATATTATTGGTAAAAATTTTAAAAATATGAATAGAAATAACAAAAAAGTGATTGAGGACTATCTCAATCACTTTTTCTTACTAAAATACGATGCAATCGCAAATCTTAAAACAAGTGAAATAATGGAACTTACCATCGACATGCCCTTTTCGCCTACATTTCTGCACTATATTCAATAAAGTAAATAAAAACTTAAAAAATGCAGTATTACATATTCTTTTTAGTCCAGATCATGTTAGAATTTCTTATGTTGTTTATTTCATAATCGAATTATGGTTTCATATCTAATTTAGCAACGTGTGAGCTGTATACCAAAAGAAAAGACACCTTTCGGGTGTCTTTTCTTTTTTTATCTAATCAAAATTTTTCTATATATTTCTAAAAATCCAGTGTATTTCTCTAATTTATATTGCTTATTAAAAGGTATTACGATTAAAGTACTCACCATTTCTCATCTATATAATTAGATGAATATCTCATTTCCAAATCAAATTTCCAGTACTATATTTATTCTCTTAAAAATCTTCTATCTTGTTCTTAAATTCGTCAAAATCTTCATATAACTATACAAAAAATATATGCTATTATGTTTTTAAGAAACTATGTGTTCCCTTAACCCTGTATCCGGCCCTGTATTTTTTACAGGGTCTTTGTTTATTTGATTAACTTTTGTCAAAGTAATATCCTAAAAACACTTAAAATATCATGCTCCTAACATATTGTATATGACTAATATGTTAGGAGCTTTTATTTTTGGTAATGAGTTTTAAAACTGAATTTGAATAGTATTTTTCTCTATCTGGATAGAAATAAGTAAAGTACCATAAACGGTCGTTTTTGGAACAGTAACTTCATAAAACTCACATCAATTAGGGGGCACCATATCAGAAGTGGAGAATTAACGAATTTTAAGAATAACCCTCGAGACACATAAAGCGACTAAATCTTTCGCTTGGTACTTACTGGTTCGTTGAACAAAACCAACATCTCTAGCAAAATCTCGTAAGATATTTGGAGATAAAAAGCTTTGAATTTCTTGAGCAAATAATTGTAATTCATCAGATACAGAAATAGACATACAAAAACGCCACCCTTTCCTATGATTCTACAGAAAGAATAGCGTATTTTTTGTATTTTGTTTTGTTAGCTTGATAGCAATGTGGCTATGCCCCTTCTTAAGGGGTCTTTTTTATGCTGCAGGTTCTGTTGGAGCTGGTTGAACAGGAGTTACTTTCCCGCCATCCATTTTATCATTCCCCATGGATTGATTCATAAATTCACCAATTATTTTTTGCAACTCATCCATTGGAACAATGTTCTTTTCAGAAGTATCGAATGTAAATTTGATTGGTTTATCGATAGATTTGATATCAGAATTAATATTCATATCAAATTTAATTATTTCTTTTTCGTCTTTAGAATTTTTTGCTTCGACATGAATTGCTGCATCCTGTTTTTTAATTGTTTTTCCATCCATTGTATAAGTTAAAGAAATAGAAGATTTATCAAGATTTGCATCTTTCAATTCTTTCTTAAAGTCTGCAATTTCTTGTTTTGTTCCAGTGAAGTTTTTCATTGTAGACATTTCATCAAATACCTTTTCAATCACTGTTTTTAAATCTTTACCTGTTAATTTCACAGTATATACATCTTTTTCTTTTGTAAATTTGTCTTCAGGAAGCGCTTTGATTGCATCTAATAACGCTTTCTGTACTTTCTCTTGGATTTCCGTAGATTCTTTTGTATCTACTTCTCCTAAATCTTTCATATCCATTTTGATAACTTTTCCTTCTAGAGTAGAAAAACTATCACCAGGAACGCCAGCTAATTGTAATAGTGATTTTACATTATTCGCTTTTACATATAAAGCCTTTTTCCCTTCATCCATAAACATTGGAATCGATATATCCATTTTCATTGCATCTGTTTTAATATTTGCACCAATTGTTATTTCATCTTTTTTTGCATCTTTATCTGTTTTTGAATCAACTGTAATTGATATGTTTTTTAACATATCCATTGCCGCTTTATTTTCTGTTTTCATATCTTTCGCATTAGAATCGAATTTAAAAGAAATTGAACCACTTGATTCCATTTGTTTTGCATTTAAAATGTTTTCTGTTGAAGAAACAACTGTTTCTTTTGCAGATTTTCCACACGCAGATAAAGCGAAAAGACTTAAACTTGCTACAACCACTAACCCCATTTTACCAAACTTCATAAAATCACCCTTTCAATTCATTAACCTATCAATCATAGCATAAAAAGTAAAAAATAGTAATATTCAAATGGAAAAATATAACTACTCAGCTACCCTCTTGATTTGAGGGTTTCTTATTTTCTGTATCTTTTAGGTTTGCCTTCTTTTTTTCTCGTTAACACTTGAATTATCAAGGTTAGGAGGTGAAAGAGATGAAATATCAGGTAAACTAATCGGTCAAAACATGGAGTTGAAAATGCTTGTATCATCTATTGTATTAGAAAAAAAGGTGCTTTCGGACAGGACCATGTACCAACAATGCGGAACGAAGAAAAACTGCCTACTAATAAACTGATTTCAGAGAAATTACTTTCTTTATTCAATACAACAAATGATTATAAGCGGATAAAAGAAAAAGTAATAGGCAAAACATTAACATTTGTACCCGACCATAGCCATCAAGCTAAGATTTTAAAGTACCCCCTAAATGGAAATTTTGTGTTTTTTATAGCACCGAAGTTCATTCTTATCGTTTTGGGGAAGAATGTGTTTCTTAACTTGATAGCGATGTGGTGGGACCCCATTTATATAATAAACGTGAAATTTAACAAAGCGGATCATTAACCCCGTAACTCATTCCTCATATCCCAAACATTCATTCATAGCCAAAATATTTTAACAAACGTTTGTTTAATTTCCCCATAAATTTCTTCGTCATATAAGTAAAAAGGATAAGAAAACTTCATTTACGTATATTCAAGAATTATATTTAGTTATAATATAAAATTCATATTCTTATAGTTAATTACTACTGAATATAAATGTATATCTTTCTATAGGAATCCCACATTCTTCTTCATTTACCTCTTCTTATAATTTTTATAAATTATTATAGTGTAGATATTGATTTAAAGTTGATTAATTAAAGTGGCGAGTCCACTGCTTTTTTTATTTAACAAAAAAGAACCTGCAAACCTGCAGATTCTCCTGATAATGATTTATATAAGTAAGACCCGAAAATATAATACAATAATTTGAAAATGAGTTCAAATAAATAAAAAGGGCCCGCTGGAGTTCGGTTCCTTTCAGAAGTGATGACGTTTTCTCGGCTTAGGAACTGAGAAAATACAAAAATATAATACAGCGAGATTTAGGGAATTTCAATACTTAAATTAAAAATTACCGTGGAGTGGATGAACATGGAGAGGTAGCGAATCCGCCGCTTTTTTTATTTTGCATAGAAAAAAGGAACCTGTAATGGCTCCTTTTCACAATGCTATCTTATACTTATTGATTTTTCGCTTAACATCCATAAAAGCTAGTAATGCTGCAATAGCGCAAAGACCTTTAAACCAAAGGAACTCGGAAGAAAATAGTCCACCAAAGAAAGCGACCGAGTGTATAAAACAAGTAATACCAAATAACCAAAGCATGAACTTTAATTCCTTTGAGGAATACTTATAGTTTTTAAATCTTTCCCACATATATATCAACTCCTATTGTCCTGATGTTCTGTAGTTTTTCTTGATGATATCTCGCATATTTAAGACAAAGAATAGAAGGAAAACCAAGGCTATGATACCGTTAACCCAGTAGTATGTATGTCCTGTTGTGAATCCAGTATAGAAAGAAAGGGAATTCCAAACTAAAAGGATTGTTGAACAGATAGTAGAGATCAATAATGAACTAAAACTTCTCATGATTTTCACCTCGATTCAAATTTTTAGAACTTTTTATATAATTATACATTTAAATGCAAGGATTTACAAAATGAATTACCATAAAGAGGAGTTAGACAAATTACTTCCTATTGCAGCAATGCCTGAACAGTTTGCTGGCATTCGTGAAATCATTAAGGAGAAAAATAAAGTAACGCGGCCAATCTTAACCGCTGAAGAAAAAGAACTGATTGAGAACATGTTGTTATGTTCCTTATTATCTGAAGAAGAAATACTAATCACATATTATGAAGATGGTTATTTACTCTCTAGTTATATGACTGTTGTTGATATTGATCCACCAAATAGTGCTGTCATATGTACTGATGCTTTTTATAACAAGATGAAACTGCAATTTTATAATATAATAGATGCAAAATAGAATATATTTACGTAGGCACATTTAAAACATTATAAAGGATTGTAAAAAATGCAAGAGGCTCAAATAAGAAAGAATGAAGCAGGAGCAATTATTTATAATGATATAAATAACTATCCCTATTTAAATATACCTATGATTATCCCCTCTTCACACATTTCCAAACTCTTTTTCATCTTATCAAAAGTAGTCTGAATTGCTATACCTTCATTACTTTTCAGATATAAATCCCACATCGCTGCTGATTCATATTCATTCAGATGCCAGCAATTAATAAAAGTAGTTATCCTTTCATTCTTTACCTTTCCCTCTATCAACTGCACCATACTTTTAGCTCCATATAATATATCTTCTTTTAACTTTTCATTAGGATAATTTCCATCCTCAAGGGTTTTATATCTATCCTCTAAACCAAATATTTTGCCCTCAAATACATCTTTGAATTTATCTGATCTGCGAAAATATAATGATTGTGTGGATATTAAACTTACTAGTTTAATAAAATCCATATAGTGCCATAACTTATACCTTCTATATTTGAATTAACTGTTGATTCCTCTATAATCATAAACATTCATCCTTCACTATTTTTTCAAAAGAATACTTAATTAAAGATTAGTTACCAATAACCATTTTGTATAACTTTCCTTTTATTATATATAACATTAACCTACACCGTTGTTCTTAGGGAAAAGTACATTCATTGCTTCAACTGTTAAAATCCAATCTCCCCTTTGTTTCCCTTCAGGTTTATAGTATTTCATTTTCCCCTCTTCAATCAATTTACTCGCCAATCCATCCTTTTTTGATCTCTTCAACTTCATCCTCAAAGCATCTTGCGTTATGCCCCAACGATTACACGCTTCTCTCGGTGTCATAATTTCATCTAGCATAAATAACATCCCAATCACCTCTAGTTACTTATAAATAACACTCAACTCAATTATACGTTACTTATAAGTAACAAATAAACAGAAATAAAGAACCCTTCTAAAAAGAGAGTTCTTTATCTTCTCAAATATTACTTTTGTTGACTTAAAATAAAGTTCGATTAAAAGGTTGCTGAAAACATTCATCTTATCATAAAAAGAATCCCTTATATTTTGAACAAAGATTGATCGAAATATAAGGGATTTATAGCTTAACTCTCAAAAGTTTTATAAAAAAGATTGATTATTTTGACGGGCAAATAAGTTATAATAATTACCACTTCTTTATAAACTTAGAAATTCTCTTTCTATACTATTTTGTTCGAAACGAATGGTAGTAGGTCGCCATTAATGACATTAACATTGGAATGGTAATGACAAGGGAAAATAAGAAAACTATCGAGAATGTAGTACTTAATACCCCTGAACTTACCGAATGAACTAAATAACTTACAATCGACATGGCCATACTAATTACAACTGCTGACATAACTGGTTGTCTAAGTATTTTTATTTTCTCCTGTTTTGTTTCTTTATCTGTATAAATTGGTTTTGTACCAGGTTTGGCCTTAAATAGGTGCACACCATAATAACTTGAACAAACATATTCCCAACCTGCAAGTTCAAACATTTCGATATACTCTTCCAATTCATTTTCTGCTAATGGTCTTATATCAAGACTAAAAATAGTATCTTCAGAAACGCCCTTTTCTAATTCATATCCCATTCGTCTAAAACGTTTCACAATCCATCCTTTTGCAGCATATTTTCTTAGCTTTTTTAAATCTTTTTCTTCAGAAAAAGCAATCCCATTTGACATTATGTATTTTGTTTTCCCCATTTTAGTTCTCCCCTTTTAATCCATTTTCAGCAAAATCAAGCATCATTTTACGTCTCAAAATATCTTGTTCCAACACTTTTCTACCTCTATCTGTCAAAACATATACCTTCCTACGCGAATCTGAATCATCAAATAATTCAATGTAGGATTCGGTTATTAACTTTTTAATAATTGTGTATAGTGATGCAGGGCCAATGACTACTTTCCCATTTGTTAACTCCTCAATCAAACTCATCACCGCATAGCCATGTCTTGGCTTTGTAAATCCTGCCATAATATAAAATACAGAATCAGTTAATTGTTCTAATGATTTCATTTTCTCCCTACCTTCTTATATCACTTTATGATATATCTGAAAATAATATATCATAAAGTGATATAATGAACAATAAAAAGATGGAATGAATTTTCAATTTCACTCCATCTTTCAAGGGAATTCTTATCAAACTTTATTAATAATTATCAATCTTTTTTATGAATGATCAGACTTTGTTTTAATTTATCAAACTATATTTTAAATCCACAACTTTATCAATCTTTGAATATCCAAATTAAAATCCTTACAGCTATATCACCAATTCGAATTCCCCGATCAAAATTACGATCTCTTTTTTCCTCCAATTGCTTTTTTTCTTTTTGCTCAACCTTATTTCCTTTGTAATTGTTGGTTTTGAATAAAGTTTGATTCAAAGTATGCTAAAAATGTTGTTTTTATTAAAGAAGAACTCTTCATATTTTGAAAAAAGATTGGTCAAAAATAGATTCATTGTTGTGAATTAGTGTACAAATATTATAAAAAAGTTTGACCAATTTTTTTGTAAAACTTACTACAACAATATATGAATATCTTTGACTATATTTGTAATTTCTTGTAAAATAATATACATAGAAAGGTATTTTAGGGGAAATATAGAAAGAGTATGCCTTTCAGCTTTTAAAGGGCTAAAGCATATCCTTTTTTTTATTTAAAGGGGGAGAGAGAAAAAAGTATGAAGGATTTAAAAAGAAAAAGTATTTATGTTTTATTAATAGTTATAGCAATTATGGGGTTAAGTGCTTGTGGTAAAGATCCATCAGATGATTTGCAATCTAAAAAGTGGAATGTCGTTGCTACCAATGGCGAATCATATACAGGAGAATTCGCTAAAAATACGGTTTCTTTCAAGATAGGAGCTTTCACAAGAGGGTTTACATATAAAATTAACAAAGATGAAATTAGTTTAGAAGAAGATGGGAAAGAGCCAATTGTATTTGAAATTAAAAAAGATGGTGATGAATATAAATTTAAGGCAACGACTCCAGCTATTAAAAAGAAATTTGGAGATTTGACGTTATCACCAAGTAAATAGTAAATGAAAAGTCGAGATAAAACTCTGTAATAAATTTACAGAGTTTTTTGTTTGGAATTATTTAAGTAATTTTTACGGTGATACATATTAGTAATATAACTTTTATGCAAATGTTACAACTTTATTATAAATGATCAATCTTTTTTATAAAACTACAACACATTTTTGCAATAAAGGTGGACATCCAATGCGCAATCGAATTAAGGAGTATAGAGAAATTCCAAAAATTTCTCAGGGGAAATTGACGGATTTATGTAACTGTTGGTTTGAAATAAAGTTTGATTAAAAATATCTACTTCCACCCTTACTCTACGGAATATAAAAAGAATCTAATTTGAAAAAAGATTAATCAAAATAGATTCTTTTCCAGTAGATTTAAGATTGGTTTTTATAAAAATGTTTGATTAAAATTACACATATTAACCTCACTATATGATTCTCTGATTAACAAAACGTATAAAAAATTTGGGAATAGTAAACCTATACGTTATTATTCTCCTTTTTTTTATAGAAATGATCCGAATCATCGACAATACCCCATCCTATAATTACTAACGTTATAGAAAACAACTTAAGACACGCCATATATATATAATCTAAATCTTTAAGATAACTGACGGATAATGAAAAAATAACAGCACCAACTATACCTAGAATCAAACCCTTATATTTTTGTAAAAACATCAAGTTACCCCTTTCGTATAAACAAAATACCCCATATACAAATAACACTAAATTATGGAATATTTTTAAAGAATCAAAACGTTTTTATATTCAATTTATATATTTCATTTCTTTTCTTAATAAAAATATCCTCATAGATAAGTAAATCCAAAGGGATAAAACGGTGCATCTTTTTTATAAACAGTACGACTTTATTTCAAAGCTACAGTAATGATTTTTTTTACGATTTTCTTTTTTCATAATCCTCAGCCCTTTCTAGCTATGTATTTCATCTATGTATATCCGCTTCCCCATCAAAAAAGTTTTCAGACACTGTGTTGTTTTTTAGACACGTGTAAATTAACATCCAATGCTAAAAGTAAAATTCATCCACTTCAAAAGGTTTAAAAATACACTTTTGAAGTACTAGATAATTAATAACACCTTTTGAAGTGTTTTTGTTATAATTTCATTAGAAACACTTTTGTAACACTTACGGTTTAGTACCGATTCTCTTTCATATTTCGTCATACTCTCCACTATCTTTTAGTTCTTGTAATGTTAGAAACATCGGTCTTAAATTAGACGTCATGTAAAATGACAATAAAGTTATTTAATTTTAAAAGCTCAAACAAGCATAACCCCGTTCTAAATATAGGACGGGGTTAGAAATATAGTTGTTTAATCTTGATGTAAGAAACTTTACTACAAGAAAAAATATAACAATAAAGTCGTTTGAAAATCTAAGTTTTATTCAAAAATAACCCCCGATTGCGGAAGACCGTTCTGTACATCTGTGATTGTGCAATATTGCAGAAATAATCTCGTTTACTTAAAACACCTCGTAAGCTCTCAGGGGTTGATTCTTTGTCCGATAATTTGAGCACATTCTTCTGGCGATGTCTTTGTTGTGTCAACTTTGATGTTATAATGTATGCCAATGTGAACTACAGTCGCTTGCGAAACTGCCATTCCTGCAACTCGGTCTCCTCGTGCGCTTTCACGAGTGGATGCCACGATGGGATCACAGAAAATACCAACCCACAACACCTGCAACCCTTCCAAGGCAGCTCCCCAGCGATTACAAGCATCTACTCCGCTAATGAAGACATCATCGATAATCACCTGGGCTCCTCTACGGGCCATCTCGCCAATACCGTTCATCCATGCAGATTCTAATTTGCGAAATTCCGTACCTGGACTGACAGACCCATCGTCACCAAATTTAATTCCGCTGTCTGCTTTCAACATTGCATCAGGCATAGCGTCGATTAAATCGTCGATACTGAACCTTAACCAAGACGTTGGCAATAAATTCTGCAGACACTTTGCGATAGTGGTCTTCCCGGAACTCGATCCACCATTCAGAATAATTACGTCTACCATACCTTTAACCCCTCTTTGGGACATAAGCTTAAATGCTTCTTATGTCGATATGATGTTCTTTAACTTAATAACAATTATGTCAAATTAACATCGCTTTCACAATAAGATATTCCAGATTATGGCCCGATTGTTGAATAGAATGACCCGCATTTTTTCAACAACTTTATTATTTTTTAAACGACTTTCTTTGTAAATTTAACAACTTTATTATCACTCTACACTATATGACTTATACCAAAAGTTTAATTAAAGAAAAAGAACGCCATCCCTGAAAATTGGCGTTCTTTTTTCTAAATTTAACCCTCTAAGGCACTTTATATTTACAACATATTGTATTCAACTTCAAACTCAATCTTCCGCTTTACTATTACTTATGATACGATACGCACCTATACAGTTTCTACTACCGCTTCAAGCATTGTTCCATTTTTAGCATAATTCGTATGCCAAGAAAAAGCTTTTTCTAAAACATGAGGAGTTTGTCCACCCCTTGTTAGTGCTTCTTGGTAATAAGTTCGTAGTTGGTCACGATACATTGGATGTGCACAATTCTCAATAATCAGTTCCACTCTTTCCCTTGGCGCCAGTCCCCTTAGGTCAGCGTACCCCTGTTCAGTGACGATAACATCTACATCGTGTTCAGTATGGTCTACATGAGAGACGAAAGGAACGATACTTGAAATGTTACCACCTTTCGCAATGGATTTAGTAACAAAGATAGCTAGGCGTGCATTTCTTGCAAAATCACCAGAACCACCAATACCGTTCATCATTTTTGTACCTAAAACGTGAGTAGAGTTGACATTTCCGTATATATCTAATTCTAAAGCAGTATTAATCGAGATTAATCCAAGGCGGCGAATGATTTCAGGATGATTAGAAATCTCTTGCGGGCGCATCATTAATTTGTTGCGATATTTTTCAAAGTTGGAAAATACTTGTTGCATTTTCTCTTCAGAAAGCGTGATGGAGCAGCAGGAAGCAAAATGTACTTTCCCAGCATCCATAAGATCAAAGACCGCATCCTGTAATACCTCGGAATACACTTCTAAATCTTCAAACTCCGAATCTAACATGCCATGCAGGACTGCATTGGCTACTGAACCAATTCCCGATTGTAACGGCGCTAAACGATTCGTTAATCGGCCTACCTTTACTTCTTTTCGAAGGAACTCTATTAAATGCTGTGCCATAATAACAGTTTCTTCATCTGGAGGAACAATTGTCGATGGCGAATCAAGTTGGTTCGTAAACACAATCCCTTTCACTTTTTCAACATCAATCGGAATACCGATTGTTCCAATTCGATCATCCGATTTCACGAGCGGAATTGGAAGCCTTTCCCCTTGTTTTCCTGGTTCATATAAATCATGCAGCCCCTCTAGTTGTGTAGATTGAGCCATATTCATTTCAATAATAATGGACTTCGCATTTAGGGAAAACGCTAAGGAATTTCCAATTGAAGTGGTTGGAATAATCATTCCATCCTCAGTTATTGCAACCGCTTCCAAGATAGCGACATCTATATCCATAACGTCAGCACGGAGTAACTCTGCTGTATGAGACAAGTGCTGATCCACAAATAAAAAGTCTCCATTATTAATTCCTTTTCGCATAGTCGTATCAGCTTGGAAAGGCAATCTTTTTCCTAAAATTCCTGCCTCAGCAAATAATTTATCTACATCCGAACCTAAGGAGGCTCCAGTATAAACATTTACTTTAAAAGATTTATCATGCTTAACTCGGTTCACCAGCGCAAATGGGACTGCTTTCACATCACCTGCACGTGTAAACCCACTTAAGCCTAAAGTCATTCCACTTTGAATCCAGGAAGCCGCTTCTTCAGGTGTAACTACCCGGTCCTTCAGACGATGGTCCCTGATTCTATCCAAATTTTTCTCCATATGTAATCCCTCTCTCAATGAATATTCATAATTATTTTACACTTTAACACTATCAAAATAGGGATTTTGGTATACGATATGGAAAATTCAGATAAAGTAGCGAATCTAGGTTCTAAAGCAGAAAGTCTAGAATCCTAGAAGCTTCCGAAAATAACTGGCATATGATTGACTAACTGGTACCCGTTCACCATTATTCATCGAAAGTAAAAAAGTAGAATGGGTATCAGGATAAATCGCTTTAATATGATTAACATTTACAATAAATGAACGGTGGCATCTAATAAATGAATCCTTCGGAAGCAAGTATTCGAATTCTTGCAGAGAGTATTTATGTGTTCCTGATAACTCTTCCGAATTCACATACGTCTTTTTATCTTTAGCCTCTAAATACAGGACCTTTGAAAAAGGAACCGGAATCCAGCCGTCTGTTGTTTTTAAGGTAACGACCGATTTTCCATCCGTTAAAGCTGGATAAATTGCCGTCACGCAACCCTCAAGCTTTCCATTATTTAAAAATGGTACGGCCATTCCATGATAAGGAATACCAAAAACATCTCGGTTAATAAACTCAGAGGCCTTTTGCTTCGTCACCATTGCTTTATGGGCAATCGTTCCTTCCTTTATAGGATCTCCAACGCTAATCTTTAAATCAATTCGTTTACTTGGCCTATAGTAGATATATTCTTTTGTATTTGAAACGGCAATTGAAATTTCATCTGAAAATAATTCACCAACGACATCTAGTAGTAAGCCTAATGTTATATCTTCCATACTATTAACACCTCATCCACTATTATACTACTATTATTAAAATGCACCCTTTCTTTTTTATAAACATTACAACTTCATTCAAAACTTCGCGCCTTTCTTACAAACACAGTGACTCTACTTCAAAATCGCACAAATTATAAGATCAAACCCTCCTTCAGCAAAAAGGGGTGTCCATATGATAATTCTTGAATGGAGTCATTTTATGTCACTTTAAAGAAAGAAGAATAAGAAAAACAACAAAAATACATCGGAGATATTAAAATTTTGTATTGGTAATTCTAAATTAAGTACTTGAAAGGCAGATATGAAATTCCCTAACAAGAAACAACCTATTGCAATGGTAATGCAAACCCAGAAGACTCCTAACTTAATTTTTCTGGATAATATAGAATAAAGTAATGAGATAAATACAATAGTCTCAATAACTAAGGGTGATAGTCGTATATTAAAATCTGATACAAAATAATGATTCGGAAAAACAAATAAAAAGATAAAGCAAAAGCTTAAATAAGCTATTAGAGCTATAAATAATAAATAAAAGTGCACATATGATTTTTGACGCAATAGATTTACCTTCTTGAGTTTTTCTATACTTTTATTAAAAAATATCATTATGGCTGAACAACCCATATGAATTAAAATGGGTGCTGCCTATTATCTCTATTATGACCTTTTTAAAAGATTTCTTTCTACATATGTAGATGTTTACTATTTTTTAAACCGAGGATTCCAAAAAGAATACGATAAAAAATGTGGTTTCTTTAAAGTATTTGCACACCGTAAATTTGAATGATACAGCTTAACTCCCCCTTGAATATGAGATAGAATCTAAGCTTCCATTAGATCATAGTTAGCTGCTGTTCGTAACCATTATAATTACATCAGAGGTGATATCAATTTCAAATAACTCCCCTTTTAATGGACAAAAGACAAGTGACATTTTGAACAAAAATGCGATGTTTATAATAATGATGCTATGTTTTATCTCCCTAATCGAAGAATTTCAAATGATTTAGGATTAGGTGAAGGAGATATTGCATCTCCTAAAAAAGAATGTTACTCTAAAAATAGAATTATGAAAGGAATGATGGATGAATAATGATTAACTAATTTATATTTTAAGTTGAAATTTATAACTTCACACTACAAAATATAGGGTTAGTCTATCCATTTTTTTTAATTCAGTTCATACTTTATTTGTCATGATTCAAATGATTAATAAGTACTTATTAAGTACAAGCGAAAGACTAATCCTTCCAATTACAAATTGGAGGTTTTTTTTATTCCCTTATATGTACGCTGGTATTTATTAATCAGTAAATTTACCTAACAAATAAAGGAGAGAGAAAAATGAGTAATTCAGACACTATTGTTACACATGTAATCCTCTATATAAGTCGTTAATATCCATCAAACTTATATAGAGGAATTAAAAAATGGATGGATATTCCGACTTTATATGAAAAGTTTCGATATATAAAGGAGGAATTATTATGTCAATGATAAAAGTTCAAGACTTAACTTTTTCATACCCAGGTAGCTTTGATAATATTTTTGAAGGTGTAAACTTTCAAATAGATACAGATTGGAAATTAGGATTTATCGGTAGAAACGGACGAGGTAAAACGACATTTTTTAATTTATTATTAGGGAATTATGAGTACAGTGGGAAGATCCTTGCTTCGGTAGAATTCAATTATTTCCCCTACCCTGTTTCAGATAAGAACAATTTTACTCATGAAATCCTTGAAGAAATTTGTCCCCAAGCAGAAGATTGGGAATTTCTACGTGAAATATCCTATTTAAATGTTGATGCTGAGGTCATGTACAGACCCTTTAAAACATTATCAAATGGAGAACAAACAAAGGTGTTGCTTGCTGCATTGTTTTTGAATGAGGGGCAATTTCTATTAATTGATGAGCCAACAAATCATCTAGACACTGATGCACGAAAGATGGTCTCTGATTATCTAAGGAAGAAAAAAGGGTTTATTTTAATTTCACATGACAGAATCTTTTTAGATGGATGCGTTGACCATATCTTATCTATAAATAGAGCAAATATTGAAGTTCAAAGTGGGAACTATTCTTCTTGGAAGTTAAATTTTGATAGACAGCAGGAACACGAAGAGGTTACAAATGAACGTTTGCAAAAAGACATAGGAAGATTAAAACAGTCTTCCAAACGTTCAGCAGGTTGGTCTCATGATGTGGAGGCTTCAAAAAACGGAACGAGGAATTCAGGCTCTAAGTTGGATAAGGGGTTTGTAGGGCATAAAGCAGCCAAGATGATGAAAAGAGCAAAAAACCTAGAATCAAGGCAACAAAAAGCTATTGAAGAAAAGTCAAAATTACTAAAAAATGTAGAGAAAACTGAGTCATTAAAATTAGAAGCATTGAAGTTTAAGTCAAATGAATTGGTTACTTTGGCGGACGTGTCTGTTAAGTACGATGACCAATTCGTGAATGAGCCGATTAGCTTCATAGTCGAACAAGGTGACCGGATTGTGCTTGATGGAAAGAATGGGAGCGGGAAAAGTAGTATCCTAAAACTAATTCTAGGACATCCGATACAGCATACAGGCTCAGTTACTTTAGGTACAGGACTCATCATTTCCTATGTCCAACAAGATACTTCTCATTTGAAGGGATTGCTATCAGACTTTATTGAAGAGCACAAGATTGATGAGACGTTATTTAAATCCATCCTACGAAAGATGGATTTTGACCGAATTCAATTTGAGAAAGATATATCTCATTATTCTGGTGGACAAAAGAAAAAACTGCTTATCGCTAAAAGTTTATGTGAAAAAGCTCATATATATATATGGGATGAACCATTAAACTTTATAGATATTTATTCGCGTATGCAGATTGAAGAGCTTATTCAACAATTTAATCCTACAATGGTTATTGTTGAGCATGATAAGGCATTTCAACAAACAGTTGCAACAAAAACTATATCTATGTAGCTCAACTCGAATAATTAAAGATATAATTAATAAATCAAGTCATTAATCTATAAAGCACTTTAATGATGTGATGAAAAAAGCCTAATTTCTCTACAAAGAATTGAGAAATTAGGCTTTTTAATAGGAAATTTAGTGTCGTCAAGAACACGACGCTAAAACATATGAACACGCAACGCGATCTGTACGGTATGGTTATAGTACCGTAGCTCACGAACCTATATGGTCTGTCGTGGGAGTGGTGATGGCACACCGCAATCTTGCACGTCAGCGATACCAGAAATGGACTTCGCCTTTGGTAGCAAGAATCCCACTGACGTTAGTCAGCTTGCCCCTTTAGGGGTGGGAGTGTCAAAGAGCACTTACTTATTTTACATCGAGCTTATAAACTTAATGAATTCATCTTCATTTACAGGTTTACTGTAGTAATAGCCCTGAATTAGATAGCATGCATTTCGTTGTAATACTTCTAATTGTTCCTTCGTTTCTACCCCTTCTGCGATCACTTTCATGTTTAAAGTATGTGCTAGTGAAATAATGGTATGAATAATTTCATCTCCATCCGTAGAAGTTCCGATCCTATTAACAAATTCTCTTGGAATTTTCAAGGTATCAATTGGATACAAAGGGAGATATGCTAATGAAGAATATCCTGTACCAAAATCATCAATTGATAAATGTACACCATATGATTTTAATACTTTTAACTTCGCTAACGTTTCCTTTTCATCTACCATTGCGATCCGCTCCGTTAATTCTAAATCAATCGAACTAGCAGGTACCCCTACTTCTTCTATGGTAGATATGATTGTTTGAACAAAGTCCTTCTGTTCAAACTCTATAGCTGATAAATTTATCCCCATTTTTAGATTTGCATAGCCCGTAGAATGCCACTTTTTCAATTGTTGACACGCTTCCTGTAACGTCCATTTTCCGATTGGAATAATTTGCGAGGTTTCTTCCGCAATAGGTATGAACTCAAAAGGTGAAATAAGTCCCAGCTCTGGATGTTGCCAACGAATTAAAGCCTCTGCACCAATAACCATACCAGTCTTACTGTCAACTTGTGGTTGATACAATAAATACAACTCATTATTTTCTAATGCATTCGGTAAATCCTGTTCTAATCGTAATCGTCTTGTTATTTTTTCTGATAATGTCTCGTCATACATGCAAACAGCATTGTTACCTTTTTCCTTTGCACTATACATAGCAATATCAGCATGTTGTAAAAGTGTAGTAGTATTTATTCCTCCAAACGGATACACTGCTATTCCTATACTAAGAGATAAGTAAAAACTATGCTGATTTACTACAAATGGTTCTTCAGTTATACGAAATAGAGTTTCACACAAATCCAATAGCTGTTGCTCTGTGTGGTTATGGACTATGATTGCAAACTCATCTCCCCCTATTCTCGCTAGAGGAATAGCCGGTGACAGACATGTCCTAAAACGTTTTGCAACTTCTTTTAAAACACTGTCACCAATTGAATGTCCCAGTGTATCATTAATGGTCTTAAAACGATTTAAATCTATATACAAGAGTCCAAATTCAACCTGCGTTTTTTGTGCACGCTCAATGGATTTTTCTAATTCTTGTTGGAAGAATATTCGATTTCCAATCTCCGTCACTGTATCATGGAATGCTAGATAGTTTATCTCATCTTGTTGTTGCTTCATTCTCGTAATGTCTTTTACCATTACATAACTCCCAAAAGTTTGTCCTTCTATCATAATAGGAACAATGGTGACGTACCAAAAATGAATGTCCTTCTCATTATTATTTTTCACACGTAATTGTAACGAAGCCGAACTGCATCGTTTACCTTCTTGTAGAGCTGCTTCCAATTCAGATCTATCTTCATCTAAAAAAATTGAGAAGCACTCTTTACCTATTAATTCATCACTGTTTTTTCCTAGTAACATACTTCCAGCCTGGTTTATATTTAACACCGTACCATTTGAAT
Organism: Bacillus paramycoides; assembly: GCF_001884235.1. GTDB lineage: Bacteria > Bacillota > Bacilli > Bacillales > Bacillaceae_G > Bacillus_A > Bacillus_A paramycoides. The sequence continues at coordinate 877 of NZ_MAOI01000141.1, read as the reverse complement.
CAATCGTTAAAATAGGATCTGGATGATACTCATATAATGACTTAAATCTCTCTTGATTTTTGACCAAATCATTGGATTTGTTTATTAAATCTGCTGTTCTTTGAGATACTTTTTGTTCTAATTGATTATTAAACACTTTTAACATTTCGGTTAAATCTCTGTTTTGCATTCGTACGATTGTATGACGTATCAGCACAAATACAAATGCAATACAATTTCCAGTAATAAGTGTAGCCGAGGAAGTTTGCTCTTTAAAAGTAAAACCAATTAAGACTGCAACTGCAAGATAAGGAAATATAACAAGAAGTTTCTTTCCGAATGTGGGATCGATAATGAAATAATTCCTTCTAGAAGATGCATTCTTTGGTATAGTAGCAGCAATGGCGATAAATAATAGGAAAACTCTATACAAACACCTTAATAATATAACTGAACGATCTGACAAATCATCTTGCAAGTAAAAATACAAATAGTCCGTAATGGCCAATCCAGTTAATACTAGGATAAAAATAAATAATTTACTTTTCGCATTGAAAATAGCTGGTCGAAAGATCAGACTAACACCTAATAAAAGAAGTAATAAGTCTATAATCGGAAAAATAAACGAGAGAAAAACATCTCCAATTGATAAGAATAAGATATTTGCAGAAGGTTTATTAAATAGATACCACTCTAATGTAAAAATGGCAGTAACAACAATACATAAATCACAAAGCAAATACGCTTTTTCCCACTTGTTACATTCCATAATGATTTTATAAAAGAACGCAAAAAGAAAGAGGAATAAGAAAAACAACAAAAATACATCGGAGATATTAAAATTTTGTATTGGTAATTCTAGATTAAGTACTTGAAATGCAGATATGAAATTCCCTAT
>NZ_MAOI01000140.1 GCF_001884235.1 Bacillus paramycoides | reverse complement strand
AATGGTAATGCAAACCCAGAAGACTCCTAACTTAATTTTTCTGGATAATATAGAATAAAGTAATGAGATAAATACAGTAGTCTCAATAACTAAGGATGATAGTCGTATATTAAAATCTGATACAAAATAATGATTCGGAAAAATAAATAAAAAGATAAAGCAAAAGCTTAAATAAGCTATTAGAGCCAATATCAATACATAAAATTGCACATATGAATGTTTACGCAATGGATTCACCTTCTTGAGTCTTTCTATACTTTTATTAAAAAATGTCTTTATGGTGGAACAACCCATATTAATTAAATTAGTTTCCGCCTATTATCCATATTATGACCTTTTTAAAAGATTTCTTTCTAAATAATGCAGTCTTATTTAATATCTGTAGATGTTTACTATTTTTTATACCGAGGATTACAAAAAGAATAAGATGAAAATAGTGGTTTCTTTAAAGGATTTACATACTGTAAATTTGAATGATACAGCTAACTACTCTTTGAATGTGAGATTTAATATAAGCTTTCATTGGAACATAGTTAGTTGATAACTATCACACTTAGAAGAAATAAAAATACACAATCATGAACTTTGAAATGCAAAGGAATTCACCAAACTAACTGTAACTATTATAGTTACAACGAGAAGTGATGTCAATTACAAAAACTACTGCTTTAAAATAAAGTTTAATAAAAAGTTGCAGTGAACATTCATTTCATCATAAAAAGAATCCCTTATATTTTGAACAAAGATTGTTCTAAATATAAGGGATTTATAACTTACCTCTCAAAAATTTCATAAAAAAGATTGATCGTTTTGGTGGGCGAATAACTTATAACAACCACCTTTTCTTTATAAACTTACAAATTCACTTTCTATATTATCTTGTTCGCAACGAATGGTAGTAAGTCGCTATTAATGTCATTAACATTGGAATGGTAATGACAAGTGAAAATAAGAAAACTGTTTCAAATATTGTACTTAATAGCCCTGAACTAATTGAATAAACAATATAGCCTACAATAAGTAGAGCCGTACTGATCGCAACTGTTACTTTAACTGGCTTTCTAAGATTTTTTATTTTTTCCTGTTTTGTTGCTTTGTCTGTATAAATTGGTTTTGTACCAGGTTTCGCTTTAAATAGGTGCATATTATAACTAGAACAAATATATTCCCAACCTGACAATTCAAACATTTCGATATATTCTTCTAATTCATTCTCTCCTAGTTCTCTTATGTCAAGACTAAAAATAATATCTTCAGCAATGCCCTTTTCTAATTCATATCCCAGTCTTTTAAAGCGTTGCACAATCCATCCTTTTGCAGCAGAACCATTTTCCGACAGAAGACTCCTTCCTCAAAAATGTGAAGGTGTAAAACACCAATTTTAGGTGGGAGAATTCTTTCGGATAATTCGTTAAAAAACATATAAATCACTGGTATACAGAACAAAACATGACCTGCTCTCTCCCCTAAAAGTTGCATCATATCTTCATATAGTCATAAAATTAATCTGTAGTCGAAAATACGTAAAGAGCTGCTAGAATGAATTACTGAGAATACGAAGAATAAAGGAGTGAAACGGAGTAAAAACTAAAAAAATTAGACAAGGAAAATGGAGAGATGAATTAAATGTTAAAGATCATCAAACATTTAAAACCATTTGTTGCTTCCATCATTGCAGTTGTATGTCTTTTAACTGTGCAGGCAGTATGCGATCTATCACTGCCAGACTATATGTCTAACATTGTCAATGTAGGGATTCAACAAAAAGGTGTAGAAAATGCAGTACCTGAGGTTATTCGTAAAAGTGAAATGGATAAACTTACGCTCTTTATGAATGAAAATGAGAAGAAAAAAGTAGCTGACAACTATGCGCTTTTAGATAAGAACAACCTCTCTCAAAGTGAACTGAAAAATGACTTAAAAGATTATCCGCAGCTTGATAAAGAACCACTTTATAAGCTACATACAGAAGATAAAAATACAATTAACGAACTTAACGATATCTTTGGGAAACCAATGTTAATTACACAAGGAATTGAAAAAGGCGGCCCATCTGCTTTCCCTCCTGCTGCGACAAGTGACAACAAAACACCAGCGAAGCTTCCGCCAAATACAGATCCTTTTGCAGTCATTGCGAAACTTCCCCAAGATCAAATCAATGCAATGAAAGAAAAGGCAGATGAAAAGTTTAAGAATATGCCAGGTAGCATGGTAACACAATCAGCCGTTTCATTCATTGAGAATGAGTATAAAAAGATCGGTATCAATATAGATAAGCTTCAATCTAATTATATTCTTACTTCCGGCGGGAAAATGCTGCTTTTATCCTTAGTAAGTATGGCAGCTACCGTTATCGTGAGTTTACTTGCTGCAAAAGTAGCTGCTGGATTAGGTAGAGACCTTAGAAAGAAAGTCTTCCGGAAAGTTACAAACTTCTCGAATGCGGAGTTTGATAAGTTTTCCACTGCATCTCTAATCACAAGAAGTACAAATGATATCCAGCAAGTGCAAACACTTATGGTTATGATGCTTCGGATCGTATTCTATGCACCGATTTTAGGTATAGGCGGCATTATTAAGGTACTAACTACAGACGTTTCAATGGGATGGATTATCGGAGTTGCGGTAATCGCAATTTTAGGCTTAGTCATTGGTTTATTTAGCATCGCGATTCCTAAGTTTAAGAGTATCCAAAAGTTAGTAGATAAAATTAACTTAATCACTCGTGAATCTTTAACAGGTATGCTCGTTATTCGTGCTTTTAATAATCAAAAACATGAAGAAAAGAAATTTGAAAAAGGAAATCAAGATTTAACAAAAACAAATTTATTTGTAAGCCGTTTAATGTCATTTATGATGCCAATGATGATGTTTATCATGAATGCCGTTACTGTACTTATTATTTGGGTTGGATCACACCAAGTGGATATGGGACATATGCAAGTTGGTGATTTGATGGCATTTATGCAATATACAATGCAAATTATCATGGCCTTCTTAATGATTTCAATGGTATCTATTATGGTTCCACGTGCTTCAGTTTCCGCACAACGTATCGCAGAAGTTTTAGATACTGACGTTACCATTAGTGATGTAAAAGAGCCGAAAACATTTGCTTCAGACAAGAAAGGTTACGTTGAATTTAAAAATGTTAGCTTTAGATATCCAGGTGCAGAAGAAGATGTGCTTTCTAATATCACCTTTACTGCAAAACCTGGTGAAACGACAGCTTTCATCGGAAGTACAGGTAGTGGTAAATCAACATTAATCAACTTAATTCCACGCTTTTACGATGTCACAAGCGGCCAAATATTAATAGATGGCACGGATATTAGAGAAGTATCTCAGAAGGAATTAAGAGAGAAAATTGGTTATGTACCACAAAAAGGAGTTCTATTCTCAGGTACAATCGAGAGTAATTTGAAATACGGCAAGAAAGAAGCAACTGAAGAAGAACTCGCAAAAGCGGCAGAAATCGCGCAAGCTATGGAGTTTATTAAAGCGAAACCTGAAAACTTCCGTACAGAAATATCACAAGGTGGTACGAACGTTTCCGGTGGTCAAAAACAAAGACTTTCTATTGCTCGTGCTCTTACGAAAAAATCGGAAATCTTCATATTCGATGATAGTTTCTCAGCTCTTGACTTTAAGACAGACGCAGCATTGCGCAGAGCTTTAAACAATGAGATTACAGGAAGTACTGTTTTACTTATTGCCCAAAGAATCAGTACAATCATGAATGCCGATAAGATCATAGTACTTGACGAAGGAAAAATAGTTGGAACTGGTACTCATGAAGAGCTTATGGAAAACTGTGAAGTTTATAAGCAAATTGCTTTATCACAACTTTCAAGAGAGGAGTTGTCATCATGAGTGATAGAAAAATAGAAAATAGAAGACAAGGCGGCCCTGGTCCTGGTGGTGGCGGTCATATGGGCGGCGGCATGAGAAAGATTGAGAAGGCAAAAAACTTCAAAGGAACGATGAATAAACTCCTACAATACTTGAAGCCCTATAAATTATCAATCTTAGTCGTTATCCTTTTCGCAATCGGTAGTGCAGCCTTTACAATCGTTGGTCCAAAAATTTTAGGTAATGCGACAACAAAACTTTTCGAAGGACTCGTAAGCAAAGTATCAGGAGCACCCGGTGCGGCTATTGACTTTACCTATATCGGAAACATTGTCATTTTACTCCTTGGATTATATTTACTGAGCACTGCGTTTGGTATTATCCAGGGGTACATTATTTCTGGAGTAGCCCAAAAAGTATCTTATAACTTCAGAAAAGAAATCGATGAAAAAATTAACCGTATGCCGCTAAAGTACTTTGATAAAACAACGCACGGAGAAGTATTATCGAGAATTACGAATGACGTAGATACGGTGAGCCAAACTTTAAACCAAAGTATGTCGCAAATCATCACATCCGTTATTACAATCATCGGTGTACTTATCATGATGTTATCAATCAGCTGGCAAATGACATTAGTGGCGCTTTTAATATTGCCAGTATCCATGATTCTAATCATGGGAGTCGTAAAGAGATCACAAAAATACTTCAAATCTCAGCAAGAATATTTAGGACACGTAAACGGTCAGGTCGAAGAAATTTATAGTGGTCACAATATCGTAAAAGCCTTTAACAAAGAAGAAGAAGAAGTAAAAAAATTCGAAGAGGTAAATGATACCCTTTACCACTCCGCATGGAAATCTCAATTTTTATCTGGAATGATGATGCCGATTATGACATTTATCGGTAATATCGGTTACGTCGCTGTATCTATTTTAGGCGGATGGCTTGCGGTAAAGAGAACCATCGCAGTTGGAGACATTTTAGCCTTTGTGCAATATGTTAGAAGCTTTACGCAACCAATCGCTCAAGTAGCGCAAATCGCGAATGTACTTCAATCCACTGCAGCTGCTGCAGAAAGAGTCTTCGAATTTTTAAAAGAAGAAGAGGAAGTGCCAGAAGCAGAAAATCCAGTGAAGCTGCAAAAAGTTCAAGGAGAAGTTACCTTCCAAGATGTTCAATTTGGATACAATCCAGATAAGATTATCATCAATAATTTCTCAGCTAACATTAAGCCTGGACAAAAAGTAGCAATCGTCGGACCAACCGGAGCTGGTAAAACAACGATCGTAAAACTGTTAATGCGTTTCTATGACGTAAATAGCGGTGCAATATGTATCGACGGTCACGATATAAAAGACTTCACGCGAGAAGACCTGCGCAACATGTTTGGTATGGTACTGCAAGACACTTGGCTATTTAACGGCTCCATCATGGAAAATATACGTTACGGTAGACTGGACGCTACCGACGAAGAAGTAATTGAAGCAGCGAAAGCAGCTCACGTTCACAGCTTCGTAAAAACATTACCAAATAAATATCAAATGGAACTAAACGAAGAAGCAAGCAACGTATCCCAAGGACAAAAGCAACTACTAACAATTGCCCGCGCCCTTCTAGCAGATCCGAAAATATTAATACTCGACGAAGCAACAAGCTCCATTGACACTCGTACAGAAGTACTCATCCAAAAAGCGATGAAAAACCTCATGGAAGGCAGAACAAGCTTTATCATCGCTCACAGATTATCAACAATCCGTGATGCAGACTTAATTCTTGTCATGAAAGACGGGGATATTGTAGAACAAGGTAATCATGAAGAGTTATTGAAGGCTGATGGTTTTTATGCTTCGCTTTATAATAGTCAATTTGAAGGTGCGGATGCTTCTTAATGTAGGTTTCGAATAAAGTTTGATCAAATTAATGCTATTAACCGTGATAAAAGAACGAAAGAAAAGAGCGTGTTTTGAAAAAAAGATTAATCAAAACATGCTCTTATAGTATTTAATTGAATTATTATTTTATAAAAAAAATTGATTTTTTTTGTAATCCTTCTTCAAATAAAAACCTATTTGTCTCTTATCTTTAACTATACTTCTCTTCTAATTTTATTAGGTTTTTCTTCTGATTCGATAAACCTATTGTAAAACTATTTGCTTTAATTATAATATCTCCCCTGTTACCTGTTGAAGTGACAGTTATCTTAGTCCTAAACAAACCTTTCTTAATTTTCACACTTTCTATATCTTTCATGTCTATACACTTTATATTACCAGTGAACTTACCACTCATTGATATTTCTAATACCATAAGTCTTTTATCGGTAAAACATATGATTAAATGCTCAAGGTCTGCCAATGCTCCAAGACCGTATTTAAAATACTCTGATGCTGATGGTGTTACATAGGAGTAGAAATAGTAAAAGCAAGTTTCACCTTCTATTTTTAATTCTTCGAATAAATCGTCTAAGTACTTGTTTGTTAACATCTTAATCCCCCCTCTTATTTGAGCCTAACCGTTACATTAGAAGTCTTTCATAGGAACACATCTTTTCTGTCACAATTATAAACATATCATCTGTAAACTCGCTCTTCCACAATAAACCAATATTTTGATTTACCTTTTTTATAAACGGTACGGGTTTGTTTGAAAGTTACAGTAAGTCATTATGATTATAGTGGTTCCTCATATTAATTCATCTTGTAATCCTTCAATATTTCTGATATCAGGAATAATTGCATGAACTTCAATAACTTTAACCAAAAAACATTCCATTTTATACAAAGTTTGTTTGAAGCTTTCTTAGAATTCTTTAATTGAAAGAGGCGAAGTTTCGCAACTTTTTTCAAAGGCAAGGGGTTAGTTTTATACTTTCTCGAGAAAAATACTTCATTTAATTTCTCAAAATATTCCTTTTCTCCTCTCTCATTATAAGATAATGTTAAATAGATCATCAAAAAACTTAACCTCATGAATATTAAAATTCTGTTTGGAAAATTTCATGTGTGTATTCACAGTTTCCTTTTACTCCCCTCCAAAAAATACAAAAAAGACACACCAATGGCAGGCTATGTGCCTTCGGTGTGTCCGTTTAGCAAAAATTTTAAATTTGTTTAATTGTATATAATTCTTAAACAATTGACATTTATGTACAAGATTATCTTTATAAAACTTAAATGTCAATACCTCTTCTCATTCAAGTTCTATAAGAAATACAACCTATAATTAGTCTAAATAAAAATTGGAATTGCACCATAGATAACTTCTTATTATTAATAATATGCATTCAGGTTCTTGTCACTTTCATTTAAACAAACTTTCCCATGTCAATCAAACATTTTCTAGCATAATACTATTTCTAGGAGATTGCTTACAAGAAATTTGGAGTTTTTGTACAAAAACCTTACAATCTTTATATACAGTCGAATTCTCAAAACTGCTTAATATATAAGTAACTGCAAAGTTTAATATATGGAATGCAGAAAGTAAAATAACTATGATTAATATAACTTTATCTTTCACCACATGAAATAAACTGTCTTTATAAGCCACGAATGTTCCTCCCTAAGTAATTGCTCCATTATGTAATTCTACTTATTCTATCTCAATTCGACTCTACAAATTTATTAAGATACTGACATCAACAAATAACTCGCTCTTTTTTCTATACTAGATTATCTATCGTTTCCCCTGCCCAAAATGTTCACATTTTTTTCATCTACCACTGCTTTCACTACATCTTTTTCAAAGATTACAAGATATCCAGAAGGCAATGTTAATACTTGAATCAGAGAAGGCTTCAATTTTAATAATTCATATGCATAGAACGCTTCGTACTCTTCTGTGTCATCCTCATCATTAATAGGACCTATATACCAACCGGAGTCACCTTTTTCACAATCTTTTGTTCTTTCTAAGTAAATATCATCTAATTCCAATACATTTTTGGCAACAACAATTTTGTCACAAAAGCGCAGCAATTCCCCTTCAATTGTTAATGGTTTTAAAAAACTCACTTGTGTTAATAATATCCATAAAGAGATCGTCAAATCATCTGTCATATCTTCAAATGGATTCTTCGTATAATCATGTACGATAATATGAAATCCATCTTCCCTTTTATCAAGAAAATAAATCGACCAACCAACTTGTATAGAAAATCCATCTATTAAACGATCATTTTCTACTTCAGTTAAAAAATGAAATAACCCTTCTACCTGCACTTCGAAGATTTTTTCTGCCTGAGCAATGAAAGTTTTATCCCCTATCTTATTAATAAACTTTTCCACTTATTTTCTCCCTCTTCTCACAAGCACTTCTTTTTCATCCCAAATACTCACTCTATTAGAAAAGGTACGACTTTATTTTTGAATATTTTGGATGACTATAAATAACTCCATTTCTCCTCACTTCTCACTAAAATTTTATCAATAAGTAAATGGTCTCCGTCTTCCCAAACCTTTTCTATTATACTTTTCATTTTTTCAATTCCGTTACTAGCATTACTATCACAAAAGATAAGAATATCTCTTGCTGGTATCGCAACCGCATACCCATTTGATATGAATTCTTTTAAGGAGTGATCCCATAAGTCATCTAAAACAATTAAGCTAGCTTCGAAGTTTCCGTCAAGAATTAAGGCAAAACATTCTTCCGTTAGCGTGTGAACCCGTAGTTCTTTTTCATCTGCTAACTTATAAAGATTATTTATCCCGATTTCTAATAACTGCTTCTCATCCAATCCTTCTCCTGATATATGCTTATTTTGAACATATTGAAAATAAGCGTTTTGATTATCTTCAACTAAAAAGGTAATCATTAAATCTTCATTAAAAAATGTATGGACAAGACTACCTTCTTCAAATAAAGTAAAACACTCTTCATCAAGATCCTCTTTTACAATTGGTTTTAAGTATGCAACTACTTCCTTACAAAACTGGATTGTCATATACATACACCCCTTTACTTTCTATAACAACACACACCAATTAACAGATATAAAATCAACAAACCACTACCAAATTCACCAGAAGCTTAATCGAGAAAGGAGTTCCTTTAAACTTGCACTCAGATGCCGATACTCTTCCGTTTCAAAATCTTCTATAACAATTTCTCCAGTACGATTGTTCATAAGAATTAGCATCCCACTACTTTCAAGTAATGCTGCATGATTGCTTTCAAAGCTGATCACCTCCTCAAACGTAAATTTGAAATCAATTCTTGTATATTTTCTGAAATCGTTTCAAATGAACCTCTCTCAAAATCTTCTAATTTAACTTTCCCATTTTCATTGTCAATCACAACTAACATTCCGTTACCTTCATTACCTATGGTGATATGTTTTAATCTCTCTTGGTGGTTCCCCTTATAGCCCTTTAACCGTTCTTTAAATGAATGCAATTCAATATTCGGCAATACCGCTTCTAATTCAATATAATAATTTTTATAAAAACCATTTAATTCAGCAAACCAATAGGAATTAAAGTACGTAATAACCGTTTGATGAAAGTGAATATCCATTTCTTGTTCTAAACGAATAAAGTCGTGTACAATCTTTTTTTCTACTGGTTTCCATAGAATATAGCCCTCCTCATCTATTTCCCCATCATAAAGAATAGGATTCACTTCTTCAATAACTGGTGTTTTTAATAGAAAATCTAAACCTTCGTGCGCCAATTTTATTCTTAACCTAAAGTATTGTTGCATTGTATTCTTAATAGACACACATACTCCCCTTTACTTCACTTAATTTTCTCCCTACAAATCTATCATCAAAAATGGATTTATACCTCTTCAGTAAATGCCTATGTAAATATGCCCCTAAATTAGAAGTACTCCATTCTTATTCACCAGTATCCATATCAACTCCCATCATTTTTACAGTTTGTTATTTACAACAAATCGGATTTCCTGCACCATCTATTCCTATCACAACAAATTCCGCATCCTTTAACTTTAAAATAACCGCCTCACCAACTGCTCTAAATCCATTACATTAAAAGAAATCTTTTATAACTACCTGGAAGCTTTATTTATAAAGCGTCTTTAGCTTGTGCAACTTCCTCGACCATAATTACCAAATACTTTAGGTCATTTTTTATATTCCCTATAAATTGCTTTAACAAGCTCTACACTCATTTATCTCGAATTCACGGAGAATTTTTATACTACTCCTTCTTTACTAACGCCCAAATTCCATACTGATTATAAAATAATTCATCTTCTAAAAAATGTCTACACTCTGTATGTTGTAATATGAAATGAGGACTATTTGCATCTATACTGAATGTAGAATAATCCGTCAAACTAGGCTTTTCAATAAGATTATATAAACAAAAAATGTTCATTAATTCTTGAGCGTATTGTGGAGTTACTTGATCCTTAAAAGTAATTACATCCGGGAGCCCAAAGCAATGCATACCACATGTATAGTAAAAATCCTCTTCTTCAATCACTGTTACAAAAGCTTTGAATAATTGGACTGCATCATCTGTATGATACATATCATTCCAGCTTTCGATTGTATTTGCAGTACCTGAGAATTCAACTTTCACGCCCAGTCCTCCTGCTTTTACAAGTGCATTTGCAGCATCAACTAACTTCCTTACCTTTTCAAGGGAACCTCCGTCCCCAATTAAATACAAAGTTAAAGAATGTTTTCTAATAAGATCAAGGTCTTCCTCAGTAAATGAATTGTATCCAGCAATTTCAAAAGCTTCTGCTACCCGCTCATCACGTTCATATATATCAACTTCAAAAAAAATACTTGAATCCCCTAGTTTACCCATATAATTCCCAGCGAACATATATCCCTCACTTTTTCTTATAATCGCTTCAATAAGTTCACTTCTATTCTTCCATAAACCAGGTATACATAATACAACTTTTGAACTTTCCATCTCATTCTCCTCCTACCACAGCCTTATATAAAAACAAGTCAATTTTTTATCTATTTGTTTCAGTTATTCTTTATCTTTCTTATAATTTAATGCAATCTCTACTACTTCTTCAGGTGTTAATTCTATATCATTCCAAAATATTAAATTACTAGGTGCTGGATGCGGAACACCACTATTATTGAATTGATTCACATATTCGCTATGTTCTGTTTCTGGTAAATCCAGATTATAGATCTTTTGTACAAGTTCAATAAGTTCCTCTCTATTCATTTTACTTTTCATATCATTCCACCTTTCAAATTGATCAAATAAACCTACTATTCTTTCTATTCTGATTAAACTTTATATTACATTTTCGCACTATACTTCCATCTTATATTTATTTTTGTCTAATAAGCACAAAATCCCTAGGGGCATTTCGTTCACTTAGGATTTCAATTCATCATATAAAGTGAAACCTACATAAAATACGTTTTATCTTGTAGTTCTTTCGTAAACGTAAAGTTACTCCAAAATATACAATAAAAGTTGATTTTGAAGTTGCTTTTTGTTTACTTCACTTTTTTCGGCAGTCTGCATCTAGGAGGTAATTCCGTTGACCACGGCAAGACTTTATCAATTTCTTCTTTATTGTTTAAATCGATATTGGGAAGTGTTTCAAACAAATAAAGAAGATAATGATAGGGACTTAAATTGTTCTCTTTTGCGGTTTCAACCACACTATACATGATGGCACTTCCTCTAGCACCTCGCGGTGTATTTGAGAACATCCAATTTTTTCTCCCAATTACAAACGGTTTAATAGAACGTTCACTTCTGTTGTTATCGATTTCTACATGGCTGTCTAATAAAAAAGCTTCAAGATGATTCCATTGATTCAAACAATAAGTGATGGATTTTCCTAGAGCACTTTTTGGCAAAACAAGATTTTTCTGTTCATGAAGCCATACCGAAAAAAGGTCCAGAATGGGCCTGCTTTTTTTAGACGCTGCTCATATCGCTCGGTAGGGTTGACATGTTTGAGCTTCCTTTTAATCGAATAGAGTTGATTACAGAAGTGTAAACCTTTACTTGCCTTCACTTTTTTCCCCTTCTGTGAATCAGGTAAAGCTTTTAAGGCGTCATCAAACTTCCGTTTGGCATGCGCCCAACATCCCACAAGAGTAACATCCTGTACTTGATGATAACCACTATATCCATCTACTTGTAAATACCCTTGAAAACCAGTTAAAAAACGCCTCGGATGTTCCCCTGCTCTTGTGGGCTGATAGTCATAGAGAACAATAGGGATATCCTCTCGCCCCGTACGGTATAACCACAGATAGGACTTGGTTGTTGCGGCCCGACCAGGTTCACGTAAGAATTCCCTTTGATTTTTAAAATTGGCCGGAGTAGAACACAGTAAATCAACTACCTTTTTTATACAAAATTTTATACAAATTTTTGTACTAATACAGCACATTCGTAAACCTGAAAACCCCCATCATCTCCACAATGTATAAAATCATGCATAGGATAATAAAAAGAGAAAACGAACAAACCCAATTGTATCAAAGGTTTGTACGTTTTCCTTGCTACCGATAATTTTGTATTATGTTAACTATTGCTATATATAATATTCATTTTTTATTTCTTATCAATTTACATTCATAATCCTTAATTTCCTTATCACCCACCACATATAGGAAAGGATCTTCTCGAATAAATCGTACTGCATTCAATCCTATCATTTGGGCAGGTATTGACGTATTACCGTCCGGTAAAATCGGTGCAATAGAAAGGTCTGCAACCTTCAGATTTCTGGTTCCAAAGACATTCAAGGATTCGTTAACAACTCCATCTTCAATACTCTTACCCATTTTACATTGCCCTCCAAAATGAGAGAAGTTTGTATAGGTGGCCTTGGCATAATCAGCAAGCAGAGTTCGCTTTTCTTCTTCGTTGGTTAAATTAAATATATTTTCAGGAGGGTATACAACCTTATAAATACCATTTGGATCTAGTTCACGAGCTTTCATCATAATATTGAAAGTCTTAATATATTGATCCACCACAAAATTTAAATCATCAGGATTTTCTAATGGATTAAAATTAATCGATGGATAAGCTTCTGGATCGCTATGTGCGACTGTAATCTTACCTTTGCTTTTCGGGTTAAGATCTGCCATCGCAAAACTCATGATATTGCTCTGTTTGCTCGGATTGAATTGCCATTTATTAACAAACACATCTTGAATCGGGAGAAAGAATGGTAGTGGAAGCCCTATTAGTTGAAGGCGACGACCACCAGGCCCTTTTTCCTTTTTAAAAGCACCTAGTGTTGCTGGCTGATCAGGGTCAGCAGACAATACCTGCAGAAGACGAGTCGTTTCTACTTCTACTCCCATCCCAACAAAATATTGAGTTTGAAAATTGTGACCAACATTTTGGTTCTCTACTAATGTTAAAATCCCTGCTTCAGCCAAATCAGTCGGTTTGCCGATTCCTGAACGTTGTAGAATAACCGAGGAAAACATACCTGCAGAAACAATGACTCCTTTTCTGGCATAACTTCGTTGTGACACCCCGTCCCTAACATATTGAACGCCAACAGCAATTCTATCTCCCTTTTTTTCTTTAAATAGAATTTTATCCACTGTTGTCTTTGCAAAAATGACTAATTTTCTCCGACCAATCCCAAACTCATCTGGGTTGGATTCATTCCCCTGTGTGACAATATTTTCATTTAAATATCCGGTTGCAGTAGAGGAACGGACAAATTTTCCATTGCCTATTTCTTGTTGGATAAATTGTGTTTTGGAAAATGTACAATCTCTTATACCTGTATTGTAATCTTCGACAATCGGTATACCTAAAACATCTGAAGTGGCTTGTGCTAAGGTTTGGATTAATCCTTGATCAGGAATGTTTTGTTGTCTAATAAAAATAGGGCCGTTATTTCCACGTTCTTGAGGGCTTTGTGTCATTCCTGTATAAGTTTCATTTTCAATAAATAATGAGCGAATACTATCGTAATTCCATGCGTTATTGTCAACTGATTTTGCCCATGCATCATAAAGATCACGACTGCCACGTACTGCAGCCATAAAATTATGTTGCGAGCCTCCACCAATTAATCTACCACCCGATAATTTAAGCTGACGTCCAATATTTTGCTCCGTTTTAGAAAGAGCGTTAAAAGAAAGCTTATTCTCATTAGCTAAATTTGCTGCTGTCACAATAGAAGGGCTACTGTTCGGCATATTCGTTCCTGCTTCAAGGACAAGCACGGAAGTACACTTGTCATCCGTTAATTCTTTGGCGATTACTCCTCCGGCAGTTCCAGCACCAATCACGATATAATCAAAAATATTTTTTTTTGACATGCTATTATTCCTTTCAATATAAAATTTAAAACAACAAATTCAAGTACAATATACTATTAACATATCGGACTGGCTGCCTGTACTTATGAAGGAGATTAATAGTTTCGAAAAGGCTTAATTTTTATAATGAGACGTTATGTTAACCTCACATGAATACGATATACAACCAAAATTACACAACATATCACTTCTTCTAAATGGTATAATAAGGAAAAAGATGATTCTGAATAATGCCTTTAGGAACCACTATTTATTACATCATTATTGTAGTAATCATCGGTGCACTGTTTGGCGGGATTATACGTATACTTCGGTATACCAGCAGTCACAAAAAGCAAAATCCAGTTGAGCAAAAGTTAGATAAGATTATTCAACTGTTAGAAAAACAAAACAAAAATTAACTCTCTTTCCGAACGGAAGCGTGGAAATAACTTCCAATAACGAAGATTCTATAAGTTAAAAGACCCTTCAGAACAAGTTAAAGACTATATTGAAAAGTTAATCCCTGATTATTATGTGCCTTTACTTGCAAAAATAAAGGCATCGAACAAGGAAGAGCAATTAGTTATTTCTGAAGGGATCACCAAATTGCGTGACCTAATTGATAAAAATAAATGAGTTAATCATAAGATACTTTTATTGAAAGGAAAAAGAATTATGTTTTTCATAGCATATTCACCTATTTTTCTGTATTTATTATTAGAATTTTATAGAAGTTCACCTGTTAAAGAAGAAAAACAAAATCGTGGTTCTAGTTTTTTTATCGGAGTAGTTTTAGCCTTGATGTTAACCATTCCAGAGATTATGTATTTCTTTACAATAAATAAGATTAATTCATTGCTGTTTTTTGGTGTTATTGTCGGGCTAATTGGTGTATGGATAAGATTTTCTTCAATGAAAATATTAGGGAGATTTTACAGTAGGAATGTCGGAATGCAGGGGGAACATAAGTTAATTCAAAACGGTCTATATAAATATATTCGCCATCCTGGTTATTTAGGGTCTTTTTTGACCTTTTTAGGATTTGCTATATCTTCATCTTCGATCATTGCCATTATCATAAATATCATTTTATTTTTCCTTGCGTATTCGTATCGTATAAAAATTGAAGAGAGAATTCTTGTTACACTGTTTGGTGAACAATATAAACAATATCAGTCCAAGACTTGGCGAATTATTCCGTTTCTATACTAGAGATTATAGGAGAAAGTTCAAAATTAGTTACTAAAGTCATTTAGTCTTTACATTGGAGCGATACCCAAACGAATCCTAAATAACATTGGTGGAAATTCTGGAAATAAAAAAACATAGTAAATCGAGTATGAAACCGCAAATGTTTTATACTCGATTTTTTTATTAATACATAAAAAAATAAAGAGTGAGCGGAATTCATCAAACCTGAAAATTACCTAAAATTAAAAAAGACCACCCTAAGGTGATCTTTTTATGTAGGGTGGGAAGACATCGGTCTTCCCTTCGGGTTGCCCCGATGGAAATGGCGTTTTGTTTCCAAAACTGTTTTTCCTGATTACATATTATGCAAGAGTTTCAGTTTGGTTCCTAAATTATTCAATAAAAAAAGTTTAATATATAACTTTTCTTTTTTATGGTTTTGTTTTTGGTTAGAAACTTGCGTTTTGGCTAGAGTGCTGGCTCGTCGTGTGAGGGCGAAACCCCACGAGTTAAACGTATCAACATATTGAATAAAAACAATTTTTGAGCGATTGATCTAAGCGGTTCGGCTCGTATACTTGCTTATCCAAGTCGAGAACCATTATCTTGCGTTTTTTCTGTCGGCTTGGCGAAAAAAAGGGTTCTGGTGCAAAGATTGCATCTATTTGAAAGAGGCATATAGATTCCTAAATGATATTTTAATCCCCAATAATCATAACCTGGAAAAATTGCAACCATTTATAAAAATGAGCCCATAGTAAAAACAACCTAAAAATAGACATATGAACAAGG
>NZ_MAOI01000139.1 GCF_001884235.1 Bacillus paramycoides | reverse complement strand
CGTATTGAACTTAGTTTATAGCGCTATTTCTACTTAGATTTAACGAACAGAAATATAGGAAAGCATCGATGGGGTTTTAGTTTATAAACGGGGGGCATGAAAATGAATAATTTTCAACAAGAACTACAATCGTTAAGCCTTAATGATTATCAGTCTGGAAATGTTGTGTATTGGGACCAGCAAAACCAATATCCATATTACTATATTGAAGATGATGCTCGTCGCTGTGGCGGTGGTGGATTCCGTTGTGGTGGTGGTGGATTTCGTTGTGGTGGTGGATTTCGTTGTGGTGGATTTCGTTGTGGTGGATTCCGTTGTTTTGGTTGCTTCGGTTGTTTTGGTTTTGGTTGTGGTGGTTGCGGTGGTTGCGGTGGTTGCTCTAATTGTTTTGATGGTTTTGATAGTTTTAATGGTACTACAATGTTTTAATTCTTTATATATGAAAAAAAGCATCCATGTCAGTAGATGCTAAAATAAGTGATAAGGAGTTTCCGATGAGTATTGAAATAGGATACAAGCGAGTGAACTTGTCCTACGCTTCAATATATGCTTGTCCTTATCCATAATGTGCAATAAAAAAAGCACCCTCGCAAAGGCGCCTGTAGAGTTAGAGAGCCTTATTTTTTCTCATACTCAATATAAATAATGTAAATAAGCGCATTCTCTTAACAAGAAAGTGCGCTTATTTATAATACAGAACGTGCTGCTTTATTCTTATAATCATTTATTTTGAATCTACTTTTTTATATTTTTTTGCACCAAAACCTTTATTTTCGTCTATTCCTTTTCTGGCCAAATTTTCGTGTTTGGTTCTAATAACCACTTGTGTTCTTCCTCCATGATACGATCATTCCATGGATTATTCTCAAGATGTCGAATCATCCAACAAAAATACATTGCATATCCAGGCGCCGTTGCTTGTGGGTGATCTAGCTCACCTGGAATCGTAATAAAACTATTATGTACGACGCGATAAGCATCCTCACCAACCATTGCACACCCAAATCCCTGCTCCTTGTTAAAGCGATAATAATATACCTCTGGTTGGTCATGGTGATGCGGCGGATAACTGGACCATCGTCCTGGATAAGAAATAACTTCTCCAACTACCATATTAGAATATGCTGCATTATTATAGTCAAAAATTGTGCGAATAACACGCTGCGCTGTTCCCTCCCATACTCCTTCTCCAGCTACAACACTTTGACACTCATCTGGATTATATAACTTGGACGCGAATTCTTCGTCATTATCCGTTTTTTGAACAAGCACTTCACTGTCTGAAAGAGCAGTAATTGTAATCTTTACATTTTTAGCCACATGTAAACACCAAGGGTTTTCTTCAAAAACAGACTGTCTTTGAATAACTTGTTCAATTCCTTCCCACTCTAAACGGATTGTCCCTTCTAGTAAAAGAATTGCCGTTTCATTATTAATATCTAATAGCAACTCTTCTTTTCCATTAGACATCTTATATATACCTATGTCCATTAACATATCACTGCACTGACCATTCATTTCCGTTAATACATTATATCCTTCTTTTAATTCACCTAATTTTCCTAACACGGATTTCTCCCCCTTTTATCTAATGAGCACTCTATAACTTCCTCCCTATTCAGTTCACTAAACTTCGAGTTTCTTCTATTACTGATGAAGGAAGCCTTTCTCGTTATACTCTGTTTTCACTTCCAAATATTCGCATATGATTTTTTACGTTTTCGTATGCGGCGGAAATTACATCTTGATGATACGTAAAGTAATCTGAATAAGGAGCGTTTCCAACAGTGGTGTTAACCGCAGTGATTACATTATGAAACGTTGCTGTTGCTACATTAATTTTGCGAACACCATGTAAAATACATTGCTTGAAATCCTCTGGACTAATGCCAGAACCACCATGTAATACCAATGGAATATGAACTACCTCATTAATTTCTCTTAAGCGGTCTAACCGTAAATTAGGATTTCCATTATACATACCGTGTGCATTTCCAATTGCAACAGCCAATGCATCTACATTTGTTTCTTCTGCAAATCGTTTTGCTTCTTGAGTACTTGTCAGCAGCATCTCAATATCTTCTGATCCGTCCTCACTACCACCTACTCTCCCAATCTCTGCCTCTACCGTCGCTCCGTACTTTTTCGCCAGCCCTACAACTTCTTTTGTCTTTTGGATATTCTCTTCTAATGGATAGTGAGAGCCATCAAACATAACTGAACTAAAACCAATCTCTAACGTCTCTTTAATCCTTTCAATTGTCATACCATGATCAAAGTGAACAGCTACAGGGACAGTTGCTTCTTTCGCCGCAGCTACCATTAAAGGACCAATCATATGAATTGGCGAATGATTCAAACGAACTTCTGCAATTTGTAGAATAAGTGGAGAACGCAACTCTTCAGCCGCCTTAATAGCCCCCATCACCATTTCCATATTGGCAACACTGAAAGCTCCAACCCCATAATTCTCTTGATAAGCTTTTATTAAAATATCCTTCATTTGCACTAATGGCATTACATCACCTTTTTCAATATTATTTATTAAATGTAAAATCAAAAATCTTTTCTTTCTATTCCTTATGTAAGGGGGCAAGTTGATTGTCGAATAATTAACTCAGGGGTAAGAAGCAAATGTTCCTTACAAAGTTTTGGATGTTTCATCTCTTCAACGAGCAACTCTACTACCTTTGTACCCATTTGCTTCATTGGCTGGGCAATGGTCGTTAACATAGGGGTTGTTGTAGTAGAAAGTACAGTATTATCAAAGCCAATAATTGATAAATCTTCAGGGACATTTAAACCAACTCTTTTAGCAGCTTTCATGACTCCAATCGCTAATAAATCATTACATGCAAAAATCGCGGTTGGCCTTTCTTGTAGTCTCAAGAGTTGTTGAGCACTCTCAAATCCTTTTTGAATTGTCGCTTCCGTTTTCACTATATAATCGCTGGGTACAATGATTCCTTCTTCTTGCATAACATCTTTAAAAGCACGCAAGCGAAGCTGATTACTTTTGGCATCCTCTGTAATAATAGCGATTTTCCTATGATGTAAAGATAGTAAATAAGAAGTAGCTAAATAAGCTCCTTTATAATCATCTACAGTTACAGTGTTGACGGGTAAATTAAAAATTTCTGAAGCGATTAAACTAACAGGCACATCCTGCTTTACCATATTCTCTAGTAAGCTAGCATTTCGGAAAGCCGAAGCGATAATAAGACCATCGATTCTTTGACAAGTTAACAAGGATAAATACTTCTTTTCTTTCTGTGCATCATTATCCGTATTACATATCATGACATGAAATCCTAGCTCATAGCTTCGGTCCTCAATACTTCTTGCTACTTCAGCAAAAAACGGATTGGAGATGTCAGGGATGAGAAGACCGATCATTTTTGTTTGTTTTCCTGTTAAAGCAGATGCCACAACACTTGGATGGTAATTTAGTTCATCCATTACCTGATGTACTTTTCGCCTTGTACGTTCACTAATATTCCCAGTCTGATTTATTACCTTTGATACAGTTGATATAGATACACCCGCTTCTTCAGCAACACTATAAATTGTTGGTTTCATATAACACCTCACTTTCCTACTATCCCCTATTTTTTTAATAGCCATTGAAACTTGTAATCTCACAATGGGTAATTAAAGACCTGCTTTCTCTTGTATAAATTTTCGGGCTTTTAATGCATATTCAAAAGGATTCGCTAAAGCTGGGTCTTGCTCTGCTTCTACTACAAACCAGCCTTTATAATAAGAGTTTGCAAGGATAGTAAACACTTCATCAAATACAATTACGCCATCTCCGGGAACTGTAAATGCACCCTTCTTCACTGCCTGTAAGAAGCTTAAATTGTTTTCCTTTACAGCATCTACTACTTCCTGGCGAATATCTTTTAAATGTACGTGTTTAATACGAGGTAAATATTTTTTCAAAATATAAAGCGGCTCTTCTCCTGAAAAAACAAGATGACCTGTATCAAAAAGCAGGGATACAAGCTCTGGATCAGTCATATCCATTAACCTTTCAATTTCTGCCGTTGTTTGAACACCCGTACCCATATGATGATGGTATACAATATGTAGCCCCTTTTCCTGAGCTAATTTACCGAGGTGATGTAACCCATCCGCAAGTTTATCCCACTCTTCTTCTGTAAAAACGGGCTTGTTTTTAAATAGCGGTACATCCATTAAACCTTGAATACTATGTCCTTGCTCTGATACAACGATGACTTTTGCACCCATATCATGCAAGAAATCCCTATGTTTAATAAATGCTTGTACCGTCTCTTCAAGCGGCTTCGTTGTCAAGAACGCACTAAACCATGCGCTAGCAATCTCCAGGTTTCGTAATCCCAAAGATTTTTTCAATACAACTGTATTTCTCGGATATTTATTACCAACTTCACTCCCATTAAAACCAGCTAGTGCCATCTCACTAATACATTGTTCAAATGTATTTTCTGCTCCTAGCTCCGGCATATCATCATTTGTCCAAGCGATTGGTGCAATTCCAAGCTTAATCGTGTTTTCTTTGAACATCCCCTTGTCTCTCCTCTTTGCAAAATGTTATAGAAATTCGCCAACTTCTCTTATCTGTCCGTTAAAAAGAGAGCTTTCTAAAAAATATGCATGTAGATAAAAAGCCCTTTTTGTGTCCTAATCTAATAAGATCTTGCCTTTTGCAAGTTACTTACTTTACTCTCGTACGCAGCTTGTACACTTTGACTATTAGATACTTCTGCAACACCTACATGCCACCATGACTCGTATCCATTTGTCATTGTTTTTGGTAATACTTTAATATCAATCAATGTAGTAACCGTTTGTTTTTTCGCATCTTTAAGCGCTTCCTGCAATTGTTCTATCGATGTAACACGATACGTTTTCACACCATATCCAGCCGCGCTAGCTGCAAAATCAATTTTCATAATAGCCCCATTTAATTTACGAGTTTCCTGGTTTCGGTAGCGAAACTCTGTTCCAAAGCTCCCCATTCCATTGCCCATTTGTAAGTTATTAATGCAGCCAAATCCGGAGTTATCAAACAATAAGACATTAATTTTTTTGTTTTCTTGAAGACTTGTGACGAGCTCAGAATGAAGCATTTGGTAACTGCCATCCCCTACCATTGCATATACTTCCTTCGATGGTTCAGCTAGCTTTGCACCAAGTGCGCCTGCAACCTCATAGCCCATGCAAGAATATCCATACTCCATGTGATATGTATTTGGTTTTCTCGATGTCCACATTCTTTGTAAATCACCCGGAAGACTTCCTGCCGCACCAACGATGATTGCATCTTCATCAAGTAATGTATTAATTTGTCCAATGACTGCAGTCTGTGTTAATTGTGTACCAAGTGCGTCCACATACTCATTTAAATTCTCATCGAAATGACCTTCGACTTCTGGTGTAAAATCTTTACCTGTAAAGCGAATATTATGTAGACGTGCTAATTCTGTTTCCCAAGCCTCTTTTGCATCAGCGATTTCTACTGTATAACTAGATCGATAATCAATTGCTTGCAGTTCATCTATTAGAGCAAGAAGCGCTTCTTTCGCATCTGCTATAACCTTCATTGCATCGAGCTTGTTCGCATGGAATTCTGAAATGTTGATGTTTAAAAACTCAACCTCTTCATTCTGAAACAATTGCTTAGATGCCGTTGTAAAATCAGTAAATCTCGTCCCGATTCCAATAACAAGATCCGCTTCCTTTGCAATTGTATTAGCTGCTAAATTTCCGGTTACTCCAATGCCGCCAAGGTTATATGGATGGCTGCTTTCAATCGCGCTTTTCCCAGCTTGTGTTTCCCCAAATGGAATGTGGAATGTTTCAGCAAATTGTTTGAGTTCCTCTGCCGCTTCTGCGTATCTTACACCACCACCGCAAATCATAATTGGCTTTTTCTTTCTCTTAATCATTTCAACCGCATCCGCTAAGCTGGCTTTTGTAGGTAAACGACGTTCAATACGGTGAACACGCTTTTGGAAGAAGTAACTTGGAAAATCCCACGCTTCTCCTTGGACATCTTGTGGTAAACAAATTGTTACAGCTCCTGTATCTGCTGAATTCGTTAAAACACGCATGGCTTGAATCATAGCTGTCATCAATTGTTCTGGACGATTTATCCGATCCCAGTACTTACTTACTGCACGAAAAGCATCATTCGTAGAAATAGATAAGTCATGTGTTTGTTCAATTTGTTGAAGAACAGGATCAGGTTGTCTCGTTGCAAATACATCACCTGGAAGTAGTAAAACTGGAATATTATTTGCAGAAGCTGTTGCAGCAGAGGTAATCATATTTGCTGATCCAGGACCAACAGAAGAAGTACATGCCATAATTTGTTTTCTGTGTTTTTGTTTAGCAAAGGCCATCGCAGCATTTGCCATTCCTTGCTCATTTCTCCCTTGATATACTTCTAATTCCCCTGCGTCTTCTTCTAAAGCTTGACCTAGGCCTACTACATTTCCATGACCAAAAATAGTAAAGATTCCCTTAATAAACTTTTGTTGCTCTCCATCAAACTCTACGTACTGCTTGTTCAAAAATTTTACCAAGGCTTGTGCCGTCGTCATTCTAACAGTTTGCATATTGTTTGCTCCTTTCTATCTCTATCAGTCATTCTGCATATGAAAAAGGAGTATCAGGAATTTGATAGACTCCTAATACTTCCTTCTTATGTTTTCATACTTCCGTTACTTTCGCTTACGAACAACTAGAGAGATTCTACTTCTCTCTTAATAATTACTTTTCCCAACGAGATGTAAGCATTTTCTTTCTTGTATAAAACTCAACGCCGTCAGTACCGTTCGCATGAAGATCTCCATAGAAAGAGTCTTTCCAGCCAGAAAACGGGAAGAATGCCATTGGTGCTGGAACCCCAACATTCACACCTAACATGCCTGATTCAATTGTTTCACGGAATTGACGTACACTTGCCCCGCTATCTGTATAGATGCAAGCTCCATTTGCAAAGCGAGACTCATTCGCAATTTCAATCGCTTCATCCAATGATTTCACACGAACAATTGATAAAACAGGAGCAAAAATCTCATCTTGCCAGATTTTCATTTCTTTTGTGACATGGTCAAAAATTGTTGGCCCAACGAAATAACCAGCTCCTTTTACAGCTGTATCTTCGCGTCCATCACGAACTAACGTAGCCCCCTGTTCTACACCTGAATCGATGTAACCAATTGTGCGCTCTTTATGATTATCACGAATAACTGGTCCTAAAAACACATCTTCATCAAGACCATTGCCAATCACGATTTTATTTGCTTCTTCTACTAGTCTTCCAACTAATTGATCTGCAATTTCTTCTTCTACTGTTACAACAGAAGCAGCCATACAACGCTCACCAGCTGAACCGAATGCAGCACTGATAATTTGTTTTGTTGCGAGGTCAAGATTCGCATCATTTAATACGATGGAATGGTTTTTCGCACCTGCTAATGCTTGAACACGTTTTAAGTTTTCTGTTCCTTTTTTGTATACATATTCTGCAACTGGCTGAGAACCTACAAACGAAATAGCCTTCACTAATTTATGTTCCAGAAGACCGTTTACTACATCGTGTGCGCCATTTACGATATTTAATACACCTTTAGGTAAACCAGCTTCTTCAGCTAATTCAGCTAATTTTGCCGCTAGCAGTGGTGTACGCTCTGATGGTTTTAATACAAATGTATTACCGCACGCAATCGCAAGTGGGAACATCCAGCATGGAACCATCATTGGGAAGTTAAAAGGTGTAATCCCGCCTATAACACCAATTGGGTAACGATACATACCAGATTCAATACCTGTCGCAATATCAGGTAGCTGTTTTCCCATCATTAATGTAGGGGCACCCGCTGCAAATTCCACGCACTCAATACCACGAAGAACTTCACCATAGGCTTCGTTATAGCTTTTTCCATTTTCAATCGTAATAAGTTTCGCTAACTCTTCCCAGTTATCTACTAGTAATTGTTGATATTTAAATAAAATACGAGCACGTTTTGGCACAGCTGTTTTGGACCAAAGTTGGAACGCTTTATTTGCTGCTAGTACAGCTTGTTCAACATCTTCTTTCGTTGAAAGTGGTACTTGAGCGATTACTTCTCCTGTTGCAGGATTATATACAGCTTCCATCTTAGTTGAAGAGGATTCTACCCATTCGCCGCCAATATAGTTTTTTACAATTTGTGCTGTTTGTACTGTCATATTCATTCTCTCCCTTTTATGTAATGTAGAAGCGTCCAACAGGATACGCCCTTACTTGATTATTGGTTTATGATGTTTCTATACAATTTCCTCAGCCGTTTCCATGAATGCAGAAATCTCTGCCCTTGTTGGCATTGCATCAGAACAGCTGTGCTTGGAAATAACAATCGAAGCCGAAGCGCCTCCTAATCGCATCGCTTGAGGAATCTCAAGCCCTTGCATTAAGCCATAAATAAACGCAGATGCATACGAGTCGCCAGCGCCAAACGTCTTTAATACCTTTGTTTTAAAGATACCGCCGCGGTGAGATTGACCGTCTCTCGTATAAGCGATTGAACCATCCCCGCCGTGCTTAATTACGACGATTTTCGCATGATGAGAAAACCATCTTTCAGCCGTAACTCGATCATTAGATTGTTCGTAGTTTAATAGTTTTTCCATCATATCGAATTCTTCACGCGTTCCAATAATAACATCAGATTTTTCAGCCGCTAGATTGTAATACACAGCCGTTTCCGCTTCTGACTGCCATGTATAAGGGCGGTAATCAACATCAAAAAATACGACTACATCATGCTTACGTGCATATTCGAGCGCTAAAAATACCGCCTCGCGAGAAGGACTTTTCGCTAAAGCTGTTCCTGAAATTAAGAGAGCTTTCGATTGTTTAATATAAGCCTCAGATACTTCTGTTGGATCAAGATTTAAATCTGCGACATTGTCGCGGTACATTAAAATACTGCAATCTTCAGGGCTTTTAATTTCTGTAAAAGCTAGACCCGTCACTGCACCAGTACGATCGATACATATCTGATCTGTATTAATATTATTGTCCTTTAGGTACCCTGTAATAAAGCGGCCCATTTGATCATCGGACACTTTACCGATAAATCCTGTATGTAAACCAAGACGTGCCGCACCAATTGCAATATTGGCAGGAGATCCCCCTACATACTTAGTAAATGTTCTCGTTTCTTCCATAGGGCGTTGTGTTTCATTGGCATTTAAATCAACGCATAAACGTCCAACTGCAATTAGGTCTAATGGACAATATTCTTTAAAAATAAGTGGATTCATTGTTACTACCTCCCATGCTTTATGAAAGAGTGAATGATATGGTTAATATTTTTATAAACCTAATATTCATGACTCTTTATCTATCTAGAAGTAAGCGCTCTCTTCATTGATTTAATGCAGGTTGTTTATGTTCAATTTGAACAGGTTTTCCTGTTAGTAAAGATTCCTTCGCAGCTTTCGCAATTCGTTCTGCTTGTAACCCATCATTACCACTGCAAATAACAGCTTGTCCCTCTATAATTGACTTTGTAAATTGTGTTACTTCCTCAATGTAAGCCTGCGTGTAGCGCTCTAAGAAGAAATAAAGCGGCTTATCTTTTACAACACCTTCTGTTTTTGACACTTGTACAGTTGTCGGGCAGCAATTATCCGCAGCGACCGCTCCCTTTTCACCAAACACTTCAAGACGCTGGTCATATCCATAAACAGCTTGGCGGCTATTATCGATTACACCTAATGCTCCATTTGCAAATTTTAATGTGACAATTGCCGTATCAACATCATTTACTTCCTGAATGGACGGATCAATTAGTGTTGTTCCATAAGCAAATACTTCAACAACTTCACTATTCATTACATATCGAGCCATATCAAAATCATGAATCATCATATCCATAAACAATCCACCTGAAGAGCGAACATATTCAATACTTGGCGGTTGTGGATCTCTAGACGTAATTTTTAAAATATGTGGGTGTCCCACTTCTCCTTGTTGAATAAGATCATAGACTTTCCTGAAGTTAGGATCGAAACGGCGATTAAAACCTACTTGAAGAGATACACCTTGTTCTTTTACTACTTCTAATGCATCTAATGTTTCTTCTACTGAGAAACTAACAGGCTTTTCGCAGAAAATATGTTTTTTCGCAAGTGCCGCTTCTTTAATAATTTGCGCATGTGTATTTGTTGGTGAACAAATAAAGACAGCATCAATTTCTGGATCTGCTAATAAATCCTGATAGTTTGTAGTCAGAGTGGAAATCCCTTTATCTTGAGCCCACTTTTCTAGATGACTAATCACTACATCTGAAACCGCTTTAATTTTCACTTGTGGCATAAGCTGCAAATTATCAACATGCAGTTTCCCAATTCGTCCAGCACCAATAATCCCAATCGTTAAAACATTCATATGATTTCTCCCTCTTTATTAAAATTTAAGAAACGAAATGAAAGTCTATAAGGTTTAGCACATCAAATTTAGTTAAGCGCTTTCCCTATTTTTCTTCATTATACACACTTGACCCTAAATTGAAAACATTTTTATTTTTTTGAATACTTTTCTTGTCATCCGAATTTCAAATTTCCTCAATATGCGTACTACATCCATATACCAATTAATAATTAGAAACAAATAATCTAAATAGCTACAAATATACTCTTTTAAAATACTGATATAACAAAGAAAATTAAACCTTTAAACTACTGACAACCCATCTTTAAGTTATTTCTTTCTATTCATGTTCACGATCATTTTAGTGACCAATAAGTAAATAGATTGCACCCTTATGAAAGAAAGTTGTAAATTGTCAAAAAATTTCATTGACGACCCCATAATGTAAGCGTATACTTTTTTTATCAAAAAGAATTAAGCGCTTAACCAAAAATAATTTATCGGTGGTGGGAGAATGAACGCAATTAGTTCAAACAAAACATTTATGGACAAGATTGGTATCCCTTCTAATTTAACTTGGGGATACATAGGGATTATTGTTTTTATGATCGGGGATGGTTTAGAACAAGGATGGTTATCCCCTTATCTCGTTGAGAAAGGCCTAACGCTAGAACATGCTGCTTTTCTGTTTACCATTTATGGAATTACTGTTTCTGCTTCTTCTTGGTTTTCGGGGGTATTTGTACAAATGTGGGGACCAAGAAAAGTAATGACGTTTGGTTTAGTATCATTCATTTTAGGTTCTATTGGATTCATCGGTATAGGAATTCAACATATGAATTATCCCGTTATATTACTTTGCTACGCTCTACGAGGATTTGGTTATCCCTTATTTGCTTATTCTTTCCTAGTTTGGGTATCTTACAGTACTCCTCAACAAATGCTTTCAAGAGCAGTTGGCTGGTTCTGGTTCGTATTCCAGCTTGGACTTAGTGTTATAGGTGCCTTTTATTCTAGCTATATGGTTCCTAAAATCGGGGAAATCGCTACTTTATGGAGCGCCTTAATTTTTGTTGTCGTCGGAGGATTATTCTCTATTGTTGTAAATAAAGACAAATTCAAAGCACAAACCGTAAGCGCTAACAAATCAAGTGAATTACTAAAAGGCATTACCATCGCATTTGAAAATCCTAAAGTTGGTATAGGTGGTATTGTTAAAATTATAAACTCGGCCGCTCAGTTTGGATTTGTTGTTTTCCTGCCTACTTATATGATGAAATATAATTTTACAATGACTGAATGGCTACAAATTTGGGGTACTCTATTCTTTGTAAATATGGTGTTTAATATTATTTTTGGTATTGTTGGAGACAAGTTTGGTTGGGTAAATACGATTAAATGGTTCGGAGGAGTCGGTTGCGGAATTGTAACTCTTGCACTCTATTATGTACCACAAATGGTAGGACATAATTATTGGGCAATATTATTTGTTGCATGTTGCTACGGAGCAACACTTGCCGGTTATGTACCTCTTACAGCATTAGTCCCATCTTTATCTCCTGAAAATAAAGGAGCGGCAATGTCTGTCTTAAATTTAGGTTCAGGATTATCAGCATTTGTTGGACCATTAGTCGTAACGGCTTTCATCGGTCCATTAGGTGTTGGCGGTGTGATGTGGATCTTTGCCGGTTTGTACTTCTTTGGTGCATTTCTAACTCATTTCCTTACTATTCCAAAGGAGAATGAGATTAAGCAGGATTTAAATACGAAAAGCGGCGAGCAATTCTCAGTATAAACTCTAAATAAAAAGAAGGTCATCATAACTGCACATGGTTACGATGCCCTTCTTTTCGTTACATTCAAGTAGGCTATTAAAAAAGCTTTCATGTAATATCCTTTACTGAGGATCGCTCTACTAATTGAGGAATAATTGTAATTTTTTGCTTAGCATGTGCCTTCATTTCCATCGTTTTTAAGAGTTGTTCAAACGTACAGGCTGCCATTTGTGTAATAGGCTGTTCAATTGTCGTTAACCCTGGATCTGCAATCTCGGCATAGATTGTATTATCGAATCCAATAATTGATAAATCTTCCGGAATCGAAAGTCCTTGTTTTCTTGCTTCATTCATAAGGCATATCGCAATTAAATCTGTACAAGCAAAAACCGCTGTAGGCCTATTAGGCAAACTAAGTAATTCTTTACTTGCACGTTTGCTATCTTCAACTGTCGAATAGCAGCTAATTATAGCATCATCATCTAACGAAACCCCTGAATCTGTAAGAGCTTGTTTGAAACCATTCAGTCTCCCTAAGCTACTTTTTCTATCCTTCTCCATCATAATCGTTAAAGATGTATGGCCTTTCTGCGTTAGATAATTCCCTGCTAAATAGCCTCCCCTCATATCATCAGTTGTCACAACATGAGTTGTGATGGAAGGATGATCAACAGTAAATAAAACAAGCGGCAAATCTCGGTTCACGATTTTTTTAACAAGTTTATAATCATTTAGCTCCGTTGCAATAATAATGCCATCTACTTGCTTTTTAAATAGTAAATCAATGTATTCATGCTCACGTTTTGTTTGATGGTCTGTACTACATAAAATGAGTGTATACCCTGATTCTCGTGCGCTATTTTCAAATGCTCTTGCTACTTCTGCAAAAAAGGAGTTTGAAATATCTGGGACAAGTACCCCAATCGTATATGTTTTTTTACCTGTTAACGCTGCTGCCACACTACTTGGTTGGTAATCTAATTCATCCATTACTTTATTTACTTTGTTTATTGTTTTTTCACTAATACGCCCTGTTTGATTAATTACCTTAGATACAGTCGCTATTGATACACCTGCTTTTTCCGCAACATCATAAATTGTTGGTTTCACTTTAATTGTCCCTTCTTAATCATCTTTTTCTATATTTTATCATAAATAAATTTTGCCTATTGGTATACAAAAGGAAATCTTTTAAAAGTTTATAGGTACTTCCTCTCATTTACGTAAAAACTTATTCCAAGTGGCTATTTCAACCTATAAACATTCCCCTTATATTAAAGTTTTTTACAGATTTCGTGATACAGGAAAGACCATATCGGACTTTAGTCCGCCTTTAGGCATGGGGTGAAAGTATCGCTTTTTCATAGAAAAGCACTTGTTTTTTGGTTACACTTCAACTATAGACAAAAACAATTCTTTAAAATGAAATTTTTATAACCTTTTCGACGTAACTGCAGCTGCCTTATCAAAATATGTAATATTGCATATTCTGTACTTTCAACCTTTATACATGCAATAATTTATTTATAAAAATACAAAGTATTAGTAAGGGTGATTTTATATGAACAAGTTCCGAAAGAAGATGATTAAATCTTTACAAACACTATGGGGATGCTTAGCATTTGGTGTATTAATGTTTGCTGTCTTCTTAATTATGGATTTAACAGATACACCTTTAAATACATTAGGTTGGAGAGAATGGCTAGGTTCTGCAGTAGGCGCAGCCATTTTATTTGTTGGGATGTTTACTTTAAGTAAATTGGATTTAAAATAAATATTTGGTCAATACTGTATGTAGGCTGTATGCCAACACTCATTTAAAGTAGTCTTCTCTGTATCTCCTTGTAGAGAGCAGTTAGCTTTTGCTAGCTGCTCTTTTATTGTGTATTCTTAATTCGAACCCATTCACTACTTTTCATTTCCCAACCTTGATAATATAATTGTGTAACTTGCTTCTCTACTTCAGCAATTTTTCTTTCTCTATGCTTTTCAAGATTTTGCAATTCTTCTCGTAAAGTCTTTATTCTATTTTCAAAACCTTGGAGCGCTTCAATATCCGTTTTCACATAATGCTTATAGGCTTCAATTCTCTCTTCCGGCCACTTTTCCACATTTATCCCCCCTTTTCTACAAAATGAAATTTCTATAATCATAATTAGATAAAATGCACATATACTTTAATGAGATTGGGTATTTATTAGCGATTAGGAGCATCTTAATAGGGTACTCCTTTTCTTGCTGTACAAAATAGCGTTTTTGTTCCAAATGATGCCCTATTCATTTGGACGCATTTACCAGTATTTTTACCAAAAAATTCATGATATTGTTAATTAGTCGAGTACGTCATTACTTGACGATTACCCTTAGGAGCCCCCCAGACAAACGGGGTTCCTTTTATTTAAATAACGCTTTTGTTACTTTTCCGTAACCATTTTAGGCTTATATACATGTTACAATTTATAAGGATTTGCAAATTGTCCCTTTGCAACCCCATATATTCTCTGCCCTTGTGACCCCATAATACAAGGGCAGTTTTTAATAAAAAATAAGGATTTTGTTAAAAACTTACATGCATATGTTTTTCGTTATATAATTAAGCTATCAATATATTAGGAGTGTTAAGTATGTCAGAAACAATAATGATTTTGTTATACATTTGTTTCGGAATGAGTGCAGTTTTTAGCTTAATAAAGGAATTTCGAAAGCAACAGAAAAACCAGTTCTTGATTTTATTTGATTCTCTAATTTTGATAGGAGCTATATTTTTAATAGCTAATATCTTCATCTAAATTACATAACGAGAACTCTCCAGGGAGCGAAGCAGCTAGCAAAAGCTAACTGCTTTTTTTATTAAATAACTGTTTTGTTTACTTTTTTTCCCTCACCTACATTACATCGATAAATTAAGATATAATATAATGTATAATTACAACAATTTATTATTAGGAGGTGTAATGATGTCATTTGCAGCTTGGAGTGCAATTTTTATGAATTAAACATAGGTCCAAAAATAGAATCAAGATCATTAAAATAGGAATCGTTATTCCAATAACATATATTAATAACCGCCGAATAAAAATATTGGGATATACTTTACGTTTACGTCCTTTTTATGCATTATGGTATGGTTTATTTAATTTTGCATAAGCCAAAAAGTAAGGAGAGAAAGTAATGAATCCCTTTTTACATGGCACAATTTTTGCATAATAAAAGAAAAAATGATTTAGGCGAAGTTTCCTTAAATTTGAAAAATTATGCTAAAAAGGGGAAATGCAAAATGAAATACCCACTCACACCAGACGTAAAACCAGAATTTTGTACGACAGGTACATTTATGAGGTTACCTTCTAGTAATGATCAAGCAAAAATTGCTATTTTAGGAATGCCATTTGATACAGCTGCGTCATTTCGCGTTGGTGCGCGTTTTGCCCCGCAAGCAATTCGCCAAGCATCTATGACGTTGTTTCCCTATCATCCAATTCACCATGTATACCCGTTTGATGACACAAATGCAATTGATATTGGGGATGTTTCTGTTATCCCGCATAATATTCATCGTAGCTATGATTTAATTGAAGATGCTGTTTTTGGATTAATGCAGCAAGGAATCATTCCAATAGGACTTGGCGGAGATCATTCTATTACATTAGCAAGTCTTCGTGCAGCAGCTAAAGTTCATGGCCCTGTCGCGATGATTCATTTTGATTCTCACACAGATACGTGGGATACGTATTATGAAGAAAAATATTGGCATGGTTCGCCATTTATACGTGCACATGAGGAAGGATTATTACAACCAGATAAGGTATTCCAAATTGGAATCCGAGGAACGTTGAATCATCCTGGTGATATAGAAGCTAGTAGTGATTTAGGTTATAACGTCATTACAACAGCAGAATTATGCAATCGTGGTTTTGAAAGCATTCTCCAGCAAATGCGAGAAACAATTGGTGATACACCATGTTTCTTAACATTTGATATTGATTTTGTAGATCCATCTTGTGCGCCTGGTACAGGTACGCTAGAGGTAGGGGGATTTAATAGTCGAGAGACGCTGGACATGGTGCGAGCATTAAGCGGTTTTAATTATATTGGTTTCGACTTAGTAGAAGTATTACCGCCATATGATCAAGCGCAAATCACGTCCCTTTTAGCTGCCACACTTGTGCATGATTTTGCGAGTTTGATTGCGTTGCAGTTGAAACATGAACAGAATAAGTAAGCAGAAAATTTATATCGAAATATAATAAAGGTCTATGAAACTATTTTTCATAGACCTTTAAACACTTATTTATTATTTTTTTGCCATTTTTCTTTAATAAAGTCTTCACGACCAGATTCTTTGCGCTCTTGAGCATATTTCACCGGGTTCTTTTTATAAAAATGTTGATGATATTCTTCTGCTTCAAAGAAAGGAGCTGCTTGACGAATTTTCGTTACAATTGGATTTTTAAACTTAAGCTTTCTGCTAGAGCTTGCTTTGATTTTTTAGCTGGCCCTTTTTGCATTTCATTGTGGTGAACTCCCCCCACTTACCGGTTATCACCGCTTGAAGTGGGGGCTTCCTGATTCTACAAGCATTGCCTATCTCTTACGAGATCCGGTCTTACACGCTCTCCACAGGCGTAGATTATACTGTTCGGACAAGACCTTGCCCTACAGTTATATAGATGTTATGTACATTTAATAAGCTGGCTGATACGCAATTTGCGTTAAGCCGGATTTTTCAATGTTAATCGCTGCATTGTGGTCTCGATCCAGTACAGTACCACATTGTTTGCATACGTGCGTACGAACAGAAAGTGATTTCTTAACTGTCTCCCCGCACTTCGAACATTTTTGTGACGTGTAGTGCGGTTTTACCAGTACCAAATTCCCACCATTTCGTTTTGCCTTGTAGGAGAGGAATGTACGGAACATCCCCCAACCTGCATCGTGGATGGATTTTGCTAGGTGACGGTTACGTATCATATTTTTGATCTTTAGGTCTTCTATACAAATTACACCATAGCTGTTGGTTAATCTGAAGCTTAGCTTGTGTAAGAAATCCTTACGTTGATTCGCTATCTTCGTATGAATTTGCTGTACTTTGGCTACTTGCTTGCACCAGTTCTTCGAACCTTTTTTCATTTTTGAATGTTTACGTTGCGCACGTTTTAATTTACGCTCTTCTTTGCGTAGAAACGTAGGATTTTGAACTTCTTCCCCATTAGATAGAACCGCAAATTTTTTGATGCCTACATCAATACCAGTTGTTTTATTTGCATCACAAATGGAGCCTTGGTTTACGTGTTTTTCAACACAAAAAGTCGCAAACCAACGGTTCCCTTGATGCTTTATGACAACTTGTTTAACGCGGCCATCTAATTTACGGTGCCATTTGATATCAATGACCCCTAATTTCGAGATAAGAAGTTTACCGCCTTTTGTGAGAGAACACATACGACGGCTTGTCCCCAACGAACCATCCTTCTTTTTATATTTGAACATACCAAATTGAGTAAGAGTAATAGAGCGATATTCTTTAAAACTTTTCATTTTTGGATAGCCAGCATCCTTTTTAAAGAACTTTTTATAGGCTTTTTCCAACCGCGCAAACACTTCCTGAAGAGGCTGCGAAGGAACA
>NZ_MAOI01000138.1 GCF_001884235.1 Bacillus paramycoides | reverse complement strand
AGCAAAGCGGAGTTATATTGCTGACGACAAATGGAAATCCATCTCTCTAATGTATGTTGTTGTTCTTCTGTAGGATAGATTTCAAACCTGTAGTTCAATTTCATTATGTCGTCACCTCCGAATATTTGTTCTGATAACTCTATTATAAACAAAGTTTACGATGCTTTACCACTCAGAAGTACTTTTGTTAGGTCGGGCCATTCATCTCCCACCTACGCTGCGCTTAGAGGAAGGAGAATTCTGGCTGAAGTTCGTTAAAATAATTCCTGCGCTATAAATCCTTTTAATAAGAATTAACGATTGTATCTCTATTACCCAAAATTTCATAATACTACTGGACAATTTGAACTATTTCATACGGTAGAACAAAATCAAGTGAAATAGCTAAAATTATCTTTTTCATATACATTTTCTATCACTACCATTGATATCCTATGTGAATAAATAATTTGGATACCTAAATAAAAATGTAATCATTATAGTTACATTTTTATTTAGGTATCAAGGATAGATTGTATGCAATTTTACATGTGTGTCATTTTAACTATAGATTGCTTTCACGATGTAATGCAGCTGCCGCTCATCCCTTCCCCCATTCGCTCTATATAAAAATATTCTAATTCTAGATCGACATCCTATCTAAATTTCATGTTTCTTTGTAATGGTGCGCACTTTGATAAACATACAAAAGTTCCCTGCTTTATAACAGGGAACTTTTTTGCATATTATTTACTTACAAGCCTAAAATTCCTACAATCTGACGAGCTTTAGCATTATTAATATAATAATGCATCTCTAATCCTCTTCTTTCTGCACGGAGTACGATTCCTCTCAATTTTGATAAATGCTGTGAAACAGTGGACTGCGGGAGTCTTAATATTTCCGTTAACTGTGTAACATTACACATTTTATGGTGCATTAATTCATTTACAATTTGTAATCGAACCGGATGTGCCATTACCTTTAATACATCTACATCCTCTTCGCGGATTTCAGCTAGATCTCTATCAGATACTAATGTTATCATTTCGCATTCTCCTTTATTATTAATTTCTATTTTCCTATTATCCTTATAAGTAGTACTTATAGATGATTACCATTTGTCCTGTTGAGAAAATATATACTCTTTTTAAAACCAAAAGGACACCTATCCTGAAAACAGTTTTTTTACTGCTTCAATGAATTGATGCCCTCTAATTTTTAGCCAGACTATATTTGATTTTGAAAGGATTATTTTATAGTCTATTATATGACTTTGAATGACACTTAACATGCTTTGCTAAGCAAAAGTAATTCTTCTGTCCTTTGTTTAAAGACGAATTAAAATTCTACTTTTGCTTTCTCGTATTGCAAAATCTATAAGAAGCATCTCTTCATCTCACCTTCTACAAAATAGAATTTATATTTCTCAACACAAAACGAATGGAATTCAAATCCCAATAATAGTAATATAATGGTACCTTCAGTTATCAACTGTCATTCCTTTTTGAAAGGCTCTGTCTTTAATGACAGAGTCTTTTAAATTTCTCCAACTAAAAATAGCCTTTCTATTTGGTTTTCTTGTTAACCCAAATAGTATGTATACCACTTTTAACCTACTAATTCCCTGTTACATTCCTTCATTTAGAGATTGAGGGACTTCTCGTTCACATCATAAATTATGCAACATTGCATTTGATAACTGTTTTCATTGTAACTATAATGATTACAGGATTGCTATTAATCCAAATATTCTATGTGGAGGTTTTATTATGTTTAAAAAAATCATTGTGTCTTCTATGGCACTTACTATGTTTGGTGGAGCTGCAACTATGCTAGAGACACCTACTGCTCAAGCAGCTTCTTATAACTCAACATCTTCTTACTTTGATGTTACTCCTGAAGAAGCCGCTGCTTTCTATCAATCTCAAGACTATAAAAAATTAAAAGTATTTATGGATGACTTTGAAGCTAGAAATCCTTATACTCCTGGTGGAGGCTACGCTCAAGGTAGTGTACGTATGCAAAGATTCAACGATGCTCTTAGAGATGCTAAATTAACAAATGTCTACCAAGAATTTATTAGAATCTCGTACTACAATCATTATCCAGAACCAAAATAATAGAAATGTATAAAGTATCTTTTATTGATTTAGCTTTGCCCACTTATCTTATCGCCTAATTTTAAATGTATAATCCAAAAATAATTATTAGAAACCACTCATTAAGGGTGGTTTTTCTATTTTCCCATGAAATTTAGCTTATGAATGCTAATTTATCTCCATTGAAAACATTAAATGAATCAACTACTCTACTGTTGGAGTACATCTAAAAAGCTAACTGTCATTAAATGAGCAACGTTAGCCATTTAGTTGATTTAAACACTTTACCTATACACGATAAAACAGGAGTGTGAATAATACTTTCACACTCCTTCCCTATCTTTTGGTTCAAACACATATTTTCTCTTAGTGAATTTTATATTGCCCTGATAACTGTTCTTGCGCCATACGCACTAAGCGTTTTGTAATTTCCCCACCTACTGAACCATTTGCTCGTGCTGTTGAATCCGGTCCAAGTGTAACACCAAACTCCTGAGCAATTTCATACTTCATTTGCTCAATAGCACTTGCTGCAGCTGCTACCAAAATTTCATTTGAATTATTATTTTCGCGAATTTGCATTTCTTACACACCTCCATTGATTTTGGTAATATCATGCTCTATTTCCAATAAAATATGCAAAAAATATTCTTTTAGTTGTATAACTCATTTATCTATGCTTCTATCGACCATACATCAAATACAATGAGTTTTTATAGGTAATCAAGTGACACTTTAGCGAATTTACCGAAAGAATTCTCCCTCCTCAAGCGTATGAAGGGCGCTAGCCCAACGGTAGGTGGGAGATGAATTTCGGTTTGGCATAGCCAAACTCTTTGGATAAACTAGCTATATGAAGTTCTTTGATAACTTGATATATGAGGTTGCAGGAAGAAAATAGAGTGCGAAAACCAAGCCATTCGGTTCCTGCGTAAAATATCAACCGTACCAAAAGGGCGTCCAAGCGTTGGACATCTAGGGTGGGAACACCCCGAAGTAACGCTCAGGGAGACGAAAGGTTGCTTTCGTCGTGGAACTGAGAAGCTCCCACTTCAAGTTTTGCTAAGTGGCGAGTAGTTCACACACACTGTTACATTATTAAAGAGACAATTACCTCAATTAAAATTGCAGCCCAAACGACTCACTTTTTACATTTATTAAAGTAATACCATAATTTACGTAATATAAATTCTAATTAACAAAAAGCTCATTCTGATTAGAATGAGCCCCTTTATATATAGTTGTGCCTTCTTTGATACATATACTGTTTCTTCTATCCAATATCAAAAAAGTTTTTTTAATTGGATTAATCCTACACCTAATTTATTCTATTAACTTTTAAACTCTCCAATTAACTCTTGCAACTCTTGTGAAAGCCAACTTAAAGAAGTTGCTAGTTCTGCAATATCTTATACATACATTTCCTGCCCTTTCATACTTCCCTCAACATTACTACTACTGTTCGCGTATGTATTTGCAATGTGTGATAATTCATTTACAACTCGAACGATAGTTTGACTATTTTGCAAAATATCACTTGAATTACTTGAAGTCGCTTTAATCTGATTTGTAACAGATTGTGCAGATTTTGAAATTTTTTCGAAGAAAGCACCACCACAACACAAACAAACCTGCTCCTCATTAGGCTAACGATATTCAACCATTTCAATCGGAAGGTTTTGGACAGACTCATCCATATGACCACGTTTCTTCTTACGACAATAAGTGATCGTTTCAATGGCTGGTTCAGAAGTCTCATAATTACTTTCTTTCTCAACTTCATTATTCTGTTCTTTTGCCTAAAATTCTAATATCCCCATAACTTCTTTCGTAAATAGTTTAAAATCGGTTAAATGTTTTTCAATAATTTGACGAACAATATCCAAATTTACACTTTGATAATCATGAACAGCAATATTACGAAATCCAACCATCGCCTTTAACTTATTTGCTAGCTCTGCGCTAAGTAAGCCTGCTGTAACCAATAAATCAAAAGCCTCTCGACTAGATTGAGGTAGTCCTAACTTTTTCCCAGCAACAATATGCATTGCTAAATCAATACTCGCTTCACAAGCTCTTTGTATGTTCAATATTATTGAATCTTGCTTTGTATAATCCTCTAAATTTCCAGGGTCATTTCCATACACATCTTGGATTCTTTTTATACAACGCTCTATTGTGGAAATTTTATTTAAAATAACCTCATTCTTCATATATAGAACCTCTTTTCTTTATATCATCGAATACTATCTGGCGTTCCTCATTCAATTTTGAATACATTTTAAAAGTTTTCATTTCAAAAATAATCTTCCGTTCTTCATCAGAACAAAATATTGTCTTTCCTGTATGTATAATCTGGGCTTGAAAAACTGTAGAAGCTTCGGATAAATCAACTAAATCAACATCTCTATTAACGATGTTTGCTAACTCCTGTGCTAATAAAAAACGTTCATAATTCCCTAAAGTTATGGCACTTAAATAGGCTATATCTATATCACTATCTTCCCTTGCTCTGTTTTCCGCTGTTGATCCAAACACAATTATCCAATAGGGATTCACCGTCTCTTGTAATTTTTCTATAATAGCTGTAATCATGCTTTGAAAAATCATTTAATTAATCCCCCTTATTATACTTGAATTTTATTATATCATAACCATTATCAAATCCTTTAAGCTACAACAAATACTTAAAAATGGCTCTGTTAAAGATAGTTGTTGATAATACCCTAAAAATAAGAGTGCTCTGGATTAGGGCACTCTTGCTTTTACTGGTGAAAAAACTGATTAACTGAGTCCTCAGACTTCAAGTGTTCCTGTATCAGTTTCTTTAAGTCTTGTTCATTTTCAAACCCATCCAATTTATTTTTGTACCAATCTTGTAATTTCTCTTTTGTTACAGTGAATTCTTGGTCTGGAAATTTGAATGTAATCCAATCTACATTTTTAATTAAAGCAAAAAGAAATGTAGCGTTTGATATAACAGTTTCCTTCATTTCTTTATCTACTTTTTTTACATCTATATTTTTGTATTCTAAAGTAATTCCATACGGTTCCTTCGTAGTCTCAAGTGAATATTCATTCAACTCTTTTCCATGAGCCAATTGTCTTGAGATATTTCCAACTGCACTAGCGTCACCCACATAGGAATTCTTATATCGAAACAAATCTGTTTTTGAATCAGCATTTAGACTACATCCACTCAATAATATCATTAGCGATAACAATGAAATGAAATAAATGGTAATCCTCTTCACTGTTTCCTCACCTTTCATCTGATATTTTCATCTAATTTTATCATATTCAATAAAATCCCTTCTAATAATTCCTTGTTTTGGGATTTTCAAAGCAAGCAATTTACAGAGAATTTAGAGAGACGTAAGCTATCATAAGTATCTGCCATTTCAAATACAAATGATGTTAATAGAAGTTCTTTAACTTCTATCCTTTTCAGTACTTGCATATATGTAATATAAAACATATAAGGGAGGTTGAAAAAATGGTAATTTCAAGACAAGATTCCTGGACTAACGATGACGATTTATTTCTCGCATCAATAGTACTTCAGAATATTCGTAACGGTGGAACACAGTTAGCTGCATTCAAAGAAGTAGCAAAGCAATTAGCTAGGACACCCGCAGCTTGCGGATTTCGTTGGAATTCATACGTGCGAAAACAATACGAAGAAGAAATACAACAAGCAAAACAAAATCAAAAAGTGGGAAACAACATTTCCTCCTCCCAACCAGAAAAAGAAATAAACTCTTTGTCTATGACATTAGACGACATTATTCTCTTTCTACAAAATTATAAAGAAATGAATGAATTAACAAATTTACAAAATCAAATTGAATATTTAGAAGCAGAGAATCAATCCCTTCTACAACGTTTAACTATGTATGAAGAAGAGTATCATATGTTACTTAACCATATCGATAAGACAAGAAATTTAATTGTAGTCGATTAAACAGAATAACCATATCAATTTTTTAATTCCAGGACCTTAGCCCGCCAAAATTACTACTTATAAAGGTATTTCAGCCTCTTATAATTGATAATAAATAAAATACACATACATAATGTATGTGTATTTTTAATTTGACTTATTTTAAAAGAAGTCTTTAGTCTACGTTACATCTTCTCTAATATTTCTTGTCTTTCACACCATTTTGTCAACTTTTCTAATGCTTTTTTAGACAGACGTTTTGTTTTATAATTACAAAATCTAGACAACGTAGATGGTGAAATACTAATTTCATCTGCTATTTCACGAATGCTTACTTTTTTTTCATTATGCACTTTCAGTATTTGGTCACGGATCTTCTTCTCTATTTGTTCGACTGATTCTACAGTCTTCCTTACTTCTTCAACAACTGTTACTTCAGGTAATTGTTCTTGTGGTTCCTCTATACTCTTTTTTCCGATTACCCTATCCATTGATAGTAGCATTTCCTCAGGTGGTAAAATAGTTATTCCTAAGTTAGCGTAATAATTTTTAAACCAGTTACGTCTCCCAATTTGTTGTTCATCAAGCGGTTCACTATACTCCCAATGAGAGATTACTTTCTCATTTTCTAAATCCATTAGAACATTTTCTAACTGTTCCCTAATACGATTCGGCTTCCAATCTTTTGGAATGTCTATTACTGATAGTAATCCCTTGTCCCCTCCTATAGAATAAGGCTTTTTCAATGATGAATACATTTGTCTAATTCTCCATTGCCACGTTAAATATCGAATTAACCTTTTATGATATTTATGTCTATAACTATTGTATTCAAGTGCTTTTTTAGACAATAAAGCCGTTGTATTATTTGATCCATATAAGTAATTAGTTAAAAAGCTGCCGGGCTTAATACGACAAGATTCAATACCCATATATTCATTTGTAACACTATGTCTCCACAATACAACCGAATCTAATACAAATAACCTTTTAATAACCTCACGCTTTAATTCTAATCTTTCTCCTTCATCATCTCGATCATTTAATACTACTACCTCGTTATCATCATTTAAATAGATAAATATACTCGCTAAAGCAGCAATTCTCTTTGCTATTTTAATTTTATCTTCAGCTCGATAATATTCTTTACTTTTGACGATTGTCTTTGGAATGTTGCACATCTCTAAAACTTGCTCATAAGAAAAATCAATGAACTCATCTGGAGATTTTGCTTCGTTTATCCACTGTATTGTAATTGCATCTAAACAATCTGCCGTTAAATCATCCATATTACTCATTACATCATCAACAAGGGTATTCCATCGAGCAGCTTCTTCAGTGTTTGTAAGTCTTAAATCTTCATCTTTGTGTGAAGAAAGTTGCGCAACGCCATTAGAAGACTTCGTTTCAATGGGATATTGTAAAACTTTTCTATTTTCATCTTCTTCAAATTGATTCTTTGCAATTCCATCTCTTAGTTTATAATAAACAGCAGAGTTATTTACTTCGTAATAATCCTCATGGTTAACTATAGGTGTCTTATCTATATTTTGATCATTTTCTAAAATTATGGATTTTGAAGGCATTACATCTTGAAATTCTATTTTTATATACTCTTCAATTTCCTTAAATATTTCGTCCTTATAAGAATCAATTTTTGCATAAATTTGTACTAATGTAATCCCCGACTCTTGCTTTTTCTCTAACCACGATACTAATGCAGTAAATGATGGAGAAGCATAAGATGAAGTTAATACTTTATTATTATTTTTTTCAACATCATTAAAGTATGCATTCCATTTTGTCCATAAAGGCTCATTTGATTTATAAATTGGCTCAGAGATCAACAAGGCATCTCGGAACATTTGTAATAAATTATCCACTTCATACTCCTCCCTAAACCATGGATCCCAACAAATTAGTTTTGTTAATAAAAATCTGTTCTACAATTATATTTAATCTATTGTAACAGATAATCAAAAGTTTTGCGGTTTCTTCTTTTTAATTCAATACTTGCAACACGTTTGCTCTTTCTTTTCCCATTCTCCTTTACTTTGCATTCCTTTTGCGCTTTCCTCTCCTTAATTCTATAACTTGCAACATGTTTGTTCTTTCTTTTACCTATTTCCCTTTACTTGCATTCCTTTTGCGCTTTCTTCTCCTTAACTCTACAACTTGCAACATGTTTGCTCCTTCTTTTCCCTATTCCTCTTTACTCGCGTTCCTTTTGCGCTTTTCTTTCCTTAACTCTACAACTTGCAACATGTTTGCTATTTCTTTTACCTATCCCTCTTTACTTGCATTCCTTTTGCGCTTTTCTTTCCTTAACTCTACAACTTGCAACATGTTTGCTATTTCTTTTACCTATCCCTCTTTACTTGCATTCCTTTTGCGCTTTTCTTTCCTTAACTCTACAACTTGCAACACGTTTGCTATTTCTTTTACCTATCCCTCTTTACTTGCATTCCTTTTGCGCTTTTCTTTCCTTAACTCTACAACTTGCAACATGTTTGCGGTATCCTTACCCTATTTCGTCCAACTTGCAACAGTATAATTTTTTCTCAACCCAATACAATACACAAAAAATTGTTCTATTTTATAATTTTTAAGTGATTTTTTTATACGTACAGCAAGTTATTCAAATAAAATGCAACATGTTTGCGGTATCCTTACCCTAACTTTTTTGCCATTTTAAATCTAATCCCTTATATATCAAGGAATTAAATGCTTTTTACTTATTCATGTACATATAACTCAACTTGCAACACGTTTGCGGTATCCTCACCCTTATTTTTCGCGTAAGATGCAACACTGTTTGCGGTATCCTCACCCTATTGTAATTCATAAAAAACTAATTAAGCCTATCATATCAGCGATAATTGGCATATTTCATAATTTTTAATTGTACTTCTTAACTTGCAACACGTTTGCGGTATCCTTACCCTAACTTTTTTGTCATTTTCAATCTCACCCCTTATATATCAAGGGATGAGATGTTTTTCCACTTATTTTTATACATATAATCCAACTTGCAACACGTTTGCGGTATCCTTAACACAAAAAAAATTAATAAAATTCTCATATCCCTTGATACACCTAGCTTTATAAGCTGTTGCAAGTTGCTATTTTTCTTCTTAAAGGAGCACCTTTCATCATTTTTCGTTTTGCTATAATCAAAATTGGTATATTTTATAGTATTTTGGCATACATTTCGAATTTTGCAGAACGGAGGTGAAAAAGATGGGGAAATCATTTATTATTCAAAATCAGCGTAGTTTAAATGGAAAGACAACAAACGCAGTTTTAGTAACACTAAAATCTTGGCAAAAATTTGTGGAAACATTTGAGGAGAAATACTACAGCTATAAAGATACATATTTAGAAGATATTCTGCAGCACATGACATACGAAGAACGTATTGCGGATGTAGAAGGCTTTGTAGAACAAGCTAAACCATCTT
This sequence comes from Bacillus paramycoides, assembly GCF_001884235.1. Taxonomy (GTDB): domain Bacteria; phylum Bacillota; class Bacilli; order Bacillales; family Bacillaceae_G; genus Bacillus_A; species Bacillus_A paramycoides. Next base: position 6,241 of record NZ_MAOI01000138.1, on the reverse strand, counting down.
TTTCACGTCGAGAAAAGTCTGCACTTACAGAGAAAACAGGAAGAAAACATAAATTATATGGAATTACGAATGCAGATCTTGAAGTATTCTTATATCTACATAAAAAATGCTTTACAAATGGTGTCATTCCAAATGTAACAATACATATGATGTGGGAAGATTACAAGCAATATAAAGAAGAATTTGCTTATATCCAGCACTCCCAATTCTATATTGCTTTGAAAAAATTAAACTTACATAACATTATCTCCATTGAAAATGGAGTTGATGGCCGTTATACAATTAAACTCACTCATTTTATGAATGAGGAAACAGAAAAGGCAAATCCTTACGTATATATTAGTCCTGTTGTATTTACAAAGGCTTTCTTTAAGTTATCTGTAGCAGCTAAGAAACTATTCTTAGACATCGCAATGCAACAACATACAGAAACAACTTTAAAGCGTTCTTTGGACAAGCAGGATGAAAGAGGAAACAAAACTCACTTTGGTGGAATGTATCGTTTCTTACATAAAAAATATCCGCACCAGATTCATGTGGTTATCGAAGAATTAACAACTGCATTACCATGTACGGGAAATCCCCTATTTAAAATTTGTAAAATGCAAAAAGGTGTAAAGCATACCAAACGATATACAACATTATATCTATCTATCCATTCGGACTTCTTATGTACGAAAGAATCTGGAGAAGAACAACATAGGGATCCATTTACACCAAAAGCTACATATGCTCGTAAAGCGAAATTCATTGAATCCGTCCTACAAGAAATGAATATCGGTGAACTGTCTTCTGACATGAATAAATTCATTCATGTTTTAAAGCATACTTGTCATCGTCAAATTCGCAGTGTAATTCGTGGACTTCGCGACATGGTTGATCGAAAAGAAGGATATCCAACGAAAATTGTATATACATTGAAAAAATTATTGCATCAAACATCTCAATATCAAATTCTTGATACAGCGGCGAAAGAAGGCATCTACCCTCTTATTGCACAGCATATACCAAAAGAGAGAAATAGTGACCGTGAACAAGCTGTCTTTAATTTCGGTCTACATTATTCCATGTACTCTCTTCACAACATTAAGAAGATGTTTAAAAATGTGCATGCACTACTGAAGCAGAAGTTTGCGGTACCAGTGACGGAAGAGTCTTATCACCGTAATTATCTAAAATACCAGGAAGAAACGTTATTTAGAAAATATGCATATGATCAGGGAGTGAATCTCCATGCATATATCGCTTTAGAAATTGAAATGCGTGAAAAATTAAAAGTTCGTGGCCATAAAGAACGCACGATTCCAAGTGATGTACGTGAATGGTTTATCGAGGCAATTGATAAGCTGCCACAAGAAAAACTTCGTGTTATTGAGCTACCAAAACAGTTTAATTTACTAGAGTTTATGCGTACCTTCGAACGTTTAGTACGTGCTGGTGTAACAATAACAGATCCAGATCAGGTGCTAACCGCAATGGAAATAAAATAATAGCAGTAAGCTCTCTATTTTTGAAAAAATCGAAAGTGGAGGGCTATTCGTGTTTGTTTCATTAACCCCCCTTTTCTACTACTCTATTTATAAATACCAAATCAGATGGACTTCATGTAAAATGGAGTCTTTTTTTATACACTTCTATACAAATCCTCTTCTACCTATAGAAGAATCTCCACACTACACATTGAATATTCTTCACATGTAGTAAAACATCCGATTTTATATCTACAAAAAATCAAAAGGATATTTATAAAAATAGTGGATATGAGGACAAATATAATCAAATGTGAATAATATTTTCCCAATCCCCTTGAGAATACTAGTGTCATTGAATTCATCTAATAAAAATCATCAGTAATAATGTGAGTTATGTGTAAATACTGAGTAATATTAACAAATAGCTGTATTATCTGAACAAATTGTGGATAATTGAACGCTAAATACTGCTCCATTTACCAAAATAAAGAAAATAAACCCTATTTACATGGTTGAATAAATATAATGTGATTTGTATCAATTTCTTTCCGATATCATGTAGAAACATATACTTTTCTTTCTGCTTTTTTGTAGAATTGAAAGTCTAATAATCCTTAAATCTACGGATACATTTTCTACTATTTATGATTTTTTACGTTCTCATATCTAATTTTCCCTTGTGAGAGTAGGTCTTTTCCCTATTTTTGATAACCTATAAAAGTTTTATCTTTATTTCTTTTTAATATATAAGATATATATTTATAATAGATTTTAATATTACTAGTATGCTTGTTAATAAGATGCCGGGCCTAAGTGAGAACATTTATTAATTCAGTTATAATAATGGTAATTAAATGTATCATTACCCACATACAAAAGGACAAACCTACGTATCCCTACCAGGGCGAGGCTTGTTCTTTTTTCATTTTAGTAAACAATTAATATTGGGAGGATTAAACATGGCTGTACTAAAAGATACAACTTATATAGAAATGGATATGTATAACAAGATTAGATTTTTCAAAGGGATTTTTGGGGATTAGTTTTTGTAGTTTTTTTTGAGTATTATGATAGCCTTATTCATTTGGCTTTGTAAATAATAATCAACATATCAAAAATGCAAAGGATTGTTTGTCCGTTTGTGTTTTTGATATGCCAGCAACCGTGCGTAGCAAAGGGCGGTAGATTCTCATTACATACATAAAAAGAGGCTATGCATTTAGTATTGATCTACAAAAGAATAGCCTCCACTTTTTACTTACTATCCCTTTTCGTTTTAGAATTTAAATTTTCGGATTAATATGACAATAATTTATGATAAGGTGTATATAACGATAAAATAAAAAGGATGATAAGCATGCAAAAGAGACCAGAAGCAAATGAATATAACCCGTATTATTCAACGTACATAAACTTAATACCAGATGGAGATATCATACATATTCTAAAGCAAGAAATGAAGGAAACGAATCTTTTATTGAAGGATATTTCTGATAGTGAGGGACATTTTCGATATGCTCCTAATAAATGGAGTATAAAAGAAGTAATCGGTCATATTGCGGATACTGAACGTATTATGACATATCGATTGCTTTCTATAGCAAGAGGCGAGACAGCAGAACTTCCTGGATATAACGATGATATGTATGTTCTTAGGGCAGCTTTTGATAAGCAATCTATGCAAGATCTTCTTGAGAATTTAACTGCTGTTCGTCAGTCTACTGTTCATTTGCTTAAAAGTTTAGATAAAGAAGCTTGGTTACAAAGGGGAATTGCGAACAATTCTGAAGTCACGGTTCGTGCATTAGCAAACATTATTGTTGGTCATGAGCTTCATCATCGCCAAATTATAAAAGAACGTTATTTGGGTTCTAATGCATATCCAGCATGTTAAAATATGAAAATAAAAAGAGAATGATTCGTAAAAAAAATTCCGAATCATTCTCTTTTTTTCTGCGTATCAGTGGAACTATAAATGGTTTTTTCAAGGTCTATTCCTTCTCGTTGATGCAAATAGGGGTCACCATACATGCCCATCAAGCTAAGGTTGGGTATTGGGGGTTGTGTAGCAATGGAACCAAATCACGCAATAAGCATTAGCGGATATTAGAAATAACAAAAATGCCACTTTTTCATGTTAAAATGAGGTGATTTTTAATTTTAAAATCGATATTGGGAAGTGTTTCAAACAAATAAAGAAGATAATAATAGGGACTTAAATGGTTCGCTTTTGCGACTAGCGGGTCTTCAGCCTACTTTCTGTTATAATATACCCAAAGAAATTAGGTGATTATAATGAACGAGACAATTAGCCTAGAAGAAACATTAGAAGCCTTTTCTAATTACTTAACTGAAAAAGGTCGAAAGCATTCTACGATACAACGTTATTCATACGATATTAAGGATTTTTATAAATGGGTAGAAGTAAATGAGATACTTTTTCATATCAAATCGTGGAGTGAACTATCTCAAGAAGATTATCAGGGGTATTTTTCTGAGTTAGAAAACAAGGCACAGAATATGGGTGGTTTTAAAGAAATTGCACATGTTTTTAGGGATAGATAGTCCATTAGATGATATCCGCCTCTCCTTAATTCCTGATCAATCACTAAGTGATAATGATTTTATTACCGAAGCGGAAGAAAAACTTTTAAAACAAATTATACTCTTAACAAAGGGATTAACAGAAAGACAAGCTAAATATCGCCCTCTAATTATGGATAGAAACGCTTGTATAATAAATTTAGTAGTAAACTATGGGTTATCCTTGCAAGAGCTTGTATCGCTTAATATGAGCCATATACAGTTTGCTAGAAATACCTTAGTTGTTCCTGGAGAAAACGGCATAAATAGATCTATATCATTATCAGAGGATGATATGAAGCAGCTCTACAAATACTATAAAACTATTCCGGAACCTGTAAGACCTAGACAGTATACAGATAATCCTTTGTTTATAGCATTTGACTTTAATCGTGGAACATATCGATGGGTATATGAAAAGGATGCGCCAAAGGCTTTGCCCGTAGTTTCTATACAAAAGATGATACGACTTGAAGTGAAACGAGCGGAGTTAAATAGGCGTATTTCTGCCCAGCAGATGAGGAACACATTTATTCTCCGTCTTATTAAGCAAGGAATAAATGAAGATGAATTGGTAAGTAGAATGGGATTCAAAACTAAGATATCCCTAAAAAGATATTTCCAATATTTACAACAAGTTTAACTCAAGCACGTTCAAAACAATACAACAGATTAAAGACACATGAATATTAACAGTAAAGATATTAAATTAAATATATATAAAGACAATTAGTTATTGAAATATAAAGCCTGTATCTTAGATTACCAAGTAATCATTGATACAGGCTATTTTTTAAAGCATTTGTCATGTTCAACTAACCTATGCGTTAGTTGAACAACGAATATATGTTTATTTTTCAAACGAAAGTCCCTTTACTTTAAGTGAATTTCAATCGAATCCTCGGGATATACCGAGTGTTTTTGTAAATAATATGATTGTTAAATCAATAAATAAAGGAGGACTTTTATGCTACAGAATCAGCAAGGTAAAGAAAATTTGGGTTCTAATATGAATCAAAAATTTGCGGGAACTGATGCACAAAAAGTAAAACAAGAAATTCAAAAAGATGTTAGCCAAGGACAAGGAGCAATGACCTCCCGAGAGGCAGGAGCAATGCGCGATTAAAAACCACTCTAAGTGGTTTTTTATTTTTCTACTTGTAAATTAAACACTTTACAACGCTCATTTTGATTTGATGGTTTAGATAATAACTGTATTAGATAACCTGCTGAATTCACATAAATAACTGTATAGAGATAAAAGTTACGTTTTGGGGTACTTTAAAACCTTAGCTTGATGGCGATGTGCCGTGTCCCTATGTCCTTTTGCACGCATCTTGGCGGAGCATATTGAAATAAATAAGATGGATTATTTGATTAAAGTGTTACTTTAGGTATATATACTATAATATAGACAGAGTAACATGCATAGAAAGGAACGATGAAATATGCCAAAGCAACAAATTGGAGTAGTTGGTGTGGGCGTTATGGGAAAAAGCCTCGCACTTAACTTTGAGAGCAAAGGGTATTCTGTTGCCCTATATGATATTTCGAAGGAAAAAGTAAATGAAATCATTGAGGAAAACCGTGGTAAAAACTTAGTTGGTACTCATATGGTTGAAGAGTTTGTTAGCTCACTTGAATCACCTAGAAAGATTTTATTAATGGTTAATGCAGGAGAAATTACAGATAAGGCGATTGATTCTCTGCTTCCTCATCTTGATAAAGGTGATATTTTAATTGATGGCGGTAATACATACTTTGTCGATACAATGCGCCGAAACAAACGTCTTGCCGAAGAAGGAATCAATTTCATCGGTGCAGGTGTGTCAGGCGGAGAAGAGGGTGCATTGAAGGGACCGTCTATTATGCCGGGCGGACAGAAGGATGCATACGAAAAAGTGAAGAATATGCTTGAAAATATCTCTGCAAAAGTGAATGACGAGCCTTGCTGTTCTTATATCGGACCTAATGGGGCAGGCCACTATGTAAAGATGGTTCACAACGGTATTGAGTATGGAGATATGCAATTAATTTGTGAAGCGTATTTCTTCTTGAAACAAACACTTGATTTGACTGCAGAAGAGTTTCATGAAATATTTGCTGAATGGAATAAGGGCGAACTGAACAGCTATCTAATTGAGATTACAGCAGACATCTTCACGAAGAAAGATGAAGAAACTGGC
>NZ_MAOI01000137.1 GCF_001884235.1 Bacillus paramycoides | reverse complement strand
CTGCGGGACAAAAGGGTACAGGGAAATGGACAAGCCAAAGCGCACTTGATTTAGGTATATCTCTCCCTATTATCACAGAATCTGTATTTGCACGTTGCATTTCTGCTTTAAAAGAAGAGCGTGTGAACGCAAGCAAAGTTTTATCTGGACCTAAAGATAAAGCGGCAATTGGAGTTGAAAAAGCCGAATTAATTGAAGCAGTGCGCCAAGCTTTATATATGAGTAAAATTTGTTCTTATGCACAAGGATTCACGCAATTGAAGGCAGCTTCTGAGGAACATGATTGGAACCTTGATTTTGGCAGCATTTCTATGCTTTGGAGAGGCGGATGTATTATTCGTGCAGCCTTTTTACAGAACATTAAAGAGGCTTATGAGACAAACACTGACCTACCGAACCTTTTACTTGATCCATACTTTAAAGAAATTGTAGAGTCATATCAAGGCGGATTACGTCAAATTATCTCAGTGGCTGTACAAAAGGGCATTCCGGTACCTGCATTTTCAGCAGCAATTTCTTATTATGACAGCTATCGTACTGCAACACTACCTGCAAACTTGTTACAAGCGCAGCGCGATTATTTTGGAGCACATACGTATAAACGAGTGGATAAAGAAGGTACATTCCATACAAAATGGATATAAAATAAAAAAATGGACCAAGATTAAATTCTTGGTCCATTTTTTATTCCGCAATTCGCAGGCGGTAAGACTCCCACTGATGGAAGTTTCATTTTATTGGAATAATAACACACGCGCTGGTGATGCATCTGTATCCATTAGTTTTAATGGGGCTACAACTATAAAGTATGTACCCGTTTCTACTTCTTTAAATGTTAATCCTTCGATTACAATAATATCGTGTGCAAATAGTGTTTTATGGGTTGGGTGACCTTCTTGGGCACGTTCAACACCTACTGCATCAATGCCCACACCGCGAATACCTTTTTCAGCAAGCCGTTTCGCACCGCTTTCAGCTAAATAAATTCATATATATGTTTTTCTTTTTCTAATACATGCTTAATTTCCATTTGTATAGTTTTTAAACGTATTACAATGGATTTCTGTCGTTCTAAAAAAGTTTCAATATCGTATACACCCCATGCCCATCAAGTTAAGATTTTAAAGTACCCCCATAACGAAATTTTTATCTCTCTACAGTTATTTATGTGAATTCAGCTCGTGTTTTGCGTTTTGGGGGATAATTAGTTTTTTAACTTGATGGCGATGGGGTAGCATCAGGATTTTGCGGATTTACAACGTTAAGGTAGAAATCCTTGTATCAATAGGATTTACTCTATTGAGATTGTGAAGTTTCCTACTTAAACTAACGGGGTAGGTTAGTTTAATAAAGTAATATTTGGATTAAGATAGATATAAGTAGAAAAATTAATAACAAGGGGTGATTTTTTGGAGAAAAATATTGGGGATGTAGATTTTTTTAAACAAGTAGTAAAAAGACTTTGCAACTAATAAAGTAATAAGGTTTACTTCAGTAAAATAAGGTATATTATATTTGTTGAATAGATTCTCTTTAAAGACAAGAAAAGTAGGTGAACAAAGTGGGGAAATATCAATTGGATTACAAAGGTCAGGTAGCTGTGACAAAGTTTCATGAAAAACAGACGCCTGCCAAATTTGATAAAAAGCAGCAACTTGAAAAATTGCGTGCGGAGTATTTGAAAAAGAAGCAAAAACAAACAGATAAATAATATGTTGCGTTTTTCTCAATTTTCTGTATATGGCGCAAACAAACACAAGAAAATAGGTAAGTTATTCATCGTTCAAATATATACAGGCTATTTTTTCAAACCTCTTACTTATGCAACTAACGCATGCCCATCAACTTAACAGAACAGGTTGCCCCAAAAACGATAAAAATGAACTTCATTGCTATAAAGGAATCTAATTTTTCGTTTTTGGGGTATTATAAAATTTTAACTTGATGGTGATGTGGCGGTACCCCTATATCGGGTCGCTGTTGTGCATTTGTTCAGTCATAAGTTTAGTAACGGCTATGTTTTTGTAGCATATAAGATCAACAGTGCTATACAGGAGATGTATAGCATTTTTGAATTATGTCGGCTAATAAGGATGACGGAAAAATGAAATTTATCATTTGGGGTTTCTTTCTAATTTAAAGGGAGGTTAGTTTTTTAATATGATTATCAAATTATTAATCTAATTAGATAATCATATTAAAAAACTATGTGGAATAAAAAGTTAGATAAATTTTAACTTGATGGGTATGAGTCTGTACCCTAAAAAAAGATGTGATGTTTAGAAGAAAGGCGCGACATTTTAAAAGAAATTTGCGAAATTTTATCCCCTTAAGTATTTTTTCCTAAAGAGGATTTTTATGTCCAAAGAAGAACATTTTATATTGAAAAGCGGTTTAAGGAGGGCTGCGGGATAGGTTCTGTGTCTGAATATTAGTCGTGGTTAAAAATGCAAGATGTTTCGCCACAAGGACATTCTACGGGATTAAATTGATGAATAAAAAACTTTTTTTGAGTTGTGCAGTATATTCCAAATATAATCTCACTTATGAACGAGCAATCAGTCGGTGATGACATCTCAGTAAAAAATCCTCTCTTAATGTTATAAAAAGAAGCGATAGAAATTAGTAGCCTTTTGTGTCGGCACACTAAACTATTGGAGGGATTAAAATGTTAAACAAAAGTGTCGTCCTCTACACTGAGGAAAATGGTATTGCAAGAATTACATTAAACAGACCGGAAGCACTAAATGCGTTAAACCGAGATGTTCTTGAGCAACTTTCTTCCGTCTTGGACAGGGTTAAAACTAATTCAAGTGTAAAAGCATTGATAATTATCGGTGCCGGAGAAAAGGCATTTTCCGCAGGTGCTGACATTCAGTTTCTCAATAAAGCCACTCCACTAGAAGTACGGGATTTAGCTCAGTTGGCTGTTATGGTTACTCATAAAATCGAGTCATTAGGAAAAGTGGTTGTTGCTGCCATCAACGGATTTGCACTAGGAGGTGGACTTGAGTTAGCTGAATCCTGTACGATCCGTATTTGCGCTAATCATGCTAGATTAGGACATCCTGAAGTCCGTATTGGAGCTGTTGCCGGATTTGGAGGGACTACGAGATTACCCAGACTTATAGGTAAGGGGCGTGCTACAGAACTGTTGCTCACTGGAAGCGTGATAAGCGCAGACGAAGCTTATAGAATAGGACTGGTTAATAGGACTGTTGAGCCTGATAAATTATTATCAGAGACAGAAGCGCTTATCCAAGAAATTCTATCTCAGGCTCCTATCGCAGTAAAAATGACTTGGGAGGCAATTCATCGGGGAGGTAATTTAACTTTAGAAGAGTCCGCACGTCTTGGAGCAGATTATTTTGGTTTGATAGCGTCCACAGAGGACTTCAGAGAAGGTACTAAATCATTTTTAGAAAAGACCCAACCATTATTTAAAGAAAGATAGTTAATCGAACCAATCATTTTGGGTTAAACTCTTTATTTGTAAAAAAATGAAAGTTTTTTTGCGAAATCCTGTATTTGCATGGGGTAAAATAGCTTATTTTTATCAATCTTTTTTATCGTTGATTCAGTCCCTCAGGACTGATGAGTACAGTACTGCTGTTGATGCTTCTAAACAGCTAAATAACTGAGCTAAAGAAGTCATTGCTACATTTTGACTCACCCATATACATAAAGCGACTAAATCTTTTGCTTGGTACTTACTGGTTCTTTGTACAAAACCAACATCTCTAGCAAGATCCCGTAAGGTATTTGGAGATAAAAAACTTTGAATCTCTTGAGCAAATAGTTGTAATTCGTCAGGCACAGAAATAGACATAAAAAACGCTATCCTTTCCTATGATTCTAAAGAAAGAATAGCGTTGTTCTTATTATGTATATACAAATTTATCTCAATTTGATAGCGATAAGATGCTATCCCTATTAGTATTTAATGTATCTAGAAACTCTTATTAAAAAACGTATACGCTCTATGTTGGGATTTAAATCATACAAAACATCAGCTTCTATATTGAGTGGTGTTGAAGCCATGCATATGCTCAAAAAAGAACAAATTGATTTGCAGGACCAGTCTGTCCAAAATCAGAATGTTTTTATCAACCAGCTGTTTGGATTAACTGCTTAACAGGTGATTCCGTTAGGAATCCTTGATTCTTTTTTATTTATCATTTTTTTGCACCAGAACCATTCACCGCTTTGGCTACAAGTGCTGCATATGCTTCTGCACCTACTTTGGTTAAATGCACCCCATCAGGTGCAAAGTAGTCTCTCTTTCCAGCACTTGCTGCATACCAATCAACTAGAGTTATATTAGGATATTTAGATGTTGTCACTTTCAATCTCTCATTCACGATTGATTCCCACGGACGTGGTACCCTCGTATTAATAAATATTATTTTACGTTCATTCCCAATTAAATTTATTAATGATACAAGTTGCTCCGTAGTAAAGGCTCCATTTGTACCTAATCCAATAATGACATGGTTTCCTAAATTCCCGTCATTCTTTAACTGTTCAACTACAGGAATCGCTTTTGACAGCTGGCGACCAATTTGTGCATCAATCCTAATATCAGGAAAAGCATTTTTTAAATACGGAGTAATATCAACCATAACGGAATCGCCTATCGCTGTAACGGTGAGAGAATTTTTAGTTTGCTCAGAATTTACTTCTTTTGATTCTTCTTGTTTTTGGGGCGCCTCTGCCTCTTGGGCTGGATCATCCCAAACTGCAACTGGATGTTTCGCCGGTTGTGTTTGTTCTGCCTCCACCTTATCTAGTTGAGGATTCTCCTTAGCCTTACTAGCATTTGATAACCCAAAGACGGCTATCGACGAAACGAATACTGCACAAATTAAAGCTAACTTAACACCTAAAGCGACATTTTGAAGTCTTAAATTCTTAAACTGAATATTTCGGAGCGCACCTTGTCGGATTGGTTTTTCAATATACTTCCATGAAATTTGCGCAATCATTATAATCAGAAGAAATTGAAGAATTGCTCTTATTGGTGAAAAATCTCCAGCATTTACTTTTGGAGTCGTCAATGTAAGAATTGGATAATGCCAAAGGTAAATGCCATACGACCTTACCCCTATCCAACGTAAAGGTTTAAATCGTAAAAATTGAGCGATACGGCTAGCTGGATGAGCAAGATTTGCCACTAACAATGCTGTTGCAATTGATAAAAGAACCATTCCTCCCTTGTATAGAAACGGATCATATTGATTAGTCTTCCAAAACATAGCCAAAATAATAATAAGAGCAGTTCCTCCCACTACATCAAGAATGAGACGCGCCTTTGGAATAATTTTATTTGCAAGCCTATTGCTTGGCCAAAGTAAGGCAAGTGCCGCTCCAATAAGTAAAGAAAAGGCCCTCGTATCTGTGCCATAATAAATTCTGCTCGGATCAGCTCCAGGTTCATACAAAATTGCCATCGCTAAAGCTGAAGCAGCAGCTCCCAGACAAATCAATAAAATCATACGGGATTGTTTTTTTATGTAGTAAAATCCTAAACTAATGATAAATGGCCAGACCACATAGAATTGTTCCTCAACTGCTAACGACCAAAAATGATTCAATGGAGAAAGCTGGTTAAAATTATCAAAGTACGATAATTTATGATAAATATACCACCAGTTACTAACATAAAATAACGCCGCTAATGAATCTCCACGCATTTTTTCAAGTAAAGAGCTATGAAAAATCGTAATCCATGCCAACGTTATAACGAGCATAACAATCATTCCTGGAAGCAATCTCCTTGCCCTACTAAGCCAGAATTTCTTCAAATCAATTCTCTTATTTCTCTTCCACTCCATCGCTAGAATATCTGTAATTAAATAACCTGAGAGTACAAAAAATACAGTAACCCCTAAAAATCCTCCAGGCATCCAATTAAAATTAATATGATACAAAATAACACCTAGTATAGCTAGACCCCTTAGACTATCCAATCCAACCATATAACGACTATTTTTTTTGATAGGTTTAGTCACCTACTATCACCTCTATTTCTTGGAAATTAGGTTAATAATAGCGGTATAAAATGCTATTAATTTCCTAAAATCGTATAAACTATTACAAACATCATTTGGGAAGGCTCTTTTTTTATAATTACAGGCACAGTAACTAATACTTTATCACGTTATCTGGTTCTGTTGTGAAATTTTTTAAACCAGGTGTTTTTGCTCATCCCCCCGAAAAAGGGGAATATGCTTAATTAATTAAAAAGTTATATGCTGTGTATCAAAAAGTACACCTTTTGATAAGTTTTTACAGACGTATCAAGGACTGACATTGTGAATATGATCTATAACGCATATGTAAAAGGTTTTCTAAAAAGAAACGTTATAAAAAAAGGTTCACTCATTAAGAGCAGGCTCTCTTTTTTCCCTCACCCAGCCTACTTTATTTAAAACTTCGGCTGCTTCTGTAAACGTTGGTGCATAGGTAGAAAATAATGATACTATAAGTCCTATGACTTTCTTCATACTCGCATCTCCTCATCAATCCATTAAAAAACCTTTTAATTATATATCAAGTTTTAATACTATTAAAATAATGAAAAAGGATATGCATAATTACATATTTCTCTTATTGATAGAATGTACCCTATTGAAAAGAAAGCCTTTCCTTGATATTATTAGTCTCTTTGTTGGCTTGATAGCGATAGGGTCCCGCCAACAAAACACGAATTTCGTACGATAAGGAATTTTTCATTAAAAAAACTTAGTTTTTCCGTACGTTAAGAAGGTTCCATAAGCGGTATTTAATTTCTGGTAGGATACTTTGTTTAATGTTATTTGAGGATGCAATAGAATTGATTTAATGCTTATTACTATTGAGGAAAAAAATGAGTATTGTTCTGAAGATGGATTAACAATTATTTTGTTAGATAAAGATGAAAAAATGCCTACACTAGATGAGCCAACAGATGAAGGATATTGGGTTAAAAACCATCCGCTGTCTTTTTGGCTGATTGTTGAAATGAATTTTGGTGGATTTCGACTAATATAGCTAAAGGGTTATGGAGAGAAGAAATACTTTACGCTTATGAACACTTAAATAGTGTAAGAGAAATGCTATTAACAATGCTTGAATGGAAAATTGGCATAGAAACCAATTTTTCATTGAGTGTAGGGAAAAACAGTAAGTACCTAGAGCGCTATGTTAATAAGGACATATGAGAAAGTTTATTGAAGCTGTCCGAAAGCAATAAATATAAGGGAGCTGTTGTCCTATAGTGACAACAGCTCTTTTTTTGTTTCTGGTTCTCTTTTAACGTTTCAAAATTTGTATTGAAAATTGTAAGTTCTAGAAGTATCATATACATATTCAAACATTTGAAGATGTATATGATACTTTTGGAGTTTTAGTTAAAAATAAATACTAGAGGTGTTTTAATGGGAACCGAAATGCAACAATTTAAAGCTGATTTTTTTAAAGCCTTATCGCATCCTTTACGAATAGGTATTTTAGAAGTTTTGTCAGAAGGTGAAAAAAGTGTAAATGAAATTCAAAGCATTCTTAATAAGGAAGGTTCAGCTGTTTCTCAACAGTTAAGTGTGCTACGTGCTAAAAATATTGTTGTTGGCACCAAAGATGGAAAACGAGTTTTATATTCTCTTCGGGATCCTATGATTATGAATTTATTGGTAGTTGCACGGAAAATTTTTAACAATCATTTAATCGATACGATTTCAATGCTAGAAGAGCTAGATGAAACAGAAGGCGAAACGATAGTTAAGGAGGGGTAGGTTGAGCATTGAAGTTAAGAAGGAAGATATCATCCAACATGGGATTGAGATATTTCGCTCAATAGGAGCTCATCACGTTTGTAATATTTGTATTAACAGTGGGAATTCTTGTTGTTTTTCATGCCAGCATTTACAAGATGGAGTTGGGTGTCAAAAAAGAAATACAGCTTGTACAGCTTGGTTATGTGGAATTCAAGGTTTTTTATTGGATCAAATAGGATTATTGGATGAATGGAATCGTTTTTGGATTGAAATTCCAGGAAAGATGTTTCGTAGGGATATAACTCCAGATAATGTAAGGATTACATCGTTTATAGATACGAAGAAGCTAGATAGTCGAGCTGGGGAACTTCTAGCGGAAAGATTGGAATCCTACTTACAACAAGGTGGAGATATAGGTGAATTAGAGCGTCATTTAAGCAAAACGTATAGTAAATATTAGGATGGTGTTTTCTTTTGTGAAAATGAAAATCTCCTGTACAAGGGAACGAGAAATGCATTTGTAATCCAGATTTATTAAAAATAGAAAAGAAGGGTTTGTAATGAGAGGGTTATTTACGGGAAGGTTTGAAGGATATTCATTGGATCATTTTCAAAAGGATCTTCTTTCAGGAATGATTGTTGGAGTTGTTGCGATTCCACTTGCTATGTCTTTTGCAATAGCCTCTGGTGTTAAACCGGAGTATGGAATTTATACAACATGTATTGCCGGGATACTCATTTCGCTATTTGGTGGTTCAAAGTATCAAATTGGAGGACCTACAGGTGCCTTTGTTCCAATTCTTTTAGGAATTGTCATTACCTATGGATATGAAGATTTACTACTTGCTGGTTTATTAGCTGGAATTATTTTATGTCTTATGGGAATTTTTAAACTAGGGTCTTTAATTAAGTTTATTCCACGTCCTGTAACAATTGGCTTTACGTCAGGAATTGCTGTCATTATCTTTACGGGACAAATTGCTAGTTTTTTAGGGCTAACAGGTATAAAAAAGCATGAGGAATTTATAGCAAATTTGCAGGAAATCTTTACTCATATCAGTACTACCAATTTTTACAGTGTTATAACTGCTTTGATTTGTTTTCTTGTCATACTCATAACACCAAAGATTTTGCCAAAAGTACCAGGTTCATTAGTAGGTGTTGTGATTTCAACTATAATTGCAACTGTATTTTTCTCAGGTCATGTACCTACTATAGGTACAGCATATGGCACGATTCCCAATACACTTCCGCAGTTTGATATACCAGAAATCACGGTAGAGCGTATAAAACAGTTAATTGGCCCTGCATTTGTCATTGCCATGTTGGGTGGTATTGAATCTCTTTTATCCGCTGTCGTGGCAGACGGTATGACAAATAGTAAACACAACAGTAACAAAGAGCTTATTGGTCAGGGAATTGCCAATATTGTTACACCATTATTTGGAGGTATTCCGGCAACTGGAGCAATTGCCCGCACAGCAACCAATATTAAGAGTGGAGCTGTATCTCCGATGTCGGGTGTTATTCATGGGGGATTTGTGTTATTCACGCTTCTACTGTTAGCTCCATATGCTTCACATATTCCGCTTGCTAGTATGGCTCCCATTTTAATGGTGGTAGCTTGGAATATGAGCGAACAAAAACATTTTATTCACATACTTAAAATGAAGACTGGGGATTCTCTTGTATTACTTGTAACATTTCTGCTGACTGTATTTACAAGTTTGACAACAGCTGTGGAAATCGGACTTATTTTAGCTGTTATTTTATTTACAAAACGTATGAGCAACATGCTTGTTATATCTAAAGTGCTTCCAGATCACACAAGAAAGAACGAAAAATTGTTACCACATGTGGTAAATAAAGCTCACGATTGTCCACAAATAAGCATTTACACAATAGAAGGGCCATTATTCTTTGGGGCTGCTCAAACATTTGAACAAAACATTCTAGCGACCATTCATTATAAACCCGAAGTTTTAATTTTACGTATGGGAAAAGTTCCTTTTATTGATACAACAGGAGAATCCTATTTTAGGAATATTGTTCAGCATTTTAAAAAGCAAGGTGGCGTACTTCTTGTTTCAGGAATTCAATCAGAGCTAAAAACAACCCTAGATAAGAATGGATTATATGCTGAGATTGGGGAAGAAAACTTTTTTGATCATACAGGGGAAGCGATCAACTGTGCTTTAAGACATTTGAATACGAAAAAATGTATAGGATGTAAGCACTTCGCTTTTCATGAATGTACGGAGCTTGCTCAGCAATCTCAGGAAATAAATACAATAAAGAATAAAGCAAATGCATTAGATTATTAAAAAAATTAATGCACATACAAAATTTGTTTGATTTGATCAGCTCTTTTAATCATTTTATTAAAAATAGAGAAGGAGAAAGTTTGCTTTGGAGAATGCGGAAAAGGTTTTTACAAGGTGTGAACAAGAAGGTTTTTCATACATCCAACGAATGATTATCAAACCGCAAGAAGAGAATATCTTCCTTACATTTCAATGTAAAACGGACTATACAAACAGTGTCCTTTCAAAAGATGATAGAAAGAATTACGAAAAAAATATATCGTTTTTTTCTCGTGTTTCTGGTGGTGTAATTATATGGGGAGTAGCTTCAACTAAAAATAAAAATGGTGTTCGCATAGCTGAAAAAATCCAACCTATCTCTAATGGAAAAGCGTTTTTAAGTAATCTAAATTATTTATTTCTAAAAAAATTCACTGCTATAAACCCGGATGTTAAAAACATATATATTCCTTTTCCTAAAGAAACAAACAATGGATTTGTAATCACATATGTTCCGGGGAAAAACTATCTGTTATGCCTTAATAACTATTATACAAAGACCAGGGATAACTTTGTAATAATGATGGGGCAGATTCTTTTAAATGATGTGTTAAAAAATAGAAGACTATGAAGAATTTCATTATAACTCATGGATATAGAGGAGAATAAATAATGTCTGAATTTAAAAATCAAGTATTAAATGTGCTAGAAGAAGTATGTGAAAATGATATCGTAAAAGAGAACCTAGATGTGCAATTATTTGAAGAAGGAATTCTAGATTCTTTTGCTACAGTATCTTTATTAGTAGAATTTCAAGAACGTTTAAACATCGAAGTGTCTATTTCTGACTTTGACCGTGATGAATGGGCAACACCGAACATGATTATTAAGAAATTGAAAGATATGCGATAAAAATAGGTTTTTAAAACATATATAAGGGTAGCTTCGTGAATTTTAACTTTAAAATTGCTATTCTTATGAAATTATAAAAAGAAAGTTTTAAAAGGCTATATATAGAATGAATAATAACAAGTGGAGGAATTTAAAATATGTCTAATTTACCTAATTGCCCAAAATGTAATTCAGAGTACACTTACGAAGATGGAAATTTTTTTGTTTGCCCAGAATGTGCCCATGAGTGGACTTTAGAATCAGAAACTGAAAATAGTGAAGATACAAAGGTAATTAAAGATGCAAATGGAAATATCTTAAACGATGGTGATTCTGTAACAGTCATCAAAGATCTTAAAGTAAAAGGAACTTCATCAGTTGTAAAAATCGGTACAAAAGTGAAAAGTATCCGTTTAGTTGATGGAGACCATGATATTGATTGTAAAATTGATGGTTTTGGAGCTATGAAATTAAAATCTGAATTTGTTAAAAAGGTTTAAATGTGAGGTTCATGTAACAGAACTAATTTGATCTAATTGTTTAAAGTCAATGAATGTACAACACTTTTAAGGCAGTAGAAGTTAACCATTTTTTATAATAGAAAGACCTCATTCAAAGATACTTATCAAGGGCGAGGTCTTTTTATTTTTTTCTTTTTAACAAAACCATACCTAAAGTATTTTGATGAAATTTCAAACGGGATTCATCATCTTGATAATGGTAATTTTACAAAAAAGGTACATATCTCATCAAATGATGAGTTTGGTGATATAGCCCGTGAAATTAACTTAGCGAGCAAAAAGTTAAAAGAGGCGGTTGAAAGAGGTGACTTTGCAGAAAGTAGTAAAGATTAGCTCGTTATTAACTTAGCACATGATTTAAAAACGCCATTAATATCTGTTTTAGGGTATTTAGATTTAATTCTTAAAGAGGAGAATTTGACGAGGGAACAGATTAAACATTTTTCTACGATTGCGTTTACGAAATCGCTGCGCCTTGAAGGTTTAATTGATGAGTTATTTGAAATTACGCGAATGAATTATGGCATGCTGAAGTTAAATAAATAAACAAACAATTAATATAAGTGAGTTGCTTATACAGCTAGAGGAGGCATTGTATCCATTATTAGAGAAGCATCAATTAGAAGCTAGATTAAATGTTGAGCCTCGTTTATATATTAACGGTGACGGGAATTTGTTAGCTCGAGTATTTGAAAATCTTTTAACAAATGCGATTCGATACGGAAATAATGGGCATTTCGTTGATATAAATGGGTACATTGATCATGGGAAGGTTATCGTACAAATTATTAATTACGGATATAGCATTCCAGAAGAAGATTTACCTTATCTTTTTAATATGCTTTATACAGGTGATAAAGCAAGAACGGAGCAACAGGGCGGTACAGGTCTTGGATTATCTATTGCAAAAAATATCATCGAACAGCATAATGGGACGATTTCTGTTGAAAGTAATGTAACAAGAACAATATTTGAAGTGAGATTTCCAAAAGAAGAGGAATCAAAAATTCAATAAAAATTTAGCGTTCACCCCACTTTTGATTTAATTAGTTTTTCTCTATCCTATATGTATGTTAGATTAAGGGAAAGCTAGAAATGAAGAAGTGGGTCTTTTTATATTGTACACATCAAATAATAGAGGTACAGAACCATCTCTATCCAGCTAAGATAAATAAAAATGCTATTCTTTTTGTAGAAATATACAGAAAGGATGGTATTTCTGTATGAATCTATTGATACAAGATGAGTGTAATTCAAACTTACAGCGATATCTATCTCTGTAAGTTTGAATTACAGTTAGATTAGTATTATTGCTCCTACTTTGGTTTAGCAACAAACCAAAAGACTCCATTTTGAAAAAAAGATTGGTTAGTTTCGTCTATACAATCCCTTACAGAAAGGTGAACGCAAACACCATAGATATCAGAAGAGAACAGCCTTTGATATCTTAGACTTTGAATACAACTTTTCCATGTCCTACAATCATGTAGCGTAATCTAAAAATTGAAACCTGATAGGGTTTATTTGGTATGCAAATCTATAATGGGATTACACTGGAACCTTAGAAAAAAGAAATATCTCACGTGAAATTAAACTTATATAAACTTAACTTGTTGGGTGTGGGGTGATACTCCTATTACAAGTATGATAGTTGATTGACCACATTTTCTAAAAATTGCTCTACTTTTTCTTTTGATGTATCAGGCGTATGATAACCAATCGTAAATGTAAGTCTTCCATTATAAGAGCTTGCCCCCATTGTAAAGAATGGGGAATACATAATAGGTGATGTCATATACCCGTCATCGGCTAGAACTTCACCAAACTTAATAGGTTCATCTGCTATCACCCCCAAATTTGTAAGTAACGGCAACGCCATCCCCATTTGTAAAGCCTGCTCGTATTGCTTTTTATACATTTCTTTCACCTCAGATAGCTTTAGACCTGCCAGTAACTCCATTCCTGCGGCTGAAGAGAGACCTGGATTTTGAGATTTTATTTTATCCATTGATTGTTTGACTCGAACTAGAGTCTGATTAAATGATTCATTATCTTCCATTTTAATCACTGGCATTTCCATACCGGATAAATTGCAAATAGCACCAGTTGTATGATTGGGAAGATATCGGCGTAAATCAATTGTTAAACCAATCATTTTTTCTGCAGTGCGAGGTTCTGCATACACAGTGAAATGTGATAAAGATCGGAAGTATGCAGCCATAATGACATCATTCAAGGTGGCCTGTTGTGCTTTTGTCCATTGGATTAGACGTAGAGTTTGCTCATGGCTCAACCGCCGTACGGACATTTTGGGGTATGCATTTTCGTTCGGCTGACATGGAAAAGACCATAACGATGCTTGTTGTTCTTGGCTAGGACGATACGCACTTTTTACGTCTGATATTCCAGCATAGTTGAAAACAGGTGATTGATCGCGAAAACTCCCATTCCCCGTGCCAAATTCCTTTATAATTTGATCCTTAGAATGCCCCTGGGAAAGTTGAGTATATATTGCTCCCAGTAAACTAAGATATTCCTTGACTCCTGCACCATCTGAACAAAGATGTGATAATTTAACAACTAAAATATTTGTTGTAGTGCCTTGTAATAATTTTGTTTGAACCATTGGCCCCTGAATATAATCTCCAGGCTCCTTAATAAAATCTATTGCCATCATTTCAAGTTCTTGATCGTTTCCTTCTGCAAAAAAACAAGTCGTTGATTTAGTACTAGATGAATGTTCCTCCCAGTAAGGAATATCACTTTCTACAAAACGGCTGTTCAAAACTGGCTGTAATTGTAACGTTATCCTTACTGATTGTTCAAGCATTTCCTTTGATATACCTATAGGAAAATAAAGAACGGCATTAATTTGTTGATTTGCAGAATAAAGACCTAGTATATAATTCATTCGATCTTGAGGTGTTACTGTATACTTTCTTTGTTCCATAATTTCTCCCTCCTAATTAAGACTATTTTTGGTTATAATCTTGTTCCTCATATGGTTGTAACTCTTCTTCAAGGGCTAATAATGCTTCGTTTTCAATTTTTTTAGTTTGTCACTTATGAAGGCATCTTTTTCGTACTGGTTCTATGCTTTAATTGCTATTAACATTCCTTATTGCTTTTAAAAACAAACGTTAATTTATTTTGTTTGGTTATACATAAACATTTTATAATAACGTTTATTCTTAATCAACAAAAATAAATGAATCATTTTCACCTTTTTCCGACATTTATCTCCCACCTATTTTCTGGCGCTATCACACCTTCACACAAATTGAGGAGGGAATCTTCTATAGTATCTTATTTAATATTTATTTATATATAAATTCATGTAATATAATATAAAATAATACATTTTATATTAATTCATTAAGATATAATGTTATATTTTTGGGTGGAATATATAAATGGAGGAAATGTAATGAACAAGAATTTAAAATTTACTCAAATGATGATTGGTATTAGTACGATGGCATTATCATTTGGAAGTATTCAAACACAAGTATCAGCAGAAGAAAAAGCACCCTATAATATGTTACAGATGAAACCAATTGGGACTGAAACTTTAAAAGATGAAATTGCACATGCTACAAAAGCGGATGAAACATTAACTTTTGAAGAGCGTTTAAAAGTAGGCGATTTTTCACAACGATCTACTCTAGTTATGAAACGTGATGAAAGTCAAGTAAAGCAAAACTACACTCTGGCAGAACTGAATAAAATGCCTGATAGCGAATTCATTGATACACTATCAAGAATTTCTTGGAATCAAATTACTGATTTATTCCAATTTAATCAAGATACGAAAGCTTTCTATCAAAATAAAGAACGCATGAACGTTATCATTAATGAATTAGGACAACGAGGAAGAGCTTTTACGAAAGAGGACTCAAAGGGAATTGAAACATTTGTTGAAATATTACGTTCTGCGTTTTATGTGGGATATTATAATAATGAATTAAGTTACTTAAAAGAGAGAAGCTTCCATGATAAATGTTTATCAACATTAAAAGCAATTGCAAAAAATCCAAATTTTACATTAGGTACAGTTGAACAAGATAGAGTAGTAGTTGCGTATGGAAAATTAATTAGTAATGCTTCTAGTGATGTTGAAACAGTACAGTATGCGGCAAATATTTTAAAACAGTATAATGATAACCTTTCTACGTATGCTAATGATTATGCGAAAGAACAAGCTGTATATGAAATCGTAAAAGGTATTGATTATGATATACAGTCTTACTTGCAGGAGACGAATAAAAAGCCTAATGCAACAATGTGGTATGGAAAGATTGATAACTTTATAAATGAGGTTAGTAGAATTGCTCTCATACGGAATATAACAACTGAAAACAGTTGGCTAATTAATAATGGTATTTATTATGCAGGACGTTTAGGGAAATTTCATAGTAATCCAAACAAAGGGTTGGAAGTTATTACACAAGCGATGAACATGTATCCTCGTCTAAGTGGACCTTATTTTGTAGCGGTAGAGCAAATTAAAGCAAACTATGGTGGAAAAGATTATAGTGGAAATGCAATAGATTTACAAAAAATCCGTGAAGAAGGGAAACAACAATACTTACCTAAAACATATACATTTGATGATGGATCTATTGTCTTTAAGACAGGTGATAAAGTAACAGAAGAAAAAATTAAAAGGTTATATTGGGCAGCCAAAGAAGTAAAAGCACAATATCACCGTGTAATTGGAAATGATAAAGCACTAGAACCAGGTAACGCAGATGATGTACTGACAATGGTAATTTATAATAATCCGGATGATTATCAATTGAATAGACAGTTATATGGATATGAAACGAACAACGGTGGGATTTTTATAATTATTCCTTTGCACTACAGTCTTATTTATATAATCATCAATTTGAAACCTTTGATAAGATTCAGGATTTAATCCGTGCAAACGATGTGAAAAATTATGACGCGTATCGTGAATCATTAAGTAAAGATGCACAGTTGAATACAGAATATCAAACGTATATGCAGCAGTTGATTAATAATCAAGATAAATACAATGTACCGCAAGTAACAAATGATTATTTAATACAACACGCACCAAAGCCATTAGCTGAATTGAAGAAAGAAATTGTAGATGTAGCAAATATAAAAGATGCAAAACTTACAAAACATGAGTCGCAATTCTTTAACACATTTATCGTGGAAGGCACGTACATAGGTGGTACATCAAAAGGTGAGTCTGAAGATTGGAAAACGATGAGTAAACAAGTAAATCAAACTTTGGAGCAGTTATCCCAAAAAGGGTGGAGCGGCTATAAAACAGTTACAGCCTATTTTGTTAACTATCGTGTGAATGCAGCCAATCAGTTTGAATATGATATTGTTTTCCATGGTGTTGCAACAGAGGAAAAAGAAAAAACAACTACTATTGTAAATATGAATGGACCATACAGCGGGATAGTAAATGAAGAAATTCAATTCCATAGCGATGGTACAGAAAGTGAAAACGGAAAAATTATTTCTTATCTATGGAACTTTGGAGATGGTACAACAAGTACAGAAGCCAATCCTATCCATGTATATGGAGAAAAAGGAACATATACTGTGGAACTAACAGTGAAAGATAGTAGAGGGAAAGAAAGTAAAGAACAAACAAAAGTTACTGTAAAACAAGATCCGCAAACAGGTGGATCCCTTGAAGAGGAGAAGGTACTCCCGTTTAATACGCTTGTAAAAGGAAATCTGATTACTCCTGATCAAACAGATGTTTATACGTTTGATGTTACAGTTCCGAAAGAAGTAGATATTTCTGTGATAAATGAACAAAATATTGGGATGACATGGGTACTTTATCATGAATCAGACATGCAAAATTACGTAGCTTGTGGTGAAGATGAAGGAAATGTAGAGAAAGAAAATTTTCGTTTAGGGGGTACTTCAAAACCTTAGCTTGATGGTGCTACCCATCACCATCAAGCTAAGAAAAGCAAATACCCCCAAAGTGAAAAAATAAGCCGTTTTCTGTCAAAAATACACGGAATTTTCATCCTAGGGGTGTAAATTCTTAAGTTGATGGGCATGTATGGTGACCCCTAATAAACCTTACAATTTTGTAATATTAATGTCACTAAAATCAATTTCTTCACTATAAATCATTTACTATAATTTCCATATGCAAAGATAAGGAGAGAGTTATATGAAAAAATCCTTAGTTATATTTATATTATTTGCACTGTTTTCTAGTTTTGCTATAGGATGCGAGAGATCTAGAATGGGAACAGAACAATACTATGTACAAATAAGGGTGAGGTAAAAGGTAACCAGCGTTTCTATACTTTATCTACTTATAATGAAGATGGAGTAGAAAAAACAGTTACATTTGGAAGTGGAAAACCAATAGACACACCATTTAAAGAGAATGCCTTTATACGCCTTTACGCCAGACACAAAGATCACAGTAATGTAGAAATAAACCATAAAGAAGTAACTTCCTATGAAGGAGTTCAAAAAGATGATTTACCTTACAAAAGTAAAAGAAAAATTACATATTAAATAATTACCCAATCAAAATAAAGGATACTCTCTTATACACGATGAGGTAGCACCATATCGCTATCAAACTAGCAGAATAAAATATCATTTCACCTAAGCTCGCACTTCATTTTCTATATTTTTACTTTAATTTATAAAAAAATACTATTAAATATTTTCATATAATTGTTATAATATGATTAAATTGGTATAAAAGTTTTTTCTAGATTATATATTTTAAGAATTCTCATGCAAAAAGAGCAAGTTCTCTACTTGGGAACATGCTCTTTTTTGCAGAGAAACATTACCAGAAGGCCCTAAGTGAGTATCCAAATTTCACAAAAAAATTTCTGCATTTCCCCCAAATAATATTTAGATATAACGGAATTTTTAAATTTATAAAAAGATTAAGAGGCGATAGAGAATGAAAAGATATGTTGGAATAAAAGGAATTGGCACATATTTTCCAAAACGAAAAGTAGATTCTTTTGAAATAGATCGTATGCTAGATGTGCCAGAAGGCTGGACATTAAAAAAAGCTGGGGTAAAAACACGATACTTTGTTGATGGTGAAACATCTTCTTATATGGGTGCTGAAGCTGCAAAAAAAGCTGTAGAAGATGCTAAGCTAACATGGGCTGATATCGATTGTATCATCTGCGGAAGCGGAACGATTCAACAGGCAATCCCTTCTACTGCATCACTTATTCAAGAACAGCTCGGACTACAGCACTCTGGTATTCCGTGTTTTGATATCAACTCAACATGCTTAAGTTTCATAACAGCACTTGATACAATTTCTTACGCAATTGAATGCGGGAGATACAAAAATGTTGTTATCATTTCTTCTGAAATTTCTTCTGTGGGATTAAATTGGGGACAAAATGAAAGCAGCATTTTATTCGGTGACGGTGCGGCAGCTGTTGTGATAGCAAAAAGCGATCATACATCTTCCATTATAGCTTCCCATATGGAAACATATAGCTCTGGTGCGCATCTATCAGAAATTCGTGGCGGTGGAACGATGATTCATCCTAGGGAGTATAGTGAAGAGCGAAAAGAAGACTTCCTGTTCGATATGAATGGCAGAGCTATTTTTAAACTATCTTCTAAGTATCTGTTGAATTTTATCGAAAAACTACTTATGCATACTGGTTATTCCTTAGATGATATTGATTTAATTGTTCCTCACCAAGCAAGTGGACCAGCTATGAGACTGATTCGTAAAAAATTAGGGGTTGATGAAGAGCGCTTTATGACCATTTTTGAAGACTACGGTAATATGATTTCCGCATCTATTCCAGTAGCCCTTTTCGAAGCGATTAAACAAAAGAAAGTGCAACGCGGAAATAAAATATTATTGCTAGGTACTTCTGCAGGACTTTCTATCGGGGGCATCCTTCTTGAATACTAAGAAAACAGTATTAATTACAGGGGCACGTGCACCAGCAACTCTGCATTTATGCAGACTGTTTCATAACGCCGGACATACCGTTATTATTGCAGATAGCATTCCTTATCCATTAAGTAAAGTTTCAAAGAGTACGGATTACTTTTATGAAATTCCTTCTCCAAAGTGGAAAACAAATGAAAGTATCCGTGCGCTACTATCTATTATTCAACGTCACAATGTGGATTTGCTTATTCCTACTTGTGAAGAAATATTTTATATATCTAAATATAGAGAAGAGTTAAGCACATTTTGTCATGTATTAGTAGATGATTTTCAAAAACTTTCATTACTGCATAATAAGTGGGAATTTATTCAGTTAGTAGCGAATTTAGGGTGGCAAGTACCTGCAACATATAGAATAAATAATGAAGAAGCGATAAGTTCAATGATGGACAAAACACCAGCTAATACTCCTTTTGTACGAAAGCCGATTTTCTCCCGTTTTTCTGATAAAGTGGAATTTATTACAAAAAAGGATGCTCTAAAAGAAAGCATGATAGATAAGCCGAATTATATTATGCAAAAGTTTATACAAGGAACGCAGCATTGTTCCTACAGTATTGCACAATCTGGGGAAGTGTTAGCTCACTCTACGTATAAAACGGAATTCACGGCAGGACTAGGCGCTACCATTGCGTTTAAGCATATTAATCAGCCTAAAATTGATCAGTTTGTTAGGCATATTGTAAAAGAGCTAGATTTTTCAGGACAAATTGCCTTTGATTTTATCGTTACAGAGAATGGAGATGCGATTCCAATTGAATGTAATCCACGTACTACAAGTGGATTACATTTATTCGATGAGGAAATATTGCCCGCTTTTTTTTATGAAAAAGTAAACAGTACACTCATTCCAAAACAAAATTCGGAGTGTGCAATTCGGCTAGCAATGCTTTTATATGGATTTCCGTATTTAAAAAGTAAACAAAAACGTAAGCGATGGTTAAAAGTTCTATGTTCTTATCCAGATATCGTTTACCGTTACAATGATTGGAAACCATTTTTTTATCAGTTTTTTAGCATGTATAAATTATGGCGTGAAAGTTATAAATATGAACGGACTATTTTAGAGCAAACAACATATGACATATCGTGGGATGGTGAAGATTTATGAAAATGCTAGTAACTGGTGGAACGGGCTTTCTAGGACAAAAACTCGCCTTTCGACTGAAAAATATGGGCTATGAAGTAACGGCAACGGGGAGAAATAAAACAATCGGTAAGGTATTAGAACAAAATGGAATCGAGTTTGTTCATTGTCCTCTTGAAGACAGGGATCGTGTGCTACAAGTTTGTAAAGATAAAGATTATATCTTTCATAGCGGCGCACTTTCTTCTCCTTGGGGCAAATATGAAGATTTTTATAATGCGAATGTGTTAGGAACGAAACATATTATCGAGGGAAGTCAAAAGTACGGTATAAAACGCCTTATCCACGTATCAACACCAAGTATTTATTTCTATTATGATGAGCGACAAAATGTAGTAGAAAACGCGAAACTTCCTGATACATTTGTAAATCATTATGCAACAACGAAGCACATGGCTGAACAAGCTATTGATCAAGCTTTCACGCATGGTTTACCAGTTATCACGATACGCCCGCGCGCTTTATTCGGACCAGGAGATAACGCTATTCTTCCGCGTCTTATTAAAGTATGTGAAAAGGGTGCCTTACCGAGAATTGGTACAGAAAATGTTCTTGTTGATATTACGTATGTTGAGAATGTTGTAGATGCTTTACTTCTTTGTATGCATTCCCCAAAACATACATTAGGGCAAAAGTACAATATAACAAATGACGAACGTGTAAATTTATATGAGGTCATAGAAAATGTAATGAAGCGTCTTGATAAGGAAGTAAAATATAAAAAAATTTCCTACAAAACTGCTTTTACACTAGCTGCTATACTAGAAGGAATCTCAAAAACTATTTTATTTGGAAAAGAACCTATTCTCACAAAATATACTGTTAGTGTCCTTTCAAAAAGCCAGACCTTAAGTATTGATAAAGCTAAAGAAGAATTAGGATATGCTCCAAAGATCAGTATAGAAGAAGGAATTACAAAATTTGTAGACTGGTGGAAAATACAATGAAAATCAAATCTTTAAAGCTATATGATACGGGATATTGCACACATCCAGAAAAAATCGCATACTCCAAGGGCAGTTGGAAACAAATCCGTTTTCCAGCTACAGTAGGATTACTTGAGCATCCAGTATTAGGATATATTTTATTTGATACTGGATATGCGGGACATTTTAAAGATGCGACAAAAAAATTTCCTTACTCTGTATATGCAAAACTTACGCCTGTTCATTTCACGGAAGAGCAATCTATTAAACAGCAACTTCTTCTTGATGGTATTCAGCCAGAAGAAATTAAATATATTATTCTTTCTCATTTTCATGGCGATCATACTGCTGGTCTGCCCGACTTTCCAAAAGCGAAAATATTAACCTTCGCAAAAGCTTATGAGGATATTAAAAAGAGAAGTAAATTTGGTGCTCTATTAAAAGGGTGTCTAAAAGATACACTGCCGATGGATTTAGAGAAAAGGATGTCATTCATTGATCAAACTCCATCCCTTAACTTACCTCCTACATATGGAAGGTTTGAAGAGGGGTATGATGTATTTGATGATGGCTCATTATTTGCTGTTGACTTAACAGGACATGCAACGGGACAATTCGGTTTATTCGTCCATTTACAGAGTAATAAAATTGTCTTTCTTTGTGCAGACGCAGTGTGGCTAAGTAAAACTTATCAAAACCTTGTATTTCCTAGTAAGATTGCCAACCTTTTAACTAGCGATCCAAAGTCTTACCGAAAGAATATTGAGAAGTTACACCATTTATCACAAACATCACCTGAGATCGAAATTGTACCAACTCATTGTGAACATACATGGGATAAAATTAAAGCAGGGGTGTACTATGAATAAACTACGGATTCTCAAGCAATACTTGAAAACAAAATATGGCTTGAGATTTTCAAATCGCAAACAGTTGGAACAGTTTCATAAACAACAAATAGAAAAACAACTTTTGTTCACGATAGAGGCGTCTCCTTTTTATCGCCAGTTATATACGCCGTTTTTAAATGAAATTCAAAAGGGAAATTTGTCTGCACTCCCCATTATTGATAAAGAAGTAATGATGGAACATTTTGATACATTAAATACAGTCCATATTTCAAAGGAAGAAGCGTTTCATGTAGCATTTGAAGCAGAAAAGACCCGGAATTTCTCACCAACCATTTGTAATATAACTGTCGGTTTATCATCAGGCACTAGTGGAAATCGTGGGGTTTTTCTCGTTTCCGAGGAAGAACAAACGTTGTGGGCTGGCTCGATTATTGGAAAGGTGCTTCCTTCTAGCATTCTACATAAACACACGATTGCTTTTTTCTTACGTGCAAATAGCAATTTATACGAAGCGACAAAAAATAAGCGAATTTCATTTCATTTTTTTGATTTACTAGATTCGTTTCAGCAGCATATCACTCGATTAAATGAAGTAAAGCCATCTATATTAATTGCACCTCCGTCTATGTTACGGAAAATCGCTTACTGGCAGCAAGAAGGGCTTATTACGATTTGTCCCAAAAAAATTATCTCTGTAGCAGAAGTGCTTGAAGATATTGATAGAGACTTTATTCGTGCAACTTTCAAGCAGACAGTACACCAAGTTTACCAATGTACAGAAGGTTTTCTTGCTACCACCTGCAAGCAGGGGACATTACACATTAATGAAGATCTCGTTCATATTGAAAAAGAGTACTTAGATCAAGAGAAAGGGATATTTGTTCCCATTATTACTGATTTCATGAGGAAAACACAGCCTATTATACGCTATCGTCTCAATGACATATTAATTGAGAAAAAAACACCGTGCAGCTGTGGCTCACCTTTCTTAGCATTAGAACGAATTGATGGTCGATGTGACGATATATTTATTGGAATAAGTGAATTGGATAATAGCGAAATATTTATTTTTCCAGATTTCATTAGAAGAGCAATTTTGTTTGCATCCAGTGACATTCAAGAATTTAAAGTAATACAGCACAGTGTAGACAAAATTGAAATAAAACTTAAAGCACTGCCTGAAGATTTCGAATTATGTCAATCAAAGGTAATGCAAGAGTTACATACACTGTGGTCTACTAAAAAGTGTGCTATACCACATTTTTTCTTTTCGCATTACGATATTCAAGTATATGATAAAAAATTAAAAAGAATAGAAAGTCTTGTAAGACGTGGTGAACATATATGATTAAGCTACATACTGTTCATTCCTTGCACAGCATTGATTGGGAATCAAAAAAAGATGGAGCATATGTACGTGATAGTTTCCTGCCTCTCTTTCAAAAGGGCGTTACAGCATTTATTGAAAATATTAACACGCAGCTCTTTCTATTAGAAATTGATGATCTCATCTTGCCAGTTACTCTTAATAACGCAGAGTTCGAAAATTCATATGTATGTTCTCCTTATACACATTACATATCTTATGCGTTAGAAGAGCTATGGGAGTTGAAAAAACCATGGCTAGAGAAGCTATTAACCTATCCGATTCATCTTATGGGAAGTTGGCTACGACGAACGAATATTAATAAAGTAATTGTCGTAAATAATTGGATGCTTTCAACAAATCTTTATCACTCTATCAACGAACAACAAATCGAACAAATTACGAATTTATTTGTTGAGAAATTTCCAGAGCATACAATTCTATTTCGCTCTTTAAATAACGAATTATATCCCGTAACGACAGAAGCACTATCTATGGTAGGTTACAAGAAAATTATGTCTCGTTCTATATACTTATTTGATCCGAAACACTATAAAGAAATGAATCGAAAAAAACGAAAAGACTTATTAAATGATAAAAGTTTATTAGAGAAAAGCAATTATGAAATCATTACGAATGAAGAATTAACAAAAGAAGATATTTTACAAATTTCCCAGCTATACAACCAACTATATATTGAAAAATATTCCGCCCATAACCCAATGTTTACACCCGCTTATTTAAGGAATGCTCTTCAGCATCGTTTATTTGAGATAAAGGCCATAAAAAAAGGGAATACAATTGATGGTGTCATTGCTTATTTTATTAGGGATGGAGTTATGACAACGCCGATCCTTGGCTATAATACAAACTCTGACCAGCAACAAGGTTTATACCGTATACTTTCCCTCCTTATTACAATGGATTCTATCGAAAAAGATTTAATTTGTCATTGTAGTGCTGGGGCTGGAGAGTTCAAACGAAATCGTGGTGCAACACAGGAGATTGAATACAGTTTTATGTATTACGCTCATTTGCCACCTAATCAACAAAAGGTATGGAAAGTATTAACTTGGATATTAAATACATGTATAGAACCGATGGCAAAAAAACATCGCTTTTAAACAAAAAAGAGATAAGACTCGTAATGTGTAAGAGATGCAAGAACGTCATTAGAATATATATAGTCAAACAGAGTATATAGCCTCTCATTGGAGCGGAGCAACAAGTAATCGATTCTATCAGATGTTTAATGGCACAAAACCAATGATGTTTAATGTTCTGCAAGAATTAGGGGAAATTGCAGAAGAGCAAGAACGTGCTGCCATAAAATTCCGTGAAGCTGGCGAGTTGTATGGCGGGAATTTAGTCGATTCCGATATTCAAGAAGGTGCCATGTGTGGAAAACTTCCTCCAAAATCAGAAGAGACATTTTGGGATAGAAATAAAAAGGATTTAAGGGATGTGTGGACTGGGTTTTCTACTGGGTTTGTAGATGAGGTAGGAGACAAAGAGACCTGGTTAAACATGAAAGATGCAATCGTAAACTATGAGGAAACTATTCCTGCTGCATGGAATGCTCTATATGATTCATTCATGAATGAATTTTGGAATGGTAATCTGAAGAGTAGAGAACATTATGCAGCTTATGCCATCACTTCAATACTCACAGGCTTTGTTGGAAGAAATAGGACAAGCAGGAAAGGTAGCGGCTGTTACAGGTCTTACAAAGGGGGAAATCACTGCTTACAAATTCCTCTGCATATAGAAAAGCATTACATATATTAAATAACTATGAATTTAAGGCTGGTAATCATCTCTCAGTACACAACAATACTTACATAAAGCAGTTGCATATACCTATGAAGGTGCAATTGGTCCGAAGACAATTAGATTAAGAAAAGGGGAATTAGCGGGAGATAAACATCCTGTTACAGGTATTCCGTATGATGCTAAGGTTAGTAGTGTAAACCAAGGCATTGGTTTACACTACTATTTTTTTATAAATGAAAAAAATACTATGAACGGTCATTATTAATTATCGACAGATAATAAAAAGGAATTGGTGGAAGAAAAAATGCTGACAAAATGCCAATCTTTTTTGTCTTTAGAGTATAAAACCTTGTTGATGAATTGAAAATCATTAAAATTTTTACACATGAATTATTGAACAATTAGCCTTGAATAAAAGAAGCTTTTAATTAGCTGTGATACCTGCCAAGCTTGCTCCTCGAGAAGGAAATGCCCGCCGCAAAGAAGATGGGTTTCCACATTGTACAGTTCCTTGCTAAAGGCACCAGCGCCATTCAATGTGAAAATAAAATCATTTTTCCCCCAGATAACTATCGCTGGGGGCTGCTTCGTGCGCAGATACTGCTGCCAAACGGGGTATCGCTCTACATTTTTTCGATAATCGTAGGCAAGTTCCAATTGAATTTGAGCATTTCCCAGGCGGTCCAATAAGAGCTGATCCATCAAATAGCTGTCCGGGCTGATCAGATTCGGGGAGCAAGCACCGGTAAGATACTGCTTCTTTGTGAAATCAAAGGTGAGTAGGGCTCCCAATGCTGCTTCAGTGTTTGGGTTTCTGTCTTTCCACAAAGCTTTAAATAGATCGAACGGCTTGCCAAGCCC
>NZ_MAOI01000136.1 GCF_001884235.1 Bacillus paramycoides | reverse complement strand
TCATGAGCAACAGAATTTTGAATAACAAATCCAAGCACCCTTGACGGCTGGCGAACAGCAATGCGGAGGCCGACTGGACCCCCATAATCCTGAACATAGAAGACTGACTGCCTGATGCCAAGCAGATCCAATAGCTTTTCCATAACAAGAGAAATGTTATGGAACGTGTATGTAAATTCATCGGGAGCAGGCATGCTGCTGTTTCCAAAGCCGGGATAATCAGGTGCAATGACATAAAACTGGTCAGACAAAAGAGGAATTAGATTCCGGAACATATGGGAAGAACTCGGAAAACCATGGAGCAGCACAATCGCTGGATTTCTGCGGCTTCCTGCTTCCCGGTAAAAAATACGCAGGCTATCAATTGTAGCAATGTGGTAACTTACCATCTATCCATCTCCTCTCAGCCTTTAGTACCCCTCTATCTTTTTGTATGCAGATAGGGAGGTATTTAACAGTTTTTTCGTTACTCCATTTTTGATTATTTTATCATGTTCTATTGCAGTTCCTTGTTAAACTAAACTCCCGTTAATTGAATAACTTTTTTCAAGAATATGGCCCGATTGTGAAACAAGAAAAAAGCCTATATTTCAATACAGGATTTTTGATCAAACTTTATTATAAACGATCAGACTTTTTTCGAAATAATCGAACTTTATTTCAAATCAACAGCAGCTGCGTTTATATATTTTGGAAGGAGAAGGGAACTTTTAAATAAAAATACAAACTGTTCGTTAAATTCTGATTTAACGTAAACAACAATTGTAAGAATCTAAAATTTTTATTTATATCTATCATGAGAGGGCTTTTATATACCAATTAAAGTAGAATTCAAACTATGTATTTTTTACACAATAAAATCAAATATGAAACGAATAACATAGAGTGTTTAAATCTCTAGGCTAGTTAGAGAAAAGAATAAAAGTTCAGCAATTTTGCATTGCTGAACTTTTATTCTTTATTCTTTCCTATTCTTCCTAAACTATCTTTAATAGTTGTTTCCCCAAGTTGAGTGTATAACAAAGCTGTATCTTGACTGGTATGTCCAAGTTGCTGCATCACTTGTAAGGAGTCTTTTTCTTCCATATATAATTTATTTGCCAATGTATGTCTTAATTTATGAGGAGACATTCTTTTACCAAAGGCCTTAGTATATTTTTCTACTATATCTTGGATAGCCCTAACCGAAAGAGGCTGTGCAGTATGTTTATACTTCGATAAAAATACATTTTTTAATTCTTTCCCTGGAGCATATTTGTTATCTCTAATTTCCATATACTTTTCAAGATCATACAATGCAATTGGAGTAATCCATACTGAATCTTCTTTGTTTCCTTTTCGTATTACATCAATTAGTCTTTCTTTTAAGTTTATATCTTCCATACGAAGATCTGCTAATTCACTTACACGAATACCACTACCAAGAAAGAGGGAGAGAATAGCTACATCACGCTCTTTATCTCTTAGGAAATAGAACAATTGATGTTTTGTTAAAGATTTTTCATGTTCGTACTTAACGTAATTCAAAAACTCTTGATCATCATCATTATGAAATATTTTAGATCTCATACGTTTTGCACGTGCATTTAATGTTTCTTTATCTTTATGTATTTCAATCTTAGCCATTACATTTCTATAAAAATAACATTCTCCATCATCATTCTCTGATAGGGAGGTAAGGTACTTAAATAAAGACTTTAAGGCTGAAATTTTTCTGTTAACAGAGGAATTCTGCATGTTTTGTTGTAGTTTTAGAAACCTCATAAAGTTCTCAACATCTTTTTTCTTTAAATTCTCTAAATCAGAGAAGGATATGTCTTTAATGGGCTTAAATTCAATAATTTGTTCAGATAATAGCCAATTAAAGAAGACTCTAAAATCATATACATAATTCAGTAGGGTGGAGGGAGAGGCATCATGCAATTCTTTGTACTCCACAAATTCTTCTATGTAAAAGGGCATTTCGTTTAAATTCTCGTATAATTTCTTACGATGTACGGATTTTTGACGTTGCTTGCTGTAATCCATAAAAATCACCTCATATATACTATAACAGAAAAAGAGTGCGAACACAAGTTCGCATTAAATTCAATTTTTACACAAACTTATTTACATAATTAAATTATGGGATGCTAAAATATACTAAAAATTGAATGGAATAGTGTAGTTATTCTAATAAAAATTATAGATAATTAAGTGATAAATTTGTATTAGGCTAATAAAACTAGTACAAAAATTACATTTAAATGTAAGTAAGATAAAGCAATTTTATATATAAATTTATACAAAATGAATACATGAATACAACATAAAAGTCGTTATAAAATATGAATTGGTTAATTTAATCATGATTATCAGGAGTTAATTAGATCAACACAAGAAAAGCTCTTATAAATTAAAATGCAATTCACTATAAAGATTGCTAGTGAGTAATTCAGCATTTGATTATTTTCATATAAAATATGAATTACATAGATGTATACCAATACAAAAATCTATGCACATGAACGGGAAATCCCTAGATACCGTATTAGATTTTTATATAACCATCTTAGTGTTCGTAAAATCGGTATTTCGTGCGAAGTTGTGAAGTGTTTGTTTTTTCCCCTTTTTACGATACTTTTATGCTCATCCAATAAAATGTATTATTCACCTGTCATCAGTAATAATATCTTTTAGTTTCTGATACATTCACTTATACACATTAATGTTGATTATACGGTTACTTATAGGGTACAGACAGTATATAAAAACACGTTAAGAAAATTTTAATACAAAATAACTAACTTTAACCTCTTAAGACTAAATCGGTTGTGTTTTACTCAAAGCTTAATTGTTTGTAATATTGAAAGAGAGTGTTTCCTTTAGTCCTTTTAGGTCAAAGGTATCTTTTATTATCCTTGTTTTAGGTGAACGCTGAGCAAAATTTAATTCTAATACATATTTGAAAATATAATTTTGAAATTCTTTCATCTGTCTCAATAAGATAAGAATTCTTTTCATTTTGAGACAGACTTCACTCTTTTATTACAACTACTTATAAGATCTCTTATGTAAACAAGGATTTTGGGAAATACGCCGTCATATCAACGTTTGCGACACTTTCGAAAACTTGCACTTACAACAACTTTTATACATCGTTGATTTTACGCTATTTTCACCTTAAGACACCGTTATTTCCTGCATAAACTTCACATTGTTAACTATCTCTATTTTCATTCGTTGTGTTCGTTTGTTTTGTTAGAGAATAATAAAAAAACAATTAAATAGATTAATTGTTTTTTCTATGCAAAATCTTAATTTTTATTTTTTTGAAGTAACCTATAATGCTTGAAAAAATGAAATCCCCCAATGCGAGTGGTATATAGATAAACCATATCTTTAATATAGCCTTTGTTTCTCTATGATTAGAATCCTCCATTCAAATCACCTTATCCCCTTCATTTATCTATATTTTCATTTTAATTCCATTAACAAGAAAATTATACCATTTATTTAACTACTAGTCTTTATTTTTAAAAGATTCTCAAAGTCTTTCACCCTTATCATCCCTTAACAACAAATAAAACCAGAAAATCCATGTACAAAAAAAGAGCGCTTTTCTTCAAAGCACTCTCCAATAGGAATTTACCAATCTCGACGGTCATCACAATCACAGTCATGATGATGGTTATGTCTACGACGACAGTCATCACAATCACAGTCATGATGATGGTTATGTCTACGACGACAGTCATCACAATCACAGTCATGATGATGGTTACGTCTACGACGACAGTCATCACAATCACAGTCATGATGATGGTTATGTCTACGACGACGGTCATCACAATCACAGTCATGATGATGGTTATGTCTACGACGACGGTCATCACAATCTCTTTGTCTGCGTCTGCAAAACATTAAATCATCCCAAAATCTATTACAATCTCGAGAATGTCTGAAATTATCATTACATCCCATAAATATGCTTACCTCCTCTTAACAATAGAATTCATCATATTCTATGATTAAAAGTTAAAAACAGCTTGTTTACTAGTCTATGTTCTGCATTTTAAAGTATAATATTCATTTTTAATCTTCAAATTGCAAATCTATTTCACCCCTTATCATCCATTAACAACAAACAAGACGCCATCCAGATTACGACAGCGCCTATAATAGTAGTTATAAATTTAATAAAAGCATTTTTACTTATTTCCTTGTCTCCATACCCCATTCTTTTTGTGATAGATATCCTTGCTAGTCATGAATTGAAACGAGCTACCAGGAATACTATATTTTTTATTTTTCGCTCTTTTCTCTTTAGACTTTTCCAAAATAACTTGTTGTAGATCTGTTCTCCATTGCTTTAAGCGTTCTTTTTCTCGCATCTTCACTTATACCCCTTTAAATGAAAATTTATATTCCCATATTAAATATATCTCTGGAATCCAATTTATGAAAGGGGTTACAATCGCTGGTCAACTTAGGGTTATGTCAAGTCAAATGTCCATTTTATCGTTTTCTGACAGAATACTCCTTCCTCAAGCGTGTGAAGGGCGTTAGCCCAACGGTAGGTGGGAAATGAATGTCAGTAGGCGTAAGCCTACGTTTTTTTGTATACTGTAGATATCCTATAACAAAGTGAGGTGCAACTTATGTTAGTAAATAAAGCATATAAATTTCGTATCTTTCCAAATAAGAAACAAGAAATAGTAATTGCTAAAACGATTGGTTGCAGTCGCTTTGTATTTAACCATTTTCTTGCTCTATGGAATAACACCTATAAAGAAACAGGAAAAGGATTAACCTATCCTTCTTGCTCTGCCGAGCTCACTCGATTAAAAAAGAAGCAAGATACAATCTGGTTAAAGGAAGTAGATAGTATCGCTCTTCAATCCACATTAAAAAACCTCGCAGATGCTTTTTCACGTTTTTTCAAGAAACAAAATGATATTCCACGTTTCAAGTCTAAAAAGAATAAGATTCAATCCTACACAACTAAGCAAACGAACGGAAACATTGCAATTGTAGGCAACAAAATGAAATTGCCGAAACTTGGGCTTGTTCGCTTTGCCAAAAGTCGTGAAGTAGAAGGTCGTATTCTAAATGCAACGATTCGCCGTAACCCAAGTGGTAAATACTTTGTATCTATGCTCGTCGAAACAGAGGTACAAGAAATGCCTAAAACGGAATCCACTTGTGGAATTGACGTTGGATTAAAAGATTTTGCCATTCTTTCTGATGGTACAACATACAAGAATCATAAATTCTTTCGTACATTAGAAGAGAAGTTAGCAAAAGCACAGTGTATCCTTTCTAGAAGAAAGAAAGGTTCTTCGAACTGGAATAAACAACGTGTGAAAGTTGCACGAATCCATGAACATATTGCAAATGCAAGAGCTGATTACTTACATAAACTTTCTACTGAAATCATCAAAAACCACGATGTCATCGGTATGGAAGACTTACAAGTCAGTAACATGCTCAAAAACAGAAAGCTTGCAAAAGCGATTAGTGAAGTATCTTGGTCACAATTTCGAACG
>NZ_MAOI01000135.1 GCF_001884235.1 Bacillus paramycoides | reverse complement strand
TTTGCTTCTAGTCAATTATGTTCCAATTGTGAATACAAAAACAAAGACGTTAAAAATCTAACCATTCGTGAGTGGGATTGTCCTTCTTGTGGCACACATCACGATAGAGATCGAAATGCAGCGCTCAATCTAAGAAACGAAGCAATTCGTCTCTTAACCGTAGGAACTACGGGGATAGCCTATTGAATTAGAAACCGTTAGGTTTCTGTACTTAGGAATCTCCCACTTCAAACAGTCCGTAAGGATGTTAAGTGGTGAGTAGTTCAATATGTAAATAAGAGTACCCTCCATTAGGTACTCTTCAAGAATAAGTATGGCGCTCCAAGTCTCACCTCATATAATAACTTGTCCCACGATTTTATCATATGTTTGTCTTTTTAGAATGTTCACTGGTTTAATGTGTAATTTCTATTAATAAGTTATTAAGCGCCTTCTCTACCTGCTGCACCTTCCATTTACTCGTATTCCTTGAATCACGTAACTCAGGAAACAAACTGATTCCTTCTTGCTCCACTTCATTACTGAATCGCATCTTGAGTGCTCTATATTCCTTTAATACGCTTATTACTTCCTTTTGTACTTTCTTATCATCGATAGCTGGTAAGAAAGTTAATTGCCTTTCTAAGTTGGAATTCCCCTATTTCTGAATTTGTAATTTTAACATTATATAAGGTACGTGAAATTTTAATATTTAACTACTGAATAAAGAAACAGTGTGCATTAACATAGCCCCCACCCCACTATTGCGAATTGTTCCGCTATCCATAAAATAAAGTATTAGACTAGAAAGTGAATATACGTAAACGTAAAAATTCCGCCTATTACCGTTGGTCAGCTTTCTTAGGTCTTGCATAAAGGATACTAAGTGCAATGAATAAAAATGGTGACAAAATTGCAAGTGATAGACTTGGGATAGACCCTTCATAAAACCAGTATTGAATCATTGGCATATCCCAGTATGAAACTTTTAAAACCGCAACTGTATTTTCCCCCGATGTTTCATTTAGTGTTGTACCTATAACTTTTCCGTATACAGTAAACTCTCCGATATAAGCTGGATCATCAACATGATGGAACGGTGTGTCACCTTCAAGCTCAATGTCCGTAGATTTTACATTAGGGTATGTATCTTTAATTTTTTCTTTTAATATAGCTAAATCACTCTTACTTATTTTTTGAGGTGCTCCCGTAGTGGCTTGTGCGTATACGTGCAATTTTATGTCATCTTTTTGGATAGCTGACCTACCTACTATTCTATTTGGAGAAAATATAAGAAGTATAACATGCAAAATAAAAAACATTACAAAGACTTTAGAACATTTTTCTAATTTGTTCATTCATCACACCACCAATACATATTAATAACATTATAATATGCATTAGGTAATTAATTCCACATAGAAACATTTGTTGGTTTGAAATAAAGTTATTTAAAAACAAATAATGTTGTTTAATTTTAAATACCCCCATTTAAACTAACGAGGTAGGAGTTTAAGAAACACTGTTAATATATAATAAAACAGATAGTCATTGAAGCTAATAAATATATTTTTAGGAGTGTGCAAAATGAGTGGTCCCGATATAAAAAGTGTTTTCCCCATGAAAAATATCAGAAGCCTATGCTTTTTAAAGAATGTAGTGATTAATCCAAATATTGAAATTGGGGATTACACGTATTATGACGATCATAATAATCCTTTAGATTTTGAAAAAAATGTCCTTTATCATTTTGACTTTATAGGGGATAAACTAAAAATCGGAAAGTTTTGTGCTATTGCATCCAATGTCAAATTTATCATGAATGGTGCGAATCATAATACAAATTCTTTTACAACGTTTCCTTTTGGGGCATTTGGTGGAGATTGGGAAGTCGGTTTAGAGAATTTAAGTGGTGGATTCAAAGGTGATACAGTTATAGGAAATGATGTTTGGATAGGTTATAATGCTACCATTATGCCTGGTGTTAAGATAGATGATGGAGCTATAATAGCCACAAATTCTGTTGTAACTAAAGATGTTCCGCCTTATTCAATTGTAGGAGGAAATCCAGCTAAATTAATACGTTATAGATTTGACGAGGAAACAATTGATATTCTCAATATCATTAAGTGGTGGGACTGGGATATTGAAAAAATAACTGAATTCATTCCCGTTTTAACAAGCAATAATACGAGTGCTTTAAAGGAACTGATAAAGTCATAATAAAAACTGTTAACCAAATAGTAATGAATTTGAAATTTATTTCTTTTATCTATTGTTTTGCACCTAGCCGATACCTCTAGTTGCATAAGGGCTATTTTTAAACATCTTTATTGTGACTGATTTTGAGGGAGTTAGTAGAGATAGAAAAAAATTAAATAACTATTGTAAACACCCTTCGATTATTCGGACGGTGTTTACTGTGTTTATAGCTTAGAAATTAAATAGCTATATTATCATTTAACATTAGACACATTTAATCAATTACCTGTGCGTTAAGGGGTACCCCCCATCACCATCAAGCTAAGAAAAGCAAATACCCCAAAACGAAAAAATTGACATCTCCAGGAGAAAATGTACATTTTTTTGTTTTGGGGCTTTATAAAATTGTTAAGTTGATGGCTGTGTGGCACTATCCTATGCCCATCAAGCTAAGATTTTGAGAAACCTCCCATAACAAAAATTTTACCTTTTCACAGTTATTCATAAGAGTTCGGCTCATTTTTTCTTTTTTTGAGCCTATATTTTTCTTAAGTTGATGGGTATGTGTCACTCCCCCTATTGAGGGGGCTAAATTAATGGATTTTGCTACTGCGGATGCCGAGTTTAAGAATATCCAATTTTTGGACCCAATCTATTAAACATCAATATCTCATCCCTTAAAAGGTTTGTGTTAACAAAAATCACATCTATTTGGATCCCTTAAGGTTCTGATGAGATGTGGATTCAGTGTTACAGATGAAGACAGCGTTTTTTCCAATGCACGTAGATAAGATTTAGATGAATTTGTTCTCACTCTAAGCAATTAGTATGAGGAGAGCTTCTTCTGTTTTAGGGGGCTATTCTACAATATAAGTGCAGCATCACCTCTGCATAACGATCTTCCATTATCGGGCGCATTTCTTAAAAAAGTATTACGTCTTTATTAAGAATCGAAAACCATGAGTGATTTCAATAGCAGCTGTCTCCATGGGAGGATAGACCTCGATAACGATGTGGGAAACTAAGACATCAATGTTGTAGTCATTATTTTTAGGAAAAAACAAGTCTAGAGTTCCCTTTTTTATAGGAAGCTCGGGCATTCAACCCACTGATAAATGGAAACCCAAAGGGCATACTAAGATTATATTTAAAATGGGAGGATATAAATTTGAGTACAATAGAGAATGCATTATCTATCTTCGCCTTAGGCGGCTTGAATGAAATCGGGAAAAATATGTATGCAATCGAATATTCAAACGATATCGTGATTATCGACTGTGGCAATAAGTTTCCAGATGAAAGTTTTTTAGGAATTGATTTGATTATCCCTGATATAGCTTACTTAGTAGAAAATAAAGATAAAGTCAGGGCTTTACT
The DNA here is from genome assembly GCF_001884235.1 of Bacillus paramycoides. Lineage (GTDB taxonomy): Bacteria > Bacillota > Bacilli > Bacillales > Bacillaceae_G > Bacillus_A > Bacillus_A paramycoides. Next base: position 6,405 of record NZ_MAOI01000135.1, on the reverse strand, counting down.
TGTCACACATGGACATGAAGATCATATCGGGGGGATCCCGTTCTTCTTAAAAAAATTGAATGTACCCGTTTATGCCACACGCTTCACACTAGGATTAATTGAAATCAAATTAAAAGAACATAAACTTTTAAGAGAAAGTGAACTTATTGAAATCAACTCAAACTCAAACTTGACAATCGGAGAAATGAATGTAAGCTTTTTCAAAGTGACCCATAGTATTCCTGATTGCTTGGGAATAGTCTTTCACACTCCAGAGGGTAATATTGTACATACGGGGGACTTCAAGTTCGATTTAACCCCTGCGAATACTGAGAATTCGGATATTCATAAAATGGCTGCAATCGGCAAAGAAGGGGTCTTACTTCTATTGTCTGAGAGTACCAATGCAGAACGTCCTGGTTTGACCCCATCGGAACAAATGGTAGGCGAACATGTGGAAACAACTTTCATGAAAGCCAAACGCAAAGTTATTGTTTCTACCTTTGCTTCAAATATTAGTCGCGTTCAGCAAGTCGTGAATGCAGCACAAAAAACAAATCGAAAAATTGCGTTGCTTGGACGAAGTATGGTTAATGTCGTAGCGGTTGCTATGGAACGTGGTTATTTAACAGTTCCAGATGGAATGTTAATTGACCCACATGAAATAAATGAAATGCCTCCTGAAAGGGTGGCCATTTTATGCACGGGGAGTCAAGGAGAACCAATGGCTGCTCTTGCTCGCCTGTCCACTGGAAACTTTCGCGATGTCGACATTTTACCTGAAGATACGGTTATATTTGCAGCAGGTCCAATACCCGGGAATGAACGAAATATCACGAGTATTGTAGACAACTTATTCGCACTTGGAGCCAACGTGATTTATGGATCAGGAAGTACATCCGGAATGCATGTTTCTGGCCATGGTTATCAAGAAGATTTAAAATTAATGCTTACATTAATGAAACCAAAATATTTTATTCCCATTCACGGTGAATTTAGAATGCTACACCATCACCGTTTGTTAGGTGAATCCGTTGGAGTAGAGCAAGGAAACACGTTTATCATCAATAATGGCGATGTCGTCGATATTGAACATACCATTGCCCGCCAGACCCGGAAAATACCGGTTGGGAATACCTACGTAGACGGGGGGGATATCGATAATATTGGGGAATTTGTGTTACGAGACCGTAAACAACTTTCAGAGGATGGGATGCTCATGATTGTTTTAACTATGAGCAAAGCGGAAGGAAAACTGATTTCTGAACCCGATACCCTTTCTCGTGGATTTGTGGATAGAGATTTCTCGGAACTCCGAAGTGAAGTTAATCGACTTACTATAAAAACTGTTAACGAGCTACAAGAAGCAAATAGAAACCAATGGACTGTAATGAAAAAACAAATAAAAAAATCAATACGACAATATGTATATACACATACTAAGAAAAAGCCAATGATTGTTCCTATACTTATTGAAATTTAATTGGGGGAAAGTTTAAAAAAATGAATTAATTAATCTTCAACAATTGGGCGCAATTCTCTAATAAGAATTGTGCTCTTTCTTTTGTATTGGGTCATTTAATGGCATAAGAATCCCAATATGTTGCTTTGAAATTGTATAGAGATAAAAAGCTCTTTAATTTTATCTTCAGAAAGGCAATAACCTCCCATCAACAATATGATGGGAGGTTATTAAAGTTATTTAAAATTTGTTTTTTTGTTTAATGGTTTCGATTTTTGCAAATAATAATGTTGTTTAATTTGAGAAGCGAATATTAAAAACATACCCCTTCTTGATTGCTACTTTACAATTAAATCCTCGTAGTCATATCGAGGGTCTAATACAATGTCACCATCTTTCTTTTTGACGACACGGACTTTACTACCAAATTCTGCTTCATTATAAGTCTCTGTTCTTACCCATACATCTTCGTATTTACCGTCTACGAATATTTCTAGTGTGGGGTGTGTAAAGATGATTTTCTCTTTCTCTACATGCCTACCTACGATTTGTGCTTCCATCGGTTTACCTTCATCTACCAGTACCGCATTTTGAAACCCCTCAATGATAGGTAAAACAATAAACACGATAAAGATAAGTCCAAATACGATTACTTTCTTTTTCGTACTCCATTTCTGTTTTTCTTTCTGTTTCGCTTTCTCTTCTGCTTGTTCTTGCTCTATTTCTAGCATTATTTCTTCTAATTCTTCTAGTTCTTCACCTAGTGACTCTAAGTTTTCATCACTTTCTACTATCTCGTATACATTTTCTTTAACCATACGAACTTGATGTTTGTTTTCTTTTATTTCTTCTAACTCTACCTTTGATACATCAAACTCATGATAAACTTCTCCGTCTTTGTCAACAACTCGAATATGAATGTTTCTCCTATTAAACATCTGAACTACCCCTTTGAGAATAACTTCTTTCTTAACTATAAAAATACCGGAATATCCCCATTTTCATCATACAGGATAAAAAGTATAAGTTCTAATTAATACCATTTTTTTAATCATCTATTTTATTTTTGAAATGACTTTATTATTCGTGACATAAAAACGCCCCCTTAGATAAACAGATTTTTATTTTTTATCTGTCTACCTAAGGGGGAGCATATCAAGGTTAATCAAAATGGATTCTTCGTGTTTGGATGAACATTTTACTTTATAAAAAAGTTTGATTAAAACTTATATAGAAGTCTCATTTATAGATACATAAAATATTTTATACTGTACGCTCTTTAAAAAAGTTAGACGCAATGCAACAAGCTATTCCAGCAATAAGAACACTAAATGATAATACTCTATTTGTATTTTCAAACCGTATAATATCTGTAATCACATTAAGCATAATTAGTCCCCAAACAAATAAAATCGGCCCCCAAAAAAGTAATATTTTCCCTAACAATGAACGTTTTCTCATAACCCTCACCTTTCCTATATATGTAAATTTTATCATAGTTTTAATTATTAATTAATGGTTTTGGGATAGTTTTTCAAATGTTGATTAGATTATTTTATCAAGATCTAAATCTAAAAAACTTTAAAAGATAAGGGATACAACATATTATACATAGCTAAAATGTTATATCCTTCTTCTGGCATCTTAGAGCATTTACCTGATAAAGGGTTACAACCAAGCGGATTTACAACGTTAAGGATATTCCATTATTAAAAACTCCAATCTCTCAGTGATATAAATGAGAAATTGGGATTTAATTATTCAACAATTGCATCCAATTGTTAAAGCACATCCATTTTTCGCAAACGTTTTACAAACCTATAACCAGTTATTTCGTAACCAAGGAATTTATATAGTTCGTGTGCCTTTACCCTCTTTTCACTTTTTCCACTTAGAAGATAAATAAAATCAGATCCTCTTTTCAAAGACCATTCTTCCACATATTTAATCAATGCTTTCGCAATACCTTGACCGCGATATTCTTTCTTTGTAACTAGCGATGTTATTTGAATCTTTTCATCGTTGTTTGTGTACGTTGTATGAATTGTTATTCCTATCATCCCTACTAAGTTATTATCATTTATTGCAACAAAGGTGTAGTAATTTGGATTGGATTCGATACGTTCCATTCTTACTTTCATTTCATCTAATGAACTAGGATAACCTAAATCTGGCATTAAATCTGTTAATTGTTTGATGTCATCAGAATTATATTTTCTTATCTCCACCATGAGCCCCTCCATATTTTTCTCTAATTGTATCATCTTATATTCTGCCTACATCAAGAAACAAATACTTTTTCCTATTACCATCAAGTGTTTCATTAAAAAAATGTTTTAGACTATAGAAAAAGTATTAGACTGTTAAAAAATAGTTGTAGACTGATTTGATGTTTTCTTTACATGAAAGCATTTTTTGCTAACATAAAATCAAAATATCGAAAGACCTTTAAAAGTCCCTTCAGTACTTCTTATCAAGACCTAAATTATAAAAATCACTAAAAATAAAGAAAAGCACATATTATACATGACTAATATATGCTCTCCTTTTATTCCATTAAAGCGCCCGATTGTGGAAAATCACCAAGCTTCTATTAGCTAGTGAGTTGAAAAAGAATTTGTTCCACAACTCTTAAGTGATGATACTTAAACATTAAATTTTCCTCCTGCAATCCCTTTAAAGCCGTCAATCTCCGTCTTTTAAATTCCCTGACCATTGCTATACCTAAGCCAAACAAATATACCACCTCTAGCAAAATAATTAACATATCATATTCAAGAAAGTTTAATTAGCTAATAGCATATGTTTTATTGAAAGGGTGTGATTGAATTATGGATCGGCCGAAATGGGGCATCGGAGCATTAGTATTCGTTGGCTGCATGTTTCTTGGTGGAGGAGTGGGATCTTCGTTAGGAAGTTCCCAAATTGGATGGCTGATAGGAATGGGTGTTGGATTTCTTGGGATGGCTTTAACGAGACTGATTAGAAAATAACAGAACAGGTGTTCTCACTCCGGTAAATAAGGCTATATGCATTTAAGTAATTACTTACATACTAGCCCTGTAACATGTAGTAATCGTACTCATACAAAGCCACTCTTTAACAGAAAGTGGCTATTTTTGTTTTCGGCTCTGCTAAATTAAAAGAGCCGATGTTTTGCCTAACTTCCGCTCTTTTAATTTAGTAGCAGGGTTTTTAAGAATAAAGCCTTCATCATGTGTCCATCTAAAAAGTGATTTGATGCAACGAACTCGGTGTCCTAAACTAGATGGCTTTAAGTGTTCTCCTGCTTCAATTAAGTAAACCTTTAGTTTTTCTGTAGTAAATTCACTCATGTTAATGTCACCGAAATAACGTAATAAAAATTTATATTGAAAATAATATGTTTTTAAAGTCAGAGGTGAATATCCCTCAATTTTTTATCTAATTGATACTGTTCCCAGGACTCAGATAATAACATTATTCTTCACGCTGCCATTCTATAAATCAATTAATCTAGTATTATGTTCAAGGAGAGTCTCTTTTATACGCTAGTCATTCAACAATCGTAGAAAACAAAAAATTACTTAACCATGAGAACACTTGAAATACAAGAAAAAGACGCTTTCTCTATAAAAGAATAGCGCCCTTTTGTAGAGGAATATTGATTTATTTTGGTGAAAAAAAGCAACATTTAGGTTCCTTATGACATTTTTCTAATATAAGTTGTAATATTGCCTAAACAACAACTACCTTGTGGATTGTTTACTTCACAACCACATCGGTTTTCTTTTATGTTTTCGCGAATATGCTCTACTGGATTAGGAATAAGTCCATTTTCCACATATTGTTTAATTTTTTCTTTTGTCCAATCAAAACAATAACAAATTGGTGTAGTTGCTGAGTCATCTTTTTGATGTACAGCTACCTTTATGTCAGATACAAAGTATTTTTTATTATTCGTATCAAAATAGACTACATCACAATCTTCGTTTGAACAAAAGTAGTGATTTTCTTTAGCATTTAATGTTTCTAATGCAGATGGTTTAAGCAATGATTTTAGTGTAATCAACTTTACATTCTTAGCTTTATTTTTACATGTTGGACAATGACCATTATTTTCAATTTTTATTCCTTTAAGGTTACTACAACAATCTTCCATTATTCTTCCACCTTTACAATTTATTATTATAAATATTCTTCTGCTTTCTTTTCTGAGTCCATTAAAGTTTCGATAATAGGACATTCGTAAATATCTTTGTTTTCGGGACATCTTTCTTTAAGGTCTATCAACATTTGTTTAATTTTTTTAAGGTCTTGAATTTTACGTTAGATGTCCTCTAATTTAAGAACAGTGAAATCATATATGTCACAGCACTTTGCTTCATTGCGATCGACAACCCCTAGCAATTTGTCAATTTCATTTAAGGTAAACCCCAATTCCTGCGTCCGTTTTATGAAATTCAAACGATCGACCATTTGTAGGGAATACATTCGGTATCCTTTTTCAGTACGATTAGGCTCTGGAATTAAGCCTAATCGTTCATAGTATCGAATGGTCTCCTTGTTAACGCCACACTTTTCAGCCAGTTCTCCAATACGATATTGCATCTATCTCACCTCATATAAAGTATAAACCCTGTACCATAGTACAGGGTCAAAGGAAGTATTATTTACTATATTTTCGATATACTTTCTTAAAATAAATACACAGGCTATACAAAATGCGGTACATCAAGAGTTAGCCATTACGATTGGCCTAGATTACTCTTTTGTAAATAACCGAGTAGATGCCCAAAAAGAAATTATCTCTATTGAACTTGTAGTCCCCCATTTTCGTATGGATGGGTACTTAGTAAGGACAAGCATCCATCACAAATTTTAACGAATTTACCGAAAGAATTCTCCTTCCTCGAGCGTGTGAAAGGCGCTAGCCCAACGGTAGGTGGGAGATGAATTTCGGTTTGGCATAGTCAAACTCTTTT
>NZ_MAOI01000134.1 GCF_001884235.1 Bacillus paramycoides | reverse complement strand
CGAAGTAACTTCACCGCAAGCCTTTGAAGGCTTGCGGCTTGCAAATCGAACTGTTCGGAGACCGGAATTAACGTTTGCAACGATGGATCATAATATTCCAACGAAAGATGTTTGGAATATTACCGATCGCATTGCGAAGCAGCAGTTGGATACACTTCGTGACAATTGTAAACAATTTCAGGTGCGATTAGCTGATATTGGTGATGAAGAGCAAGGAATCGTTCATGTTATCGGACCGGAGCTTGGACTCACACAGCCAGGGAAAACAATTGTTTGTGGTGATAGCCATACAGCAACCCACGGTGCTTTCGGTGCTTTAGCGTTTGGTATTGGTACGAGTGAAGTAGAGCATGTATTAGCAACGCAAACGTTGTGGCAACGAAAACCGAAAGCGATGGGGATTGAATTAAAAGGAAAGTTACCGAAAGGCGTTTATGCAAAGGATATTATTTTGCATCTTCTCTCAAAGTACGGTGTAGCGGTTGGAACAGGGTATGTAATGGAATTCTATGGAGAGACGATCCATGATATGGATATGGAAGAGCGAATGACACTTTGCAATATGGCAATTGAAGGAGGAGCGAAAGCAGGCATTATCGCACCGGATGAAAAAACATTTTCTTATGTAAAAGGGCGTAAGTATGCACCGAAAGACTATGAATCTTTCAAGAAAAAATGGTCGGAGCTTTATACAGATTCAGATGCGATTTATGATTTACATATTTCAATAGATGTTACGGATTTAGCGCCGTACGTCACTTGGGGAACAAATCCAAGTATGGGTGTTCGTATTGATGAAAAATTACCAGAAAAACAGGATGGAAATGATGAAAGAGCATTTTCTTATATGGGATTGAGCCCTGGACAAAGTACTTTTGAAATTCCTGTTAAGCATGTCTTTATTGGTTCTTGTACAAATTCACGTTTATCTGATTTAGAAATTGCCGCAGCTGTTGTAAAAGGGAGAAAAGTAAAAGAAGGTGTGCGAGCACTCGTTGTGCCTGGATCTAAAAGGATAAGAGAAGCGGCGATGCAAAAAGGATTACATCACATATTTGAAGAAGCTGGATTTGAATGGAGAGAGCCTGGATGTTCAATGTGTCTTGGGATGAATCCAGATCAAGTACCTGAAGGAGAACATTGTGCTTCTACTTCAAATCGTAACTTTGAAGGAAGACAAGGGAAGGGAGCGAGAACACATTTAGTAAGCCCAGCTATGGCAGCAGCGGCTGCATTATATGGGCATTTTGTTGATATTAGAAAGGAGAGTTATGATGGAGCCATTTCGTATTCATAAAGGTACGGTCGCTGTACTTATGAATGATAATATTGATACAGATCAAATTATTCCGAAGCAATACTTAAAGAGAATTGAAAGGACGGGATTTGGAAAGTATTTATTTGATGAGTGGCGTTACGATAATGAGCGTCATGAAAATCCTAATTTCCCCCTTAATGATCTAGACAGAAAAGGAGCAAGTATATTAATTACAGGTGATAATTTTGGATGTGGTTCTTCAAGAGAACATGCTCCTTGGGCGCTTGCTGATTACGGTTTCCGCGTTATTATCGCTGGAGGATTTGCAGATATTTTTTATATGAATTGTATGAAGAATGGTATGTTACCGATTGTAATGGATAAAGAGATGCGTGAACAACTTGCCAAAACGAATGCGAGAGATCAAATAGAAGTTGATTTAGAGAATGAAGTAATTACAACGAATACGCACAGGCTTCATTTTACAATTGAGAAAATGTGGAAAGGAAAATTATTAAATGGTCTAGATGAAATCGCCATTACGATGCAATATGAACAAGAAATTGGAGAGTATGAAAGAAAAGTAGCTTCATATTAAGAAATAACGGAGTATTAAAAATGTATTTACATTCAGAATTATCTGTTATATACTATGTAAAAATCAGAGGAGAAAAGGAGTAAGTATTATGAATACAATGCAATCTATTAAAATGCTTACACAACTACATCATCATACATGAAACCCTTGAACCTAACGTGAAAACGTGTAGGTACAAGGGTTATTCCCGTTGTACCTACACTCTACTAAAGAGCCTTGTAGGTATTTTGTCTACAAGGCTCTTTTTATTTTCGGTTTGGGTGAATGGAATGGGCATATATTAAAGAGGGAAGGGTGTGTGAATTCAGATGACAAAGTGGAAGCGGGCAAATCCGAATGGAACGAGAGATTACTTATTCGAAGAATGTACGTTAATTGAAGAAGTGGAACAAAAATTAAGACGTACATTTTTAGAGAGAGGTTATGAAGAAATAAGGACACCTACAATTGAGTTTTACGATGTTTTTGCATTTCAAAACAGGCCGATAGATGAAGAAAAGATGTATAAGTTTTTTGATGAAAAAGGACGGATTATCGTTTTGCGCCCAGATATGACAATTCCTTTAGCAAGAGTAATTGGAACACAGAGAGGGGATATTCCTCTTAAAGTAACGTATAGCGGGAATGTATTTCGGGCGAATGAGTCTCTTACTGGGAAATATAATGAAATAGTGCAAAGTGGTATTGAAATTATCGGAATTGATAATGTAAGGGCTGAAATTGAATGTGTGATAAGCGTAATTCAAGCACTTCAAAAATTGAAGGTGCAATCTTTCACAATTGAGATTGGGCAAGTGCAGTTATATAAATGTATTGTAAAAAAGCTCTCCATTAATGATGAAGAAGAAAAGTCACTTAGGACGTATATTGAAAGTAAAAATTATGCCGCACTCTCACGTTTTATCGGAGAAAAGAAATTAAATCGGTGTGATGAAACAGTAAGATTACTTGAGAAATTACCAAGATTATTTGGGAATTTAGAAGTCATTGAGGAAGCGGAAAAACTTGCTTCAAGTAATGAAATGAAAAAGGCAATTGCAAGGGTGAAAGAAATGTATGAAACAATTGAAAAGTTAGGATATGGCTCTTACATATCAATTGATTTAGGTATGATTCAACATTTGGATTATTATACAGGTGTTATTTTCAAAGGGTATATATATGAAATTGGAGAAGAAATCGTTAGTGGCGGAAGATACGATGAGTTAATTAGTAATTTTGGAGAAATGATGCCAGCGGTTGGACTCGCGGTGCAAGTAAATCAAATTGTTAAGGCACTTCAAGAGCAGCAAGAACCATATAAACGAAAGCAAATAGATATTATGATTCATTATGAGTTAAATAGTTTAGCAGAAGCAGAAAGATTACGAAATTTACTTCAAAAGGACGGGAAGAAAGTGGAGTTATCTCTATTCTCTAATTTAAACGACAGTTTTCAATTTGCAAAAAAGAATAAAATAATGACGGTCGTTGAGACGAAGAGTGAGTCATTGGTGGAATATGTATGGAGAGAGAAATGGATCATCCAGAAAGAAGGGGAGGCTTCATGCGTAACATTCAAATTGCGTTAACGAAAGGTAGATTAGAAAAGCATGTTATTCCACTGTTTGAGAAAATTGGAATTGATTGTTCAGAGCTCAAAGATAAAGGAAGGAAACTGGTGTTTAAAAGTAAAAACACAAATATTTCATTTATTTTAGTGAAAGCGGTGGATGTTGCTACTTATGTGGAACATGGCGTAGCTGATATTGGAGTCGTTGGAAAAGATATTTTAATGGAATGTGAGAAAGATATATATGAGATGGTGGATTTAGGAGTAGGTGTGTGTAAATTTTGTGTCGCTTCTATTCCTACGTATAATCCGAAGAGTTACCGAAAGAAACGAATTGCTACGAAATATCCGCACATTACTTCCACTTATTTTCATGATAAAGGGGAGGATGTAGAAATTATTAAAATAGAAGGATCCGTAGAGATTGCTCCGCTTCTGGGATTGGCAGATGCGATTGTTGATATAGTTGAAACAGGAAAAACATTACAAGAAAACGGATTAATTGTATTTGAAGAAATGTGTTCTATATCAGCTCGGATGATTGTGAATAAGGCTGCGTTGAAAACTAAAAAAGACGAAATATTCAGTATTATAAATAAGATGGAGCAAGAAATTTTGTCAGGGAAATAGGAGGACTTGAAATGGAGATAGTGTATGAAGATTTCCGAGAGGCGTTATCGAAAATAAAATTGCTACGAGAAAGCGCTAATATAATAGAAGAAACTGTTCAAAGAAGTGTAAGAGAAATTGTTCAAAACGTAAGGGAGAGTAAAGATGAGGGTGTATTGTTCTATACAAAAAAGTTTGATGGGGTAGAGATAAAAGATTTTCGTGTAAGTGAGCAAGAAATAAAACAAGCAAGTAAGTTTGTAGAACATTCTTTTTTAGAAGCGTTAAAAGAAGCGAAGAAAAACATTGTCTCGTATCACGAAAAGCAAAAAAGACAATCTATGTTCGATTGTGAAAGTGAAGGGGTAATTAGAGGGCAGCTCATTCGGCCGTTAGAAAATGTAGGTGTGTATGTGCCAGGTGGAACAGCTTCGTATCCTTCATCAGTATTAATGAATGTATTGCCAGCAAAACTCGCAGGTGTAAAAAAAATTGTAATGGTAACACCGCCGAGACAAGGAGGAATTGATCCGCATATATTAGCTGCTGCAAGCCTTGCAGGTGTAGATGAAATTTATATGGCCGGTGGTGCTCAAGCAATTGCTGCTCTAGCATACGGAACAGAATCGATTCCTAAAGTAGATAAAATAGTTGGGCCAGGGAATTTGTATGTCGCTCTAGCGAAGCGAGAAGTATACGGGATAGTAAATATAGATATGATTGCTGGACCGTCAGAAATTGTAGTTATAGCAGATGAAACAGGAAATGCCAATTATATTGCTGCAGATTTATTATCACAAGCAGAACATGACGAAAGGGCGACAGCTATTTGTATTACAACGAATATACAGCTTGCGAAAGAAGTAGAAAGAGAAATAGAAAGACAGTTAGAGACGTTGCCAAGAAGTGAAATCGCTCGTGAATCAATAAAAAGAAATGGAGCAATTTTTATTGTTCCTTCTTTAGAAGAGGCGTTTCAATTATCAAATGAAATTGCTCCAGAACATTTAGAGTTACATATAAAAGAGCCAATGAATGCTCTAGCTTATGTAAAGCATGCAGGATCAATTTTTCTTGGCCCATATGCACCTGAACCGCTCGGAGATTATTTGGCAGGACCGAATCACGTATTACCGACAAGTGGAACGGCAAGGTTCTTCTCTCCGTTATCTGTCGATGATTTTGTGAAAAAATCAAGCTTTATTTCTTATACGGAAGAAGCGTTAAAAAGTGTACAACATCATATTGTAGAACTCGCAAATAAAGAAGGTTTACATGCACACGCGAGAGCGATTCAAATTAGGTTTAAGGAGGAAGAATAATGCGCCAATCTAGTCAAGTACGTGAGACGACGGAAACGAAAATTAAATTAAGTTTGCAACTTGATGAAAGTACGAATGTTTCTGTGCAAACGGGAGTTGGATTTTTTGATCATATGCTAACTTTATTTGCAAGGCACGGAAGATTTGGTTTGCAAGTTGAAGCTGAAGGTGATGTATTCGTTGATGCTCATCATACAGTTGAAGATGTTGGAATTGTACTCGGAACTTGCTTGAAAGAAGCATTGCAAAATAAAGAGGGAATTAACAGGTACGGATCGGCATATGTGCCAATGGATGAGTCTTTAGGATTTGTCGCAATTGATATAAGCGGGCGCTCATATATTGTGTTTCAAGGTGAATTAACAAATCCGAAGCTTGGAGATTTTGACACAGAACTAACGGAAGAATTTTTTAGAGCAGTTGCCCATGCTGCAAATATTACATTACATGCTCGCATACTATATGGAAGCAATACACATCACAAAATTGAAGCTTTATTTAAAGCATTCGGTCGAGCGCTTAGAGAAGCAGTCGATAAAAATGACAAGATTACTGGCGTAAATTCAACGAAAGGAATGTTGTAATTGATTGCAATTATAGATTATGGAATGGGAAATATTCGCAGTGTGGAACAGGCATTAAAATATATTGGAGCAGAGTATATCGTAACGGATGATATAGAAGAAATATTGAGAAGTGATGGAGTTATTTTACCAGGAGTAGGTGCATTTCCGAAAGCGATGGACGTTTTAGAAAAAAAAGATTTAGTATATGTGCTAAAAGAAGTTGGAAGTTCAGGGAAACCGCTTCTGGGCATTTGCTTAGGAATGCAGCTTTTATTTGAAAAAAGTGAGGAACTACAAAACTGTAACGGATTAAATTTATTGCCAGGTGTCATTCGAAAGTTAAAAGTTCCTTATAAAATTCCACATATGGGGTGGAATGAATTAAAAAAAGAAGGAGAAATATCGCTTTGGAATGGAGTAGAGGACGGTTCTTTCGTATATTATGTTCACTCTTATTATGCAGATTGTCCAAATGAGATTGTATATGGCGCAAGTGAGTATGGAGTGAAAGTACCTGGTTTTGTAGCAAAAGGAAATATATTCGGTGCACAGTTTCATCCTGAAAAAAGTGGCGAAATTGGGATGCAAATGTTAAAAAATTTCAAAGAGGTGGTAGAAGCATGGAAATCTTCCCAGCTATCGATTTAAAAGAAGGACGATGCGTCAGGCTATATCAAGGAGAATTTAGTAAAGAAACGGTGATGAATGAAGATCCGGTTGCGCAAGCGATTGTATTTGAAAAACTTGGAGCGAAAATATTGCACATCGTTGATTTAGATGGAGCAATTGCTGGGGAAGCAGTAAATTTGCCTGTTATTGAAAAAATATGCAGGGCGGTGCGTATTCCGGTGCAAGTTGGAGGGGGAGTTCGGTCACTTGCGGTGGTGGAGAAGTTATTATCGGTAGGTGTAGAAAAAGTGATTTTAGGGACTGCTGCACTGTATGATAAATCATTTTTAGAAGAAGCGGTTCGTCTATATAAAGAGAAAATTATTGTTGGAATTGATGCGAAAAATGGTTTCGTAGCAACGAGGGGCTGGTTAGATTTATCTGAAATTTCTTACATCGATTTAGCGAAGCAAATGGCAAGTTTAGGTGTTCAAACGATTGTGTTTACAGACATATCGAAAGACGGGACGCTTGCAGGACCAAATTTTGAACAATTAGAGTTACTGCAAAAAAATGTGGGCATTCGTGTAATTGCATCTGGAGGTGTAGCATCTATTCAAGATGTGAAAAGATTAAATGATATGAATATATATGGCGTTATCATTGGGAAGGCACTTTACGAGAAAACGATTGATTTAGAAGAAGTGTTAGAGGTTACAAAGTTATGTTAGCGAAACGAATTATTCCATGTCTAGATGTAAAAGAAGGTCGAGTAGTAAAGGGAGTGAATTTTATAGGATTACAAGACGTCGGTGATCCTGTTGAAATAGCAGCTTTATATAATGATGCGGGGGCAGATGAAATCGTATTTTTAGATATTACTGCGACGCATGAAGGGCGAAAAACGATTATAGATGTTGTAGAAAAAACTGCTTCAAAAGTATTTATTCCTCTTACAGTTGGCGGGGGGATTGCAAATGTTCAAGATATGTATAATCTTCTAAGAGCTGGAGCGGATAAAGTTTCAATTAACTCAGCTGCAGTGCGAAATCCAAAGCTAATCCAGGCAGGTGCAGAACATTTTGGATCGCAATGTATTGTCGTAGCAATCGATGCTAGAAAAGTAGCGGAAGATAAATGGAATGTATACGTAAATGGCGGAAGAATTGATACGGGAATGGATGCAATAGAATGGGCGAAGCGTGTCGTTAAGCTCGGAGCAGGAGAAATTTTGCTGACGAGTATGGATGCAGATGGAACAAAAAATGGATATGATCTTCGTTTAACAGAGGCAATTTCAAACAGCGTTTCCGTCCCAGTAATCGCATCAGGGGGATGTGGTCATGCGGATCACATTTTAGAAGTATTTCAAAAAACAACAGTTGATGCAGCATTAGCAGCATCAATCTTCCATTATGGTGAAGCGACTGTACAGGATGTAAAGAAAAAATTAAGAGAAGCAAACGTTGAGGTGCGGTTATGAAACCTAATTTTTCAAAAGGTTTAATACCGGTAGTTGTTATCGAGGAAGATACGAACGAAGTTTTAATGCTAGCTTATATGAATGAAGAAGCGTATGAAAAGACGCTAGAAACGAAAAGAACATGGTTTTATTCCCGTTCGAGACAATCGTTATGGAATAAAGGAGGAACATCAGGAAATGTCCAATATGTTCAATCCCTTTATTTAGATTGTGATCAAGATTCAATTGTTGTTGTTGTAAAGCAAGTAGGACCAGCTTGTCATACGGGAGAGAAAACGTGTTTTCACTACAAAATTATATAGGGGGATACATATGGAAGATATCTTTAAGTTATTATTTGAAACAATTGAAGAACGAAAGAAAAATCCACTTCCTGAATCATATACTAATTATTTATTTTCGAAAGGAGAAGATAAAATTTTAAAGAAAATTGGTGAGGAATGTGCCGAAGTAATCATTGCTTCTAAAAATAATGATAAAGAAGAACTAATAAAAGAAATGGTTGATGTGTTTTATCACTGTTTTGTTCTATTAGCTGAAAAAAATATTTCATTAGAAGATGTCATGCAAGAAGTGAAAGAAAGAAATGGAAAGCTTTCAAGAGTAGGGGACCGAAGAGAAATAGATACATTATAAGGGGGAATATGGATGAAAGTGGACTACCACCTTCATTTAGAAGAAGGGCCGTATTCAATAGGTTGGCTTGCTAAAATAAATGAAGCACTACAATATTATGAACCGCTTAAAGAAGAAAAGCATTCAATAGGCTGGCTTGTGAAAACACAAGAACGCCTGCAAAGACGTGTGAAGGAAGGTCCATTTACAACGAAATGGATTGATTTATATTTAGAAGAAGCTTTGCGAAAAGGTATAAAAGAAATTGGTATTGTCGATCACTTATACCGTTTTCATGAAGCGAAAGGATATTATGAAAAGTATGTAGATATTAGTGATTCTAAGCTTGGTCGTTTACAAAAAGAATGGTTAGATCAAGTAAGAGTAACGTCTATTTATGATTTTACAAAGGCGATTGAAGAGGCAAAAGAGCGATGGAGAAAACGAGGGATAACGCTCAAACTTGGAATTGAAGCAGATTATTTTATCGGTGGTGAACAAGAGTTAAAAGGCTTACTAGCATTAGCAGATTGGGATTATGTAATCGGCTCGGTCCATTTTATAGATGGATGGGGATTTGATAATCCAGATACGAAAGAGTACTTTGATACGCATGAGTTACATACTTTATATCATACGTTTTTCGCTACAGTTGAAAGTGCCGTTCGTTCCGAGCTTTTTGATATTATAGCTCACCTCGATAACATAAAAGTATTTAATTATCGATTGGATGAGAATGAACAGCTTTCTTATTATAAGGACATTGCTCGTGCGTTGGTGGAAACAAATACAGCAACAGAAATAAATGCGGGATTGTACTATCGCTATCCTGTGCGCGAAATGTGTCCAAGTGCGCTTTATTTACAAGTATTAGCTAAGCATGGAGTTCCAATTACTCTATCCTCAGATGCCCATTATCCGAATGATTTAGGAAAGTATGTGGAAGAGAATATAAAGACATTACGCAATCATGATATTTCTCATATAGCTACATTCACGAAACGAGTAAGAACGATGAGAGTGCTTGAAGAAGAAGTAACAATTTCAAAATGAACCACGATTTTTTGATGAAAACCACCCTTTTTGTTCAAAATAAGAAGGAATGAAAAGGAGGGTGAAAAATGGCGAAACAACAAAATAAACAAAATGTTCAAGTGGCGGATCAAGCTTATACTTCTGAAACGAATAATACAGCTAACTCTGTTATTGAGGAACAAATTAGCGATACAGTTGCAGAAGGAACAATCGATGCGAAGCTTGGGAAAGAATCGCAAGAAAAAGCGTAAGAAGAGAGGAGAGAAAGATCTCCTCTTTTCTTATGGGAAAAAGTGTCGATTTTCAAAACTATAATCAAATTCCTTGGTTTTTATATGTGGATTTCTTACAATAAAATATAAGAGATATCTTATTTTATATAGAAGAGGTGTTAGTAGTGGCGAAAATATTAGTGGCAGGAAATATTCCAGAAATCGGATTAGAATTATTAAAAAATCATGATGTGGAAATGTATAATAAAGAAGAATTAATTAGTGTAGAAGAGTTAGCGGAACGTGTAAAAGATAAAGATGCACTTTTAAGTTTACTTTCTACGAAGGTAACGAAAGAGGTTATTGATGCAGCACCAAACTTGAAAATTATTGCAAACTATGGCGCGGGTTACGATAATATTGATTACACATATGCTGGAGAAAAGGGGATTGCTGTTACAAATACACCGAAAGTATCTACAGAGGCAACAGCGGAGTTAACATTTGCAATTCTTTTAGCCGCAGCAAGACGAATTTCTGAAGGGGATACATTATGTCGTACAATTGGATTTAATGGCTGGGCACCACTATTTTTCTTAGGCCGAGAAGTATATGGTAAAACAATTGGAATTATTGGTCTTGGAGAAATTGGGAAAGCAGTAGCAAAACGTGCGAAAGCATTTGGAATGAATGTTTTATATACGGGGCCAAATCGTAAGCCTGAAGCTGAGAATGAGCTAGAAGCGACATATGTAACGTTAGAAGAACTATTACAAACAGCAGATTTTATTACAATTAACTGTGCGTATAATCCAAAGCTGCATCATATGATTGATGAAGAACAATTTAAAATGATGAAGAAAACAGCGTATATCGTAAATGCTGCACGTGGTCCAATTATGAATGAATCTGCACTTGCGCATGCACTAGAAACAAATGAGATAGAAGGTGCAGCTCTCGATGTATTCGAATTTGAACCGAAAATTACAGAGAAATTAAAAGGATTGAAAAACGTAGTACTTACTCCTCATGTAGGAAATGCAACATTTGAAACGCGTGATGCGATGGCTGAAATGGCAGTTAGAAATATTTTAGCTGTATTAAAAGGTGAAGAACCTGTAACACCTGTAAATCAAAAAGTTTTAGTTGAAAAATAAAAAGAAACCTTCCGAATTCGGAAGGTTTTTCTTATTTTTCTTTATTTGCTTTTTTAGACGGTCTTTGTCTAATAAATTGAGATAGCATATACAAAATATATAGTGGAATGGCAATGAATAAGAAAACAGAAAAATTACCAAAACCTGTTTGGTACATTGTGATAATGATTCCAACTAAAAATAGTGTAATAATTATGCTATATCGTGGAATTGGTACATCTTTTAAACTTGGGATACGAATGCGGCTCACCATTAAAAATGCGAACGTTACAAATACTGTAATAAGAACGATTTTTGGAATGGTATGTGAAAATAATGTTAAGAAGGCGACAAGCCCTCCTGCTGCAGTAATCGGAACTCCAGTGAAATATTTCATAGAAGTAGAAGATGGTGTTACATTAAATCGTGCTAAGCGATATGCTCCGAACAGAGGGAATAATCCCGCTATGTATAGTCCAATGATTCCGTAGTTGGAAAAAGACGTGTAATACATTAAAACAGCAGGTGCTGCACCAAATGTTACAACATCCGCGAGTGAATCAAGCTCTTTTCCCATTTGTGAATCAACGCGTAATAAACGAGCAACACGACCATCAAGACTATCTAACATCATCCCGATAAGTACTAAAATAGCAGCTGATTTATAATATCCTAAAGATGCATAGCCGATTGATAAAAATCCGCTATATAAATTTCCGAGCGTAAATAAGTTTGGAATAGCTGCTCTATACAAAATCTGATCCCTTGCTTTCTGTTATAAATTCTTAATTAGTGTATGAAAGTTTACTTATTTTATCATACCATAAATTTCTTCCCCGTACGAAAGAAATTCCCAATTTGTGAAAGATTTGAAGCGTAAGAAAAAAAGAAGCAACTTTTCATAAAGTTGCTTCTCACCTTATTCGAATTTTGTTGTCATCGTTCCAGTTTTATATCGATTGTTAGGATCAAATCGTAATAAATCTCCATAAATCAGTTTGTCGGAGAATTTTAATTCTGTTTTGGCTTTTTCGATATATGGCTGGCATAGTGCTATGTCAGCCTCTTCACCTGAGCTTCTTTTGTAGCATATATTTTTTGTATAAACATAATCTTCTGTTACAAAGCTACCATCGCGCATTACCATAAGTGGATCCTTTTCTTTTATAAATAAGTCAGTTCCAAATTCAATTGATTGATTTGTTTTAATACCAAGTAAATGAAGAAGCGTTGGTTTAATATCAATTTGTCCTGATACTTTAGAAATGACTTTTCCTTCTTGACCAGGTACATGAATGATGAGAGGGACGCGTTGTAATTGCATAGAATCAAACGGTGTAATAGCGTCTTTCCCAAGGAATTGAGCCATAGCTGCATTATGATTTTCAGAAATACCATAATGATCACCATAAATGACAATAACGGAATTATCGTATAACCCTTCTTCTTTCAATTGATTAATGAATAATTTAAGAGCTTCATCCGTGTAGCGGACCGTTGGGAAATAGCGGTTTAGAACACCGCTTTCCGAATTAAACTCATCAACATATTTATCTTCTGGACTTAGAATAAATGGAAAATGATTTGTTAAAGTAATAAATTTTGTATAGAACGGTTGCGGTAAAGATTTTAACTTTGGAATAGATTGTTCAAAGAACCCTTTATCTTTTAATCCCCAACCGACAGACATTTGTTCAGTGCCTACGTAATCATTTAAATTAAAATAACGATCATATCCAAGTGCAGGATACATTACATCACGATTCCAAAATGTTTTATCGTTTGAATGGAAAACCGCAGAATAATAACCGTATTTTTTTAATTGCTCTGGTGTCGCGGTATATTCATTGTTAGCATGAGTAAAGAATACAGAGCCACGGTCTAATGGATAAAGGGAGTTTTCCACGATAAATTCAGCATCAGAAGTTTTACCTTGTCCTGTTTGATGATAGAAGTTATCGAAGTAAAAACTATCTTTTATAAACTGATTTAAAAATGGAGTAATCTCTTTCCCATTTATTTTTTTATTAATAACAAAACTTTGTGTAGATTCCATTGAAATTAAAATTACATTTTTACCTTTTGCAGCTCCGAATAAGTTTTTATCAACTTGCTTATCTTTTGCGTCTACGTAGTTTTTAATTTCAGAAAATCCATCTCCGCTTGCAAATACACGTTCAGCCGAAGATTTGGATTGAAGTGTAATATCAAATAGATGATATGTGTATAAACCTAAATTTTTCACGACAGTTTGACGATCAAATGAGCGTGAGAACATTTGTGGTTTATAAATAACTGAAACAACAATTTGCAGTGCTAATAGCGCTGTTACACCACTAAAGAAAGTTCGCTTCTCAGAACGAGAAAGTGGCGTTGTATCACAAAATGATGGGAATTTACGTGAAATAAACATTAAAATAATTGCATCTGCAAATAAAAGTAATGTTTTGTACGTAAAGAGCTCTTTAATGCTCGTTCCTAAGTCAGCCATATTATTTGTTTGGAATAAAACAGGGAATGTAACAAAATCGTTATAGAACCCGTAAAACATTGCATTTCCAAATAAAATAAATGACAGTATAAAACTAATACCAATAATAATTCGATTTCGGTACTTAGATGCAAGTAAAGCTAAACCGAAAAATAAAAGTAATGAAGCTAGTGGATTAATAAAAAGCATAAATTCTTCAAAGAAGTTATCAATTTTAATATCAAATGCTAGCTTGTACACAATATATGTTTTAATCCATAATAAAACGACTGCAACGAGTGCAAATCGTAATTTTGGAAACAGATGTTGTAGCATAATATACTCCTCTCCTGAAAGCATGACAGTTCTTGTGAAGTTAATTGAAGTTATCCTCACTTTATATATACGAACAGTCCTTTATTATTATGATTATTATACTATGAGTATCATTATACGAAAATAAAAGAGGATTGTGGGCTTTTTTTGCAACAATTGAGTAGAAAAAGGGAAGTGGGAGACAATAAAATGGAATTTCTATGTATGATTATTATCATTTGCTAAACATAGAAAGTATTGCGTAATGATGCGGAGGTTATAATGCAAAATTTATTATACGTTATAGTATGCAGTAGTTTTATGTTTTTTGCTTCACCGAATGTATCAGTAGCACAATATGATGCGCCGCTCATGGAAGATGCGCTTTATTCTGTTTTATTTCCAAAAATAAATAGAGCGATTGAAAAACAGTATGGGGGCTTGAAACCATATGAGTGTCCGAGAATTATTAGCTTAAAAAAAATGTATAGTGGTACATATTTATTTCAAGCAGTTATCGAAGTAACGAAATATGAACGAGTTGGTGGGAAAATTGCTCCGCCATTTGAAAAAGTAACAATTACGTTTAATAATGAGGAAGGCGAATGGGAAGTAACAAAGGTTGTAGTAAAACGTTTACCAAATGACACCAAATTAAACTGTAAAAAAACAATTTGAAAAATTGTTTGACAAATAAAATGTTCCTTTGGTATTGTTAATAGCAACATTAGATGTTTGAAAATTAAATAGACTTACCTCATCTACTCTCAAAGGTAGAGGCCGCGATAGGAAAGAGTAAGCTATGGGAGATTTAGTGGAATCTGTGATCATAGGTTGAAAGGGACTATTGCCGAAATATAAGAATGACCACGTTATTCTTATATTGGGACTGCATTGAATAAATGTAGTACTGTCATAAGATTTATTTTATGGAGAGCTATTTGGAGATGTTGATGCGGTTTCTTATTTGAGAAGATAACAACTCGTTTATTTTTTCAATATATATATTTTTCCTAATAAGAAACGCGTGTGAACATTGTTCCGCGCGTTTTTTGTCTATCTAAAAGCGTGCTGCAATGAATAGAAGATTGGGGTTATGAGTTTTAGAGGAAATAAGGGAGGAATTCAAATGTATTTACAAGGCACAAGCCGAATCAATGGGCAAGGACACTTAGAAATTGGAGGGTGCGATACGACGCAGCTAGCAAAACAATACGGAACACCACTTTATGTATACGATGAAGAGTTTATTAGAGAGAAATGTCGTGCGTTTCATCGTGCTTTTAAAGGAAGTGGTTTCTCTTATCAAGTAGCATATGCAAGCAAGGCGTTCTTGTGCATGGAGATGTGCCGAGTAGCTCGTGAAGAGAATATGTCTTTAGATGTTGTTTCTGGAGGGGAATTATATACTGCGCTCCAAGCGGGTTTTCCGGCATCTCGTATTCATTTTCATGGAAATAATAAAACAGAAGAAGAAATTATTATGGCTCTTCAGGCAAATATCGGTTGTTTTGTAGTAGATAATTTCTTAGAATTAGAAATCTTACATGACTTAGCAATTCAACATGGGAAATTTGTGAACATATTAATCCGTGTAACGCCTGGAGTAGAGGCACATACACACGAATATATAACAACAGGGCAAGATGATTCGAAATTTGGATTTGGTGTTTCAAATGGTCAAGCGATGCAGGCAATTGAGCTTGCCTTGCAAAAATCAAATTATAATGTATTAGGAATTCACTCGCACATTGGATCACAAATATTTGAAACGGCTGGTTTTGTTCGAGCAATTGAAGTACTACGTCAATTTTTAGAAGAAGTGAGAGAGCGAACAAACTATGTAGTGAAAGTATTGAATGTGGGCGGAGGTTTCGGTATACGTTATACGGAGTCTGATACACCGTTAACACTTGAAACGTATGTGCACGCTGTAACAAGTACGGTAAGAGAGCAGTTTACATTATGTGAATATCCGCTTCCGGAAATATGGATTGAACCAGGCCGTAGTATCGTAGGTGATGCCGGAACAACAGTTTATACAGTCGGAGCGGTGAAAGAGATTCCTGGTATTCGGAAATATGTTTCAGTCGATGGTGGGATGACGGATAATTTAAGACCGGCTCTATATGGAGCTCGTTATGAGGCGATGTTGGCGAATCGAGGGAATGATGAAAATGAGGAACTCGTTTCGATTGCTGGGAAATGCTGTGAAAGTGGAGATATGCTTATTTGGGATATTAATCTCCCGAAAGTTGCCTCTTCTGATTTACTAGCAATTTCTTGTACGGGTGCGTATGGTTACTCGATGGCTAATAATTATAATCGTATTCGTAGACCAGCTGTAGTCTTTGCAAAAGGCGGGACGTCACAAATTGTTGTAGAACGTGAAACATATGAAAATATTATTGGGAACGATCGCATACGTATTAAAGAGCTTGTTTAAATGTGAAAAAGGAGTTGCTCAGGGTGGGCAATTCCTTTTTTAAAAAACAAAATAATTAAAATATATCGGAAAACTAGGATTGAAAAAAATCAGAATTGTGATAAAATACAAATACAAAGCTTATCAAGAGAAGCGGAGGGAACTGGCCCTACGAAGCTCGGCAACCTGCTTATAGAAAGCAAGGTGCTAAATCCAGCAAAATGGAATCCATTTTGAAAGATAAGGTAAAATATATTACCGAACAGTCTTTTCGAAATGGGAAAGATTTTTTTTATGAATAAAAAGGGGGCTGTTTGCGTGGGAGTACGGGAACATTTTGATGAAGTGTCCGAAAAAATTCAAACGATGCTTGCGGATATGAAATATGGTTCAATCACAATTGTTGTGCAAGATGGAAAAGTGATTCAATTGGAAAAAAGTGAAAAGGTCCGATTAAAGTAAAAAGCGCTGACTAGAAAAACTAGAGGCGGTTTTAATCTATTTTATTAGATTAAAACCGTCTTTTTGCTGTTACAGGGGGAAAAAACATGTTGACGTACGAAACGTGGGAAGAAAATAGTGTTTCATTTTCTGAAGAAGATGAAACGAAGGGTGCGTTATCGGTATTAAGCTGGGCTTATAGAGAGTATAAAGATGAAATTGTATATGCATGTAGCTTTGGGGTGGAGGGAATGGTTTTATTGCATCTTATAAACCAAGTAAATCCATCTGCTAAAGTTGTATTTTTAGATACAAATGTTCATTTTCAAGAAACGTACGAATTAATTAAAAAGGTACGCGAGAGATTTCCTTCATTAAATATTATAGAAAAACAGCCTGAGTTTACACTTGAAGAACAGGCGAAGCTTCATGGAGAGAAATTATGGGAAAGTAATCCGAATCTTTGTTGTAATATTAGAAAAATTTTACCGTTAGAAAAATCATTAGCAGCCGAAAAAGCGTGGATATCAGGCTTGAGAAGAGAACAATCAGAAACGCGTAAGCATACACAGTTTATAAATCAAGATCGTCGTTTTCAATCTATTAAAGTTTGTCCGCTCATTCATTGGACTTGGAAAGAAGTTTGGCGATATGTATACAAACATAGTTTGCCATATAATCCGCTACATGATGTTGGCTATCCGAGTATTGGGTGTGAGAAATGTACATTGCCTGTAGGAGATGGTGGCGACTCAAGAGATGGAAGGTGGGCTGGGAAAATGAAGACAGAATGCGGACTTCATTTTCAATAAGATAGATTTTGAAATAAAGCTAAGAGGGGATATAAAAAGATGAGTACAACAAATGAATTAGTAAACCGTATTGATGAAACATATGACATATCGAACATTGTAAAAGAAATCGAGCTAGACAAAATTGCACTTAGTGATTTAGAACTTCTGGCGACAGGAGGATATAGCCCTCTTACGGGATTTTTAGGGAAGAGAGATTATGACTCAGTTGTAGAAACGCTTCGTTTAGTAAACGGTAGTGTTTGGAGTATACCGATTGCATTACCAGTAACGGAAGAAGAAGCAGAAAGATTGAAAGTTGGAGAAGAAGTAAAGCTTGTTAAAGATGGAGCTGTATATGGTGTTATTCAAATAGAAGATATTTTTGTACCTGATAAAGAAAAAGAGGCGTTACTCGTATATAAAACGACGGATGAGGCTCATCCAGGGGTGAAAAAATTGTATGATCGGCCGAACGTTTACGTTGGAGGCGCTATTATTTTAATACAACGCTCTGAAAATGATCAGTTTGCTTCTTATCATTTAGATCCAATCGAAACAAGAGCGGAATTTAAAAAGCGCGGATGGAAAACGGTAGTTGGGTTCCAAACACGCAATCCTGTACATCGTGCGCATGAATATATTCAAAAATCTGCACTTGAAATTGTCGATGGTCTCTTTTTAAACCCGCTCGTTGGTGAAACGAAATCAGATGATATTCCTGCTGATGTGAGGATGGAAAGTTATGAAGTATTACTACAGAACTATTATCCAAAAGATCGTGTTTTCTTAGGGGTATTTCCTGCAGCGATGCGATATGCAGGTCCACGTGAAGCGATATTTCATGCATTAGTAAGAAAGAATTTTGGCTGTACTCACTTTATTGTCGGGCGTGATCATGCAGGAGTAGGAGATTATTACGGAACGTATGAAGCGCAGGACATCTTTAAGAATTTTACAGTAGAAGAGTTAGGGATTACGCCGTTATTTTTTGAACATAGTTTTTATTGCATCAAATGTGAAGCGATGGCTTCAACGAAAACATGTCCGCACGGAAAAGAAGACCACGTCATTTTATCAGGTACGAAAGTAAGAGAAATGTTAAGAAATGGTGAGATTCCGCCAAGTACATTTAGTCGTAAAGAAGTAGTGGAAGTACTAATTAAAGGTTTGAAAAAAGAAGTAGTAACAGAATAGGGAGAGAACGAGATGGATACGAATATTACTTGGCATACAGCTTCGGTTTCAAAAGATGAGAGAAGAGTGAAGAATGGGCATCACAGTTTTGTAGTTTGGTTTACTGGTTTATCAGCTTCGGGTAAATCTACAGTAGCCAATGCGGTTGCTCGTAAACTATTTGAAAAGAATATTGGAAATTATGTGTTAGATGGGGATAACATTCGCCACGGTTTAAATAAGGATTTAGGATTTTCTGAAAGTGATCGTATGGAAAATATAAGACGCATTGGTGAAGTGGCGAAGTTATTTGTAGATCAAGGTACTGTTGTCCTTACAGCTTTCATTTCACCATTTCGAGTAGACCGTAAACAAGTCAGAGACCTTTTGGCAGCAGATGAGTTTATTGAAGTCTTTGTCAAGTGTCCGATTGAAGAATGTGAGAAGCGTGATCCGAAAGGGCTTTATAAAAAAGCGAGACAAGGTGATATTAAACAGTTTACTGGTATTGATTCACCGTATGAGGAACCGGAACAAGCAGAATTAATTGTAGAAACGCACAAGTATTCTATTGAAGAATGTGCAGAACAAGTTGTGAAGTACTTACAAGAGCGTAGCTTTATATAGGGGGATTTAAAATGAGTTATGAAAAAGTATGGGCTAATAATGAAAAAATAAATCAGACTGAGAAAAACAAATTGAAAAAAGATGGTTTGGAAATCTTTAATGATATTCCTTACTATGCGGAAAATGGATTTGAATCAATTCCGAAAGAAGAGTGGGACTCCTTTAAATGGGCCGGATTGTATTTGCAACGACCGAAAGAAGCTGGCTATTTTATGATGCGTGTTAATATTCCTTCTGGGATTATTACAAATGCACAGGCAGAAGTACTTGCTTCAATCGCTGAAGACTATGGACGTGATGTGTTAGATATTACGACGAGACAGGCGATTCAGTTTCATTGGCTAGAAATTCAGCAAATTCCGGATATTTTTAAAAGATTAGCGAGAGTAGGGTTATCTTCAGCGGGGGCGTGCGGTGATATTACACGTAATATTACAGGGAATCCACTTGCTGGAATTGATGCGAACGAACTATTTGATACAACGTTGATTGTTAAAGAGATATATGAATACTTCCAACATAATGAAGAGTTTTCTAATCTACCTCGTAAATTTAAAATGTCTATTAGTTCTAACATTTATAATTCAGCAAATGCTGAAATTAACTGTGTGGCATTTACACCTGCTACGAAAGAAATAGATGGTGAGAAAAAAGTTGGTTTTCATATAAAAGTAGGCGGAGGATTATCTGCGCGCCCTTACTTAGCGGAAGAATTAGATGTATTCGTTTTACCAGAAGAAGTGAAGGCAGTATCGATTGCAATTGCTACTATATTCCGTGATTTTGGATATCGTGAAAAACGCCACTTAGCACGTTTGAAATTTCTTGTTGCTGACTGGGGAGCTGAGAAATTTAAAGAGAAACTAGTAGAATACACAGGACCCTTGCAAAGTAAAGGAGAAAGTGCGCTCAAAGGATGGAATGCCGGATATTTTTATGGCGTACAAGATCAAAAACAAGAAGGATTAAAATATGTCGGTTTTAATGTGCCGGTAGGGCGTTTACATGCAGAAGAGATGTTTGAGATTGCAAGAATTGCAAAGCAATATGGAAATGGACAAATTCGTACTTGTAACTCACAAAACTTCATTATTCCGAATGTTCCGCCAGAAAATGTTGAAGGATTATTAAGTGAACCGTTGTTTGAAGCAATTTCCGCAAACCCGAAATCGTTTATCGGCCATGCGGTTTCATGCACTGGTATTGAGTATTGTAATCTTGCATTAGTAGAAACGAAAGAAAGATTGCGCAAAATCGCAGAATACTTAGATACACAAATTGCACTTGATGTTCCAGTTCGAATTCATATGGTAGGATGCCCGAACTCCTGTGGTCAACGTCAAATTGCTGATATTGGTTTGCAAGGAGTAAAACTGAAAACAAAGGAAAAGGGAATCGTTGAGGCATTTGAAATATATGTGGGCGGAACGCTATTGGATGGCGGAGCATATAACGAAAAATTAAAAGGGAAAATAGATGGTGAAGATTTACCGGATGTTCTCGTGTCCTTTTTACGTTATTTCCAAAAGAATAAATTACTAGCCGAAACGTTTTATGATTTCGTAGGACGTGTTGGAGTGGAAGAATTACAAATTGTACTAAATCGCGTATTAGAAGAAGTAATAGCGTCTTAGGAGGGACAATATGGATTTATATCGATTTGAAGCTGTATTAGTGAATAGTGTTGTTCCAATAGTCGTTGTTGCTCAAAGTGAAGAGCAAGCGTTTAAGCTTGCGGAAATAGAGCTGGAAAAGTATTTTTTACCGCTACCAGAAGTGAAAGAAATCTCCTTATATGAAAAAAAGAAGATTCAAAAAGGAGCGGCGTTTGTTATTCATGAGTAGGGAACATTGTAATACGAAATAGTAGTAACTTCCATTCGTATATAAGGATGGAAGTTTCACTTTAATAATAGAAATGAGGAGAGATGATGGGGAAGGTTTATATCGTCGGAGCGGGTCCTGGTGATCCGGATTTAATTACTGTTAAAGGGTTGAGATGCATCGAGAAGGCTGATGTTATATTGTACGACCGTCTTGTAAATAAAGAATTGCTTTCTTATGCAAAGCCTGAAGCGGATTTAATTTATTGCGGGAAACTCCCAAATTATCACACGATGAAGCAAGAAACGATTAACACATTTCTTGTTAAATATGCGAAAAAAGGAAAAGTTGTAACGAGACTAAAGGGCGGGGATCCATTTGTATTTGGAAGAGGTGGAGAAGAAGCTGAAGCGTTAGCCAAGCAAGGTATCCCATTTGAAATTATTCCTGGCATTTCAGCAGGCATAGCTGCTCCTGCTTATGCTGGCATTCCAGTGACGCATCGCGATGCAAGTGCAAGTTTTGCCGTTGTGACGGGGCATAGAAAAGAAGGTGCTGAGGAAGAAATGAAATGGGAGAACCTAGCGAAAGGTGTAGATACATTAGCTGTCTATATGGGGGTTAGTAATTTACCCTACATATGTGAACAACTTATAAAGTACGGAAAA
The DNA here is from genome assembly GCF_001884235.1 of Bacillus paramycoides. GTDB lineage: Bacteria > Bacillota > Bacilli > Bacillales > Bacillaceae_G > Bacillus_A > Bacillus_A paramycoides. The sequence continues at coordinate 118,035 of NZ_MAOI01000134.1, read as the reverse complement.
GAAAAGAGTACACCTGCTGCTATTATTGAGTGGGGGACGACATCTATGCAACGTACGGTTACAGGGACGTTAGGAACGATAGTAGAAGTTGCTAAAAAAGAACAAATTCAAAATCCAAGTATGATTGTTATTGGAGAAGTTGTCCGTTTTAGAGAAAAGATACATTGGTTTGAGAAGCAAGCGGAAAATGCATATCAAGTAAGCGGAGTGTTGTGATATGAAAGCCGTCTTATATATATGTCACGGAAGCCGTTTGAAAGCGGCAAAAGAAGAGGCAATTCAATTTATTACGTCATGTATGAGCCGTGTAGAGGCAAATATTCAAGAAGTTTGTTTTTTAGAGCTAGCGAGTCCATCTATTGATGAAGGATTTCGTACATGTGTGAAGCGTGGTGCTACAGAGATTGTCGCGATCCCTGTTTTTTTATTAGCGGCAGGACATGTGAAGGAAGATATTCCGCTTGAATTACGAAAGTTAAACGAGCAATATCCGAATATCAAAATAGTGTATGGTAATCCATTTGGTGTATCAGAAGTGCTTGTAAAGGCGGTATATAACGGAATGGGTATTAAAGAAGAAGTAACACTTTTGCTCGTTGCACGAGGAAGTAGTGATCCTCAAACTTTACAAGATATAAAGTGGATTTCTTCTTTATTTCAAAAAGAAAAGAACATTATAAAGGTGGAAGTTTGTTATTTAGCAGCCGCGGAGCCAAAGTTTGATGAGAAGTTGAAAGAAATTGTAGAACAAAAAGAACGGAACATTGTTGTGTTACCTTACTTATTATTTACAGGCTTGCTCATGAAACATATTGAGAAAGAAGTGCGTCAATATGAGTCGGAAGAGATAAAAACAAGTCCATATTTAGGGAAGAATGTAGCGTTTCGAGATATGTTAATTCAGAAAACAGAGGAAATATTGAAGGGAGATCAATATGTATCCACTTACAGTGCGAGTTGATAAGAAACGTGTTGTTGTCATTGGCGGGGGAAAAGTAGCAGGATTTAAAATTATTCCTTTACTAAAACAAGGTGCGGATATCGTTGTGGTAAGTACAGAATTAGATACGAATTTAGTAAAATTTGTAGAAGAAAAGCAAATTCGTTGGTATCAAAGGGAATATGAAAAAAGTGATATTAAAGATGCTTTTTTAGTAGTCGCGGCGACTAGCGATTCGGTACTAAATGAACAAATTGCTAAAGATGCTGCAGTGAATCAATTGGTAAATGTTATTACAAATCCGGAAAGTGGAAATGTTCATTTTCCAGCAGCGTTTCATCGTGGGCTACTTAATGTAGCTGTTTCTACAGGCGGAGCAAGCCCGAAACTTGCGAAAAAAATTCGTGACGATATCGCAAATAAATATGATGAGACGTATGAAACGTATCTTGATTTTTTATATGAAGTAAGAATAAGAGTGAAAGAATTACAAGTAGAGAAGCGACAGAGAAATATATTATTACAAGAAGTATTAAAGGCGGTATATGTTCAAAATGAACAAAAAAGAGAATTGTTTTTACAAGAATTAGAGAGAAAAGTTCATATAGGATAATGAGTAAATTGTACTTTACAACTATAAGAATATAATTTATAATCACAAGTAACTTCAATAGATGAAATCGATGAGCAAGAAGAGTACGTATATTTGATGCGTTCAGAGAGCTGGGGTAAGGTGTGAGCCCGGTACGATAAAATATACAGAATGGGCTTGCGAGAGGTATGCTGAACATTGCAGTAGGCAACCCGGGTTCCGCCGTTAAAAGGATAGAGTATCGGAATTTTCCTGTACTTGAACAAGTGGGATTTATCAATCCAATTGAGGTGGTACCACGGTATTTACATTACATATATCGTCCTCTACATGCATATTTGCGTGTAGGGGACTTTTTTATTTTCTAAAGGAGGTGTGCGAGTATGAAATGAAAGTGTATAATTAATAAAAGTTTAAATATTCAGAAAAGGAGAATTTATGATGAAAGAAACACAGCAATGGACGTCGAAAATAGGCTTTGTACTCGCAGCAGCCGGAGCCGCAGTAGGTCTTGGGGCAATATGGAAATTCCCGTATGTTGCAGGTAATGGCGGGGGAGGCGCATTCTTCCTTGTATTTTTACTATTAACTTTATTTATAGGTATGCCTCTTCTTCTAGCCGAGTTTGTTATCGGGCGTAGTACCCAAAAAGAGGCGGTTACAGCTTATAAACTATTAGTACCAAATAGCAAGTTATATCCTTGGATTGGTCGTATGGGAGTTGTTACTTGTTTTAGCGTACTATCTTTCTATAGTGTTGTAGGTGGATGGATTTTACTTTATTTATACTATAGTGTCACAGGTAGCTTCTGGAACGGAGTAGTAGATTATGGGCAATTGTTTGGTGAAACAATTTCAAATCCAGTAAGTGCTATTGGAGCGCAATTCATCTTTATGCTTTGTACCATTTTTGTTGTTAGTAAAGGTGTGGAAAAAGGCATAGAAAAAGCAAGTAAGTACATGATGCCGCTATTATTTATTTTATTTATTGCTATCATTGTTCGTGCGTTAACACTCGATGGTGCTTTTGCTGGGGTAGAGTTCTTCTTAAAACCAGATTTTTCAAAGCTTACAGCAGATACGATTTTATATGCGATGGGACAATCTTTCTTCTCACTAACGGTAGGTGCCTCCGTAATGGTAACGTATAGCTCGTATTTAAAGAAAGAAGAGCACTTAGCTAAGTCAGCAACATCTATTGTAAGTTTAACTATTTTTATTACAGTACTTGCAGGGTTAGCAATTTTCCCAGCGATTTTCGCATTAGGGGTTAAGCCGACCGAGGGACCAGGGCTGCTATTTATCGTCCTTCCTGCTGTATTTGCAAAAATACCATTTGGACAATTTTTCTTTATTATGTTTTTAGTGTTATTCTTCTTTGCGACTTTAACATCTGCGATTTCAATGCTTGAAATTGTAGTAGCATCTGTTGCGAAAGATAATGAGAAGAAGCGTCCGTCAGCATCGTTATTAATTGGTATTCTTATTTTTGCAGTTGGAATTCCATCGGCATTATCGTTTGGAGTTATGAGTGATGTGAAAATATTTGGGAAGACATTCTTTGATTTCGTTGATTTTTCGGTAAGTAATGTACTGCTGCCGTTAGGGGTACTAGCCATTTCGCTATTCGTACCAAATAAAATGAGTAAAGAGTTATTAATGAAAGAATTAGAAGTTACGGAAACGAAAGGGAAAACATTGTTTAATATTTGGTTTTTCTTATTACGTTATATAATTCCAGTAACTGTAATTATCGTATTTTTAAATGCGATAGGCGTATTTAAAATGTTTGCATAATAAAAAGACGGGGAAATCTCCGTCTTTTTATTATGTTGTAGGTGTATTTAATAAACGATTATATGCTTTATAAGCTGTGACAACCGCGATAAATGATCCAATTAAAAATAATACTGAGCCGCCGAATGTAAATAGTCGGCCGATGTATGTTTCTCTAGCTTCTTCTATTTCTTCTTGTAATTGTGTATTCATATTTATCCCCCCGCAAAATATAGGCATTTAGTTGTAGTCTATGTGAAATGCCTATAAAGTGTGAAGTGGTAGTAAAAAAACTCGGTATGCACCGAGTTTTTTATAATCCAATATAAGGAGATGGATCAACTGCATTTGTTTTACCGACATTCCATTCTCCAAGGTGAAGTTCGAAGTGTAAATGCTGTCCGTATGATTGACCGGTATTCCCCATAAATCCAAGTTGATCGCCTTGTTTTACAGTTTGTCCATTCGATACGGAACGGCTACTCATATGCGCATATACTGTCGTATATGTTTTTCCGTTTATACGGTGAGATAAGTACACAACGTTTCCGTAACTAGATGATAATTCTGAACGGATAACGACACCATCTGCAGCGGCAATAATTGGAACCGTTCCCGAAGCAGCGATGTCAATTCCTTTATGGTTATCTAAAGAACGTGCGCCAAATCCAGAAGTTTTCGATCCAGCCGCTGGTTTAATAAATCCACTGACATTTGTATCGTGTGGTGTTGGGGCAGCTTGAGCAGATGTAGTAGCTTGTTTCTGAGCTTCTTCAGCCTTACGTGCCTCTTCAGCCTTACGAGCTTCTTCTGCACGTTTTTCTTCTTCAATTGCTTTTTGAACAGCTTGACGCTGGTTTTCTAAAATACCTTTTGACTCTTCTAATCCTTCAATCTCGGAATCTACTTTTGCTACTTTCGTATGTAGATCGTTAATAAGAATTTGTTGCTGTTGTTGGTTATTTTGTAACTCTTGTTGTTTATGCTCTAATTTTTGCTCAGATTCTTTCAGTTGTTGCTCTTTTTTCTCAACAGCCTCTTTTTCTGTTGTCACAGCATTTTGATCAGTTGTTTGTTTTTTCACAATATCTGTATCGTTGTTTAAAATTAAACTTACGGAGTACATATTATCAATTAAATCAGCAATATTTGCAGAACTTGTTAATACTTCTGTAATGATATTTGTGCGAGGTTTTTCTTGCATAGATTGTAGTCGTTGTTTAATAACTTCCTGACGTGTATCTATGTTCGTTTGTAATTGCTCTATATGTTTCTTTTTTTCAATAATAACTTGCTGTGTTTTGCTAATTTCTTTTTTTGTATCGTTTAATTCAGCTTCGTTTTTATTAATAGAAGTAGTTAATTCATCGATTTTCTTTTGTAATTCCTGGATTTCTTTTTCTATTTGTTCTTTCTCAGCTGATTTATTTTGTAAGTCATTTTGTTTGCCTTCTAATTCAGATTGAATATTAGATAATTTATTTTCATTCGTTTCAGCGTATACGGGTGAAAGTAACGGGGAAACGAAAATCGTTCCAGCTGCTAAAACACTAAATGCTGCAAATTTCTTTTTCATTGTTGTCTTGCTCCTTTCCCTATGAATGTATATATCATAAGAAGAAGAAAGGTGTCTATCGTTGTAATCATAATGTAAAGAAAACTTTATAAAATTGCTAAGTTTTGTCGGAATTTAGTATTGTTTGTCGTGGTGCTTTAATATTTTTATGAATGCAAAAGATGAGGTGCGCTCTATTTTTTAGTGGGAAATAAAGGATATAATATTGGTTTTTTACATAGTGAAATATTATTTTAAAAGTCCATAAAACACTGGTGAGGAATCGTTCTCATGTGAGGTTTTCTGACATGGGTTTTGTTTTTGTCAAGAAAATTATTTGTATTCGTGCAAACTTATTTTGTTGTCAGATTTTAATTTTTGATTTATGATTTTTAACAGGGACAAAATGTAGTGAATTGTCGAATAATATGTAATACTCTTAATTTCTTAGTTTCATAGAACAAGAGAAGGGTAGAGTGAATGCATCAAAGAGGGGGTTGCGGCAAGTATGAAAAGGATAGGACTTGCATGGCAAATTTTAATAGGACTTGCGCTTGGTATTGCAGTTGGGGCGATTTTCTTTGGCAATCCGGCAGTGGTAGATTATTTAAAACCAATTGGTGATATTTTCATCCGATTAATTAAGATGATTGTTGTACCGATTGTTGTAGCAAGTATTGTTGTTGGGGTTGCTGGTGTTGGCGATGTTAAGAAGTTAGGCCGACTAGGCGGAAAAACACTTATTTACTTTGAAGTTATTACAACAATTGCAATTGCTGTTGGTCTATTAATAGCGAACATTTTCCAACCTGGAAAAGGCGTTGATATGGATAAATTGACGAAAACAGATATTTCCAAATATACAGCTACAACAGAACAAGTACAAAGTCATTCGTTTGCGGATACGTTTGTAAATATTGTTCCAACAAATATTATGAAATCATTAGCTGAAGGTGATATGCTTGCTATTATCTTCTTCTCAGTATTATTTGGTTTAGGTGTAGCAGCAATTGGTGAACGTGGTAAACCAGTTCTACAATTTTTCCAAGGTGTAGCAGACGCAATGTTTTACGTAACGAACCAAGTTATGAAGTTTGCACCATTTGGTGTATTCGCATTAATTGGTGTTACAGTTTCTACATTCGGTTTAGCTTCATTAATTCCATTAGGAAAATTACTAATTGTAGTATACGGAGCAATGATCTTCTTCGTTGTAGTTGTATTAGGACTTACAGCGAAAATATTCGGTATTAATATTTTCCAATTCTTTAAAATTTTAAAAGACGAGCTTATTCTTGCGTATTCTACTGCGAGCTCAGAAACGGTTTTACCTAAAATTATGGAAAAAATGGAGAAATTCGGTTGTCCGAAAGCAATTACATCTTTCGTTATTCCGACAGGTTATTCATTTAACTTAGATGGATCAACTTTATATCAAGCAATTGCGGCAATTTTCTTAGCGCAAATGTACGGTATTGATTTATCCATTACACAACAAATTACATTATTACTTGTACTAATGGTTACATCAAAAGGTATCGCGGGTGTACCAGGCGTATCATTCGTTGTATTATTAGCGACACTTGGTACAGTAGGTATTCCAGCTGAAGGTTTAGCATTTATTGCAGGTATTGACCGTATTCTAGATATGGCTCGTACAGCAGTTAACGTTGTAGGTAACTCTTTAGCAGCTGTAGTTATGTCTAAATGGGAAGGCCAATATGACGCTGAAAAAGGACAAGCTTATTTAAAAGAGATTTCTGAAAAGGGTCAAGCGGCTTAATTATGATTTATAAAGCTCTCACATAATATGTGAGAGCTTTTCTGTATATAGACGAGGTGAGGGAGTTATGAAACGCAAGTACGGTGATGGTTCTACGTGGAAGCGATTAATAGAGAAGACATACACAGTAAAACAAGTTGAAGCAGGTATATTAGGTATACTAGACATAAAAAAGGTGAGAGAGCCTAGTTATAAAGAATACAATAGTAAAGAACTTTGCATTGCAGGTGATGAGTATACATGGATGCAATATTTTATAAACGGGAAAAACTTTGCAATTACAGCTATGTTAGACGATCAAAAAAAATTAGTGCAGTATTATATCGACGTGACGAAAGAATATAAAATAGACGAGCGTGGTTTACCTTATTTTGATGATTTATATTTAGATGTAGTATTGTTACCGAACGGTGAGATTTATGTATTGGATGAAGACGAGTTAGAGGATGCCTATAGTATGGGTGATATTACTAAGGAAGAATATGAATTAGCTTGGCATATAACAAAATGGATTGTAGCAACGATAAAAAAGGGAGAATTTTATTGGATTTCAATAATAGATAAAGAGATTGAAAAGTTAAAATGATTGATGTATTCACGTTTTTGTATAATTACCAAAAAAATCTATACAAAAAATAATTGACTTTTGTTTTGTAAGCGAGTAAAGTTAGGAAAGAAATTATTATTAAAAAATAAATATGAAACCTTCTTATAAAGAGAGGCGGAGGGACTGGCCCTACGATGCCTCGGCAGCGGACTCGATTTTAGAGTGCTGTGCCAAATCCAGCAAGCATGTGCTTGAAAGATGAGAAGAGTGTTTCTTATAGATGTATAAGACCTCTTCTCGTTGGAAGAGGTCTTTTGTTGTTCATTAGAAAAGGTTGAAAACTAGGGAGAGATGATACTTTGAAAGAAACGAGAGGAAATGGTTTAGCATTATTACCACTTGGAATATTTTTGGCGCTATTTATTGGTTCTGGAATTATTACAGGTGATTTCTATAAATTGCCGATACTTGTAGCGATTTCAATTGCTGTAGGAATTGCTTTAGCGATGAATCGTAAAGAAAGCTTTAATGTGAAAGTGGAACGATTTGCAAAAGGTGCAGGAAATCCGGATATTATGATTATGGTATTAATCTTTGTACTTGCAGGGGCGTTTTCTGAAACAGCAAAAGGAATGGGCGGAGTTGATTCTACAGTTAACTTAGCGTTATCTATTTTACCACAAGGGTTTATCGTTGCTGGAATTTTTGTTATAGGGGCATTTATTTCATTAGCGATGGGAACTTCAATGGGAACTATTGCCGCATTAGCGCCAATTGCTGTAGGTATTAGTGGGCAAACTGATATCTCAATTGCACTAACGATGGCGACTGTTGTTGGTGGTGCGATGTTTGGTGATAATTTATCATTTATTTCTGATACAACAATTGCAGCTGTAAGGTCGCAAGGAACAGAAATGAAAGATAAGTTTAAAACGAACTTTTTAATTGTATTGCCAGCTGCAATCATTACAATTGTACTATTAGTAATGATTACTTTAGGAAGTGATACAGAAATTAAAGCTCATACATTTGATTGGGTGAAGATTTTACCATATGCAGGTGTACTTGTTACAGCATTACTTGGTTGGAATGTACTTATCGTGTTAACAGGCGGAACTGTACTATCTGGTGTTATCGGTCTCATAGATGGAAGTTATACGTTAGAGAGTTTCTTTAAAAGTGTAACGACTGGAATGGGCAGTATGATGGAATTAGTATTACTTGCAATTTTAATCGGTGGTATGGTTGAACTTATCCAGTATAATGGTGGTATTCAATATTTAATGAATCTTTTAACGCGTAATATTCGTTCGAAAAAAGGAGCAGAGTTTGGAATTGCTGGTTTAGTGAGTATGACGAATATGTGTACAGCAAATAATACAATCTCTATCATTTTTACAGGTCCGCTTGCGAAGAATATTGCGGATCAATATGAAATTGATCCACGTAAATCAGCGAGTGTATTAGATCTTTTCTCCTGCTGTGTACAAGGATTAATTCCGTACGGTGCTCAAATGTTAACAGCGGCAGGATTTGCTGCATTATCTCCAATTGAATTGTTACCTTATGCATTTTATCCAATATTAGTTGGAGTATGTGGCATCATTTCGATTTTAATTGGTTTCCCGCGTTTTTCGAAGGGTACGGAGAAAAAAGAGTATCATAAAACAGCGTAATCAACTATGAATTTTATTAGTAGCAACTGAAGCCGTTCAGAGAGCATTCTCTGAACGGCTTTTTATGTGTAATAAAGTGAAGTTTTAATTGGTGGTGGGGATTCAGCACCTATACCTACTGATTATTAGTCCTCATCAATCGGGCATTAACGGGATAAAAGTGTTTATCAACTTGTCTTATGTTGTTGAGAGGAATATCTATTTTACGAAAGGCTGAATTCAACTCGGTCTTAAGTCTGAGTCGAAAACAGTTCTTAAGCTCGTTATGGAAAAATGAAAAAATAGTTAAGATAAGAGTATCAAATCGAAGGGAGGCAAGCACAAGATGAAACAATTTCTAGCGTTTATCGCGGCCGGCATTTTGGCTTTAATTGCTCTTGGTAGTCTTGCTGGTATTGTAGGATTCGCAATCGGAGCAGGAGTTGTGTACTGGAGCTATAAATCATTTGTGCGAGCACAATCATTTTTTGGAAAGTTAGCTTGGGGTATTGTTGGTTTAATCGGCTTGTCCATCGCCCTTTCTCATTCCCCAGCATTAATCGGTATCGTAGCATTAGTAGTTTTATACTATGGATACCGTGAGTGGAAAAAAGAAAAAAATGTAGTTGTTGATTCTGCTCCAGAAAGTTCTAAACCATATAGCAACTTTGAAGATGAGTGGAACAAGTTAATGAAAAACTAATACAAAATAAATCAAATTATAAAGTAGAAGAGAGGAAGATTATAATGAAACAATCTTTATTCGGACGTGTACGCGATGCAATTTTAGCTGATTTTCATAATGTGCTAGATGAGAAAGAAAGAAAAAATCCAATTGCTATGTTAAACCAATATTTACGCGATAGTGAGCGTGAAATAACGAAAATTGAGAAGTTAATTCAGCGTCATAAAACATTAAAATCTAACTTTGCTCGTGAGCTTGAGCAAGCACGTTATTTCGTTAATAAAAGATCAAAGCAAGCTATCATCGCACAAGAAGCAGGAGAATTACAATTACATGAACGTGCACTAGAAGAAGTTGCTTATTATGAAGGGCAAGTAACTCGCTTAGAAGAAATGTATGCAGGTGTTGTAGAACAAATTGATGAATTAGAACGCCGTCTTGCTGACATGAAAAATAAATTAAAAGAAATGAACGCAAAACGTATGGAACTCATGGCACGTGAAAATATGGCACATGCGAACCGCCGTATGAATACTGCTATGCATAAAATGGATGAAAATAATCCGTTCTTACGATTTGAAGAAATTGAAGATCACATTCGTGACTTAGAGATTCGTATAAATGAAGAGCATGAGCGCGACACATTTGATATGAAAATTGCAAAACTTGAGCGTGAAATGAAAGAAAAAAGTGAAGTATCGTTAACGAAAGAAGTAACAAAATAATTGTAGTATATAATAAAACAGGCTTATGATATAGTGATAGGAGAAAAGGTGTTGGAAAGCAATGCCTTTTCTTCTATGTATATGTGACAAGGAGGGGGGGAGCTGAAATGAAGAAGCAATTTTCAAAAACACAATTAATGGGGATGCTCCTCATCATATTTGGATTCGGTCTATTTCTTGATATGGTACTTGGACATTTTGAACCAGGTGGTCTAATTTTTGCATTTATTATGATTATGTTTGGAAGACATTATCGAAAGAAGAATCGTTATGTAAGAGGGAATGTATTTTTATTTGTCGGCGGTATTGTATTTTTATTCTTCTTATTTTCATCAGCAGCATTCGTACTTGTTGTATTTGCTTGTTTAGCTTTAATTGGTTATCAACTGATTCAACAAGGACATCGGCAAAAAGCAATGAAAGTTGAAATTAAAGAAAAGGGATATATAGATGAAGAAAAACAAATATATCGTACAGAACCGTATATAAAAAATATGTTCGTAGGTAATGTACGAATGATGGATCATATTTATGAACTTGAGGATATTAACGTCCAATATGGTGCTTGTGATGTCGAGATTGATTTAACAACCGCGATGGTTCCAGAGGGAGAAACGGTAATTGTTATTCGGGGAGTCATTGGTAACATTCGTTTATATGTTCCGTATGACATTGAATTGTCTTTAAATCATTCTGTTATTGTTGGGCGAGTGCTCCTGCCAGGGCACGAAGAAACAGGATTTAACCGTACTGTTACGTTTAGAACGGAACAGTATAAAGAAGCTCCTCGCCGTATCAAAATTATTTCTTCGCTTGTCGTAGGCGATACGGAAGTGAGGAAAGTATAATGAAAAAACAAAAGAATATTTCGTGGATGTATATTCGTTATTCTATGTTGTCCTCTGTGAGTATCGCACTCATCTGTACAATTGTATATGTATGGAAAAGCGAGCAACAAGTTTATGATTTACTATGGAAAGAATCCATTGCTTCTGTTCCAATTGGCTTGTTTATTATGAGTACTAGTCTTCTTATCGGAGGAATTATAGGCTATGCAATCGGTTATTATATAGAGCAGCGTATACAAGGATTAAATACTTTTCTATTTGAGGTAGAGCGAGGGAATTTTCCGAGTGATGTTTCGTTTACTGCGGATGATGAATTTCATGAAGTGGAACGAAAAGTAATCGGTCTTGCTCGTCGATTAGAGGAGCAAGCTGGGCTATTTCAAAAAGTAACGAATGAACGAGCTCATTGGAATGAAGAGATGAGACAAGAAGCGATTTCCCAAGAAAGGCATCGATTGGCGAGGGAGCTACATGATTCTGTAAGTCAGCAGCTTTTTGCAATGTCGATGATGATGTCAGCCATTAATGAACAAGTAGCTGAAATTCCAGACACGACGAAAAAGCAGTTGCAACTTGTTGAGAATATGGTTGTAAATGCACAATCAGAAATGAGAGCATTGCTCCTTCATTTACGCCCAGTGCAGTTAGAAGGTAAGAAACTAACAGAGGGTATAGAAGAATTATTAACAGAACTGTCTAGAAAGCAGCATATGAAAATTGAATGGTTAATTGAACCGATTCAATTAAAAAAAGGTGTAGAAGATCATTTATTCCGTATTGTACAAGAGGCTCTGTCTAATACTTTACGGCATGCAAAGGCAAAGAAAACCGAAGTACGCCTACGCAAAATTGATCAATATGCGATTTTGAAAATTATTGATGATGGTGTTGGTTTTAAAGTTGGGGTTAATAAGGCAGGTTCATACGGTTTAAGATCAATGCAAGAACGAGTTCATGAAATTGGTGGTACATTAAAGGTTCTTAGTTTTCCAAATAAAGGTACGCAAATAGAAGTGAAAGTACCGATTATGATTGAGAGAGGGGGAGAATCATGATAAAAGTATTACTAGTTGATGATCATGAAATGGTTCGAATGGGTGTATCGGCATATTTATCAACGCAGCCAGATATTGAAGTAGTTGGAGAAGCTGAAAATGGAAGAAAAGGCTCAGAGTTAGCTTTGCAATTAAGACCGGATATTATTTTAATGGACCTTGTCATGGATGAGATGGACGGGGTTGAAGCAACGCGTGCAATTATTCAAGAATGGCCAGAAGCGAAAATTGTAGTTGTAACGAGTTTTTTAGATGATGAAAAGTTGTACCCTGTTATTGAGGCGGGAGCGACAAGTTATTTATTAAAAACATCAAGAGCGAGTGATATTGCAGACGCTGTACGAGCTACTTATGATGGGGAAACGGTATTAGAGCCGAAAGTTACTGGCAAAATGATGTCTCGTATGCGTCAAAAGAAAGAACAACCTTTGCATGAAGAGTTAACAGAAAGAGAGTTTGAAATTTTGTTATTAATTGCAGAGGGGAAAAGTAACCAAGAGATTGCAGATGAGTTGTTTATTGCCCTCAAAACAGTAAAGACACATGTGAGTAATATATTAAATAAGCTAAATGTAAGTGACCGTACACAGGCGGTTATTTATGCATTTAGACATCAATTGACGAAATAAGAAGGAGGCTTTGACTATATATGGTCAAAGCTTTTTGTTGACGGTTAATTATGTAAGCGTTATCATTAAGGTGTTAACAGTACATACAAAGGGGAGAGAGTGTATGTTAGTTCAAACGATATTTGGAATGGATAAAACGAAAAAATTAGGTAACTATGTGAATGCGTTGCAAGCACTTTGTGAACAATATGATATTGAAACAGATCGTATTGCAATTATCGAGGCGACGGAAGAATATTATTTATTTCTAGTAAAGCAAGAAGATTGCTATGATGTTGTAAAAGTAGAAACAGTGGATACGAATATTGATTACTATACGAAAGCTTGCAAAGTAAGTAGCTTTAATCATATTTCTTATCAAATGTAAAAAACTCCCGAAACGGGAGTTTTTTTATGATGCTTTCGATTCAGATGAATGATCCGTTAATGGTACTGCTTTTGCACCACTTAGCTTTGCGATAGCAAAACCGATAATAGCCCCAACTAATGCTGGTATTAACCAGCCGATACCTTCATTATATAATGGAATAAACTCGAAATAAGATGTGATAAATGAAACAGGAATATTCCCTTGTTTTAATCCATCAAATACGCTCACAACTGCGGCTCCAATTAAAGCACCTACATAAACAAATCGATATCCACCGAAATATTTATGAAGTAACGATAGTAACACGAGTACAATTGCAATTGGATATACAACAAGTAAAATAGGAACGGAGATTGCGATAATTTTTGTTAAGCCTAAGTTGGCAACTAATAATCCTAACGCGCAAATGATACTTGCTAATGTTTTGTATGAAAATTTTGTTAATAATGTTGAGAAATATTGACTGCATGCAGATACAAGTCCAACACATGTTGTTAAGCAAGCGAGTGAAACGATAAGAGATAGTAGGATCAGACCGTATGGACCGAATAATTGCTGTACGATAACAGTAAGTAGCTGTCCGCCATTTTTTGCGTATCCGAGAGAGATGCTTGTAGCACCGAGCCAGCCAAGTGCACCGTATACAAGTACGAGACCAGTAGCGGCAATAAGTCCCGCTTTTGCTGTTGCAATGGCAATTGACTTACGGTCATTCACACCTTTTGAGCGAATAGCATTTACAACGATAATTCCAAATGCAAGTGCTGAAATGGTATCCATCGTTAAGTATCCTTCCATAAAACCTTTGAAAATTGGAGAAGTTTGATACTCTTGCATTGCTGGTCCTGATTGCCCAAGTGGTGAAAATACACTTTTGACAAATAACAAGAAAATAGAGAATAGTAAAATAGGTGTTAATATATTTCCGATACGATCGACGAGCTTAGAAGGATTTAAACTAAGCCAAAATACGATAGCAAAGAAGATGACCGTGTATAAAAATAGTGCTAGGCTGCTAGAGCGAATAGTTTCTGGTAAGAAAGAACTAACTCCCATTTCATAAGCGACGTTAGCGACACGTGGAATTCCCATAGATGGACCGATTGCAATGTATACAACTACAGTAAAGAAAATTCCGAATAATGGGTGAACATGACTTGCAAGTTGTTGCATTCCATTTCCTGATAAAGAAATAGCGATAACAGTTAGTAACGGCAAACCGACCCCTGTTAGTAAAAAGCCAATCATTGCTGGCCAAAAGTTTTCACCAGCATTTTGTCCAAGCATAGGAGGGAAAATTAAATTTCCTGCCCCAAAAAATAAAGAAAATAGCATAAGACCTGTGAAAAAAATATGTTTTTTTGATACAGTGTTCATTGTTTTTCCTCCTTTTTGTAAATTCATTGTAAGAACACAAAAAACTCGTCCCTGAAGAAAGGGACGAGTTATATTTACCCGCGATACCACCCTAATTTATACATGTAGAAATATATCTATATGTATACGGCTTTGCAACGTACAACATGATACGTGTTCCTTGTAACGGGGGACGGCCGGTAAGAACTTACTTCAGCATTCGGTTCTACTTCTCGGAGATGATTTTCGGTTACGAACTGAGCATTGGCTTTCAGCAAAATGCCAACTCTCTGGGGAACAGCCCTATAACGTACTCGTTCTCGTCAATGAATTTTTATTCAAGTATTCTGACAGTATTTTCACATGTTTTTTTTAGAAAGTCAACATATTTTTTGGGAAATATATTTTCATGTAGAAATATAGCGGATAATATAAGGTTTAATGTTATTTGTAAAAATGGTGTAAAACATTATAGAGAATTGTAAAGTTTATGGAGAAAATCGATATTTATAGGAGTAAAGAAGGAATCATTTGAATTTGCAGAGAATAATACAACAATCCACTTGCTGGAAAGAACAAACCAAAAGAGGTGACTGAAATGTTTGCGATGGGAGTATTATTTGGCATTATTGCTATATGTGGTTTTATATGGTTATATTATTCGCGTTCGTTTAAACAAGCAGAAGTTTTACTCTTTCAAAAAGGTAGTTTGTTGACAAATCAGTCTAGATATTTAGTATGTCCGAAGTGTGGAAGTGCACAGGCCAGAAGTGGAGGATATCAAGAGTGTTGCAAAATTAGATTATGAAAGAAGGAAGCCTCACATTATTTTTGTGAGGCTTCCTTCCTTACAATTTCAAAGCACTCCAAATTGTCCAACGATCTCTTTCGATAATAGGAGAGCGGTTTTGTAATGCTGTTTGAATATGATGTAGAAGTCGAGAAAGTTCATTATCCGTTAATTCGTGCAGTATGGATCGACCTGTTCGAGGGGATAAATCTTGTAGTAATGCTTCTACAGAATCGTGAATTTTTCGTACTTCCCATTGTGTTTGAATGGGGAACGCTTGAAGAGAATGCTTTTGTAATAAGTGCTGAATAGTAGTGGTTTTTGGTCTTCTTTTCGCTTCTGTTTCAATGAGTTTTGGGAAGACGGAGAAAAAATATCCACGAATGTGTTCAGGGCTTCCTGGAATTATGCAATCTTCAATGGTTCGATCTTGTAGAATAAGCATACCGTCTTTTTTTAATATGCGAGAAGCTGCGCTTAAAAATGTAGGAATGTCTTGTAAATGATGGATCACTGCACGTGAAATGACAATATCGAATGTTTCATCAGGGAACGGGATATTATGTGCATCACCGTGAATAAATGAAATGTTTGGGAAGCTGCTACAATTCTCCTTTGCGGCTTGTAATATTTCTTTTGAAAAATCAAGTCCAATTACGTTTGTAGCCCCCATAAGTGCAAGTTCTTTTGTATAAATACCACCGCCACACCCTATATCAATTATTCGTTTGTTTTGTACATCTACAATATTGTTTATCGCTTCCCGCCATGAAACATGTGCGTTACGATTTGCATATGTGTACTTATTATTTGCATCATGAAAATTAATGGACATTGTAAAATCCTCCCTTCAGTGTATAGTATAGCTCATTTTATATCATGTCACGTTTTTGTTTCTTATATGAAGGTTATAAGGGTTTCTTATTAGAAAAGAGGGATCGATTTGAAAGGGAATTATCTAATGGTTTTATGTGTAATTTTACTCGCATCGTGTGGTCAAGCCGAGCAAAAGAAAGAAACAAAACAAGTAGAGGAGACAGTGAATGAAGTGAAAGAACCATTACAGGTAACTGTTATACAAAAAGGTAAAGAAGAAAAAAATTTAAAGAAAATGGATGCGGAGTTAGTGGTAGACATTATAACCAAAGCAGAAAAACAAGAAATAACAGGTAGCTTTGGCGAACCGGAATATGAAATACAAATTAGTAGAAATGGGAAAATAGAAACATATTATGCATGGTTAAGAGGAGAAGATCGCCGGGGATGGATTCAATATAAGAAAGATATGTACATGCTTACCGAAAAAGAAACGCAACAGCTTTTATCTTTATTCCCAAATGTTTCAGATCAAAAAGAAGATGATACGAAGATAGATAATTTAACGGAAGTGACCAAAAAAGATATGCAGATTACCGCATTCCATATTAAAGCAGATGAGCAGAAAATGAATTATAAGGTCCGGTATACAATTTCGCAATCACTATACAATAAGCTGGAGAAGGAACAAGAATATTATTTGCAATTAATCTTCCCGGAAAAAGTTCAAAAATTAGTTGGAGCAAAAGAGAGTAAAATCATTTCAGCTGAAAAAGTAAAAGAAGGATATAAGCAGTATGAAGTGAATATTACTGTTCCAATAAAAGAAGCTTCATTATCACAATTAAAATCATTAGAAACATATTATGATAATTATGATTTGCAAATATTAAATAGTAAAAAAGAAAAACTAGGGGTGTTTCAAAATATCATCCAAATTGTAAAAGATTATGGTGAAAAAATGAATTTACAAAGATAAGGTGAAACTGTAATCAGTGGGAGTCTCACTGTCTGTTTATGCGGGGTAAATTAGAAATTTTATTAGTTTGTAAATAATACAAGCAATATGGACTTTCCTAGGAAATGATAATAGAGGGGGCAAAGGCCCCCTCTATTATTTTGCTTTTGCAGATGGCTCATTCATTGATTTTCGGGTAATAAGAAAAGAAATCATAAGAGCGGAAAGAATAATAAGAGCTATAAATAAGTGATTTGGCAACCAATCTAATAATAATAAGTAGCTAACTGTATAAAAAATAAGAGTTGAAGCTAAGAAAGAAAGGGCACCTATTATGAGAGATTGTAATTTCATTTGTTTCTACCTCCTTTCACTTATATTTTCGGCTAAAAATGGATGATATAAACATTATTTCTAAGAAAAGAGAAAAATATGTCATAATAGAGAAAAGGATAGACTTTGATGAGAGTGTATGACTCATTAAGGTGATGTAAAGGAGAGGAATATGAAAAATAATAAAAAAGGATTATGGGGAATTATCGTCGCAATAGGGTTATTTTTACTATCAAAGTTAAAATGGATATTTGCGATTTTTAAGCTAGCAAAATTTTCAACCGTATTTAGTATGTTCTTATCACTTGGTGCATACGCAGTTATATATGGTTGGAAGTTTGGAGTAGCGCTCGTTTATTTGTTGTTTGTTCATGAGATGGGGCATTTATGGGCAGCGAGAAGAAAAGGAATCCCTACATCACCAGCGATCTTCATTCCATTTATGGGAGCTCTTATTGGGATGAAAGAGATGCCGAAAAATGCAAAAGATGAAGCTTATATTGCATATATGGGACCTCTTTTCGGATTGCTTTCATTTTTACCGGCCATTCCACTTTATATGGTAACGAAAGAGCCGTTTTGGGCGCTAATTATTTTACTTGGAAGTATGATTAATTTCTTTAACTTAATTCCAGTTTCCCCACTAGATGGCGGACGAATTATTTCAGTTGTAAGTACGAAAATTTGGGGAGCAGGGCTTGTTTTACTACTCGGCTATTCTATTTACTTCAAAAGTATTTTGGGGGGATTTATTTTTATTATCGGCTGTATGGAACTATATAGAGTAATAAAGAGAGATGAGCCGATTAAGGAATTAGGATATAAAATAGATGGAATGAAGGAATATGTTGCTAGGCTTGAAGAGGAACTAAAGGAAACTGGTGCGGTACATCGAACGATTTATATGATTCACCATGAGATGAATGTATTAAGACAAAGAGAGAAAGAATTAAAAATGGGAGAATTTCAAAAAATCGAAGTGTTAGAGTACCTTTTACCAAAGTTTGAGCCGCTTGATTATGTCCCATATGAAGATGAAAAAGATGAGTATACAATTCGTATAAGAGAAGCATTTGAAGTGTCGGAAAGAAAATTAAATGAATGGGAAATAGAAAAGAGACAACAAGAAAATTATTATAAAGTCGATACGAAAACGAAATGGACAGTATTTGCTTGTTATATCGGATTAATGGCTATACTTGGTTATACAGCTTATGAAGGGTATGTTGTTTTACAAGAGCACTTGCCAAGGAGAAGTGTGTAGAAAATAGTGTCGAAATGATAGGAAGAATTTATAAAGGAATATGCATTGTTCATATATTTTTCACAAAAACACCATGTTAATAGTGATTAAAATCACAATATGTATTATACAATTCAGTTAAACTAAAAACAGTTAAGGAGATAGAGGAGTGGGATACAATGTTAAGTGCAAAAACAATTGAAATCGTAAAGTCAACAGTACCATTATTACAAGAAAAAGGCGTTGAAATTACAACGAGATTTTATCAAATTTTATTCTCGGAACATCCGGAGTTATTAAATATTTTCAACCATACAAATCAGAAAAAGGGAAGACAACAACAAGCGTTGGCAAATGCTGTTTATGCAGCTGCGATGTACATTGATAATTTAGAAGCTATTATTCCAGTTGTAAAACAAATCGGTCATAAACATAGAAGTTTAGGCATTAAAGCGGAGCATTATCCGATTGTAGGTACATGCTTACTACAAGCGATTAAAGAGGTTGCAGGCGCGCCAGACGAAGTTTTAAATGCATGGGGAGAAGCATATGGTGTCATCGCTGACGCATTCATTAGCATTGAAGCTGAGATGTATGAAGAAGCTGCACATAAAGAAGGTGGATGGAAAGATTTCCGCAACTTTGTGATTGTTAAAAAAGTGAAGGAAAGCGATGTTATTACGTCATTTTATTTAAAACCTGAAGATGGAGGGAAAGTTTCTTCATTCATCCCAGGACAATATGTAACGATTCAAATAAATATTAAAGGTGAAACATATACACATAATCGTCAATATAGCTTGTCTGACGCTCCTGGAAAAGAATATTATCGTATTAGTGTAAAGAAAGAAAAAGGTGTAGATACACCAGACGGTAAAGTATCTAATTACTTACATGATCATGTAGGAGAAGGGGATATTTTACCAGTAAGTGCACCAGCGGGAGATTTCGTATTAAATATGGATTCAACTGTACCTGTTGTACTAATTAGTGGTGGAGTAGGTATTACACCGATGATGAGTATGTTAAATACGTTAATTGAACAAGACTCAAAACGTAAAGTATGTTTTGTTCATGCAGCGATAAATAGTAACACACATGCAATGAAAGAACACGTTAAGGCAGTAGACAATGAATACGAACAAGTTAAAGCATATACTTGCTATTCTGCACCAACTGAAAAAGATTTGGAAATGAAGAACTTTGATAAAGAAGGCTTCATTGAAGGTGAATGGTTACAAACTATTATTCCAACAACAGAAGCAGAATTTTATTTCTGTGGTCCAGTGCCATTCATGAAACATATTAATGCTGTATTAATCGAGTTAGGCGTTAAACCAGAGAACATTCATTATGAATTTTTCGGTCCAGCAGCAAGCTTACAATAGGTGAAATTTGAACAAACAAAAAACGAGGCGTTACTTTGCCTCGTTTTTTGTTTGTTCTCTTAATAATCGATTTACTGTTTCACGGCGTATTCCTATTAGTTGACCAATTTCAGTTTGCGTTAATATTTCATATATAGGAATGTCACCTAAATATAGTGTGAACCACTCTTGTAAACGATGAAGACGTTCTTTCGGAGAGACGGTTGTCAATTGATCAATACGTTGTTGCATCATTCTTAATTTTGATTGCAATTGCATAGCGATGTCAGCATAGGATTCAGGATTCGCCTGAAGTTTATCGTACCATTCACCACTAATAATAGGTTCAACTTCTGTTTTTATTAAAGCGATAGCTGTACCGTGATATTCCTTCGGTGAAATTAAAGAATGGTGAGGTATCGTTTCACCCGGAACGATAATGTTGAACAAAAATGGTGTTCCGTCTTCTTGTAGCCTTACCACTTTTAATAAACCTGTTTTTATAAAATATAAAGGACCGTCCTCGCCTTGACGGAATAGTACATCTCCTTTGTGTAAAATCAATGTTAGCCCCCCATTTAAACGTTTCTATATCTTCTATTTTAGCGTATATGTATAAAGACAATATGCTTTTTAAACAGCAATTTCATTGACGAAATGTATGCTATTACAGTAGTATACTATTTAGTGTGTAATAGTACTAGCAATGAATACGCTGTAGGGGGTTTAGTATATTGTTAGATGCGATGAAGATGACGGATATGAAAATTCCGGCGAATGCCATCATTCATGTAGAAGAGATGAAAGGTGGAGTCGTTTTATCCGTTGAAATAGACGGCCAAATTATTTATACGATGGCTTATGATGAAGAAACAGATAGTTATGCTGAACTATATGATCGAAACGATAAGAGGGCGTGCCAAGTACATGAAGACTTTATGGGATGGTCACTTCTTCACTAAAAAGGTGTCAATATGACATCTTTTTTTATTGAATCGATAGAATATACAAAGAAATGAAATATAAGGATAAAATTTGTAATAAATGATTTTGCATTGTTAGCACTTTGTAACTGTAAGAAAGCTGTTTTTTCGCTATCATAAAGATAACAGTCGCAGCTATAGGAGTGATCAACTTGAAGAAAGTACATATTTCAAATTTTATGCTATTAAGTGTTTGTGTAGTTTTATTTGTTCTCCTAGGAGCCTTTTTATATTCATGTGTATAAGAAAAAACGCATTCTAGAAAGAACGCGTTATAAAAGTGAGGTAATGATTAATCTAGTTCCAAGAATTATTAATGTGATACGTAATAAATTAATTACGGCATTACCGCTTAATTTTGTATTAATATAAGCCCCGATTTTTCCGCCAATCCATGCGCCAGGAATAAGAATTAATGCATACATCCAGCTGACATTTCCAAGAGAAATATGAGTTAAAGAACTTACAATTGCTGATAGAAATACGATAAACATTGAAGTGGCTACAGCAATGTGTGCTGGGAATGCAAAAAGGAGCATCATTGCTGGAACAAGCAAGGCGCCACCACCAATTCCGAATAAACCAGATATAAATCCAACTATAAAGGCAATAAAGATAGCGAGAAACGGTGGGAATTGATAGTGTACAGTATTTCCTTCGTTATCTGTAAAAGAACGCTTAATTACAGTCATATTTGATAAGGAAAGAGGTTTTAATTTGTCTCGTAGCATAAGAAGAATGGAGACGAATATAAGGAAAATCCCAAAGTATAAAGAAAATGTATCTTGGTTTAAAAATTTGTTCGCCCATGATCCGATAATACCACCAGGGCCACTCCCGATAAATAAAATAAGTCCACTTTTATAATCTACCCGTTTATGTTTCATATAAGTAAGGGTAGAAGACAGCCCTGTAAAAACGACTGTTACCATAGAAGTTCCCACTGCGAGTTGTGGTGATAAACTGTGTAATCCAATTAATAACGGAACGATAATAATTCCGCCCCCAAGTCCGACTAGGCTCCCGACTGTCCCCGCGATTAATCCGATGAAAAGTAACATGATGTATTCCAAAATTGCCAACTCCTCTATATAACTTATCCAACAATCATTATACACGCTTTTTAATAAGAAATAGGCTTGTTCACAAAAAAGTCGCCTTCCTAGAAAAATAAGGAAGACGACTTTTGATTAAAAGATTAAGTGTAATAAGTAGTAAAATAACGCAGCTAAAGAAGCTGAAATAGGAAGTGTAATCACCCAAGTAATTAACATGCGTTTTGCAGTTCCCCATTTTACACCTTTCACACGATGAGAAGCACCAACCCCTAAAATAGAAGAAGAGATAACGTGCGTCGTACTAACCGGTAAGTGAATGAATGTTGCACCGAAAATAACAAGTGATGATGATAAATCAGCAGCTACACCATTTACAGGACGAATTTTCATAATTTGTCCACCGACAGTTTTAATAATTTTCCATCCACCGACAGAAGTACCGAGCCCCATTGCAATTGCACAACATAACTGTACCCAGAACGGGATGTCGCTAGAAGTATGATAGTTATTGGCCATAAGAGCCATCGTAATGATTCCCATTGCTTTTTGTGCATCATTCGTACCGTGTGTATAAGCTTGTAATGCTGCAGTGAAGATCTGGAATATACGGAAGTTTTTGTTCGTTTTCGTTAAGTTAAAGTTTTTAAAGACCACTTTAAAAATACTGTATACGATATAACCAATAACAAAAGCGATAATCGGTGAAATGATTAAAGCTTCAAGAATTTTTATGAACCCTTTAAAGTTTAATGAGCTAAAACCAGCAGCAGCAATTGCAGCACCAGCGATTGCTCCAATGATTGCATGCGAAGAACTACTTGGAATACCGTAGTACCAAGTAATCAAATTCCAAGCTATTGCTGCAAGCAAAGCAGCTAAAATTACAAGGGAACCATTTGGCAAGGCAAATGGGTCAACGATATCTTTTGTAATAGTTTTTGCTACACCTGTAAATGTCATTGCACCTAAAAAGTTCATAATAGCTGCCATAATAATTGCATGTCTAGGCTTTAGAGCTTTCGTTGAAACAGCCGTTGCAATAGCGTTTGCTGTATCGTGAAATCCATTGATAAAGTCAAAAGCTAAAGCGCAAATGACTACTAAAACGGTCAGTATCAAGAGTGTATCCATGATCAAACTCCTTACGCGTTCTTCATAATAATTGTTTCTAATACGTTTGCAACGCTTTGACAGCTATCAGCCACTTCTTCAAGCTCTTCGTAAATCTCTTTAAATTGAATAATCTTAATCGGATCTTTTTCACGAGAGAATAAGTGCTTAATCGCATGACGGCGAATATCATCACATTGTGACTCGTAATCCTTAATTTTAATCGCATTTGTACGAATGTCGACTAATTTTTTGTTAGACAGAAGTTCAACAGAGTTTGCAATCTCAATCGCACATTGATTAATTGCTTCAACGAATTTAATCATGTATTCATCAGCTTCTGTAATAGAATACATTTCGAATAGACCAGCACTGTGATCTAATCCGTCTAATACATCATCCATACTCATTGCAAGCTGTAGGATGTCCTCACGTTCAATAGGAGTAATAAACGCTTTGTTTAGCTCCATAATGATTTCGTGAATAAATGAGTCACCTTTTGACTCATACTCTTTCATGCGCATAGAAAATTCTTTTAAATCGCTAGCATTTTTAATTTTATACTCCACGAAAAACTGCGCGCCTTCTTTTAAATTTTCGGAAACATTCATTAGCATTTCAGAAAATTTATCTTTTTTTGATTTAAAGACCATTATTGTTACCCCCACAAAAGTAATATATGTAAAATATATTGGCTAGTCAATTCTAACAAAAAACTGTCGTTTTTTAAAACATTTTATCGAAAAGTTTACAAAAACTTAACATAACTCACATTGTTGTATTAATAATATTAATACTTAATAATGAATATCTTACTTGTAGAATGTCCTTTTCTTGCAAAAAGTATGAATGTTAAAGAAAAGCTTTACACTATAGGAACGACTACGTTATTATAATAAATTTAAAAGGAGGTATATTCTTCCTTTTAAAAAGAAGAGTGTAAACAAATGAAGGAAGTGAACGAATGAAATTGAAGAACACTCACTTTAAAAAAATGCTTGAATGGTTCAACCAGAGGAAGAAACTGCGCAATTCATTAATTGTATTGGGGAGTTTACTCGTTACTCTATTTGTTGCTGTGAATATAATAATTTCCATTCAAGACATATCTGAATTAAAACAAGCTGTTCCACAACCGACTTTAATTTACGATGCCAATAATGAAGTTGCAACCAAATTAGCTTCTTCTAAAACAGAAGGAGTTAAAAGGAAAGATATTCCTGACATCATGGTTCAGGCAATTGTTGCAGTAGAGGATAAGGAATTTTTTAGTCATCATGGTATTTATTATAGTGGAATTATTAGTGCGGTTTTCAAAAATATTACAGCGGGTGAGGTTGTAGCGGGGGGAAGTACAATTACGCAACAACTTGCGAAAAATGTATTTTTAACGCAAGACCGTACATTCTCACGTAAAATTAAAGAATATTTTTTAACTAAAAAAATTGAACGTACTTATACGAAAGATGAAATTATTGAAATGTACATGAATCAAATTTATTTTGGCGAAGGTGCTTGGGGTATAAAAAGAGCAGCTAAATCTTATTTTGATAAAGAGGTAAAAGACTTAACAATATCAGAGGCTGCAACGATTGCGGGATTAATTAAAGCGCCGTCTGCGTATTCACCTTATAAAAACTTTAATAAATCAATTGAAAGACGTAATGTCGTATTAAGTTTAATGAAAGAGCAAGGGTATATTTCTGAAGAACAGTATAGTAAGGAGAAAGAAGCAGGTCTAGTATTAAAGCGTGGTGTAGATGATAAATATAAGGGGAAATATTCTCAATATGTAGACTATATTGTTAGAGAAGCGATGGACAAGTACGAATTGACACAAAATGAAATTTTAGCAGGTGGTTATCGTATTTATACAGAGCTTGACCCGAAAAAACAACAAGCTGTAGAAGATGTTGTGAATAATGATAACTATTTTAAAGATAGTGGATCAGACCAGCTTATGCAAACTGGAGTCGTCCTTATGAATCCAAAAACAGGCGGTGTTCCAGCTTTAGTTGGGGGCAGAGGTCCTTATCAATTTTTACAGTTTAATCATGCGACGCAATTAAAAAGGCAACCAGGATCAACATTAAAGCCTCTTGCTGTGTATTTACCAGCCTTAGAGGAAGGATATGAAGTGTACGATGTCTTAAAAGATGAACCGTTTAATATTAAAGAATATAAACCACAAAATAGTGATCATACTTTTCACGGTAATGTGACCATGTATGAAGCGGTAGCAAAATCGTATAACGTTTCAGCTGTTTGGCTGTTAGAGCAAATCGGATTAGATAAAGGATTAAAATCTTTAGAACGCTTTGGTATTCCATTAGAGCCTGAAGACCGTACGTATCCGATCGCTTTAGGAGGTATGCATATGGGGACTTCTCCATTTGTCATGGCTCAAGCGTATAGTACATTTGCAAACGATGGTGTCCAAATAGAAGCCCATGCGATTAGAGAGATACAAAATGCTGAAGGTGAAACAATTGGGAAATGGTATAAGAAAGAAACACGTGTGACGAGCGAGAAAATTGCTCAAAAGATGACATACTTATTAAAAGGTGTTGTCGAAAAAGGAACAGGTGAAAAAGCGAAAGTTAATAATATTGATACAGCCGGAAAAACAGGAACTACTCAGCTTGTAAATGGACCAAGTGCTGGTGCAAAGGATTCATGGTTTGTTGGATATACACCGGATTTAGTAGGCGCGATTTGGGTAGGGTATGATAAAACTGATAGTGAGCATTATGTGCCAGGGGGCAGCCAAATTACAACGACAATGTTCCGGGATATTATGAAAAAAGCGAACGGAAACCCTGCTCAAAAAGCATTTCAGTTATCGTTAATATCTGAGGCGGACTATACAAAACAATTAAAAACGATTGAGGAAGAAAAGCGAAGAAAAGAAGAGGAACAACAAAGAAAAGAACAGAAACAAGAGTGGATTGATAAAGTGAAAGAGTGGATTCCATCATTTTGGTAAAAGAAAGAGGCGAATAACGAGATTCGCCTCTTTTTTGTGGTAAAAGCCCGGTTGGTTAATCATCAGTGAGGATGGGGAAAATCCCTACTGATTAAAATTCCACTTTATTTGTTGAGCGCAACATTGGTACTGCCGAAGGATTGAGAATCATACGTGACGGTTATTATTCCTTTACTAATGGGTTCATATGGTAATTCTTCTTCGTAACTTCCAGTATTTTTATTATGGATAGAAAGTGTTATTTCATCAACGTCTTTATTTTTATATTGATCTTTAATCGTTTCGGCAATTTGAAGTAGGTGTTCATAACTAGAAGCCTCTGTAATAAGCATTCCTTTTATAACCTTTTTTTCATTCTGTGTGGAAGAGGAATAAGGAACGTTGTTTTGCTTTGTATACAGTAGTTCGTATGGAACTGTTTTGCTATCTGCTTTTGATATAGCTGAATATTTTAGAGTTGAAAAAAATCCTATGCATAAAATTATGCATATCATAAGAGCAATCCAAAAACGTGTCAGTGATATAACTCTCATTTTTATCCCTCTTTCATATCTTTGTCTTCATTATTTATCATACAAAATGAGGATTAAGCTAGAGTAAATTTGAGGTAAAGAAACGTAAAGAAAGAGCACTTATCCTCCCAAATAAGTGCTCCTTTTTATCAAAAGAGAGATTTAACTTACAATCAAAATAATACAGATTACTATAAATCAACTATGCTTGGTTTTTCAAAAATAAGGTTAAAAACTAAAAGTTAGTAAATTCGGAAGACAGAAAGTATAGCTGTTGTTTCCCCTGTGTTAGGAATAGAAATAGTATTTACTGTAGGCAGTAAGACTTCGATTGGTGAGGGCTAATAATCAATGGGGGATGAACACCCCCCATTGATTAAAGGTTCACTTTATCGAAACTTCAATTATCTCTTTTTGGCAATAATGGAATGGATATAGTAAAAGTTGTCCCACTTTGATCACTAGAAACTTTTAATGTGCCATTATGGTTTTGAATAATTTTCTTTGTTACTGATAATCCGAGTCCGGTTCCTGAATCCTTTGTAGAGAAGAATGGATCGAATATATATTCTTGAATAGCTGGAGGAATACCCGTTCCGTTATCTTTGAAAGTAATACGAACAAAATTATCTAAGCGATAACTAGTGATTTGAATAGAAAGAGGTTTTTCACCTTGAGCATCGACAGCATTTTGAAATAAGTTTAAAAAAACTTGTACGAGTTCATGACGATCAATATTGACGAGTACATCATCTAATTCGGCAGAAAAATTATAATCAATAGAAATGTTATGTAAAAAAACTTCACTAGCGAGTAGTTGTTGAATATAATCGCGTAAAAATGTATTGATGGGAAACGGCTCTCTAGTAAATTCACGCGTTTTTGAAATAGCTAAAAATTTTGTAATAATGCTATTTGCACGATCTAATTCAGGGATGAGTAGACTTTTAAACAAATCTTTATTGGATGGAGAAACGCTCTCTTGTAAAAATTGCAAGTATCCACGTACCGTTGTAAGGGGATTTCGTACTTCATGTGCAATCCCAGCTGCTATTCGTCCAGCTAAGGAAAACTTTTCGGCATCCCGTTCTGTATTCAAATAATGGAATACACTAATAACTCTGAAAATATCTCCATTATAATCGCGAATAATGCGGTTATTTACGATACCATAATTTTTGTCTAAAACTTCTTCATTATATATTTCAGTTCCCGTTTTTAACGTTTCAATAGCTTTAATTTTTTCTTCAGGCAAGTTTAATAATTGTTGAATTGGTTTTCCAATTATAGAATTTCGTACTACACCCAAATCATCTGCTGCAGCTTGGTTACATAATGTAATGTTACCTTTACTATCAATAAAAGTGACGTGATGCGAAAAAGCATCGAAAATATGAACAAAATGTTTTTCGAGTTGTTCAAATAAGAACAATGAATCGCAAGTAAGATGAAATTTAGGCTCTTTATCTTCTTTTTGTATGTGCTGAATAGAATGAGACGTTCTCGTTTTTTTTATTTGCAAACCAATATGTGGATTTTTATATGTGAAATGATGTGGTAATTGATTCACAAGCTCTTCATAAAACCGTACTTTATTTTCTAATTCTTTTATTCGATTTTCATGAAATAAAATAGTGTCGTCTTGAAGCATAAATAAATAACTCCTCAATTTAAAAATTCTTCCATCTAGTATATCATATTTTTATACGGATACTCTTAAAGAAAAAGCTACTTTATGAAATTGGTCGGATAGGGTTTTGGTGAAGTAAATAGAATGAGTTTAAGATGAAGTTGGGAAGGGAGGAATTCGTTTGCTTTATATTGGAGTGACGGGATGGGGAGATCACGATTCTTTATATATTAATCCTTATGAAAATAGAAATAAATTGCGAACTTATAGTGGGAATTTTCCAATCGTGGAAGTGGATAGCTCATTTTATGCGATACAACCTGCACGAAATTATACAAAATGGGCGATGGAAACGCCAAAAGATTTTTCTTTTATAGTAAAAGCTTATCAAGGGATGACAGGACATATGAAAGGTGAAATTCCTTTTTCTACGTTTGAAGAGATGTTTGATGTTTATAAACAATCGATTTTGCCGTTAAAAGATGCAAATAAATTAAAAATGATTTTATTCCAATATCCGCCATGGTTTGATTGTAAAAAGAAAAATGTAGATTTACTTCGATATACGAAAGAAAAAATGGAAGGCTTCCCGTGTGCAATAGAGTTTCGAAATCAAACATGGTTTTATCCGGAAATGAGAGATAAGACGTTACGGTTTTTAGAACGGGAAAAATGGATTCATACAATTTGTGACGAACCACAGGCGGGAATAGGATCAGTGCCACTCATATTAGAAGCAACGAACTCAGATATGGTATTAATACGTTTTCATGGCCGGAATGTTCATGGGTGGCTGGACAAAGGAGAAAATTGGAGAGCAGTTCGTTGTTTGTATCGCTACAATAATAATGAGTTGGAAGAATGGGTAGAACGATTAGAGCAATTGAAAAAAAAGGCTAAGGACATATACGTATTGTTTAACAATAATTCGGGTGGGGATGCGGCGGACAATGCGAAACAGTTGATGGAAATGATGAGTATTACATATGGTGAGCCAAAACCAGAGCAATTAAATTTATTTGAATAAATTCAAACAAGAAAAGCACTGTACAAACAGGGGGAATGTACAGTGCTTTTCTATATGAAAAAGAGGGGTAACAATGTTACTGAGCGTTTGGTTGATTCATCAATTGTTGGCTTCGTAATAAATGATAATGGTTATCATTATCATAGTCAATAGTTTTTCGAAAAATAAATAAAAAACTTTTAATATTTATTTTTTGAAAATAAAAAAGAACAGCGATTAATGCTGTTCTTTTCCATTGACGAATTGTTGTAAATCAAAAGGAGTTATCGCTTGGATAAATTCCTTTGAGATAAGTGTTTGAACAAGAGTGCTTTCAGAAATTGTAGCACCTGTTTTCTTTTGATAAGCTTTCTTTAATAAATCAAGTTTTTCAGCCGTTTCTTTCGGTAATTCAATTGTTAATGTGTTCATAATTTCTCCCCCTTACTATTAGAGTACCACTACAGTATAGGAGAGACAAGAAAAGAGAGTATGAAACATAAAAAAGGTTACCAAATCTATAAATGGTAACCTTTTTTATGTATAAGAGTTATTAAGCAATACCGATATACTTTAAAGTTTTTGATGGAGTACTGTGATCAAAGAAGTGTTGTAAAAATGCAATATCAACACCTGATTTGTATGCACAATAGCCCCAAGTTTTTCGAAGTGTATGTGAGCTAATCCCTTCTAATCCAACTTCTTTTGCAGCTTTGTTTAAAATGTACCATGCATGTTGTCTCGTAATAGACTTTGTTCCTTTTTGAGACTTTAATAATGGTTCATTGCGTTTCCAAGTTTTACGTTCTTTCATGTAGTCTTCGATTGCGTGCTGTAAGTCTTCATTTACAGCAAACCATTTATGTTTTTTTACTTTTTCATTGTAAAATAAAATGGAATGGCGAACATTTTCATTTTCATCGATTACATCACTGACTTTTAATTGTAAGATTTCACTTACTTTTAAGCCAGAATTTACAGCTAATACGAATAATAAGCCATCACGTTTCGAAGATTGTAAAAGTATATTTTTGATAGTTTCTAATTGTTTTTCGTTTTGAATAGGTTGTCCTGCTTGTTTCATTTCACGCACTCTCCTCTTTTATGTGTGTAAAGGAAAGGATTAACTTGTTTCTTACTATAAAGGGAGAGTGTGAATTTCATGTGAACTCCTAGTGAAATTAAGACAAATTATTTGACTTCTTTTACTTTTTGTAAATTAAAATAAAATACAACGCTATTAGTAGTATTATACACACCGTATTCGGCGTGATGGAGATCTAAAATGTTTTTTACAATAGATAACCCAAGGCCGGTACCTCCAGTATGACGGCTACGAGAAGCGTCTAAACGGTAGAAGCGATCCCAAATCTTTTCAAGGCTTTCTTCTGGAATAGGATTACCTGTGTTTTCGATTTCAATTTTCACTTTATCTTCCGTTTCTACAACAGAGACGTGTATTTTTTCTCCATCTGGAGTATATCGAATTGCATTACTAAGTAAGTTCACAACTACCTGCTCAATACGACTACGATTCGCTTTAACAAATAGAGAAGCGTCGGCATGGACGTCCACTTGCAAATGTTTCTCCTCCATGCTAAATGATAATTTTGCATAGACTTGTTGAATTAATTCGCCGATCGAGAACGTCGACATGTCTAGTTTGTACGTACCTGATTCTAGTTTTGCTAATTCTAACATTTCTACAATAAGCCTATTCATATTTTCTGTTTCTTCCAAAATAACATCTGTGTAATATGTCGTATCTTTACTTACGCCATCTTTAATACCTTCAGCGAAGCTACGAATAACACTGAGTGGTGTTTTTAATTCATGAGACACACCAGAAATGAATTCTTTTCTCGTTTTTTCCAATTGGCGTTCGCGTTCAATATCTTGTTGTAATTTTGTATTTGCAACATTTAATCGATCAATTCGGTCTTTTAAGTTTACAGAAAGTGTATTAATACTACTTGATAATCCACCAATTTCGTCGTCTGCTGCAACAGGTAATTTCTCGCTAAAATCAAAGTTAGCCATTTTTTTTGTGACACGATTTATCTTAATTAATGGTTTAACAATGATTTTTGAGTAGTAAAAGGATAACAAAATAATAACGAGAAATACGATAATTAAGGCATAGACGTAAT
Source organism: Bacillus paramycoides (assembly GCF_001884235.1). Classification (GTDB taxonomy): domain Bacteria; phylum Bacillota; class Bacilli; order Bacillales; family Bacillaceae_G; genus Bacillus_A; species Bacillus_A paramycoides. The sequence goes on along the minus strand of NZ_MAOI01000134.1, from coordinate 86,577 downwards.
AATCTTTTAAAACAAGCATTGCTTCATTAACGGGTTGTAAAGAGGCGATTGCAAAAGCGTACTCTTTAATTTCTTTATCTTCTATAATTGGTTTTACGAAGACACTATTTTGTATATTCTCCCCACTATCTAATATATACGTGTTTAATTGATTTGAATTAGTAGTGCCTTGTCTAATAGTCCATGCAAAATATTGAACAGCTTGTAATGTTTCAAAATCATTTGCAAGACGAACCTCAGCTTTGGAAGGAAGATGTAATTTAGAAATCACGCCAGTAAACTGGACATTATACGTAGGTTTAGACCTGTTTGTAAGTTTATTTTGAGATGGATTACCACTAATTGATTGGAAATCTGCATTAAAGTTTGAGTTTTGCCATTTATTGTAATTAACTACCAGCTGTAGTGGTGTGATTGTATTACCTCGTAGGATACCACTTACTTCAATCAGTTGATTTTCTCTTAAGCCCAAATTTTCGAATTTGTTATATTCTTCAGGTGTTAAAATATTATTGAGCGGGATGGAATAGGTTCTATTATCTTGCGTATTAATAAAATCAATGTAGTAATTTTTTTCACTTTTTATAATTCCATCAGAATCTAAAAATTGGATGTCAGCATTTGTTTTATCATGGAATTCTTGTTTTAGCTTTCTAATTTCTTCAAAAGTTTTGCCGCTTTTTTCATAATTATCTACGAACTTTTCAAAAGCGGTTTGAACCGTTTTTACTTTTTTATTGATATAAAACTTCTCTAAAAATAGAGATTGTCCAAGGAAAAAAAGGAGAAATATGATTGTAAATAATGTTGATGTTAATAAAAATAGTTTAAAAACGATGCTTCTGTTTTTCACTGTTTCACCTCGTATGAAAATACTGTAATATAAATGATTTCTTAATTATAACAAACGTTACAAAAAAGTAGAGGGGGAAATCTGTCTCTTTCTAAAGTAGTTTTTTATAGAAAGTCACATAAAGTAGGAGGTATAGTGACTATCGAAGTTTTCCTAACATAAAAAAGAACTCGCCAGACGTATGACAAGTTCTTTAATATACTATTGCTGAATTGCTGCATCTAAAGCGATTTCAATCATTTCGTTAAATGTAGTTTGACGCTCTTCAGATGTTGTTTCTTCACCAGTGAAGATATGGTCGCTTACTGTTAATACAGATAATGCATTTACACCATATTTAGCTGCTAATGTGTAAAGAGCAGTCGTTTCCATCTCTACTGCTAATACACCGTATTCTCCCAACTTTTTAACCATCTCCATGCTTTCACGGTAAAATACGTCTGCTGTTAAAACGTTACCAACACGAACGTGTAAGCCTTTTTCTGTTCCAGCATCATAAGCTTTTTTTAAAAGATCGAAGTTTGCAGCTGGTGCAAAATCAAATCCTGGGAATGTTAAGCGGTTCATATTAGAATCTGTACAAGCTGTCATTGCGATAATAACGTCACGTACTTTCACATCTTTTTGAATTGCACCACAAGTTCCAACGCGGATTAAATTTTTTACTCCGTAGCTTTGGATTAATTCGTTTACATAAATAGAAATAGAAGGAACACCCATACCTGTACCTTGAACAGATACACGCTTTCCTTTATAAGTTCCAGTGAAACCTAACATGCCACGCACGTTGTTATAGCAAGTAACGTCCTCTAAAAATGTTTCAGCGATATATTTTGCACGTAATGGATCACCAGGTAATAGAATAGATTCAGCAATTTCGCCTTGTTTTGCTTCAATATGTACACTCATGAAAAGTCCTCCTTATTATGTATTGATAGAAATCAATATCATTTGCATTATACACTACGAATCCTGTCAATTAAAATCTTTTTATTATTTGTAATATGTACAAAATAGAAGGATTTCATAAATCATAATCTAGAATATATAATAAGAAGTTTTGTATGGAAAGAGACTTTAAAAATGGTAGGTGATGTTTTGAAAAATCTTGTCATTGGGCTTATCGCATTAGTACTTATTGTGGCAGGAGGATTTTACATAAAAAAATATCAAGAAACAGTAGAAACGACAGGAGATGTTCAGGAAGTAAAATGGGATGTGGAAAATAAAAAGGGAAATGAAAAAGTCGACATTTCGTTTCAATTGCTAAATAAAAAGAATAATGAAGTTCGTGGTGTGAATGATCAAATTCGAGCAGTTATTGTGGATGAACAGTTGAAAAATATACAACAAATGAAGCCTACCTTTGCTGGGAATGGATCATATAAGCTATCTTCAGAAGTAGCGAAAGGTGAAGGGTACACAATATTTTTGTATGAAGACGAAAATAAGTCTATGGAATCATTTTCTAAGCAAGATTTTGGAGAAGGAAAAAAGGATAAGAGTAAGGACAACAATAAAAAGAAACTTCCAATCGATACTGTACTTACAAAAAAAATAGGAGAGTACCAAGTTTCTCTCTTATTTGGTGCATTGCATCCGAATGAGGCAGTAACATTAACATTTCAGTTTCAAGCAAAAAAAGGAGAAAAGCTAAAATTAAATTCAGGAAGGGGAGAAGTCGACTCTCTATATATCGTTGATGAAACGAGGGAACATTTTTTATATGCCATTCCTGTTGATACGGATGAGCAATTACAATATCGTATTACATTTCCAGAAGAAGGAACATATAAAATGTGGGGAAATTTCTATATAAATGGTAAGAAGTATGAAAAGGAGTTTACTGTACAAGTTCAAAAAAGAAAAAACAGCTAAGTATTTAGCTGTTTTTTCTTTTTCCTATTAATTTTGTTACAGAGAGCATAGTAATTGGTAAAGAATGATTCTTTCGAAATGCTAAATATTTTCCGCTCCATGCTGGCTTATATTTTTCTTTAAAATGTCGTAATCCACTGAAACTATACGTATAACGGACATTATTAAAGATTGCTGCGGCAACTCGTTCAGACCAGAATGATTGCGTTGATAAACCAACATTTGAGAGTGGTGCCATACCGATATTAAAGGAATGGTATTCATTTTCTTTTGCCCAGTGGAATAAGTGGATGAAGATTGCATCCATAATACCACTAGGAGCATCTGGATAATAACGCATTAAATCAACAGATAATATTCCGCTTTGATATACTGGCATAAAGGTTGTAAAGGCAACAATTTTCCCTTCTGCGTCAGATAATGTGGCAATAGGAGCACGACTAATATACTCACGATCGAAGTACCCAAGTGAAAAACCTTTCTCTTTTTTTCCGTCGAGCCAAGCATCAGACACTTTTTTTAATTCTTCGTATAATTCGTCTGAGAATGGTGGCTGATGAATAGAGAATGTATAACCTTCTCGTTCAAAACGGTTGAAAGTAGCTCGCATACCCGCACGTTTTTTTCCGGTTATAGTAAACGTATTTAAATCAACGACAGCTTCTTCACCAAGTTTAAAGAAGTTATAACCGAAATCGTGATACAAACTCATCCATTTACTTTCGATTTGATAGAATACGCAAATATATCCAAATCGATCTGCTTCAGCTAAAAACTCTTGCAACACAGTACGGTAGGAGGATGAATCACCAATTGGATCGCCTAGTACAACAAGACGTTTTCCAGTGATTGAAAAGAGAAGAAGTGCTTTCCCGTCACTACTAAAGAAGAACTGCTTATCTCCTAAAAAACCTAAATGACTAAGTACATTTCCACCATGTTCATCTAAAAAGTTTTGTAACCTTTTATCATTAGCCGGTTGCCCGGGAAATTCACTACGGTAACGATTGGCAATTAGTGAGCCTATAAGTAAAAAGGTGGGAACGAAGAATGCAGCTGCTAATGCGCTTCGTTGAACTTGTGTAATATTCCGAACGACAAAATCAGGTTTGAACGCTTCTTTTGCACCTGCAAATAAAATACCTAGGTTTTTATATAAATATAACGTTAGCAATAAGAATAGAAAAACTTTTACGATATCAGAAAGAGAGACTTCCATTCTCTCGCGTACAAATCTTTTGCGAAGCATATATAATACAGCAAGTACGATTAATAAAATAAAGGTTTCTTCAATATCAATTCCTTTTAGGGTATTAAAGATTGCTGCTCCAATTAAAGAAACAATCGTCATATAATAAGAACGCTTTGTTCCATAATATATTCCTCGCGAAAGAATAAGGAGGAGAATACCAAATGTTAATGACAAGCTAAAAGAAAATTGAATAAGATGCTTTGGAGCTAAAATATGTAAGGCGTGAGCTCGATTTATGCTTGTTGGTAGAATAGTTGATAAAATAACCATTAAGCCAGCAAATGCTGTTAAAGCGGCGGATGCCCATGAACCTAATTTCCCTAAAAAATCACGTTGTAAAGTCCAAATCACACCAGTTGTTTCTAAAGCAGGTGCAATAAATGGTTTATCTTCAATCTTTTTAATGGCTGCTCCTGTCATTTCAAAGGCTGCAAAAATGAGACCAAGGCAGAATGGTAATATGTAATAGACAAGGCGATACAACAACATAGCAGGTAGTAATACGCCTGTATCAATGCCATATTGTCCTAGTCCAGTTAAGAAGACAAGATCGAACGATCCAAGGCCACCAGGCACAAGACTTACGACACCGGCTAAAGCCGCAATTACATAAACACCTAAAAACTTTTGAAAGTCGATATCAATTCCAAACAATATTAATATGACATACATAACGATGCCAGCAGATACCCACTCGACTAATGAAACTAATGAATATAAAACAGTTGGATTTTTCTCTTCTTCTTCATCCTCTTGTCCTTCTGTCTGTTTTGTTTTTCTATTTTTAATTTTAGAAAACCCAATATATATAGGAACGAAAAGAGCAAAGAAGATAAGAACAGGCCATAACCACGGTTTTTCGTGCAGAATAAACCTTGTATCTAATATTCCGATGAGACCGAGGAATGAAAGAATAGCTAATCCGTTAATAAATGCAGTTGTCATCCATGCAATGCTTTTAATAAGTTTCCCATTCTCTTTTATATGCGGACGATATAGCATTGTACGTACACCAGCTCCAACAAGACCGCCAAAACCGATAAATCCATTTAAAGTGTTAGCAATCCATGAGATGCGGAAAATCTTTTGTACAGGTATATCTGCTTTTAGGTAACGAAGCATAACAAAGTCATAAAAGAACATTGTTGATACGGCAAATGCACCGAGTGTAATTGCTAAAAAGACTCCTCCAGTTGGAATGTTTTTAATTGTTTGGATCGCTTCTAAAAAAGAAATACCTGCTAATTCTTTTTTAGCCTGAAAGAATACAATTGTTAAGACAACAAATGGGAAGACGATTTTCCCAATCTGTAAGAAACGTTTCCATGAAAACGACATAAATACAACTCTCCTTGTGTAAGAAAACTGAGACAATAATATTATTATGACAAACTTCAAGAAAAATAAAAAGGTAATTTCCTGTATATGAAAGCTATTTTTTATATAGGTTATATTTAAAAGAATATTCCGTTTGTCAGAAAATTGAGTTAGAATAAAGTGGAACTTTAATCAGTGTTGGTTTTGTTCATCCCCTACTGATTATTAGTCCACACCAATCGGGCTTTTACGGGCAGTTGGACTCCCACCTAACTTCCTCGTAGTAGCCGAATTTTGAGGTAGGAGTCTTACTGCTCAAATAGCGGGATAAAGCAAAAGAAGGAAAAGAGGGAAAGTAGATGATTATAATAGGTTATGCAGGATATGAATTAGAGAAAGCAAAACCTAATACATCAGAAGATTTTTTTAATAGATCTGAAGTGACATATATACTAAATGATCAAGAAAAAACCTTTTCTGTCTTATATGTTCGATATTTTGAAGAAGTTTTACAAGAAATTACTCCGTTTGAAGGAAATCCAGTTTATAAAGTAGAAGAACAAGACGTATATTTACGAGATATTGTAGCCATCGCTTGTTTAGTGAAAAATAAAGAGCTTCGTGTACAAAAGCGTTTGTATCTCAATGAGGTAACAGACTTTCAAAGATATTTTGACGAGGAAACAGTGGGGAAAGTACAAGAAATATTGGCTGAATTACATAAAAATAAAAGAGTAGAAATAGCGTAAAATGGCAAAGGAGAGAGAAGAAATGTCTAATTCGATGGTTGAAAATCAAACAGAACAAGTTTCTATATTTTTAGAAGATGTAATTTCCTTGATAACTAATTATGTGAACTATCATACGTTACCTTCTTTAGTGGAGGAGACACCAGCGGGAAACGAACGATATTATAAAGGATTATTAGCATCAATAAGAAGACTTCTTGTTTTTTGTGAAGAAGGGCTTGATGCATGTTTTGTTTTGTTGAATAGCCAGCCATTTCGAAAGACCGCAGCTGAAAAAGTTTTGTATAAGATTTATCATCAAGTAATTGCAGAGTTTTTTTCACCAAAGAATGATCATTGGTATGAAAATAGTCGTTCTGCTTATACAGGGAAAAATTCTATTGTTTTTCAGCAAACACCCCCTGCATCCATAGAACAAGTGATGAAGGACTTAGAAGGCAAGTTTCAGGCGATGCGTGAAGAACTAGAATATTATGAGACAGATTACCAAACGAAGATGTTACACAAATACTAATTAAGGTCAAGGAAAAGGAGCTAAAGTCACTTAGCTTCTTTTCTTTTTGTCCAGTTATATAAGGGGTTTTAATTGAATATAGTTAAAGTGGATAGCATCAAGGAGGTGTGACATGAGTCAGCAAGGTGTATTTACAGATTACTTTCATGAAGTAGAAAGCTGGTGTGAAAGTGTTCTTCACGTATTAGATAGCCGCGCAATGGAAGTGTATGATGTCCATATGCTTGCTTATAAAATTCAAACGTTATTAGAACGTATGAAAGAGCACGAATACGATACAGATGCCGAATTTATGTATGAAATAAGTGATGATGTAGAACATATTCAGCACCACTTACAGGAAGTGTTTATGCAGGAAGAGGAGGAATATGAATTATATGAAAGAGGGGATAGTGAACGGGCTGTTCCGATTGGTGGGCATACACTCCCGCCATTACCTTATCCGTATAATGCGTTGGAACCGTATATTTCACGAGAAATTATGATGTTACACCATGACAAACATCATCGTAGTTATGTGGAAGGTTTAAATAAAGCGGAGAAGATGATGGAAGAAGCGAGAAAAACAAATAAATTTGATCTAATAAAGCATTGGGAAAGAGAAGCTGCTTTTCATGGATCAGGTCATTATTTACACACAATATTTTGGGGCAATATGAAAAAAGATGGTGGTGGAAGCCCAAGAGGTGCTCTTTCACAACAGATTGAGCAAGACTTTGGAAGCTTTTTACGTTTTCAAAAACATTTTACAGAAGCAGCTTCTAAAGTGGAAGGTTCAGGGTGGGCAATTCTTGTATGGGTACCCCGCTCAGGAAGGTTAGAAATTTTACAGAGCACGCTTCATCAATTATTTACACAATGGGATACGATACCACTCCTTGTACTTGATGTTTGGGAACATGCGTATTATTTACAATATCAAAATCGAAAAGATGAATATATTAAAAACTGGTGGAATGTTGTAAATTGGTCCGATGTAGAAAAGAGATTTGAAAGTGCAAAACAAATTGAATGGACACCGTATTAGACGCATATCTCATGCGTCTTTTTTATTGGAATTGGAAGGGAGATTTCGTTCATATTTTAAAAGGCCAAGCATACACTTGTACAAAAAGTGCCAAAAGGACGTGGGGGGAAATATGAGACGAATTTGTATAATCATTACGCTAATTATAATGTACGCAAGCGTCGTGCCGATTCCTACATATGCAGAGATGAACAGTAGTGTCAGTGCTCGTAACGCAGTATTAATGGAACAGCATTCTGGCCGTGTACTGTATGGAAAATTAGAACATGAGCCACAAAAAATTGCTAGTATAACAAAAATCATGACAGCATTGTTAGCTGCTGAATCAGGAAAAATGAAAGAATTGGTATCGGTTAGTAATGAAGCGGTACGGGTAGAAGGGTCGGCCATTTATTTAAAACCTGGACAAAAAGTAAAGTTAGAAGATTTAGTTTACGGATTAATGCTCAGATCTGGTAATGATGCAGCGCAAGTAATTGCTGAAAATGTTGGAGGGAGTATAGACGGGTTCGTATATTTAATGAATGAAAAGGCGAAAGAAATCGGAATGAAAGATACTCACTTCTCAAACCCACATGGCTTGGATGGGGATGGATCGCATTATTCGTCAGCGTATGATATGGCATTATTAACGAAATATGCCATGGGGAACGAGACTTTTAAGAAAATCTTTGGAACAAAAACATATAAATCAGATTCTTGGGATTATCCGTGGAAAAATAAACATAAACTCGTGACATCTTATTATGAATTTGCAACAGGGGGGAAAACAGGTTTTACAAAAAAAGCGGGGCGGACGCTTGTCACGACAGCTTCAAAAGATGGGCTGGATTTAATTGTGGTAACTTTGAGTGCTTCTAGCGATTGGAACGATCATATGAACCTGTTTGATAAAGGCTTTGAACGCTATAAGCAAACAAAAGTTTTAGGGCAAGGAGCACTTGCCGAAATAAATGAAAAGAAGTATGCCAATCATGTTTACACGAAAAATAGTTTTTCCGTACCTTTAACTGAAGAGGAAAGGAAGAATGTGTTATTAAAAGTTGAACTTGATAAAAGTGTAAAACCTTCGGATGGAGTGAAAATTGGGAAAACGGAAATTTTTGTTGGTAATGAGAAAGTTGGAGAACGTAATTTGTTTTATAGTAAGCGGAAGTTAGTAGCTACGACGGGAATGTATTGGAATAATGTAAAAGAAATCTTTTCTTACATGATAGGTGTTGGTACAGATGGTTAATCTCGTTTGGGTAGCGATGGCAGTTATAGGGATTGTATATGCCATGATAAATGGAACGATGGAAGAGGTGAATAAAGCCGTTTTTGAAGGGTCAAAAGATGCGGTTACGATATGTATTGGACTTATTAGTGTTTTAGTATTTTGGCTCGGTTTAATGAAAATTGCAGAAGAAGCGGGATTGTTAAAAAAGTTAGTTTCACTTTTTATGCCGATAGTCAAAAGATTGTTTCCAGAAATACCGAAGGATCATCCGTCAATGGGATTCATTTTATCAAATATGATGGCAAACTTTTTTGGATTAGGAAATGCAGCAACACCTCTGGGCATTAAAGCAATGGAGCAACTCAAAGAGTTAAACGGTGGGAAGGATTCTGCAAGTCGTTCTATGGTGACGTTCCTAGCCTTAAATACATCAGCAATTACATTAATTCCGACCACTGTAATTTCAATTCGAATGACTTATGAATCAGCAAACCCTACAGAAATCGTTGGCGTAACATTCATTGCACAAGTGTTATCGATGATCGGGGCAATTTGGATTGACCGCTATTTTTACCGGAGAAGGAGTAGAAAGGGGCGGAAAAAATGAGCATTGTAAATACAATTTCATTATGGGTAATCCCTTGTGTAATCGGTTTTATCCTTTTATATGGTACGATAAAAAAAGTTCCAACGTATGAATCGTTCGTTGAGGGAGGAAAAGAAGGGATTCAAATTGCAGTTTCAATTTTGCCGTTTATGGTTGGAATGCTTGTATCTATTTCTATTTTCCGGGCATCAGGTGCTTTAGATGCAATGATATCGGTAATGAAGCCGATGTTAGATTTTATTCATGTACCAGCAGAAATCGTCCCACTGGCACTTATACGTCCGATTTCGGGCTCTGCTGGTTTAAGTATAACGACCGATTTGATCGCTACATATGGACCAGACTCGTTTATTGGGAGATTAGCTTCTACGATGCAAGGTAGCACAGATACGACTTTTTATATTTTAACGGTATACTTTGGGGCTGTTGGTATTAGAAAAATGGGAGATGCACTAAAAGTAGGACTGTTTGCAGATTTAATCGGGATTATTTGCTCAATTGTGTTTGTTTCTTTATTGTTTCATTAATGGTATTCATTTTTTACGCTACTTCGCTTATAATACGTATACGACCACTATTAAGGTGTAGCTTAATAGTGGTTTTTTTATGCGGTATTTTTGACAAAATGATGAACTTTTATTGTGAGCAATATGAAAAAGTGTAAACAATAATAAAGGGTGAAAACGTGTATTGGCCTTTATACGTTTATTATCATCGCTATGTTGTTAAGGCAAGGCGAAGCAAATGGCGTAAAGCTTAGGTGGTTGCCAAGTCTTTCTAATGAAGGTAAGATAAATTTGAGGTGAAAAAAAGAAATGGAACGATTACAAAAAGTGATTGCGCAAGCAGGTATTGCATCGAGAAGGAAGGCTGAGGAATTAATTCAGCAAGGAAAAGTGAAAGTTAACGGAAAAATAGTGAAGGAGTTAGGAACAAAAGTAACTCCTCAAGATAAAGTAGAAGTAAATAACATCCCTCTTGAAAAAGAAGAACCTGTTTATTTTTTACTATATAAACCAACTGGTGTAATTTCAAGTGTATCAGATGATAAAGGAAGAAATGTTGTAACAGACTTTTTCCCTGAAATTAGACAACGTTTATTCCCAATCGGACGCTTAGATTATGATACGTCTGGCGTATTATTGATGACAAACGATGGGGACTTTGCAAATGTATTAATGCATCCGAGATATAAAGTTGAAAAAACGTATGTTGCGAAAGTTAAAGGGCCATTAACAGGTGAGAAAATTCGCATGTTAGAACGAGGTGTTGCGCTGGAAGACGGGAAAACAGCACCAGCACAAGTGAAAATTATTTCTTGGGACAAGCGTAAAGAGATGGCGATTGTACAATTAACGATTCATGAAGGACGTAACCGTCAAGTACGTCGTATGTTTGAAGCGTTAGATTGTAAAGTCATGAAATTAAAACGTGAACGTTATGCCTTTTTAGAAGTAGGTAGTTTGCGACCTGGTGATGCAAGAGAATTGACACCGCATGAGGTGAAGCAATTACGTGCATTGGCGACTACAAAACCACGATAAGCTATAGATTGAAACTTTCACCAGTGGAATGCTCCGCTGGTGATTTATTCAATAAAACATTTGTAACAAAAGAATACATATATTCATCGAAGAGAGGAGAGAGAATATGAAAAAAAATCGCCTATTATTTCGTGTTATCATTCTGCTCATTTTAAGCGGTGCTGTAGGATTTACACTGTATCAAGGTTTTTTTGCTGATAAAGAGAAAATGCAAATTGGGAAAGAAGCGCCTAACTTTGTCGTGACTGATTTAGAAGGAAAGAAAATTGAACTGAAAGATTTAAAGGGAAAAGGTGTATTTTTAAATTTTTGGGGAACTTGGTGTAAGCCTTGTGAAAAAGAAATGCCGTACATGAATGAGTTATACCCAAAGTATAAAGAAAAAGGCGTTGAAATTATCGCGTTAGATGCAGATGAAACGGATATCGCAGTGAAAAATTTTGTGAACCAATATGGTTTGAAATTCCCGGTTGCAATTGATAAAGGGCAAAAAATCATAGGTACATATGGAGTGGGACCATTACCAACAACCTTTTTAATTGATAAAGAAGGCAAGGTTGTTGAGCAAATTATAGGTGAGCAAACGAAGGAACAACTGGAAGCCTATTTGAAGAAAATTACTCCATAATAAAGAAAGCCTTTACATAAGAGGTGCTTGGTGTATAGCGCCTTCGTTTTAAAAATTCTGAGTATTGCGGTAACTTGAAGGTAGAATATACAATAGTACATATAGATACTGGGGTGGTGAGAGTGTTGAAAGAAATTAAGTGTGAATGTGGACATGTTAATCCGATAGGAACCGTTTTTTGTGAAGCTTGTGGGAAACCATTTGAAAGCAATGAAAATGTGAATTTATTGGATATGAGATATGAGGGGAGTGCCCGGAGATCTCTCACACATACGAAAACGATAATCGATAAAATTTGGAGTTTTTTCTCTTCTGTAAAAGTAGGGGTATGGTTAATCGTAATAACTTTAGCTGCATCGGCAATAGGAACTATTTTTCCGCAAGAAATGTACATAACTCCAGGAATCGCACCGGCTGAATATTATGAGAAAGAGTACGGATTTTTAGGGCAATTATACTATCAATTAGGGTTTAATAATTTATATGGATCATGGTGGTACATGATTTTAATTGCTTCCATTGGCATTTCACTCGTTATATGTAGCTTAGACCGTGTAATTCCTCTTTATAAAGCATTAAAAAAACAAGGGGTGAAAAGACACCCAAGCTTTTTAAAGAGACAGAGAGTGTACGGGACTGGTTCGCCACAAGAGGGTGACTTAGAACGAGTTCAAATTAATTTAAAGAAAAGAAATTATAATGTGAAAGTGGAAGACGGGAACGTTTTAGCGGAAAAGGGACGTTTTTCTCGCTGGGGTCCATATGTAAATCATATCGGTCTTATTATTTTTCTATTTGGTGCAATGCTACGTTTTTTACCGAGTATGTATGTAGACGAAGCACTTTGGTTACGCGATGGTGAAACGAAAGAAATACCAGGAACTGATGGTCAATACTATTTGAAAAACGAAAAGTTTATAAAGGAAGTTTATGATAAGAGTAAGGACAAAGAAGTTTTTGATGATGCGATTGATCGTATTGGTGATAAAATGATTGCGAAAAACTTCCAAACGAATGCCGTATTATATAAAGCAGTAGGAGAAACTATAGCAGGTCAAAAACCAAAATTAGAAAAGGTAAAAGAAGCTGAAATTCGGGTGAATGAGCCACTGAAGTTTGATCAATTTGCTGTTTATCAAGTGGATTATAAGGAAAGTGAATTTAAAAGTATGTCCTTCCATTTGCAAAATAAAGCAAATAATCAAAAGTGGGGACCGATTAAAGTGAATTTAGCGAATCCTACAGAAAAATATGATCTAGGAAACGGGTATTCTCTAGAACTATTAAGCTATTTTCCTGATTTTTATTTTGATGAGAATGGAAAGCCGAATACGAAGACAAAATTACCAAACAATCCTGCATTCGTCTTTAAAATGTTTACCCCGGAAACACCAGATGGTGAAGTGAGCTTTGTTGGTATTCGGCAAAATATAGAACCGGATGGAAACAATAAATATAAAATGTCATTTGCAGGTGTGGAAATGCAAAATGCAACAGCACTTACTGTAAGAAAAGATTTAACGCTTTGGATTCTTGGTATTGGTGGATTTATATTTATGGTTGGTGTGATTCAAGGTATGTATTGGAACCATCGCCGTATTTGGATACAACGCGTCAATGATGAGTGGTGGGTTGCAGGTCATACAAATAAAAATTGGTTCGGTTTAAAGAAAGATATTGAAAGAGTTTTAGAAGGAACAGCGATTCCGCAACCGCATGATAAAATAACCGATAAAAAAATTAGTTAAGGTGGGGAAACGATATGGTGCAAATAAGTAGTAATTTTCTGTTTGCCGCTTTCATCTTATATTTAATTGCAACTCTATTTTTTGGCGGAGCAATCAAAGAAAAAGGTCATAGGTGGGCAAATGTAGGTATAACTATAACAATATTAGGGTTTATTGCACAAACAGTATATTTTGTTACAAGGTGGATTGCATCAGGGCATGCGCCAGTTAGTAACTTTTTTGAGTTTGGTACATTTTTCGGTATGATGCTTGTCGGAGCATTTATTGTGATGTATTTTATGTACCGCGTAAGTATAATCGGACTATTTGCATTACCGGTTGCGCTTTTATTAATTGCCTATGCAAGTATGTTCCCGAGGGAGATATCCCCGCTTATTCCATCTTTAAAAAGTAATTGGTTACATATTCACGTGACGACTGCAGCAGCAGGACAAGCGATCTTAGCAATTAGTTTTATTACGGGCGTAATGTATTTATTGAAAAATGTAGATCAATCAACGAGAAGTAAACGTACATTTTGGTTAGAAACGGTAGTTTTCACACTTGTTTGTACTGTTGGATTTATTGCAGTAACAACAGTGTTCTCTAGTATGAAATACGAAGCGAAGTTTCAATGGATTGATAAAAATGAACAACAAGTTGAGATGAAGTATAACCTTCCAGCTTTAGTGGGACCACATGAAGGGAAGTTAATGACAGAAAATAAGTTAGAGCCAACAGTGGAGGTTCCAGCGTTTGTAAATGCGAAAAAATTAAATACTGTTATTTGGTCAGTAATAGTCGGAACACTACTTTATATTGTATTAAGACTTGTTTTGCGCAAACGAGTATCAGCAGCACTGCAGCCGTTAGTAAAGAATACGAATAGTGATTTGTTAGATGAAATTGGGTATCGATCTATTGCAATTGGATTCCCGGTGTTTACATTAGGGGCATTAATCTTTGCAATGATCTGGGCTCAAATAGCGTGGACGCGCTTTTGGGGCTGGGATCCAAAAGAAGTTTGGGCGCTTATTACTTGGCTCTTTTATGCTGCGGTATTACATTTACGTTTATCTAAAGGGTGGCATGGAGAGAAATCCGCTTGGCTTGCAGTAATTGGTTTTGCAATCATTATGTTTAACTTTATTGTAGTAAACTTAATTATCGCGGGTTTACATTCATATGCATAGAGAAATAAAATAGGAGAGTGCATGTCACTTTCCTATTTTATTTTTGTCAACTTTTCTTCTTTTTTGAGAAAAACATGACAAAGTAGCGGTTGATTTTGTAAAATGATGTCGAGGACCAAATATACTGTTCAAAAAAAATACATAGTTTTGGAAAAAAAATGAACAAAATTTATTATTCTTGTGAAGTATAATATGGAAAGTGGAACGTTTAAAGATATGCTTTGTTAAACGAGAATAGGTGCAGCATCATATTGTAGAAGGGTAGGTGTAAACCGTTGCGTTAAAATACGTAACGGGTAGAAATGGAAAATGAATCAAGAATTTTAATTGTAGACGATGAGGATCGTATTCGTCGTTTATTGAAAATGTATTTAGAAAGAGAACAATACACAATTGAAGAAGCAGATAATGGTGATACAGCTTTAGAAATGGCGTTACAAAATGATTATGATCTAATCCTATTAGACATTATGATGCCTGGCAAAGATGGTATTGAAGTGTGTAAAGGAATTCGTGAGAAGAAAGCAACGCCAATTATTATGCTGACAGCAAAAGGTGAGGAAGTAAATAGGGTACAAGGATTTGAAGTTGGAACAGATGATTATATTGTAAAGCCATTTAGCCCGCGTGAAGTAGTGCTTCGTGTGAAAGCGGTATTACGTCGTGCTGTACCGACAACATTCTTTACACAAGATACAACGACGAAAGATGTTACTGTGTTCCCACATTTAACAATTGATAACGATGCACACCGTGTTACAGCAGATGGTAATGAAGTGAACTTAACACCGAAAGAATATGAATTACTATTATTCTTAGCGAAAGCCCCTGATAAGGTATTCGATCGTGAGCAATTGCTAAAAGAAGTATGGCAATATGAATTCTTCGGAGATTTACGTACAGTTGATACACATGTAAAGCGTTTACGTGAGAAGTTAAGTAAAAAATCACCAGATGCAGCGAAGATGATTGTTACGGTTTGGGGCGTAGGTTACAAGTTTGAGGTTGTGAACGACTGATGCTTTGGAGAAGTGTAGTAGGGAAGTTATGGATGACCATATTACTTCTCGTTTCGTTTGTTCTTGGATTTGTTGCTATTTTACTTTCGCAGTTTTTTAGAACGTATTATGTTGATATGAGTGAAGCTAGGCTTCAGAAAGTTGCAACAAGTGTCACAGAGTTAATTGAAGAAGGTGCCGATGTAAAAACGATTGAAAATATCGCTTACAAATTTTCTGATCCACTTTCAAGGATTATTATTGTAGAAGATGGTAAGGAAATTTCTTCTTCGCCGAAACAAGAAGGATTAGTTACTCTTACAATAGATGATTTGAAAAATGATAAAGAATTAGCAGCTGTTTTTACAGATAAAAAGGAAATTAAGAATAACATTAGAAAAGCTTCTAATAGTAGGAAGAATAAAAACACTGAAAATGATATTATGATCGTCGGGAAACCAGTGCAGTCAAAAAATCAAAGTGCTGTGTTTGTATATGAATCTTTACAGGTTCCAATACAAGGGATGGAGAGAACAACTGATTTTATTTTCTTATCAGCTGGGATTGCGATTATTTTAACAACTTTCTTTGCATTTTTCTTATCTACTCGAATTACAGCACCGCTCCGTAAAATGCGTGAGGTTGCTTTTGAGGTGGCGCGCGGGAAATTTGATACGAAAGCTCCTATGGTGTCTCAGGACGAAATTGGTGAGCTTGCAACTGCTTTAAATCAAATGGGGAAGCAGTTGAAGTTTAATATGAATGCATTGCAACAAGAAAAAGAGCAGTTAACTAGCATTTTGAGTAGTATGGCTGATGGTGTTATTACGTTAAATCAAGAAGGTGAAGTCGTTGTTATCAACCCACCGGCAGAACATTTCTTACAAGTTTGGCAAGAAGAAAAAGAATTAGAATTGAGTAAAAGATTGCCTTCTGAATTTGTTGAATTATTCCATCTTGTTGTAGAAAGCGAACAACAGCAAGTTGTTGAAATTAATTTGCAAAAAGGTAACTACGTAGTTCTTATGACACCACTTTACAACCAAACGAAAATTCGTGGAGCTGTAGCAGTACTGCGAGATATGACGGAAGAACGTCGTCTGGAGAAAATGCGTCAAGACTTTATTGCGAATGTTTCACATGAACTTCGTACACCGATGGTAATGCTTCAAGGGTATAGTGAAGCAATTTTAGATGATATTGTGCAAACGAAAGAAGAAATTAATGAGTTTGTCCAAATTATTTATGATGAATCTGTTCGTTTAGGTAAACTTGTAAATGAGTTATTAGATTTAGCTCGTATGGAAAGTGGTCATGTAGAGTTACATATAGGTGAAGTAGATATTCATCCATTTGTCGAAAAAATTGGCCGTAAATTCCAAGGGATTGCAAAGGATAAAGAAGTCCAATTAACAGTTGATTTCCAAAGTCCAATTGAACAATACCCGTTTGATGCAGACCGTATGGAACAAGTGTTGACGAATTTAATTGATAATGCAATCCGTCATACGAATGCAGGTGGGCATGTTGCACTTGTAATTGATACGAAAAATAATGGCCTTACTTTCGAAGTGCAAGATTCAGGTGCTGGTATTCCAGAAGAAGATATTCCATTCTTGTTCGATCGATTCTATAAAGCTGATAAAGCGAGAACGCGCGGGAAAAAGGTTGGAACTGGATTAGGGCTTGCGATTGCTAAAAATATTGTTCAAGGCCATGATGGTAAAATTTCTGTATCGAGTGTTGTTGGAGAAGGAACTACATTCTCTGTATATTTACCGAATCGTTTAATTTAGATATACATGTTCTTTAAGGATGATGATTAATAAAAGTTCTACTGTTTTTTATTTTTTTGTAAGTTCAATTAAATAAAGAATAGTAGAGCTTTTTCTATATTGATTAGAACGGAAAATAATAAGAGGGGTGTCGTAATGAAATGAAACTATATACAAAAACAGGAGATCAAGGAAAAACAAGTGTAATAGGTGGTCGAGTGGATAAAGATCATATACGTGTAGAAGCCTATGGCACAATTGATGAGGCGAATTCTCATATCGGATATGCGATGACTAAGTTGCAAGAAGAACGCTTTCGTGACATTTATAATGAACTTGAAAATATTCAACATGAACTATTTGATTGTGGAGGAGATTTAGCGGTAGTTGAGCAAAAAATTCCTTATAAAGTAACGGTAGAAATGGTCGAGTATTTAGAAAGAAGGATTGATTCGTATATAGAAGAAGCACCGACGTTAGAGCGTTTTATTTTACCAGGCGGTAGCGAGGCTTCGGCTACTATCCATATTGCACGTACAGTTATAAGAAGGGCGGAACGCTGCATCGTGTCATTGCAAAAAGAAGGAGAAATAAATGAAATTGTCCTTAAGTATGTAAATAGGTTATCTGACTATTTCTTTGCGATTGCTAGAGTAATAAATGCTCGTTTACAAGTGAAAGATGTGGAATATAACCGCAGTGCAATTGTTTTTCGTGATAAAGAAGAAAAGGAAGTGGAGTAATTCACTTTCTTTTTTGTATACTTTTTTCTGTAATATACCACAATAGAGAAGGTATGATGGTTATTAGAAAACGGAGGATGTATATGAAAGCGTTAAAATGTAGCGTGATGCTATTGAGTATATTATTTTTATCTCAATTACATGTTTACGCTGAAGAAAATCAGTGGATATGGCCTGTTGAGGGGCAGATAAGTGATTATTTTGGGACAAGGCATGGGAAGCACTATGGTATTGATATAGCTGCGCCTATTGGAACACCTGTTGCGGCTATTCAAAATGGTAAGGTGACGAGGTCTTATTTTTCAAGTAGTTATGGGAATGTTGTGTTTATTAAACATGGAGAATACGAGGCTGTTTATGCGCATTTAAATAAGAGATATGTAGTTCAAGGGGATAATATTTCAAAAGGAGAGCTAATTGGAGAGGTCGGTAATACAGGAGAATCGCGAGGCGCGCATTTACATTTAGAAGTGCATCAAGGAAGATGGACGATGGAGAAAAGGAACGCGATGAATCCGTTGCTTGTTTTAAATGAACAAAAAAATCAAGTCGTGTCATCATCATTATATGTCGTACAAAAAGGTGATACTTTAGTCAGCATTGCTCGGAAATTTAGTATGACAGTTGATGAAATTAAAGTGAGAAATGGATTGCAACAAGAGCGAATCTATCCGAATCAACAATTATACGTTGATTAAAAAAAGAGCTAGTCAAACTAGCTCTTTTTTTACCAAAAAATAAAGACACATATAAATCCAGAAATAGCTAAGTAGCTATATAAGTAAAAGACTTTTGTTCTTGTTTTTTCTTTTGTCCGAAACAGTACAATAGTTGGTTCGATTAAACCGATTGTAAGACAAAGTAAGCCAAGAAGCATAAAGCCAATTGAAATAGAATACAGGGCGATTTGTGGTGCTTGAAATGGGATCATCCATTTTAATAAAAATGCAATAAGTGCAGTGTAACAAATGCTGCCAATGTATTTATTCAATGGTGTATTAGAACGGAAACCAGGAAGTTTTTTGAAAAA
This sequence comes from Bacillus paramycoides, assembly GCF_001884235.1. Classification (GTDB taxonomy): domain Bacteria; phylum Bacillota; class Bacilli; order Bacillales; family Bacillaceae_G; genus Bacillus_A; species Bacillus_A paramycoides. Next base: position 67,523 of record NZ_MAOI01000134.1, on the reverse strand, counting down.
AGAACGGGAAACAACTTCTGTTTGTAAAGATGTATGTTCCTCAATTATTTTTTGAGCTTCTTTTCCTTTTTGGAAAAGGGATAAAATCCAATTTCGCTCACCTTGGAAAATAAATTGAGAAGTTGTCAAATAGTGATCAACTTTCACTTTATTCCAACTTTTCCATGGATGACGCTCACACAATTTTAATTTACTTTCTGTTTTTTTATCATACTGATAAATACTTATGCCATCTTGATCAAAAGTAGCGTAGTATGTCTCACTTGAGAATGTGCCTAAATCAATTGGACAGTAGAAAAGCAATTCCTTTTTTAAGTAAAAGTATTCTTTTCTTAAGTTTTTTTTCATTGCTTCTCGAATAGAGTGTCTTTTCTCTTTCTTCATGACATTTCCTCCATAATTCAGAAAATGTTCTTATCTTAACAATTCAACATCTTATCACTTTTAACTATATATGACTAGGGGATTCATAAGAGAAATACCGAATTATAAAAAATATGGGTTGTATTGTAAAATATTTTTCAGTCCATTACATATACTTAAAGTAGATAACTTATTTATAATAAGTTACACTTTTTTAGTTCACAATACGATCATGTTGTTGTATAATGAAGGAGAAAATAGAATATCGGTCTATCTTCGGGGCAGGGTGAAAATCCCGACCGGCGGTGATGAACAGTTAATGATGTCGTTCTAAGCCCGCGAGCCGTTAAGGCAGGATTTGGTGTGATTCCAAAGCCGACAGTATAGTCTGGATGGGAGAAGATGGAGGTTCAAGCGTTCAAAAAAGATAAGTATTTGAACGTCTGTTTGATGTGCCTTAAAATTCTCCCTTTGTGTAAATCACAAGGGGTTTTTTCGTTCTATGAAAAAATAGGCATAGCAGAACCTTTCCACTTTCCATGAGAAGATCGATGGAAAAGGAGAGAGAAAGATGAAACAAAAAAACAGTGTAGTGCAGATGGTGAGTGTGGCGATGCTAAGTAGTATTGCATATTTACTGATGATGTTGGACTTCCCATTCCCAGGGCTTCCGCCATTTTTAAAAATTGATTTTAGTGATGTACCAGCTCTAATTGCAGCGATTATTTTTGGTCCGATTGCAGGAGTAATTGTAGAAGCCATTAAAAATGTTTTATACTATGGAATTCAAGGGAGTTTAACGGGAGTGCCAGTTGGAGAAATAGCGAACTTTATAGCGGGATGTTTATTTATAGGTCCGGCAGCATTCTTATTCCGAAAGTATCGTTCAGTAAAAAGTTTAACTACAGGATTAATGTTAGGAACAATTACTATGACGGTTATTATGAGTGTGTTAAACTACTTCATTATTTTACCAGCGTACACTTGGTTTTTAAATTCACCAGCTATGTCTAGTGATGTTATGCGGCAAACTATTATAACGGCTATATTACCGTTTAATATAATTAAAGGAATTGTTGTGACGATTGTATTTGTAGCGTTATTTTCACGCCTGAAAGTATGGGTATTTGCAAAGATGAAAAACGCTTGAAAATATTAAGCCATCGGCAGTATTACTGCTGATGGTTTTTTGTTAAGGGAAATGAAAGAGTGAACAAAAAATCCCCCTCATATTTAGGAGGGGGATCTTTTGAAGTTAATAAAAGACTATTCGAATTTTAAAGCGTCGCCATCAAATGATTCGTCAGCAACTTTAATTGAGTCAGTTGGACAGCCTTCGAATGCATCCATCATATCTTCAACTAATACATCTGGAATTTCAACGATACCTTGGTTATCATCTAATGTTACAAATGCAATACCTTCATCATCATAGTCATAAATGTCTGGTGCAGCAGCTCCGCAAGCACCGCATGCAATACAAGTATCTTTATCAACGATTGTATATTTTGCCATCTTTTTTCCCTCCTGATAATATGTATGTGAAAAGTTCGCCATAAAAATTATAACCTTATTGTAAAACGGTTTTTAAAACTTTTCAACATAAAATTATAATGATAATGCTTATCAATTAGAGTGTCAACTTATTTTTGAATTATTTCATAAGATTTTCAAAATACTTAAATGTTACTACGTTTGATACAATAGAATATATACAAGTATAGAGCGCGAATATGATAAGTTTAATTAGTAACGGTAAACGTGTAATCATACTGAAAAAGAAATTAAGTTAATATTGAAGGGTGGAAGCGGTAATGCAGCTACAATACACTTTATTATATTGTTTAAAACAATTGAATGGTGAAAGAACCGTTTCTTCTATTTATTATTTATTAAAAGGAAAGCGATCTTCGCAAACATTACAAGATGGTAATATGTTCCGAATTTCTTTTTTGTTTGGGATATATAAATCATTAGATAGAGCTGATTATGATCGAGAAGTTTCAAAGTTGTTACAAGCGGAGTTGGTTCAAGCTATACATGAAAATACATACGTGTTAACGACTACTGGTAAAATACAATTAAACAAATGGGAAGATGTATTTGCTTTTCCGACGTATTTACATGGTTTACACTATGGTGAATTAGGTGCAACGTTTTGGAAGAGATTATCATTAATTGTCCAAACTATTTCGAATTTACAACAGGCGAATACGAAATTTATTCCAATTCAACAAGATACAGAAATAATGATGTGGGTGAAACGTTTTCTCACTGGAATTCCATATGTGAGGAGTGAATTGGCTAAAAGATTGTGGAAGGAAATACATGGTCTTTTAGAAAAAAGTAATCCAGTAGAGGCGACAATTGTAACATATCGTTTAACTGGCTATGAACGTATTGGTTGTACTGTACAACAATTAGCGGAAATTACGAAACAAGATGTATTTCGAGTGCATTTTTTATTTTGGGGTACAATTCACTTCTTTATTCAAGAAGTTCGCAATAAAGAAAATGAGTTTCCATTATTAGCTGAAATTATATCTTATCCAAATGAGAGAGCTGATTTGTTTAGCTTGTCGACGAAAAGAACATACAATCTTTGGAGACAAGGGCGTTCTTTAGAAGAAATAGCAACAATTAGGAATTTGAAGGTTGCAACAATAGAAGATCATTTTGTAGAAATTGCTTTACGAGAAAAAGAATTTTCTATTGAGATGTTTATGGGAAAAGACAAAATAGAAAAAGTAACAAAAGTAATTGAAGCATTACAAACACGTAAATTGCGTGTGTTGAAGCAAGCGGTTGGGGAGGAAATCTCTTATTTTGAAGTCCGTCTTGTATTGGCACGGATGGAGGGTATAAATGAAGCTTGAGGAATATTTATATAAGTGGTTTGGATATTCTGAATTTCGTCCGGGACAAAAGGAAGTTATTACGGACCTATTGGAAGGAAAAGATGTTATAGCAATGCTTCCGACTGGAAGGGGGAAGTCCATGTGCTATCAGCTTCCGGGGCTTATGCAAGAGGGAACGGTGCTTGTTGTATCACCATTATTATCTTTAATGGAAGACCAAGTTATGCAATTAAAGCATGTTGTGAAAAATCGAGTTATTGCATTTAATAGTTTTCGGACGTTAAGTGAAAAAAGAGAGGCTATGAAAAAGCTAGCTTTTTATAAATTTATTTTTGTATCACCAGAGATGTTGCAGTCGGAATTGTTAATAAGAGAATTGAAGGGAGTTCATATTTCATTGTTTGTCGTAGATGAGGCTCATTGTATTTCACAATGGGGCTATGATTTTCGGACGGATTATAAAAAGTTAGATCAAGTAATTGAGAGTATCGGATCTCCAGCGGTACTAGCATTAACGGCGACCGCGACAAAGGATGTACTACGAGATATAGCGGAGAGTTTAAGTCTAAAAAATGTCGCTGAGCATGTATACTCAATTGATCGTCCAAATATTGCGATGGAAGTACAATTTGTGGAGACGATAGAAGAAAAAAAAGAGGCGCTTTTTGAGCATGTAATGTACTTACAAGGACCGGGTATTGTTTATTGTTCAAGTAGGGCATGGACAGAGCGTTTAACTGAGTATTTAAGAGGAAAAGGGGTTACAGGTGTAGCTTTTTATCATGGTGGTATGGAACACGAAGAGCGTATGTTAATTCAACAACAGTTTATGAATGATCAATTGCAGCTTGTAATATGTACAAGTGCTTTTGGGATGGGAGTAAATAAGTCGAATACGAGATATATTATTCATTTTCATTATCCGACAAATGTAGCTTCCTATTTACAAGAAATCGGAAGAGCTGGAAGAGATGGCGACCCGAGTATAGCCATTTTATTATGTAGCCCAATGGATCATGATTTGCCAATTTCAATCATTGAAGATGAATTGCCAAGTAAGTCGCAAATACAATTTTTATTTTCGTTACTACAAGAAAGAATGTTTCAAATGAAAGCATTACCAATAGAAGATGTTGAAGGAATTTGTTATGATGCAGCAGGATTTAGTGAACAATATTGGCGTTTCATCCGCTATCATCTTGAACATCTTGGAATCATACAACAGCGAAATCTTATGCTAGAGAGCTTGTCAGATGAAATAATGTACAGATTAATAGCGGAAGTGGAAGTGAGATTGCGTAATAAATATAGTCAGCTAGAAAATATGAAGTCATGGATACAAGTTCAAGGGTGTAGACGTGAATATTTATTACAACAATTCGGTTATAGAAAAGACCAAGAGTTAAAAAACTGTTGTGATTACTGTGGTATTACAAAAACGGATTATAAAAAAAGACGAGCGCAACAATCAATTTTCGACTATAATTGGGAAACAGAGTTACAAAAGCTTTTCGGCCTAGAAAAGATGGAGGAATTATGAACATTCAAAGGCATAATGTTGAAGATATGAGTCCGAGGGAAATAAGACTGAATCTCTACATAACACAATTAATTATTATTGGTATCGGTTGTTTACTAGCATATATATTATTTCAAGATAAGAAAGAAGTTTATAGTTTGTGGAAATGGGAACCTGTTTCCATACTTGTAATAGGTGGTTTGTTAGCGATTGGTATTGTGTTATTAGATTATATTGCAATGAGAGTGTTTCCAGAGTCTTGGTTTGATGACGGTGGTATTAACGATAGAATGTTTCAAGGAATTTCTGTCATGCATTTACTCGTCATTACGTTTATTATTGGTTTTGCTGAAGAATTTTTATTTAGAGGTGTAATGCAGACTCATTTTGGAATTGTAATAGCGAGTTTAATTTTTGCTGTGTTACATATTCGATATATAACGAAGCCTTTTTTGTTTTGTTTTGTCTGCTTTATTAGTTTTGTTTTTGGTTATGTATTTGAGTGGACAGGAAATTTGTTTATAACAATCTTTGCACACTTTCTTGTTGATTTTATAATGGGGCTTCAATTAAGAAAATAAATGGAAGGTGGTGGTGAACAACATGAGAAAACGAATTCCTGATTTTGAAGAGGAATTAGAAGTTGAGCGAGTGGAAGAAGATGAAGGTTTACCGCCGCGTAGTGAAATTCGTAGAAATAAAGAAAAAAAACCAAAATTTAAAATGAATCACATTTTCGTCCGAGTGTTAACATTTCTATTCATATTGTTACCTATTGGTATTCTATGGTATACAGATAAATATATACAGGTGAAAAGTGATAGTAATAATGCTGGAAAAAGTGCGTTTGAAGTGATTTTCTTTGATTCAGCTAAGACTGAATCAAAGAAGCAGTCTGAGAAAGTAGTCACTCATACTGTGAAAGAGGGAGAAACGTTAGAAAGTATAGCGAAGCAATATTTTTCAGATGAAACTGGGATTGAAGTGATTAAAAAATATAATAATTTACAAGAAGATGAAGTGAAAGTAGGGCAAGAATTAAAAATTCCTATTAAAGATAAGTCCACGAAACAAGAGAGCTAGTAAAATAAGTGATTCATAGCTGGATATAAAAATTATGGACTATACTTTACGAGGAGGGGGAGTAAAAAATATATGTCATGGATTATATTATTAGGTACTCTCATATGCATTGGTTTTGTATGTCTTCTTGGAATGTATAAAGAAGCGATGCGTAATACGGTGTTGGAACATACTCTAGTATTCGAAGAATTTCCGGAAAGTTTTCAAAAAGTTAATGTTTTTTTTATTTCGGATATTCATAGAAGGATCATTTCTAACTCGCTAATTGAACAAGTAAAAGGAAAAGTAGATTTCGTAATTATTGGCGGCGATTTAGCGGAAAAGGGCGTACCTTTATCGCAAATCTCTTTAAATATTCAAAAACTAAGAGAAGTAGCTCCTGTATATTTTGTGTGGGGAAATAATGATTATGAAATTGAATATCACGAATTAGATGCTTTATTGTTAGAAAATAACGTGAAGGTTTTAGATAATACACGAGTTGTATTTGAATCTGAATCAGGTGAGAAGATTTGCTTACTCGGTGTAGATGACGTTGGATTAGAACGGGATCGTTTAGATTTAGCGTTGGCAGATTGCAAAGAAGAGGGTTTGCGCATTTTAATTAGTCACAACCCTGATATAATAAAAAAAATGTCTGGGAAAGAACGAATTTCGCTCGTGCTAAGTGGGCATACACATGGAGGACAGATTCGATTGTTCCCATTTAAAAAGCATTTAAAGGGGGGCGTATATAAGCATTCAAATACGACTCTCTTTGTTAGTAATGGGTATGGAACAACTTTGTTCCCTCTTCGTTTTCGGGCACCTTCCCAAACACATATCATTACGCTGTGCAGGGGGAAATAATGCCAACTTTAAATGGAAAATATAATATAAAAGCTGTTTCAAATATACTCGGAATTCAGCCGAGTACACTTCGTGCATGGGAAAGACGCTATCATATTATTGCTCCAAAGCGGAATCATGCGGGGCATCGTCTATATACAGAAGAGCATATCAAAATTTTGAAATGGTTAATGGACAAAGTTTCTGAGGGTATGATGATTGGACAAGCAGTTCAGTTATTAGAAGGGAATCGGTTGCAGAATAACGTTCAAAAAGAAAATCGTTACGATAAAGAAGTTGTTTTAGTGGACGATATACTACAAGCTTTGTTAAAATTTGATGAAATTACAACTTCTGCATTATTAAACGAAGCTTTTAGTATATATTCAGCAGAAAAAGTCATTACAAGCATCATCCTTCAAGTGACAAACAAATTGTTAGTTTTAAAAAATAATAATGAGATTACAATGTCACAATTCAAATATGTAGTATCATTCTTGCAAACACGTCTAGGTATGGTTTATCATAATGCGTCACTACATCCTTCCGCACACAAAGGTTTCGTTTTAGAAAATAATATATTAAAAGGATTTATTTTCGCGACGTATTTACGTTTAAAAGGATATCAAGCGATGTATATTGGGACAAGTTTAGATGAAGAAGGTATTATACTAGCCATTGAACAATTACGACCTAAATATTTGTTTATATCTTTTGATGATGAACGAGAACTTGAGAAGGCAGTGAGATTCATTGATTTGTTGCAGGAAAAAAATAAAAACCTTTCTGTTGGTTTTATAGGGAGAAAAGGTGTTGAAGGTCAATTAAATCTTCAAAATGTCCTAATTGGTAATACAAAAGAAGAATGGGATGGATGGTTAAAATTGTCAGAATAGTTGTTCGGAAAGAACCATCTATTTTCTATTTCATATAATAAAAATTAGATTCAATGGTTACGTAGGGAGGGTATGAGATGAGGCTGGAACGTTTAAATTACAATAAGATAAAAATTTTCCTAACATTTGATGATTTATCTGAACGAGGATTAACGAAAGAAGATTTGTGGAGAAACGCACCGAAAGTACAGCAGCTATTCCGTGATATGATGCAAGAAGCGAATAAAGAATTAGGATTTGAAGCGGATGGTCCGATTGCTGTTGAAGTATTTTCTCTACAAGCGCAAGGGATGGTTGTAATTGTAACAAAAGAAAATCACGAAATGGACACAGAAGATGAGTTCCGTGACGAGTTTATTGAAATGCAAGTGACTCTTGATGAAAGTGAGCATATACTTTACGAGTTTGCTACATTGGATGATGTAATCAATTTGTCAAATCGCTTATATAACCTTGATGTAACTAGCGGAAAGCTGTATACGTGGGATGGGCGTTTTTATCTTTGGATAGAAGAAGAAGATCAATTTCAATTGCTGAAAGCAGATTTTATAGCTATTTTAGCGGAATACGGAAATTCATCTACAGCAACCATTTACCGCATCATGGAATATGGTAAGGAGTTAATGGATTCTCAAGCGGTTGAACAAATATACAATTACTTTGTGAAAAAACAAAACCTCAGCTAATGTAAAGTAGCTTGAGGTTTTATTTTTATCCTGAAAAGAATAGGGAAATCTAAAGTTTTGAAAACTGAGGGGACAAGAAGAATAGCTGATCTATTTGCAAATACCTAATTAATTTTTCTTGGTTAAATATTTATTTTATCGCACTATATTTTGATGAAATTAAAAAATATTTAAATATTTAAGTATTTTACTTCTCTAAAAGCAATAAAAGGACTATAATAATAGTGAAAACGCTTGCAACGTAAAATAGTTTGTATATATTTGTTAGCGTTTTCTATTGCATTCCAAATTTAACGGTGTATACTAGGCAATGAAGGTTTACTAAACAAGTGAAATTACAGGGGGTTTACTTACTATGGTAGCCGAAAAGGGAACTCAAACGAAAACACAACAACAAAGGGAACAACATTTTGAATTGTTGAATTCAACACAAATTGTTATTAATGAAGCATTAGAAAAATTGGGTTATCCAAACGAAGTATATGAATTATTGAAAGAACCAGTTCGTATGATGACGGTGAAGATTCCAGTTCGTATGGATGACGGGACTGTTAAAATATTTACAGGATATCGTGCACAACATAATGATGCTGTTGGTCCAACGAAAGGTGGAATTCGCTTCCATCCAAATGTAACAGAAAATGAAGTGAAAGCACTTTCAATCTGGATGAGTTTAAAATGTGGTATTGTTGATTTACCATATGGTGGAGGTAAAGGTGGAATTATCTGTGACCCACGTGAAATGTCATTCCGTGAGTTAGAAAGATTAAGCCGTGGTTATGTACGAGCAATTAGCCAAATCGTTGGTCCAACAAAAGATATTCCAGCTCCAGACGTATTTACAAACTCACAAATTATGGCATGGATGATGGATGAGTATAGCCGAATTGATGAATTTAATTCACCAGGATTTATTACAGGTAAACCACTTGTATTAGGTGGATCACACGGACGTGAAACAGCGACAGCGAAAGGTGTAACAATTTGTATTCGTGAAGCTGCGAAAAAACGTGACATTGATATTAAAGGTGCACGCGTTGTTGTTCAAGGATTCGGTAATGCGGGTAGTTTCTTAGCTAAATTTATGCATGATGCAGGCGCGAAAGTAATTGCAATTTCAGATGCTTACGGTGCACTACATGATCCGAACGGATTAGATATTGACTACTTGTTAGATCGTCGCGATAGCTTCGGTACCGTAACAAAACTATTTAATAATACAATTTCAAACAAAGAACTGTTAGAACTTGATTGCGACATTTTAGTGCCAGCTGCAATTGAGAACCAAATTACAGAAGAAAATGCTGATAAGATTAAAGCGAAAATTGTAGTTGAAGCTGCAAATGGTCCAACTACATTAGAAGCAACAAAAATCTTAACAGATCGTGGTATTTTACTTGTTCCAGACGTATTAGCAAGTGCTGGTGGCGTTACAGTATCTTACTTTGAGTGGGTACAAAATAACCAAGGTTACTACTGGACTGAGGAAGAAGTAGAACAACGTTTAGAAAAAGTAATGGTAAGATCATTCGATTCAATTTATGAAACATCACAAGTTCGTAAAGTTAACATGCGCTTAGCTGCGTACATGGTTGGTGTTCGTAAAATGGCTGAGGCTAGTCGCTTCAGAGGCTGGGTATAATATATAATGTTTTGAGAAAACGTGATTTCCTTTCGAGGGAATCGCGTTTTTTGTTGAAGTTACTAGTTAGAGGTGTTGAATAGGAACAATGAAATAATGGATCAAGTAGGTTAATTAGAAGAAAGAGTAAAACAATTAGAAAGGGAGCTAGGAAGAACTAAAAATGCTCAGAGAACTAGTGTCATTCGGATTATTGGAGAGGGTCTATTACATTTTGTTTTTGGAGTGTTTGCTGTAGGGCCGATTATCGCTGTAGAATTTGGAATTATTACGTAGATTGGTGAAAAATAGAATAAAAATAAAAAAGAACGCTTGTTCTGTACGAACAAACGTGCTATACTTTCCTTAGATAAACAAAACGGAAATGATTTTAAGGAGAGATAAATGATGAAAATGACAGTAGACCAAAGATTTATGATGCCAGCAGATGTTGTAGAACGAGTGGAAGTTTTACGAAATAAACATAGTAAGCGTGGTACATTATTACAATCAGTAAATAAGTTTTTCGGTTTAGATACGAAAGAAGATTGTATTTGGTTTTACGGTTTTTATGGAGTAGCTGTAAGTATTTTATTATTTATGGTGTTCACATCAAATATTTTCGATATTCTCTTCGCGTAAGAAATATGCTATATGGACATTGCCACCGAATACATATATAAGGAAGAAAGGTAATTTTTTAGAGCGGAGTTGATAGCGATGGCGATGTTCCCTATAGAGCGCAACTATATTGGATACGGAAGTTCACGACCAGGAATTCCTCTTTCAAAGGTAAGATTTATTGTTAGTCATGATACCGGGAATCCTGGTAGCAATGCGATAGGAAATCGGGATTACTTTAATGAAATACAACCGAAAGCTTCAGCGCATACATTTATAGATGACAAAACAATATTAGAAATTATTCCGATAAATGAAGTGGCATATCATGTTAGGTATAATGCACCGACTGATAATGATTTGTATGGTTATGATGCGAATAAGGTTGCTATTGGAGTTGAACTTTGTTATGGGGGAGAGATTAACTTTTGGGAAGCGTATAACCGTTTTACATGGTATCACGCTTATTTATGTCAAAATTTCGGTTTGAATCCGAAAAAAGATATTGTGTCACATAAAACACTTGATCCTACTCGGAAAATTGATCCTGAAAATGTATTAGGGCAACAAGGAATAAAATTTCAGCAGTTTTTAGCAGATGTCTATCGGATGTACGTTTCGTTTAGATGACAAATATAAGAAAAATGAATACAATAAAGATAGGTGCCTACTGCTGGAAGTAGGTTTTTTCTTGTTTATATAAATAGAGTAGAGGCAGAAGACTAGGAGTGAATCGAGTATGCAAAAAGAAACAGCTATTATTATTGGAGGCGGCCCATGTGGATTAGCAGCGGCAATTTCGCTACAAAAGGTAGGGATAAATCCATTAGTAATTGAAAAAGGAAACATTGTAAATGCAATTTATAATTATCCAACCCATCAAACGTTTTTCTCTTCTAGTGAAAAATTAGAAATTGGTGAAGTTGCTTTCATTACAGAGAACCGTAAACCAGTTCGTAATCAAGCACTTGCATATTATCGTGAAGTAGTAAAACGTAAGTCGGTGCGTGTAAATGCATTTGAACGCGTGGAACAAGTCCAAAAAGATGGTGATGTTTTTAAAGTTGAAACGACGAAGCGTGACGGAAGTAAAAAAATATATGTGGCGAAGTACATTGTTGTAGCGACTGGATATTATGATAATCCGAATTATATGAATGTACCTGGTGAGCAGCTAGAAAAAGTAGCGCATTATTTCAAAGAAGGGCATCCTTATTTTGATCGAGATGTCGTTGTAATAGGTGGTAAAAATTCAAGTGTAGATGCGGCGTTAGAACTTGTTAAATCGGGTGCACGTGTAACGGTGTTATACCGTGGTGGGGAATACTCACCGAGTATTAAGCCATGGATTTTGCCGGAATTTGAGGCATTAGTACGAAATGGAACAATTCAAATGCATTTTCATGCGCATGTAAAAGAAATTACGGAACATACGTTAACATATACAGTAGAGGGTAAGGCGCATACAATTCAAAACGATTTTGTATTTGCTATGACTGGTTACCATCCGGATCACAGCTTCTTAACAAAAATGGGAGTTCGGATTGATGAAGAAACAGGGCGCCCGATTTATACAGAAGACAGTATGGAAACAAACGCTGAAAATATTTTTATTGCAGGTGTAATTGCTGCGGGAAATAATGCAAATGAAATATTTATCGAAAACGGAAGATTCCATGGAGATGCGATTGCGCAAACCATTGCATCAAGACAATAAAAAGAAGCTGTCGAAAACCTCGACAGCTTCTTTTTATTCGTGCATAAACATGTTTTGGATTGTTTCGTGAGAATTTGTATTCTCTAGTGCGACTAGTAATTTAATTCGTGCTTTTTGAGCGTTTAAGCCATATGTGAAAACAATGCCCATATCTTTTAATTGTTTTCCGCCACCTTCATAAGAGTATACGTCTTGAACGATACCGTTGAAGCAACGAGAAACTAATACAACCGGAATTCCTTTGTCTATTAATCGTCCTAGACTAGGGAGTGTTCTTGGAGGTAAATTACCTTGTCCGAGCGCTTCGATAACAATTCCGTCTACTGGTAGTGATTCGATTGCTGATAATAATGTATCATCCATACCTGCGTATGCTTTTAGAACGACAACGTTTTTAGAGATTTGTCGTATTGTATATGTTTCGTGATGCACTAAAGCATGATGGAAAACAACACCACGTTTCGTTACCATACCGATTGGTCCGTATTGTGGGCTTTGGAATGTCGCAACATTACTTGTATGTGTTTTTGTTACATTTGTTGCGCAATGTATTTCATCATTTAATACAACTAGAACGCCCTTTTCAGCAGCTTCATTACTACTAGCAACTTTTACAGCGGATAAGAAGTTGTATAGACCATCAGCACCTAATTCGTTACTAGAACGCATTGCCCCTGTCACAACGATTGGAATAGTTGCTTGCACTGTTAAATCAAGAAAATAAGCTGTCTCTTCTAATGTATCCGTACCATGCGTAATGACTACGCCATGAATATCGTCTTGTTTTGCTCTTTCGTCAATGATGACTTGTAATTGTAGCATTTCGCTAGGAGTCATATGAGGAGATGGAAGATGGAACACATCTTCAACAATTAAATCAACATCGCCTTCTAAATCAGGAATAAATTTCAAAAGAGGATTTTTTTCGCCTGGTTGTACGACCCCAGTTTCTTTATCTTCCTCCATTGCAATTGTTCCACCTGTGTGTAAAACTAGGATTCTTTTCAATGCTTATACCCCTTTCGAGTTAAAAAATACATTTAGAACATAACATGTTTTGAGTAAATTCGACAATGAAAATGTATAAAAGTACGCTTAGAAAATGACAATAAACTTAATTACTTCATGTGCGTTGCGCGAAGTGGCTATTAGGTGGAGTTTTATTTATATAAATTTGTGAAATTAGATGCGTGAGTATAGAGGGGAAAGGAGCGAGTGTTTTGAAAAAAGTGGAGAAAATATTTATTCGTATATTGCTAATTCAATTTATTTGTCTTTCTGTTGTACAGCTACTCTTTATACATAAATCTTCAGTGAAATATTTATCAAAAATTGTTTATTACGAAGGTGTCGTCACGAAAAATAAGATGGAAATTTTAAAGGTGAATAAGTAGTTTTCATTTTCTTCTATGATGGATTATGCTACAATAATTGAGGATTTAATGACGTGAAGCAAACGAGAAGAAGCAGGGGGCGAATACCTGCTTTTCGTTTTGTATTATAAGTAAAAAATGAGGTGTTACAATGGATAAACGAATTTCGATTGCTATAGATGGTCCAGCGGCTGCTGGAAAGAGTACAGTTGCAAAAGTTGTTGCAAAAAAACTTTCATATGTTTACATTGATACAGGTGCAATGTACCGTACTATTACATATGCAGCCCTTGAACAAAAAGTGGATATTGAAAATGAAGAAAAGTTAATGGAAGTTGTAAAAAATGTGAATATTGAATTTCAGCAAGGAGAAAATACGCAACTTGTATTTTTAAATGGACAAGATGTTTCTGAGGTTATTCGTACGCCTGATGTGACGAATCGAGTATCTATAGTGGCAAAACATCGTCTTGTTCGTGAAGAAATGGTACATCGCCAACAAGAATTAGCTAAAAAAGGCGGTGTAGTAATGGATGGCCGTGACATTGGTACACATGTACTACCAGATGCTGAAGTGAAAATCTTTATGCTTGCTTCTGTAGAAGAAAGAGCGGAAAGAAGACATTTAGAAAATATGAATAAAGGTTTCGATTCTAATTTAGAGCAGTTAAAAGAAGAAATTGCTCAGCGTGATAAATTAGATTCAGAGCGTGAAGTGTCTCCTCTAAAAAAAGCCGATGATGCATTGGAATTAGATACAACTTCTTTATCAATTGAAGAAGTTGTCCAAAAAATTATGGGGATTGTTTCAGGGGTGTTTGCAAAATAAAGAAAGAGGATAATCCTCTTTCTTTTTTGTTTGTTTAGAATTGTAAAGGATAAGTGAATTATGAGTCGCTTGTCTTGACAAATGAGTCGATTTATAAGAAGTTAGTTAGAGAGGAATAAAACTGTCAGAATATATTCGCTATTATATTTCAAAACATACTTTATTCAAGACGATTTTGCTGTATACTATTTATATAGGTTTAATAGATTTTCTTGTAAAATGTATTGAAGATGAGTATGTGATGATAAATTCTTATAACATGCAAATGAAAACATTAGTTTTCATTTCGTATATACATAAAAATGCTTTGTCAATTCTGTAGGGAGGTATTTCCATGGTAGAAAAAATGAATGAAGAAGTTATGAATTCAAAAGAATTACAAGTTGGTGACGTTGTTACAGGTTCTGTAACGAAAGTTGAAGAGAAACAAGTTCTTGTAAATATTGGATACAAAACAGATGGTGTGATTCCAATTAGTGAATTAGCTAACGTTCATATTGAAAAAGCAAGCGATGTTGTAGAATTAGATCAAACTCTTGAATTGAAAATTATTAAATTAGAAGATGATGATCTTGTATTATCTAAGAGAGCTGTTGATGCAGAAAAAGCTTGGGTAGAATTACAAGAGAAATTTACTTCAGGTCATGTATTTGATGTTACTGTAAAGGATATCGTGAATGGTGGTTTAGTTGTGGATCTTGGTGTTCGTGGCTTTATTCCAGCTTCACTTGTAGAAGTGCATTATGTAGAAGATTTTACTGAATATAAAGGGAAAGCGTTAGCGGTGAAAATTGTTGAATTAGACCGTGAAAAAAATCGTGTTATCCTTTCGCATAAAGCGGTAGTAGAACAAGAACTAGATTCTAAGAAAAAAGAAGCGATTTCTTCGTTGAAAGAAGGAGATATCGTAGAGGGAACAGTACAACGATTAACTGATTTTGGTGCATTCGTAAATGTAGGCGGTGTGGACGGTTTAGTTCACATTTCACAAATTTCACACGAACGTGTGGAACAACCTTCTGAAGTATTAGAGCAAGGTCAAAAGGTAAAGGTGAAAGTGTTATCTGTTGATGCAGATACACAGCGTATTTCTTTATCAATTAAGGCGGCTCAGCCAGGACCTTGGGAAAATGTTGCTAGTGAAATAAAAGCTGGAGATATTCGCGAGGGAGTGGTAAAACGTCTTGTTACATTCGGTGCATTCGTTGAAATTTTACCTGGCGTTGAAGGTCTTGTGCATGTATCTCAAATTGCAAATCGTCATGTGAAAAATCCAAATGAAGTACTAGAAATGGGACAGGAAGTAACGGTTAAAGTACTTGAAGTACACGTGGCAGAAAAACGTATTTCTTTAAGCATAAAAGAAGCGCTTGAAGAAAATAATGTAGTAGAAGATTATAGCCAATACGAGCCGAATTCTGATTCTGCAACGTTCCAATTAAGTGATATTATCGGTGAACAACTGAAAAAATTAAAGAAATAAAGAGGGGTACAAGTGGTAAGGGCAAAACGTAAATTAGATCATATTGAATACGCTCTTTCTACTGGACAGTCTCGTACACATGGCTTTCATGACATTGAGTTTGTGCATCAAAGCTTGCCAAACTCAAGTGTTGATAGTGTAACATGTGAAACAAAAATCGGCGAACTTTCACTAAGTTCGCCGATTTTTATCAATGCGATGACTGGTGGTGGTGGAGAGCAAACGTTACAGATTAATGAGCAATTAGCATATGTAGCGAAACATCACAAACTTGCTATGGCTGTAGGTTCGCAAATGGCAGCGTTAAAAGATGAAAGTGAGGCGGCCTCTTATAAGATCATCAGAAAGGTAAACCCAAATGGTATTTTCTTTGCTAATTTGGGTAGTGAGGCAACTGTTGAACAGGCAGAGCGTGCCGTTGATATGATTGAAGCAAACGCACTGCAAATTCATTTAAATGTTATACAAGAGTTAACGATGCCTGAAGGAGACCGTGATTTTACGGGGGTACTTCAGCGAATTGAGCAAATTGTTTTAAAGAGCAAAGTTCCTGTCATTGTAAAAGAAGTAGGTTTTGGGATGAGTAAGGAAACGGTGCAACAGTTAGTAAATATAGGGGTTACAGCGGTTGATATCGGCGGACAAGGTGGTACGAACTTTGCTGCTGTTGAAAACGAAAGAAGACAGCGAATGCTTTCTTATTTTAATAACTGGGGCATACAAACAGCTACCTCGATCATTGAAGCATCCTCTACAAATAATAACCTCTCTCTTATTGCATCTGGAGGCATACAAACAGCGCTTGATGTCGCAAAAGCAATCGCATTAGGGGCGAATACAACGGCGTTTGCTGGATACTTTTTACGTATTTTAATGCAGGACGGTGTCGAGAAGTTAATTGATGAAATCGATCTATTCCATACGGATTTGAAATTTATCATGACGGCACTTGGTGCGAAGACGATAGAAGAGTTACAATCTGTACCTCTTGTTGTAAAAGGTGAAACATATCATTGGTTAATGCAGCGTGGTATTGATACTGCGCGTTATAGTAGGAGATAAAAAATCAACCGTTTGGTTGGTTTTTTTCTTTTTATAAAATGAAGAGGTCAAAAATAAAAGTATTATTATTTCTGAGAATGAGGTAAAGAAAGATTTAATCGCGTATGCTGGACTTATTGAAAGTGGTGCAAATGAAAGGAAAAGTGTTGCCGAGGAATTAAGAGCGTATTTTATAGATGCGAATCAAGATGAAGCATATAAAGGTTTAACTGCTTATATAGAATTGTGTAACGAGAGAAAGGATTTTAAATCGGTAACATTAGACGTTAAGATAGATGATACTAAAGAGATCGAAGATAAACAGTATGAATTAACGTATTCAATGATGTATAAAACGAATTATACGAATGGGAAAGCAGAACGAGTGCTAACTTTTCAATATAACTGGTTAGCGATAAAACAAGATAAGAGATTGCTATTTAATGGTCAAAAAAACAGAAAAAACTTACGATAATTTAGGAGAGGAGGATGTTAACAAAAAAGGAGAAAATATATCTTCAAATAGTAAAAATACAATAGGACGTATTACGTATAATAGTGAAGATGTTAATATCCATGCACGGAATATAAGAGAAGATACAGCGATTTTTGGATATAATCAAAAAGTTGAAATTTCACTAACTTCAAATGTAAGAGAAGGGTGTTCTAGTTCAACAACAGTACAATCGACAATTAAAACGGCGAATATTGCAATCGCAGTTGGGAATAAATTGTATAGGAATCCAATGGTGAATGCAGGAAGTGGAATGGAAGCGCTAATTTTTCCGAGGGAATTAGGAGGAGACAAAAATAACCCATCGGAAGATTTGTATATAAGTTATTATTTTAATATACCAAATGAAGTGAGTTTAAGTGATGCTTAAGTAGTATTACTTTCTGATCAAGGAAATACCATTGCGAGTAGGAAAATTAAAGAAGAAAAAGAAGATATTACAGGCGTAAAAAAGATGTTGAACGAAAGTTAAAAGAAATAGGGGAGTCGGATTATGTACGTGTAGAAGTGAAGAGTAAAGATTCATCTCTTCATACGTATTATGTTGTTACATATCCTAAAAAACAACAGGCATAGTTACGATTGATGCCACGTCAAGTAATCGAGTTTATAATGTGAAAACAAAAGAATTATATTATGAATAGAATTTATTAAAATAATTACGCAAAAAGACGGTTTCATACAACGCTGAAACCGTCTTTTTGTATTTTTAGTGCTGATTCTGCTTTCGAGCTTGCTCCGGTGTATCAAGACTTGTTGCACCTGGATATTGAAGTGATTGGTCGCGATCCGATTCAACACGGCGTGACTCTCTTAGTTTTCGTTCTTGGCGATCTTTACCCATAATGAATAGCACCTCCTTACTTAAAAGTGTTGCTGTTATGAGAAAAACTATGCACAAAGAAAAGAAGGATTAAGTTTTATAAAAAGTTCCCATAATGGAAAACATAGGAGGTGTAACGATGGATGGGAATTCTTTTTATTTTGTGGCTTGGATAGGCTGGATTGTCGTGACGTTTTTTATGAAAAAGGAATCTATTCGCTGGAAGTTAAGTGCTGCTATATTGCTGTTTATTATTTGTTCTCCATTAAATGTAACGATCGCTTCTTTCACGGTATCAGTAAATGCTCTTTTACTTTGTTTTATCTCTTTTGTAGGAATCGCGCAATATTCTATTTGGAAAAAATTATATACCTTACTTTCGGCACTTATTATTGCAATGTTATATACAAGTTTTCATTTGTTAGAAGTGTATGATCCGATTTGGATCGTGGTTGATAGGTTGTTTTTGTTAAGTAGTGCTCTTGTGTATGCATCGGTTTTATTACATGGGGATCGCATATTACGATTATGCTCCTTATATATAGGGATGTTACAAGGGGAATTGCTAGTGACACTTATTTTTTGGAAACTAAATTTTCCCTATGATTACGGTAGTTTAGCATTTTTTGATATCGTCGCCGTTTCTACATTATTTATGGCAATTTTATTTTGGATTGCAAAAGCATCAGTATACATGGAACAGTTTAAGCGGAAAACACGTAAAAGAAAGACGAGGGTAATACATGACTGAATATACACCAGCCATTTTATGTGGCGTAATTGCAGGGACAGTAACTAGGGTGTTAATGCTTCGCACAGATACGAGGCAATATCCGACGAGGCTTCATGGAAAAATTATTCATATTGCGATGGGTTTAATTGCAGCGGCTTTAGGAGCGATTGCTATCCCGTCTATTTTGAAAAAAGATTTTTCTGCAATTACATTTCTTACATTAGCAGCGACGCAATTTCGTGATGTGCGCAACATGGAAAGAAATACACTTCAACAATTAGATGGATATGAGCTCGTACCGCGTGGCAATACATACATTGAAGGAATTGCATTAGTATTTGAAAGTCGTAACTATTTGGCGATGTTAACGTCGTTTGTGACAACGTTTGCGTATATAGGATTCCATTCGTGGATTGCCGGGATAATAACTGGTATAATAGCATTTTTTATCTCGAAAATACTAATGTCTGGTAAAAGGCTCCATGATCTTGTAGAGATTGAGCATGTTCCACTCCATTTTGAAGGGGCGGGACTTTATATTGATAATATTTATATTATGAATATTGGATTGCCAGCAAGGCAAGAAGAAATTATGAAATATGGAATGGGCTTTATTTTAAAGCCGAAATCGATCGATGCGATGGTTACAATCGCGAATTTAGGACAACGTCAAGCTATTTTACATGATGTTTCTGTTGCTTTAGGGGTATATAAAGATTCTGGTACACCGGCACTTGTGCCGTTAGCGAAGCGTGATTTAGAGGATGGGAGAGTCGGGATTTTTGTTCTTCCGCAAGATCAAGATGCAGAGAAAGCGATAGGGGTAATTGGAAATGTCCCAACATTAGAGAGTGCTGTTCATATGTCATCGGAAGCTCCGAAGGGAAGGGGAGATAAGAGATGATGTTAGAAAGTGTTATTCTCGCAGTTATTACAACAACGCCGGGAAAATTTGCGGGTGGTGCCCCTTTATTTGTTTGTGAGTCGACAGAGGAACTAGAATTTGTTGCAAATAATTTAGAAGCCATTTTAGATGGTATTGCGCATCGCTTACAAGAGAATGTATATATTATTGTGAAACATTAGCAACGTGTGGTATAATGTGAGGTGTTTTGATACGTTGAGAAATATTCTGGAATGCAAATCCCTTCTTGCACAAAGAAGGGTTTTTTACATAATAAACAGAAGCAAGTTGAAAGGATGAAAGTATATGCCGAAACCAGTAATAGCGATAGTAGGCCGCCCGAACGTAGGGAAATCTACTATTTTTAATAGAATTGTTGGAGAAAGAGTTTCAATCGTAGAAGATATTCCAGGTGTAACACGAGACCGTATTTATAGTGCGGGAGAATGGTTAAATCATGAATTTAACATTATTGATACAGGTGGAATTGATATTGGAGACGAGCCGTTCTTGACACAAATTCGTCAACAAGCGGAAGTAGCGATTGATGAAGCAGATGTTATCATTTTTATGACAAATGGTCGCGATGGTGTAACTGCAGCTGATGAAGAAGTTGCTAAAATTTTATATCGTTCGAACAAACCTGTTGTACTTGCGGTAAATAAGGTTGATAATCCAGAAATGCGTAGTGATATTTATGATTTTTATGCATTAGGATTTGGCGAGCCATTCCCAATTTCAGGTACGCACGGTTTAGGACTAGGTGATTTGTTAGATGAGGCTGCGAATCATTTTCCAAAGATTGAAGAAGAAGCGTATGACGATGAAACAATCCGTTTCTCTTTAATTGGACGTCCAAACGTAGGGAAATCATCACTTGTAAATGCACTTCTTGGTCAAGAACGTGTAATTGTAAGTAATGTAGCGGGAACGACACGTGATGCTGTCGATACACCATATAGTAAAGATGGTCAAGATTATGTAATCATCGATACAGCTGGTATGCGTAAAAAAGGGAAAGTATACGAAAGTACAGAAAAGTATAGTGTACTTCGTGCACTTAGAGCGATAGAACGTTCTGACGTTGTCTTAGTCGTTTTAGACGGAGAAGAAGGAATTATTGAGCAAGATAAAAAAATCGCTGGATATGCTCATGATTCAGGACGAGCTGTTATTATCGTCGTAAACAAATGGGATGCAGTTAAGAAAGATGAGAAAACAATGAAAGCATTTGAAGAAAACATTCGTGCTCATTTCCAATTTTTAGATTATGCGCCGATTGTATTCTTATCTGCGAAGACGAAAAAACGTACACAAACATTATTACCGGTTATTAATGAAGTAAATGAAAGCCATAGTATCCGTGTACAAACGAATGTATTAAATGATGTAATTATGGATGCGGTAGCGATGAATCCAACGCCGACTCATAATGGTAGCCGTCTGAAAATCTTCTATGCGACACAGGTTGCGGTAAAACCACCAACATTTGTTGTGTTTGTAAACGATACAGAATTAATGCACTTTTCATATGAGCGCTTCTTAAAGAATCGTTTACGTGAAGCGTTCGGTTTTGTAGGAACGCCGATTCACATTATCGCTAGAGCAAGAGACTAATGGAGAGGATGTGATTTTATGACAAAAATCACAGTAATTGGAGCAGGTAGCTGGGGAACAGCGTTAGCGATGGTATTAGCTGACAATGGGCATGATGTACGTATTTGGGGAAACCGATCTGAACTCATGGATGAAATTAATACAAAGCATGAGAACAGTAGATATCTTCCAGGGATTACATTGCCAAGCACAATCGTAGCCTACTCTTCTTTAGAAGAAGCATTAGTAGATGTAAACACAGTACTGCTAGTAGTACCGACGAAAGCGTACAGAGACGTATTGCAAGAGATGAAAGAAATTGTTACAGAACCAATTACTTGGATTCATGCAAGTAAAGGAATCGAACCAGGCACGTCAAAACGTATTTCGGAAATGATTGAGGAAGAAATTCCAGAGAACTTGATCAAAGATGTTGTGGTACTGTCTGGACCGAGTCATGCTGAAGAGGTAGGTTTACGTCAAGCGACAACTGTCACGTCCGCAGCTAAACGTATGGAAGCGGCTGAGGGAGTACAGGATTTGTTTATGAATAGCTATTTCCGTGTATATACAAATCCAGATATCGTTGGAGTTGAACTTGGTGGTGCTTTAAAAAATATTATTGCACTAGCTGCCGGAATAACTGACGGACTTGGATTAGGTGATAATGCGAAAGCGGCATTAATGACACGTGGTTTAACGGAAATTGCTCGTTTAGGAAGAAAGATGGGCGGAAATCCACTTACATTTGCTGGCTTAACTGGTATGGGTGACTTAATTGTAACTTGTACAAGTGTGCATAGCCGAAATTGGCGTGCAGGTAATATGCTTGGAAAAGGACACTCTTTAGAAGAAGTGTTAGAAAGCATGGGTATGGTTGTTGAAGGTGTACGAACAACGAAAGCTGCCCATGAGCTGGCAGAGAAAATGGAAGTTGAAATGCCGATCACAGCGGCTTTATATGACGTGTTGTTCAATGAGAATAATGTAAAATATGCAGTAGGCTCATTGATGGGACGTGTTCGAAAACATGAAGTTGAAGCGATACCTGATTTGTTATAAAAAAAGCGGTAGAAGTACATTTCGTACTTCTACCGTTTTTTTATTTTTTATGGGTCTTTTCACCAATTTTTCATTTTTGCATAGGATGAAGAGTAACTTGAGGAGAGGGTGAAAAGAATGGATAACAACATTTTTAGTAACATTGAAAAAGAAGCGAAAGTGAACAAAGAAGATATTTTTAAATTAGCGTCGTCTGTTCAAAATGCGAACTTACGTGATGAGAAAGTGCTTCGCCAATTGATTCATCAAGTTGCTCTAATGGCAGGACGTGAAGTGCCAAAAGAGCAAGAGGATCAAATTGTAAAAGCAATCATTAACAATAATATGCCAGCGGATTTTAGCTCGTTAAGTAAAATGTTTAAAAAGTAAAATATGAGAAACAAAGAGTTTAGAGAATGCATATGATAGTCATGAAAGAATGGGAATAGAGCTGTTAAGGGCATATTTGGTCAACCGAAGCGCGAAATAACGTGCTTCGGTTTTATTATTTTATTTAAATTTTGTTAATTCACGGTAAAATGCGGATTTCTATTTGTTTAAAGATTTTAATTTGTTAAAATAGTATAAAAATAGTTAAAAAGTAAAGGGGTGTATATATGTCGGAAGGGCTTATAAAAATGTGGTTTGCTTTAGGTTCAATTGGATTTATGTTTCTTGCGGTAAGTTTTATTTTATTAAGTAGGCATAAAATGAAGAATAAATTTTTGAAAGGGATTACAGCGTTAGTAGCGTACACCCTCATGATTGTATCTGGAATTGTTATTTTTCTTGTTGTATTTAGTGGTCCTATTGAGCAATAGAGGATGTGTAGTTGATAAATGTTACAAAAGGAACAGTCCATACTAGCATGAAAAGGTGATTGTCAGTGAAAAAAATCTATATTATTTTAATATTTTGTTGCATAAGCATTTTAACAGGGTGTATGTATCCAAAAGAAAATATGAAACAAAATGCTATTCCTTATGAAGATCAGTTACAAGTTGTACAAAAAGCCATTACTACATATAGGGAACAAACTGATGGTTTATTACCAATTAAGACACGTGATATGAGTACACCGATTTATCAGAAGTATCCAATTGACTTTCAAAAAATTGCTCCTCGATACATACAAGAGGCACCAGGGAATGCATATGAAAGTGGTGGCGTATATCAATATGTATTAATAGATGTTGAAACAAATCCAACAGTAAAGTTAATTGATGTTAGGATGGCGGAACAAATTCAAGAAGTGACATTAAAGCTTAAGATGTATCGTGATGAACATCAATATCCACCTTTTAAAAAAGTAATTACAGATGGTGTTTATGAATTGGATTTCAAAAAACTAGGATATAAAGATGTACCACAAGTGACAAGTCCATATTCTGGAAAGGGACTTCCTCTTGTAATCAATGAAAAAGGTGAAGTGTTCGTTGATTATAGAATTGACTTATATGAAGCGTTGAAAAAAAATGAAGGGCAATTTAAGGAAGGGGAAGATATTCGGAATATACTATCGAAAGATTCCCCATTTGTTCCTGCATATTCTTTACCGTATACAGTAAAGGACGGAGAACCAATTTTTTTTAAATCATAAGTCATGAACCTTTCTTTTAGCGAATAAGTTCTAGAAGAAAGGTTTTTTATGTTATACAACTTGCGATGCAAACAAAAGGTATTTTTTAAATAGTCATATGAAATTGGACAAAATTATATGATATATTGTCCGGATTTCTAGAATACCATTATATTATATCAGATATTATAGGCAACGTTAGAGAAGGTATTAGTTGACTATAAATGTGGAATTATTCCCAAAAATTTCGAGGGAGGGAATCACTTGGAAAAGGTAGACATTTTTAAAGATATTGCGGAACGCACAGGCGGTGATATTTATTTTGGAGTTGTAGGAGCTGTTCGAACAGGGAAATCAACGTTTATTAAAAAATTTATGGAACTTGTTGTTATTCCAAATATTGAAAATGAGTCAGACCGTCAAAGAGCGCAGGATGAACTGCCTCAAAGTGCTGCTGGTCGTACAATTATGACGACGGAACCGAAGTTTGTTCCAAACCAAGCGGTTTCTATCGAAGTAGATGAAGGTCTTGAAGTGAATATTCGATTAGTAGATTGTGTTGGATATACAGTTCCAGGAGCAAAAGGCTATGAGGATGAGAACGGCCCGCGCATGATTAATACTCCTTGGTATGAAGAGCCTATTCCATTCCATGAAGCTGCAGAAATTGGAACGCGTAAAGTAATTCAAGAGCACTCAACAATTGGTGTAGTTATTACAACAGATGGAACGATTGGTGAAATTCCAAGGAGAGATTATATAGAGGCAGAAGAACGCGTTGTAAATGAGTTAAAAGAAGTAGGAAAGCCTTTCATTATGATTATCAACACTGTGCAGCCATACCATCCAGATACAGAGCAGTTACGTCAAAGTTTATCTGAAGAATATGATATCCCAGTAATTGCAATGAGTGTTGAGAGTTTAAGAGAAACAGATGTGTATAATGTACTTCGAGAAGCACTATTTGAGTTCCCGGTTTTAGAAGTGAATGTAAACCTTCCAAGCTGGGTTATGGTGCTAAATGAAGGACATTGGTTACGCCAAAGTTATCAAGAAGCAGTTCAAGAGACTGTGAAGGATATAAAACGTCTTCGTGATGTGGATCGTGTCGTTTGGCAGTTTAGTCAATATGAATTTATTGATCGAGCAAGTTTAGCTGGCATTGATATGGGGCAAGGGGTAGCGGAGATTGATTTATATGCACCAGACGAATTATATGATCAAATTTTAAAAGAAGTAGTAGGAGTGGAGATTCGAGGGAAAGATCATTTATTGAAACTTATGCTCGATTTATCTCATGCGAAAACAGAATATGATCAAGTGGCAGATGCTTTACGTATGGTAAAACAAACAGGATATGGAGTAGCGGCGCCTGCGTTAGCTGATATGAGTTTAGATGAACCGGAAATTATTCGTCACGGTTCAAGATTCGGTGTTAAATTAAAGGCTGTTGCCCCGTCTATTCATATGATTAAAGTGGATGTAGAATCAACATTTGAACCGATTATTGGTACTGAAAAACAAAGTGAAGAACTAGTTCGTTATTTGATGCAGGACTTTGAAGATGATCCGCTATCAATCTGGAATTCTGATATATTTGGGCGCTCTCTCAGCTCCATTGTTAGAGAAGGAATTCAAGCGAAGTTATCTCTAATGCCAGAAAACGCTCGATATAAGTTGAAAGAAACGCTAGAAAGAATTATTAATGAAGGATCTGGTGGATTAATTGCGATTATATTATAAGAAAAAAATCCCTCTAATTGTAGAGGGATTTTCTTTCTTTTTGATTATGTAATAGAAAAATAAACAGTCATTATCTAATACTTTGTTGTAATTTGTCAAGTTTCATCAGATTTTCACATTTTAAGAGTAACAATTTCCTTAAAAATATTGAATTATAAAGGAGAATCGTATAATATAGGCGTTGATAATGATTTATCTACATCTTTGTAGTATAGAATTTGCAAAAATTGCCTACAAATGAAAGTAAGACTCATTTTATGATCATTATACAGTCTTATCTTTGGGAGGAGGTGAATGGCATGAACAAGACAGATTTAATCAATGCTGTTGCAGAAGCAAGTTCCCTTTCTAAAAAGGACGCAACAAAAGCAGTAGACGCTGTTTTTGATTCTATCTTAGAAGCTTTAAAACAAGGTGATAAAGTACAACTAATCGGATTCGGTAACTTCGAAGTTCGTGAGCGTGCGGCTCGTAAAGGTCGTAACCCACAAACAGGTGAGGAGATTGAAATCGCTGCAAGTAAAGTACCTGCATTCAAACCTGGTAAAGCGTTAAAAGATGCGGTTAAATAATCCTTACATATTAACAGGGAAGAAGAGTTTCCTTTTTGGAAACTCTTCTTTTTGCTTTTAAAAACATAAATATGCTAGAATGTGTTCGTATCACTTTTAGGTTTTTCGGGAGGGCTAGCGGATGGCAAAAGTTAATTTAGAGCAAATTGAACATGCAGTACGTCTTATTTTAGAGGCAATCGGAGATGACCCAAATCGTGAAGGAGTACTTGATACACCGAAACGTGTTGCGAAAATGTACGCAGAAGTATTCTCGGGCATGCATGAGGATCCAAAAGAGCATTTACATAAAGTGTTCGGAGAAGATCACGAAGAGCTTGTACTAGTAAAAGATATACCATTTTATTCGATGTGTGAGCATCATCTTGTTCCGTTCTATGGAGTTGCTCACGTTGCATATATTCCGCAAGGTGGAAAAGTAACGGGGCTAAGTAAATTAGCTCGTACTGTAGACACAATTGCACGTCGTCCACAATTACAGGAACGTATTACATCAACAGTAGCGAATTCTATTATGGAAGTATTAGAGCCGCATGGTGTAATGGTAATCGTAGAAGCAGAGCATATGTGCATGACAATGCGTGGTGTGAAAAAACCTGGTGCGAAAACAGTGACAACAGCAGTACGTGGCGTGTTAGAAAAAGATGCAGCAGCACGCAATGAGATTTTATCGTTTATTAAGACGAAGTAAAGAAAAGCGGGAAACTGCTTTTCTTTTTTTTTTTTTTATGTAAATAAATGATATAGTTTTAGTATGAAAGAGAAAGAATATAAAGGTTACGTGTTACATCCTCCTTTTCTGAAAATGAATGTTTGTAGTTGTTAGAGAAGAAGATAACTCGTATGAATGAAAGCTGTTACTTAATTCGGTGGCAGTTTGGCAGAAGTAGCCAAGTTTTGATTATAGAAAATAGAATGTATGTGTTATAATAAGTTTTATGAATTAGAAAACAAGGGTGATTTTTTGTGTGTGACATCTACGGAGGGTATGCGGATATTAAAGAGAATTTGATGGAGAAATTACGCCATCCTTATTTTATAAACTATATTGAAGAACCATTTATTGATGAAGAAAAAATAGCGCTGTTATATGGCGCATTAAAGAGCGCAAATTTACATAAAGAACAAATTGATCATTATGTAGTAACGATTATGCTTGTACAAATTGCTCTTGATACACATGAAAAAGTATCAAATAAAGCAAATGAAGAGACGAGTGGTTTCCATAAGCGTCGTCAATTGACAGTTCTTGCGGGTGATTATTATAGTGGTCTATACTATTACTTATTGTCAATGAATGGTGATATTGTCTTAATTCGTGCACTTGCTGAAGGAATTAAGGAGATTAATGAACATAAAATTATGTTATATCAAAAAGCACATGTGACGATTGAAGACATAATGGAAAGTGTAGTAATGATTGAATCTGCACTTTTGCAAAAAACATGTGATCATTTTCATTTATCCAATTGGAAACCATATATAACTTATGCGTTAGGAAAAAATCGTCTTCAAAAAGAGTGTCAATTGTATGCTGATGAACAAAATTCACCTGTTTTTCAAGCAGTTCAAGCAATCTCATTGGATGATGATAAAAATGTAAAAACAGTTATTAATGAATGGCTTATGGAAATGAGAAAGCAGGAAAATAATTTTTTAGAAAATCATACAGAAATTAGTGAGATAATTTCTACGTTAAGAGATAAATCAAGAACATAAGCAATTTTACATTGGAAGAAGGTACGAGCATGCAACAATCAAAAGAAGAAAGAGTACATGACGTATTTGAAAAAATTTCTGATAAATACGATGTTATGAATTCTGTAATTAGTTTTCAAAGGCATAAGGCATGGCGCAAAGAGACAATGCGAATTATGGATGTAAAACCTGGGAGTAAAGCACTCGATGTGTGCTGCGGGACGGCAGATTGGACAATTGCGCTAGCGGGAGCTGTAGGAGAAAATGGAAAGGTTTACGGTTTAGACTTTAGCGAAAATATGCTAGCTGTCGGTAAACAAAAAGTAGAAGCTTTAGAGTTAAAGCAAGTAGAACTTATGCATGGAAATGCAATGGAGCTTCCTTTTGAAGATAATACGTTTGATTATGTAACGATTGGCTTTGGTTTACGTAATGTTCCGGATTACATGCAAGTATTGAAAGAAATGACGCGTGTAGTAAAGCCTGGTGGAAAAGTAATTTGTTTAGAAACATCTCAACCAACAATGATAGGTTTTCGTCAAGGGTATATCTTATACTTTAAATATATCATGCCGTTATTTGGAAAGATGTTTGCAAAAAGTTATAAAGAATATTCATGGCTTCAGGAATCTGCTAGTACTTTCCCAGGAATGAAAGAGCTAGCGAATATGTTTGAAAAAGCTGGGCTGGAACATGTGCAAGTGAAACCATTTACTTTTGGTGTAGCAGCTATGCATTTAGGTTTTAAACCAGAATCAAAATAGAAAAAAGACGTTTTAGGTTAAGGTGAACAATATGAAGTTACAACTTATGTACTCTTTTTTACGATCGGATATTAATGTAATAGAAAAAGAATTGAAGAAGACGGTTGCATCCGAGCAACCGTTAGTAGAAGAAGCTGCATTACAGCTTATCGAAGCTGGTGGGAAGCGAATTCGCCCTGTTTTTGTTTTGCTGGCTGGAAAATTTGGTGATTATAAGCTAGATGCAATTAAGCATGTGGCAGTTGCATTAGAACTTATTCATATGGCTTCTCTTGTTCACGATGATGTTATTGATGCCGCGTTTTTACGACGCGGTAGTGCAACAGTGAATGCGAAATGGGGAGATCGTATTGCAATGTATACAGGAGACTACTTGTTTGCGAAGTCTCTTGAATGTATAACGAACATAGAAATTCCAGAGGCACATCAGGCGCTGTCTCATACAATTTTAGAAGTTTGTAAAGGCGAAATTGAACAAATTAAAGATAAATATAACTATGATCAAAATTTAAGAACGTATTTAAGAAGGATAAAACGAAAAACAGCATTGTTAATTGCCGCAAGTTGTCAGTTGGGAGCGATTGCTGCTGGTGCCAATCGTGATACAGTAAATCGTCTATTTTGGTATGGATATTTTGTTGGTATGTCTTATCAAATTATTGATGATATTTTAGATTTCGTATCGACAGAAGAGAAGCTTGGAAAGCCTGCTGGTGGCGATTTATTGCAAGGGAATATTACATTACCTGCTTTATATGCCATGGAAGATCCGGTGCTTCGTGCGAAAATTACATCTGTGCACGAAAATACAACATCAATTGAGATGAAAGAAATTATTGATGATATTAAAGCGAGCGAAGCTATTGATAAAGCATTTTCGTTTAGTGAACGTTATTTACATAAAGCATTAGAAATAATAAAACCACTCCCGCGTGGGCAGGCAAAGTATGCATTACAAAATGTTGCAAAGTATATTGGAAAACGAAAATTTTAGTGTTTTTTCTAAAAAATAAAATAATCTCTCTATTTCAAAACTATTGCACAATTGTGATAAGGGTGTTAATATGTGTGTGGGGATATACAATTACATACATAATTCAGAAGTGGAGAGATTTTTTATGGAAAAAACATTTCTAATGGTAAAACCAGACGGTGTACAACGTGCCTTCATTGGGGAAATTGTAGCTCGTTTTGAGAAAAAGGGCTTTCAATTGGTTGGTGCAAAATTAATGCAAGTCACTCCGGAAATTGCTGGACAACACTACGGTGAGCATAAAGAAAAGCCTTTCTTTGGTGAATTAGTAGACTTTATTACATCTGGACCTGTATTCGCAATGGTATGGCAAGGTGAAGGTGTAGTAGATACAGCTCGCAATATGATGGGTAAAACAAGACCACATGAAGCTGCTCCTGGAACAATTCGTGGAGATTTCGGTGTAACTGTTGCGAAAAACATTATCCACGGTTCTGATTCTTTAGAAAGTGCAGAGCGCGAGATTGCTATTTTCTTTAAGGAAGAAGAATTAGTAGACTACTCAAAATTAATGAATCAATGGATTTACTAATTATTTTAAAATAATTTGTAAACGCTTTAATAACTGTGATAATAGTAAAAAGTGCAAGAAGAATAGGGGTATTCTTCTTGCACTTTTTTTATTTTGATTTGTTACGAAGCTAGAGCTGTTATGATATATTGGTATGTAAAGTAAAAGGTTTACCGTTATGAAAATGATAGAATGATTACAAGTAGGATAAAGCAAGTAGTTGATTTTCTATATAATTTCAATGTTTTCTTATAGAATGATGAAAGGCACAATTGCTACTTTATGTAGCGGGATAAATACATATACGAAAAGAGGAATAACGTATGCGATATATTACAGCTGGTGAATCCCACGGTCCACAACTTACGACAATTGTAGAAGGTGTTCCGGCAGGGTTATCTTTAGTAGCGAATGATATAAATGAAGAATTAGCTAGAAGGCAAAAAGGATACGGACGCGGTAGACGCATGCAAATTGAAAAAGACCAAGTGCAAATCGTAAGCGGTGTTAGGCATGGGAAGTCGATGGGCTCTCCGATTGCGCTCGTTGTTGAAAATCGTGATTTCACCCATTGGACAAAGGTTATGGGTGCAGAACCGTTAACTGAACAAGAAGAGAAAGAAATGAAAAGACAAGTTACGAAGCCGAGACCTGGACATGCTGATTTAAATGGTGCGATTAAATATGGTCATAGAGACATGAGAAATGTATTGGAACGTTCCTCTGCACGTGAAACGACAGTTCGTGTTGCAGCTGGTGCAGTAGCGAAAAAAATATTAGCAGAGTTAGGAATACAAGTTGCAGGACATGTTGTCGAAATTGGTGGTGTGCAGGCAGAAAATATTACATATAACTCTATTGCGGAATTACAAAGTATTACAGAGGCATCTCCTGTACGTTGTTTAGATGAAGAAGCAGGTAAAAAGATGATGCAAGCAATTGATGATGCAAAGGCAAATGGTGATTCTATCGGTGGCATTGTTGAAGTAGTTGTAGAAGGAATGCCAATTGGGGTAGGTAGCTATGTACATTATGATAGAAAATTAGATGCGAAATTAGCAGCGGCAATTATGAGTATTAATGCTTTTAAAGGTGTTGAAGTTGGAATTGGTTTTGAAGCAGCGCATAGACCTGGAAGTGAAGTGCATGATGAAATTCTTTGGGATGAAGTGCAAGGATACAGAAGAAGAACGAACAATGCGGGTGGATTAGAAGGTGGTATGACAACTGGTATGCCGGTTGTTGTGCGCGGTGTGATGAAACCGATACCGACATTATATAAACCTCTTCAAAGTGTCGATATTGACACGAAAGAATCTTTCACAGCGAGTATTGAGCGCTCAGATAGTTGTGCTGTTCCAGCAGCTAGCGTTGTTGCAGAGGCGGTTGTGGCCTGGGAGTTAGCGACAGCCTTAATTGAACAATTTGGATCAGATCGTATGGATCTTATACGTGAAAATATTGAGAAACATAATGAATATGCGAGGGGATTTTAATGGAGAACATACATATTCAAACGAAGTCAAAAGAATATGATGTACATGTTGGAAAAGAGGCGTTGTCACATATAACAACGCTTATTCAAAATATGAAACCGGCTGTATCTAATATAATGATTATTTCCGATGAAGCTGTTGCATCATTACATTTAGAGACAGTTGTTGATGCCTTGCAAGTAGAGCAAAAAGTGTTTTCGTTCGTTGTTCCGAGTGGTGAAAAAGAGAAGTCTTTTGAGAACTTTTATGCAGCACATACGTCTGCTCTTGAAAACAAATTAGATCGAAACTCTTTAATCATTGCACTTGGAGGCGGAATGATAGGAGATTTAGCTGGCTTTGTTGCTGCATCATTCATGCGTGGCATTCGCTTTGTACAAGTTCCGACGACTTTATTAGCTCACGATAGTGCAGTAGGCGGGAAAGTGGCAATTAATCATCCGCTAGGAAAAAATATGATAGGAGCGTTTCATCAGCCAGAAGCGGTTGTATATCATACACCATTTTTACATTCACTTCCTGAAAAAGAGTGGCGCTCAGGTTATGCAGAAGTGATAAAGCATGCTCTTATTGGTGATGTAGAGTTGTATCATTGGTTAAAAGAAGAAGTGCAGACACTAGCTGACCTTCGTGATGAAAAGTTAATTCACATATTAACGAAGGCGATTCCTGTGAAAGCGAATATTGTGGCGCAAGACGAAACAGAAAAAGGTGTACGTGCTCATTTGAATTTTGGGCATACGTTAGGACATGCTCTTGAAAAAGAGTTGGGATATGGAAATATTACTCACGGTGACGGAGTAGCGATTGGAATGTTATTTGCTTTATTTTTAAGTGAGCAAGTGTATAAAGTTGATCTTACTTATGAAGAAATGAAGAAATGGTTCTTGAAATACGGCTATCCAAAAATGCAAAGCGATTTAAATGTAGAGCGTCTCGTTCAATTGATGAAACAAGATAAAAAAGCAAATGCTGGAACAATTCATATGGTGCTTATGCAGGAATACGGGGTAGTGAATGTCGTATCTATTTCAGATGAGACTGTTCATATTGCGTTAGAGGCATTTCAAAAAGATATGGCCTAAAAGATTATTGCATAGGTATGAAATGCTTATTTAAAGGTATTCTCGTAATGATGACGGTTATGATAAAAGATTACAGTAAGGAACTATAAACCACATTGTAATCCGATTGAATAAAATGACTGGGGGAATAGAAATGAGAGTAAAAGAGCAATTGTTAACTTTGAGAGCATATGTACCTGGGAAAAATATTGAAGAAGTAAAAAGAGAATATGGATTATCAAAAATTGTGAAGTTAGCATCGAATGAAAATCCATTTGGCTGTTCAGCACGTGTGACAGAAGCGTTAACTTCGTTAGCGAATCAATATGCTCTCTATCCAGACGGAGCAGCTTTTGAGCTTCGTGAAAAAGTAGCAGAGCATTTAGGTGTAAAAGCGGAACAACTTTTATTTGGTAGTGGGCTAGATGAAGTCATTCAAATGATTAGTCGTGCTTTGCTACATAATGGAACGAATGTTGTAATGGCGAATCCTACGTTCTCACAATATCATCACCATGCTGTTATTGAAGGAGCGGAAGTTCGTGAAGTACCACTTGCAGATGGCATTCACGATTTAGATGCAATGTTACAGCAAGTAGATGAGAAAACAAAGATTGTATGGATTTGTAACCCGAATAACCCGACAGGTACATATGTAGAAAAACAAAAATTACTTTCATTTTTAGAATCAGTTCCAAAGTCAGTGCTCGTTATTATGGATGAAGCATATTATGAATATGCGGGGGCAGAAGATTATCCGCAAACATTGCCTCTTCTTGAAAAGTATGAAAATCTTATGGTGCTGCGCACATTCTCAAAAGCGTATGGTTTAGCTGCTTTTCGTATCGGATATGCGATTGGTGATGCAAAGCTTATAGGACAGTTAGAGGTAGCGAGGCTACCGTTTAACACATCAACTATCGCACAAGCGGTAGCGGTAGCTGCAATAGAGGATCAACAATTTTTACAAGAGTGCGTAAAGAAAAATACCGAAGGGTTAAATCAATATTATGCATTTTGTAAGGAATATAACGTATTCTATTATCCATCTCAAACGAATTTTATTTTCTTGAAACTCGGTATACCTGGTAATGAAGCTTTTGAGCGATTAATGAAAAAAGGATATATCGTTCGTTCTGGTGCAGCATTTGGTATACATGATGGTATTCGTATTACTGTTGGGCTTAAAGAAGAAAATGATGAAATTATTGAATTGCTTACGGAACTTGTAAAAGAACAAGTGAAGAAAGAGGAAACGTATTCTTAATAAATAGTGAAGGCTCCTATTACAGGAGTCTTTTTTATTTGAACTGTAATAAGGGGAGTTGTTTGCACGTTCCAGAAAGAAAACGTTACAATAGAGGTAGACGTATAAGAAGAACTGCTATACATATAAGTTATTTAAAATGTGAGGAGGATACAGTTTGAAACTAGTAGGACGAAAAAATAGTTTGAATGGAGAAATTGTTGTTCCAGGAGATAAATCTATTTCACACCGTGCTGTTATGTTTGGGGCAATAGCGGAAGGAACGACAAGAGTATCTAATTTTTTATTAGGAGAAGATTGTTTAAGTACAATTGCATGTTTTCAAAAACTAGGTGTTAAGATTGAACAGAGTGGTAACGATGTCACGATTTATGGTAAAGGGTTAGAAAATTTACAAGAACCAAAAGAAGTATTAGATGTAGGGAATTCAGGTACGACTATTCGTCTTATGCTTGGTATTTTATCTAATACGCCGTTCCATAGTACTATAATTGGTGATGAATCAATTGGAAAACGTCCTATGAAACGTGTTACAGACCCGCTTAGCAAGATGCATGCTCAAATTGATGGTAGAGAAAATGGACAGTATACCCCTTTATCTATTCGTGGCGGAAGAGTGAAAGGTATACACTATCATGCACCGGTAGCAAGTGCACAAGTGAAATCAGCAGTTTTACTTGCAGGTTTGCAAGGAGAAGGTGTAACTACAGTAACAGAGCCTATGCAGTCTCGTGATCATACTGAAAGAATGTTACGTGCATTCGGTTGTACAGTAGAGGTTAATGAACGGACCGTATCATTACAAGGTGGACAACAACTTAAAGGGACAGAAATAAAAGTTCCAGGAGATATTTCTTCCGCAGCATTTTTCTTAGTAGCTGGTGCAATTGTCCAAAATAGTAAGCTTGTATTGGAAAATGTCGGATTAAATCCAACGAGAACAGGGATTTTAGATGTTTTAACAAAGATGGGTGCACGTATTTCTATCGATAATATTAGAAATGAAGAGTTTGAACCATGTGGGGATATTACGATTGAAACATCGAAGCTAAAAGGAATAGAAATTGGCGGATCTCTTATTCCGAGATTAATTGATGAAATTCCCGTAATCGCTTTATTAGCGACGCAGGCTGAAGGAATTACTGTTATTAAAGATGCTGAAGAGTTAAAAGTGAAAGAAACAAATCGTATCGATACAGTTGTAGATGAACTAGGGAAATTAGGTGCGAAAATTGAAGCTACGCCAGATGGTATGATTATATATGGTAAGCAAGATTTAAAAGGAAATACTGTTAATAGTCACGGCGATCATCGTATAGGGATGATGCTTGCAATCGCGTCCTGTATTGTAAATGGAGAAGTTAAAATAGAAAATAGTGATGCGGTCGCTGTATCTTATCCGAACTTTTTTGAACAATTGGCTGCGCTATAAGAGAAAATGCATGAAGAAGCATACTCATTCTAAAGGTTGCGTTCTTACACCTAGTTGCTTATGATAAATGAACAGAAGAGAATATTTTTTAGAGTTAAAGGAGACGTTTATGCAAAAGTTTGAACAAGCTGTTTCGTATATTGAAAATGGTGAAGCGGAAAAAGGATTACAATTATTAAAAGAACAACTACAAGTTGCTAATGATGAAGAGAAGTATGATATCGCTCGTTACTATCATACACTTGGGTTTATGGATGAGGCGTTAGCAATTATTGAAGATTTACGCTTGTTATATCCAGAAGAAAGTGAATTTACGTTATTTTTAGCAGAGTTATATATTGATTTAGATAAAGAAGATGAAGCTATTGAAGTGCTTCATGATATTCCAGAAAATGATGATCTATATGTTCAATCGCTATTACTTGTTGCGGATTTATTCCAAATGCAAGGTTTTGATGATGTAGCAGAACATAAGCTATTAAAAGCGAAAGAAATAATGCCAGACGAGCCTGTTATTACGTTTGGGTTAGCAGAATTGTATAGTAGTAAAGGAGAAGAGCAAAAGGCAATCACTTATTATGAGTCGTTACTAGCAGAACATAAAGTAATGGGTGGTGTTGTTATTGCACTTCGTCTAGCAGAAACTTTAAGTGCTATTGGGAACTGGGAAGAGGCAATCTCATATTATGAAGCAGGGTTAGAGGAGCAAAAAGATATTCACTCATTATTTGGATATGCCTTCACATTATATCAAGGGGAAGAATATCAAAGAGCAATTGGTGCTTGGCAAGAATTAAAAGAAGTAGACCCTGAGTACGCATCGTTATACATGTATTTAGCGAAAAGCTATGAAAAAGAAGGTATGCTTCAAGAAAGCTATGAAACACTTCACGAAGGAATTAAAGTAGATGAGCTTTCTGTTCCTTTCTATGTAGAATTAGCAAATATTGCAGCGAAATTAGGGAAAATAGCGGAGGCAGAAGAAGTGCTTCAAAAAGCGCTTGAGCTAGATCCGGGACATTTAGGTGCGACATTAAAATATGCGTATATTTTAAAAGAACAAGAGAAATATGAAGAGCTAATTGCAGTTGTAGAGCGAACTATTGATAGCGGAGAGCCTGATACACAGCTACTTTGGGATCTTGCATTTGCAAAAAAACAATTAGAAATGTATTCTGATGCATTAAAACACTATGAAAGTGCATATACTTCTTTTAAGAATCATCCAGATTTCTTGGAAGAGTACGGTTATTTCTTGTTAGAAGAAGGAATGCGAAAAGAGGCGAAAGAAGTATTTACTCAGTTAATACAACTAGACCCGACACAAATTCATATTGAAGAATTGTTATATAATTTAGAGGATTTTTCATAAGTTGGAAGGAAACTGAATGCCGCTTCTTGAATCTAAAAAGAAAAGAGAAAGACAGAGGAGGGACTTAAGCGCTATGAATACCCCTGTTTCTGTAAACGAGAAGAAGGATTTTGTCAAATGGTTTTTGAATAATTACCAACTGAAACAGCGTGAATGTGTATGGATTTTGAATTATCTAATGAGTCACGATCAATTAATGCATAAAGTCCACTTCGTAGAACATGCAAAATTTTGTCCACGTGGCTTAGTAATGTCAGCAAATTGTGTGAAAGATACACCGTTTCACTTTTTTAAACAAAATGTAATGACAACAGATGCAGAAAAGTCGTTTCATGATATTCGTTTGAATCGAGATGAGGATATTTATATTCAACTTAATTTTAAATCGTCGTTCCAAAATGCAAATTATGTAGCTGTGTTAGAAGAAAATCCATATTTGCCAAAGCATATTGAAGTGAATGAAAAAGATCGTTTACTTGCAGAGCGATTTTTAGAAGAAAGTGTATTCTCATTTAGAAGAGAGCGTCTTTTGAAACAAATTGATGAAGCACTGGATAAGCAAGATAAGGAAGCATTTCACAAGTTAACAGCGGAGTTAAAAACTTTATAGAATTTATTTGGATTATACAATTTTTACAAATTTCAGATTCTTTTAAGAAAAACTACCTATTATTAGGTAGTTTTTCTTTTTTTACCTCTTTTAGTATGGTTTAATATATATAAAGTGAAAGTTCTGTTATTTTAAGTGGAGGAGGGGAGAAAAGTGAAATGGATTGTAAAAGATGTGGAACAGTTTGAGCAAGCAAGGGAGTATGTAGATACAGGGATTATACCACTTGTGTCAATTTCGGCAGCAAAAGAAATGAAAATGGTTGTAGAACAAGGTGAGTTTATTGAGGCTTTGAGTATGGAGTTGGAAAGGGAATATAAAGGAAGAGTTCTTTTACTACCCGCATTTACGTATTTAGTAGAAAGCCAAAAGAATGAAAAAGACCGTTTGCAAGAATGGACAGACCATTTGCAAAGGCAAGGTTTTAAGCATATTGCCTATGTGACAAGTGATTTTTCATGGAAAGAAGATATGCAAGAGTTACAAGGGGATTTATTTTGGTTTCCCTCATTGGCGTTAGAACAATTTAGTGATCAAGCGAAGAGAGAAGTCATTCACGCTCATATAAAAAATATAATGGTAATGTTAGAAGAAAAATGGGGAAAGTGATAATAAACAGAAAGTTCTTATTATTATGAGTAGTATGATATTGACCTGTGCATGAGGGTATTATATCATGATAGTGTCCTAGTTTTTATTTTTTATATTATTTTTCACGAGGGGACAATTTCTGATAGAGGGGGGAAATTTTCGTGAGCGAGAAAGAACATCGTGTGTCAAGAAGACAGTTTTTAAATTACACACTTACAGGGGTAGGAGGCTTTATGGCAGCGGGTATTTTAATGCCGATGACGCGATTTGCGCTTGATCCGGTGTTAAGAAAAGAAGCAGGAACGGAGATGGTTGCTGTTGCACAAGTAAAGGATATTACAACAGAGCCGAAGCGTTTCGACTTTAAGGTGAAGCAGGTTGATGGTTGGTACAAGTCTGAAGAACCAAAATCAGCTTGGGTTCATAAAGATGAAAGCGGAGACATTGTTGCGTTCTCTCCAGTATGTAAACATTTAGGATGTACAGTTAACTGGAATTCGGACAAAGCACATCCGAATCAATTCTTTTGCCCGTGTCATGGGGGCCGTTATACAAAAGATGGGATTAACATTAAAGGCACACCGCCCCTTGCTCCGCTTGATGTGTACGAGTCTAAAGTGAAAGATGGAACGCTGTATTTAGGAAAAGCGAAGCCAAGAGGGGGTGGAAAGTAGATGCTAAATAAAATTTATGATTGGGTAGATGAACGATTAGATATTACACCAATATGGCGCGATATCGCTGATCATGAAGTACCTGAACATGTAAACCCGGCACATCACTTTTCTGCATTCGTCTATTGCTTTGGAGGACTTACCTTTTTCGTTACTGTAATTCAAATTTTATCTGGAATGTTTTTGACGATGTATTATGTGCCGGATATTAAAAATGCTTGGGAATCGGTTTACTATTTACAAAATGAAGTTGCTTACGGGCAAATTGTTCGTGGTATGCACCACTGGGGTGCGAGTCTCGTAATTGTAATGATGTTTTTACATACACTCAGAGTTTTCTTCCAAGGTGCGTATAAAAAGCCTCGTGAGTTAAACTGGATTGTTGGTGTTCTTATTTTCTTTGTTATGTTAGGTCTTGGCTTTACCGGATATTTATTACCGTGGGATATGAAAGCGTTATTTGCTACGAAAGTAGGGATTCAAATTGCAGAGCAAACGCCGCTCATTGGTCCTTATATTAAAACATTACTCGCTGGTCATTCCGAAATTGTTGGCGCTCAAACATTAACTCGCTTCTTTGCTATTCACGTCTTCTTCTTACCAGCAGCACTTCTAGGTTTAATGGCCTTCCACTTCATCATGATTCGCAAACAAGGTATTTCCGGTCCGCTATAAGAGATTGCTAAATTAAAGGGGAAAGAACTAAAGGAGGGAGATTATGCATCGCGGCAAAGGGATGAAGTTTGTAGGAGATTCTCGGGTACCAGTAGCTCGGAAACCAAATATTCCAAAAGACTATTCTGAATACCCAGGAAAAACAGAAGCATTTTGGCCGAATTTCTTGTTAAAAGAATGGATGGTTGGTGCAGTTTTTTTAATCGGTTATTTATGTTTAACAGTGGCACATCCGTCACCGCTTGAGAGAATGGCGGATCCAACAGATGCAGGATATATACCACTTCCAGATTGGTATTTCTTATTCTTGTATCAGTTATTAAAGTATTCTTATGCTTCAGGTTCATTTACTGTAATTGGAGCATTTATTATGCCAGGGATTGCGTTTGGAGCATTACTGTTAGCTCCATTTCTTGATCGAGGTCCAGAAAGACGCCCATTGAAGCGTCCTGTAGCAACTGGATTTATGCTTTTAGCAATTGCATCGATTATCTTTTTAACTTGGGAATCTGTAGCACACCACGACTGGGAAGCTGCTAAAAAACAAGGTGCAATTGTAAAAACAACACAAGTTGATAAAAATGATGACGGCTACAAATTAATGCAAAAAAATACTTGTTTAACATGTCATGGTGACAATTTACAAGGTGGTGCAGCAGCACCAGCTCTACAAAACTTAACTTTAAAACCAGAAGAAATCGCTAAAATTGCGAAAGATGGTAAAGGCGCAATGCCTAAAGGTGTATTTAAAGGAACGGATGAAGAGGTGAAAAAGCTTTCGGAATTCGTTGCAAAATATAATAAAAAATAATAGAAAAGCTGACTGCAAATTTTGTAGTCAGCTTTTCTATTTAGTTAGAGGAAGTTTGTTATAATAGAGTAGGATTTAGTGAATGAATTACTTTGCTTGAAAGGTGTTGGACATACAGATTGGTTTACGTGTATGCAATGTTAAGACAGCGCTCAGTGTTATTATTTTTATTGATTGTTAACATATTAGGCACAATTTACGGGTTTATATGGTATGGAAATCAATTAAAAGAAACGTCTCTAATATTTTGGCCGTTTGTGCCAGATAGCCCGATGGCAAGTCTCTTTTTTGTATTTGTTTTAATTGCCTTTTTGAAAAATAAAAACTGGGGATTAATAGAGGCGTTGGCGATTGTTTCTTTAATAAAATATGGCATATGGGCTGTTGTTGTAAATGGAATTATGATTTATGTAAAAGGTCCTATTGGTATTATGGGCTACATGTTAATGCTTTCTCATTTTGCAATGGCTGTGCAGGGAGTACTATACGCTCCGTTTTATCGGATAAAAAAATGGCATTTCGTTGTAGCTGGGATATGGACGTTACATAATGATGCAATCGATTATTTATTTTGGCAAATGCCGAGATATGGAATTATGCATTTGTTTGTAGAGGAGATAGGCTATTTTACGTTTTGGTTAAGTATTGCTGTACTATGTATTACATATTATTATTGCTTACGTGAGCATCGAAAACAGTTTTCTTTATGATGTTAAAATCTAGGGGGAAAAAATGAAGGAAAATAAGATTGGTATAAAAATATTGGATCGGATGATCACTTTAGTTGTTTCATATAGCATAGCATTTTCTATTTTCGCTCTCGCGACAATGGCAGTGGTATATGGAAAGTGGCTATATTATTTTGAAATTGATTTTTTAAACATTCCAGATTTAGCGGATATGACAAAGGATGAAATTAAGAGAAACTATGATGTGCTTATTACATATTTATCTCCGTTTTATGAAGGGGCATTACAATTGCCGACATTAGATATGTCTACAAATGGCCGAATTCATTTTGTAGATGTTAAAAACATTTTAGTGAAGATTCAATATATAATGTATGGAACGATTGTAATTGCTGTATTAGGAGGAGCGTATTTATTAAAAAAGAAAAAAGAAAAGTTTTTACTTCACGGATCGATTCTTACAATTATTTTTCCGATAGCTCTTACGTTACCAATTGCCATTAATTTTGAAAAGAGTTTCGTATTATTTCATAAGCTTTTATTTAGCAATGATTATTGGATGTTTGATATTGAAACAGATCCGATTATTTTAATGCTACCAGAAGAATTCTTTATGCATGCTGCATGTGCTATTTTAATATTCATTTTATGTGGTAGTATACTTTTTTATGGTATATATAAATATTTAGTGAGAAAAAAAAAGGTTTCAAAGGAAAAATTCTCTGTGTAAAGAGAATTTTTTTTGTTTCCATAGAGATAATATATTTTTCGGTTTTGTTCTGTTCTATTCTTGTCCAACTCTACATATTTTGTACTAGTAGTTATAGGGGGGACCGGGATGAAGAGAACATTAATTGGACTGATAGCATTTCTAATTTTAATGTTTCCAGTACGGATATATGCTGAGGAGTGGAGTGAACTAACTGGATTGTTAGATGATTCTTTGCAGTTAGTTAAGCGGAATGAAGATGAAAAAGCAATACAAGTATTGAAACGTTTTTCGGAACAGTTTGTATTAAAGGGAAATGAAAAAAGTAAACCAATAAACCCAGATCAATTTAGAGTAATCTCCTTAGCGTATGACAAGGCGATTCAATCTCTCTCGGAGGAAAATGTTGTAGGAAAGCAGATCAAAGTTGATAATATGTTAGCACTACAACTCGCTGTTGATGCACATGTATCGAAATATCAGCCGCTTTGGATGGAAAGAGAAAGAAAGATAATGGATGCTTTTTCTCAAGTGGAAAAAGCGATGAAAAAAGAGGATGATGGACAGTTCCAACAGACGCTAAATACATTTTTAAATGAATTTAATATTATTTATCCGAGTTTAATGATTGCCCTGCCAGAAAACGAAGCGCAGCGGGTAAACGCGCATTTATCTTATTTGGATGAATTTCGTAACGTTATGTTAAAAACGAAAGGTGGACAAATGCAACTAGGAATTATTAAAGGTGATTTGCAAAAAATATTTCATACAGTAAAAAAAGATGAGATTGCTCCCTCTCTCATTTGGTTTATGACAATTACTGGGGGACTTATTCTATTTACTTTAACGTATGTTGGATGGAGAAAATATAAAGGGGAAAGAGAGAAGCGGAAAAGTAACTTGCATTCTAAAAATAGATAATGCGTATAAATAAAGATGCGGATTGTAAGGTTTATTTATTGACAATGATGGAAGAAAAAAATAGAATGAGAAGTACTATAATTAAAACTTCAATGGAGGTTTATGATGTTTTATTTAATTTACTTCGCGATCATTTTGATCATACCGTTGTATGCACAGTCAAAAGTACGTAGTGCCTATAGCAAGTATTCACAAGTTTATTCAACATCAGGTATGACAGGAGCGGAAGTGGCTCGGAAAATTTTAGATGAAAATGGATTGTATAATGTAGCTGTAGAAGAAACGCCAGGTCATTTATCAGATCATTACGATCCAACTGCAAAGACAGTTCGATTATCAACAGATAACTATTATGGACATTCAGTTGCTGGTACAGCAGTAGCAGCACACGAAGTAGGACACGCAATTCAAGATGCGAAAGATTATAACTTCATGCGTGTACGCCATTCGTTAGTGCCAGTTGCTAATTTTGGTTCAAATATGTCTTGGATTTTCGTCCTAATCGGTGTATTTGCACAAATGTCTGGTTTATTGTTACTAGGAATTATTTTAATGGCAGCAGGTGTGATTTTCCAACTTGTTACATTACCAGTTGAGTTTGATGCATCAAAACGCGCAATGCAACAAATTGAAGCACTAGGTATCGTATCGACAGATGAATACGGTCAAGCTCGTAAAGTATTAAATGCGGCAGCATTAACATATGTAGCGGCAGCTGCTGTGGCAGTATTTGAATTATTACGTCTCGTATTAATTTATACTGGTATGCAGCGTAGCGACGATTAAAGACTATCAATTTTGATAGTCTTTTTTTGTTTTGTGGATTGAATCTTATAATACGCTATAAATGGAAATAATAGAGATAATGAGAGGTCTAGAACTAGTAATAATAAATATAAGTGTGTAGTGGTGAAAGAAGGTGACAGAAATAATATATCCAGATCATTTAGTAAAACAAGTGAAGGAGCGTAGCGTTTCGTATCAATTAGAAGGTTTTTTAAGTGGACAAGGCCCTGAAAACCCGAAATTAATAATTGTTGGAGAAGCACCTGGTGAAACAGAAATTTATAATGGCATACCGTTTAGCGGAAAAGCCGGAAAACATTTAATGGAGTTTTTAGAACGTATTCACATCAAAAGGGAAGAAGTGTACATTACGAGTGCGGTTCGAAGTAGACCGTTTAAGTGGCGCGAGAAAAGAGAGCGAAATGGCGAATTAATACAGAAAAAGTATAATAGAACACCGAATCAAGGCGAAATACTTGCACACGCTCCGTTGTTAGATTTTGAATTGGCACATATGGATCCGCCAGTTATCGTTACACTTGGTAATGTTGCGTTAAAACGTTTAGCCGGAAAGAATAAAAAGATTACGGATATTCATGGGCAACTATTAAAGCAGCCGATTCAAAAACTAAAAGATATAGATCATGCAGGGTTTATATGGAC
This sequence comes from Bacillus paramycoides, assembly GCF_001884235.1. Classification (GTDB taxonomy): domain Bacteria; phylum Bacillota; class Bacilli; order Bacillales; family Bacillaceae_G; genus Bacillus_A; species Bacillus_A paramycoides. The sequence continues at coordinate 23,334 of NZ_MAOI01000134.1, read as the reverse complement.
TGAAAAAGAATATAAAATTTTTCCTACCTTTCATCCGGCTTCAATTTTTTATAATCGTAGTTTATTGGAGTTAATTTATGAGGATTTAGAGAAGCTGAAGCAATATATAGCAATAAAAAACTAGAAAAGCCATGTGGCTTTTCTAGTTATGTTTAATTATGTAACGGGTTTTTATTTTCATCTAATGTAAATCCTTCGCCGACGACATCGTGTACATCGCTTACAGCAACAAACGCGTGAGGGTCTACAGAAGTAATGATATTTTTTAATTTCACGATTTCATTTTTAGCTACAACACAATATAGTACATTTCGTTCAACTTTTGTATAGGATCCAACAGCTTTTAAAAAGGTTGCTCCGCGCTCCATTTCTGATAAAATTTTTGCAGCAATTTCATCGTTCTTATCAGAAATAATAGTTGCTCCTTTTGCTGCATAGGCTCCTTCTTGCATAAAATCAATGACCTTAGCCCCGATGAAAACAGCAACTAACGTATACATACCTTCACGGTATGATAAATATGTAAGAATAGAGACGACAATAACGACTGCATCAAACATAAACATCGTTTTTCCCATACTCCAGCCAACATATTTGTGAGCTAGCCTTGCGATAATATCAACACCGCCAGTAGTCCCGCCGTATTTAAATATAATTCCAAGGCCGATACCGATAAATGCCCCGGCGAATAAAGCAGCAAGTGTCATATCATTTTGCAAGTTTAAATGTAAGTTGAGTACTTCGTAGCGCTGGAAAATCCATAGGAATAAAGACACGCTAAATGTACCTATTAATGTGTAGAAAAACGTCGTTCGTCCGAGCAACTTCCAACCGATGAAAAATATAGGGATATTTAAAATCAAGTTTGTATAAGAAGGGTCCAGCGAAAATAGAAAATATAATAATAGCGTAATGCCGGTAAATCCACCCTCTGCTAGGTGATTTTCAATATTGATATTCACAATACCGAAAGAAAAAATAGCGGAACCGATTAAAATGAAAATGATATTTCGAATCTTTAAGTTTGCTGTCATATAGAAATCCCCCTAATTATGTATGGATTTGCATTGCTCCGCTTAAACGGTAAAACATAATAAGTTATTTCTAGCTGCTAGTAAAAATAGTAAACGGCGTAAGAGGCCGATTGGTTCGGGCTAATCTTTTGCGAAAAAGCACGCAAAAGAAGTTTCACTTTATTATAGTCTATCCAAAAAAGGGTCGTAAATAGTGATATGAGAGAATAATATTTGTCAAATCGCGATGAATTGGCTAACATGAAAGAGGAAGGATTAGAGGTGAATAGTATGGAAACAAAAACGATGAAAGATATGCAGAAAGAAGTAGATGCATATATTGGTCAATTTAAAGAAGGTTATTTTAGTCCGCTTGCAATGGTGGCCCGTTTAACTGAAGAAATGGGAGAGCTTGCAAGAGAGGTTAATCATTATTATGGTGAGAAACCAAAGAAAACGACTGAGAAAGAACGAAGTATTGAAGAAGAGCTTGGAGATGTATTATTTGTTATGATTTGTATGGCAAATAGTTTAAATATTGATTTAGAAACAGCGCATAACATTGTAATGGATAAATTTAATACACGTGATAAAGATCGCTGGACACGTATTGATGAGGGAGAGAAAGAAGCATGAAAGAAATTAAAGTAATTATCGCCGGACCAAGAGGACGTATGGGACATGAAGCAGTCCTTCTTATGGAAAGAACAGAACATTTCAATTTAGTAGCAGCAATTGACTATAAACATGGCGGGGAGAAAATCTCTGATTTGCCTGGAATGCCTGCGTTAGATGCACCGATTTACGCAGATTTACATACTTGTTTAGATGAAGTGGAAGCAGATGTGTTGTTAGATTTAACAACGCCAGAAGTTGGGAAACAACACGTTACACTTGCAGTTGAGCGTGGACTACGTTCTGTTATTGGTACGACAGGATTTACAGAAGAAGAGCTTAAACATTTAACGGAAACTGCAAAAGAAAAAGAAGTAGGAACGATAATTGCTCCAAACTTTGCGATTGGTGCAGTACTTATGATGAAATTCTCTCAAATGGCAGCGAAGTACTTCCAAGATGTGGAAGTGATTGAGTTACATCACGATCAAAAGTTAGATGCACCATCTGGTACTGCTGTAAAAACAGTAGAATTAATTCGTCAAAACCGCGAGCCAAAGCAGCAAGGTCATCCAAATGAAATCGAACAACTAGAAGGTGCACGTGGTGCAAATGTGGATGGTATTCATATTCATAGCGTACGTTTACCAGGACTTATTGCGCATCAAGAAGTGTTATTTGGCGGAGATGGACAAATGTTAACAGTTCGTCATGATTCATTCAATCGTGCATCATTTATGTCAGGGGTAAAACTATCAATTGAAACAGTAATGAACCTTGATCATCTTGTGTACGGTTTAGAAAATATTATCGACTAAAGGGGAGACAACGGATGAAAATTGCCTTAATCGCACATGACCAAAAGAAAAATGATATGGTTTCGTTTGCATACGCATATAAACCAATTTTCGAGCAACATGAACTTTTTGCAACAGGAACGACAGGACTTCGAATTATGGAGGCAACTGGTTTAGTTGTAACAAGATATCAATCTGGTCCTCTTGGTGGCGATCAAGAAATTGGTGCAATGATTGCAAAAAATGATATGGATATGGTGATTTTTTTCCGGGATCCACTAACAGCGCAGCCACATGAACCGGATGTCAATGCGTTACTTCGTTTATGCGATGTATATGCCATTCCACTAGCAACCAATATGGCAAGTGCTGAAATGCTAATGCATGCATTAGAGCGGGGAGATTTAGATTACCGAAAGTTAAGAAAATGAGGGGAACAATTATGAGTGGATTACATATATTAGCGTTTGGTGCTCATGCCGATGATGTTGAAATCGGCATGGCAGGTACTATTGCAAAATATACGAAGCAAGGATATGAAGTAGGCATTTGCGATTTAACAGAAGCTGACCTCTCTTCAAATGGAACGGTAGAACTGAGGAAAGAAGAAGCGCAGGCTGCAGCTCGTATTATGGGAGTAAACACGAGAATTAATTTGGAGATGCCAGACCGTGGTTTGTATATGAAAGAAGAATATATACGTGAAATTGTAAAGGTTATTCGTACATATAAACCAATGCTAATTTTTGCACCATATTATGAAGATCGTCATCCAGACCATGCGAATTGCGCGAAACTTGTGGAAGAAGCTATCTTTTCAGCAGGAATTCGTAAATATATGCCTGAACTTCCGCCGCATCGTGTAGAGTCTTTTTATAATTATATGATTAACGGTTTTCATAAACCGAATTTTTGTATAGATATTAGTGAGTACCTTTCTAAAAAGGTCGAAGCGTTAGAAGCGTATGAAAGTCAGTTTTCAACAGGGAGTGATGGTGTTAAGACGCCATTAACTGACGGATACGTTGAAACTGTAATTGCTCGCGAGAAGATGTTTGGGAAAGAAGTGGGAGTGAAGTATGCCGAAGGGTTTATGAGTAAGAAGCCGCTTTTATTAAATGCTGATTTAATAGGGGGATGTAAATGAAATTGAAAATAGGTATTACATGTTATCCTTCTGTAGGTGGTTCTGGGGTTGTTGGAACGGAATTAGGAAAACAATTGGCGGAACGTGGGCATGAAATTCACTTTATTACATCGGGTGTACCATTTCGGTTGAATAAAGTGTATCCAAACATTTATTTTCATGAAGTAACAGTAAATCAATATTCGGTATTTCAATATCCACCTTACGATTTAGCATTAGCAAGTAAAATGGCCGAGGTTGCTCAAAGAGAAAATCTGGATATTTTACATGTGCATTATGCAATCCCTCATGCTATTTGTGCATATTTAGCAAAACAAATGATTGGGGAGCGTATTAAAATTGTTACAACCTTACATGGAACAGATATTACTGTGTTAGGTTCCGACCCTTCGTTAAATAATTTAATTCGATTTGGTATTGAACAATCTGATGTTGTTACCGCGGTATCGCATTCGCTAATCGAAGAAACGCATGAGGTTGTAAAACCAGATAAAGAGATTCAGACAGTATACAATTTTATTGATGAACGCGTATATTTTAAGCGTGATATGTATCAGTTAAAAAAGGAATATGGTATACAGGAAACTGAAAAAGTACTAATTCACATTTCAAACTTCCGAAAAGTTAAGCGAGTACAGGATGTTGTTCATTCATTCGCTAAAATTGTTAAGGAAGTGGATGGGAAGTTGCTTCTTGTTGGGGATGGACCAGAATTCTGTACGATTTTACAGTTAGTGAAAAATTTACAGATTGAAGATCGTGTCTTATTCCTAGGAAAGCAAGATAATGTTGCAGAGCTTCTTGCGATGAGCGATTTAATGTTACTTTTATCAGAAAAGGAAAGCTTTGGTCTTGTTTTATTAGAAGCAATGGCGTGTGGCGTGCCTTGTATCGGAACACGGGTTGGAGGTATTCCAGAGGTCATTCAACATGGTGAAACAGGATACATATGTGAAGTTGGAGATACAGACGGCATAGCTAAGCAAGCAATTCAACTACTAAAAAATGAAGAGCTTCACCGTAATATGGGAGAGCGAGCAATGAAATCTGTATATGAGCAGTTTCGTTCAGAAAAAATCGTTTCACAGTACGAGGCGATTTATTATGACATACTAAGGGATGACAAGAATGGAAAGATTTAAAAAAGCTAGTTCAATTATTGCGGCATTAAAACAGCATGGACATGAGGCTTACTTCGTTGGTGGAAGTGTACGTGATCTTATTATCGATAGACCGATTGGAGATATCGATATTGCAACATCAGCTTTACCAGAAGAAGTAATGGCTATTTTTCCAAGACATGTTCCGGTTGGTCTTGAGCATGGAACTGTAATTGTTGTAGAAGATGGTGAACCGTATGAGGTAACAACTTTTCGAACAGAGAGCGAATATGAAGATTTTCGGAGACCTAGTAGTGTTCAATTTGTCCGTTCATTAGAAGAGGATTTAAAACGACGTGATTTCACGATGAATGCAATTGCAATGACAGAAGAAGGCGAAATGATTGACTTATTTGCTGGGCAAGAAGCGATTCGTATGAAAGAAATTGCAACAGTTGGAAATGCTGCAGACCGTTTTCAAGAAGATGCACTGCGAATGATGCGTGGTATTCGATTCGTTAGTACGTTAGGTTTCTCTTTGGAAACAAAGACGAAACAAGCAATTGAAACGTATGGGCATTTGCTCGAACATATTGCAATTGAAAGAATTACAGTAGAATTTGAAAAATTGTTGACTGGTACATATTGTGCGAAGGGGCTTCACGAGTTAGTAGAAACGAAGTTATTTTATCATCTCCCATATTTACAAATGTCAGAAGAACGACTCTTAAAAGCTACGCAGTATAAATGGAATTCATTTGAAACAGACGTTGAGGCGTGGGCATTCTTCTTATATTGTATCGGAGAAGAACATCCCTCTGTCTTTTTACGTCAATGGAAGTTTTCAAATAAAAAAATAAAAGATATTGTAGCCGTTCTATTAGCAATCCGTTCTAGAAAGAAGGCGGAATGGAATGCGGTCTTTCTTTATAAAACTGGGATGCACATCGCAGTAATGGCAGAAAGAGTATATGAAGCGATAATAGAAAGTTATGATAGTTCAGCTGTTAAACAAGTGGAAACATTATTTGAGTCATTACCGATAAAGAGTCGCCAAGAAATGAATGTGACAGGAAATGATTTATTAATTTGGGCAGATAAAAAGCCAGGCCCTTGGGTTGCCGAAATGCTTCAAAAAATTGAAGAATCTATCGTAGAAGGAAACTTAGCTAACGAGAATGAGAATGTAAGGGAGTGGCTGCAAAGATGCAATCTACTATAAGAAAGCAGTTATTGCAAGTTTTTTCTGAAGCAGATGGTGAATTTGTATCTGGTCAAACACTTAGTGATAAACTTGGTTGTTCGAGAACCGCTGTATGGAAGCATATGGAGGATCTTCGTAATGAAGGGTATGAACTGGAAGCCGTGCGCCGTTTAGGTTATCGGATTGCTAGTAAACCAGATAAAGTAACTGCTAACGAGATTCAATTAGGATTACAAACAGAGCGTATCGGTAGAATAATTTATTTTGAAGAATCAGTTGAATCTACTCAGCATATTGCAGCAAGACTTGCTCATGAAGGAGCAGAAGAGGGAACAATTGTCGTTGCAGAAGAACAAACTGCAGGTAGAGGACGTTTAAGTAGAAAATGGTATTCTCCAAAAGGCACAGGGATTTGGATGAGTATTATTTTGCGTCCATCTATTCCAGTTCATCATGCACCTCAACTTACTTTATTAGCAGCTGTTAGCGTAGCGCAAGCAATTGAAAAATGTGCCGGTGTAAATGTAGGTATAAAATGGCCAAATGACATATTAATTCAAGGGAAAAAAGCTGTCGGTATACTAACGGAAATGCAAGCTGATCCGGATAAAATTAATGCTATTATTATGGGGATTGGCATTAATGCAAATCAGAAACAAGAACATTTTGATGAGGAAATTCAGCAAATTGCAACTTCGTTAGCAATTGAGTCGGGTAAGCCGATTGTTCGTGCGGAACTTATGCAACAAATTTTCTTACAACTAGAGAAATTGTATGAAGAGTATTTAAGAAATGGCTTCTCTGTTATTAAAATTCTTTGGGAAAGTTACGCAGTGAGTATCGGAAAAGAAATTACAGCTCGAACGATGAAGGAAACGATTACTGGGATAGCAAAAGGGATTACGGACGATGGTGTATTGCTACTTGAGGATCATCAAGGACAAATGCATCACATTCATTCTGCCGATATAGAAATTAAGTAAAAGAAGTTCCAATTTGGAACTTCTTTTACTTATCGGACATTTGTAAACTTCACATACCGTAATGAAAGTAGAAAATTATTTTTTCGAAAAAGTGTAGCAATTCCTTTTCTTAGTTTGCTATAATTAGTTCGAATATGGGCAGTATCAAAGCGAACTGCACCATTATTTAAAGCAGTATGAAAAAATAATAATTTGGATTCTGCCTTGATCCAATAACGGACTGGGACAGAGGGATGAATAATGCCGACTAACACACAACCCTTCTGCCCTTTTATGGCCAGAGGGGTTTTTTATATGATTTCGGCCATCTCCTCTCTCCTGCATAAAGGAGGAGTAGTTTTTGAAAACAAAAACAGATTTTTTGAAAATGAAAGAGCAAGGTGAGCCGATTACAATGCTAACGGCGTATGATTATCCATCTGCTAAATTAGCAGAAGAGGCTGAAGTTGATATGATTTTAGTTGGGGATTCTCTTGGGATGGTTGTACTTGGATATGATTCAACGGTTCCAGTAACAGTAGAGGATATGATCCATCATACGAAAGCTGTACACCGCGGAGCGAAAGAGACGTTTATTGTAACTGATATGCCATTTATGTCTTATCACGTATCATTGCAAGATACGATGATTAATGCACGCCGCATCGTTCAAGAGAGCGGGGCACATGCATTAAAAGTAGAAGGTGCTGGAGAAGTTATATCGACTATTCACTACTTAACGAATGCGGGAATTCCTGTCGTGGCACATTTAGGTTTAACTCCTCAATCTGTAGGAGTTCTAGGTGGGTATAAAGTACAAGGAAAAGATGCTGAAAGTGCAAAGAAATTAATAGAAGATGCAAAGAAATGTGAGGAAGCTGGTGCGATAGCGCTTGTGTTAGAGTGTGTGCCAATGCAGTTAGCAGAACTTATTTCAGAGCAATTAACAATTCCTACAATCGGAATTGGAGCAGGACGGAAAGTAGATGGGCAAGTACTTGTTTATCATGATCTTATCTCGTATGGCGTAAAACGTGTTCCGAAATTTGTGAAGCAATATACGTCTGTTCAAGAGGAGATTGTGCGAGGGATTTCGCAATACGTTGCTGAAGTAAAGACAGGGCAATTTCCTGAAGAAAAACATTCGTTCACAATGAAAGAGGAAGAATGCTTAGCGTTATACGGGGGAAAACAATAATGAAAATCATAACTACAGTGCAAGAGATGCGGCAAATTACGAGCGAACTTCGTGCAAGTGGAAAAAGTATTGGCTTTGTTCCAACGATGGGGTATTTACATGAAGGGCATGCTACTTTATTACGTAAGGCAAGAGGAGAAAATGAAATTGTAGTTTTAAGTGTATTTGTAAATCCATTGCAATTTGGACCAAATGAAGATTTAGATCGATACCCTCGTGATATTGATAGAGACGAAAGTGTAGCGAAAGAAAATGGTGTTGACTATTTATTTTATCCGAGTGTAGAAGAGATGTATCCAGCAGAACAAACAACAACAGTAGAGGTTGTGAAGCGTACGGACGTATTATGCGGCAAACAAAGACCTGGTCATTTTGCTGGTGTTGCTACTGTACTAATGAAACTATTTAATATTACAACGCCAACTCGTGCTTATTTTGGTATGAAAGATGCACAGCAAGTTGCTGTAATTGAAGGGTTTGTAACTGATTTTAATATTCCAGTTACGATTGTACCAGTTGATATTGTAAGGGAAGAGAATGGATTAGCGAAAAGTTCTCGTAATGTGTATTTATCACAAGAAGAACGTGAAGAGGCTCCTCATTTATACCGCAGTCTATGTATAGCGAAGGAACGAATTGAGGCAGGCGAACACAATCCAGAAATCATTATGAATCTTGTGAAAGAGCATATTGAGAAGTATACGAAAGGCACTGTAGATTATGCTGATTTATATGCATATCCTTCATTGACAGCAATAGATAAAATTGAAGGACGAATCATTTTAGCAATTGCAGTTAAGTTTGAAAATGTACGATTAATTGACAATATAACATTAATGGGGAAATAGGGGGAGCAGCTATGTTTCGCACAATGATGAGAGCAAAGTTACATCGCGCAACTGTAACGGAAGCAAATTTAAATTATGTAGGTAGTATTACAATTGATGAAGATTTAATGGATGCGGTAAATATTATAGAAAATGAAAAAGTACAAATTGTAAATAATAACAATGGAGCTCGATTAGAGACATATGTTATTAAAGGAGAACGCGGTAGCGGCGTTGTTTGTTTAAACGGTGCAGCTGCAAGGCTTGTACAACCAGGTGATAAAGTTATTATTATTTGCTATGGTTTAGTGGCAGAAGAAAATGTTCATAAACAAGAACCGAAAATTGCAGTACTAGACGATCATAATCAAATTATTGAAATGTTAGGTGCTGAAAAAGCTGGCACGATATTATAAGTAGGAAAGCTATCTCTATTAAGGAGATAGCTTTTTTCTGTATCTTTTCATTAAGATGAGATAAAACGTGGTATAGTAACAATATATGAATTTTGTTGTTTGAAAGGTAAGAAATTGAGGTGTTACATATATGAGTAAGCGTTATGTCGTTGTTGATTTAGAGACGACAGGGAACTCCTGGAAAGATGGGAAGGATAAAATCACCCAAATTGCAGCTGTTGTAGTAGAAGATGGAGAGATATTAGAAATTTTCTCATCTTTTGTTAACCCGAAGAGAGAGATTCCCCTATTTATTACAGAATTAACAGGGATTGATGAAGATCTAGTAAAACAAGCCCCGTTATTCCGAGATGTAGCCCCGATGATTGTTGAGCTATTACAAGGTGCGGCTTTCGTTGCGCATAATGTTCACTTTGATTGGAATTTTTTAAATGAAGAATTAAGGCAGGCTGGATATACAGAAGTACATTGTCCTAAAATCGATACAGTTGAATTGGCGCAAATTCTTTTGCCGACAGCCGATAGTTATAAATTACGTGATTTAGCCAAGAAACATGAATTAGAGCACGATCAACCGCATCGTGCGGATAGTGATGCTCTTGCAACAGCGGAGTTGTTTTTACAATTTTTAAATGAAATTGAAAATTTACCACTTGTCACATTACAATCGCTTTATGAATTAAGTGATGTTTTCCAAAGTGATATAGCTGATGTGCTTTCTGAAAATATTTTAAAGAAAATGATGCATGGTAAAGAAGAGGCAGAGGGGTATGAAGTGTATCGAAATATTGCACTTCGAAAGCGGAATTATTCCTTAAGTCTAAGTGAAACATGCTCGTCTAAATTTGATGCTTTCTTACATAAGACAATGGATAAACTTGAATTAAACATGCCAAAGTTTGAAAAAAGAGAAAGCCAACAGCTTATGATGAAGGAAATATATACAGCTTTAAGAGACTCCAGGTTTTCACTTATTGAGGCAGGAACAGGTACGGGGAAGACTCTTGCATATTTACTTCCAAGTATTTATTTTGCAAGGAAAAAAGAAGAACCTGTCATTATAAGTACACAAACTGTACAACTGCAACAACAAATACTTGAAAAAGAAATTCCGTTATTACAAAAAATAATGCCATTTTCATTTGAGGTGGCTCTTCTGAAAGGAAGAAAGCACTATCTTTGTTTACATAAATTTGAATATGCTTTGCAAGAGGAAGAGAAAAATTATGATATGGCGCTTACGAAGGCGAAAATTTTAGTGTGGTTACTGCAAACTGAAACTGGCGATCGTGATGAATTAAATATTCCTGAGGGCGGAAAATTGCTGTGGAATCGTATTTGCAGTGATGCATATAGTCCAGGCGGAATGCAAAGTAACTGGTTTAGTCGTTGTTTTTATCAGCGAGCGAAGAATAAAGCATTATTTGCAGATATTGTTATTACAAATCATGCGTTATTATTTCAAGATTTTTCAAGTGAAGAACCACTGTTTGCTTCATATGAACATATTATTTTTGATGAAGCTCATCATATTGAAGAAGCGGCTAGTAGAACATTAGGTGAACAGTTCTCATGTATGTATTTTCAATTAGTTTTATCTCGTCTTGGTACGCTAGAAACAGATGATGTGCTGTCCAAAGTATATAAAATGATGAAAAAATCAGAGCAAGCCTCTCGTTCGATTTTTCGTATGATGAGTCATAGTTTGAAGGAACTGAAGTTTGATGCTGATGAACTATTCCAAATGTTACGTGCTTTCATATTTAAACAAACAAAGCAAGAACAAGGAGCGAGTAATATGCCGCTCGTTTATCGATATAACACGGAAGTGGAGCACGGTAAGTTATGGGATAGTATTACTGAATTAACAAATCGTTTTGTATATGAGTTAAGAAAATTAGTGACTACACTTGAGAAACAAGTTGATATACTGCAAAGTAAATTAGAGTGGGAGATGCATGTTGTTACAGGTGAATTTATTCATCTAATTGAGTTGTTGAGAAAGATGGCACAAGCTTTACAATTACTCATATTAGAAAAAAATTCATACGTGACATGGATGGAGACCGAAACGAAGGGGACGATTCATTCAACAGTTTTATATGCGCAGCCTGTTCATATTGGTGAAAGATTTGCTGATGAATTTTTAACGCAAAAAAAGAGTGTTATTTTCACATCAGCAACGCTAACAGTTAACGATACATTCGACTATATAAAAGAGGAGCTAGGCTTACATGACTTTGCTCCAAATACATTAAAGGTTCCGTCGCCGTTTCATTTTGAAGAACAAATGAAATTAATGGTTTCAACGGATGTACCTTTTATTAAGCAAGTTAGTAATGAGGACTATATTGAATCCGTATCGGAACATATTGCAAAAATAGCGAAGACTACAAAAGGTAGAATGCTCGTTTTATTCACTTCGTATGAAATGTTAAAAGAAGCGTATACGCATTTGAAAAACGATGATGCATTAGAAGGATATTTATTGCTAACACAAAGTGTGAATAATAGAAGTCGAAGTCGCTTAATCCGTAAATTTCAGGAGTTTGACAAATCGATTTTGTTAGGAACAAGCAGTTTTTGGGAAGGGATAGATATTCCAGGAGATGCCTTGAGTTGTCTTGTTATTGTCCGTCTCCCATTCACACCTCCTCATCAGCCAATGATGGAAGCAAAAGGTGAGTGGCTAAAAAATCAAGGAGAAGACGTATTCGCTAAGTTAGCGCTCCCGCAAGCGATATTACGTTTCAAACAAGGATTTGGTCGTCTTATTAGAACAAATACAGATACAGGAACGGTATTTGTGTTAGATCGTCGCTTGACAAGCTCTTCCTATGGAAAACGATTCTTACAATCAATCCCGACTGTCCCGCTCTATGAAGGACCGTTAGAAGAATTGTTAGAGCAATTAGAGGAACGGCCAAATAAATAAAAATTGGAAGAAAAATACGCCTGAAGTACATTTAAACTTCAGGCGTAAAAAATGTGGGTAGGAGGAATTTTATTTTTCTTACTTCTTGTATACAAAATGTATTGCTTTTCGGTTTGAAACCTTTTTTTGCTGTACATGTCCTGCTATAATAGATGGGTGATGAAGCAGGGGTTGTAAAGAATGTACTCTTATTGTAACCGCATTGCGTTCTTCTATAATTAGAAATTTTTGTGTAACGGAGGAGTTTTTTCATGGAGAAGAAAATTGAAGTACTATCAACGACGCGTATTAAATATTCGTCTGATTTGTATAAAATTGTTGATAGCTTGAATCGTACGTTAAAAGAGCAAGACCTCATGTTCGGATTAGCATTAGACGAAAAAGACAAAGAAACAGCTGTATTTACGATTTACAGAACGTAGTGATACAATGAAAAAGTGGATCTTTGCAATCATTATCGTTATCGTTGCTAGTGGAATATATGGGGCATATGTTTATAATAAAGCGATGGAAAATAAAATTCCAAAAGAATCAAAGGTTGTAGAAATTGCAAAAGAAAAGGCAAAACTTACAAAGGTAAAATCTGTTGATTATTTTAATGGAAAATCTTCATATACCGTCGTACAAGGTACAGATGAAAAAGGAGAACAAATCATTGTTTGGGTGCCTGAGAAAAAAGGAGATACTATAGTAAGAAAAAAGAGCGAAGGTATTTCTGAAAAAGAAGCTATACAAAGAACGGCTGAACAGGTCGACGATGGAAGTAAAGAATCAAAAAGCAAACCGAAAGAAATCTTAAAAGCAAAATTAGGCGTTGAAAACAATATACCATTATGGGAAGTTACATATATTGATGATGAAAATCGTTATAGTTACTACTATCTTGAATTTAAAGATGGCAAGTTTTTACGACGATATAGCATTGAAAAATAGATGTAGGGGGAACAGCAAATGAAATTAGCAAAGCGAGTAGCTGCTTTAACACCGTCTTCAACTTTAGAAATTACAGCAAAGGCACAAGCATTAAAAGCGGAAGGTCATGATGTAATTGCATTAGGGGCAGGAGAACCTGACTTTAATACGCCAGAACATATTATGGAAGCCGCACATAGAGCGATGTTAGAAGGACATACGAAATATACACCAACAGGTGGATTACAATCGTTAAAACAAGAAATCGTTAAGAAATTTACTCGCGATCAAGGGATAGCGTATGATCCATCTGAAATTATTGTATGTAATGGTGCCAAGCATGCATTATATACATTATTCCAAGTGTTACTTGATGAAGGAGATGAAGTTATCATCCCAACTCCTTATTGGGTAAGTTATCCTGAGCAAGTAAAGCTTGCTGGTGGTAAGCCAGTTTATGTAGAAGGTCTAGAAGACAATGAGTACAAAATTACAGCAAAGCAGCTGCGTGAGGCAATTACAGAGAAAACGAAAGCAGTTATTATTAATTCACCGAGCAATCCAACAGGAATGATTTACAGCAAAGAAGAATTACAACAGCTTGGAGAAGTATGTTTAGAACATGATATCTTAATCGTTTCTGATGAAATTTATGAAAAATTAATTTATGGTGATGCAGAATATACTTCAATTGCCCAGCTTTCTAATGCATTAAAAGAACAAACACTTATTATTAATGGTGTATCTAAATCTCATTCTATGACAGGGTGGCGTATTGGATATGCAGCAGGAAATAAGCAGCTTATTAAAGCGATGACGAACTTAGCGAGTCATAGTACGTCAAACCCTACTTCAATTGCTCAATACGGTGCAATTGCTGCATATGCAGGCTCACAAGAACCTGTAGAAACGATGCGTCAAGCATTTGAAGAAAGATTGAACATTATTTATGATAAATTAATTCAAATTCCTGGTTTCACTTGCATCAAACCACAAGGTGCATTTTACTTATTCCCAAATGTAAAAGAAGCTGTAGCGTTAACTGGATATGAGACAGTTGATGACTGGGCAAAGGCATTATTAGAAGAGGAAAAAGTGGCTCTTGTTCCAGGGACAGGATTTGGTGCACCAAATAACGTTCGACTATCGTATGCGACATCTCTTGAGCAAGTAGAGAAAGCATTGGAACGAATTCATACATTTATGAAAAGTAAAGTGCAGGCTTAATCGGCTGTTCCTTGTATTAAACACAAAAAAACCTCCCTACATATAGGGAGGTTTTTTGACGAATTGTGGCAAAAAGAAATAGCTAAAGGTGTGTTATACTAGAGAGCGAGGTGTTTGGTGATGAAAAAGAAAATGATGTTACAATGGTTTGAACAGGGAAGCATAGCGATTCCTAAATTGCTTATGATGCATTATAAAAAGCTAGGTTTAAATGAAACGGAATTTATGGTGGTACTTCATGTACACACATTTTTAGAATCAGGTAATTCGTTCCCGACTCCTTCAGAGATTTCAGAACGGATGACGATAACAGAAATGAAATGTATGGAAGTGATTCAGACATTAATTCAAAAAGGCTTTTTAGCACTAGAAGGTGGACAAAGATCTGAAGCGATGATGTGTGAAAGTTATTCTTTACAACCACTATGGGAAAAAATATTGCACTTTTTAATGAATGAATCTATAGAAGAAGAGCAACAAGAAAAAAAACAAGTTCAAGTAAATTTATATACAGTATTTGAAAAAGAATTTGGAAGACCACTTTCGCCGTTTGAATGTGAAACATTGGGAATGTGGGAAGATCAAGATCAACATCATCCGAATTTAATTCAAGCGGCTCTTCGGGAAGCTGTTATGAGTGGTAAACTTAATTTCAGGTATATTGATCGCATCTTATTTGAGTGGAAAAAGAATGGAATTAAAACGGTGGATCAAGCGCAAAATCAAGGCCAGAAATTTAGAGCGAATCAACAACGCACACAACAAACGACAAAACAAGAGACGAAATTTACTGGGAAAGTGCCTTTTTATAATTGGTTGGAGCAGTAATGTAGGAGGAAAGATATGTTGAACAAAACGCAAATTCGTTATTGTCTAGATACAATGGCGGATATGTATCCAGATGCGCATTGTGAATTAATTCATGATAATCCATTTGAACTTGTAATCGCAGTGGCATTATCTGCGCAATGCACAGATGTACTTGTAAATAAAGTGACGAAAAACTTATTTCAAAAATATAAAACACCAGAAGATTATTTAAGTGTGTCTTTAGAAGAATTACAACAAGATATACGTTCAATTGGATTGTATAGAAACAAGGCAAAAAACATTCAAAAATTATGTCAAATGTTACTTGATGATTATAACGGAAAAGTTCCAGAAGACCGTGACGAGCTGACGAACTTACCAGGTGTAGGGAGAAAGACAGCGAATGTAGTTGTTTCAGTTGCGTTTGGGATTCCAGCAATTGCTGTTGATACGCATGTAGAGAGAGTGAGTAAGCGCTTAGCGATTTGCAGATGGAAAGATTCAGTTTTAGAGGTGGAAAAAACGTTGATGAAGAAAATTCCAATGGATGAATGGGGAGTGACGCATCATCGTATGATATTCTTTGGACGTTATCATTGTAAAGCGCAACGTCCACAATGTGAAAAGTGCCCGCTATTAGATGTATGCCGTGAAGGGAAAAAGCGGATGAAGGGGAAATAAGGGATGGAGAGAGTTGTAGAAGTACCGAAAACGTTTCGATATTTACCATTTTTTGAAGAGGATGTAAAATCGATTACGTATCATACTGATCAATCTTTTGAAGAAATAATACAAAATATTTATTTTATATTTGATATAGAAAAACAGTATGAGCCATGGAATGAACTTGAAAAAAGTATTCCAGCGGTGTTAAATACATGGAAAACGAAACAAGACGAAATTGCTACGCTATTTCGAAACAGGAAAAAACAAGAAGCTGAGGGACCGATGATTCTTTTTGCAGCTCACTTGCTATCGGTTGTATATTGGCTAAATGAGCAACCTGTTCATGGTTTGAATGAAATGCAAGTAAATATGAATAAATTAGAAGTACAACCTGTTAATTTTATGGAGCGATATTCATTTATTATCAAGAAACCAAGTAATTATCATTCTTATATTCAATTAGCACAGTTGTATATCGAAATAGAGAAGCTACATGTAAAGAAAATCATAACAAAAAAGAAGTCCATTTCTCGTTAGGAGAAATGGACTTCTTTTATTATGATTCTGTTGTAACAACATTTCCGTCTGCGTGCGGAGTAGTATCTCCTCCGCTATGCGGTTGTTCTTGTTGGTGATTCTGTTGTTCCTGTTGTTTACGCTCTTCTTCAGCTTTTTTTCTAGCTTCTTCCTCAGCTTTTTTCTGAGCCTCTTGTTGTTTACGCTGCTCTTCTTCAGCTTTCTTCTGAGCTTCTTCTTGTTGTTTGCGTTGTTGCTCTTGTTGTTGTTGTTGTTGTTGTTGTTGTTGTTGCTCTTGTTGTTTACGTTGTTCTTCTTCAGCCTTTTTCTTAGCGTCTTCTTGTTTTACCTTATCTTCATTGGCCTTTTTCTGGGCGTCTTCTTCAGCTTTTTTCTTAGCGTCTTCTTCAGCCTTTTTCTTAGCCTCTTCCTCAGCTTTTTTCGCGTCTGGAGTTCCTCCAGGAGCGGTAAAGGATGCACCGACTGCGGGGCTTGTTCCAGTACCTTTTTTCGCTACTACAGAGAAGCTGTAAGTAACACCTGGTTTAATGCCTCCGAGGGTAGCTGTTGTACCACTTACTGATAAGCTACCACTAGTACCGTCAGTAGCTTTATAGCTTGCGGCATACGCATCAACCTCTGATGGTCCAGACCAGTTTAGTGTAACTGTGCTAGCACCATCGAAAGTGACATTAAGGCCACTAGGTGAATCTACTTTAATTTCTTTAATTGCATCTTTTTTCGCACCTTTTACGTATAACTCGCCGTTTATTTCTTGTACAGAAGAAGGACGTTCGAAACGAGATTTATCTGTAGCGAATTTGCTCATCATTACTTGGAACATTTGTTGCGCAATTCTAGTAGAACGATCGCCGATGTAATTTTCTGAGCTATCCTTTTCGTAACCAGTCCAAACAGCCATTGTATATTGTGGTGTATATCCTGCGAACCAACTATCTCGGTTGGCATCAGCTGGAATATCGTATTTTTTAATAACAGATTTATCAAAGTTTTGTGTTCCTGTTTTACCAGCAACATCAAAACCGGGAACATAAGCCGTTGGGCCAGTACCGCCACTACCAGGTTTTACAACATCACGAAGAACGTCAGTAACCATGTAAGCTGTAGAGTCTTGCATTGCTCGTTTTTCTTTCGGTTTAAAGCTTTTCTTTTTCCCATCTGGGAAAATAACTTCTTTAACGAAATGAGGCTTATTGTACATACCGTCATTTCCAAATGCTGCATAAGCTCCAGCGACATCTAACGGAGAGCTTTCATTACTACCGATTGCAGTTGATTCAAAAACAGTATCATCTTTAAATGTCATGCCTAGACCTTTGGCGAATTCTTTTGATTTATCAAGCCCGACCGCTTGAGCTGTTTTTAAAGCAGGAATATTTAAAGATTTTTTTAGTGCGTCACGTAGGGACACATCTCCTTTATAACTGTTTGTAGCATTTTTAATTTTTGTACCATCAGAGTATGTGTACTCTGAGTCATTTAGTTGATGGTACGTAGACCATTGTAGATTTTCAATAGCTGGACCATAGTCAAAAATAGGTTTCATGGTTGAACCAACTTGGCGTTTTAAATCAACTGCCATATTATGACCTTTGAAAGTAGACTTACTTTCTTTTCGCCCAGCCCCAATTGCTCGAACTTCTCCAGACTGTGTATCCATAAATACAAATGACCCTTGGAATTGATCGTTTGGATACTTAATAAGATTGCCATCCATAATTTCGTCAGCGTAATCTTGAGCATTTCGATCAAGTGTTGTTTGGATCGTTAAACCATCTGAACCGATATTTACATCAGGATATTCTTTTTCAACTTCCTTTACAACAGCATCTAAAAATGCTTGATACTTCATTTCAGTTAGTTCTGATTTTTGAAGACCCTCAGTTACAGGGATTTTCATTGCGTTGTTCATTTCTTCTTTTGTTATATAACCATGTCGATTCATTAATGATAATACGACATTACGGCGATTTGTTGCTCGTTCAACATTTTCCGGTTTTGTTGGATCATAAATGTTAGGACCTTGGGGTAAACCAGCGAGCATTGCAGCTTCATGTAACTGTAATTGTTTTAAATCTTTGCGATAATATTTTTGAGCTGCTGATGCAATACCGTAAGAGCGGTTACCTAGATTAATCTTATTTAAGTACATTTCTAAAATCTCATGTTTAGAGTATTGTTGCTCTAATTTATAAGATAAGTACCATTCCTGCACTTTTCGTTTTGCGGTTTTTTCCATCGTTAGAAAATAGTTTTTAACTACTTGCTGTGTAATCGTACTACCACCTTGGGAACCGAAACCACCAGTGACATTCTCCATAACTGCTTTTGTAGTTCGTTTAAAATCAATTCCATTATGTTCATAGAAACGTGAATCCTCAGTTGCAAGGAATGCATTTTCCACTACTTTTGGAATTTGATCGTATGTAACATGGGTTCGTTTTTCCGCACCGTATTCATAGAAGAAATTTCCGTCCTTATCAAGAAACTTTGTTGATAAAGGATTGACAAGTTTTGATTTGTCTAATTTTGGAGCGTCCTTTACCATAACAAAGAAAGCCGAAACGCCAGCTACGAGACCGACGATACCAAGAAGTAGACAACCTATAAGGAATTTCTTGAAAAAGGAACCTTTTTTCTTTGGTTTTTCTTCTTTATTTGTTTCTTTCGTTTGATTTTTTACATGATTTCGTTCTGTACGAGAACGATAATTATCTGACATTATACTTTCTCCTACCTTTCATTCTCTCCCCCAAAAGTCGAAAAAAGAGCCTTAGTGATGACTCTATCACGAAAAATAAACCGTGTCTAGTACACGGATATAATCAATCCGAGGGTGATAACCGCATGATAATAAAGATCCATGCGCTTCTATTTCTTGTTTTGTAATCGATTTCCGTCCACCTGTATTTTGACGATTCCAAAATGCAATAATATGTTTTGAATCTAATAAATAAAGTTCATCAAAAAGTGTAAATTTAATAATAACAAATGCAATTCCGTTATGAGCGATTACTTGCTTCATATGTTCAATTTGATGAAGGTGGAAGTTTTGAAGGGGAAAACTGGTTTTATTTTTTGTTTCTTTCGCTTCAAAATCGATGTATTTCCCTTTGTATACACCGTTGTAATCTGTTGTAGAAGGTTGTTTGAAATACGCTTCTTTTACCACAGCAGCACTTCGAGCGGGGTAATCTACTTTTACAATTTGAAGAGGTGTAGGTTTTTTATGTACGCATGCAATATTATGGGTTAAGTAATATTGATTTGTGTCATTCAATTCCTCTTCAAGGGACATACCTCTATTACTATAAGTATGTTTTTTAACTGGTGTTTTATGAGGGTGTGAAGCTTGATCGTACCTTTTTCCATTTGGGTAACGAATGGTCATATTGTGTCCACTCCCAACTTGTTAAGAATTACTTACAAAGGTGATTATATCAAAAAATGAAAAAAGATGTGACCTTTTTCAAGAAAGGTATGGTACTTATTCATGTTTAGCTGGTACGATTACGAAAAAATTAAACAAAATCGCAATGATTATTTTTGCACAGAAGATGAAAAAGCTATAGTTAACAATATTAAGGAGAGAACAGATATAGCTAATGTAGATAATATTTCACGTACACAATCTTACCAAGAATATTATTTGAGAAATAAAGAAATTCGATGGTCTTTTTTAGCGAGTATGGTCTCAAGGAATGGAGGCTGGAACATGACAGATCTAGAAGGAAAGTGCTATTCTAATGTTCTATCTCCAACAGTAAAGAAACATTTATTTCTCACGTACGAAAAGGCTAATTGGCTTATTTTCTTAGATGCCTTCCCTCAACTATTACTATATGAGGAAAGTAAAAGGAGATGTGTACCTCTTTTCCATTTGTTACAATTTTTCAACACATCAATTTTTATGGAAAAAGAATGGATATATTTCTGGGAGAAAAGAGATGTAATAAGGCTAATGACGGCCCTTATTATAAATGAACAAAATATAATTCAAAAACCAGTAATTGAGAATACATATTTTCAAAAGCATGTATTTGATACCGCTTTGTTTAAATTTCAAGAAATATTTCATGTTAGTGCAGTTGTTTTTCCAACGGTGGAAGGGAGAATATATGGGTTTTCAGTTTATCAATTTGAAACGTTACAAAAACGTATAGAACTTGGGAAAAAACTAGCTTGGTTATTGTATCATCCAAAGTATAGGGATTTGTTTTATAAATTTACATTGCAAACTAGGCATACAGGATCGAGGATGGATTATGAATGCTACCTAAAGGGGACAAGAAAGTCAGGTACGCCGGCTCTAAGAGATGTGTATACGATTGTTACTCATGAAAAAATAATTGAAAAAGATTGGTTTAGTGAAGGGCTAGAAACGAATTCATTATTTTTATTTGAAAAACCTAAAGGGAAAATTAATATAACAGAATGGTATAGAAAGAAGCGAGAGCAAATACATACTCTTTCTATATTAAATAGTTTTGTCAAAAGAATAGATGAATTCATGATATAATTAAAAAGAAGTCCCGCCTTCATTTAGGAAGGCGGGACTTCTTAATTAAAAGTAATATGCTCTATAACAAATTACTTTTAATTCCGCTATTTGCGGGCATTACGGCTTTAACCTCAAAACTTAGCGAAAGCAAAGAGGTTGAGCTTAGGCCGGAAAATAGCTGTTTGAAAGAGTCACTCAGATTAAAGTGTCACTTTATGTAGCAGGGAAATTTGGACCATCAAGCTTTGGATTACCAGTCTCAGGTTTGTTTTGTTGTTTGTTTTGATTTTTCTTTTTTTCGTTTTTGTTTTTTGCCATCGTAATACACCTCCTTTTTGTATTGTTACCATTTCTATAAATGGCATGCAAAATGATTTCTTTGACGAATATCAACTAGTTTTGTCATGTGGGCAGGAGTGATCGATAAATCGGCGAAATTACATGACAAAGGAAAGGCAAAGAAGGGGGCGTTTTATTTATGGCGATGGTTCAGAAGGAAGATGTTATGAAAAAAATGGATCAAATGTTAAGTTCTCTCGATTTGCTGGAAATGAATATTGGGATTAGAATAAGTCATGCGTTGAAGGATAAGCGTGAAAAAATATGCAATAAGATAGAAATAACAGAAATGCATATCGAGCATATGGAAAATAAATTAGTGCATCACGAAGAAAAAGGGAGTTGGGTAAAGACATTTCAAAACGTCGTAGTGAGTGCATAGTAAGGTGGGAATAAAATGGAGTATGAAGCATTAATCCAGTCCTCGGAAAAGTTAATGCAGTATAATGATGAAGCGAATGTGAAAAAAAGAGAAGTTGATGAGTATGATTTTTATAAGGATATGAAGCCATTTGTTGATACTGTAGATGAAGAGTTAGAGCTGTGGAAAGACTTAGCTTATAGGTGGATCAAGAAAGAAAGACCTAAGTATATACATGTACAACAAATTGATCAAGTGTACGATAATTTACAAACTAATGTACTACAATGCTTTGTAAATAAGGGAAAAGGTAAACGTTTCTTTGAAACTCATCAAGCTATTTCGTATACTTTGCAAAATATCATAGAGCAATGTAAGTAACAAGAGGGAAAAACCCTCTTGTTTTTTTATGCCTCTGTTACTGTTGTAGGTTTTGTTGCACCGTTTATTTCTAATTCTCGTATTAATGTTCGATAATCTGATATACATATTTTTCCTTCTAAATAACAATGTCTTGCAAAGTCTAACAGTTCATTCGAATTTTCTGTGCAATACCCTTTTTTTTGAGAAAACGCTTGTTTTAAATCCCCTAATACCATGTTGATTCCTCCCCCATGAGAATCTTCTTCCTTATTATCATAGCATGGAAGGGCTTTCTTTCTAATTTTTTTAAAAATTTAAACTTCCGACAAAAACAGACAGATACTCCTTCACACATTTTATTTTATAGGTACATATTCTATATGTAGAAACTTATGTGAAGGAGGAGAGAATGCATGTTTCAACAACCTAATGTATATCAGCAAGCAAACCCGTACGCGCAGCAAAATATGTACCAATATAATGAGGATACATATTTAAGATATAATATGTATCCTTTCGAACCTTATTATGGAAATCAAAATTATTATCAGCCATTTGAAGTGTCGTTTATGAATCAACCGCAACAAACGCATATGAGTCAGCCCCAGCAAATGTATACGAATCAACCGCAACAAACGCATATGAATCAGCCCCAGCAAATGTATACGGATCAACCGCAACAAACGCATATGAATCAGCCCCAGCAAATGTATACAGATCAACCGCAACAAATGTATATGAATTCACAATACTACATGCCACCAACTCAATATGTAAATCAACAGGCTATGTTTTATCCACCAAAACAACCATACCCAACAATGAATAAACAAAAGCAACAGCAACCAAGTCAGTTTTCTAGTTTTGTTTCACAATTTAAAACATCAGATGGTAACTATGATGTGAATAAAATGATGAATACGGCTGGACAAATGATGAATGCGATGAATCAAGTGACGGGAATTGTTAAGCAAGTCGGGGGGTTCTTTGGTAAATGATAGTAGGGTGTTGTCCGTAATGTATATGATGAATGAAATGCAGCACTAGACAAATTTCTGTGAAATAAATGGGTATATATAACAAGCGGCCTTACCTCCTTTCTCATATTGTAAAGTGTAGTCAGATTTTTTTAATGAGAGAGGAGAGAAAAACTATGCATCATTGTCATCCTTACTTTGGGGGGCAGAAGCCTACAGGACCTATTTGTACGACTGCTCCTGTCATTCATCCGACGAAACAATGCGTAACACATTCTTTTTCAACAACGGTGGTGCCACACGTTTTCCCGACGCATACAACACATGTACACCATCAACAAATTAAAAATCAAGGCTTCTTCCCACAAACAAACTCGAACGTAAACGTTGTAGATCCTGGTGATCCAGGATTTGTGGGTGGATATGG
>NZ_MAOI01000133.1 GCF_001884235.1 Bacillus paramycoides | reverse complement strand
CAGGAAGAAAATAGAGTGCGAAAACCAAGCCATTCGGTTCCTGCGTAAAATATCAACCGTACCAAAAGAGCGTCCAGGCGTTGGACATCTAGGGTTGGAGCACTCCGAAGTAACGCTCAGGGAGACGAAAGGTTGCTTTCGTCGTGGAACTGAGAAGCTCCCACTTCAAGTTTCGCTAAGTGGCGAGTAGTTCACAACAGTTTATTAATAGGCTTCATTTTGAATAACAATGGATTCTGGTGTTTTGACATTTCCGCACCAGAACCCATCAACTCCTTATACATAATTCCCCTGTTTTATGCTCTTTCGTGTATAGTATATAGTCTTTTATTTTCAATTAATTTATCAAGGTTATATATTAAATTGGCTGCCATTCGCAGGAAATTAAGCCTTGCAATTATGACTATTTGGTTGAGCCATCGATATGTTGTTCTGAAACATCAATATATCTTAAAAAGGAGCTCCCTTTATCAAGAGAGCTCCTTTTCTTATTTCTTCTTCTTTTCTGTCGGTTGGCTTTGTTTAGCGAAATTAGATGAATCATCGAAATTCGGTTGCTTTTTACCAGCATTATTACTTCTACCTTTTCCCATATGTAATGCACCTCCCCTCCCCCTTACTATTCCCAATAAAAAAATCCTCTTGCATCCAAAAGAATTTTTTATGAAGAGATACTTTTCCGTTCTGGAGATATTCTAAAATATTAGCTTGATGGTGATATTCCAGTATTTATTTAACAATTATAAATCGATATACTAATCACTAAAAAGCATAGTCGGGAAGCATATGTTATTATAGAACAAAATCAGTTGTAAGGAAGTAATTAAAATTCTATATTTTCCGCATTTTTTACACAAGCAAACCATTGACCGATTATCTCGTTATGATGCTTAATGATTTGAGACGCTGATAATACTGTAGAATTATATGTACTATGTCCATTCCCTACAAGAATAACGTCATATCCTAAGCTGTACGCACGCCTGCATGTTGCATCTACACAAATTTCAGATTGAATTCCTGCTATAACAATTCGTTTTATATTCCTCATTTCCAGAGCTTGTTGAAGACCCGTTTTATGAAAAGAATCCGGGTGATTCTTCTCAAGAACGACATCTCCTGTTGCTGGAGCAATAGATTTATGAATTTCCCACCCTGCTGTCCCTTGTTTAAGTGTGGAACCAGACTTCCCATTAAATTTCATATAAAAAATAGGGGCTGAAGCAGAACGGGCTTTAGAAATCAATAATCGAATAACTCTTAATAATTCCATTTCATTATATAGAACTTTTCTCTCTTCAAATGAACCTACTTGTACATCAATAATAAGAAGTGCTGTACAGCTTTTCATCATAAATACCCTCCTAACACTTGTTCCCAAAATACAAAAAAACATATGTAAACTACCAAGTTATGCATATTTAATGTCTCCAAAATTTCCAAATAAACACACTAATACATGTATGTATTTGCTACCAATACTATGAAATGCTTACGCCATTTGTAAGAAACTAAATTCCACTTCACTTAATAGTCATAAAAGGTGGGTAATAATGGTTCATAAATTAAAGTTTATAATTATAGTCGGTATCTTATGTACTATTGGTACATTGACTTCAAATAAAGTAGCTGCTCGCATGTTAATGAGAGAAGATCTAGAGCCAACGGGGATAGTCACTCGGGACGTACCTACCAACAAAAAGATAATTGGCTTTCGTATACAACAGGCTCCTCAATTAGTAAAAACGGTTTTAAATAAGGGGCATGAAATTGGCAATCATACAATGAATCATGTTTTCGCTCAAAAGACACCATTAAAAATAATCCAAAAAGATATTATAGAAGGGCAGAAATATATAGAAAAATGAAATAAAGATCTCTTACTTTTCAGACCACCTGGTGGTTATATAAATTACACTGTATTTACAACAGTCAAGCAACAAGGGAAACAAATTGTACTTTGGTCTTGGCATCATGATTCATGTTATAAAAAATGCTCGTAACGGAGATATTGCTCTTCTTCATGATGGTGGGGAGAACAGAAGACAAACTGTAGCAGCTCTAAAAATCATTCTTCCTAAGAATCAGGAAAAAGGATTTCAATTTGTTAAAGTTCATGATTTTCTCAAGTATAAACGAAGTAAGTAGCATAGGTGTACCTTTAAAAACACTCACAATATGACTGCTAAATGGTAGATGTGCAAAGAAAACTTTTCTCCAAACTATTAACAAAAAATAAATACATCCAAATCACTGATTATTGAGCCTCGTTATTAGCAACAGGATAACTACTTAAGGACAAAAAAGAATTTGCCAATTTTTTTGCAAAATGTAACGGGGGCTCCACTGATTGGATATGAATATACATAATTAATGGGTTCATGTACAACCAGTGATTATGTAAAGCACTAACAATAATTCCTTGTTGTACAATTGATCCCATAAATGAAGGGATCTCTTCTTGCAGAACAGCAATTTCTCCTAAATTTAATGCATTACCATTTTGATCCAACGATTCAAAACTTACTCCTACGGGTACTACATAGGCACTTGGCTTCCCTTGAACAAGCACCCTAAAATCGCGATGAAAAGATACCGAACAACCACCTTCACTTATTTTACTTTTCCCTTTAAGAATTGTAGCAAATTGATCACAAATGAAATTAAAGTTGTGCATAAATTTAATTCCTTTCTCATACAAAATGATGAATTTAGAGTTTTAATTTAAAAAGGACTTTTTCCTACTCTTACAGCCAAGAAACACAGATAAACAAACTCAACTCGCTTCGAAATTCTAAAAAACAGGTCACAAAGTGTAATCTGTGACCTGTTTATTTTAGACGAAATACCTATAATATCTCCAAGCAATCATAACCATTCTTGAAAGGGATCAATGTATCAGCTTTATTGAACGTCTGATTCATGATGTCCCCCTGTTCTGTTGTAGCTTTGCAATAAAGTTTGATTAAAAATACCTCACAAACCTATAGTTTACGGTAAAGAAAAAGAATCCAGTTTGAAAAAAGATTGATCAAAATGAATTCCACTTTTGAGATTGACTATTTATCTTTCATAAAAAAGTTTGATCATTTTTGTGATCTTCCCTCCATTAAAGCGCCCGTTTCTTGAATAACTATAGGTTTACCGCATATTTATCCCGTTCTGTTTTATTTTTTCCCCATTATTGGAGGTATAAATATAAAAAAAAGCAAGAAGTCCATATAAGATTCCTCCTAACAAGAAAAACGGTTCAACAATTACTAATAGTAAAGAAAGTGATTCTGATTCCAACAAGCTTTGAATTATCCCTACACCACCGCGTAAACCCAAAACCACACACGCTCCCCATGCAGAAGTGAGCAACAACCAGGATGGAAACCTTCGTCCCCATGCTTGAACAAGTGCAAGTGCAGTAAATGCAGAAATTATACATAGGGCAATTGCAACCAGATTAATGATGAATAACACTTCGCCCATCGTCTTGCCTTCAAATCCTAAAGTGCCTCCTGCAGCCCAGTAAATGTGGATTAACCCGAATAGAGTCGACCAAACAAAAGCTGCATAACCAGTAAAAACCAACCACTTCTCGATTTTGTCCAGAGGATGACGATCATTATTGTTTTTGATTGTAATAACTCCTTTCATTATGAGGGATAACAGAAATCTTTTTGAATTGCGTATAGTTTTATATATTGTTTCATTTTATAATTTATTATTATTAAATCCAATGAAAATTTTACGAATATTATGATTGTATTTGTACAATCAGTTACTACATTATAGTATACTCACAACGCTCCTACAAAGCTTACTAAAATAACAAGCTCATAATCCACGTAAAGTGACCTACGATTATCATCATGTCTTCATCAGAGTTGGTAATCCTGTAATTCCAAGAACAGGCATCCAACAAATAGCGAGGAAACCATAATCCGCTATAACCTGCGATACTAATTCCATCTTTCAGACTCCATTTCATCTGACATATGTTTTTTTAAATGTGGAAATAAGGTGTTCCCCCCTTTCAACTAACCAAGTTATGTTTCAAAAAAAGTTAATTAAAAGTCAGTGAACATATGCAACTTCTCTAATAAAAGCCACTCCATAAAGACTCTATTACTATTTGGTCTCAAGGTTATTCTTTTTTTCTTCCCGTATAATTTGATTTATTTTAATTAAGGTATCGGTCATTTGCTGCAAGGATTCGATATCAATTTTAGAGAAGTATTTCTCAATAAGTAAATCATCTAGCTCAGACAACCGTTCTATAAACTTG
Source organism: Bacillus paramycoides (assembly GCF_001884235.1). GTDB lineage: Bacteria > Bacillota > Bacilli > Bacillales > Bacillaceae_G > Bacillus_A > Bacillus_A paramycoides. Next base: position 42,918 of record NZ_MAOI01000133.1, on the reverse strand, counting down.
CTACCGTTAGGACCAAGTGTAAGGAAATATTCACGTTTATTGTTAGGATTTACTTGTTTCGAAATCATCTTATGTTTTTCCAATTTAGATAAAACTTGACTGACAGCACTTTTGGATATATTAAAAGTGCTCGCAATGTTGTTTGCTGTAGTATTTTTATTTAAATTGATATAGAATATCATGTTCTCTTGCTGTCCTGTTAGACCGAACTCAGTCTTTAACTCCTGAGATATTAAAATGTTTAATTCATTGTAGGCCTGGTTCATTTCGGTAATTACTCCTTTATAAGAACTAGTCATATAATTCTTCCTCCACTCATTTTGTTATTGCACCGTACGATGTTATTTCGCTTTTGTATATAATTAAGTTAAGTTAACTGTACAATGTCTTTGTGTTAGTGTAAAGCAAAATGTATCTCAATACTTTAATTACAAATTCTTTTTAATAGTGCATAAAAAGCTCCTATCTCACAGCAGTATTTGCAAGAATCCCTTGAACTACACAAGGTACACCTTTTGAAGCATTATCACAGGGTTGCTATTCTAGTCCCTCATATAGATAAAATGTAATGGATTAATAAATTATGGAGTTTCAAAGACTCATTTTTTCAAGACAGTTTAATTTACATTTAATACATAGATGCAAGATAAGAAACAAAAAGAGGCGATCTGTTGTTTCCAATGATAATAACGAAAACGGAGGCATATGGTATTGAAAAAATCGGATCTACGGATTATTCGGACAAAGATATTTATATATGATGCTTTTATCAAGCTGATAGGGGAAAAGGGATACGACGCTATTACCATTCAAGACCTCACAGATGAGGCACTCATTAATCGGGCAACATTTTACTCGCATTACAGGGATAAACAAGATTTGTTAACAAATCTTACCGAGAATACACTAGGAGAATTCACAAGTAAGATGGTCCTTTATACCCATGTACAGGAAAATCAAATAGAACTTTCGAAATTCGAGGAAATTTTACAATCCATATTTGAATGTATCGCAAAACATGCAGACTTTTATAAATCTATGCTTGGGCCTCATGGCATTCATGATTTTAAGCTACAAATGCAGCAGGCTATCATGGATAACCTTGAACAAAATTCCATTAAGCTTACACTTGGAGAACATGACTTAGATATTCCGAAAGATATGGTATTGCACTTCATCACTTCCTCTATTATTGGGATAGCAATTTGGTGGCTTCAAAATGACATGAAATATTCACCTAAATATACTGCAGAACAAGCAGCGAAGCTTTTTACTAAAGGCCCCTTTTGTGCATTGGGTTTTACTTTTTTTTCACGAGGTCTAGAAAAGGTAACTGTACTGTGAAGAATCATCCTATCATTTCAGGAAATTCGCACGTGTAGACACAAATTGCACACAAATTAACCGGTACCTTAAAAGTTAAGGTGCCGGTTAATGATTTTATGCTTAATAATTGAAATTTGGTCTCTTCCTAATTTCAATTATTATCTCCAATAGTTATAGCTCCTTTAGGCTCTGCTGCAAAAACTCTAAAGTTCTTGCAAGTAATCTCCTAAACTTGGACATACTGATCGTACACCTTTTATAAAGTTGTATTATCAATATGTCCAAAATTTGAAGATTCATTGCACAAGTTTTATCGTTTTTACACCAGAATCGTTTATAACGAAAACATGTTGCTTATAATAAAATTATATCTTATTCGCTATATAATTCAATTTACACATAGTTCATAAACGTATTGTAAAAAACAAAATTTCAAATTGTGTCGTTTATATTGACGATAACGAACGATTAATTAAAACAGGTAGGCATATATCTAATACCAACTCTACAAATTCTAACTCTTTTAAATTAACCTCTTATTAAGACTTAGAAATATCAACAAATCCTTCTCCGAACACATCACGAACATCGTGTATAGCGATGAAAGCATTCGGATCAGTAGATTGAACAATCCGTTTTAACTTTAATACTTCTTGCTTGCTAATAACAATATAAAGAATTTCCTTTGGGGTTTTTGTGTAATAACCATGACCTGAGTATACGGTAACCCCTCTGTCCATTGATTTAGTCACTTGTTCGGCAATGTCATTCGGTCTATCAGAGATAATGGTAATGGCCTTCTTCGGGTTTAAGCCTTCGATTACAAATTCCATCACTTTCGTTCCTATATATAGCATAATAATTGTCAACATCAGCTTTTCTGCACCTATAATAAAATAAGATGAAAAAGCAACTATTAAATCGAAAAACAATAGACCATAGCTAATGCTCCAGCCTAAATATTTTTGTGTAATCCTTGCTAAGATGGTAGTACCTGCTGTTGTTCCGCCAACCCGAATGATTAGTCCAATCCCGCACCCTACAAATATTCCTCCAAAAATGGCATTTACCATTAATTCATTAGAAGCAATATTCCAGCCTTCTGTCAGATGAAGAAAAAGCGAGTTAAAAACTACAGCAATAATCGTATAAATCGTTGTTACCTTATTCAAAAATTTATAGCCAATTATTAACAAAAACGCATTAAGAATTAAGTTGACTAAACCTGGTGACCACTCAAATAAATAGTAGGTTATAATCGTGATACCAGTTACTCCTCCTTCACCAAGCTCGTTCGGGATAACAAATAAATTAACACCTAACGCGAAAATAAAGGCACCCATAATGATAAAAATAATGTCTGTGGTTCTTTTTTTCATACACTACCTCACTTCTTATAAAAATATTTACTCAGGCATAAACCCTAACCATTATAACCTGGAACATTTAACTCGAACAGTAGTCTGTTTTTATTTTAATACAGGATTTTAACTAAATCAGGAACAGCATTCAAACTACAATTACAAAATAATAGTACATCTAGTGCTTCTTTATCTTATGGACATGTTTTTAACTAAATTATTACATTTAAATTAAAATAAAAGGCATTAACCTCTACACTGTATTGGTTAATGCCTTTTATTTCTTGTCTAATGAAATTACGTATTATTTCCTCTCCGAAATTTCAATATTATAGTGTTCTAAATCAGAGTTACTTACATTCTTTTTCAAGTATGTCAACCATTCCTTCTTATAGTCCATTTTTTCTGTTTCAATCCAAATTATTGGATCAGTGATACCAATTTGAAAACTAGCTAAATCATATTTGTTCCAAACGTTTTCAATTGCTGTTGCAATACGTTCTTCACGTAATTCTGTAGCACTTTTAGTTGTATCTACTTCACTAGCATAAACATTAAATACTAGTATACAAGTTAATAGTACTACTAAAACGAAAGAAAGTTTTTTCATTATAATACACCTATACAACTTTATTGTACGATGATAACCCATTTTTACATTTAATTTCCAATAAAATTCATAAAAATGCATCTGCGCTTTTAAAATAAATTCATTTGTAGTGTAAAAGAACTTCCTTATTTTTGGTCTGTTCGGTTTAATTTGAAAGTAAACCTTTAAATATTAGTTCACATTCAATACCCCAAATTCATTGACTGCACAACAAATCTCCTAATATCCTCAAAACACAGATAATAAAAGATTTGTTAGCTTTTCTTTCCAATTGTACGAAAAAATATTTAGCATAACAATTTTATCATCCCCCTTATATATAAGAGTAATTCTCTTTCGTACTCCGTAAACATAAAAACCTATATTATGTAAAAAAGTCATTATCCTGACTAATAAACAATACTATAAGAAGAAAATATAATGGAGGTGAAGTCATGGGAGTTGTTAACGCTACAGATGCAGATATTGCACTTTTAGCAAGATTACTGAGAGCAGAAGCCGAAGGAGAAGGAACCCAGGGTATGTTGCTCGTCGGAAATGTAGGAATTAACCGAATAAGAGCTAATTGTTCCGATTTTAAAAACCTTCGTACCATTAGACAAATGATTTTCCAGGAACACGCGTTTGAAGCTGTTACTCACGGTTATTTCTATCAAAGAGCAAGAGAAAGTGAAAAAAGCTTAGCTCGTCGAGTAATCAATGGAGAGAGGTTCTGGCCTGGGAAATTTAGTTTGTGGTATTTTAGGCCACCAGGTGATTGTCCTCAACAATGGTATAATCAGCCTTTTGTAGGGCGTTTTAAAAAGCACTGTTTTTTTCAACCAACAGCCGCAACTTGTGAACAGGTTTATAATACATTTTAAACAATGATAAAAACAATCTGTAATTAAAGAAAGAATAAAAAAGCGCTAATTTAACACTTTTTTACTAGTTTTAGGGGTAGCATCCATGCACATCAACTTAGGGAAACAGGTTATCCCCAAAACGATGAAAATGAATCTTATTACTATAAAAGCCATAAAATTCTTCGTTTTGGGATGCAAAAAAATTTGAAGTTTATAGAGATAGGGCAGGACCTCTTTAAAAAGATAAAATCCTGTTTATCAAAACAGGGTTTCTCATATCAAATAATATTTGCTTACTTTCTAAATAGCTATATTACATTTAAAAATATATAGTTGTTCCTTAGCACTAGTGATTTTTATAAATAATAACTCATGACAATTAAGGTTCTGGTGCAAACATAAAACAACAGAGAATAAAGCACATATATTCCTAACGGAATCATATCTTTTTTTGCAAGTCCAAACAATTGATGGATGAATTCTTTTTGATTTTTGACAAACTGGTTCCGTAAAGCAATCTGTTCTTTTTTAATCATATGCATGGCTTCTACTCCAGAAAGAATGGATGTAGCTATGTCAAAAGATTTAGGACCTAGCATAGAACGGATTCGCCTCCTTATAATGCGATGATCTTGTTCTACTATGTTATTCAAGTACTTTTGTTGTCTAAGTCGCATACCGTTAGGTATGCTTTTTTCTTTTCTCAACTGTTCAATTGCTATAGGATTAGCTGGATTCTTATCGACTGTTATCACACGTGGCTTTGAAACATGAAAAGACCATAAAGCTTTCTTGAAAAAGCGCCTTGCAGCCTTATGATCTCTTGTTGCGCTTAGGCAAAAATCGATTGTGTTTCCGTTCGAATCAACAGCACGATACAGGTACATCCATTGACCCTTTACTTTGATATATGTTTCATCGACTCTCCAAGAGCCATTTATTTGTTTGAGGTAACGTCGGATCCGTTTGTCCAATTCAGGACCATACTGATAAATCCGACGCATAATCGTTGTATGAGAAATGGATAAACCACGTTCCTCCATCATTTCCACCAAATCACGAAAACTTAGGTTGTACCGTAGGTATCATCTTACCGTTAATAAGATAATATCAGGCTGATAGTGCTTCCATTTGAACCAATTTTTCTTTTCCATACCGATTACACACCTATTTAGAGCAATAGTATCTGTATGTCCAAGTTTTAGAGATGATTTGTAATTACCTTGAAGTTTTTGCACCAAAACCTGGATTAATGTGTTTCCGGTAGTCCTACGCAGTAGACTACCTTTATTTAAAGAAATTACGGACAGGATCAATCTTAAACTTATAAAAACCAATACATCTAAAACGAGAGTGGTTGGTCTTATCTACCAACCGGAGGAAAATGCTTGACTACCCAATACTTCAACTATCGGGTGCTAATGTTCAACAACGCGTACCGAAAATGATCAAACATTTTTATATCCAATATAACGTACAGGAAATCGACTTTTCTCTTGTCGAAATTTACTTAGCGTACAGTGGTCATATATTTTTAAGAATAACGGAAGAATATATAGAAAATGCTACATAAATGTGAAGTTTGATCAACTTAGGAGGGACAACCTTGTTCAATCAGGTAGTAAAAGCTGTACCGAATTTATTTACGATTGGAAATTTATTGTGCGGTGTTTTTTCAATTACCATGAATATGAGTGACTATTTGGTAGTAGCCTCCATTTTCATTTTCTTGTCAGCTGTTCTAGATCTTCTTGATGGAAGGATTGCGAGAAAATTAAAAGTGAACAGTGAGTTTGGTGTAGAATTAGATTCCTTAGCTGATATTGTTAGTTTCGGAGTTGCTCCTGCACTTTTATTTCATTCGATAGCAACACCATCTATTTTAACTTCTTTGGCATTTATCCTTTTCCCAACGATGGGTGCTTTAAGATTAGCTAAATTTAGTGTTAAACCAACTATTGGATATTTTAAGGGATTACCTATTCCAGCTGCTGGATTAACATTGGCTGGTATGGGATTGTTTTCATATAGCAATGCATGGATCACATTAATCCTCGCTCTCTTAATGGTAAGTCCAATTAGGTTTAAAAAACTTTAATTGGGATCCCGTCCATCGCCATTAAGACTTTATGGAATATCGTTTATTTGAGTAAGACTATAGAAATATTAAAGAGTAAGTATGACTTCAATGAGGAACGGCTAAAACATATTTCAGGTTCTGTTGCAAAGTTTGAAATAAGCATAAACAAGTTGGTAAATGAGGAACAATGTTTATGTTGAAGTTCATTGTACGTTGAAAAGGCGGAGTCTCTTTGAAGACTTCGCCTTTGGTAGCAAGAATCCCACTGACATTAGTCAGCTTGCCCCTTTAGGGGGGATCATCATTAGGAATATATGCGCTTTATTCTCTGTTATTTTTGCACCAAAACCAATCATTATTTTTATTTTTCTTCACCTTTTGCCTGCATCGAGTTGAAAGTCCAATTTAAATGTAATGCATCTCCTTGGAACATATTTTGATCTTCGCCGTTATCTACAAATGTGAACATCACATAGAAGGTATCATCATCCCCTGGGGCAAGTCCGTTTTCTTCTCGGTCTAAAATACCTTTTTGCACAAGATCAGGAATATTCCCATTTTGTGTACCTTTCTTCAAATCAGATAATGTAGTCGACCATATTGGAACCTCATTTTTATCCAAATTCCACAAGAAATCAACACGGATATGATCCCCCAAATCAGCATTTCCATTATCTCCTTTATCATCGATTACATTGTAATCAGTCAGAAGCTTCACATCTCCTATCGCTAATGTACCTTTGTTAACTAGTTGAAACCCTCGTTCCATTTCGTCACCTGGCTTAAGATTATCTATATCAATAACAACTTTAGGATCAACACTCAAATCTAAAGTACCAGCTGCAAACGTGTTTTGTGATACTTCCTTATCACTGAAGTACGCATATGTACCTCCACCAATTAAAGATAGACCAAGAGCTGCAGTTACAACACCCATACCCAGTTTTTTCTTAATACTCATTTCACAAGTCCCCCCATTATTAAAGTTCAAACTACATATCCATCCCACAACCAATAATAATTAAGCAAATACCTTATCCAGTACCGAAAACTAACCATCTTTAAATTATTTACTTCATGTAGAGATTTAAGTATCCAAATAGCTATCGCTTTAAGACTACTTGAAGAATAACCGGTAATGTTACAATGAATCATTACCGGTCCAATATTAGTAACTCCCATTTGATTCTAAAATCATTATTTTATTGTTTAGTTTACTATAGAATTGTGCCCACTTATTTTTTTGGTTCTAATCCAATGGAACGCAAGATTTTATCTAACGTCACTGGCCCCACATTTTCTTTCGGTTTCTGATTTTCTTTAGCATCTGGACCCTTTTTCAAGAAATTCTTCTCTATCAAGCGAATATCCGTTTCATTTACAACACCATCTTGATTGACATCGCCATCTTTGACAGTCACTTTTCCTTTTCCATACGATAAAGCTGCTATTCTAGCATCTTGAATATCTACCACTTTGTCGCCGTTTACATCACCTGCAAGGTTGTCATCCATATCAGCTCTAAAGTTTTGTCCCACTAATTCTCCATCCTGCATTTTCCCTATTTTTGTTGTTAATTTACTATTTAAATGACCTGGCATTTCGACAAAAATATCGTATTCTTTATCACTTACAGGAACATTATGAATTTCGAATTGACCATGATCATCAATCGTTCCTGTATATTTCTTTCCATCCTTGCCAACTACGTACACTTTTGCTCCTAGTTTTGTGTAGTCGTTCTTACCTAAATACCCATCTTCATTCAAGAATGCTTCTGGTCCGATATACCCTCTAACTGTTGAATGCTTCGAAATAATAGAGAAGGATTTATCTTTAAATACAGGAATTTCAACACCTTCTGCTGCACCAGATTTTGTATAAGAGAATTTATTTGCTCCAAATGCAGTTAAATCATTAAAATATTCATCACTCGTCATTTCAAATGTAACATCTAAAAATGGTGTGTCTCCATCTAACCCTTTAAATTCTTTTCCTTCTAACGATGCACCAACTTTCACCTTGTTTTCCCAAGCTCCTTCTGTATCTATTACCTTTGGATCTTCTAATTTAAGATTTAGTCCATGTTGTTTTACATATTCCGTAAGTGCTGGATTTGGTTTCACATCTGTAAATTTAAATAGCTGCTTGTAATAAGGAATCTCAAATGTACCTGACATAAGTTGTTTCACATTATTGAGATTTAAAGTTAATGTAATTTTCTCTCCTAATTTGATTTTATCTTTGTCATAGCTTGGAACAGCGTATTCCGTTCCCTCTTTAACAAAAACATAGTCTTTAAATCCTGCTGCCATATCCCCTGCAGTTGCAAGGTCATATCCAAATAATTTTAAAGTTAACGGTTCATTTATTTCCTCTGGAAGTACCCCAAATTTAAAATCACCATTTGCTTGAATTGTATTCAGCCAACCTGATGGAAAGGCCGAGTTTTGATAATATACAATTTGATTAGCTTTTTGGTCATACTGCAGGCCTTTTACCTTTAATGCATCAACAGTAGAATCATAAATATTACCATGTACCCATAATGCTCGCTGACCATCTTCTTCTTTAAACATGGAATCATTTACTTCATGTATACCAGGTTGTACATCCTTAAATTTCATTTCAGGTATTACATTATCAATGATAATGCTATCGCCTTTTGTATAAGATTTTCCTTCTTTATCATATCCAACGAAGTTCAATTCGTAATCTCCATCAGGCAACATAACAGGTTTATCCCCAATTGGATGAGCTGGATCTCCTGTGAATGGAAGTACATACCCTCCCATACCAGAAAACATCATATATTCAACATTTGGTGTTAAACTGCTTGCATTAAGTGTACCAACGACTCCTAATGCCTTTCCTGTTTTTCGATCCTTCACAACTGCATCAATGGTTTCAAGAGGACTATTTAATTTAAATGTCAACGGCGAACTTGGTCTTTCCATAAATGGATGGAATTTAGATGCATCTGTTGCCATTGCGTCTCTCAGTAAATCTACAGACGCAATCCCTTTTTCTGTGAATTTAACTGCAAATGGCACTTGATATACTTCTTTTTCATTGTTTTTATTTGAAATATGAATATATCCCTCATATCTACCGAATTCAGCGTTTTCTGGAATGATAATTTCAGGGCTAATTTCCCCTGATGTACCAGGAGCCACTTTAATAGAATCTTGTACGTTCAGCTTCACACCATTCTTCGCTGCGTCCTGCACACCTACACTTGTTGGTGAAAACTCTACTTCTAATTTGAACTCTTTCCCGTCTGTTTTACTGCTGTTCTTAATTAAGACTTTTCGACTATCTTTAATAGGTTCATTTCCCAATTGATTTTTATACCCGAATGCAATAGAACCTGTTTTTTCTTCAATTTCTACTTCTTCATCATTTACAACATTTGATGTTTTATCGATAACCTCGATAGATGTATCTGCATGAACTGCACGATATGCATCAATTCGACCTGAGCCTACCTCAAATACAGAGCGCTCTTCTTTTAAGTCAACTGCGGTATTCATAAGCGCTTCTTTTACGTCAAATGGGCTATAGTTTGGATGTTCTTGTAAAATGAGTGCTGCTACCCCTGCAGTATGAGGAGTTGCCATAGATGTACCTGACATACGTCCATACGCTACTGGATAATTTTCTCCATCCTTTGGATCATTAATATATTCAGGAACAGTAGAGAAAATAGACACACCCGGCGCTACAATATCCGGCTTAATATCATCTGTTTTAGTTGCAGGACCACGAGAGCTGAAATCAGCTAAGTGATCTCCCTCAGTTTTTATATTATTAAGTTCTCCAAATGCTAAAGCCACATCCCCTTGGACAGCTTTTGCTTGTAATTTCTCACCATCTACTTTTGTTAAGCGGAACGATGGAATAGATGAAGTACTTTCTCCAAGATAACTAGTGATTTCACCATCAACATTGTTATATACAATGACAGCCTTTGCGCCTGCTTCCTTCGCATTCTTAATTTTTTCATCAAATGTAATCTCACCGCGTTGGATAAGCGCTAATTTTCCTTTTACATCTTTTCCTTTAAAATCATCTGATTTCCCAAGTCCTGCATATACAACCGATAAGGATTGACCTTTTAAGTCTTCAAGCTTATCAGTAAAGCTTTTTCCAAGTAGCATCATCTTATCCACATGTAAATCACCTGCAGCGGCAGAAAACGTTGGGATAGACATCGCAGCGTCACTTGCTCCAACTGTAATTGGAAGTGCCGCTGCACTAGGTGATCCAATTGTCCCTTCTCCTGGACCACTATTACCTGCCGCTACTACTGTAACAACACCAGCTAACATGGCATTGTTCACTGCCACAGAAGTAGGATATAAAGGATCATTAATAGCCGCACCTAATGATAAATTGATAACATCCATATCGTCTTTCACTGCTTTATCAATCGCAGCAAGAATACCGCTTGTTTGACCACTTCCATATGGTCCTAATACACGATATGAGTATAAATCTACATCTGGAGCAACGCCCTTAACTGCATAATCTACATTATTCTTTTTGTCTGCAGCAATTGTCCCAGCTACATGAGTACCATGGGATGTATAGTATGCACTTCCATTATAAATTTCAGGATATCCTCCAGAATTTTGCCAATCCTTATACGTTGTTTCCATCGGATCAGCATCATTATTAACAAAGTCCCATCCTTTTATTGAGTTCGGATCTATTTTGCTTGGATCTTCACCTTGCTTTGCACGATATCCTTTATATGCATCTTTTAAATCAGGGTGGTTATAATCAATACCTGTGTCCAGTATCCCCACCTTAATTCCTTTGCCTGTTATTTTTTCATCGTGTAGCTTGTCCACACCAATTTGTGGTACACTATCTGCCATTTTTGGCTCGACACCCGCCTTAGCTGTTTCTTTCGGCAAATCAATTTTGACCTCACGATCTTCCCATACACGCTTAACAATACCAGTACGAACTAAGTCTTCAATCATATTTGCTGGTAACGACATTGCTACACCATTAAAAGCATTCTTATATTCTCTTGTTATTTTGGCAGATTTAAAATTCGTCCCTTTATCTTTCTTCTTTTGAAGTTGTTCAAGCTCTGTTTTAAATCCTTTATGAGATGCCTCTACCTTTTGTTCCGCATTTGAAAGAGCTAACTTTTTCCCTTTTGCCGCTTGTTTTAGCACCTCAATTTTGCTAGGCGCTTGCTTAAATTCTACAATTACATTCACATTATCAGGGCTAGCTGTATTGATGCCTGGTGAAATAACAAAACCTGGTTTTGTATCCAATGTTTTTAAAGCATTACGTTGTTCCTTTGTAAGTCCTTTCAATACAGCATTTACATCATCAATACCCGGTAAAGTGGATGAATTCACATCTTCTGCCAATACGTTATATGGAATTCCTTGAGACAATAGCATACCAACTGTTAGCGTTCCAATAAGAATCTTTCCAAATTTCCCTTTTTTCATATTGCATCTCCCCATTATAAAAATTATCTTTCTAAACAAATTGATTATCAAATTCCCATTTAGCATTGAAAATTCTATTAATCTTAAACCTTCATTTCGTATAATTAAGAATTTCCAACACTGCTTCCATCCCACACCTCATATAGCTAACCACTCACTTTAATTTTTCTATAAAAGCCCCCCAAAAATTTATTTTCAATAACAGATTTTCATAAAATGGATTATTAATAGAGTTAAACTATAATTCTGTTTTTATTATTTCACGTTCTGATTTTTCTGAAAATTAATCAAAAGGAGTATTTTTCTTCTAACGATTCTACGTTTAAATAGTACAAAAGAACTACCTTGCCCCTTATTCTTTGTAATATAGAATAAGGAAACACGATAGTTCTTTTAAAAATCTCTTATTTAATCCAGCGGAACCAATTGATTTCGAACAGCATAAATCACCGCTTGCGATCGACTTTTGACATTCAGCTTTTTAAAAATTTTATTGATGTGAATTTTAACTGTTTTATCACTAATATATAGAGCTTCAGCAATTTCTTTATTACTAAGTCCTTTTACTAGTTCAAAGAGAATTTCCTTTTCACGCTCTGTCAGTTCATTTTCATTTGGTTCTGATTTCATTTTTTGCTGATGATATGTAATTAATTTTTTCGTCATACGCGGATGAATAACCGAATCGCCTTGATATAACATTCGAATTGCAGCCACTACCTGTTCCGATGATGAATCTTTCAATAAATAACCATCAGCACCAGCTTGAAGGGCATCCATTAAATACTCATCATGCTCATACATTGTAAAAACAAGTACTCGGCAATTAGGATAATTCTTTTTCACTAATCCCGTAGCTTCAATTCCGTTCTTCCCTGGAAGATTAATATCCATCAAAATACAATCCGGTCTGCATTCCCCTACTTTTTCCAATACCTCATCCCCAGAGCTCGCTTCTCCAACCACTTTCATATCAGATTCAACCTCTAGTATGCTCCGAATTGCGTCTCGTAAAAAAGCATGATCATCCACTACTAATATTTTAATCATTTTACGCACCCCTTGTCTGTGAATCTGGAATTAAAAGTGTAATTTCTGTCCCTTTCCCTACAGAACTATCAATCTGTAAAGTGGCCCCTAATTGTTCAGCTTGTTCATTCATATGTAATATACCATAATGTGGCTCACGTTTCGTTTTAACCATAGACTCAAATAGTGAGAAACCGACTCCATTATCCTTAACCTTTAAAAGCACGTGCTCACTTTGATAGCTTAGCAAAACATGAATTTTTTCTGCTTGTGCATGTTTAACAATGTTTTGTAAACTCTCTTGTAATGTATCAAAAATAACTCTTTCTTTCGAAAAGCTAAGCGCACGTGAATTACCTCTTTCATGATATGTAATATCTAGTTCATATTCTTGTTTTAAAGATTTTATTTTACTTGCTATCGCCTGCTTAAGCCCTAATTGCTGTGTCGGATACGGTTTTAAAGCATAAATAGAATAGCGGACTTCTCCTAAGCTTCCTCTTAAATCCTTTATACTTTTCTCGACTACTTGCTGCATATCGGTTGGTTTATCAAAGTATTTTTTCTTAGCGGATTCTAGTTGGAATATCACCCCGGCCAATGTTTGCGCAATGCCATCGTGAATTTCTCGTGCAATTCTATTTCTATCTTCTAAAATCATTCTTTTTTCCTGTTCAGAAATCAATATCCTGGTTTTAACTACGTTAGCTAATTGGTTAGAAAACGTGGCTAAAGATTGTACATCCTCCGGAAAAAAACCCGCATTTCTACTTTTTCCTGCAACAAACATTCCAACTAATTCATCATTCACAATAAGAGGAAAATATACAAGCGAGCGTATGACATCATCAAATATTTCATCTCCAGGCGCCGTACCAGTTTTCCAATCATTAAAAACAAGATTTTTAGAGATTTCCTCAAACGCCTCGATTTTATCTGAATGATCAGAAATATCAAGTTGAACTTTCCCATCTTTTAGTAGAAGATTCCAGTTTCCATCATCTTTTGTCCATATTACATATGCTTGTATACCAAAAAAACCCTTGAGTGCTTGTTTAATATGTTTCAAGTTTCCTCCGTTTAGTCCACGACTAATTTCTGTTGTAATAAGAAACAGTTCGTATAATCGTTCCTTCTCCATCCTAATTCGTACAGAAAAAGAACTGATAACTGAAATTGCTACAAGTGGAAAAAAGAAAAACAGTACTGTAATCTCGTTTATTTCCACACTATATGTACTAATTAATACATGCATCAGAGCAGCATAAGATACACCAAAAGTTTCACAAAGAAATACTGTTACGGCTTTTTTATACCACTGATGTATCGAATACGGCTGTGGGAGGAGTACCATTAACAAATCGTAAAAACGGTTGTTGAAAAAACAAAAAAACACGCAAAATAATAACAAAGATATTAAATTCTCATACAGAGCTGACATATCCATTCCGCTAATCAATAACGACAGACATTTATTTGAAAACCATTCTGCCAAGATTAAACTAAGAGCATGCTGGGTACTATTAAATAGCATTCTTTGTACCGGTGAACGACGATGCAGGTGAATAATTAGTGTAACGAATACAATAGTAATAATAGTTATATGTATTCCGAACTGCCAACTCATAGCGTAAATTATCGGAAAGGTAAGCGAGCTAGTTCCTCTCCAAAATCGTACAGGAAAATACTCTGCAATCCCCATAAATATTAATAACAATATTAGTATTGTTGGATGAGAAGGGATTTTAATTTCAAGTAAAGATATAGTTATAGTAATCAAACCAAGAAACGAAATAAAATAAAGATAAAAACTAGCAACTTTTTCTCTCATAGAAATAGAATTTACATCTTTCAAAACAGTCCCTTCTTTCTTTATAAGAATTCATTTTCTCTATTATCCAACAAAAAACCGGCACTGGCAAAATGGAAGAACTCCCACTAGCCAATCACCGGCTGTGTACTATACCTAAAGAGGCAAGACACAATACTAGTATAAATTTCTTTTCATACATTTTCTATTGATCAAATGATGTAATTATACATATCATTGGACGTAATCTTATAGTACAAAAGATATATGAAATATGAATCGTGAAATTACATTGTTGAATACTGTTTGTTTTTAGATAAATCGAATTAACAAAAAAATAATAATTTTTATTTTTTTCTTTGTAATTTAATAAATTTCATGTTAATATGGCGAAGGCTATAAAATAGATATCGTCATTCACAGTCTTTTTACAGAATATTCACTCCTGTAAAAACGTAACTATTCCAGTAATTCACTTCATGTTTTAGCTATACAAGAGCTACTTTCAATTTTTTGTACATAACTAAAAGTAGCTTTTTATTTCTATCTTCCTCATCGATTCTAATATAAATAATGAAAAAGCACTTTTGCAAGTGCCCTTCCCTTTCTTTTTAAAGATAGAAGGTCTAATAAAACCAAACACCTAGATTAAACTCATTCATAATCCTACTTATAAACTATCAGAGAGGCATAAACTATGGGAATTCCTACGCTCTTAATAAATACCTTTATTATTATTATTTGTATCCTTAGCTATCATGTATTTTGGCTGGAACATAAAGAAAAAATTGCATACAATAATATATTAATTTCTGTTCTTTCCTCCATTGCAATTATTTTTTGTATGACTTTTCCTTTTCATTTACATGCTGGATTCATTTATGATTTACGTTTTATTCCTATCATTTTAGTTTTTCTATATGGAAATACAAAAAGTATTATTTTTGTTGGGATTTTATATCTTTCTTATAGATTTTACTTAGGTGGAAGCGGAGTTTTCCCGTCATTTATTATCTTTACTATTATTTCTGTTATTACAATCACGTTTCGTTACTTGTCACCTATTTATTTCAAGGAAAAGAAGATATTATTAAGCATTCTACTTATTTTGATATGTACAACTTCCCTTTCTATTTGTGGTATTGTAACTCAAATAAATACAGGTGGTACAATTGACTCTACTCTGATTGAATTTTTATTTAATTATATTGTCATTAATATTTTCACAGTATTATTATCAGTCTATCTAATAGAAGGAATGATTGATAAATTTAAAATGAAAGAAAAAATGCAAAGGGCAGAAAAGTTTTATATAGCTAGTGAACTAGCTGCATCTATTGCACATGAAATTCGTAATCCACTAACCACGGTACAAGGATTCACTCAGTTATTAAATGAAAATGAAAGCTCTAAGGTACCTCAAGATAAGTACTTGGAAATCATGTTAATTGAAATGCAACAAGTACAGGCTACTATAAATAACTATTTATCTTTAACCAAACCACAAAACATTATTAAAGAGAAACTAGATATTAATCACATTTTGAATCAGGTAATAGATACAATTTCACCACTCGCTCTATCATGGAATGTTGAATTAAAACTGAATAGTACAGACTCCCTTTTTATAAATGCTGATTCTGAGAAATTAAAACTGTGTCTAATCAACATAATACAAAATGGAATTGAAGCTATGAAAAATGGTGGAGTATTACAAATAAATATTCAAAAAATAAAAGATAATATTGTAATTGATATTATTGATACAGGAATTGGAATGTCTTCTCAACAAATAAAACGAATTGCTTTGCCATTTTATTCAACAACAGAAAAGGGTACTGGGCTTGGTACTATGATTGCGTACAGTATTATTAAAGAATTAAACGGAGATATAGAGATAGAAAGTGAACTAGGAAAAGGAACACACTTTTCTATCACTATCCCCTGCTAATATAATAGAGTTATTAGAACGAACATTCGGAGATGACGACATAATGAAATTGAACTATAGGTTTGAAATCTATCCTACAGAAAAACAACAACATATATTAGAGAGAGGGATTTCCATTTGTCGTCAGCAATATAACTCCGCTTTGCTAGATAAACAACGATATTATAAACAAAAAAGACTTAACACGGTATGAATTACAAGATCAGCAAAAACTTGATAAAAAGGGTTCTGGTGCAAAGATAAAATAAAAGAGAATATAGCGCATATATTTCTAGTGGAATTGTATTTTATGCTGTAAGCCCAAACAATTGATGGATGAATTCTTTCTGGTTTTGGACAGACTGATCCCGTAAATCAATCTGTTCTTTTTTAATCATATACATGGCTTCTACTCCTGCAAGAATGGATGTAGCTGTGCTAAAGGACTTGAACCCTAGCATAGGAAGGAATCGCCTCTTAATGAATCGATGATCCTGTTCCACGATGTTGTTCAAATATTTTACTTGTCTTATTTTGATGCCTTCCGGCATCTTTTTTTCATTTTTCAACTGTTGAATAGATACTGGATAAGCTGGATTTTTATCTACTGTTATTACACGAGGTCCGGCAGCATGTGAAAAAGCCAAGGCTTTTGTCAAGAAGCGCTTGGCTGCTTTGGCATCTCTCGTTTTACTAAGGAAAAAGTCAATGGTATTCCCATTTGAATCGACTGCACGATACAGATACATCCATTGGCCTTTTACTTTTATGTACGTTTCGTCCACTCTCCATGAGTCATTAGTTTGTTTGAGATGACGTCGGATTCGCTTATCTAACTCAGGGCCATATTGATGTACCCAACGCATAATGGTTGTGTGAGCTATGGATAAGCCTCGTTCCTCCATCATTTCCACCAAATCACGGAAACTTAGGTTGTACCATAGGTACCATCTGACTGTTAACACAATCACATCAGGTTGATAACGCTTCCACTTAAATAAATTTTTCTTTTTCATACTGATCACGTCCTTTTTTAGATTGATAGTATAAGTATGTTCAAGTTTTATAAATTTCTTGCACCAGAACCCTTTTTTCTAACCCTTCTCTTTTTTGCATTTCCTTCATCGCAAGTCGTGTCACATCCATTAGCTTTTTTCCATCTAATGTTTTGGTTTTCGTATCATATATGCCTTGTTCTTCGAGCCAAGGATTATGAAAAGAGATGACATCTTGCCACATAATCCTTCCATTTCCATGACCAGTTTTGAACATTTCCTTTAAGGATTTTTTTTCACTTTCTGTTAATCGGTTTGAGTACTCTGTAAAAAGAGCTGAAGTTTTTTCTGGATTCCCCATGTACTCTTGATACAGTTCAAACATTTTTTGATTGAGCTTTACTTCACTTTTTGCTTCCTCTCGATCAACGTATTCAATATAGTTTTGAAATGCATCGGAATCAGGTAAAACAAATTTTGTTTTTAACACAACACCAGGCGTTACTGAAGATGGAACAGGAGCCGCATTACTCATTTTCATCATCCTGCATCATCATTTGGATAAACGCATTCATTTTTTGCATTTCGTTATAACAATCATTCATCACATAGATGTTTTTTTGAATAAGATTTTCTTGCTCCATTTCCTTTTTAGATTGCTCAGGTAAAAAGGCTGCCTTTTCGAGAATACCTTTTAATAATTTTTGCCTAGATGTTCCTTTTTTCTTTACCATTTCATCAAACTTTTTGATTGCAACTGGATCTATATCTCTTATTTTCAGATGCACAATTTCAGCTCCTTTTTGCAAATCTGGTTAGAGAACGAAAAATAGTGAGAAGAGCATAAGGGGTTTTTGTTCCCACCGAGGGTGTGAAGCTAGGCGGAGCCTAGCAAAACGATGGGGGCAAGAAAACTCGTTGAATGTCCCGTTAATGTCCCCTTATTTCTTATTCATGTCACCATCACGTCCCGTCATTTTTTCTAAATGTCCCTATCGTGTCCCCTTGTTTTTCCTCAATGTCTCCATCATGTCCCTAAGACTTTTTTCAGTTTTTATGAATTTCTTGTTCCTTTTTCTCCAATTTTTTAATCTTATCTTGTGCATTTTTTTGTTTCGTTTTAAACAGTTCTATGCTCTTTTCAGACTCTTTTATTTTCGATTCTAAAGCTGAAATTTTAGATTGCGTTTCCATCTTTTCCGCTTCCGTTTGATACTTTAATTCCTCTTTTAGTTCTTTCATTTTTTGATCTACTTGTTTCACATTTTCTTCTTCTAACTTGATTGCTTTTCCGTAATTTGTGATCTTTTCTCTCCAATCTTTTTTATCCCTTTCAATAAAATCTTTCTCATACGATTGCTTATCTTTTGCCAATAATTCATCATTTGCTTTTGTTTTTCTTTGGTCAGTAAAGATGGTATATGCCAGTTTGCTAGACGTATCTTTATCTGTCTTTTCCTCTTCATATTCTTAAGGGTCTTTTGTAAATTTCCGAATGTCCATTTGTTCTTTTTCACCGTTTTCATTATAAATATCTAACGCTACAGCTCCCCAATTCAGAGATGATTTTTGCACCTCAACTACATAATGACCATTGTCTTCATACAACACTTTGACAGGTAATTGTGTACCTGAATTCACCTTCTCTTGTGCTTGAAATGTATAGATAGTTTCTTTAAAATTTTCTAATCGAAACAGAATTTTCATAAAGTTTTTACGTGGATTGTATTCCCGTTTTTCCACTACTAACCTCCCCATGCCAGGTAACTTGATAACCTTATCTGCCTCCGTATGAAAGAGCTTTTCATCATTCGGCATATAGAATTTTGATGTCAAAAAGACAAAAAAACCGAGAAATAAGGATCTTCAAAATTTCTTCTCCATCAACTAATGAACCTATCAATTCGCTCACCCCTTATCACTCTCAACTGCTCCATTTCCTTATCAGCAGACTCCTCAAGCCATTCTTCATCTCCCTTGCTCATCCCGCCAATCCAATACCAAAAGTGGATTACCAGTAAAGTAACAAGTATACCTACGAAATATCCCGTAATACCTCCCAGCCAAAACATTCCATCACTTACTTCGCACAATAAAATAAGACGCTATACCGATAACGGCAGCGCCTAAAATAGTTATAACTATATACATCGTATTACCTCATTCAAATGTCCATTTTGTTAAATTAAAATGCTATGTTCTAAAAGATTGTTGCTATTGTATTTTATATTCATAAATTCCAAAAAAAGATTTACTTATCTTTCTCCATATATTTTTTAATCTTTCGTTCTTCCCACTCTTTTCCGAATATACCTAATGGAAGAGTTGTCAAACCGTGTATAACAATACCTATTCCCCAACCTCCAAGTGGATATAAAAACCATAATTCACTTGAGTCAGAGATTACATTTATTAAAAAAAGCATCAGATTAACTAGTATATAGACCGTTAAATGAATGTAAAACGCTTTTAAATTCTCCACCTTTTTTTAGCTCGTAAATAAATCTCATCTCGCTCCACCTTTAAACACCTCTTTCATTCCTCCATCATCTCCACCAAATCACGAAAACTGAGGTTGTACCGTTAACAAAATAATATCCGGCTGATAATGCTTCCATTTGAATACATTTTCCTTTTCTATACCAATCACGCACCATTTCTAGAGTAATCGTATCAGTATGTCCAAGATTTATAGATTTATTGCAAGTGTCCTGAAGTTTTTGCACCAGAACCAAAAATCCGGTACTGATGATTCAGCACCGGATTCCTTATGAAAGAGTAATATGAGTAATGTACTTGCGACCTGTTGACTAAGCTATACACATTAAGCAACTAGCTCCTGTGCTTGATCTTGAAGGGCTCGCTCTCGAAATTCTCCATTCTTTTCAAAGTTATTCTTTTACAGGAATAACAGCACCGTTATATTCCTTATTAATAAAGTCTTCAATTTCTTTCGAATGCAATACTTCTACAAGTGCTTTAATTTCTTTCTTATCTTTATCACCTTTACGAACTGCAACTACGTTTACATATGGAGAATCATTACCTTCAATCGCGATTGCATCTTTCTTTGGATTTAATTTTGCATCAATTGCATAGTTAGCATTAATTAAAATAGCATCGCCTTCTTTATTTTTATACATTTGTGTTAATAAACCAGGTTCAATGTCTGTTTTGAATTTTAAATTTTTCGGGTTTTCTGCAATATCTTTTACGGTTGCTTTTACAGGGTCTACACCATCTTTAATTTTCAAAATACCTTCTTTTTGTAAAATCGCTAAACCACGTCCATGATCAGTAATTGCATTACTCATAATAATTGTTGCGCCATCTGGAAGCTCTTTTAGGTTTTTATATTTTTGAGAATATAAACCGATTGGTTCAATGTGTATTTTTCCAGCTACTTCAAAATCATATTTTTTGTCTTTCATTTCTTTCTCTAAGTATGGAATACCTTGGAAATAGTTTGCATCTAATTCTTTATTCGCTAATGATTTATTTGGTAATACGTAATCTTGGAATTTTTTAATTTCTAGCTTTACACCTTTTTTCTCAAGTAACGGTTTTGCTTTTTCCAAAACAACTGCATGCGGTACATTAGAAGCACCAACAACAAGCTTATCTTCACTTTTTCCTCCACAAGCAGCTAAACCAAAAATTGCCGTTGTAATAAGTGCTGATAGTAATAGTTTTTTCATGTTGTAAACACCCTTCTTTTTTTTTATGTATTTATTTTTTTATCAATTCACGTTGTAACAAAATTACTAACCCATTGAATTAGAAAAACAATGAGTATTACACAAATTGTTGCAATGATTGTCACATCGTTATTCCTGCACTGAAATCCTTCTAAACAATCAAATTTCCTTTTCCTACCAGCACCGATAACACCAATAGTCGTTATGGTAATACCAACTACTGGTGTTAGTAAGGGTCCTAGAATTAATACCTTCCCAATAATCGTGCTCGTTTTGCTCCTATTGCTTTTAAAGCTCCAATCATTAAAGCTAGCAGTTCTACACTTATCCCAAGGAGAATCTTCATAAATGGGATCGCTAAAATAACTAAACGGGCAAAATATTGACTATATGACGGGATAGAATGAACTCATAAATATTACTTACCATCGGCTGTATAAATTGCTCTGTTTTCTCTCAGAATATTCTTCGCCCTCATTCGAACAACAAAAAACCTTTCTGCTTTTAGAATGAGCAGAAAGGTTTTTATGCATATATCAACAGTATCCCTTCCTCTCATCTCTCAAAGCATTTGCTTTGCAGGAATTAGCACCATTTCAATGTAAAAGTTGATGGTTGCTGGGTTTCACAGGGCACAGTCCCTCCACCTCTCTGGATAAGAGAAATCAGATTTAATTTTCATCTGATTTGAAATTTATGAAATTATCTATATTTTATGAATTGAATTTTATCAATATACACTCGTTATGTCAATAAGGATTTACGCAAAAAAAACTTCAAAATACTAGCTTGATGGGTGTGTGGTATTACCTCTTATAAATCCCTCAATCAAAACCACTTATTTTATACTTTTTCTAGATTCATTGTTATACAGTAACACGATAATACTAGAAGGATCTGTTGCAAAGTTTAGGTATACTTAAATTACTCTTATGAAAATTTTTACATTCTATGCGATTTTGGATTCTGGTGCAAAAATTATTTAATAGGGACATAGAGCTTACATTGGGTTCTGTTGCAAAGTTTGAAAAAAGCATAAACAGATTGGTGAATGAGGAAAAAGGATTAGGAAGTTGCTAGTATTTGTTGAAGTTCATTGTATGTTGAAAAAGTGGAGTCTCTTTGCAGACTTCGCCTTTGTTAATATAGCGGATGAATAGTCTCGATACCTTTTATCATACGTGAAGCATGGCGGAGATTTTGAAATCCAGAAGATTTGGCAAAGTCCGTTTTACATGACGGTGATCCTGTTCAATTAGGTTATTGAAATGCTTAATGGTACAATGTTTTGTACGCATATAAAGAGCATTCTTTTTCAGTTTTTTTGAACGCACAAAGTAAGACTGGAGCCTTATCTGCGGGAAGAACCGTTGGTTCTCCAAAGGCTTTGATAAGTCGCTTCATTAACATATAAGCTGCTTGATGATCACGTGTTTTTCGAAGCTGAAAATCAAGCGTATACCCATCGGTATCAATGGTACGATATAGATAGCGCCACTCACCTTTCACCTTGATATAAGTCTCATCTAAATGCCCAGCATGGTGGTGATTTGTGTTTTTCCTTTTCCAAACTTGATAGATTAGACTGCCATATTCATGAACCCATGGCATGATGATTATTAGGCGAACGGAAATACCACGTTCTTTCAGGATCTCAGATACATCGCGATAGCTTAAAGAAAAACGACAGTAATAGCCAACGGCTACCAAAATAATATCTTGTTTGACGGTATTATTTAAAGAAGACCCTCAAAACGAAGGGAAAAGTTATTATCTTAGTAATTATTACATTTCTATTGTAAATTCGCCCTTTCCTAAGGCTCCCCCACAAAGAGCAGTGTAAATGAAACATCCATAATTTTGCACTCACCCTATTTTACGTTTACTCTGATTCTGTCATTTCATCCATATGAATCTGTTTTCCTGTGAATAGTTTGTAAAACAGATGTGTGCGAATATCTAACAATTTATGTAGCGCATGCCATTGGCTCCAATGGTGTGCGTTTTGATTTTTTATATATGTTTGGAGTGCCGGTGGCACTTTTTCTTTATATCCTAATCAAAAAACGTAGGCTCACGCCTACCGATATTCATCTCCCACCTAAAATTGTTGTTTCACACCTTCACATTTTTGAGGAAGGAGTCTTTTGTCGGAAAACAATAAAATCTTATTAATTTTTATAATTAGTAGAATTTTTATAGAAATAATCCTCTTAATCTATTAAAATTATATCGTATGATGTCAGATTTTATTAAGGGGAGAGAAAATTTTATGTTGAAAAAAATCATTCCAGTTGCTTTAGCATTAAGTACAGTTACTTTTTCAAGTGTATTTGCTGCGCCTCCAGCTCAAGCAACTACAGAACCAAACCGCTACATAGATGTACAAATGCTCGGTATTAACGATTTTCATGGGCAACTAGACACTGTAAAGAAAATTAACAATAAAGATGCAGGGGGAATCGAGTACTTAGCGGCTTATTTACGTGATCGTGAAAAACAAAATCCGAATACATTAAAGGTTCATGCTGGCGATATCGTTGGAGCAAGTCCTCCTGTTTCAGCATTATTACAAGACGAACCCACAATTGAATTTCTAAATGATCTAAAATTTGATGTTGGAACCATCGGAAATCATGAATTTGATGAAGGCATTGAAGAAATGCACCGCCTTATTTATGGTGGATACCATGAAAAAACAGGGAATTTTAAAGGAGCAAAATTCCCATATGTTGCCGCAAATTTCTATAATAAATCCACCGGTCGTCTATTTTTACCACCATTTACTATAAAAAAAGTACAAGGAGTTCCTGTTGGCTTTATCGGAGTCGTAACAACAGATGTTCCTAACGTTGTTATGCCTACTATGCTAAAGAATGTAGAAATTACAGATGAAGTTGCAGCCATTAACAAATCCGTAAAGCAATTGAAAGAACTAGGCGTTAAATCTATCGTTGTTCTTGCACATAACGGAGGTACAACAGATGAGAACGGCGTAACAAATGGTGATCTCGTCCGATTAGCAAATGAGACTGATTCAGAAGTCGATGTTATTTTTGGGGGGCATAGCCACACCTATGTAAATGGAACTGTTAATAATAAACTTGTCGTACAAGCAAATTCTTATGGAATGGCTTTTGCTGATGTTGATGTAAAGATTGATCGTAAGACAAAAGATATTGTTGAGAAAAAAGCAGAAATTGTTACAACCTACCATGATGGCATAAAGCCTGATGAAAAAATAAAGAAGAAGTTGGATAAATATCAAGAAAAAATCGCACCTCTTGTCAATGAAGTTCTTGGTAAATCTACCGCTCCACTAGATCGCAAACAAAATACGGCTGGTGAATCTACTCTCGGCAATTTAATCGCTGATGCCCAGCGTGCAACAATGCAATCCCAAATTGCTCTTATGAACCCTGGTGGTATTCGTAATGACTTAGATGCTGGTGATATTACATGGGGAGAGGTATATGGCATTCAACCATTCGGAAATCAATTAATAAAAGTCAATTTAACGGGTCAAGACATTCGTGATATTTTAAATCAACAATGGCAAAAAGACATAACAAGAATGCTTCAAATTTCAGGGATCCAATACACTTGGGATGCGAACAAGCCAAATGGAGAAAAAGTCACAAGTATTCGCTTAACAAATGGAGAAGAAATTATTCCTACTAAAACTTACAGCGTCGTTGCGAACGCATTTCTAGCTTCAGGTGGAGATGGATTTGTGTCCTTTAAAAATGGGAAAGATGCTGAAACAGGACCAACTGATTTTGAAGCATTAGTAGATTATATAAAACAAGCAAAAGAACCAATTCAGCCTATTATTGATGGAAGAATTCAAAAAATAAATTAGTTTTTCATTAATCTCAAAACACCTAGATTACCTGTTCGCTATACTTTTTAGTGTGCAGGTAATCTATTTTTTCTTGTGTGGGTTTGAAATAAAGTCCTACCGTGATCAACGGATTTACCATCTATATGCAAAGTACCGAAAAAAAGAAAATTTATATTTAATTTTGACATATACGCTAATGTAACTTTAATAGAAAAAATCAATAGAAATTTGAAAAATGGACATGTTGATAATAATAAAGCCATAAATAATTTAGAACAGGATATCCAGGAAGAACTTAATAAAAAATTACAACATATGTTGTATGAAATACAAAAGAATAAAATTGATCCAATTGCATTATCACTATATGCTAGAGCTTTTCAATATAAAAAGTGGAAAAAACTAAAAGGAAATTGGCCGCAAGCATTAACAGAGGCTAAAATAAATATAAAAACTCACGTCAAAATTAAAGATACTGGAACCATTAGAAATTAGACTAGACTATACTTATATTTCATAAAATTTCTCTGTACATTTTTCCTTCCTCAATAATAATTATGTGAAGGACGCTAACTCAAAGAAAGATCTATTGGTTAAATGCTAACCAATAAATCTTTCTTTTTTATTACTAATTATTATCAGATATCAAATTATATCCATAATAAGTTACAAAAAATAATATAATTACTATCCAAACACATATAAACACCTTATAAGAATGTTTCATTTTATATACCTCAATGATTATATATAGATTCATAATGAATTTAAATCTAAAAATTCATTTGTATGTATTATTAGATTCAATAAATAATGTAACTTTAAAGTTCCCCTATTAAAAATACCATCTAGGCATTTTTTTAGAACAAATAAAATGTCTAAGATGATATTATTAAAAGTTTAGTTTTTTAATATTGTTTTAAGTAATAATATTTTCTTTAATGCAGTTAAATTCATATGTATAAGGGTCTATGTAGCAATTAGACTAAACCATAAACATGTACTAAATTGTGTGGGAAAGGAAGTACATTTTATTTAATCTCATTACAAAAAAACCTAAATAGTTGGTATTCTTCTTTTAAGACAGAAAGGAAATTTTATAATTTGCATGTAGTTCTAGCTCAGACTTTTTACTACACACACCCTTATACACATTGATAAATCATTTTAACTTTACATTTCGTAACAAAAATAAACACAAAGAAAAACAAATGAAACAAAAGTAACTTTATGTAATGTCATTGTAACATTAATGTAACATATAATATTTAAACATACAATATTTTTTATGGTTCTGGTGCAAAAATACTGTCATTGTGTACACTGAAAATATTCATAAATAAAGGACGTGTACGACGATGAAAAAACCAGTGGATATTAAATGGAAGCATTATGAACCGGAGATTATTCTATTAGCAGTTAGATGGTACCTCCGGTACAGTTTAAGTTATCGAGATTTGGTAGAAATGATGGAGGAACGTGGTTTATCCATTTCTCATACAACGATTATGCGTTGGGTTCATCGGTATGGATCGGAACTAAATAAACGCGTTCGTCGTCATTTAAAGAAAACAAATGATTCCTGGCGTGTCGATGAAACATATATCAAAGTGAAAGGAAAATGGATGTACTTGTATCGGGCTGTGGATTCTGGGGGAAACACCGTTGATTTTTATTTAAGTAAAAGTAGAAAAGCGAAATCAGCTAAACGTTTCTTCAAAAAGGCCTTATCTTCTTGTCATACCTCAAAACCTCGTGTCCTCACAGTTGATAAAAACCCAGCCTATACAAAAGCCGTGAAACAATCACAAAAAGCAAGAGACCTACCAGCAGGAATCAAGTTACAACAGATGAAATATCAAAACAACATTGTCGAGCAAGACCATCGTTTTATCAAAAAACGGGTCCGAAATATGCTAGGATTTCAATCTCTTCACACAGCAACCAAAACACTTGCTGGAATAGAAGCAATGCATATGATTAGAAAAGGACAGACTTTCTATGGAGGAAAGTCTGTCCAAAAGCAGATACAACTGATTAATATTCTCTTTGGTCTTAACGTATAAACAGTCATTCCGTTAGAAATGACTCATTCTTTTTACTCTTCATTATCTTTTTGTACCAGAATCCTGAGTATTATATGCCCCTTATAAATTTTACAGAACTAATTAAACCTATACCTTCACATAAGCTTAAAAACATCTTATTGCTTGCTGATCCGCACGAAGCACGACCGTTTAATAAAACTTCTTTAAAATTTAGAGAAGAGGTTTCAGAAAAAATCTGGAGGGAACTATGTAGATATATGTAAACAGAGTCGCCAAGGATTTGCTGTTTCATATTTCGCACTAACTTTCCTAATGCAGACAGCTTTTATAAGACATTTTTCTAAAAGAAATTTAATCCCTCAATTTAAATGATAGAGGGATCTCTTTGATTTACGATTACTGGTAGCCTACGCGTCTCTACAAAGCATCTCTTCACACTTCACTTTATCATAAAAATTGATATTCTGGTATATCATCACTAGACTTATTTCCTTTAGTTTTGCAATATTTGTATCCTATCTGCTGTCTGTTATATAAATCCCCATGCTCCAAACAGGTAACGTCCATCACCTCAAGTCTTTAGAATAGTCGTCCCAGCACACTCCTGTGATAAATCAGTATGAATTATATGCTAGCGTTGAATCATTTTCCTTCATCTAAATTCAATAAAAAGAGGCACAGACTTTTAAAGATTGTGCCTCAATTACCCTATTCACTTTAATTCCACACTATTCAAAACGTTGTTTAATGTCTTTAGTTCCTCAACAGTCAATGTAATGCCCTTACCCATCTTTTCATGATTTGGCGCCCAATCACGCAAATCATACTTTGCTTCTTTTCCATTCCAACTAATAAGATTTAATTCTTTTGTCCACCCTTTAGGTGATTGAGATAAAACGCCTACGTTTTCTTTAATTTCAAACTTTATATCTGCCATAGCTATGTCTCCTTTATAGTACATAGTCACCGCATTGTTGCCTGTTTTTCGACCTATATCAATAGAATCTGAATTTCCACACAAAAACTCTGCTTGTCTCATGACCACTTCCAGTGAATTCCCCGCTTAAATTGGTGGGGAATCCCATTTCTTGAACAGCCTTTTAATGATTCTTCTCCTACCTGCTTGAGCGCTTTGTCTGAAACTCCAGTCAATAGTTATGTTGTTCTTAATCGCATTTATTAATTCATGTGCGATTTTCTTTAGCGTTTCATTATCCATGGATTTCTTAATGACATCATCAGCTGTTAACTCCTCAGAACAATATTGTGAAAAAGTCAGTAACTAAGTATTATAATATGAGTAGGAATATTGTACCAATATACTTTTTATCATCAGCCTTTTAAATAATTGAAAAGGAGGTAATTATGTCATTTTTGTACGAAATGAAAATTTTAGCACCTTCATAAAAAGATATCCAGTCACATTTATTATTGTTTTTATTACCACAGTAATATTTATTCTCACGTGCATAGACGGAGGACCCACCAATATCCATACTGTAATTAAATATGGAGGACTATCTCAACCGCTTTTCTCAAATGGCGAATACTTTAGATTGGTTACATATTTATTTCCGCATGTTGGGGGAGTTACTCATTTCTTATGCAATATTTCATTTATCTTAATTCTTTCTCCTCCTCTAGAACGGATTATGGGGAGTTTCCGTCAAGGCATTATTTTTCTATTATCAGGTATAATTGGTGGACTATTTGTAATATACTTTACTCCTGAAGTCGTAGTAGGTGGAGCTTCTGGTGCAGGTTATGGTATGTTAGGAACATTTTTAGCTTTAATTTATAAAAAAATGCATATATTGATAATACGACAAAAAAGTATATTTTTGTCGTAACAGCAATAAATGTGATTTATACTTTTACTGGGGAAAATATTAGTATACCCGCGCATTCCGGAGGCTTGATTACAGGTTTTCTTCTATCTACCTTATTAATAAATCACACAAAACCAAGAAATATTGCAACAAATTATCTCGCTCCTATTACAGTTACCCTTGTTATCTTGGTTGGATACATCATTTCTCAAGACAACCATACAATTATAAGAAAAGTAACTAAGGCGTCAGATACTAATACAATAGAAATTATTAATGATGCGAATTGGTTTAATGAAAAATACAAGAACATTTATCCACTTATGGATGAATTAATAGACAGCTATAACCAAGGGATATCAAGCCATGCAGAAAAAGAACAATTTTTGATCAAGATAGAAAAAAAGGAAGACAATATTCAAAAAATTATTAGTGAGATTTCTAAGAAAAAATTCAATCCAAATATGAACGAACCTCAAGCATTATTACTTGAAATTTTCAACAAATTAAATGAAGCTGCTGAGTATTCTAAATTAGCTATAAACAACAAGGATGTAAGCAGTGGCAATAAATTTTCCAAATCTATTGACGATATAAATAAAAAAGCCGAAAAATATAATCAGTTGCTAACCCGTATATATGAAAAATCAGGTATACAGTGGACATCCAATGGAAAAAACTAAATTAATCCAGCTAGATGATTATCATCTAGCTGGATTTTTATTTTGGTTTGCTGATAGTTCTTGTACGGTTCACTATGATATGTCTAAGAGAGTTTTTTTCTTAAACTGCTTTAGGAGTGATATCTCTCCTATGTTTAGCCCTACTAAAATGGTAAGGCTATTTCATCTTCAAAGGATGAATTAAAAATTGATTTTAAATGATTATATTTTTGTAAGTAATTTAAGCAAACAAAGGAATACTCCCCAGTCGAGGCCTTCCCCTTTACACGTGACATACTAATAAATAACGCATTTTTTATTTGTTTTGGATTAGCTGTCTGGGAAACGATTACATCATTTAAATGACGTGTTGATGGAGAATCTAACACTAAAATAACATTAGGTGCTTGCCAGCCTTTGTAGCTGTGGTATGAACATACTTATTTACCATCTCTGTAAAAAGGCCATTTTTCCAGCCTCTGACAAAGGAATGGATATTGTGGATGTAACATAAGAGATCACCTTATGATGATCTACTTTTAGTATTCCTAAAAAAACATCAGGTTAATTTCAAGGAACAAATGGACAGGTCTATGTCCCTTATTCTTTACTTATTTTGATTTTTTTGAGCTCTTAATGCTATTTTTTCAAGTCCATTTTCTCCAGCAAGTTCTACATCTGCTTTTGGGAGAACGTTTTTATCATTCTTAAATTGATTTTTTTTATTTTTAGCCATTCTTTCACCACCCTTGTAGTTTAAATTTAGTTATTCCTTCAAAGATGCCAACAATTATACATACACCATATACAGATAGCGAAGTAGTATCTTTTCGTTATCGGCACCCTTGATTTTAGTTTGCTTTCTTTTTTGTAGGCTTATGCTATTTGATTTTCTTCTGTAACTAAACTCCCCCATTAGCTCAATAAGAAAAAGAAAAATCCTGCAGTTTTACTACAAGATTTTGATCAAACTTTATTATTTCCAATTTCCATCCATCTTTTGCTCAATTATTTCTAATACCATCGATTCAAGTCATATATGGTATTTTATAGAGCATCACACATCAAATCCTCTTATTAATACCTATACGACTCGAATTACCATCAACCCTAATATGTTAGCTCAAGTAATTACTTTAACCTTATACGAGTAATTTGATCATGAGGTGAAAATTACTAAAGATGCAGTTTAAAAATAAAAAAGCCTTTTTAGAAGGGCTTCTTTATTTTTCTTAGACTCATGCCCAGTTGTATAACATAATATTCCCTGTATGCCTTATAACTTCTCTCATCTTCAGCCGTACATTCGGGTGTACTGTTTAGTCTAGGAAGAGTTATTATAATTTAGCTGACATACTACCCATAAATTTATTGATGGAAGAAGTCTGAAAGATACGGAAATAAGGAGATTGAACGTCGTAATGTTTGTCTGTAATTATAAGGATTGAAGGAAAGAATTTAGAAGCTTTCGGTTGCCAGGATTCATTGTGCCATTCTTGACTATGGAAGTATAACTCGTATCTGCTTCCTAAACGCGAAAGACTAATTGTCTTCAATCCAATCTCTTTTGCTGTTTTCATTAACTCGATTACATCCATTGTTTCTCCACTGTAGGAGATTCCCCAAAGTTATTAGGTAATATAAAATGGTCTCCTTTTTTAAAGAAAAAGAGTTCGCCGTCTTTAATTAACTCACCTTCTCCCTCAATTACACTAAACTTTTTTCTATGGCCGATAAATCCCCAACCAAAAAGGATGCTCGTAAAAACTCTTACAAACATACTCTCATAGTGAATAAAACCTAATATTTTGGTAGTTAAAATATACATCTGCATTTCGTAAAGGATTTCACAAAATAGAATTCTATCTACTTGAGAGGGGTCACTTTAGCTTTTATTCCATTTTTTCTTGCTCATCGACTTAAATGATCGTTTAATAACATCAAAGAAACTTAGAGAACGAACCATGTGATTTGGATTTACATATTCTCGTATGGTCCGAAGAACTTTTTTGGGATCCTTAGAAGAAAAGGTGAAGGTCCCGTTTCTCTTCGTTTCAATCGCATAACGTGGAATCCATTTCCCTTTAAACATCACAGAGGCAATAACGTGATCTACTTCTTCCCATGGAATTTGAATAAATTTACGTGTGTCACGAGAATTATAAAATTCAAACCCTTTATCACCAATCATAATTTCCCCATAATCTGCAAGTCCCATAAAGGAAGTGGCATCTATTACTAGATCTACCTTTGTATTAATTGACTGAACCATTATATCCGCTCCATTTCTATTATCTTATTTATTAATTGCTTCTCTAAGCAATTAAGTCAACATGAAAAGTGGCCGAATCAATATCCTCCAGCCACTTTTATTTGCAAACAATTATGTATTTGCAGGCTGTAAAAGTCTCCTACAAACTACATCTCAATAGTAAACATTGGGAATTGAGAGCGTCGATACTTTCATTATAAAAGTCCAATTACGTGACCAACTATCCCAACTACGAATAGGGAAAGAATAATAACAATTGGGCTGACTTTTTTCTTAAGCAACCACATACATAAGAATGTCAGAAGCAATGCAGCCAAACCAGGAATTAATTGATCCAAGTTATTTTGTAAGGTCGTTACTTTCGTAGGTGAAAGTGCCATTCCTGAGTTTACTTGTTCAAAAGCTTGACGTATTCCTTCCCCATTTAAAGGAAGCTTATCCCATTCAATATATGCACCTTTATCTAACTGAACTTTAGATATAACCGGCTGAAATTTAATCGATACCCACCGTTGTACTAAGGCAGCAAGTACGAACATACCAAGGATTGATGCACCTTTTGTAATATCTTGTAATAATCCACCTGAAAGATTATCAGTGATTTTAGAACCTGCTTTATAACCAAATTCTTGTGTATACCACATAAAGCCCCAACGAATCAGATTCCAAGCTAAGAAGAAAAGGATTGGCCCAAGGATATTTCCACCCATTGCTAATGATGCCCCTAAAGCACCTAACATCGGACGTAAGGTAAACCAGAATACTGGATCACCAACACCGGCTAAAGGACCCATCATCCCAACTTTAACCCCTTGAATTGCCACATCATCAACTTCAGCACCATTAGCACGTTCTTCTTCAAGTGCTAATGTAACTCCTAGAATTGGTGAAGCAATATAAGGGTGCGTATTGAAGAATTCCAAGTGACGTTTTAACGCTGCTTTTCGATCTTCTTTTGATTTATATAATTTTTTGATTGCTGGAATCATCGAGAAGACCCAACCACCATTTTGCATACGTTCATAGTTCCAAGAACCCTGAATAAACGTAGAGCGCCATGCAACGGCTAAACGATCTTTTTTTGTTAATTGAATTTTTTCTGCCATTTCTTTTCTCCTCCTTCTGAATTAATAATCGTTTAAGATATCGCCAAGTGGATCGCCAGAGTTGCCTCCACCACCATTTGAAGAACCACCCATTTTAGAAAGTTTCAAATAAATAAGAGCTAAAGCCACACCCAATGCACCAAGTGCAATAAGTGTTAATTGAGAGATTGCAGCTATTACGAAACCAATAATGAAGAATGGCCATACTTCTTTAGTTGCCATCATATTAATAACTAAAGCATAACCAACCGCAACAACCATTCCACCACCAATAGCCATTCCGTCAGTTAACCATGCAGGCATTGATTCCAAGAATGCTTGAACGCTTTGTGCAGGGATAAATAAAAGTGCTCCTGCAGGAAGCGCAATTCGAATCCCTTGTAAACACACCGCAGCGATATGTAACATTTCGATTTTTTTTATATTTCCTTCTTCAGCTGCTGTATCCATCATATGTACGATAGGGACAGCTAGTGTACGAACGATCATTGTTAAGAAAAGGCCTGCTACTGCAAGCGGAACCGCTACTGCGATTGCTGATGCAACACCACTAACACCTTGTCCGCCTAATACTAAAATAATTGCTGATGCAACCGATGCCAATGCAGCATCTGGCGCTACGGCTGCCCCGATATTTGCCCATCCAAGTGCAATCATTTGAAGTGTACCACCAAGAACAATACCAGCCTCCAAGTTGCCTGTTACTAAACCAATTAATGTACATGCCACTAGTGGTTGATGAAATTGAAATTCATCTAATATTCCTTCCATACCAGCTAGAAAAGCAATTAGTATTACTAAAACTATTTCTATAATAGACATTATGGACCCCCCATTTCATTTAAATTTGCTATGTCACTATGCTAATTCAACTTTCGCTTTTTTTAGAATGTCATCCATGTTTGCACGATTATCATTCGGTACTTTACGTACATCAAACCGAACGCCTTTTTTTTCCATTCTCTCGAAAGCCTCAACATCTTCTCGTCCCATAGAAAGAACCTTACTAACGACAACTTTACCGGTTGAATGAGCCATAGAACCAACGTTAACTTCTTTAATGTCCACACCGCCCTCAATAACTTTTAGGACATCTAGTGGGTTTTCAAATAATAATAGTGCTTTAGTGTTACCAAAACGGGGATCTTTTGCAACTTCAATCATTTTGCTGATTGGAATAACATTTGCCTTAACCCCTGGTGGTGCCGCCTGTTCGATCAATTTCTTACGAAGGTCGTCTCTAGACACTGCATCTGAAACTACGATAATACGATTTGGGTTTGTAGACTTTGTCCACGCAGTCGCTACCTGACCGTGCAATAAACGAGAATCCACACGGGCTAAAACGAACTTGATTTTCCCGTCACCAACTACTGTACCTGGAGCAAGCGGACCTTTTGCTTGTCCATCTTCAACAACTACGGTATTAGTATTTTCTTTCGGCTCTAGCTCTTCAGGTTTAATTCTAACCCCCTCTTTTGCCGTTTTAACGATATGTACTGCGATTTCTTGAGCAGAATCCATTGAGAAACGGGATGCATAGGCTTCAATCACCATTGGTAAATTCATACCAGCAACGATTGCCCAATTGTCTTTGTGTTCTTCATACAAGCTGTTAGCTTGATTGAATGGAGTACCGCCCCATAGATCAACTAAAAACAATACTTCATTTTGATTATCAAAAGATGCAACTGCTGCTTCCATTTTTGCTCTCAAATCGCCTGGACCTTCGCTCGGCATTAAGGTAACCGCTTTAACGTTTTCTTGTTCTCCAAAAATCATTGCGCTAGATTGTAAAATGCCTTCAGCAAATTCGCCATGACTTGCTAGGATAATCCCAACCATATCACTACCCCCAATGTTTCCTTCTGTTTTTTCTGAATAGACACAACTGTTGCGTCTATTTTCGTCAATCTTTGTCTATTGAAAAGTTAACTTCTTCTCTGAGAAAATCACCTCCTTTATCCCTAGTAAGGATCTCGGAATTCATTATTCCGTATCGGCTCTGTCCTGATAGCCAAGATTTATCATTTATTCACCCCCAGAACAAACCTGATTCTTGAGATTTTTAAAGCGGTTTCAAAATTGGCGAGGAGGCATTGTTGTCGCCTATCTCTTCGAAAATTGAGTGATTGCTGTGAAATTTTTTTCTCATTCTCATCAGGACTACTTGACCTTCTCCTAACAGACCGCCTGCTTTATTCTGTTCCTCTATGAGATTACGATATACAGCGAGGCTGCGGATGGTGTACTATCGCTGAATCAGTGTTAAAGCTGTCCCCCCCCCTCTACCTAACAGTACTGCGCCAGATTAAATGATTGATGAAAGCTTAGTCATAAAACTCATTTTGTTGTTCCATATATCACTTGTGATTTTATTCACAAATAGAAGTAGTAAATAAGGCGCTTTTATACAATGCCAGATTAACTAATCATTGACTTAAACCTATAAAGTCAATAAAGGGTCTGCTAAGTAATAAAATTCACTGCCATAACTTATATTACTAGAATGCCTTTCTATCATACATTCACTATCAGAATCTAATACTCAGTTGTCATTGAAAACGTTAATACATCCTCTTCAAACCTTAATGAAAGTATCTACCATTACTGTATTTCAATATCAAACAGTTAAAAGTTTTATTTTTTACCGTAACTTCCGGAAAAATAGTAATTTTACCTTATCAAAACAAAAAGGTATAGACCTTCCGAGCCTTACCTCATTTCATGACGTAGATAAGATAAAAACTTCATTACATTCGTTTATTTCTTAAGCTTTTGAATAAAAGACGGCTTTTTCATCGTTCTTAATAGCTAGCAGAAATACGGCTCTGTTGCAAAGTTTGAAAAAAGCATAAACAGGTTGGTTAATACGGAAGAATGCTTAGGAAGTAGCTAGTTAATGTTGATTCCCCCAAAAAAAGAGTAACAAAATGTTACCCTCATCAGAAAAAATCGAACTAATATTTTCTAAGCTATACTCCAAACACAGTCATTCCTAGATAAACTAAAATATAACTAATTAAAGCATTTGTAAGAATCATACTTTATTCAAAGACTACAGCTGGTTAATTTGTGTTAAAATAAACAAACATCCTTTATACGTTATATATGGATAATTAAAATTATTGCAAGCTTGAAACAATACAATTAGTGTTACCTACCAAATCGTATTCCCCAAAATTATTAGGTAATATAAAGTGGTCTCCTTTTTTAAAGAAAAAGTGTTCGCCATCTTTAATTAACTCACCTTCTCCCTCAATTACACTAACAAGAAGGAATGCTTTTTGTTGTTTCAAACTAGCTGATCCATCTAGCTCCCATTTTCCCACTGAAAAATACGGGCATTTGATAAAGTTTGTTACGATCAAATCATTTACTTTTTCATGTTTTACAGTTAACTGATTCGATATAAATGGATTTTCGGTTACATCAATACTTTTTTCAAGATGAAGCTCACGTAAATTCCCTTCTGAATCTCTTCTATCATAATCATACAATCTATAGGTTGTATCAGAGTTTTGCTGTGTCTCTAATATCAAAATCCCTTTACCGATTGCATGAACAGTTCCACTTGGTACATAGAAGAAATCTCCCGGTTTCACCTTCACACGATGTAACAGTTGATTCCATTCTTTCTGTTCAATCATAGCCATGAACTCTTCTTTTGTTTTCGCATGATGTCCATAAATAATTTCTGCGTCTTCTTTGGAATCGATTACATACCAGCATTCTGTTTTTCCCAGTTCTCCATTTTCATGTACACTGGCATACTCATCATTTGGATGAACTTGAACAGATAGGTCTTGATTGGCATCCAAAATTTTTGTAAGAAGAGGGAAACAATCTCCCTCCACATTTCCAAATAAATCTCGATGTTCTTCCCACAACTCACCTAAAGATAAACCTTTATATTTTCCGTTCTTAACAATACTTTGTCCATGTTTATGTGCTGCGAAAGCCCAGCACTCTCCAGTTTGATTTGATGGAATCTCATATCCAAAAGAAGTTAATTGCGTTCCACCCCAAATTCTTTCTTTAAAAACAGGTGCAAAAAATAATGGTTCAGTCATGATTATAATCCTCCATTCTATACAATTTCATCTAGTAGCTTGTACGCTTCTTCTTTTGTTTGGACGGATAATAACCGCTCTCTATAATTATCATCCATTAGTTTTCGAGAAAGCATTTGAAGGATTTTTAAATGTTGATTTCCTTCACTTTCTTTTGGTACCGCAATCATAAATATTAATTTCGCTTCCGTTCCATCAAGGCTTTTCCAATCTACGCCTGATTGTTTAATCCCAAATACCACACTCGGTTTCTTAACAGCTTCTGATTTTCCGTGTGGAATCGCAATATTCATACCAATACCTGTTGTACTTTCTTGCTCACGATTCATAATCGCTTGTTTAAATTCTGTTTTGGAATGCAATGCACCGACATGGTTTAATTTTTGAACCATTTCATCAATGACGTCATCTCGTATTTCTCCCTTTAGATCTGTTTCAATTAACTCTAAGCTCGTAATGTCTGTTAGTTTTTTTATTTCTACCTTATCTACTTGTTTGCTTTCTTTTTGCGTTTCTTGCTCCACTTGCAGCAGTTCTTTTGTTGCTGAAACTTCTTGTATTTGTTCAACTGCTTGTTTTTCTACCTTTGAAATGTCTTTTTTCAATACATTTACTAGAACAGCAGTCACAGCTGAACCTACAATTACAGCCACAAAGAACATAAATACATTATCTACTGCTCCTAGCACCGCAACAATTGGACCGCCATGTGCCACTCTATCTCCTACATGGCCAATCATGGCAATCACAGCACCTGTCATTGAACCAGCCATAATACTTGGAATAACACGAAGTGGATCTTGTGCCGCAAATGGTATCGCACCTTCCGTAATCCCAAATAGCCCCATTGTAAATGATGCTTTACCCATCTCTTTCTCTGAATCTTGGAATTTCCCCTTACCTATGAAAGTAGCAAGTCCCATTCCAATTGGTGGAATACAGATTGCCGCAGCAATCGGACCCATAATCTCATAGTTTCCTTCTCCAATCATTGCTGAACCAAATAAGAATGCAACCTTATTGACTGGTCCACCCATGTCAAATGAAATCATTGCCCCTAAAATTAATGCTAGGAGAATTGAACTTGATCCCTGCATACCCGCCAACCAAGCAGTTAATGACTCGAAAGCTTGTGCGACAGGAGCACCAATAATAAATATAAATGCTAAACCAACTACAAGCGAAGCGAACACCGGAATAATAATAATCGGCATAATTGGTTGAATCGCTTTTGGAACTTTTATTTTTTTAATTCCTAATGCTACATAACCTGCTAGGAAACCAGCGATAATTCCGCCAAGAAAACCAGCACCACTTTCACTTCCATAAAAACTTCCTGTTGCTGCAATATATCCACCAATCATACCAGGAACAAGACCAGGTTTATCGGCTATACTATACGCTATATATCCAGCTAAAATTGGAACCATAAACGTAAATGATGCACCACCAATTTGTTCAATTGTTTTCCAGAAAGATCCATCTGGAATCACTAGACCTCCAGGTGTTTTTTCTCCACCGAGCGTCAATGCAATTGCAATTAACAATCCACCAACTACAATACATGGAACCATAAAAGATACACCATTCATTAAATGACGATATATCGGGTTTTGCTTTCTCTCCTGTTGATTACTATCAACTGTTTTGGCCTGTGAATGATAGACAGGTACATCACCACTTGCTACCTTCTGAATTAATTCTTCTGGTCTACGGATACCATCTTGAACTCCGACAACCAACAATTTTTTGCCTACGAATCTATCTTTATTTACCGCTCTATCAGCAGCTATAATGATACCGTCTGCTTCTCGAATATCTTTTTCAGTCAGCTCATTTTCTACCCCTATACCACCTTGGGTTTCAATTTTCATCTGAATACCTAATTTATCCGCTGTTTTTTGCAAATTTTCTGCAGCCATGTAAGTATGGGCAATTCCATTCGGACACGATGTAATCGCTAACAGTTTCATTTCTAATCCTCCTCACACTATCGTTGTAAGCGCCTACACATAATATAAATCAATATCGTAATGACAAAAGTTTCATTTTTTACCGTAACTTCCGGAAAAATAAACCTTTTACCGTAACAAACAAAAAAGCGAAGTATTTAGGCCCTCACTTTTCGTTTAATTATGTAAATACGATAAAAATTTCATTACGTTTGTTTCTTTGGTAAGCTTTTGAATAAAGGATGGTTGCTGACTTATGAAGGATAGCTCATGAAATAACTGTTTCGTTACCTCTTTCCCATCACTTTTAACTGCTAGCATAAATACAAGTGATACCTTCTCTGATCCCCAATCAATTGGTTCCTTTAATGTAGCTATTGCAATTACCGACTCTTGAATAAATTTCGGATTGCCATGTGGAATCGCAATCCCTGCTCCAATCGTTGTTGCTGACATCTTTTCTCTTATAATTGCATTTTCTGCATACTCTTTATCTACATAGCCTTTGCTATGCAAAGCATGCGCTAGCTTTTCAATTAGCTCATATGGGTGCTGCACGTCCTGTTGTAAAAATACTAAAAATGGAGATGTATAATTGAGCATAACAAAGTCTTTTTGTTCTTTATAACTCGGTTCATCGCATTCTTTTATAAAGTCCCCTAACTTCTTTTCTTCCGCTCCCTCTAATAATGGGGATACCACAATATGAGGAATAAGTAATTTTGAAAGAGCAATGGTAGAAATAACGAGTTCCACATCATGATGTTTCATTAAATAATCTTGTAAATCAGCTTTTGCAATGCAGTCCATCACATGGATATGACGAAATTTCCGCTCAATTTTTGTCCGTAACAACTGTGACATCCCAATTCCCATATGACACACTATAATTACATTTTTTGATTTTTCCTGATGATCTAACCGTTCAACAGATGCTTCAAAGTGTAGAGTAAGATACGCCGCTTCTTCTTCCGGAATATATAGAATTAAAGATTCATTTATTTCTTCTAATACCTGAATCAACATATTAAACATATATGGATACATTCTTTTTATATCGTGTAGCATTGGATTGGATACAGAGAGATCATAGTTCAAACGATTC
Organism: Bacillus paramycoides; assembly: GCF_001884235.1. GTDB lineage: Bacteria > Bacillota > Bacilli > Bacillales > Bacillaceae_G > Bacillus_A > Bacillus_A paramycoides. Next base: position 2,863 of record NZ_MAOI01000133.1, on the reverse strand, counting down.
AACGTTGTGTATAGATGAATTGTTAATCCCTCAATTAAAACTTGGTCTCTACTGAAATCAATTTCATACAACTGTGACATTCGTTTTATTAATTGATGTACAACCCTAGAAAGGATTGGATTACTTTCAGTAAGTTTACTACCTTCCCCTGGCTTGTCTTGATAACGGAATTTCCCGCCCAAAATATGAGCTGTTAAATACGTCGCTTCTTCTTCTGTAAAATGAACAGCGAAAACACACTCTAATCGTTTTAAAAACTCCAATGTCCATTTATATTCTTTTGTTTCTTGTATTATTTTAATTTCCCTTTTAGAAGTTAAAATCGATTGCTTAAGCTTCATTCTCCGTACCATCAGCAACGTATGAACTAATAAACTTTCAAATGCATCATCTGTAAAAAATAATGCATGTCGTTTTTGTAGCGCTTTCAATTCATTCGTAACAAATTCTACTTCATGATATAAAAATTGTTCCTTAATAAATTGATTCGTTAGCTCTGAATTACGAATTAAATCTGATAATCTAGCCAATGCTTTTCTTTTATTCTTTTCATTTCCCCTAACAATCAGTCCTATCCGCTGTTTTGAAACAACAGTTAAATCAAAATGATGTAACCACTTTTCAATTCTATCTAAATCTTTCTTTATAGTAGTACGATTTACAAAATGTTGAGAAGCCATATCCTGTGCAGTGACTGCCTTTACATTCATTAACAAGTTATAAGCAATTTGCAGGATTCTTTCTTCATCCGATTCATACTTTGTACGATTATTTATACAGTAAAGTTTATTAAACAAATCTACCTTTTCATATTCCTCAATCTCTAAGTAAACTCCTAAGCCCGGCTTCCTAACAAGAATTGCACTCGAATAATTCGTAAGGTGATCCTCAATTGCTTTAAAATCATTACGAATTGTTTTTTCCGAGCAATTTACTTGATCCGCAAGGTCTTGCACTAATAAATAATCATTAGATTCAGATAATAACAGAAACAAAATTTCTTTTTGTCTTGTATTCATGAATTTCACCTATCTCTTATATCCTTCTATGTTATATGCATTACGTCACAGGATATTTTTATTTTCCCTTATAACTAACACTTTAGATTATATGTGCTGATTTTAAAATTCCAACTATGTTATATATCTATATGTAATAACATGACACTAGATTGCCCTTACTAGTAAGCATCAAAATTCCCAAGAAGTTAAATCTATTGGGAATCTTGATGTTCTTTCAATACTTATTAATATATGATATACCGTTATATGTTATTGACTCAGGAGTTTCTAGATAAAACGTTCTCGCGTTGGAAATTCCTTTTATTATATAAACCATTCAAAACGGTACTTATTATCATGCGCCAATACTTTGTACTTGCATTACTTTACTTACACTTTGAAGCACTTGTTCTTCATCTTCCCCTTTTGCAATCACTTTAATTTGTGCGCCTTTTGGAACACCAAGTGCCATAATACCCATAATAGATTTTAAATTCACTTGTTTTTCTTTATACTCAAGCATCACTTCTGATTTAAATGAGCTAACTGCATTAACTAATGTTGTTGAAGGACGCGCATGAAGTCCCCCATCTTCTAATATTGTAAATAAATTTTCTACCACTTATGATTCCCCCTTCAGTTTTCTAAATTCATTAAGGTCCCATTCTAAGTATCTTCGCCGAGAATAGAAAACGTTTACATTTAATATATAGTAAAGCAAACTAAGTAAAAATTTTATTTTTTACCGTAGCTTCTGGAAAAGCTGTTTTTATCTTTTTCCGACAGAAGACTCCTTCCTCTGATATTATGCGAGGTTAGAGGTATACAATTTTCTCTAAAAAACATTAAAAGGGGTATATTTAACTATAAACATTCGAATGATTTTTAATGTTTTCTGGATACAATTCAGCCAGCATTTTAACCGAATTTACTTTCCAGAATTCACCGAAAGATGTAATCATTTTTTCTCTATCATTCATCCCTTCACTCCTATTCTATATAATTCCGATATAGAATAGGAGTGAAGATGTTACAATTTCGTTTCGAATGATTATTATTATATCGAAATGGAGGTGAAACTTATGATTATCAATAAAGCATATAAATTTCGTATATATCCAAATAAAGCACAAGCAACGCTAATCAATAAAACGATTGGTTGTTCTCGTTTTGTATTCAATCATTTCCTATCTCTATGGGATAACGTATACAAAGAAACAGGAAAAGGTTTGAAATATGGTACTTGCTCTGCCAAACTTCCTGCCATGAAGAAAGAATTTGTTTGGCTAAAAGAAGTGGATAGTATTGCTATTCAGTCGTCTGTTCGCAACCTTGCGGATGCTTATACACGTTTTTTCAAAAAACAAAACAGTGCCCCGCGTTTCAAATCTAAGAAGAACAATGCACAATCTTACACCACACAACAAACAAATGAAAACATTGCCGTTGTGGGAAACAAAATGAAATTGCCAAAACTAGGTCTTGTTCGATTTGCCAAAAGTCGTGAAGTAAGAGGGCGTATTTTAAATGCTACGGTTAGACGGAACCCTTCTGACAGATACTTTGTGTCATTATTAGTTGAAGCAGAAGTGCAAGAACTTCCGAAAACACATTCTTACATTGGAATGAATGTAGGACTAAAAGATTTCGCCATTTTGTCAGATGGAACAACCTATAAAAATCCGAAGTTTTTTCAATCATTAGAAGAGAAGTTGGCAAAAGCACAGCGTGTTCTTTCTAGAAGAATGAAAGGATCTTCTCGCTGGAATAAACAACGAGTAAAGATCGCTAGAATTCATGAATACATGACAAACGCTAGAAAAGATTACTTGGACAAAATCTCGACTGAAATCATCAAAAAT
>NZ_MAOI01000132.1 GCF_001884235.1 Bacillus paramycoides | reverse complement strand
GAAAACATTTGCTTCAAGCCAATTATGTTCTTGTTGTGGATATCAAAACAAAGACGTTAAAAATCTAAACCTACGTGAATGGGACTGCCCTTCCTGTACTACACATCATGATAGGGATATTAACGCAAGTATCAATCTAAAGAATGAAGCGATAAGACTTCTAACCGCAAGAACTGCGGAGATAGCCTAATAAATTAGAGCTCGATAGAACTCTTTACTTAGGAATCCCCCACTTCTAAACGAGGTGAAAGTGGGGGTAGTTCAATTATCCTTATCTTCCCTTAACAAATAAGACCAGAAAATTCTTGAACAAAAAAAGTGCTTTTCCTCAAAGCACTTTTCCAAATGGATTTACCAATCCCAACGATCATCACGATCAAAATCACGATCACGGTTACGTCTGCGACGATCATCACGATCGAAATCACGATCATGGTCACGTCTTCGACGATCATCACGATCGAAATCACGATCATGGTCACGTCTTCGACGATCATCACGATCGAAATCACGATCATGGTCACGTCTTCGACGATCATCACAATCGAAATCACGATCATGGTTACGTCTTCGACGACATTCATCACAATCGCAGTCACGGTCACGTCTACAGAACATTAAATCATCCCAAAATCTATCACAATCATCTCTCATGAATATAAATCCCCCCCTTATATTAAAATAGGATTCATTATATTCTATGTTTAAAAGTAGAAAACAGCTTGTTTACTAGTCTATCTTCTTTATCTATTTTCAGCTTGTTCAGATGACTGTTTAGATGTTCAGGTGTTAAACTATTTGTATATTATCTAAACAGCCATCTAAACAGAAAAACAAGGGAACCCTTGTCAACTATAAAATTGTTTAGTTGTTTGAATAGTGTTTTGTTTAGAAAGATGGTGATCTGAACAATACAACAAAAAAAACTGGCTATCAGCTGAAGAAGTAGCCAAAGAAATAAAAGTATCAGCTATGACTATAAAACGAAACTGTCAAACATACGCTAGTTTTTTTAAATTTCAACAAGGGGAAAAGAACAAATATTTAATTCATCAAGAATCTATACCTGTTTTTCAATTTATAGCTAAAATGAGAAATAAAAGAAACCTCCAAACAAAACAAATTATTGCGCTCCTCAATAAAGAAGGATTCCCTGAATATATAAACATTGAACTGATACAAACAACTAAACAACAAACTGAACAAATCCAAGTAAGACGAGAAGTTGTAGCTGTTCAGGAGTTAGATAGAATTGTTACTGAAAGAGTATCTGAATAACTTAAAAAACATGAAAAAAGTTTAAAAGAATGGTTAACTGAACAGCAAAAACAACAACAAGATTTTCAAAAAGCAATGGTTTGAAGAATGAATGAACGTGATCAAAACCTAATGGCTATGATCCGTGAAACACAGGAAACTAAAAAATTGATTGCAGCCACCCAACAAAAAAAGTGGTGGCAATTTTGGAAATAGAAAAAACGGCCAAACCTAATAACATCAAAGGTTTGTACTTTTTATTTGCTATCGATAATAGGACGTTATGTCAACCTCACATGTATACGATATTCATTTCACATTTTATCTATCTTACATAATGATAACTGTCATACAATGAAGATAATATTAGAAAATTGTGAGGATGATTACGTTGAAAAAATTTGTAATTAGTTATGCTGCAAGTCTGTTTACTTTTATTTTCGGATGGTTCTTGATTGCATATATTTTTAATCCTAGCTTTATTCACCCGACCGTTTTATTTGGATTCATTAAAACTATCGTCATTTATGGTAGTATACCAGCTCTTATAGCTTGTCTAATTGGGGAAGTCCTATACAGGAAAATCAAACGATGTAGAGAATTTCAATTTGGAATTCCTGTATTTATAGGACTAGCAGTTATCTATACACTTACACCATTTCTTTTTATTTTTACTTTTACTTTTCCGCATTTTTTTTATTTCGTTGCACCTGTTATTATGGGGTCCTTAGCTTTTTATTTAGTACGTAGAAAAATATAATTAACTTTCGCTAATGATGCGTTATGTCAACCTAACATGTATAGGATATACACTGTTCCTTATTCAATTAAATGACAGGTTAGTTGAATAAGGAATAATATCATTTTTATTACCATTTTATTCTATTTTTATATATAATTAATTTGTATTTTATATATAAATAGGGGGAAATTTATGACTACAAATAAGGACTACATTCGTTATATTCGGAAAAAAGTAGGGCACGATTTAATATTTCTTAATTTTGCTGGAGGTATTGTTTATAACGAACGAAATGAAATCCTTTTACAAAAACGGGGAGATAGAAATGAGTGGGGTCTTCCAGGTGGTGCTATGGAACTTGGAGAATCTCTTGAAGAAACCGCTAAACGAGAAATACTTGAGGAGACAGGATTAAATGTTGAGGTTGAACATCTTATAGGTGTCTACTCTAAATATTCTGGTGAGTTTCCGAACGGAGATAAAGCTCAGACTATCACTCATTGTTTTCAATGCAAGCCAATTGGTGGGGAACTTACAGTAGATGGTATTGAAACTTTAGATTTAAAATACTTCCCAATAGACCAAATACCGAAATTATTCACAAAACTACACGAAGATGCCTTAGAAGATTGGCTTTCTAAAAGAAAAGGTGTATTTAAATAAAGACACCTTCAAATTAATTATCCATAATCTTTAACTAACGGGCGCTTTAATTGAGCAAGAAACTAACAACTTTTAACTTCCGCTTTCGATAATTATGTAAATAAGCTGTCCATATGGGCAGCTTATTATATTTTTTTGCTTAGCCTTGGGTTTTTCTGATTTGTTGGTGGCACCCCATGCCTATCAACCTAATATTTTGAGGTGCCCCCAAAACAAAAATTTTATATTACTTTTTTGTTTTATCATTTTAGCCAATTCATCTCCCACCTACTCACTGGGCTGCGACTCTTCACGTTCATTAAGGAAGGAGTCTTCTTGACTAAAATGATAAATCTGTTGTTTGGTGGAATTATAAAATTTTAAGCTAATGGGCATGTGGCGGGACTCCATCGCTATCAAGCTAAGCTTATACAACGTCAATTATAGTAAAGGTCGTTAGTTTTTCTATCGATACTCCTAATTGGAGCCATAGGATTAATCAAAGATATTTTATTTCGATTCTTATAGATAACTGAATAAAACTCAATATTCCGTCAATAATGTATATGACATTAGATTTTCTCCTTGTTCCCCCTTGGAGAGAACCGAGCAGTTAGCTTTTGCTATCTGCTCTTTTATTTCGTTCCCGTTCTTGTTTCTTGAAGAATTCTTTAACTGTGTTTTCCCAATAAGTACACATATCTATTCCTCTTTTCTACAAAATGAATTTTTTATTAAGATTTTTCGAAATCCAATTGGAATATCTATAATTCCTAACATTAAAAACAAATAATATGTTAGTATTGTTATGAAGATATTTACTAACTAACTTTTATGCCCTAGCCCTGCGCCATACTAGGGCATATTTATTTTTTTAAGTGTGTAGCTTATAAACGGCGTACTCCCTTAAGTTCACTATTCAGCTTCCTTTTGCTATTAAAAAATTATTCCTCTTCAATTTCATCTACAAGTCTCATAATTTCATTAATATCTAACTCTAATATTTCGAGGGCCTCGGCCAATGTGTACCAACCTTTTGCTTCACTCAATGGAATCACCTGTTTCCTAATCAAATAGCGTTTTTGTTACTTTTTCGTAACCACTCTAGGTATATATACATGTTACAATTTATAAGATTTTGCAGATTACCCCTTGCAAATCCATATGTCTGTCCTGCCCTTGTTGCCCCTTCAACAAGGGCAGTTTTTAATAAAAAATAAGGGTCTTGTTAACAAACGGTTAAATATACTACATAAAAAACCGTATATTATGTTTAATATGGGAATCTGGCTCACTCCTTTCCCACAGTATATAATTGTTAACTACACATTCATAATTTAGTATATTATGTTTAAAATGTACCAGATATTTCTTTTTTGATTTATGGAACCGTTTTTTACAAAATAGAACATAAAGAGAGGCTATTAATAAATTTTCTCTAATATATTAATAGCCTCTCTTTCTTCCAGTGTAAAATTTTATTTAGTAGACTATCTTGAAGCTGCTTCTTCAACTTCTTTATATGCTTTTTGTAATACTTCATTTGAATCTAATAAATCCGTCCCTTGCGCGCGAATGATTTGATAATCTTCAATACCAAGGAAATTAAACATCGCCTTCAGATATTTATGAGAGTATTCAACTTCCGTATACCAATCGTCATTTGTATAGATAGCCCCACTCGCTTGTATGACAAGCATTCTTCTTCCATCTTTAAGTAATCCCACTGATCCAGTTTCAGTATATTTAAACGTTTCACGTGTGATCATGATATTGTCCATTAAGAGTCTATAAAATCACCAAAAGCTATACTTCAATCTCCTAGCTACTTCACATTGTAGTTTAATTATCACTTGCATTCATTAATTTAGTTTCTCATTGGCGACAAACATGAATACCGAATGAGAGAGCAACATTTCAAACATCACCTTGTGATATAACTAAACATGAATTTTAATCAAGGAGATGCGAGCATGAGTAAGTTAAAAGGTAAAATTGCTGTAGTAACTGGTGCAAGCCGGGGAATCGGTAGTGGCATTGCGTTACGACTGGCTCAGGATGGCGCGTTAGTCGCAGTGCATTATGGAAAAAGACAAAATGAAGCAGAGGAAGTGGTTCATAAGATTCAACAAAGTGGATGTTCTGCATTCACAGTTGGTGCGGATTTAAGTACCGTTAAGGGCATTTGTGATTTATATGAGAAATTGGATGAAGCCATTCGGAAACGGACAGGTGATAATCAGTTTGATATTCTTGTGAATAATGCTGGAATCGGACAAATTATAAACATTGAGGAGACGACGGAAGAATCTTTTGACGAGGTCATGAATATTAACGTCAAAGCACCGCTTTTTGTTATCCAGAAAGGTTTATCACGTCTAAAAGATGGAGGTCGTATTATCAATATCTCATCGTTTGTTACACGAGTGGCCTCTCCTAATGTTTTCGCTTACAGCGTATCAAAGGGGGCGGTCAACACACTTACGCTCAGCTTGGCTCAGCAGCTTGGAAACCGTAATATTACGGTGAATGCTATCCTTCCAGGAATTATTAATACAGAGATGAATGCCAATACGTTGCAAGATCCCAATGGTCAGAAATATGCCGCTGGCCTTTCAACCTTCAATAGGTGGGGAGAGCCAGAAGATA
>NZ_MAOI01000131.1 GCF_001884235.1 Bacillus paramycoides | reverse complement strand
GCGGACGTTGCAGCCTTTCTTGCTTCATCGGACAGCCGTTGGGTAACCGGTCAATTGATTGATGCAAGTGGCGGATCTCATCTGTAAATTAACGGCTTCGAAAAACTTACTAAAGAACAAGGCTTTCTTTATTTGTCCAAGAATTGTACCAGTCATTGAGGTAATAGCTTGTCTTGGGAGATCAGTACAAACGACAATCGGCTATGCTAGGCTGATTGTCGTTCTTGAAATGTAAACTTTGATACTATTTGGTTTTTGTGACTTAATGAAATCTTTTACTTCTATGATTTCTATATCATTTCGACTTATTAGGATTATGGTAACGGCTTCAGGTATAAGAATTAAAATCTTTACCCTGCATTTTTCTTCGCAATCTTGCTCTTACATTCTAAAATACGGACATGGAAGCTACAGTCAGGTTATACTACTTTCGGAGGTGATCATATGCAAAATGATAGCGAAATTCAAAAGGAATCTCTCCAATTTATAAATGCAGACTTTAGTGAGATGACTAATGAACGTTGGCACGCAATTGTACACAATGATTCTTCCTATGATGGCAAGTTTTATTATGGTGTAAAAACAACTGGTATTTTTTGTCGACCATCATGCAAATCTAGGGTGCCTAATATAGACAATGTAAAGATTTTTCAAAATGCACAGCAAGCATTATCTGAAAAGTTCCGTCCATGCAAACGTTGTAAACCAAATGGACTAACGTTGCCTAATGAGGATTGGGTAACGCAAATTACAGAATACATTGATAATCACTATAATGATTCCTTAAATCTAGAAATACTAACTGACATGTGTCATGGAAGCCCTTTTCATTTACAACGAACATTTAAACGAATTAAAGGGGTAACTCCACACATCCATCAACTTAAGGTATATTTTTATATAAAACGCGGTCTTTTCACGTAGTATTTTATTATCGTTTATAGATGTTATAAAAGTAGGCATATCAAATAAACCCTAACGGGTT
>NZ_MAOI01000130.1 GCF_001884235.1 Bacillus paramycoides | reverse complement strand
GGATTCCTAACAGGAGCTGGATACACTTGGGAGCTTGGTCCTGGTGTAATTTATGGCGGCGGACTAGGCGCTTTAGCTGGCGGCGTTGCTGGCGGAATTGCTGGTTGCTAATAAAAAATAAAGGGAGGATCATATTATGAACTTAGAAACACTTACAGAAAAAGAACTTTTAGAAATTTCAGCTGGTGGAGCAGGTAAATGTGTAGCAGGTATCGCTTCTGGCGC
>NZ_MAOI01000129.1 GCF_001884235.1 Bacillus paramycoides | reverse complement strand
TTACTACAAAATGGCCAAGTAGTTGCGACGCAAGAAGTAAGTGAAGCAACAGGTTGGAAATATGGATTCAAAGACTTAGCGGCATATGATGCCGAAGGTAACGCGTATAAGTATGAGGTAAAAGAACAACCGGTGGATGGATACAAATCCGAAGTAAAAGGTTATGACATTACAAATACAAAAGTGGGCCAAACAACAGTAGAAGGAACAAAGACTTGGAAGGACGGAAACGCAACAAATCGTCCGACAACGATCAAAGT
>NZ_MAOI01000128.1 GCF_001884235.1 Bacillus paramycoides | reverse complement strand
TATAAACGATAATAAAATACTACGTGAAAAGACCACGTTTTATATAAAAATATACCTTAAGTTGATGGATGTGGGGGACCGCCACATGGCCTGGGAGGGACTGCCATGCATAGAAGCGGTCAGGGCCCTTTCCTGCCACGTGCAAAGTTTTAAGACAAAGAAGGGCAGCAATCCATATGCTCAAAAATGAAGATAACTTTCTATAGGTAATACTACATTACATTGTATGAATGATTTCATGCTCTTCTTTTGATTTTCTATAATCTTCACCCTAAAATAATTTAAAAGATTTATTCTTGCTTTCTTACGCATACTTAAAAGTAGGAGACTTCTTTCGAATTATGTTAAACTCTTCTAAGATACTATTTATACATTAATAAAGGTGAGGGTACCCAGTGAACAAAAACGACAATACACATTGCACTATGGTTATATTTGGAGCAACAGGCGATTTAGCAAAGAGAAAATTATTCCCTTCTATATATAGCCTATATAAAAAAGGACGGCTCTCTAAAAATTTTGCTGTTGTTGGTGTGGCAAGACGTGAATGGAGTGATGAGGTATTTCGTGAAAATGTATTTTCCTCTATTCAAGAATCAAAAATTAAACCAGGGAATGATTTAGATGAATTTTTAACTCATTTCCGATACTTAGCGTTTGATGTTACGAATACCGCTTCTTACCAAGATTTGAATACGTTACTTACTAACCTAGAAGAACAATTCAATATTCCAGGAAACAGAATGTATTATATGGCAATGGCTCCTGAATTTTTCGGAACAATCGCTTCTTACTTGAAATCAGAAGGTGTGACAAACTCAAACGGTTGGAATCGATTGATTATTGAAAAACCTTTTGGACATGACTTGCCATCCGCACAAAAATTAAACGAAAAACTTCGTCAAGCATTTTCGGAAGATGAGATTTATCGCATTGACCATTATCTAGGAAAAGAAATGGTTCAAAATATTGGTGTCATTCGTTTTGCAAATGCAATATTTGAATCACTATGGAACAATAAGTACATCTCTAATATTCAAATTACATCCAGTGAATCTTTAGGTGTAGAGGACCGCGGTGGTTACTATGACCATTCCGGTGCTTTAAGAGATATGGTACAAAATCATATGGTACAAATGGTTGCTTTACTGGCGATGGAACCGCCAATTCGTTTAACAACAGAAGAAATCCGAAGCGAAAAAATTAAAGTATTGCGCGCACTTCGACTAATAACAGTAGAAGAAGTTGATCAATATTTTGTACGAAGTCAGTATGGATCAGGAACAATCCATGGAAAAGAAGTTCCTGGATACAGAAGCGAAAGTAAAGTGGATCCAAACTCAAGAACAGAAACATTTGTGGCAGGTAAATTATTAATAGACAATTTCCGCTGGGCAGGTGTGCCGTTCTACATTCGTACAGGTAAGCGCATGCAAGAAAAATCAACAAAAATCGTCATTCAGTTTAAAGAATTGCCAATGAACTTATATTCTAAATCAGAAAACAACATTCATCCAAACCTGCTTATTATTCATATTCAGCCGGATGAGGGGGTTTCTCTTGTTTTAAACGGTAAAAAAATTGGTACTTCTGAAAAAACAACACCATTTAAGCTTGATTACTGCATTGACTGCGTGGACGGAGTAAATACACCAGAAGCTTACGAGAAACTTCTATATGATGCAACTCAAGGCGATGCAACAAACTTCACTCACTGGGATGAAGTAGCATTATCATGGAAATTTGTTGATGTTATTTCTAAAGCATGGCAAAAGGATGTATCAACAGATTTACTTACTTACGAATCAGGATCAATGGGACCGCAAGCTTCTGATGATTTACTTGCGGAAAACAACTTCCATTGGTGGCCTATTTCAGATGATAATGACTACTCAATCTAATCAAGGGGGAATTCTTCTGAAAAAAGTATATGATATTACAGTACCTATTTACGAAGGAATGCCTGTATATAAAAACAAACCGGAAAAACAGCCTCAACTTTCCAAAGTTACAAACGGTCATGTAACAGAATCCACATTAAAAATGGATGCTCATACAGGAACTCATATTGATGCGCCCTTGCACATGATAAATGACGGAGACACGTTTGAAACACTTGATATTGAGAAATTAGTAGGCGAAGCAAAGGTTTTTGACCTGACACATGTTGATGGTGGCATTACTGCTGAAGACCTGAAAGATTTCGATATTCAAAAAGGGGATTTTGTTTTATTTAAAACAAAGAACTCCTTTGATGAAGGATTTAACTTCGATTTTATTTATTTAGCTGAAAGCGGTGCGAAACTGCTTGCTGAAAAAGGTATTCGCGGTGTGGGCATTGATGCATTAGGTGTTGAACGTGCCCAAGAAGGTCACCCAACCCATAAAACACTATTTGCACGCGATATTATTGTAATCGAAGGATTAACATTTAAAGAAGTAGAAGCGGGTACATACTTTATGGTTGCGGCCCCATTAAAACTAATGGGTACAGATGCATCACCAGCGCGTGTGTTATTATTCCAATAAAGTGAAACTTCCATCAGTGGGAGTCTTACCGCCTACGAATTGCGGAATAAAAAATGGACCAAGAATTTAATCTTGGTCCATTTTTTATTTTATATCCATTTTGTATGGAATGTACCTTCTTTATCCACTCGTTTATACGTATGTGCTCCAAAATAA
>NZ_MAOI01000127.1 GCF_001884235.1 Bacillus paramycoides | reverse complement strand
TTGCTTGGCGACGTCCTACTCTCACAGGGACAAGGTCCCAACTACCATCGGCGCTAGAGAGCTTAACTTCCGTGTTCGGTATGGGAACGGGTGTGACCTCTCTGCCATCATCACCAAACTATGAAGGCATATTCCTTCAAAACTAGATAACATTGCTACATATTATATGGTTAAGTCCTCGATCTATTAGTATTCGTCAGCTCCACATGTCACCATGCTTCCACCTCGAACCTATCAACCTGATCATCTTTCAGGGATCTTACTAGCTTACGCTATGGGAAATCTCATCTTGAGGGGGGCTTCATGCTTAGATGCTTTCAGCACTTATCCCTTCCGCACATAGCTACCCAGCTATGCCCTTGGCAGAACAACTGGTACACCAGCGGTGCGTCCATCCCGGTCCTCTCGTACTAAGGACAGCTCCTCTCAAATTTCCTACGCCCACGACGGATAGGGACCGAACTGTCTCACGACGTTCTGAACCCAGCTCGCGTACCGCTTTAATGGGCGAACAGCCCAACCCTTGGGACCGACTACAGCCCCAGGATGCGATGAGCCGACATCGAGGTGCCAAACCTCCCCGTCGATGTGGACTCTTGGGGGAGATAAGCCTGTTATCCCCGGGGTAGCTTTTATCCGTTGAGCGATGGCCCTTCCATGCGGAACCACCGGATCACTAAGCCCGACTTTCGTCCCTGCTCGACTTGTAGGTCTCGCAGTCAAGCTCCCTTATGCCTTTGCACTCTACGAATGATTTCCAACCATTCTGAGGGAACCTTTGGGCGCCTCCGTTACACTTTAGGAGGCGACCGCCCCAGTCAAACTGCCCACCTGACACTGTCTCCCGGGTCGATAAGACCCGTAGGTTAGAATTTCAATACAGTCAGGGCGGTATCCCACCAGCGCCTCCACCGAAGCTAGCGCTCCGGTTTCAATGGCTCCCGCCTATCCTGTACAAACTGTACCAAAATTCAATATCAGGCTACAGTAAAGCTCCACGGGGTCTTTCCGTCCTGTCGCGGGTAACCTGCATCTTCACAGGTACTATAATTTCACCGAGTCTCTGGTTGAGACAGTGCCCAAATCGTTACACCTTTCGTGCGGGTCGGAACTTACCCGACAAGGAATTTCGCTACCTTAGGACCGTTATAGTTACGGCCGCCGTTTACTGGGGCTTCAGTTCAGAGCTTCGCTTACGCTAACCCCTCTCCTTAACCTTCCAGCACCGGGCAGGTGTCAGCCCCTATACTTCGCCTTACGGCTTCGCAGAGACCTGTGTTTTTGCTAAACAGTCGCTTGGGCCTATTCACTGCGGCTTTCCGTTAAGAAAGCACCCCTTCTCCCGAAGTTACGGGGTCATTTTGCCGAGTTCCTTAACCAGAGTTCTCTCGCACACCTTAGGATTCTCTCCTCGCCTACCTGTGTCGGTTTGCGGTACAGGCACCTTTTATCTCGCTAGAAGCTTTTCTTGGCAGCGGGGAATCAAAGACTTCGCTCCATAAGGAGCTTCCCCATCACAGCTCAGCCTTCACGATAAGCGGATTTGCCTACTTATCAGCCTAACTGCTTGGACGTGCACAACCAATCGCACGCTTCTTCTATCCTTCTGCGTCCCTCCATTGCTCAAACGATAAAGAGGTGGTACAGGAATATCAACCTGTTGTCCATCGCCTACGCCTGTCGGCCTCGGCTTAGGTCCTGACTAACCCTGAGCGGACGAGCCTTCCTCAGGAAACCTTAGGCATTCGGTGGACGGGATTCTCACCCGTCTTTCGCTACTCATACCGGCATTCTCACTTCTAAGCGCTCCACCAGTCCTTCCGGTCTGACTTCACTGCACTTAGAACGCTCCCCTACCACTGATACCATTGGTATCAATTCGCAGCTTCGGTGGTGTATTTAGCCCCGGTACATTTTCGGCGCAGAGTCACTCGACTAGTGAGCTATTACGCACTCTTTAAATGGTGGCTGCTTCTAAGCCAACATCCTAGTTGTCTAAGCAACTCCACATCCTTTTCCACTTAATACACACTTTGGGACCTTAGCTGGCGATCTGGGCTGTTTCCCTCTTGACTACGGATCTTATCACTCGCAGTCTGACTCCTAAGGATAAGTCATTGGCATTCGGAGTTTGACTGAATTCGGTAATCCGATGAGGACCCCTAGTTCAATCAGTGCTCTACCTCCAAGACTCTTACACTTAAGGCTAGCCCTAAAGCTATTTCGGGGAGAACCAGCTATCTCCAGGTTCGATTGGAATTTCTCCGCTACCCACACCTCATCCCCGCACTTTTCAACGTGCGTGGGTTCGGGCCTCCATTCAGTGTTACCTGAACTTCACCCTGGACATGGGTAGATCACCTGGTTTCGGGTCTACGACCACGTACTAAACGCCCTATTCAGACTCGCTTTCGCTGCGGCTCCGTCTCTTCAACTTAACCTCGCACGGGATCGTAACTCGCCGGTTCATTCTACAAAAGGCACGCCATCACCCATTAACGGGCTCTGACTATTTGTAGGCACACGGTTTCAGGATCTCTTTCACTCCCCTTCCGGGGTGCTTTTCACCTTTCCCTCACGGTACTGGTTCACTATCGATCACTAGGGAGTATTTAGCCTTGGGAGATGGTCCTCCCAGATTCCGACGGAATTTCACGTGTTCCGCCGTACTCAGGATACATTCAAGAGAGAACGAAGTTTCGACTACAGGGTTGTTACCTTCTGTGACGGACCTTTCCAGGTCGCTTCGTCTACCTCGTTCCTTTGTAACTCCGTATAGAATGTCCTACAACCCCAAGAGGCAAGCCTCTTGGTTTGGGCTAGATTCCGTTTCGCTCGCCGCTACTCAGGAAATCGCATTTGCTTTCTCTTCCTCCAGGTACTTAGATGTTTCAGTTCCCTGGGTCTGTCTTCCATACCCTATGTATTCAGGTAAGGATACCATACCATTACGTATAGTGGGTTTCCCCATTCGGAAATCTTCGGATCAAAGCTTACTTACAGCTCCCCGAAGCATATCGGCGTTAGTCCCGTCCTTCATCGACTCCTAGTGTCAAGGCATCCACCGTGCGCCCTTTCTAACTTAACCAAACTAAAATTAAAAAA
>NZ_MAOI01000126.1 GCF_001884235.1 Bacillus paramycoides | reverse complement strand
TTTATGACAACTTGTTTAACGCGGCCATCTAATTTACGGTGCCATTTGATATCAATGACCCCTAATTTCGAGATAAGAAGTTTACCGCCTTTTGTGAGAGAACACATACGACGGCTTGTCCCCAACGAACCATCCTTCTTTTTATATTTGAACATACCAAATTGAGTAAGAGTAATAGAACGATATTCTTTAAAACTTTTCCTTTTTGGA
>NZ_MAOI01000125.1 GCF_001884235.1 Bacillus paramycoides | reverse complement strand
GAGGAGCAAAAACAAAAACGCCTACGTGATCGAGCTATTCGTGAAAAGAAAAAAGGGATTACATATACAGAGCGTACGAAACTTTTACAAGGAATTACGGTATATATGACAAACATTCCTACGGAATGGGTACCAAAAGAGAAAATCTATGATTTATATTCACTACGTTGGCAAATTGAGCTGTTATTTAAAATATGGAAATCCTGGTTTCAAATTCATCGTTGTAAATCTATTAAACAAGAGCGATTAGAATGCCATCTTTATGGACAACTCATTAGTATCCTATTATGTTCTTCTACTATGTTTAAAATGAGAGAACTCCTGTTACGTAAGAAACAGAAAGAGCTAAGTGAATATAAAGCGATGTACATAATTAAAGATTATTTCTTACTTTTTCATCAAGCATTACATAAAAACACCCAAGAATTATCAAAGATTCTCCTTCGTCTGTTTAACCTCCTACAGCGAAACGGACAAAAATCTCACAGATATGAGAAAAAAACAGTCTTTGATATTTTGGGCGTTGTGTATGAGTATACCACTTCTACTCATCAGGTAGCATAGTAAAAAAATTCAAACCCGTTAGGGTTTATTTGATATGCCTACTTTTATAACATCTATAAACGATAATAAAATACTACGTGAAAAGACC
>NZ_MAOI01000124.1 GCF_001884235.1 Bacillus paramycoides | reverse complement strand
TAGCTGGATATGAATCCAAAGTAAACGGTACTGACATCACAAATACAAAAGTAGGCGAAACGAAAGTAGAAGGAACGAAAACGTGGAACGATAACAATGCAACAGATCGTCCAAGCTCGATTAAAGTAGACTTACTCCAAAATGGTCAAGTAGTAGACACAAAAGAAGTAACAGCAGAAACAAGCTGGAAGTATACGTTTGAAAAGCTACAAGCATACGATGTAAACGGAGTAGCGTACAAGTATGAAGTGAAGGAACAACCGGTAGCTGGGTATGAATCCAAAGTAAATGGTTATGACATCACAAATACAAAAGTAGGCGAAACAAAAGTAGAAGGAACGAAGACATGGAAAGACGATAACGCAACAGATCGTCCGACAATGATCAAAGTAGACCTTTTACAAAATGGTAAAGTAGTAGATACAAAAGAAGTAACAGCAGCAACAGAATGGAAGTACACATTTGAAAAACTCCAAGCATACGATGCAAACGGAGCAGCGTACAAGTATGAAGTGAAAGAACAGCCAGTACCAGGATATGAATCCAAAGTAAGTGGTACTGACATCACAAATACAAAAGTAGGCCAAACAAAGGTAGAAGGAACGAAGACATGGAAAGATGATAACGCAACAGATCGTCCAGAAATGATCAAAGTAGATCTTTTACAAAACGGTAAAGTAGTAGATACAAAAGAAGTAACAGCGGCAACAGAATGGAAGTACACATTTGACAAACTCCAAGCATATGATGCGAACGGAGCAGCGTACAAGTATGAAGTGAAAGAACAACAGGTAGACGGATACAAATCCGAAGTAAAAGGTTATGACATCACGAATACAAAAGTAGGCCAAACAAAGGTAGAAGGAACGAAGACATGGAAAGATGATAACGCAACGGATCGTCCAGAAATGATCAAAGTAGATCTACTACAAAATGGCAAAGTAATCGCAACACAAGAAGTAAGTAAAGTAAGTGATTGGAAATACGCGTTTACAGATTTAGCAGCATACGATGCAGATGGAAAAGCATACAAGTATGAAGTGAAAGAACAACCAGTAGCTGGATATAAATCTGAGGTTCATGGTTATGACATTACGAATACAAAAGTCAAGGATAGTCCAAAAGAACCCAATGTAGATCCGAAAGATCCAAGTACAGATCCAAAAAAACCAAGCACAGATCTAAACACAAATACAGACAAAAATAGCGAGTCAAAAGTTCTACCTACTAAAGAAAATGCTGAGAAATCAGTATGGCTTCCTAAAACAGGTGGAACATCAATGGATATGATTTCATATATTGCTGGAATGTTGTTGGTGGCTTTAGGTGGATTCGTATTTGCTCGTCAACGAAAGAGATAAAAAGACTGGTTATGTTGGTTTGAATTATAGTTTGATCAAACTCTTGCTGCAAATGTTGATTTTATAAATAGAGGAAACCCACACATTTTGAAAAAAGTTTGATCAAAATGTGTGGGTTTTAATTTTAGATTCCTTAAGTTTTTATAAAAAAGATTAATCATCTTATTAAGATGATTAATCTTCGGTTTACTTCAAAATCAATTGTTTTTTTATGTTTACTTTCATTCAATACACCATCAGCTAGAAATTTAATACTTGCTCCTATACTTAAATCTAAAGGGGGAAATTTTATAAACTGTATAACTGTACTTCATGATTCTAGGATATATCTAAGAAGTTGAATAAGAGTTTTCTTTTTCGAGAGTAGATATAGGAAGATTTATATTAACTGTTGTTCCTTTACCTACTTCACTTTCAATCAATATCTTTCCTTGGTGCTTCTCAATAATTTTATAACAGATCATTAATCCTAAACCTATACCATTTTCTTTGATACTATAAAATGGTTCTCCTAGGTAAGGTATACGTTCCTGTTCAATTCCACATCCATAATCAGTAAATCGAATGTTTACTTGGTTTTGATCAGGCACATATTCGATTTGAATCAAGATTTCCCCTCCCATTGAAGTTGCCTCAATTGCATTTTTTAAGATATTTATAAAAGCTTGTTTTAATTGATTACATTCACAAAGTATGAATGAAGTATCAGATGTAAACTCAGTTTTAATTTGTATGCAATTCATTGTCGCTTGAGGTTCAAGCAACATTACAATTTGCTTCATTAATACATTCAGGTCATTAGTTTTGATTTCTAATGCCTCGGGTTTTGCTAATGTCATAAATTCATTAGTAATACTATCTATACGTTCAATCTCTGATAACACTATATCTATATAATGCTCAGTGTTCTTATTTTCCATTGATTTTAATAATTGCATGAATCCTTTCATTGCTGTTAAAGGATTTTTAATTTCATGAGCAATTGCAGTGGACAATTGACCTACTACAGCAAGTTTCTCCGATTTTCGTAATAATTCCTCTGTTTTTAGCCGTTCGGTGATGTCTCGAGAGATACTCAAGAAAACTTTTTTGCCATTCAAGTTAAACACACGAACAGAAAATTCAATTGTCAGGGTCTTTCCTTTAGGAAAAACAAATTCATCTTGTAATGTGAAAGCAGTTTGCCCTTCTCTAATTTTTTCTATGATTCTTTGGACCATTGGAGAATCTGGCGGAACGTTACTAGGAAATACCATCGAAAGAAGCTCTTCTCTACTATATCCAAATCTTTCACACGCAACAGGATTTACTTCGATAAAGCGAGTTGGAGATTGATCCTCATTCAGCTCCACTACATATACTGCATCAGTTGCTTGTTCGATGAGTGCACGGTATTTCATTTCACTGTCACTTAATTGCTGGTGTAATTGATGTAGTTCTCTTTCTGCTTGTTTCCTTTCAGAAATGTCTCTACAAATTCCTGATAAAGCAATTACATTACCCCTAAAATCTAGAATAGGTGAAATCGTCAGGCTTACATCAATAAGAGTTTTATCTTTTTTTTGTCTAACAGTTTCTAAACAGGTGATAATTGGGTCTTTCATATTGGTATTTTTAATGTGGTTTATATATTCAAAAGTTTGATCTATTAAAAATTCAGGTACGCAAGGTAATTTTTTTCCTACGGATTCCTTTTCTGACCAACCAAATATCCTCTCATAAGCTTTATTCGCTTGCAACATATGACCATCTAAATCAAATATAGTGATAGCATCTACGTTATGATTAATAAATGATTCTAATCGTTCCTTAGTTACCTTTAACTCATTTTCCGCATTTATTCTCTGCGTTATATCAACAGTAGAACCAACTACTTCAATCACTTTTCCCTCTCTTTTAACAGGCCTAAGAGAGAAAAGTATAATAGTCTCATCATTTGGCCATGGTAGTTCGAAAGTTACTTCCTCGCCATCCCATGCCTGCTGATAATATTTTAATAGTCGAGGAACTAAATGGAGTGAAACAATAGAAGAATCTATAGTAGGTAAACTTTTACCCACCACTTGCTGAGAGTGAAACCCTTGTTGATAAAATAATTGTCCATCACACAGAGTATGAATAAAATTCCCATTCACTTTTTTAAATTTGAAAATACCTCCTTGCAGTTGATGTACGGTATCCTTTAATTCTTGCTTTGATTCTAGTAATGTTTCATTCGCTTTAGCTAAATTTTGTGTTAAGCTATATAAATTTTGATAGGATTCTATAAGAAAAACACCAATCAAGAGTCCGCACGATATAAATAACGTACCTTGGATGTCAAGAAGTATAAGTGGTATAGAAGGAAAAAAGAATCCAAATACCAAATGGATTATAGCTATATAAACAGCTAGATAAAGAAAGATACTTTTAAAAGCATGGATATTTTTGAGATATGTTTGAAATATGGTATATATAGTAGCTATTCCTAAGGCAGCTATCAAGGCAGGTACCCAATCACCGTCAAGGTAAAAGATACGCATAAATAAAATAAACATTAATGTAATCCAGCCGGCTCTACGACCAAAATAAATAAACGACATTATAAGAGGAACCGCTCGAAGGTCATAAAACAATCCCATGTGCTTAAAATTAAAAATCATCAAAATAGCAGCTATGATACCTGCAAATATGCCTCCAAATAACTTGATTGATTTGGAATCCATTTTTCTTATAAATACTTGGATAAAAATAGCTGAACTAACTAAGAAAGCAAAAATAGATAGATTAATGAAGAATCCTGTGAAAAGCATGTCACATTCCCCCTTATTAAATGTATTAGAAAAAAGTACGAGAATTCTACAAATTATACGGTGATTAGACTTTTTATTCGGAAATGGGAGATGAGCAGTATGAAAATTTAGCTCCTTTTTATCTCTTTTCAACAGAAGCTCCTTTCCTCGAAGATTTGAATATATGAAACACTAATTTCAGGTGGGAAATGAATGTTGGTAGGCGTATATAATGAAGGCATCATGCAAGAAAGCGAGGTACATCCCATGTTGGTAAATAAAGTATAGAAGTTTCGTATCTATCTAAATAAGCGATAAGAAATATAAACCATTGGGTGCAGTCGTCTCTTAACCGTAGGAACTACGGGAATAGCTTAATGGATTAGAAACCGATAGTTTTCTGTACTTAGGAATCTCCCACTTCAAACAGCCTATTAGGCCGTTAGGTGGTGAGTAATTCAAAATATTTTCTTCATTAATATAAAAATAACAAATTTGCTATTTTTATATTAATGAAGAAAACAACTTGGATAGGAACAAATTGTTTTCTTCTGAAGGGTACAACAAAGAAAGAGTAGAGAAGCAATACACAAACATGCCAATCAAACGGAGTGGAGGAAAATCAACAAAGACAGAAAAATCAGAAAATTAATTCGGTAAAGGTTCCTCTTTAATCTCTTTCTTTGTGAGTATAAGTTTAACATTAACAACAAGATAAAACAACAAAAAAATACAAGATTCCGATAAATTCGACATTTCTCTAGCTGCTAATTAAATCTGTTTATTTTCATATAGATTATTGGGTTTTGGTGCGAATATATGAAGAAGAACATGGATGGTAGTAGCTTCTTGTATTTTTTGCTATGAGGGGGCTCACCACATGCCCATCAACTTAAAAATTTTATAACACCCCCAGGATGAAAATTTCGTGTATTTTTGACAGAAAACGGCTTATTTTTTCGTTTGGGGGTATTCGCTTTTCTTAGCTTGATAGCAATGGGGTCCCACCAACATTTTAACGAAAATATACGCTAAATATGTGCAGGATTTTATGCAGGTTGCGAGAACGGTTTGAACTGACAAATGCTGTTGTGACAGGGATGTATAAAATCCTGCGTAAAGCGTAGGGAGCAGAAGACTGGCAAACTCTTGTTATGAATGGATTTCTGGGATTTGGTTACTGCTGATACCTAACACTCTATAGAAAATAAAAAATTAAATTAGTAAAAGAAACCATACTTAGTAAAATCAATGCGCATACACTAAATTAGAATTCAAAATTGATAGAACTTAGGGACGCTAGGAAATTTCTATAAGAACTAGCTAATATCTTGAATTCACTTCATATTAGTAGGTGATAATATATGAAAAATAATCAAATTAATGAAGAGAATGATAGTCAGGAACAGAAAGTAAACACAAAAAAGTCGTGTGAAATCGGACCCATAACTCCAAATAAGCGTCGTAATAAGGCTTTTCAAATTCGTTTAAAAGCAGCGAATTTCCAAAAAAAACAACCTCTCCCGAACCATGTATGTAATGGTGACGAAAACTTGTATCCAAAAAAAATAGGTAACTTCTCTAAAGCTTTGCTACACAATCAACTCGGTGAAGTTAATCTCAATGCTTATAAAGCTTTAATTTATGCATTAGAGACAGGTAACTCGGACAATTTTGAGGATATCCCTCTTGGTGGGGTTGTGAAGCTTACCGATCCTCAAGCTGCCTATGCATTCGAACTGGAAGGACCTGATAGTCATCATTTGGGTATTGCTGTACCACCAGCCTTTAGTAGTGCCTGGGAAGCGAGTGAGATGGCTGAGCTTTATTGGAGAGCATTGACGAGAGATGTATCTTTCACAGAATTTGACATCAATCCACTTACCCTCCAGGCTGCTTCTGAACTATCAGGATTTTCAGAATTTCGAGGACCTAAAATCAATGGAGTAGTCACTACAGGTACTCTTTTCCGTGGAAATACAACCGGTGACCTTTGTGGACCTTTTATTTCTCAATTTCTTTGGAAGGATATTCCTTTTGGGGCTACAACGATTGTTCAAAAATGTCGTACTACAACAGCTGGAGACGATCACATGACCACATATGAGAAATGGTTGAACATTCAAAACGGATCGAAACCGACTACATCAAATGTATTTGACCCAACTCTTCGCTATATCCGAAATGGTAGAGATTTAGGGGAATGGGTTCACCGAGATTTTTCCTACCAAGGTACTCTCGATGCTTGTCTAATTTTGCTCAGCTTTGGACAAGCTGCATTAGACTCAGCTAATCCTTATCTGAATTCGGCAACACAGGTTGGCTTTTCTACTTTTGGCGCCCCACACATTTTAGATATGGTAACTCGAGCTGCTCAAGCAGCTCTAAAAGCTGCTTGGTTCCAAAAATTTTTGGTTCATCGCCGACTTCGGCCTGAAGAATTCGGAGGACGCGTCCACAACACCAAGACGGGTACCGCCAGCTATCCAATTGACTCAGAATTATTAAACTCACAAGCGATTTGCAAGATTTTTGACAAGTACGGCACTTATCTGTTGCCTATAGCTTATGCAGAAGGTTGTCCGACTCATCCTGCCTATCCTGGAGGACATGCTAGCTCTATTGGAGCTGGGGTCACTATGCTAAAGGCGTTCTTTAACGAATCATTTGTAATTCCTAATCCAGTTGTAGCTAGTTCTGATGGTCTTTCATTACTACCATATTCAGGGGCACCTTTAACCATTGGAGGGGAATTAAACAAACTTTCCTCCAATATCACCCATGGGCGCGATACTGCCGGTCTTCACTGGCGCTCGGATGGAGTGGAGGGTCTAAAGTTAGGAGAAGCAGTCGCCATTGGAATTCTTCAAGACTATAAAGCTACCTTCAATGAGAATTTTAATGGTTTCTCTCTTACCAAGTTTGACGGAACTATCATAACAATCTAATCTGAAAGAATCGATAATCCTAAAAACAAATAATTAAAATTCATTACTAAAACAAGCCAGACATGTATGTAGGGCTTGTTTTTTTTGCTTTTGGGCAAGAGTGCTGGCTGGGGGTTTGGGGGTTAGCCCCCAAGAACTTAGCGTTATATAAAATATTGTATAAAAGAGAATTTTGCTCGGATGAACTAGCGGTTCGGCTCGTATAATTGTTCGTCCAGGCCGAGAACCCATTTGCTTGCTTTTGGTCTATCGGCTTGGCGATAACAGCAAACGGAACTTTTAGCTCTATATATAAGAGTGAGATAGAGCAAATACAAAAAGTCAGTAATACCAAAGGTTTAAGAGGTTTGAGGTCTTAAAAAAAATTAACACCTATTTTTTTGTAAAGAACAAACAAAAAAAGTGCAATAGCTAATTGCACTTTTTTAAAATAAATATATTGAGACGTTATGTTAACCTTACATGAATACAATATACAATAAAAATCCCCCAATTTTTCTTCTTATCACATGATAAAATGATTACAAACGATTGATTTCTAAATAATCAGAAAATACAAAAGGGTTGATTACATGAAAAAAGGATTAGGATTACTTGTAACTATAATAATTGAAGCTGGAATTGTGTATGTATTATCTAAAATTTTAAGATGGAGTTTTATTGATTTAACTTTCTTCACTGGAATATGTTTTGTTATTATTACATATTACTTTAGCAGTAAAGGCGGATTTTCTAGCAACAGTGTTCGCCTTCAAGCTCAAGCTAGATTTGGTATTAAAGTAGAGGAAGAAAAATTTGAATTAAGTGTAAATCCTATTTTAATAGGATCTATTGTCTATACAATATTATCTTTAATACTTGTAGTAATAAGTTATTGGAGTTACTTTACCAAATAATTTTCACTTCCAATAACGAATTTTACGTCAACTAGCACCTCTTGCAGGGGGCTAGTTGTATTTTTACAGTAGCAAAGATGAGATTTCACTTTTAAAAACTGTCTTAGCGTATAAGATCCGCTTTTTGCCGTCAGCACCCCTCAATGAACAATATAACTTAACGTGGTAAAATATTATTTGGATGGAAGTCCAATACATATTATTAAAATTAAGATGATTCAAGTCGGAGGAAGGCACCTTAGGGTGTCTTTTCTTTATGACCTTTATGGGTTACAGTCACATGCCCATCAACTTAAGAATTCAGAATTACCCCAAAACGAAAAAATGAACTAAATTCTCATATACACCTACGAAAAGATGAAAGTTTTGTTTTGAGGGCATCTCAAAATGTTAGCTTGATAGCGATGTGGTACTACCCTATAGACTACTATTTTAGTAAGTTGAAAAAAATGTCGAAAAATAGCTAAAATTGTATAATTTTGATTGCTATACTACCTGTCCGATGTTAAATTCGTAGTTATAATAAAGAATAAAATGGGTTCATTCCCACTTCCTTCCTACATAATTATTTATCTCTTAGCTATTATTTATCATGATCTAGGATGAGGATTTCTTTCTTCGGGTATGTGTTATATTTATCAATTTATAGAAAGGTGTGTGATGTAAAATGAAACAAAATAGTAAAAAAAGAAATAAGGAGATAGCAATCAAAGCGTTTATAGCTGTGAATGTACTTGCTTCTCCATTTATTGGAGGAATAACAGGAATCACAAAAGTTGCAGCAGAGGAACAACAAGTATCCACCGAGCGTATTTTTCATGTGATAGGTAAGGGAAATATAGAGCAACTCAGAGATAGGGATAGACGTCAATTTAGATTTAGTCCATATGAACCAACCGGATTATATGCAAGTCCGAATGAAAAAATAACAATTCAAGTAGACGGTACACAGAATATTCAAGCTTATATAGGTACATTCTCCTATGAAGGTGCATGGTATGAGGATTCGTTAGTAAAGTCGTTTACTTTAAAACCAGGGGAAAATACAATCGAATCCCCAAACGGTGGAATGATTTATCTTTCTAATCCGGTGCAAGGTGGAACAGTGAAAGCGGAGATAAAAACAGGCGGAACAGCTACCCCGCTGTTTGAGTTAGGAAAACATACGCAACAAGATTTAGTAGACATGCTAAATAAATATCCTGATGCCCATGCGGTAGAACTAAAAGGGAAACGTTCACTCATAACCGCAAGTCCTGCAAGAGTGAAAAAATATTTAATAGATTCTAATACTGATCCTGTAGAACTTTTAAAAAAAATAGATGAATCTATTAGAATTGAAGATCGAGTTTCTGGTTTATCTGAAGAAGAAGCAGATAAGCATTATGTACACTTTGTAGAGGATACTCATTCTGAGTTATATATGTATGCATATAATAATAGAACTGCTTATGTAGGAGATGCGATTCAAAATGTATTAGATATAAAGAAGTTTACAAAAGACGGATGGGGACCTTGGCATGAAATGGGTCATCAGCGACAACAAATCCCTTGGATGTGGGATGGATTAGGAGAAGTGACTACAAACATTTATAGTATGTCTGTCCAACGTGCTTTTGGAAATCCGTCGAGATTAGAAACTGGTGGAACATATAAAAAAGCATTTACTTATTTAAGTAAGCCTCAATCGGAAAAAGACTATAATAAAATTGATGATGTCTTTGTGAAAGTTACAATGTTTTGGCAACTGGACTTAGCCTTTGGAGAGGAATTTTACCCTAAATTACATCAAGCGTACCGCTCCATACCTAATGAAGAGCTTCCTAAAACGAGTGATGAGAAAATCCAAGCTTTTATTTACAATACATCTAAGGTAGCAAAACAAAATCTATCGCCATTCTTTGATAAATGGGGGCTTATCGCTACGCCGGAAACAAGACAAAAAATAGAAGCTTTGAATTATCCAACATTAACTGCGCCTATTTGGGAAGCAACTGATTCTAAACCTGTTAAAGCGAATGTCCTCAAGTTAGGCGGTCGAGTATGGGAAGATAGTAACCAAAATGGTATGCAAGATCAAAGTGAAAAAGGAATGGAAGGCGTTCGTGTTCAACTGTTAGATAAAGATGGGAACGTATTAAAAGAAGTAAAAACAAATCAAGAAGGCCACTACTTGTTTGATGGGTTAGCAGAAAATACATATCGTGTACAAGTAGAGAAACCATCCGGTTATGTCTTCGCACCAAAACAAAGTGGACAAGATGTAACGGTTGACTCCAATGTAAGTGAGACGGGAGTAACAGATGCTATTACTCTTTTACATGAAGATTTAACAATTGATGCAGGAGTAAATAAAAATATATTCAAGGATGTCCCGCAAGGACACTGGGCATTTCAGGCGATTTATGATTTAGCGAATGAAGGAATTATTGCAGGTTATGGAAATGGAATGTTTGGTATGGGTGACGATGTAACACGTGAACAAGTAGCAGCATTAATTTACCGTACTTTGCATATGGAAAAACAAGATAAATATGAAAATCCATACGGAGATATTGATAAAAATTCAACAATGTTTCCTGAGGAAATATTAGCTTTAACGAAGCAAGGGATTTTAAAAGGTGATGATCAAGGAAACTTTAGACCGAAAGATACAATAACACGCGCAGAAATGGCACAAGTTATGATGAAAGCTTTTAAACTAGATGTGAAGGCTCCGCATAATTTCAACGATGTTCCAACGAATTCATGGGCAAAAGATGCGATTAGTGCCGTACAATCGAACCATATTGCAGCTGGAGTTGGAGAAGGGAAATTTGCTCCAGATATGAAAGTAACACGTGAACAGTATGCACAGTTTTTATATAATGCGATTTTAAATGAGCGCTCTCATCAATAAAAGAAAATAAAGTTGAGTGTCCTAGTATAACTTTATTATAAAGGAGTAGTACTGCCCGTAGAAATTTAATCAGTGCTATCC
The DNA here is from genome assembly GCF_001884235.1 of Bacillus paramycoides. Lineage (GTDB taxonomy): Bacteria > Bacillota > Bacilli > Bacillales > Bacillaceae_G > Bacillus_A > Bacillus_A paramycoides. Next base: position 1,108 of record NZ_MAOI01000124.1, on the reverse strand, counting down.
CATACACAGCAACATAAGAATTTTATAGCGCCCCCAAAACAAAAAAATGTACAATTTTTTGTTTTGGGGTATTTGCTTTTCTTAGCTTGTTTGTGATGGGGTCCCGCCACACATCCATCAAGCTAAGATTTTAAAGTACCCCCTAAATGGAAATTTTGTGTTTTATAGCACCGAAGTTTGTTTTTATCGTTTTGGGGGTAACTTGTTTTTTTAAGTTGATGGGCATGGGGTACAGTCAGGAAAATGCGGATTTACAACGCTAGGTCCATTTTTAAGCCGATGCCCCTTTATCATCAACTATTTAAAGTTTCTTTAAACTATTACATAACATATGTTTTTTGTACCACGCTTTATTGATACATTTAACCTTCACAGGTGTTGAAGGTTTAGGCTTATCCCTTAGTGTAGCCATATCATTAGAACATCCTACAATATTTAGACAGAATGTAGCCAATAAAAACGATAATATTGATTTCTTCAAATAACCACTTCTAACTCTTTTTTAGTTAACATCTTTTCATAAATAAGCTCCTTACTAATTTTATATTACATTAAAAGTTGGAGAATATTCTTATACTCATAAATTGTTACATTTGAAGGAAAAAAATGGAATTCTACAATATGTAAATAAAAAAGGATAATCAGCCCTCATAATGGACTAACTATCCTATAAATTATTATCTAAATTTAATGATTGGGTGACCTTTTTGGGTTTGCATTATCTTAGTATGTGATGTGTAATTGGTTGGCAGAATAGAGGGTGAGTTTGATGGGATTTGTCGATAAGTCGATATATTTCGAGTTGTGATCGATATATTTGAAAAATCGTTGATATATTAAGTGATTCGGTCGATATCATTTTACTAGTAAATTACTTTTCTTTTATTTTCTCTTGCTGTTCGGTTAATAAAGTGCGTAAGACGTGTCCGCGGTAACTTTCTAGTTTTCGTCCTTCATGATAACGAATACCTAGTTTTTTTAATTCAGCTACGTACCAGCCTTTTGTTCCGTAGTACATGAGACCACTTCCTTTTTTGCTTTTGAACAGTATATGTTTCGTCTGCGGGTAATTTTCTTTTTTTATTAAGGAAATTTATCCCGCTATTTG
>NZ_MAOI01000123.1 GCF_001884235.1 Bacillus paramycoides | reverse complement strand
GGTGGATATGGCGGCGGATGTGGACCATGTGGTCATGGCCATCATCACCATCATCACCACGGGCATCAAATATCTCCATTTGGACCAGGACCGAATGTATCTCCATTTGGACCAAATATGGGACCAAATGTTGGTGGAATGTTTAAAAAGTAAATGATATGTTAGAACTAGCAAAATGCTAGTTCTTTTTTTGTAATTGGAGTGTTGGTATGAAAGTTGTTGCTGTAACAGGATATAAGCCATTTGAGCTTGGAATATTTAAAAATGATCATCCAGGAGTAGAATGTATAAAAAAGGCGTTGCATCGTAAATTAACGGCCTTTGTAGAAGAAGGTTTGGAGTGGGTTATTATAAGCGGCCAGTTAGGAGTCGAGTTATGGGCTGCTGAAGTTGTTTTTGAGATTCAAGTAGAGTATCCGGATTTGAAATTAGCGGTATTTACCCCTTTTTTAGAGCAAGAAGAAAATTGGAAGGAAGATAACCGTGAATATTACGAGCATATTCTTTCGCAAGCAGATCACATTGATAGTATTACGAAACGGAAGTACGAAAGCCCGGAGCAATTTAAATTAAAGAATCAATTTTTTATTGAAAAAAGCGATGCGCTTTTAGCGGTATATGATGAAGAAAAGCCTGGGAGCCCGAAATATATTGTAGAAGCAGCAAAGAAAAAAGGAGAAATAGAAAATTATCACAGTTATTTCATTCTTTTTTCTGATTTACAAGATATAATAGAAGAGGAACAATGGAATAATGCAGAGTAATATGTAATATAGTGCTCGTATATATGATTGACAAAAGGCGTTGTTTCTGAAAAAATTTAGTTAATGAAAGTTTTGGCAAAAATTTGAGGTGAAGAAAATGATTTCGGATAAAATTAAATTAACGGCGAAAGATATTTTAGAAAAAGAATTTAAAACAGGTATGAGAGGTTATCAGCAAGAAGAAGTAGATAAGTTTCTTGATATGATTATTAAAGACTATGAAGCCTTTCATAAGGAGTTTGATCAATTAAAACAACAAAATGCTCGTTTGAAACGTGAATTAGAAGAACAGAAAGTAGCGGCAACACAAGTTCCGCAACAACCGGTACAAACACCAGTTGCACAACCGGTATATAACAATACGAATACGGATATTTTAAAACGTCTATCTAATTTAGAAAAAGCTGTATTTGGAAGCAAGTTATACGAATAATTTAAGGTAACAAAAAGGTTAAAGCATTTTACATAGAAAAAAACATTGCAAAATCTTTTTGTTTCCACTATACTAATGGATGTCATAACGTTTGGGTAATCGCTGCAACGCCAACGTTGTAGAGGAAAGTCCATGCTCGCACGGCCTGAGATGGCTGTAGTGTTCGTGCCTAGCCAATTCATAAGCTAGGGTATTCTGGCTGTAAGGCTGGTTTAACGGCAGGGAAAAAACCTAAGTCCTTTCGGATATGGTTTGACTACCTTTAAAGTGCCACAGTGACGAAGTCCTTGAAGAAATGATAGGAGTGGAACGAGGTAAACCCCACGAGCGAGAAACCCAAATAATGGTAGGGGAATCTTTCCTAAGGAAATCAACGATGGGAAAGGACAGGTTTTCGTAACCTGTAGATAGATGATTGCCACCGGAGTACGAGGCGTGGGCCGTTTGCAGTACAAAGGAACAGAACATGGCTTACAGAACGTTATGAACCAACTATGAAATAACTCAGCTCTCCTTTGTTAGAGGAGGGCTTTTTATTTGTATGAAGTTATAAATTGTGAGTTAAAATGGTAAATGAGAAGATTCTTCGTAATATGTAATAATTAATAGGACAACATGCTATTAATTATTGTTTGATTATACATAAGAGGTGAATGCAAATGGGAAAAGTTACTTTAATTGCAACAGCGGCAATGGGTATTGAAGCGTTAGTTGCCCGAGAAGTTCGCGATCTTGGTTACGAATGTGAAGTGGAAAACGGAAAGGTAACGTTTGAAGCGGATGAAAAAGCGATTTGTCGTACGAATTTATGGTTACGTACTGCGGACCGTGTGAAAATTAAAGTCGGTGAATTTAAAGCAACGACATTCGATGAGTTATTTGAAAAAACGAAAGCATTAAACTGGGGAGATTATATTCCGGAGGATGGAGAATTTCCTGTTATCGGTAAATCATTAAAATCTGAATTGTTTAGTGTTTCGGATTGCCAACGTATTGTTAAAAAAGCGGTTGTTGAAAAATTAAAAACAACATACAAACGCACAACTTGGTTTGAAGAAACTGGTCCACTATTTCGTATTGAAATCGCAATGTTAAAAGATATTGCGACATTAACAATTGATGCGAGTGGTGTTGGGCTTCATAAACGTGGATATCGTGTGGATCAAGGGGAAGCTCCTTTAAAAGAAACGTTAGCTGCATCTTTAATTAAATTAACAAATTGGAAGCCAGATCGTCCTTTCGTTGATCCTTTCTGTGGATCTGGAACAATTCCAATTGAAGCTGCATTAATAGGACAAAATATCGCACCAGGATTTAACCGAGGCTTTGCATCGGATGAATGGGGCTGGGTTGGTAAACAAAATTGGCGCGAAGCTCGTCAAGAGGCTGAAGATTTAGCAAATTATGATCAACCATTGCAAATTATTGGATCAGATATCGATCACCGTATGATAAGAGTTGCCCAAGATAACGCAGAAGAAGTTGGACTAGGGGATCTTATATCATTTAAACAAATGCAAGTAAAAGATTTCACAACAAAAGAGGAATATGGCTATGTTGTAACGAATCCTCCATACGGAGAACGTTTAAGTGAAAGAGCGCTTGTTGAAAAATTATATAAAGAAATGGGAGAGGTATTCCGCCCATTAGATACGTGGTCAATGTATTTATTAACAAGTTATGAAGCATTTGAGAAGTGTTACGGAAAAGATGCATCGAAGAAGCGTAAGTTGTTTAACGGCTTTATCCGTACAGATTACTACCAATACTTCGGAAAACGTCCACCGCGTAACTCATAGTATAAAACTCCTCCGGCGCGCATATACTGGCTATTATGTAATGCGTAAAAGGAGGAAGCGATATGGATGGTTTCCAATTATCAATGATTCAAAAGGCTATTCACCGTACGTATGATGAGCTCGGAAAAGAAGTGGATAGTCACGGCGTAATTGCGGATGAAATACAAAAAGCGCAGGAAGAGTATTTATCGGCACTGTCACATGAAACAGCGATTGATAAACGGTATTTAAAGTCATTAATATAGAAAAAAATTTTCCTTTTTCGAAAGGAAATTTTTTTCGTGTATTTTTATGTATCACAACAGGGGAAAAGCAACTGCGCACGTATGAGTAGCAGTTGCTATATCTTTTTATAGAAAAACTTTTTGGTTGGAGGCTAAGGATGTTTACTGAGAAGAGGTTACCATTTGAAGTAGGAAAACAAGATAATTTTTATGATAAGTTGAATGAGTGGATTGGAGATGTGTTTTACGACATCCTTCCGGAAAAAGGCTTCGAAGAACGTGATGAGCAAATTTTTATGGCGTTTCAGTTAGAACGTGCTTTCCAAGAGAAGAAAGTTATGTTCGCAGAGGCGGGAGTAGGAACAGGGAAAACAATTGTATATCTTCTATATGCAATTTGTTACGCGCGTTATACTGGAAAACCGGCTATTATCGCTTGCGCAGATGAAACGTTAATTGAACAGCTTGTGAAAGAAGAAGGAGACATTGCTAAGTTATCTGAAGCATTAGGACTATCTGTTGATGTTAGACTTGCGAAATCAATGGATAATTATTTATGTTTACGTAAACTTGAAGATGTTATGAGTGGACGAGCTCCAGAAGTAATTGAAGATGTATATTACGAATTACCTCAGTTCGTATTCGATCATGGTACGATGCAAAACTTTACTCACTATGGTGATCGAAAAGAATTTCCACTGTTAAATGACGAGGAATGGTCAAAAGTAAACTGGGATTACTTCCAAGATTGCTTCACTTGTGATTCCCGTCATCGTTGTGGTCAAACACTTTCTCGTGAACATTATCGTAAAGCTGCAGATTTAATTATTTGTTCTCAAGACTTCTATATGGATCATATTTGGACATATGATGCTCGTAAACGTGAAGGGCAAATTCCATTATTACCTGAAAGTAGCTGTGTTGTATTTGATGAAGGGCATCTTGTGGAGTATGCAGCGCAAAAAGCTTTAACATATCGTTTAAAGCAAACAATGATGGAACAACTTTTAACGAGATTGTTACAAAACGATATTCGTGAAGAGTTTGCACATTTAGTAGAAGAAACAATTTGGCAAACTGAACGATTCTTTGAGGTACTACAAGAGAATAAAAAGGAAATTGAAGGTTCTGATCGTTTAGAAATTACTGTAACAGAAAAGGTAACTGCTGAGGCGAATAGACTTTATGCAAAAATCGGTGAGGTTGGTGACGCATTAGTATTTGAAAGTGAAATGCATACAGTAAACACATACGATTTAAATATCGTTGATGAGCATTTAGATGTGTTAGAGCACTCACTTCGTCTTTTCATGCACGAGAAAAATGTAATTACGTGGGGTGAAGAAGGTGATGGTGCCTTCACGTTAGTTATTATGCCGCGTGCAGTTGAAGAAGTGTTACAAGAAAAAGTATTCTCGAAGAAGATTCCGTATATTTTCTCTTCTGCGACATTATCGGACAACGATTCGTTCGCATTTACTGCAAATAGTCTAGGGGTAAAAGATTACTTATCATTCTCAGTTGCTTCGCCGTTTGATTATGAAGAGCAAATGACAGTAAACTTACTTCCGTGTGCGGAAGAAAATGAATGGGAAAGAAAGTGTCAATATACACTTGAAAATATACAAAAAACAAATGGACGTACACTCGTATTATTCCGTACAACGCAAGAACTTGCAGCGTTTAAAGAATATGTAAGTAAAGAGCAAATGTCAGTTCCGTTCCTATATGAAGGGGATCAAGAAATTAGTCAGCTCGTTTCTCGTTTCCAAAATGAAGAAGAGACTGTACTTTGTGCCGTTCATTTATGGGAAGGTTTAGACATTCCAGGTTCATCATTATCACATGTTACTATTTGGTCATTACCATTCCCTCCAAACGATCCTGTGTTTGAGGCGAAGCGTAAACATGTAAATGATCCATTCTGGGACGTAGATGTGCCTTATATGATTTTACGTCTTCGTCAAGGAATTGGACGTTTAATTCGTACAAGTGAAGATAAAGGTGCTATATCATTATTCTTATCAGATAGTGAAGATGAAAAAGTGATAGAAGCAGTGAAGAAAGTGCTTCCAGTAGAAGGAAAAGTACTATAAGTGAAAAAATATTTGTTATAGGAAAAAGCTTGGCGCTTGCCAAGCTTTTTTTCTATTAGAAAAGGAATTTATGTTTTAATGTCGAAATAATTTTGAGGTAGAAAAAGGAGGTTTTTTATACTATGACAGTTGCTACACATGAAGTAGAAAAACAATTTTTAGCATATGTGAAGAAGATAGCGAATTATGGGGAAGCATTAAGTTTAATGTTTTGGGATTTAAGAACAGGTGCACCAAAGCAAGGTGTAGACCAGCGTTCAGAAGTAATTGGAATGCTTTCATCCGAGGTGTTTGTAATGTCAACTTCGGATGAGATGGGGAGCTATTTAACTGAACTAGAATCATTAATTGCTGAAAATAAACTTTCTGAAACGACAAAGAAAATGGTTGAAGAGTGTCGTAAAGAATATGATAGAAATAAGAAAATTCCACAAGCGGAATATGAAGAGTATGTGAAATTAGAAGCGAAAGCGGAAAGTGTATGGGAAGAAGCTCGCGAAAAATCTGACTTCGAAATGTTCCGTCCGTATTTAGAAAAAATTGTTGAATTCAAAAAGAAGTTTATTACATATTGGGGTTACGAAACGTATAAATATAATACACTATTAGACATGTATGAGCCAGGAATCACAGTAGAAGTATTAGATCATGTATTTGGTCAATTGCGTGAACGGATCGTTCCGCTTGTAAAAGAAATTTCTGAGTCTAAAAAAGAACTGAAAACAAATTCTTTATCCGAACATTTTTCAAAAAAACAACAAAAGAATTTTACTTTAGAGTTATTGAAACAGTTGAATTATAACTTTGAAGCGGGTCGTCTTGATGAAACGGTACATCCTTTTGAAATTACATTAAATAGAGGAGATGTTCGTATTACGACTCGCTATGATGAGAAAGACTTCCGTATGGCTGTTTTCGGCACGATTCATGAATGTGGTCATGCTGTATATGAACAAAACATTGCAGAGGAATTAGAAGGTACACCGCTTTGCAGTGGAACATCTATGGGTATTCACGAATCACAATCGTTATTCTTTGAAAACTTTATCGGCCGTAATAAATCATTCTGGAAGAAAAATTATGATTTATTAAAACGATATAGCGATGGTCAATTTGATGATATATCAGTGGATGAGTTTTATGATGCGATTAACGAATCGAAGCCGTCATTCATTCGTATAGAAGCAGATGAGCTTACATATCCGCTTCACGTTATGGTTCGCTATGAGCTGGAGAAAGAATTATTTGATGGCACACTGCAAGTAAAGGAGTTACCAGCAGCATGGAATGATAAGATGGAAACGTATTTAGGAATTTGTCCGGAAAACGATGCGCAAGGTGTATTACAAGACGTTCACTGGGCTGGTGGCTCATTTGGCTATTTCCCATCTTATGCGCTTGGTTATATGTATGCAGCGCAATTTAAACAGAGGATGTTAAAAGATATTCCGAACTTTGATGCATTATTAGAAGATGGAAACGTGACACCAATTCGTGAATGGTTAACAGAGAATATTCACCAATATGGTAAAACGAAGAAGCCGCTTGAAATTTTAGAAGATGTGACTGGTGAAGGTTTAAATGCAAACTATTTAGCTGATTATTTAGAAGCGAAGTATAAAGACATTTATGAGTTATAAAAAAAGAGCTGCTTAATTGCAGCTTTTTTTTTTGAAAGGGGAGCGTAGTGATGGGATATGTTTTTACAGTAATGACGCAAAAGGAAGCAGAAGAAATTGCACACAACTGGCATTATGAAGGGGAGTATTCTTTTTATAATATGGAGGCAGATCAAGAAGATTTAGCTGAGTTTTTAAATGGTGAGATGAGGGGAAATCATACATTTTCGGTGAAGGAAAACGGTACCACAATTGGTTTCTTTAGCTTTTGTAAAATAAATAATCGAACGGTTGATATGGGACTTGGAATGAGACCTGATATAACTGGCAATGGATTGGGTTTAAAGTTCGTAAACGCTGGACTAGATTTTAGTAAAGAAAAATACGGCTGCAATTATATAGCATTATCAGTAGCGACATTTAATGAAAGAGCAATTAAAGTATATAAAAGGGCAGGATTTGAAGCAGTTGGGACGTTTATTCAGAAAACAAATAGCAGTTGTTTTGAGTTTTTGAAAATGAACTATCTATGTAAAAATGATTAAAAAACAGAAGGAACTCTTCTGTTTTTTATTTTGATGTTAAAAGTAGAAATAAATGATGTTTGTTTTTATACTTGGTGTAATTTGAAGTTTTGAAATTTTGGAAGAGGGTGTGTATGATTGAACTTAAGTAGCAAATAGCAAGTTTAGCAAGGAGAGATAACATGATTACAATTAAAACGAAAAATGAAATAGATTTGATGCATGAATCTGGAAAATTACTTGCTTCATGTCATAGAGAAATTGCCAAAATGATGAAACCAGGTATAACTACAAAAGAAATTGATACGTTTGTTGAAATGTATTTAAGAGACCATGGTGCAATATCTGAACAGAAAGGTTACAACGGGTATCCATACGCGATATGTGCATCTGTAAACGATGAAATGTGTCACGGTTTTCCTAGTAATGTACCTTTACAGGAAGGAGATATTGTAACAATTGATATGGTAGTAAACTTAAATGGTGCACTCTCAGATTCTGCATGGACGTATATAGTAGGGGATATTTCTGATGAAGCAAAAAGGTTATTGTTAGTAACTGAGAGTGCTTTGTATAAAGGGATTGATCAGGCGATAATCGGTAATCATGTAGGAGATATTGGCTATGCAATTGAAAGTTATGTAGCTTCTGAAGGTTTTTCTGTTGCAAGAGATTTTACAGGACATGGGATTGGTAAAGAGATTCATGAAGAACCAGCAATTTTTCATTTTGGGAAGCCAGGACAAGGACCAGAACTACAAGAAGGAATGGTAATTACAATTGAACCGATTGTAAATGTAGGTATGAGGTATTCTAAAGTAGATCTAAACGGATGGACTGCACGAACGATGGATGGGAAATTATCTGCTCAATATGAGCATACAATTGTAATTACAAAAGATGGGCCAGTCATCTTAACGACGCAGTAATAAGAAATGTAAGAGTTTACAAAACTCGAACGAAAATAGTATTTTTATAAAATTCGTACGTGTTTTTTTGATAAATGCTTTTCAAAGTATAAAAAGTGCGTTATAATCCTTCTATAAAATAAATAGTTAGCTACACTCATATAATCGCGGGGATATGGCCTGCAAGTTTCTACCGAAGTACCGTAAATACTTCGACTATGAGTGAGGACGAATATATTTGCTTGTTTAGCATTCTTTTTTGCGAAACTCCAAAAGCACGTCTCTCACTTGTAACGAGTGGTGGCGGCTTTTGGAGTTTTTTTATTGCATAAGAGGGGGAACCAACATGAAAGTATTACAAGAAAAGATTTTGAACGAAGGAAAGGTTTTATCTGGAGATGTATTAAAGGTAGATGCATTTTTAAATCATCAAATTGATCCAGTACTTATGCAAGAAATCGGAAAAGAATTTGCTAAACGTTTTAAAGAAGATAACATTACAAAAATCGTGACGATTGAATCTTCTGGCATTGCACCAGCAGTTATGGCTGCTTTAGAGCTTGGTGTAAAAGTGATTTTTGCAAGAAAGCGTAAATCGTTAACGTTACAAGATAATATGTATGTTGCGAAAGTATACTCATTTACAAAACAAGAAACGAACGAAATTTCATTATCTCGAAATCATATCGATGAAAATGATCGCGTGTTAATCATTGATGACTTTTTAGCAAACGGTCAGGCTGCTTTAGGTTTGATGAGCTTAGTAGAGCAAGCCGGAGCAAGTATTGCAGGAATTGGTATTGTTATTGAAAAAGCATTTCAAGATGGAGGAAAGAAACTGCGTGAACAGGGCGTTCGTGTTGAATCACTAGCAGAAATTGCATCACTTGATAACGGCACAGTTACATTTGTACAGCAAGAAACTGCGGAGGTGAACTAACAATGAAGCAGCACCCATTTAAAATCGCATCGCTTGGTATTCAGCACATGCTTGCTATGTATGCTGGTGCAATTATCGTTCCGCTTATTGTGGGCGGCGGACTTGGTTTAAATCAAAAAGAGTTAACATATTTAGTCTCAATTGATTTATTAATGTGCGGCGTTGCGACAATTTTACAAGCATTATCAAATCGCTTTTTCGGTATTGGACTTCCAGTTGTACTTGGTTGTACATTTACAGCGGTTGGACCGATGATTGCAATCGGGAAACAATACGGCGTATCTTCTATTTATGGAGCAATTATTGCTGCGGGGTTATTCGTTGTTATTTTTGCGAAATTATTTGGAAAGCTTGTAAAACTGTTTCCACCTGTTGTAACAGGATCTGTCGTTACCGTAATTGGAGTTACACTTGTTCCAGCAGCAATTAATGATATGGCTGGAGGAGTAGGAAGTAAAGATTTCGGTAGTCTTGAAAATTTAGCGTTAGCATTTGGGGTTTTATTATTTATCATCGTTATGTATCGTTTCTTTGACGGATTTATCCGTTCAATCTCTATATTACTGGGTCTTTTGTTCGGTACAATCGTTGCAGCATTTATGGGGAAAGTAAGTTTGCAAGCGGTTGGAGAAGCGGATTGGTTCCACGGTATTCAGCCATTTTACTTCGGTACACCAACATTTGAATTAACACCAATTATTACGATGATTCTTGTTGCTTGCGTAGGGATTGTGGAAGCAACAGGTGTATATTTTGCATTATCTGATATTTGCAATAAAAAGATTGGTGAAAAAGAATTAACAAAAGGTTATCGTGCAGAAGGATTAGCAATGATATTAGGCGGTATTTTCAACGCTTTTCCGTATACAACATACTCTCAAAACGTAGGTCTTGTTCAATTAACTGGAGTAAGAAATCGCGTTATTATTTATACTTGTGGTGGTATGTTAATCGCTCTTGGATTTATTCCTAAAATCGCAGCAATTACAACAATTATTCCGAAATCAGTACTTGGCGGTGCGATGTTAGCAATGTTCGGCATGGTAATGGCTTATGGCATTAAAATGTTAAGTAGTGTTGATTTTGGAAAACAAGAAAATTTATTAATTGTTGCATGTTCTGTCGGAATCGGGCTTGGTGTTACAGTTGTTCCAACGTTATTCTCGCAGCTGCCTGAAAGCATTCGTATTTTAACGGATAACGGAATTGTACTTGGAAGTGCATCAGCAGTTCTGTTAAATATCGTGTTTAATATGGTACCGCAGCGTAAAGTGAAAGTAAAAGAAGAGCCAGTCTCTATGCAAAGTGCAGTAAGAGAAGCGTAAAAAAGCAAGTAGACACAATACGAATTAATATACAGGATACAAACTGTTAATATCCGACGTATAGGTACAAGTAATGTAGAGGTATTAAAAGAAACAAGAATGTATGACTTTGGCTTTCAACAAGCGTATGATTATTTTTATCAGCGAAAAAGTCAGAAGGATTACGTGAAAAAACGATTACTAGCCACGAAGAACACTTTTGCTTTTTTTCTAAAGTGGGTATCTGCGTATCATCCCGAATTAAAAAAGGCGTCAGAAGTAAATACGCATTTGATACGTAAGTACATGGTCTATATGATAGTGGTGTATGCGGAGAAACGAAGTGATCGGTAACAGTGTCGAAAGTAGATATAAAGTCGAAACGGATTGTGTATGTAATTAAGCCTATCTCATGTGAGATGGGTTTTAATTTTGAACCATTAACGTGGATGTTTTTTAATCACCAATCAAATTCTACCCTTCGATTTTAGACAAAAATAAAAACCACCTCATTTGAAGTGATTTTTTTATCATGACAATACTCTGGTTAAATTTGTTGCCAAATCTATTTTCAAACCTTTTCAATCGTTATATCCTGCTTTTCTTCTACTGAATCCTTGAGTGCACTTCCTAGTAAATCAAGGAAGGTTTTTCCTCTTTTGGTAGTATGATATTCTGCTAAGTTGGTTATATCTTCAGGAATCTTATCTCCATAAGGAGGTTTTTTTGTTAAGTCTTCAATATCCCAAATTACTTCTGAAGGGGGTATTTCACTTAATGTTCCTCTAATTTCTTCCACATTTTTTAGAGCCTCAGATGCATCCTGCCATTTTAATTTATTAAAATACAAGTCTTTCACTAATAAAGGGTATTTAGTCCCCCATCCATCTGGCTCACAATGGTATGACACTGTTGAGAAAAAGCTGTGTAAAAAATCAGGGTGTCCTGCTTCATAAAAAAACATATCTACAGAAAATCCTACTGCCATTTTTATCAGTCCTCTTTAATAAATTTTATTTCTGGTAAGGTATTAGCTTTATTGCTTATTCCAGTCTTTATTTCCTTTAATATTTCATTAGTAACAATTTGTCCCCTTGTGTCAATAACTACAGTCTGTCTTGTTCCCTCAGGTAAGTGAATATCTCTATCATTTAGTTGTTTGACAATTACATTCACTAAATTAGTTCTTTTTGATTTGGTGGATATATCATAATTTTTAAGTTCTACACTATGACCCTCTATATGGAAATCAGGTCTGGTACTACCTTTTGTGTTCTTGGATACTTCTTGTCCATCTTTGAAAGCTACTTGATCATTATATTTAGGATGCATTTCGCCATACTCAGTTTCAGTTGTTCTCCACGAAGGTCTAGCAAACATAAGATAACCACTTAAATAATTACCCCAATGTCCCGATGGTGGAAGTGTACTAAGTATTCCTTCACCAGTTAGGCCACCACCTGCAAAAGCAGGTGGTAAACGTGGTGGAAAGGCTTCTGTTACTTTATATACATTTACTCCTCTAGCAAGCTTAGAAACCTTATCAAGACCTTTTCCTCCGATAAATCCTGTCGCAATTGATGTTAGAAAGTAAGAACTCCAATGAAATCCACTCTCAACATCTCCATTCCAAACATCATTCATGAAAGAATCAGAGAAAGCATTCCACATGGCAGGAAGAGTCTCATCATAATTTACAACTGCATCCCACATATTTGACCATGTTTCACCGTCACCTAATGATATGAAACCTTCCACTGCATCTCCGACTGCTTCTCCTGCTCCGTTGTAAAGTCCGTCCCATGCATCAGAAATATTATCCAATATATTACCAGAATCACCTGATTCAGATGTATTCTCATATATTAGGTCTTTATTAGTTGAATTGTCTTTATAACTTTCATCTGTATTACGAAATTTCTCAGCAGCTCTCATTAGTTCATCGGAAACTTTGTCTAGTTCCATTAGAACAGTAAACATTTTTGGTTTTGCCTCGTTAAATCTCTGATAAAATTGTTCTCTACTCGCTCCATTCCACTGAGAAGCGATATTTTCAATTTGATTGTATAAGTCATTATGTAAATACTCTAAGAAGTGTCTAGTATTACTTACTGTTTTTGCAGCCTGTTCTAACATCTCAGGCGTTACTTTTATTAATACCATGCCATCCCTTCTTTACAAATTGATTGACATGTAAATTATACCATATTCCTTTAGGGGATTATTAGCGAAATAAGAGTAAAGACAATAAGTTTTCTTCTTAAGTAGAGTGTGTAGTTGGCGCTATTTCTCACAGATTTACTTGGTAATAGAGTAACACGTTCGTTTAATAAAGTTGTAGTATGTATTGTGCAGTGAGAAAAAGAAAGAAGAGCCAGTCTCTATGCAAAGTGCAGTAAGAGAAGCGTAAAAAAGCAAGGTCTCATTATGAGACCTTGCTTTTCTTTTTAAGTGGCATCATCTTTCCGTACGTACCTAAGCGCCATATATATTCAAGTGGCCCGTATTGGTAACGAGAAAGCCACCAATGGCTAACAAAGATTTGTAATGTGTAGAACCCGATGCAAAATAGTGGTCCAACCCATAATGGAGCAGGATAATAATTTTTCAAAATTAAGCCGAATACAATTAACGTAATAATTGTATGTGAAATATAGTTTGTTAATGCCATTCGTCCGACATATTGGAACGGGCGTAATATTTTTTGCCATCTTTCTTTTTGTAATAAGCGCATCAGTGTGAAAATGTAGAAGATAAATAATGTTTTTCCGCTAAACATTGTAAAGGCTTGCATATAAAATGGTTCATAAGATGGTTTTGATAAGAAGTAACGGACCATGAAGAACCACATTGGTAATGTCAAAATGAACATAATGATTTGCCACTTTTTAAGTTTTGGATCTAACTCTTTCGTGCGGCGGAAAATATCTTTTTTGCCAGCGTATAAACCGAGTAAAAATAGCCCAACTGTTTCTGGGAGCATGAATACATTTAGTCCAATTCCTTCAGAATAAAATGCATGGAAACGATTTTGTATTTGTGACATCCAATCTTCAAGTGGCATGATCGGTAAGGAAAATCCTAACTCTGCCTTTGGTACTAAGGCAACCACTATACTAGCGATTAGCATGAAAAATTGAAAAACACTTAGTAAAACTAAAGCCCATATTAAAATAGTACGAGGCTCTCTCTTATAAAATAAGAATAAGAAAAATCCAGCGATGGCATAACTATGTAGGATGTCTCCGTCCCATAAAAGAACGTAATGCAAGAAACCAAATAGTAATAAAATGAGCAGGCGGCGAACAAATAAAGTTTTCGGACGATCTGTTTTCGCCTCAGCACGATTCATAAAGATATAGAAACCTAATCCAAATAAAAATGAAAAAATAGTATAAAATTTCGTTTGAATAAACATGTCATAAAATAAGCGAATATAGCTATCTAATCCCTCGTAAACGCCTGAAATGTCTCGAGAGTCAACACCAGCGATAACTGGCCAGTTAACAAGAAAAATACCAAGTACAGCTATGCCTCTAATAATATCGATGGAGTGTATCCTATCGCCTTGTGAAAGATTTTGTGTCATTATTTTCCTCCTTGATAAGTAATTCCCTTTTATTATACAAAATGTAAGATGGCGGAGCTAGGGGAGATTTCCAATTTTTAAAACTGTTAAGATGTGTATTATGAGATATAATAAGAGTGCACAACAAGTTTTAAACTTCTTTAAAACAGGCAGTAAAGCTCCTTTTCCCGAAGGAGCTTTCTTTTTTAGAAAATTGTTGATAATGATTCTCTTTAATGATAAAATATATTCAAAAGTGATAATCATTATCAAAAAGGTTGGTGTGTTAATATGGTATATGCACTTGTTGCAGGAACGGTTGCTATATATGTTGGTGTTACAAAGTATGTATTAAATGGAGTAGGAACAACAAAATGAACGATATGACATAAAATCCCTTTCATTTTTAAAAAGAATGAAAGGGATTTTTTATTTTTGATGAGAATATGCTGAAAATTTAGTATGATAATAAAGTGAAACTTTAATCAGTGAGGAGGTTCATCTCCTGCTGATTAATAGCCCACATCAATTGGGCTTTTACTGCCCGTAAATAGTGGGATAAAGTATATACATCTTGGATAAAGGGGAACAAGGGGATGACAAACATAGTACAGACAAACGGTATGAAAAAACTTGTTTGTTTTTATGAAGAGTGGCAAAAACACGGCGATACGGAAAATAGTTTGAAATTGTTTGAGGTGATTCAAAAATATAAACAAGAACAGCTTATGATAGCTTTCTGTGGTCATTTTTCTGCGGGGAAATCGACAATGATGAATCACCTATATAAAGCGCAATTATTACCGACAAGCCCGATTCCAACGAGTGCTAACGTCGTTAAAATTGAAAGAGGATCTGATCGCGTTGTTGTAACGATTAAGTCTGGAGAACAGTATGAATATGACGGTGCATATTCAGCAGAAGAATTAAAACAAATTTGTAAAGATGGTGATGAAGTAATTGGTGTCCATATTTATCGAAATGATGCGCCAATTCCTGATGGGGTTATGTTAGTTGATACACCAGGAATTGATTCTACGGATGATGCCCACCAATTAGCAACAGAATCAACTTTGCATCTTGCAGACGTTATTTTTTATATGATGGATTATAATCATGTCCAATCAGAAGTGAACTTACAGTTTGTTAAAGAATTGAAACAACGTAATAAAACGGTTTATCTCGTTGTAAACCAAATAGATAAACATAAAGAAAATGAACTATCGTTTGAAGATTATAGAGATAGTGTAAAACAATCCTTTTCTAACTGGGATATTGAAGTAGATGGTATTTTTTATACATCATTGCGAATGATGAATCATCCATACAATGAGATTCAAAGTTTAGAGACATTAATCTCTTCTATTATGAAAGAAAAAGAGCAGTATGTAAGAAAGGGAATGGAGCGAGAAACAGAACATTTACTGCAAGAACATTGCTCGTTCATTCTTTCTGAAAATGAAAAACATCTCATGAAATATGAAGAAGAGTTAACATCACCACTGTCACTTTCAGAGATAGTTGAAAAAAAGGAAGAGTTAACTGAAAATAAACATCGCACGGTTAGTAAAGAATCTGATGTGAGAAATGAATTTATAAAAGGTTTACAAGCTATATTAGATAACGCGTATTTAATGCCATTTGAAATGAGAGAGCTGGCGAATGAGTATTTAGAAACGAAATTAACGAAGTTTAAAGTTGGTTTGTTATTTGCGAAAGGAAAGACGGAGCAAGAAAAACAGAGACGTGTAGATGCTTTTTATTTTGCTCTTCAAAAGACTGTTGAAACGCAACTTGATTTTCATGTGAAAGAATTTATTGTAGCCTTCTTAAAAGAAGAAGGGTTATTTACAGAGGAAATCGGGAAAGACATATATGCTTTAGAAATTGCTTTCGGACCAGAAGTGTTGGCTGAAACAATTAAACAAGGGGCTGGATTTACAGGCGATTACTTACTTCTTTATACTGCTGATGTTGCAAATGAGTTGAAGAAAAGATACTTTATGAAATCTCAGCAAATTTTTGAAAAAAGTACGGGTGCACTGCAGAAGAAAGTGAAGATAGAAATTGCTCGTATTGAAGAAGAAATTGAAAAATACACGATGTTACAAACGGCGAAAGAAACGAAATTACAATACATTCAGACGTATGAGAAATATGAGGGCTATTTACAAGATGTTTGGTATGAACGTGTTTCTACACCAGATGGATTGCGAATAGACGAAATATTACAAAGTGAAAAACAAATCGTTAGTGAGAAGTTTACTCTACAAGAGCAAGAAAGCATAAATGATAACATAACGGCTAGGGAGGAAGAGATTAAAGGAACGGCAACATTAAATATCCAGCGCATACTAGAAAAAGTGAAGAAGGCTGAAACAATATTAGATCCATTGCCTACACTTAAACATTTACAGCAAGAAGTAGTTAGTAAAAGACAGCGCGTGGAAACGAAGCAATTTACAGTAGCGTTATTTGGAGCTTTTAGTGCAGGGAAATCATCATTTGCCAATGCATTACTTGGTGAAAAGGTACTTCCTGTATCACCAAATCCAACGACAGCAACAATTAATCAAATTTTGCCGGTTACAAAAGAAAAGCCGCATGGAACGGTAATTGTTCAGTTTAAGTCCGAGCAAGCGCTATTAGAAGATATGAAAGCTGTTTATAAAATGTTTCATTATGAAATTGCTACGCTAGAAGAAGCGTTAATACAAATTGATAAAATTATGAAATACCCTTCACCAAGCGGGAAGCAAAAAACAACATTTAGCTTTTTACGAGCGGTACAAAAAGGATATGAGGCAGTTGCTACTCATTTAGGGGAACAAGTACAAGTCACGTTAGAAGAGTTCTCTGATTATGTAGCTAATGAAGAAAAATCATGTTTTGTTGAGTATATGGAGCTTTATTACGATTGTGCTTTAACAAGGCAAGGAGTAGCTCTTGTAGATACACCAGGAGCTGATTCTATTAACGCCCGCCATACGGATGTTGCATTCCAGTATATTAAAAATGCGGATGCTATTTTATTTGTAACATACTATAATCATGTTTTCTCTCGTGCAGATCGTGAGTTTTTAATCCAGCTTGGTCGTGTAAAGGATACGTTTGCACTTGATAAAATGTTCTTCCTAATTAATGCAGCCGATTTAGCACAATCTGAAGAAGAACTTGAAATGGTAAAAGGTTATATTGCGGATCAGCTTTTACAATACGGTATTAGAAATCCACGTTTATTTGCAATTTCAAGTTTATGTGCGCTTGAAGAAAAACAAGGGAAAAGTATTGAAAAAGAAAAGTATGGTATTTTACAAAACTCTGGGATTGCTAAGTTTGAAGAATCATTTACGTCCTTTATGATGAGGGATTTAATGCTTGTGTCTGTGCATGCTTTATACGGAGCATTGCAAGGTGCAAATCAGCTTCTTGTAAATATGATAAATGGCGCGAAGCAGGGAAATGATGAGAAGGAGAAGCAAACAAAAAAATATGAAGCAGAGCGTGATCAGCTACTTCATATTATTTCATCATATAGTGTACTTGCTGAAGAGCAAGCAATGCAAAATGAAGTGAAAGAATTGCTTTATTACGTGCAACAACGTCTATTTTTACGCTATAACGATGTGTTTACTGAATTTATTAATCCGGCGTCGCTTCGAACAGATGGGAATGTAAAAGCACAGTTGCAACAGTGTGTAATGGAATTAGTTTCATTTATTCAACATGATTTATTACAAGAAATGCGTGCGACATCATTACGTCTTGAAAAATGGATAGATGAAGCGATGAAGCGTGCAAAGGATGAAATTGTTGTGAACTGCAAAGTAGAAAATGAATCGATTTCTATGAGTGGAACAGTGGATTATGAATATAAGGTTATTACACATAAAGAGCCGTTTCCTTCAATAGAAATTAAGGATTTCAAAAAGGCATTAGCGCATTTTAAAAATGAGAAAAGCTTTTTTGAAAAAAATGATAAAGCTTTTATGCAAGAAGACGCTAAAGGAGTGCTAGAACCTTTCGTATCAAACTATGTAGCTGATGAAGAAGGATTATTCGTTCATCATTATAAGCGAGAGTGGGATGCAAAATGGAACTTATTCCAAAAAGTGATGCAGCAAGATATTGAGAATTATTATGAAAGTATATTATTCGCTTTAGCTGAAACAATTGATGTAACACTATATGAACAAAGTAAAGAGCAACTACAAAAGCAGTTAGTAGAAATTGAAAAAGAAATTTATATTATATAGTCGTTATGAAAAAAAGATTCGTTCAATTTTCTTTTGTAGTACAGTATCTAGAGATTTTACGAACCCTGCAAATTCATCAGTAGAAATCATATGGGTAAGAACTAATCGTCTGCCGTCTGGTGTTTCACCGCATAAGACGAATGAAGAAAATTCATATGTTTTGTTTTCTACTACTAATTTTGGATAGGAATATGTGTCGCTCTTCTTTTTCTTTCCATCAATGGAGATGACGTTGCATTTTTTCTCATTGTTGTCCATGGTGAATCCCTCCTTTCTATTACTTATGGTAGACAAGGAGGGATTAGAACAATAGAGAAGGGAGAATTTTTATGTCTGTTGTAATAGAGCGTATTTCGAAAGAAGCTATACCGAAATCTTTATTGCTCCTTGCTGATCCAAGTGAACGTCAAATTGATGCATATGTGCAAAGAGGACTTATGTATATAGCTAAACAAGAGGAAAGAGTTATCGGTGTATATGTGCTTTTGGAAACAAGACCAAAGACAATGGAACTTATGAATATTGCGATTGTAGAACATATGCAAGGAAAAGGTATTGGTAAGAAGTTATTGTTGCATGCAATAGAAACTGCTAAAGAATATAATATGTACAAGCTTGAAGTTGGTACAGGTAATTCTAGCGTTTCACAACTTGCGTTATATCAAAAATGTGGATTTCGGATTTTTTCTATTGATTTTGATTACTTTTCGAAGCATTATGAAGAAGAGATTATTGAAAATGGAATTGTATGTCGTGA
Organism: Bacillus paramycoides; assembly: GCF_001884235.1. Lineage (GTDB taxonomy): Bacteria > Bacillota > Bacilli > Bacillales > Bacillaceae_G > Bacillus_A > Bacillus_A paramycoides. The sequence continues at coordinate 308,928 of NZ_MAOI01000123.1, read as the reverse complement.
TATGATTCGGCTTGCAATGGAATTAAACAAATAAGTATAAATTATTTAGGGGGAAAGAGAAGATGGAAGTACATAAAGCAATTACAGCACATTCTCGTAAACAAAATGAAATTGTAAAAACATTTTTGCAATTAGATGCGCAACGTGAAGCAGCAATAGAGGCTGCAATCGCACTTGCATCAAATGGAAAACATTTCTCAGTTGATGCAATAAATATGGTAACAAAGCAAATTAATGACCTTGCAAAACGCGGCGTTGCACCGCAGCGTAAACTTGTTACAGCAGAAATGGTTATGGAGTATGTAGATCGCACGCAAGAGAAAGAAGGGCGTTAAGGATGATTGTTACAGTCGAATGGTTGCGTGAGCATTTAGAAGATGAACATGTCCGTATAATCGATTGTCGTTTTGATTTAGCGAATCCAAATTGGGGTAAAGAGAAGTATGAGGAAGAACATATTCCACATGCATTATATTTTGATTTAAATTTAGATTTATCAAGTCCTGTAATTGAGCATGGTGGTCGTCATCCATTACCAAATGTAGAGCAGTTTGCGGACAAGCTTTCAAAAGCGGGGATTGATGAACATACGACAGTGATTGCATATGATAGTCAAGCTGGGGCAAATGCTTCTCGTTTATGGTGGTTATTAAACTATGTAGGACATGAGAAAGTATATATACTAGATGGCGGTTTTCCTACTTGGAAAGAGAATGGATTACATACAACAACGGAAATTCCAATTGTTGCACGAAAAACATTCAAAGCAAACATACAAGATAATATGCTTGTAACGATGGAAACGGTCAAAGAGAACATTCATGCAGGTGCAGATATTACGTTAATTGATTCTAGAGAGCCAAAACGTTATGCTGGTGTAGAAGAGCTTGTTGATCCGAAGGCAGGACATATTCCGACAGCAGTAAACTGTTTTTGGAAGGATGGAATTCTAGAATCAGGACAATTTAAACATGAAGCCCAGCAACAAGAACGTTTCAAAAATCTTTCGAAAGATAAGGAAACAATTGTATATTGCGGCTCTGGTGTTACAGCATGTCCGAACATAGTTGCATTAAAATTAGCTGGTTTTCAAAATGTTAAATTGTATGCAGGTAGCTGGAGTGATTGGATTTCTTATCCAGAAAATCAAATTGCAAAAGAAGAAGATTAATCACTTGCATGCAAAAATAATTTGTATTAAAATAAGGTCACAAGCAAGAGATTGCTTGAAAAATATTATATTTTACACATTGGAAACAATGTGATAATATAACGACAAGTAAATAATACATCCTGCGGTGTACGTAACTTATTTATGTCTAAAACCGATGTTAGTTATACGGAAGCTCAATATTTAGCGACCATTATCAAGCCTTCCTTGTGGAGGAAGATATACGGTAACTGTGAGGGCATCCACCTGCGAGTAGCGGGTTTTTGGACATTTACGAGGGACGGCACGTGCGGGGGTCTTATTTCAACTAACATCATATAAAATTCCTACGGTGTACGTAGCTTGTGTATGTCTTAAACCAATAAGTATAATACGGAAGTTCAATATTTAAATGTAGATAGCAGGCCATCTTTTTAAGAAGGAAGTTACAAACATTTGTGAGAACATCCACCTGTGAGAGCAGGTTTATGGACATCTATAGATAACGGCATATGTGGGGCTATATAAAAACCTTACGTTTTATACGTAAGGTTTTTTTGTTGAATAAATATGTACATCTTATCTCGATTCACCTGTGAAATTTCCATAATAAATATAGCACTTGCGGTCTTCATCAATTTCTCTTGAATCTAGGGTGAATTCCATATGTCTTCCATCTCTTTGGATGTATATAATATCTGAATGGAGAAAGGGTAAGATTTCCTCGTAATTCCACACATCTTTACTTTCTATCATAATTGAGCTTGTTTCCTTTAGTTCCCTAATTTCAAAACCAATGTGCGAGTATGTAGAATCTGAAGGGTCGTTGAAAAAAGCTTCTTTTTGTACATATAGCGCTACTGTTCCGTCTGGATCTACCGAAGTTGCAGTAACGACATATGTATTTCTATCTTTTATAAAATATTCACAAGTCATACGCGCGATAATTTCAGAATTAGAAATATTTACGTAGTTCCATAAAGCAGGATACCCGTTAGTTTCATCATTGAGTCGATATTCTAATCGCATTTTATCCCTCTTCTTCCTTTTTCTTCTACTTTATCATGGCTTCTTATATAATAGAAATATAATTTAAAAAGGGGAGTTCAAGGGTGACAAAAACGAAATGGCTTGTAGGTAGTGTCTTGACGTCATTAATGACGGGGACCCTATTTGGCTGCGCGCAAGATGTTCCTGCCGAACCGAATGATAATAGTTGTTCTGATTGGGATTGGGATGATGAACTTGGTGTTTGGCAGTGTGATGATAGTAGTTCAGGGTATCGTGGACATTACTTTTACGGTGGTAAATACTATCAAAATAAATCCACTTTCAAAAATTCATCAGAATTTAAATCTTATCAATCTTCGGCAGAATTTAAAGGTGGAATTGGAAGTGGTTCAAAGGGCGGATTTGGAGGATAAAAGATGTCACAATACATAAAGAAACGAAAAAGATTTTATTCAAATTATCCGCATTTCTGGTCGGATTTATATGGTGGTGAGTATAGTTTGTTTCATGTTTGTCCGATAACAGAACAAACTATGAAACAGCTACAATTAGCAACTGAACGAATGGGGAAAATATTTTTTAAGACTGCTAGACTTCTACGAGAATTATCTAATGAACAGCTTCTTGAACTTGGTTTTCCATCGGCAAGCTTGCCTTTTATTAGAATGAAGGGTATGTATCCTGAATCTGTTATTTCACGATTTGATTTTGCCTTAACAGAAGATAATCGTATTAAAATGCTTGAGTTTAATAGTGATACGCCAACTTTTATTATGGAATGCTTTCAAATGAATGGGAAAGTTTGCGAACAGTTAGGCTATGCTGATCCGAATATAAATCAAGAGCGTTTACTTTCTTCTGGTATTACAAAAGCCGTAATGGAAGCTGCAAAAGGAATACAAAATCCAAATGTCGTTTTTACAGCTCATCATGAACATATAGAAGATTGGAATACGACTATGTATTTGAGTCAACTATGTCATGTTGAAAATAAAGTGATGTCAATGTCAGAGCTTAGAATTACAGATGATGCTTTAGTGGACGGAGATGGAATGCCAATTGATGTTCTGTATCGCCAAACGTATCCAATTGAAGATTTGATTGAGGATCAAGATCCTGAATCAGGGGATTTAGTAGGAGTAGAACTTTTACAACTTGTAAAGGAAGAGAAGCTTTTTATTATAAATCCTGTATCAGCATTTTTACTACAGCCTAAATCAATTCAATGTCTTATTTGGGGATTAGCAGAAGAAGGTGCTTTTTATACGAGAGAGGAACAACAGTGGATTACAGAATATATGCTACCTACATATTTAGAACCAAATTTGTTTTTAGGGAAAGATTCTTTCGTTCAAAAGCCATCGTTCGGTAGGGAGGGTGATACGATTACTATTCGTGATAAGGATACAAACATTATGATTCGAAATGTACATCAAACGTATAAATCGTCACTTCCTATATTTCAAAAATATATAGACCTTCCAATAGTATTTTTGGAAACTGAAAAAGGGATTGAAAAACTATCGTATGTGTTTGGGTCATTTTTAATTGCTGGAAAAACGAGTAGCATCGGTATACGTGCCGGAGAAAAAATTACGGGAAATGAATCGTATTATTTACCGGTAGGTATTAAGAAGGAGGAAAATAAATGATTAATTTTTTACTATACTTAGCAGTATCACTTGTACTTTTATGTATCGGTCTTTTTCTTATGGAGGTGACAACGAAAGTGAAGGAATTTAAGTTAATGGCTCAAGGGAATAAAGCGGTAAGCTACGTACTTGGAGGAAGATTACTTGGTCTTGCTATCGTTTTATATTCAACGGCTGCTAATTCTATTTCACTTCTTGATATGGTGTCATGGGGAGCAGTTGGGATTTTAGCACAAATTGTTGTCTATTATTTAGCGGAATGGCTTACACCACGTTTCAATATTAGTAAGAGTCTGGAAGAAGATAATCAGGCAGTCGGTCTTTTCCTTATGTTTTTATCACTTTCAATTGGAATTGTAATTGCTGGCTGTGTAACATATTAAAAGCCTTACGTTTAAAACGTAAGGCTTTTATTGTTCGCTAATTCTTGAAAAATATGTTCGATTAATTTAAATAGTCGAAGGATGAATGTGATGTATATTACCGTACTACATTAGAGTTAGTTGTTGTAATAAGGAAAAGTTTCCATACAAAGTGTTGACATCTATTTTAAATAAGAGTAACATTTTCTATGTAATTAAAATAAGTCTCTGTTAGGTGAGGCTCCTGTATAGAGAAATGCTACTGCCCAAAAATGTCGAGAGACGCCAATGGGTCAACAGGAATGATCGAATTAAGGTTTTTCTTAACGTAGCTGGTAATGTACCTATGCTATACAGTGCTAAAACTCGACGAGGGAGAGGTCCATAGATTTCTAATTATATTAGGAATCGTTTATTTGTGCATGTAATGACCTTTGCTCTCTTATGAGTGGGGTCTTTTTTGTTACCAAGCTATGAGTAATTTCATAGTATAGATTATAACTATAAAATAAACGAGGAGGTGAGGAACATGTCAAATTCTGACTCGGTTCCGTTACCCATATACTTCAAAGCAAAATTATATGATGTAGGCAGGAAACGACTTGTTCCTCCCTCTATATTTATCATAATGTAGCGTTTATTCGAGTAGTTAAGCGCTAGACACTTTCACGATAAAGTGGATAAATCGAGAAACAAAGCGTTTCTTCCTATGTTATAAAGGAGGAGACGATAATATGTTATATGCAAATAAAACTGTGGGTAACACGTCATATAAACCAAGTAAAAAATCAATGAAAGAACAAACAATGCTCCAAAAAAATAAAGATTTATTAATTGAAATTGCAACAAGAGATGTAAAATCTGTATTTGCGTATTTTAAAACAACAAGAGACGGATTATCTGTGAAAGAAGCACAGAAACGTATTCAAGTATACGGTCGAAATGAATTAATTTCAAAAAGAGCGCTTCTTGCAGAAGTGATGATAAAGCTAAGTGGAATGATTCCAGGTCTTTCAAAACAAAATGTGAATGATGAATTACAATGTGAAACAGTTACTGTTTCTCGAGTAGCAGGCTGTAACGTAACAGGGCTAAACAATGAATTGAAAATGATGAAGCTACCAGTACAAGAGCTTGTACCTGGAGATATGATCTTTCTTTCCGAAGGTGATACAGTACCGGCAGATGTACGTATTATTTATGCAAATGATTTATTAGTAAATGAATCTGTGCTGACAGGAAACGATGCGAGTATTGAGAAATTTGAAAGTTGCTATCATATTGAACGTAAACGATTTATTCCATTAAAACGGATGAAAGACTATAATCCACTGGAGCTTGAAAATGTTTGTTTCAAAGGTACGTATATTGTTGGTGGCAATGCAAAGGCTGTCGTTGTTTCAACAGGTAAAAATACGTATTCAGGAATACTTCATACTTGTTGTGGTAGAACGTCTTAAGGTGTTAATGATGCTAAATATACAAAAACAATGTATAATAGACAAAGTTGAACAAAAACGTAGAATGGTAATCTATTTATATAACCTTACGTGATAACGTGAGGTTATTATTTTTTGTTAGTAGGAGAGGAATTATGAAAAAAGTATTGTTAGTTGATGGTATGGCACTATTATTTCGTGCTTTTTACGCAACAAGTGTCTATGGACAATTTATGAAACGACAAGATGGTACCCCGACGAATGGGATTCATGGTTATATGAAGCATTTATTAACAGCAACACAAGCAATCAAACCAACGCACATTGTAACGTGCTGGGATATGGGAAGTACGACATTTAGAACGGAATCGTTCTCGAATTATAAAGCGAATCGTGCAGCACCGCCAGAGGAATTAATTCCGCAATTTGATTTAGTGCAAGAAATGACTGCGAAATTATCTATGCCTGTCATCGGTATGAAAGGTTACGAAGCGGATGATTGTATCGGTACGCTTGCAAAGCAATATTGCAATGAAGCGGAAGTTTATATTTTGACAGGTGATACAGATTTACTTCAACTTGTTGATACGAATGTTACAGTTATGCTTCTTCGTAAAGGAATTGGAAATTACGAGTATTACACACCAGAGAAAATCATGGAAGAGAAAGGTGTAGAACCTTGGCAAATTGTTCATGCGAAAGCTTTCATGGGAGATACAAGTGATAATTATCCGGGTGTAAAAGGTATTGGTGAAAAAACAGCGTATAAGCTTATTCAAGAACACGGAACAGTATCAGCTGTACTAGAAAATATAGCATCATTAACAAAAGCGCAGCGCACAAAAATTGAAAGTGATTTGGAGAACTTAAATATCTCTTTACAATTAGCGCAAATTCATTGTGAAGTTCCAATTACATGCTCGTTAGAAGAAGGGTTACACACAATGGATGAAGAAAAGCTACGATTCGTTTGCAACGAAATGAATTGGGGAAGACCTGAAATATTAATTAATATGCTTTAAAGAGTATAGAAAGGTAGATCAAATATATTTTTGATCTACCTTTCTTTTTTGTTCACAAAGTTGTCAGAAAATAAACTCGGTTTTCATATGAAGTTCAAATAGATTTCACAACAATCAATTATTATAAGAACACACAGATAATTCCTTATCTTTTATATAAACCATCCCCCAAGGAGGAAAATGAAAATGCGAAAAAAAGTGAGAAAATCCTTTAAACAATTATTAATAGAAAATAAACAATCCCTACTAACTAATAAAGAAAATATGAGAGAGATTGAAGAACGGATTGAGAAACGCCATGTAGCATATAGTGGCTCCAATAATTAAATAAAATAAAAAAAGATAGTCTATAAAGGCTATCTTTTTTTATTTTATATTCAAAAAAATCTATTTCCTTTATAGATTTAATAAATATGCAAGGTATATTTATGGTGTTTTTCTATCAATATTTCCCATTTTTCGAGGTTGAAATTGGTATATACCAATTATTGGGATTTTCTATTCAAAATATTACAAAAAATGTTACAATACACTCAAATTTATAATATAAAATCATTTTAATATGAAAAAATGGAATGAAAAGAAGGGAGAGGAATATGAATAAAGATGTCGCTTTGAAATGATTATTATCATCATTTCATTAGGAGTTGATGTAAAACGATGAAGAGGTATGAAGAACTGGATTCTATAAGGGGAATTTCTTCATTTTTAGTAATGATTGGACATCATCTAATGATTTTCTCAGCATATCAAAATTACAGTTATGAAGATAATAAACCATTTGTTGTATATCTATTAAGAGAAACGCCTGCTCGTCTTATTTTTAGTAGTGGTAACGAATCTGTTATTATCTTTTTTGTTTTGAGTGGATTTGTTTTGTATGAATCCATTCGAAAAAACTATAGTAGCTATGGATCATACCTTTTAAAACGTATATGCAGAATATATATTCCATATATTGTAGCAATAATTATAGCTATTATATGCCAGACTACAATAAGTGAATATGGTATTTCTTATTTAAGTGAATGGTTTAATCGCTCATGGACGATTGAAAGCTCTTTAAGCTTAATAGCACAACATGTTTTATTGATCGGGAAATATAATACAGATGCATATAACAGTGTGATTTGGTCACTTGTACATGAAATGCGAATATCAATAATTTTTCCGTTAGTTTTAATGATATGTTTACGAAAAACAATTTGGTATTCATTATTATGCTTGTTTAGTTTTAGTATATGTTCTGTCGTAATATTATTTTTATTTCACTCTGGTTTAACATTGACAAGCTATGCATTAACGTTGTATTACACAGTACTGTTTTTATTTGGAGCGCAAGTTGCGAAGTATAAAAAACATTTAATAATGTTTTTTAGTAATTGTACCAAAAACAAGAAAATTTTATGGTTTTTATTAGCGGTTTTTCTTTATATGTATGAAGGGATTATTGGAGAAATTAATGTGCTCAATAATTTCGTATTTCGAGACTACGCAGTAGCGATAAGTGCATGTCTATTTGTCATATTAAGCTTGTCAGTATCAACTTTGTCATCTTTGCTGCATAATAAATACTTGTTATATTTGGGGAAGATTTCTTACAGTCTTTATTTATACCATACTATATCTTTATTTTCCCTTATATACATGCTCCATGAAACAGTACCATTACCTATTGTTTTAATTATGTCGCTTATTATGTCGTTTATACTTGCAACGATTTCGTATGTATTTGTAGAAAAATTTGCATTTAGGGTCGGAAAGTATGTAACAAAGCGAGCGGATAGAGATAAGAAAGAGTTATCTGTAGAAAATGACTTGCAGGACGTTATTCAGACAAAGGCGGTGAAATAATTGAGGCAAGAAATGAGTATAAAAGATTTTCAACAGTTATTGAAAAGAAGATTCGTAACGATTATTTTGACGATGTGTTGTTTAACCGTTTCTCTAGTTCTTATTTCTATGTATGTGCTAAAGCCTTCGTATCAATATTCAGCGCAAATCCTTGTTGGGAATTTAGATGAGTTTAATAAGGAAAATACAGCGAATAAAACACAAGAAAATAAGCAACTCGTAACATCGTTTGTTGATATTTTAAAAAGTCCACTAATTATTTCGACAGTAAAAAACACTTTAAAATTAGAACAATCAAGTTATGAATTAGCACAAAAAATTTCGGTGGTGAATACGGACAACTCGCAAATTGTTACTGTAACAGTAAAAGATTCAGATCCTCAAGTCGTTAAAGAGATTGTAAAGACATTGGCAGAACAATCTCAAAAAAGCTTTCAACAGTATACGAATGTACAGGGCGTAAAAATATTAATTAGTCCAGATTTACAGGAAAAAGCGGAGAAATTGTTTCCGAAATTACAACTTATTATTCCTATCTCTTTAATTGTTAGTTTTTTTGTTGGCATTGGTTTAGCTGTACTTCGGGATTATTTTGATGAGCGTATATATGTGGAACAAGATTTAGAGAAAATAACAACAGTCTCTGTTATTGGTCACATAAATATGGAGCCAAAAAGAAAGAGAAAATCTACAGAAGTTGAAACGCAATCATCTATATATGGAGGTGAACATGTCGATGTTTAAGAGAAAGAAACAGCTGAAGTTCGATCCGCATGATGCTGTAATGAAAGAGCAATTTTATACTGTATATCATGAGTTGAAAAAATCGGGAAAACAAGTATTCACAGTTAGTTCGACTAAGGATAGAGGCGCTGTTGCTTTACTAATAGTAAATATGGGATTAGTTTTTGCGGAAATGAAGAAAAAAGTGTTACTTGTCGATGTGAATTTTTCTGATCCTAAGCTGCATCTATTGTTACAAAGTAATCATATGACAACAGTAAACGATATAATAAGCTCTTCTACCTTAAATTATGAATCTTTTTCTAGTGATCTTTCTGAATACTTATATTGTATTCCTGCAAAAAAGACTGTACATATTGGAACGCCCTTAGTTGCTATGGATGAATTTGATAATGTAATAGATAAGTGGAAAGAAGAGTTTGATTACATTTTCTTTTATTCATCTGAAGTGTTTGAGCTTCCTGTTACGCATTTTATTGCGGAGAAATGTGATGGAGTAATTTTGGCAGTCAAAAAACGAAAAGATTCATTGAGTGCAGTACAAAAAGTAATCGCGGACATAAAGCGGAAAGAATGTGAATTGCTAGGTATAGTTTTATATTCTTGAATTTGGGGGTAACGATCCATGATTCGTGAAACAAATCAAGCTAAGTTGTATACTATTCCGGCTCAAGAAAAGAATAGCATTTTGAATCGAAGTGTAAAACGCTTGTTTGATGTAATATTTTCACTCATATTGTTACTAATAATGTTACCACTTATGTTGTTCTTTTGTATTTTGATTGCTTTAGAAACACCTGGGGCTCCAATCTATTTTCAAGAGCGCTTAGGAATAAACGGAAAGAAGTTTAATTTATTTAAATTAAGGTCGATGGTAAAGGATGCTGAAAAGAACGGACCGCAATGGGCAAACGAAAATGATCCAAGAATTACAAAGGTTGGATTGTTTATAAGAAAAACGAGAATTGATGAATTACCACAACTTATAAATATTTTAAAAGGTGATATGTCTTTTGTTGGCCCTAGACCAGAGAGAGAGTATTTTTATAAAAAATTTGAAGCTAATATTCCAGAATTCAAGAACCGTTTATTAGTGAAACCAGGGCTAACAGGATGGGCACAAATAAATGGAGGATATAATCTTGATCCGAGAGAAAAGTTGAAGTTTGATATGGAATATGTGGAATTGAAAACGATTAGGATGGATATTCGTATTTTATGTAAGACAGTTTTTATTGTATTGAATGGGAATGGTGCAAGATAAAAAAACATAGTAAATATAATTGTATACAAATATAGGTAGGTTACATGCAAAGGAGAACTGGTATGGGTAGATCCATTCTAAATAATATTGTACATCTATTTTATAGTACGATTTTAGCTAATCTTCTTCAAGCCATTAGCTTAATTGCTTTAGCCAACTTTTTTAATGCACAAAATTATGGGATGTTTAGTGTTGCGATAGCATTAACGTTTGTTATGTTATTTTTTACAGATTTAGGACTTAGTAATACATTTCTTCGAGAAGGAGCAAAGGAAGGAGTAGATTTAGGGAAGATTGTATCTTCATACATAAAAATAAGGATGCTTCTTCTTATTTTTATTTCTGTAATTGGTTATATAACTATTCATTATGTGTACGATGATAAGGATTTAATTTATATGATGTTAAACGTAATGTTTCTGATGTTAATAGGCCTCACATGGCAAAATATAGGGATTGCCTATTTTCAGCTTATGGAACGTATGAAATATATAGCACTAATTAAAGTTGTATCAGCATCAGTTGTTATTATAATTACATGCTTTTGCATTTTCGGAGAATTACCAGTGTATATAACGGCTCGCTTATATGGTTTTGGTTATATGATCGGTGGTTTATTTAGTTTTTACGTAATGAGAAGAAAAACGAATATGAATATGAAAGTAATAGTTCACAAAGGATTATTTTGGCAATTAACACCTTTTATTGTAAGTGGGTTTTTAATAATGAGTACGCCACAATTAGCACCTATTTTACTCAACTATACATTGTCATTAGGTATGGTAGGTGTTTTCGCGGTTGCTTATCGGATGCCAGCAGCTTTATACCAAGTGCCGGGGGTAATTGCAGGAGCGTTTTTCCCGGTGCTCTTTAAACATTATAACCAAAATAATTTAGAAGAGCATACGAAATTAAATATGCTTCAAATGAAATCAATGGCAGTTGTGGGCATATGTATGACGATAGGCTTATATAATTTAGCGCCATATTTTATTTCTATATTTTTTCATGAGGAATGGAGTAATGCAGTAAAGCCACTTCAAATATTATCTTTCCTTATTGTGTTACAAAGTATAAATATTGCTATCGCTGATGGTTTAACAACGAGTGGGGGTCAAAAAAAAAGAACTGCCGTGCAGTGTGTTGCTCTAGTAATTGGTGGGATTATGCTATATAGCTTCAGTAGTATTTGGGGAGTTATAGGAGCAGCTTATGCTATGGTTTTATTTGAGATAGTGGCCTTAGTTGGGTATATAACAGTAAGTGTAGTGAAGAAAAAAATTGCATTTCAAATAGTAATCCCTTATACAATTTACTTTGGCATAACTTTTATAGGAGTGCAATATATGTTGCATACGTACAATTTGATTGCACTTGTACTTCATACGTTTATCGTAGTAGTTGGTATATTCCTATATGATTATGAGTTAAAAAAACTTATTCTTTCATTTATAAGAAAAACACGAGAAAAGGATTATATTACGAAGCAGGGGATATAGCCTATGGAAAATAATATGCAAATTTCGATGAAATGGATTTTTCTTCTAATCTTGTTTGTAATGCTAAGTAAATACAACATATATATCGGATTTTCTTTAAAGATATACATGATTTTTCTAGTCATTTATTTTTGTTTAACAATTAAAGATTTTTATATTCGAAAGCTATATTTTCATGAAGTTGTATTTTTGCTGTTTTATTTCATCTATTGTTTAAGTGGCATTCTTTCTATATATTTAAGCGCTAGTATTCGTATGATTTTTGGCGTATTACTTGTTTTAGGGTGTTATTTTATTATGAGGAATTTATTGGGTAACACCGAAATAGTAGTACTCGAGTCAGCCATTGTCTATGTAGGATTAATATTTAATATTGTGAGTCTCATACTCTATATAGTCGGATTACAACATTTTGGATTACATGGCGGAGAAGAGAGAGAGGTTTATGCTGGATTATTAGTAGATAGAGGGTATCCAAGATTAATCGGATTATTAGATGATCCCAATATTTTTATTTTTTATAATACAATATTTTTTATGTATTATATGACTAATTTAAATAATATAACCAATCTAATAGGATTGATTCTATGTGTTACAACGAGTTTATTAACCTTTTCAAGAGGTGGTATTTTAGCGATTGTACTCGTCATTTTTGTATATGTATGCATGTCCAGTTTTGCTAAAAAAGTAAAACTAATAATGGGTTTAGTATTGTTTAGTGTTATTGTTTTTAGTTTATCGAATGTATTAATGGGTGGAGAACTAGATGATATATTGAATAATCGGATTTCTGATTTTTCGCACGATAATGGGAGTGGCAGATTTACACTATGGGAAGCTGCTTTCAAATATTTTTTATCTAATCCATATATCGGTATCGGTGCGTTTAATTTTTCGAATTATTATGAGTATCAGTTCAATGAAAAACTATATGTGCACAATACATTTTTAGAAATTTTATCTGAATCGGGTACAATTGGTTTCCTTTTATACAGTGCTTTTTTATGTATTCTAATGGTGAAGTTGACTAAGTATAACTTGTTCCGTGAAAAGCCATATCTTTTATTGACTATGATTGCATTTTTATTTCAGATGATGTCATTGTCACTTATTATTAACGAAGCTTTCTTTCTATTTTTAGCAGTTGTTATGAAATACATTTCAATATATGAAGGAAGGGGAACGATAGATGGTAAAGTGTCTATCAGTACATAACGAGACGCCTCGAGTTTCTATAATAACACCTTCTTATAATAGTCTACGTTTTATAGGTGAGACAATCACATCTGTGCAGAGTCAATCTTATGAAAATTGGGAAATGCTTATCGTTGATGATGCTTCAACGGACCACTCAGCTGTAAAGATTAAAGAGATGATAGAAAGGGATTCACGAATTCGGTTATTATCATTAAATGAAAATATGGGTGCTGCTAAAGCTCGAAATATGGCGATTAAAGAAGCGAGAGGAAGATATATTGCCTTTTTAGATAGTGACGATATTTGGCTACCGAATAAATTGCAGACGCAATTGTTATTTATGGAAGAAACAAATGTTGCGTTTTCGTATACCTCTTATAGTTTAATAGATGAAAATGGTAATGATCTGAATAGAGAGGTGAACGTACCGAAATCTGTTGATTATCATTATTTAATGGGAAATACAATTATTGGGTGTCTAACGGTGATGATTGATCGTGAGAAAGTCCCTTATATTGAAATGCCTAGCGTACAACCTGAAGATACAGCGTTATGGCTAGAATTGTTATATAAAGGATATGAAGCGAATGGGATACAGCAAATGTTAGCAAAATATCGAATTGTTACAAATTCCGTTTCAAGAAATAAAATAAGAGCGGCTTTCCGTTATTGGAAGTTATTAAGAGCGCAAAAACCTCTTAATTTAGTGCAAACTTTCTTTTATTTTAGTAAGTATGCTTATCATGCTTATAGAAAAAATAAAATTAATGTAATGGAGAAGACAAGATTATGAATATATTGTTGATGACAGATAAGTTGATAACTGGGGGAGCCGAGAGTTACTTTTGTAAATTAGAAAATAATTTACAATGCGAGAGTTTTACAATTTATACAGCTGCAGGCGATGGGGAATTATATCAATCTCTTGCTAGAAAAGAAAATTTTATTTTACTTAGTCGATCGAATCATTTAAGAAATATATATTACTTACGAAAAGAAATTTATAAACGAAAGATAGATATCATTCATGCGAATAGTTTGCGAATGGTATTGTATGCTTTCATACTTCAAAAGTTTATTAAAAGAAAGATAAAAGTCGTGTATACGAAACATAATGTAACCATATTAGAAAAGAAAATACCAAGGGTCTTTCGTTACTTCATGAATGAATATGTGAATAATATTATTACAGTAAGTGAGTTTGAAAAGAATAATTTAATTTCAATTCGTGTAGCTGAAGAAAAGATAAGAACAATTTATAATGGTGTGGATATTGAAAAATTTTTATTCCAACAGAAAAAGAAAGAATCTGTTTATAAGATAGGTATATTAGCAAGATTATCAAAGGAAAAAAACCATCAACTATTTGTTAAAATTGCAAATGTGTTGAGAACGAGAAAAGATTTTTTGTTTTACATTGCTGGTGATGGACCAGAGAAAGAATCTATTATGGGAGAAATAGAAAAATATGGTTTGCAACAAAGTGTAAAGATGCTAGGGAATATTTCAGAGCCACATGAGTTTATCGGAAATATGGATGCGTTACTTTTATTATCTTTTCGTGAAGTGTTTCCAATGGTAGTAATTGAAGCGATGGCTACCGGAACACCAATTGTTTCGATAGATGTCGGAGGAATAAATGAAGCGGTAATAGATGGAGAATCGGGTGTATTGATACCTGAATATTGTGACTATTTATTTGCAGATGCACTTAAGGAATTACAGGGAAATGAAGAAAAGGTGAATGATATTAGAGTGAACGCACGAGAAAAAGCAGAAGTATATTTCTCGTTAACTAAAATGGTAGAAGAAACGAAAGGTATATATGAATTAAACAAATGACCGTAGAGGTCGTTTGTTTTTTTTATTACAGAAACTTTTAAGAAGAAAACAGCATATGATATGAAAAGAGCAATATGAGGAGTGAATTTGTTTTGTCAGAATATATTTCATCACAAGAAGGTTGTGCACCAGCAAGTAGTGTTCATATTGATTGTTTTGGAGCCGTTCCGAATTCAGGGAATGATAGTTCGTTAGCGATTCAACAAGCTATTGATTATTGTGTATCGAACCGAATTTCGACGGTAAGAATTACAGGGGTAAATACGTATAAAATATTGAAGCCGATTGTTATTAAATCCAACGTAAGATTAGAGTTAGATTCCACCGTAACGCTGCAAATTGATGGAGATTTTAATGCGTTTGAGTTACAAAGTAATGCTTCTATAACTGGCGGTACTATTCAAGTTATTAATCAAGTATTTCAGTCATCTGTTATTTATGTTTCCGGTTCACAACAAATAGAAGTGCCTAATCAATCTGTCATATCAAATATAAATATAATAAATACAACACCATCATATAAAGGAAAAGCTATACATTTTTATTGTCAAAAAGCGTGGGATTATATTAGCTTCTTTCAAGTTAACTATATTCAAATTAAAAATTTTCAAGCTGCAATATATTTAAAAGCGGAATATATAGATAATATAAATACACCTTGCTGGATTAACGCAAATGTATTTCAATCTATATTTATTGATGGATGTCAGTATGGAATAGAAGTAGATGGGAATAGTGATTTACCAAATGAAAGTTCAGGAAATACGTTTCATGATATTCAAGTGCAATGTAGACAACAAACGAAAAAAGCAATTCGTTGCTCAGGTGCGTATAATACATTTAACTGTATGATTTGGGATACGTACAGGATGAGTAGTGAACAAATAGTAATTGAATTTTCTTCTAATTCCCATCGTAACTACCTTTTTTCAAATTTACTTTCAACAACTATTGTAGATAACGGACAATACAATGTTTGTAAGTCTACTTATGAAGAATCACTTCGGATTCAGTTACCTTTGACGCTAAATAAACCACATTTAATAGGGAATCAAGATGATATTTTAGTAAATGCTCAGCTGAAGTATAGTGTTAAACAAGTAAGTGGGAAATTACCTTACGGAGGAAATATCACTAATTGTTTTAATTTAATAGATGAACAAAGTGTGAATTATATCGATGTTCCAGATAGTAATCCAGTTGTTATTGAACTGGACTTTACGAAAAATCCGATTAAAATGTTGAATTGTATTGGGATGTACTTTGGATGGGGAGAGAGCCCTAAAAAAATTAAAATTGAATATGCATTAAGTGCAACTGGAAGTTGGGTTATCGCAGCAGATGTTCCATTAAATGTTGGAGATACAATTATATCGAATATGAAGGCTAATCAGTTATATAAAGTAAGAATTACATTGAGTGGTTACGCTCAAGATCATAAGCGTTTTCGAATTAATCGTATTTTTGCAAGGTCTTCTATGGAAAATGGGAATGCTTGGTTGGCGACAACTGGTGGAAGAATGTTTGGAGATATTGAACTAGAAGCGAGTAAAGGTGTGATTATGAACACTTCTGGTGGAGTGAAATGGAAAGTTACTATAAATGAAGCTGGTCAGCTTATTACGAGTAAAATAACTTGAGATATTCTATTCTTTGCAAAACTTTGTACAAGTATTAGGTGATGTGATGAATTCGATTTAAAAGAGGGAGTGTAGTCCATGGAATGAAAAAAAGCTTGTAGTTTGATATTATCAAACTACAAGCTTTTTATTTTTTTGGATTAATGCTACCAAATATAGGTCCAAAAGTAATTTTGTATATGTCGAGGAGTGATGTGTATAAAGCGTTTCCCATTAATGAAGACAGTACCGTTAACAAATTGTAAACTTGCTGGAATCATATCTAAAATGGAAGTACTTATTGTAGGAATAGGGGAATGATCGAATTGGAAATTAGAGTGGAGCGTCTTAGGAGAGAAAAAATAGAGGATATTGTAGCATTATCTTCTTATATTGGCTGGGATTATAATAGAGAAGAGATTGAAACAATTTTGAATACAGGTATAGTATATGGTATGGTAAATGAGAAGGAAGAGCTTATTGCAAGCGCGGCAATTATATTATACGGAGAGACGTTAGCGTCTATCGGAATGGTAATTGTACATCCAGATTATAAAGGAAGAGGGATTGGAAAGGCGATAACGGATTTATGCGTTAAAAGCGTATCAACTCAAACTCCAATAGTGCTTATTGCTACGGATGAGGGGAAGCCTTTATATGAAAAACTAGGATTCAGGACTGTGAGCTATGTTTCTAAATACATATGTAGCTCGTACAATAAGAATTATAAATGTGTAGGAAATGAAGAGTATATCGTGAATTATGAAGAATGTGATTTAGAAGAAATAATACAAATAGATGAAGATGCATTTGGAACAAATAGAGAAGATTTTTTAAAGTGTCGAATTATACAAAGTGAACAATGTATTGTTATAAAGGATATACAACAAAATGTATTAGGATATGGTATGAGTATACAAACGCCAGAAAATAAAATAATAGGACCAGTCGTTGCTAACAATGATGCGATGGCAATGAGAATTGTTCATTATTTAGCAAGAGAGCATAATGGTAAATTAAGAATTGATGTACCAGAAGGAAAGGGGAATTTTATGAAAGAATTAGAGATTACTGGTTTTCAAAAGGTTAATAAACCACCAATTATGATGAAAAATAGTGATCAATTATTAAAAAGGAATAATGAGCTATATAGTATTGCAGCGCAAATTTTTGGATAAAAAAGAATCCTTTTCACGAAAGGATTCTTTTTTATAGTTAATTTAATCACGATATTGGTCATGAGTAGGTTGAAAGAGGTTTTCCTCAATATCTCTAACAACGGAAAAATGATCAACGTTATAATGACCGTGTAATGTTTTATTATGGTGCTCGATAATTTGCTGTGCAGACAATACGTTAGAATCAGTTGTTGAATGACCATTTTTAATTAATGTAACATCAAATCCTTTTACAGTTGCTGCCCTAACAGCAGTGTCGATGCAATGTTCTGTTTTACATCCACCAATAACAAGATGGTTAATCTTCTCTTCTTTTAAAAGGTCATGTAAAGAAGTACCGTAGAATGCATTTGTTGCTTGTTTATTAATAAGTATTGCAGATTGAGGCATTTTAATTTGATTATGTACTTCAAATCCTTCTCCTGTACC
Organism: Bacillus paramycoides; assembly: GCF_001884235.1. Taxonomy (GTDB): domain Bacteria; phylum Bacillota; class Bacilli; order Bacillales; family Bacillaceae_G; genus Bacillus_A; species Bacillus_A paramycoides. Next base: position 290,663 of record NZ_MAOI01000123.1, on the reverse strand, counting down.
AGAAGCAACATCAGTATCTCTTACGAACACAATAAGGGCATTTGAATCTATTGCTTGCTGTACAGCGGTATTTAGTGTAGCTAATAGCTCAGTTTTACGGAAAACTTCATTTTCTTGTTCGTTCCCATCAATTAATTCTTGTTGAGCATCAATAATTAATAGTGCTTGTTTCATTATGTCTCTCCTTTAATACAAAATAATTATCACTTTATATATTCCGTAATATTGTAGAAGAATCCTCTTTTGCTATAGGAGTAGGCGAGCTGTTTACAAAGTTGTCAAAGAAATTTCATTCTCATAGAGTGTAAAAACATGTATGATAGGAGGTGGAGAATTTTTGAGTAGGTGGGAATATTATGCAAACAGTAGAAGATTATCTTTCATTCTTACATACGAAAGGATTTAAGTTATCAGAGGAAGCGCAAGGGTTTATTATGTTTGGACAAGGATATACTGGCGCATCTGATGGAATTGTGAATGCGGCAATAGAAGCGACGATCAAACATCAACTACAGTTTGATGGCAGTTATTTTGTTGCGTTATTAGAACGATTGAAAGAAGAAGAAATTACAGATAAAAAAAGCGCTAAGGCTTTTATGCGGAAGTTACAAGCGTAACTTCACGCAGCCTGCGCTTCTTTTTTTGCTTTTGAAGGCAGTTCAACAAAAACCATACCTAGGAAAATGCATAGACACCCGATAATGGCAGAAATAGAAAGTTGTTCGTTTGCAACTAGAACGCCTGTTAGTGCTGCAAAAACAGGCTCCATTGCGAAAATAATTGCTACTCGCGTTGGAGAAGTGTGTTTTTGTGCAGATGTTTGAATGAAAAAAGCAATTGATGTCGCAAACAGGGAAGTGAGAAATAGAGCGAATAAAAAGGAATGATTCGTCCATAGTGATACTGAAAATAATTTTTCCCAATCTTCAAACAAAAAAGCGCAAATAGAAGAAAACATACCTACAGCTAATACTTGAGAGGTGCTTAGTAATAAAGGTGATATTTTCTTAGAAAAGAAACCGTTAACAAGAATATGGGCAGCGAAAGCGACAGCACAACCGAGAACGAGTATATCTCCAATGTTTAATTGAAAAGAATCACCAGCCGTTAATAAGTATAAACCTGCTGTTGCCACAGTAATACCAAGTACGATGAAAATTGTAGCCCGCTGTTTTAAAAAGATAAAAGACAGGATTGGAACCATAACGATACTAAGTCCTGTTAAGAAACCAGCTTTTGAAGAGGTTGTATAGAGTAAACCGAATGTTTGTAATAAATAGCCAACACATAAAAAGAATCCAACAATCAATCCGGCGAGACTACTCTGTTTTATATCTTGTTTTGAAGTTTTTTGTGAGAAAATAATTTGAACGAATAATAAAATAATTCCAGCGAATAAAAAGCGAACTCCATTAAAAGTAAATGGCCCAACAAAAGACATAGCATTTTGAACGACAACAAACGTAGCTCCCCAAATGAAAGAGACAAATAATAAAGCGAGAGGAGCAATCCACTCTTTTTTCACAATCATACCCCCGTTAATTTTGTAAAATAGCTTTTCTAGCTAATTCATCAGCAACTTTATTTTGACTACTTGGAATCCACTTAATAAAAAAGAGATCGAAATTTTTTATGTATTGCAGTGCTTCTTCTAGAAGTGGTGCAAACATTTTATTTTTTGCGTATTCTTTTTCAACAGCTCGCTCAACAAGCTGGGAATCTGTGCGAAAAGATACAATGCTATAATTATGCTCTGCACAATATTTTAATGCTGCAAGTAAAGCGTGGTATTCAGCTTCATGGTTGGACATTGTCCCAAGTGGTAATGATAATTGTACAGGTGGCTGTATGCCTTTAATAAAAACTCCCGCTCCAGAAGGTCCAGGATTGCCTTTTGATGCACCATCGATATATACTTCAATCAAAATGAGAAACCTCCATTTATAAGGTTATCCCCTACGTGAAAACTTTATAGAAGTAGGGGATAGAGTACTTATCCAATTGTAATGCTATAACGACATGTAAATGTTTCATTCGCTTGTAACGATTGAATTCCTTTTTTTTCTTTAAAATCTTTTGCTTGCTTTATTTCATCAGCAATTCCGTACCAAGGTTCAATACATAAGAAAGGTGCGTTATCTCCTGGTGTCCAAACGCCGACAAATGGGAAACCATCGAATGCTACTTTTACAAATTTATTATGTTTATGAGAACGAATTGAAATTTCATTCGTATTCATATTTTCAAAAATAAGTGCGTCATTTTTGAATAAATCATATGTAAGTGGCAATTCTTTTGTATTTTCAGCGATTAGTTGCTTTTCATTTGAAAGAAAAGGGCCTTCTAATATACTAGATTCTAAACGTTCAGATCCATTAAATGATAGATGATAATCTGCAAATGATTCGCCGTCTAATAAAGGACAGTTGAATCCAGGGTGTGCTCCGATTGAAAAGAACATCTCTTTTGAAGCGGGGTTGTTTACTTCATATGTAACATGTATATTTTGTTCGTCTACTTCATAAGAAACGAGTAATTCAAATTCATATGGATAGTTTTTTAATGTCTCTTCATTACTAGTAACGATATAAGTAATTTTTGTTTCACTTTGTTCTTGTACAGAGAACATTAGATCACGAGCAAAACCGTGTTGTGTTAATGAATAAGGTTTACCGTCTACGTAGTATGTATTTTCTACTAATCGACCGACGATTGGGAACAAAATTGGTGCACGACGTCCCCAATAAGTAGAATCACCTTGCCATAAATATTCTGTGTTGTCTTCTTTTAAGCGAACGCTTTGTAATTCTGCACCTTTGTCAGAAATGGAAACGATCACTTTTTCATTTTGAATTGTTACTGTCATGAAATGGAACCTCCTAAATCTTTCATACGTTATATTATACGTCTTCTATAAGAAAAAGGGTAGTTAATGATAGGAATCTATTGACGAAAGAGTGCATATTGCGTAAAATGTAATCTTGTTGCCTAAAAACGAATAACGTGGTTCGAAACCATCCCACGTAAAAAAACTAAGGAGATTTTGTCATGAATATAAGAACATTAGTCGGTAATGGTATTTTAGCGGCATTATATATTGCTGTTTCTATGCTTATTCAGCCATTTGGCTTTACGAATGTACAGTTTCGTATTTCAGAGATGTTTAACCATCTCGTTGTATTCAATAAGAAAGCAATTTACGGGATTGTATTAGGTGTATTTTTAACGAATCTCTTTTTCTCACCAATGATCGCTTACGATTTAGTATTTGGAGTAGGGCAATCAATTCTTGCATTACTTGCAACTATTATTTCTATGCGCTTCATTAAAGGTGTTTGGGCTCGTATGATTTTTAATACAGTGATCTTTACAGTCACAATGTTTATGATAGCAATCGAACTTCATCTTGCATTTGATCTGCCATTTTTATTAACATGGCTAACGTGTGCAGTTGGTGAATTTGTTGTAATGGCGATTGGTATGCCTGTAATGTACTGGATTAATAAGCGAGTACAATTTGAAAGATTTATGTAATAGGTGAAAGAGCCGTTCCTTATAGGATGGCTCTTTTTGTATGTGATTATATTGAATATAATACAGTGACTCTTGATAAAATATAATAAAATAAATATAAGAAGTCTTATATAAGGGGAATCTAGTATGAAATATAAAATGCATTGGTTGTATAAAACGAAGCGCGGTTTACAAACTGAATTAGCAACAGACTATATGAACATAGAAGAAGTGCTTCAATTTGCGGAGGATTTTGAGAAAACAGGAAGGGTAAAAGAGCTTTTATTTTACGATGAAATGGACGCGGAATGGTCATTAAAAGAAATGAAAAAATTGAGTAAGCAAGTGGAGGAAGAGATTCAAGAAATTCAAGTTTATTTTGATGGTGGCTATGATGTGCAGACGAAAGAAGCTGGGGTTGGCATATGTGTATACTATAAAAAAGGAAATACAAATTATCGAATTCGTCGCAATGCATACATAGAAGGCATATATGATAATAACGAAGCGGAGTATGCAGCATTATTATACGGGATAAATATACTTGAGGAATTAGGAATTAAATATGAAGCAGTTACACTTCGTGGAGATTCCCAAGTTGTACTGCAGCAATTAGCTGGTGAATGGCCTTGCTATGATGAACATTTAAATCATTACTTAGATCAAATTGAACAAAAAGCAAAGCAAATGAAATTAAAGTTTGTTTGTGAACCGATATCTAGAAAACAAAATAAAGAGGCACATCAATTAGCAGCGCAAGCATTAGAAGGGACGACAATTGATAGTCATAAAGAAATAACCGAATAGAGAGGTGCACACGTGAATAAAAAGCAACTCATTACAGAGGTAAATGACTTATTAGAAACGTATTGCGAAGGGTGTTTCTTGCAGGAACATAATCGGAGAAATCATAGTAAATACTATGCCCATTCTTTTTGTATACGGCAATGTACGGTTGGAGAGAAATTGAAAAAGTATGGGGAGCAATTGTCATGAAAAAACATCCAGAGAATTTTCTCTGGATGTTTTTTAGTGCTTCGCTTCGTGTAATTGATGCTCGCATTTACTTAATTTTTTTTCTTCATTCATTAGAAATGGCTCATCTAAATCCGTCGCAACGGATTTCATAATTTCCAGCTGAGAACGAGCCGCTTCTACTGCAGTAGTGGCATGTTCTAATGTGTCTGGATCCATTGAAATTGTTGCAGAACCGACCATTTTTTGTGCTGTTTCTACACGGAATTTTACTTCTTCAAAATCATTTACATGTGAACTCATTGTTATTGCCTCCTTTGTATTTTGCGCATTTCACATAGTTTTTGCTCTGTAAAACGGAAATATACAAAGGAATAACAAAGGAGGTTACCAAGTAAGGTAACCTCCTGTCATATGTTGGATTAAAGTTTTACTACGTTAGCAGCTTGAGGTCCACGGTTTCCTTCAGTAATGTCGAAAGATACTTCTTGACCTTCCTCTAAAGCTTTGTAGCCGTCGCCTTGAATAGCAGAGAAATGTACGAATACATCATCAGAGCCTTCCATTTCGATAAATCCAAAACCTTTTTCATTGTTAAACCATTTTACTTTTCCTTGCATGTTACAATTCCTCCTAAAAAACGATTACTTTTTTTCATTTAGTGAAATTCATTTGAAAAGATAATATAAATTAAAAATGCTATATTCTCGAATATTCTGCTAAATGATTAATTTAAATATACACGAATTGGTAGAATTTAGTCAAGTAAGCGGTTTTAAATTTTTGTATTTTTAAATAATTTTTCGTTCAAATTTATAAAAAGGTATAGGACAAGCTGATTATGTAATATTCTTAAATGAATGCTGTACATAATGAGGTGAAAGAATGGGTGAGTCTTATTTATTAGATAATGAAGGAATGAAAAATAGAGACGATATACCGAATTGGGTTGCGAAAGAATTTAATAATTTTTCGAATGTCGTGCTAGAACCCACTTTTCCATGTTATTTCGGTTTGACAGCTTTAAAAAAGAATGAGCTTCGTTATTCATTTCTCTCTCGTAATGATTGGAGTCATTTGCCGAATACAATGTTATCTTTCTTAGAGTTAATGAAAGAGCGACCAATTGTAAGAAGAGGATTTTTTCTTTTTGTAGAACCTGAACGTGAAGAGCAGCCACTCGAATATTATCGTGATTATTTTTGGAAAGTACTACAGTATTTACATGAAAAAGATAATCAAACATGGCCGAAGCAAATTCCGAAAGATCCAGACCATTATTTGTGGGAATTTTCATTTGGGGGTGAACCGATATTTGCGTTTGGGAATGCGCCGGCTTATAAACAGCGAAAGACTAGGCATTTAGGAAATTCCCTTGTTATTGGATTCCAGCCACGCACTATTTTCGATGGATTAGAAGGAGATCGTCCTAAAGGTGCATATTCCAGACAAATGGTCCGTGAGCGAGTTAAAAAATGGGATCAGTTGCCGAAGCATCCTAACATTAGCCACTATGGTGATATAGATCATCGTGAATGGAAACAGTATTTTATTGGGGATGATATTGAGCTGATTAAAGGTAAATGTCCTTTTCATCATAAAGTGAAACTTTAATCAGCGGGGAGGGTTCATCCCCCACTGATTATTATCCCGCAAATAGCGGGATAAGGTAGAGAAATGAGGGCCATCAACTGGATGGCTCTTTTGCATATTTTGGATAAAAAAGGGTATTTTAATAGTGGATATTTCTTATGAAGCGAGTCTATTTTTCATATTTGCATCATTACTTAGTAGTAAAGGAAGTAGAAAGGATAGAGCGATGTTTGGAGCGATTATACAGCAAATAGTATTAGGTATTTCATTAGCTGCACCGGTAGGTCCGATTAATATTGAGATGTTAAAACGAGGAATTGAACGCGGATTTTGGCATGCTTGGATTGTTGGAATTGGGGGAATGACTGCAGATATTTTGTTTATGCTTCTTATTTATTTCGGTTTATCTTCTGTGTTTATGTATACATATGTACAAGCTTTTATGTATTGCACTGGGTTTTTCTTATTGTTTTATTTAGGATTTCAAAGTGTAAAACAAGGGATTTCTCACGCGAATATGGAATATAAACAAGAAGAGGTAGGTGGACTTAAACAATCTTTTATGGCGGGATTTTTAATCGCGATATCCAATCCGTTAAATCTTGTTTTTTGGTTTGGTATATACGGAAGTACACTTAGCTCATTGCTTACGAAGGTAACGAAACAAGAAGCTTTTTTATACAGTCTTTGTATTATTGTTGGTATTATTTTATGGAATTTAAATATTGCTTTTTCTGTTCATTTTGGAAGAACTTTATTAAAGAAAAAAGCACTTGGCTATATTACAGCAGGAGCAGGTATTATTTTAGTGGGATATTCTATCCATTTTGCATACAAAGCTTTACAGTTGTTCACATAAGATTGAAGGGGAGATTTTTATGTATCGAACCACTATTGACGGAAAAGAAATTATCATCACTTTAGCACCAAAAATTCGAAAAGAAATTACTGATAGAAATCCACTATATGAAGCGGTATTTAACAATGCAGCAAGGTTGCTGCAAACGAAACAACCAACGTTTGCGGTAAATCATGAAGTATTTGGGCTTATTATTGGAGAAGTACAAAGGGGAGAAGTAACAGTATTTGCAGTGGAACACATTATTCCGAAGCAAAATATATTTGGTCCGAACACTTTTTTCTCGACAATAGAGCAGCAGGCAAATTTGTAAAGTGAATAGAATAAGAATAAAATAGAAATAGTCGTAACGATAGGTTGCGGCTGTTTTTTTGGAGAAGGGGGAAGAAAGATGAAGAGAGTGGTAAAGGAGTTCTTTTTACAACATGATATTGTTATTATGTATAGTGTCCTATTAATTTTTATCATTATTTTAAAAATGCAATTTTTCACATGGATCGGTATTTTATCGTGTCTTGCTGGAGTCGTTTTTTATACGCTTAACGAATATGTAACTCACCGTTTTTTATTTCACATTAAGCCACCAAAGAATCGTTTTTTATTAAAAATGCTTCGCAGATTACATTATGATCATCACGTGTATCCAGACGATTTGAAATTATTATTTTTACCTGTTTGGTATAGTTTACCTGGTTTTGCAATTTATTTATTCGTTTTATACGGATTTACAAAGAGTGTTACAGTTACACTCTCCTTTGGAATTGGAATGATCATAATGCTTCTCGTTTATGAATGGAAACATTATATTGCACATAAGCCGATTCGTCCCTTTACTAAGTTTGGAAGATGGCTTAAAAAACAGCATATATTACATCATTACAAAAATGAAAAGTATTGGTTTGGTGTTTCTAATCCAGTGTATGATTTTTTATTCGGTACGTATAAAGATGGGAAAGATGTTGAACTTAGTGAAACGGCTCGTAATTTAGAAAAGAAGAAAGAGACAGAAGTAGTGCAATAGCACTACTTTTTTGCGTCTTAATGAGGGAAAAGATTGATTTAGGTTTCACCTTATTTTGAAAAAGTATATTAAAAATTTAGGGAGAAATGACGAAAAATGTCTATCGAAAAATCTTTGCAGGAACGTAAGGATTGTCTAAAATAAATATAAGTTTCTGAATATTTATAAAATTTAGTCTTTAGGTATACAAGGGGGAATTGTATTTCAAGTAAGAGAGGGGATCGGAGAATGAAACGAGATGATACGTCAGCACGTAAGTTGCAAAATGAGGTGAATTATACAGAGGTTGTTCAGTCAGAAGAATTTCAATTGTTATTAAATAGGAAAAAGAAGTTTATCGTTCCAATGAGTATTTTCTTTTTAAGTTTTTTTATTGCACTACCTATTTTAACATCGTATTCAAAGGTGCTCAATACACCGGCATTTGGTGATATTACTTGGGCGTGGGTATTTGCTGTTGCGCAATTTATAATGACATGGACATTATGTATGATTTATAGCAAAAAAGCAGAATCCTTTGATGAAATCTCGCAAAAAATTCTGCAAGATATGCAAAAAGGGAGGGGCTGAATTTGAATACAACTGCTTTTGCACTATTTTTAATTATCGTCCTTGGTACACTCGTTATAACTTATTTCGCATCGAAAAAAACGAAAAATGCGAGTGAATTTTATACGGCTGGAGGGGGATTAACTGGTTGGCAAAATGGTCTGGCCATCGCCGGTGATTACATGTCTGCTGCGTCATTTCTTGGCATCGCCGGAGCGATAGCATTAACAGGATTTGATGGGTTCTTTTATAGTATAGGTTTCTTAGTTGCTTACTTAGTTGTATTGTACCTAGTTGCAGAACCGCTTAGAAATTTAGGGAAGTATACGTTAGCTGATATGATTGCGGCGCGTTTTGATGCAAAGAAGGTTCGCGGGATTGCAGCATTAAATACGATGACGATTTCAATTTTTTATATGATTGCACAATTAGTTGGTGCGGGTGCACTTATTAAATTATTATTAGGAATTGAATATACGACAGCCGTATTAATAGTTGGTACACTTATGACAGTATACGTTATTTTTGGTGGTATGACGGCTACAAGTTGGGTGCAAATTGTAAAGGCTTTACTACTAATGGCTGGTACTTTTATTATTTCTGTTATCGTTTTTGCAAAATTTAATTTTAGTGTGACAGAAATGTTCGCTCAAATGAAAACAGCTACTCCATTAAAAGATTCGTTTTTAAATCCGGGAGTGAAGTATAAAAATGGTCTTGATACACTTTCTTTAAATTTAGGACTGGTTCTTGGTACAGCGGGATTACCGCATATTCTTGTCCGCTTTTTTACAGTACGTGATGCAAAAACTGCGCGTCAATCTGTTGTATATGCTACGTGGTTAATTGGGGCATTTTATATTATGACAATTTTCTTAGGATTTGGTGCGGCGGCGTTTGTAGGAAATGAGGCAATTATTAAAGCAAATCCAGCCGGTAATATGGCAGCACCTTTGTTAGCGAAAGCGTTAGGCGGAGATTTCTTATTCGCGTTCGTATCGGCGATTGCTTTTGCAACCATTTTAGCTGTGGTAGCAGGTCTTGTATTAACAGCAGCTTCAGCATTTGCTCATGATTTTTATAACGAGATTATTCGCAAAGGAAAATCAACGGAAAAAGAGCAAGTGTCAATGGCCCGCTATGCGTCTATTGGAGTAGCGATAGTATCTATTATACTCGCTTTGTTTGCTCAAACATTGAACGTAGCATTTCTAGTATCGCTTGCATTTGCAGTTGCAGCGAGTGCTAATTTACCAGTTATATTATTTACGATATATTGGAAACGCTTTAATACAACGGGTGCTATTTGTGGCATGGTCGTTGGTCTTATCTCAGCAATTGTTCTTGTAGTGCTAAGTCCAAACGTTTGGAATCCGGTAGCAGGGAAAGCTATTTTTGTTGGAGAGGCGATATTCCCATATACGACACCTGGAATTATTTCTATTCCGCTTGGATTCCTTGCCGCATATTTAGGAACAATTTTCTCTAGTAAGAAAGAAGATGCAGCAAAATTTGATGAAATTCTTGTGAAATCTAATACTGGTCATGGTATTAGTGATGCATCTACACATTAAAAAAGAGGAGCTTTTCGAATTATAAGAAAAGCTCCTTTTTCTTTTGTCATTTTCTTATAAATATTACTTTATTTTTGGTAGGATTTGTCTTGGTTTTGTGGAATGAAAATAGGCAGGGAGAAATTTAACTCATCATGGGACCAGCGCAGCTTTGTGAAAAATAAGTTGTTATGGAAGGTGGAAGAAAGGATGAAAACAAAACAAACAGATGAATTATTAGCAAAAGATGAGCAATATGTTTGGCACGGAATGCGTCCCTTTAGCCCGAGTAGTACAATGGTAGGAGCAAAAGCAGAAGGGTGCTGGGTTGAAGATATACAAGGAAAAAGATATTTAGATGGTATGAGTGGTCTTTGGTGTGTAAATAGCGGATATGGGCGAAAAGAGCTCGCAGAGGCAGCTTATAAGCAATTGCAAACATTGTCATACTTTCCGATGTCACAATCACATGAACCAGCAATTAAGCTCGCTGAAAAGTTAAACGAGTGGCTTGGTGGAGAGTATGTTATATTCTTCTCTAATAGTGGATCAGAAGCGAATGAAACGGCTTTTAAAATAGCAAAGCAATATTATGCTCAAAAAGGTGAACCACATCGTTATAAATTTATGTCACGTTATCGTGGTTATCACGGAAATACAATGGCAACGATGGCGGCGACTGGACAAGCGCAGCGCAGATACCAATATGAGCCATTTGCATCAGGATTTTTACATGTAACGCCTCCGGATTGTTACCGTATGCCAGAAATGGAATCGCAAAATATTTATGATGTAGAGTGTGTGAAAGAAGTAGATCGTGTTATGACGTGGGAATTAAGCGAAACGATAGCCGGATTTATAATGGAGCCGATTATTACAGGTGGAGGTATTTTAATGCCGCCACAAGACTATATGAAAGCGATTCATGAAACGTGTCAAAAACACGGTGCACTACTTATTAGTGATGAAGTTATTTGTGGTTTCGGCCGTACAGGAAAGGCATTTGGATTTATGAATTATGACGTTAAGCCGGATATCGTTACAATGGCAAAAGGTATTACGAGCGCGTACTTACCATTATCAGCAACAGCTGTGAAAAAAGAAATTTATGAAGCATTTAAAGGAACGGGAGAATATGAATTCTTCAGACATATAAATACATTTGGTGGAAATCCAGCTGCTTGTGCATTAGCGCTTAAAAATTTAGAGATTATGGAAAATGAAAATTTAATTGAGCGCTCTGCACAAATGGGTTCACTTTTATTAGATCAATTAAAAGAAGAAATTGGGGAACATCCGCTTGTTGGGAATATTAGAGGGAAAGGGCTATTAGTTGGAATTGAACTAGTAAATGATAAAGCGACGAAAGAACCAATTGATAACGACAAAATCGCAAGTGTTGTAAATGCTTGTAAAGAAAAAGGGCTCATTATCGGACGAAACGGTATGACAACAGCAGGTTATAATAACGTCTTAACATTAGCGCCGCCGCTTATTATTTCAAGTGAAGAAATTGCCTTTGTTGTTGGAACGTTGAAGACAGCTATGGAACGTATTTAGTAACTAGGACGAGAGAAGCGAGCTGTAATATAAGGCTCGCTTTTGTTTATTATTTTGATTAGGGGGTGTATTAATAGATAAGTATGATTTTAACCAACATTATCACATTGGCTATTATGAAGATGGGCATGATTTAGAAGTGACCGCATACAAAAGAATAAATGAACCAATTTGGGATGCTTATATTCCACAATATGAGGCAGACGATTTTTATAAAAAGGGGGAGAAAATGAAGCTAGGTGAATATATAGATGACTATGGTATAAAAGTATATTCATTTAGTGATGATATCGATGATGAGGAAGTACGAACTATTTTTGAAAAATGGTTAAAAACGAATGCGATTGTTTAAAGATGAAATGAAAAAGGAGATTCCTATTTTATAAGATAGGAATCTCCTTTTATTATATTAAACTTATTTACTTGCTTTCATTGCTTTATCTTTTGCACCAAAAGTGTATTTTAACATTGGTGGTGTAATCATTGTAGTTAAAATAACAACAATAACGATGGCTGTAAAGTAGTCTTGTGCTAATAGACCAGAAGAAAGTCCTGTTCCTGCGATGATAAGAGCAACTTCACCACGAGAAACCATTCCAGCACCGATAATTGCAGAAGACTTTGCATCAAATCCAGTCATTCGTGCACCGAATCCACAACCGATTAGTTTCGTTAATACAGCGATTACTGTTAATGCTAAGATGAACCAAATTTGATCACCAATACCGTCAAATGTAATATTCATACCGATACTAACGAAGAAGACTGGTACGAACATAGCGTAAGCGATTGGTTCTACTTTCTTTTCTACTTCATGTTTGTAGTTCGTTTGAGAAATAGCGATACCAGCTGCGAAAGCACCGATAATACCAGCAATTCCTAATAGTTCGCCGAAATATGCGAATGAGAAACAGATGATAAGTGCTGCACTTACGATAGACTCAGATACGCGAAGTGGTGATAACCAACGCATAATCGCTGGAACACCTTTCCATCCGATTAAAATAATAGAAGCGAAGAATACTACTTTCTTCAAGATAATCATTGTTAAATTAACATCATCTGTACCTAAGAAGCTCATTGCAAATGCTAATAAAATAACAACAAGAATGTCATCAAATACAGCTGCTCCAAGCATTGTTGTACTTTCACGTGTTTTCATCTTACCTAAATCGCGAAGTGTTTGAACGGAAATACTAACACTTGTCGCACATAGAAGTAATCCTAAAAAGACAGCGTTCCCTTGTTCCATTCCCATAACAAGACCGGCAACATAACCACCTACGAATGGAAGAACGATACCTCCAACCGCAACTGCTAAAGAAGAATTACGGTTTTCATTTAATTCTTTTAAGTCTGTTTCAAGTCCAGCCATAAACATTAAAAGAATAACCCCGACGTTACTTAATTGTGTTAGAAGTTCTGAATTCTCAATCCAACCTAATACAGCTGGACCGATAACGATACCGACAATTAATTTACCAAGTACAGAAGGTTGACCTAATCTTACGCTAAGGTCGCCAGCAAGTTTTGTACTTAATAAAATAAGTGCGATTTGAAAGAAAAATTCGAATTCCATCTGATCCTCTCCTTATCACTTTGTATTTTTATTAAACGATTTCTCGGAATTTGCTTAATGATGATATGTAAAATTACATTAAACAAAGGGTCTTTTTACAGGTTCTTTTGAACTTGTAATTTGAACCTGTAATTAATATATAATATATTTTATAAAAAATCAACGGAAAAATAGTAGGTTTTCATGAGAGGATTCGTTTTAGAAACGGGGGATATAGCTATATAATAAGAAGTAATAAAGCTTACATATAATGAATGGAGAAAGAAAAATGTTATTAAATCAACGCTTTACAATTGGAGAAATGGCGAAAATGCATAATATAGCGGAATCTACATTACGTTATTATGATGAGAAAGGTATTTTTCATCCGTCAACTGTTGACCCTCAAACCAATTATCGCTATTACACAATTGATCAGTTTTCACTATTAGATACGATTAAATTTTTACGCCAATTGAATATCCCGTTAAAGGAAATCAAGAAATATATTGATGAACGAAACCCCTCTTATGCGCTGAATTTACTTGAAAAACAACAAGAAATGATGCTGAAAAAGCAAAGAGAAATCGAGTATGCTTTGGCAAAAATGGAACATAAAATCCATTTAATGAAGAAGGCGACGAGATCAGAAGCGAATCAAATTATTTATAAAAAGATATCGAAACGAAAAATCACAGCAATTGCAGTTGCGCCTAATACAACGGATGATATGTTTGAGTATTATATCCATTCGCTGCAAAAAAATATAAAGCAAATTGATAATAGTTTATTTTCAGGAGATATCGGTGTAACAGTTTCAAAAAAAGCATTACTTCAAAATGAGTTTCAAGCATATAACAGTGTGTTTATTCTATTGGATTACATGCCTTTTCAAGTACATACTTCAGATGAAATAAAAGAAGGGATATTTGCTTGTTCTTATCATCATGGACCATATGAAGAAACAGATGAAACGTATACGGAATTATTAAAGCACATTGATAACGAAGGATACGAAGTGTGCGGAGATGCGCTTGAGCTTGCGTTAATTGATTGGTCTGTAACAGAAAATCCGAAGGAGCAAGTAACGGAAATTCAAATACCTGTTGCTAAAAAAATAAATAAACAATAAGCTTATATATTTTTCAATTCTCTATTGACCTTCAAGTTACTTGAAGGTTTAAACTGTGAACAGAGCGTTGAGAAAAAGGAGCATATTAGTATGGAAGCAACAGAAAAATTAAGAGAAAAACCGATAAAAAGTTTATTTATTTCGTATTTAATACCAGCAGTTCTTGGGATGGTATTAATGTCAGTGAATATCATGATTGATGCGGTCATGATTAGTAGAGGAGTTGGAGCGAACGGTTTAGCAGGAGTAAACGTGGCTGTTCCAGCGTTTTCAATTTTCTTCTCTATCTCATTATGGATTGGAATGGGTGGAGCAACGCTATATTCTATTGCACTAGGTGAAAATAAATTAGAAAGAGCAAGATCTATTTTTACTCAATCTATGACAGTGGCAGTTATTATCGTAGGTGTTTTAGCGGCTATTTGCTTATGGAGAATAGAAGATTTAGCATATCTGTTTGGTGCAAATGAAGTGATTTTACCATATGCGTTAGACTATTTACACGTGTTATTAACATTTGGAATGATATATGTTTTAGAAAATATTTTAAGTACATTTATACGTAACGATGGAAATCCTAATTTAGCAATGGCAGGTCTTGTCGTAACAGCTGTATTGAACATTATCTTTGACTATATCTTTATTTTCATCTTTGGATGGGGCGTAACAGGTGCTGCATCAGCGACTATTCTTTCGGCAGCAATTGGTTTCCTAGTATTATTAACTCACTTCTTTAGAAAAAGTAGTGTTTTAAAGTGGACGAAATTCCATTTTGAATGGGATACGGTTAAACAAATTATGGTGATTGGTTTCCCGAGCTTTACAACTGAAATTACAGTAGCGATTGTAACGGTTGGTTTTAATATTGCTTTTGTTCAATATGCAGGAGAAGTAGGTGTCGCTTCTTATGCGATGGTCAATAGTATTCATGCAATGACATTACTATTATTCTTCGGTGTTGGTGCCGCATTACAACCTATTGCTAGTTTCCATTATGGTGCAAATTTACCAGAAAGACTGCGTGAAGGATTACGGTTGGCTGTGAAAATTGCAGTTGTACTCGGAGGCGTAGCAATTGTTGTTGGTTTATTCTTCGGGAAATATATAATTGGTTTATTTGATGTTCAATCCCCAGAACTATTGGAGTTAACGTTAACAGGTATAAGTTTATTCTTTATCCAATATGTATTTTTAGGCTATAACATTGTGTATGGTGAATATTTCCAATCTGTGCGACAAACGACAAAATCAGTTCTTATTATTTTGAGCCGTGGTTTACTATTTATTATCCCACTGTTATGGATTATGCCGAAATTATTTGGCGTAAATGGAATTTGGCTCGTTATGCCAGTAGCAGAAATATTGACAGCAATCATTGTATTTACGATGAATCGTATGAAACATCCTGTTCCATTAAACTTGGCGGGAAAGAAAGAAGCAATATAATAAAAAAGTCCCCTTGAAAATAATTAAGGGGATTTTTTCATTCCTTTAAACTAATAGCAAAAGATCCATCTGTTTCCTGCACAGAAGCGAAAGCAACGTTTTTAATATTTGTAACGCCTTTCGCCTGTAACTCTGCATGTAACCACTTTACATTTTTATGGATTAGCTTTAAGTTATCGTATTGAATTTGTGAATCAACGATAAGAGCAATTGGTAATCCAGAATACTTAACATCTATATTCATATCTTTCGGAGTCAATGGTATGAGTTCTCTTTTTGGCAAAATACTTATAGATCCATTTGCTTCTAAAATTGCATATTCAATTTCATGAACACTCGGATAGCCTGCAACACGGAGGTTGGATAGTAATTCGGCAATTGGATATCTACTCTTCTTTAGGTTTTCAAAAATAATATCTCCATGTTTTATTAAAATAATGGGATGCCCGAGAATGAAGCGATTCAATTTATTTAATAAGCTTAGCTTTGTAAGAAGTAGATGTAAGCATGTAATGGCAACCATGCCGGAAAAAGCTTGCAAAGCACCGTCGACTGGTATCGCTTGAAAGGCCAAATAAGATAAAAAGATAATTGCGCCAAAATCATGAGGAGTTAGTTGTGCTAGTGCGGATTTCCCTAATAACTTAAGTGATATTAAAAATAAAATAAAAAAGAACGATACATTACATAAAAAGACGAGCAATATGTACACTCCTTCGTGCGAAGTTGTACTTACTATTCCCAAAGATATGATAAATATTACTTTTAGAGGGGAATTTAGACTGAATTGGAATTTATCTGTATACAAACGACTTAGTGGATATTATGATGAACAAATAGAGAAAATAGGAGTATATGTGAATGCTAAAGAAAAAAATTATTAAGTATAGTTTAGTTATGTTGATGATTTGCGCTGTTTATGTGGGATTTTTACAATATAACATTTATAAGCATGGTCATATGAAAGCACCAGATGAAGTGGATTACATGATTGTACTAGGCTCGAAAGTAAATGGAACGAAACCGTCTTATTCACTGCAATATCGTATCGATAAAGCAGCTGAGTATTTAAAATCACATGAGAAAACAATTGCTATCGTATCTGGAGGGCGAGGAAAAGGCGAAGATATTTCAGAAGCTTTAGCAATGAAACAAGGATTAATGAAACAAAATATTGCAGAAGACCGAATAATAATGGAAGACCGTTCGACGAGTACGGATGAAAATATTAAATTCTCAAAACCTCTTATCTCAGAAAATATGAAAAAAGGGATGATTGTAACGAACGATTTTCATATGTTTCGAGCGAAAAAGATTGCGGAAAAACAAGGATTAACATTAGAAGGTCTCCCGGCAAAAACACCGAAACCAATTATCATCCAATCGAACGTTAGAGAATATTTAGCAATCACACAATATTGGTTATTAAATCGAATATAATCAACTTGAATCCCACCTGAAATTTTAGGTGGGATTTACCTTAATGTAAATCTTACAAATATGTCATCTTAATGAAAGGTAAAGCGATAGTTTCTAAAGTGGTTTCCTGACATAATGAAGGTAACAAAAAACTTTAGAGGTGAATCGTATGAAAGGGAATAATATATTATCTTCGCTATGTTACTTTAGTATCTTTTTTGCACCATTTTTACTGCCAATTATCGTTTATTTCGTTGCGGAAGATGAAGTGAAATATCATGCAAAAAAAGCATTTTGGTCCCACGTTTTCCCGTATGTAATCCTATTTGGTGGATTAGCATTATCAGGAGTATACGGCTTAAGCTTCAATCAGTCTGAGAGCGTTGGAATTGGGATGATTATAACGTATGCAGTGTTTATTCTTGTAGGGATTTACTATTTCATTTGGAATATTGTTAAAGGTATTAAAGTTTTGAAAGCGGATTAACAAGAATTACTATCATATAAATCCGTCGTTATTTGTCGAAACGTCGATATAATTTCATTTACCGTAACAAAAGACACTTAAAAAAAAGAGTAATTCGCAAAGAATTGCTCTTTTTGTGCTTATAAGTTGTGAATAATGAAAAAGATATGTTAATTTTTCATTATGGAGAGAAAAAAGGAGGGATTTTTATGAATGAGATTATACATAAAATGGAGCAACACGTTTCAGTTCGTAAATATAAAGAAGAACCAATTTCAAAAGATGTAGTGGAAAGAATGGTGCAAGCTGCTCAGCATGCCGCTTCTTCACATTTTGTCCAGGCGTACTCGGTTATTTATGTAACAGATAAGGAACTAAAAGTTAAATTAGCTGAGCTATCTGGAAATCGTCATGTGAAAGATTGCGCAGCATTCTTTGTTTGTTGTGCAGACTTAAAGAGACTTGAAATTGCATGTGAAAAACATGGTACAGAGATAAAACATGAAGGGGTGGAAGACTTTATCGTTGCGACGGTAGACGCTTCACTTTTTGCACAAAACTTAGCACTTACAGCAGAATCATTAGGATACGGTATTTGTTATATCGGTGGAATTCGTAATAACCCGAAAGAAGTAAGCGAATTGCTTCATTTACCGGATAAAGTATATCCTGTGTTCGGAATGACAGTCGGTGTACCAGATGAAGATCATGGAGTTAAACCGCGGTTACCAGTAGCAGCCATTCTTCATGAAAATGGATATAATGAAAAGAAATATGATGAATTGTTAAACGAATACGATGATACGATGAGCGCGTATTATAAAGAAAGATCGTCAAATCAAAAAAAAGTAACATGGACTGAATCAATGAGTTCATTTATGGCCAAAGAGAAGAGAATGCATATGAAAGAGTTTTTGAGTGAGAAAGGATTTAATAAGAAATAAGTAAAAGGACAAACCTGAGATGTGGGTTTGTCTTTTTTTAGAGGAGAAGTATGCGGTCTTTACTTTATAAAATATTTAATGTAAAAAGCGGCCAAATAGCCGCTTTTTATTGTGCAGTTAATATTCTAATGATGATCCTGTAGGTTTAAAATATTTTTCTTTTGAAGGAGTCATTACTCGGATTGCTAATAAACAGGAAAGGAAGAGGATGAGTAAAGAGCTACTTATCACAGTAATTTGAACGGAAAGAAACTGTGCAGATGCTCCAATTGCTAAAATGAAAAAGATTTGGATAAAGTTTTTTATTGAGTCAAATACGCTATCGATACGTCCTATCATATGTACTGGGATGTTATTTTGATAAAATGTTATAAATCCAGTACCGGCAAATGATGAAGAGATTCCAAGCAAAATAAAACCACTTGCTGCGATCATAAATGAATTTGAAAAGGCGAAAATCACATAGCCGACTGCTGTAAAAATCATACCTAAGCCGATGCAATATTGAATCGGTAACCGTTTTACAAAGAGAGAGACAAGAAATGAACCGCAAACGTAAGCTGCCCCGGTTATACTAACGAGCATGCTATATTTTACATCTGATAAAAACAGTACTTGTCTTGTAAAAACAACTTCTTGTGAATCCAGTGCCATTGAGACAAGCATTGTGGCTTGGAATAGAACGAATACGAGAATAATGTAAGTTTCAGTCCGTGCGAATGAAAAGACTTGTTTCCAATCGCTTCGTAATGTTTGTACGAAAGTATTTGTAACCTCTTTGTTTTGCTTTGTTTGTAATGTGATGTTTGGCAAGAAGTAAATGAGAATGGTAGAAAGTAGAAATGAAATTGAGTTGCAGTAAATAACAAAGGCTGCCGAGTATGTAGTGAGAAGTATTCCAGCAAGAGCCGGACCGATAATAAAAGCCCCATTTGTACACAGGCTATTCCAAGCATTAAATTGAGCACGTTCTTCAGCTGGTATGAGCATGGTTTTATAAGTGAATGAAGCTGGATCGAAAAATGATGTAGCAATACGAGTCAAAAAGATAAAAATATAAATCGCCCAAATAGAATCAAATAGTGGAATACAGCCGATGAGCACTGCTCGAATAATATCTGTGATAAGCATAATTGACCGTTTGTTTAAACGATCTACTATACTACCAGACCATATTTTTGTGACAACGGTGGCAATTGGACCAACGATCCATAATCCTGCTACAGCAGCGGGAGAGTTTGTACTATTTAATACCATTAAGTTTAGAGCTATGAGGTACATAAAATCACCTAAACGAGAAATGCCTGTTCCCGACAATAATAATAGTTTATTTTTCATGGGCATATGGACCTTTCTTTCATTGTTTTTTTATACGGCAGGAAATAGCGTATTCCTTTTCAGAGTTTGATTGACGAGCGGTTTTGTTTTCCCAGCGTAATAAAACTTGTGAAATCTCCCAAGTGAGTTGTTGTAATTCCTCTGGAGTTAAAAATAAATGAGAAACAATGTGGCTCCCTGTATTTGTTCCTTCCGTGCCCGCTTCTTCAATATAAAAATGAGCAGATTTTGCTTTGTAATATTTTTCTATAATTCCCCGTTTTTCTTTTGTATCTACTAATTCAAGTAAACCTCCGTCATATAAAATTTGAATGTGATAGTGAACACTGCCAGCAGATTTATTTAGTTTAGTAGCTACTTGCTTTGCAGTGAGTGTTTCGTCTTTTAAAAGGTGAAGAATTTGAATACGAGTTGCATTGGAAATTAGCTTTTGTTGTTCAGCTGAAATGGTAAGTCGATCCTCAAACATTATGGTAGCTCCTTTCTTATAATCTAATTTTATTGTACGTTCTAAAAAATTAGAACGTAAGAGAAATAAATCGCCTTTTTCCTATGAATTTCGACATAAATAAAAATAGCATGTACATAAACATGCTATTAAGCTATTTTAGATTCTTCACTAAGTTCCCCGCGATAAAACAAGAAAAGCCATATAAAACTAACGAAAATACAGCATATAGCTAGCGAACTACCGATTATTTGCGGAGAAAATATTTCTAAAAGCCATCCTGTTATAAACATTGATAACTGAATAAGAGATCCGTAAATGGAGTAGTGGAATGAGAAAACTTTACCAATCATATTTTCTGACGTATACGTTTGTAGCAATGTCGTATCAAGTGGAACGATGATTCCTCCTGCTATACGCATACAGAGTAATGTAATGATACCGATAATAAGTTGATCGGATAGAATGAATCCGAGAAAGAAAAATCCTTGTAGTAAATAGGCCCAACCAAATGCTCTTTTCATTTTTTCTTCATTTTTAGATATATATAAGTTAACGAGAAGACTACCAATCATAAGTCCCGCTCCTTGAACTGTATATAAAATTCCGATGTTAGAGTGGAAAATTCTTTCGGCATAGATTGTTAGAAGTAGCTGATAAGCGCCTCCCATAATGCCCCATGAAATTCCGACAAGAATTAATGTTAAAATAATTTTTCTTTGTAATATGTATGTATAACCATCCTTTATATCAGTAATAAATGCTTTTTTCGTGTTAAAAGTATTACGAGAAGGGATATGCATTTTATAAATAATAAAGGCTGAAATAAAGTATGACAGGCTGTTCATTAAAAAAGCGATCTCAATATTTAAAGATTGTGCAATAATCCCACCTAAAGAAGCCCCCATAATAGACATAGAACCATTGATTGTACTAGAAAGAGAGTTAGCGGTTACTAAATGATTTCGATGTACGATATTCTTTAGAGTTGATTGCTTAGCAGGCTCGAATAAACAAGAGAGTACAGATAAACATATATTAGAAACGAAAATAATCTCAATTTTATAGAATGCAAATAAGTAAGTGAGGACGATAATCCCTCGTAGAATATCGGTGGAAATCATAATCTTCTTTTTGGAAAAACGGTCTACAATTCCGCCTATGAATGGGCTAAGAAGGAGTTGAGGTAATCCTTTACTCATAAAAGTGAGCGCTATCATAAACGGAGATTCTGTTATGCTATAGACGAATGTTAATAAAGCTACAGTATGAAACCAATCTCCAAGTACGCTTAACGTTTGACCATAAAATAGTTTTTTGAAGTTTTTATTTGTTTTAAGCAGTGTGGAATAAGAAACTGATTGCGCTGACATAAAAACTAATCCCTATCTATTGGTGATGTTTGTACATGCTTTTTCCATTCGCTTAAATACATTTTTTCTGCTTTGGGTAGTCCAATAGGTAATTTTGCAATAAATTCTAAACTATTTCCATCAAGATCGTTAAAATATACAGAGGCGTGTGCTAGTTCGGGAAAAACGATAGGCTCAATTGGTTCCATTCCGAAGTCTTTCCTTGCTGAAATTCCTTTTTGATTTAGCCAGTGTATCGCGTTTTCTAAATCGTGTAAGCTTACTTGGAAAGCGATATGTCGTAAGGATGGATGATAATTAACTTTGTATTC
Organism: Bacillus paramycoides; assembly: GCF_001884235.1. Classification (GTDB taxonomy): domain Bacteria; phylum Bacillota; class Bacilli; order Bacillales; family Bacillaceae_G; genus Bacillus_A; species Bacillus_A paramycoides. The sequence continues at coordinate 268,605 of NZ_MAOI01000123.1, read as the reverse complement.
TTTTCCTTCCCAAAGGCCAAGCCAACTTTCATTTTCTACAATCCAAAAGAAGGCGATATCCTTGTCTCTTTTATATAATTTTAGCCCTAGTGATTCGTAAAAAGGTATTGAAACTTCTAAATTATGGACAGGTAAATGTGCTTCATAAAGACCTTTAATCATTATAATCCTCCTTAGTAATAATGTTTCTTATTTCATATTAAACGATGTTTTGTTTATTGAAATCGCTAAAAAGAAGGATATAAATTCATACGAAAGTATGAAAAAACAGCTCAAATATGAGCTGTTTTCGTATAGTTTTTAGCTAACGCACTCATTCATTTTGAGCTTAACGGAAAGGATATTTTATATTAATATCCGAATCCCCCGCCACCCCAACAGCTACATCCGATAATGATTAGAAGGATGAATAGTACGATGAGTAAAGCAAATCCCCCGCCGAAACCAGCGCAACTACCACCAAAGCTCATGTTTTTTCCTCCTTGTTAGTAAATTAATCTATATAATTAATGGATTACTGTATACAGTATGTTTTTATATGGAAAAGGAGCAAGTCTTACTTCTAATTAGACAAAAGCCTGTGAGTTCATTTAGGTTTGATGTTCAGTATACGTCATATCGTATTTTGAATAGGGAGTATTACTGATTGCAAATAGTGGGATAAGTGGTAAGATGACATGGAAGTGTATAATAAGTGAACGAGTTGTTAAATAAATTGTGATGTAACTTACAATTACGTTAAACTTTCTTTTCACAAATATAAAATTTGTAAAAAAACATTTTTATATTTTTTTATGTGTAAAAATGTACTATAATTTTACAAGTAATATTATGGGAAAAGGGAGCTTGTAAAGAGATGGAGATGAGAAATCTACAAGATACTATAGAAAATAATAAGCAAGAATTAATTCGACTAGTTGCAACATATGGATTAGGACATAATAAAGTTTTGTTATTTAGTCGAGATTTAGATATATTAATTAATAAGTTTATGAATATAAAAGACAAAGTGTATAAGTGAATAATCTTTAGTTTTTATATTAGGATTATTTACTTACAAAGGAGAGAACAGTTATTGGAACGTTTACAAGAAGAATTGTATAAACAAATAAAAGAAGAAAAAGGTACAGTTACTATATTTTTAAAGAGCGGAGTAAGAATAGTAGGAAAAGTAGTTGGGGTAGATAAATTTACAATTTTAATGTTAGTAGATGGGAAGCAACAACTTATTTACAAACAGGCAGTATCAACAATTATGAAATAAGACACTCATTTTGAGTGTCTTATTTCATAATTAAACGGTTACTGTTTGCAAGCTTCGACGTCAATGCCAGCAGCGAGTAATTTTTTTTCTCCTTCTTGTTCAATGAGTTTTTGTAATTTGGATAAGAAAGAGTCAAAATCTGTATGTTTACCAACTTGGAAAGTCATCTTATGCTCAATTGGTAGCCACGTATCAATGTCAGCTTCGTTATGCTGAATTTTCACTTCAAGTTTATCAAGCGCGTTAGCAACTTTTGCTTCATACGTTTCTTTCGCTTCGAATTCCATCCATAAATTGTGTAATTCTTCCCCAAGAGGACCTTCTAATGTACGTTTAATATTTAAAATGGCCTCTTGCTCATTTTTTTGTTTTTGTAATTGTAATTCACGGCTATTCATCGTGTCAAAGGCGGGGATGTCACCTGCTTCAGCTTCAACAAGGTCGTGAATAATGACCATTTTAAGTAATTTTTCTATATTTACTTTTTGATCTAAATAAGGCTCAACTAAGATGGCCATTAGCGACATACGCCATGTATGTTCTGCAACACTTTCTTGGCGTCCGTTAGAGAGCCAGCTGTGTCGCATTTCGTATTTTAGTTTTTCTGCTAATGCAATGACCTGTAAAATAGTATGTTCCATAGGGATCCTCCTCACACTGCTATATTATAATTCTAGTATAGAAATGAAATGTGTCAATTTTATGAGTATATTGCGATAAATAGATGAAAGTCGTATAATGGTTATTATATATGAAAACGTATTATTAAAATAAAAAAATGTTTTATAAAAACGAAAAGGAAGGGCAGGAATATGGGAGACGAAAATCAAGTGTTAGTTAGGCCACAAAGGAAAAAGAGAAAGTTTGATATTTCTAGCCCATTTGGCATTTTAATAGGTTTTGTCATTGTAATTGCGGCGATCATGCTTGGCGGTGGTGGAATAAACGCTTTTAAAAATTTTTTAGATGTTTCATCTATTTTAATTGTTATAGGGGGAACAACAGCGACAATTGTGGTGGCATATAGATTTGGAGAAATAAAAAAATATACGAAAAGTATTTTTACTGTTTTACATAGAAGAGAGGAGGATTTAGAACAGTTAACGGATTTGTTCGTTGATTTTTCGAAAAAGTCTAAAAAACATGGTTTGCTCTCATTAGAAGTTGATGGAGAGCAAGTAGACAATCCTTTTATTCAAAAGGGGATCCGTTTAATGTTAAGTGGATATGATGAAGCAGAATTAAAAGAAGTATTAATGAAGGATGTTGAAACAGAGGTGTATGAGTTAAGAAAAGGAGCAACATTATTAGATAAAATCGGTGATTTCGCTCCAGCGTGGGGGATGATAGGAACGTTAATTGGTCTTATTATTATGCTTCAAAACTTGCAAGACACATCGCAAATCGGTACAGGGATGGCAGTTGCTATGTTGACGACATTGTATGGATCTGTTATTGCAAACATGATTGCGATACCATTATCCGAAAAAGTGTATCGTGGTATTGAAGATTTGTATACAGAGAAGAAGTTTGTAATAGAAGCAATTTCGGAGCTTTACCGAGGACAAATTCCTTCTAAGCTAAAGTTAAAACTTGATACATACGTATATGAAACGAAGATGACAAAAGAAAAACGAGCCGCCTAATATTTTAAGGAGTGGTATGATGATAAAACGACCGCAAAAAGGATCGCCTCGTTGGATGACGACTTTTACTGATTTAACGATGTTATTGTTAACTTTCTTTGTACTATTAGTTGCCACATCAAAACAAGATACAGTAAAATTATCGAAGATGCTTGAAAAGTTTAGTGATGCAGAGCAAGTAGATGCGAAAGTAATGGAAGGTACAATACCAGATATTTCACATGAAAAAAATGATGAAAAAGCAGTTTCAAAAAAGCGAATGGATGAATTATATAAAAAGTTAAAGGCATATGTAGATAATAATGGTGTTAGTCAAGTGAATGTATATCGAGAAGATACAGGCGTGAGCATCGTTATAGTAGACAATTTAATATTTGATACAGGTGATGCGAATGTTAAACCAGAAGCGAAAGAAGTAATTAGTCAATTAGTAGGGTTCTTTCAATCGGTACCAAACCCAATTGTTGTAGAAGGACATACAGATAGTAGACCGATTCATAATGAAAAATTCCCTTCCAACTGGGAATTATCTTCAGCACGAGCAGCTAATATGATTCACCACTTAATTGAAGTGTATAATGTAGATGACAAACGATTAGCGGCGGTAGGATATGCAGACACAAAACCAGTAGCATCAAATGATTCACCGCAAAATTGGGAGAAAAACCGTCGCGTTGTAATATATATTAAAGAATAATATATTTCTATTTTATTAATAAAATAATAAAATACAGAAATTCTTTTAAAAAAATATTAAATTTTCTCGTTTTATTTTGTATAATGAGTGAGAATGATAAGGTGAAATATTAAGATATATTTATACATAGAAGGAGAGAACCGAAAAGAATGGCACATAAAATTTTAGTTGTAGACGATGCGATGTTTATGCGAACAATGATTAAAAACTTATTAAAAAGTAATTCTGAATTTGAAGTTATCGGTGAAGCAGAGAATGGGGTAGAAGCGATTCAAAAGTATAAAGAACTTCAACCTGATATTGTAACACTAGATATTACTATGCCAGAAATGGACGGACTTGAAGCATTAAAAGAAATTATGAAAATGGATTCAAGTGCAAAGATTGTTATTTGTTCCGCAATGGGACAACAAGGTATGGTATTAGATGCAATTAAAGGCGGGGCAAAAGACTTTATTGTAAAGCCATTCCAAGCGGATCGTGTTATCGAAGCTTTAACAAAAGTAGCAAACAGCTAATATAGAAGGGGAACCACAAAGAATCAAAACAATGATAGCGGATAGACGTGTGGCCCCCTTTTTTTTTGTTTTAAAACACTAAATTGTTATACATAAATGAAATGTTTGTTAGACAGGTAGGGGATTAAAATGCAAACAGATCTATTAAATATATTTTTTGAAGAAGCAGAAGAACATTTACAGTCGCTAAATGAAAATGTGCTAAATTTAGAACAGAATCCTGCCGACATGGATGTTGTAGGAGAAATATTCCGCTCAGCTCATACATTTAAAGGTATGTCTGCGAGTATGGAATTTACGGAAATGGCGGATTTAACTCATAAGATGGAAAATGTTTTAGATGAAATCCGTCATGGCAATATGATGGTGAATGCTAATATTATTGATGTTATTTTTGAGTGCATTGATAATTTAGAAAAGATGGTTGCAGATGTGCAACAAGGCGGAATGGGTAATATTGATGTAGTATCAACAAAACATAAATTAGAAGCATTATTGAACGGTAATGTAGAATCTTCTATGGAACATACAGAACTAAGTAGTATAAACAATGACGATACAGTTTCGCATGAAGTATATATAACAGTTGAACAACAAGCTATTTTAAAAGCAGTACGTGCCATTATGTGTATTGAAGCATTACAAAATTTAGGAAGTATACAAAAAACAGCTCCAAGCATTGAAGAAATCGAAGCGGATGCTTTTGGATTTGAGTTTACAGTATATATGGATACTGATCGTAGTGTTGAAGAATTGAAACAGGTAGTGCTTCATGTTTCTGAAATTGAGAAAGTAGAAGTGAAGCAAGGAAACTATATAGCACAAGAAGTCGTACAGGTAGAAGAAACTATACTACCGATTGCAGCCACGCAGCATGAGTCATCTTTAGAGGCATCAACGCAACCGGCCAGCACAACGTCAGCTAAAAGTACTACAAAAACGAAAAATGCTAAAGTAGAAAATCGTTCTATTCGTGTTCAGTTAGAAAAAATCGAAAGATTAATGAATATGTTTGAAGAAAGTGTAATTGAGCGTGGACGAATTGATGAATTAGCAGAAACGATTCAAAATAAGGAGCTAATCGAGCATTTAAATCGATTAGGGGATATTTCAAAAGATATCCAAAATGTATTGTTGAACATGCGTATGGTACCGATTGAAACGGTCTTCAACCGTTTTCCACGTATGGTACGTATGTTAGCGAAAGATTTAGGTAAAAAAATCGATTTACAAATTAAAGGTGAAGATACTGAAGTTGACAAAATTGTTATTGACGAAATTGGTGATCCACTCGTTCATTTAATTCGTAATGCAATTGATCATGGTGTTGAGACTGTTGAAAAACGCCGTGATGCCGGTAAAAATGAGACAGGTACTATTAAATTAGAGGCGTTTCATAGTGGAAATCATGTCGTAATTCAAATTACTGATGATGGAAACGGTATTCATAAAGGGAAAGTATTAGAAAAAGCGATTAAAAATGGTGTAGTAACAGAAGCAGAGGCAAATAAATTATCGGATCGTGAAGTGTTTGATCTTATCTTCCAACCGGGATTTAGTACAGCTGAAGTTGTATCAGATCTCTCTGGACGTGGAGTTGGATTAGATGTTGTTAAACATACGATTCATAGTTTAGGTGGGCATTTAATTATTGATTCTGAAGAAGGAAAAGGAAGTACATTTAGAATTGAACTTCCTTTAACATTGTCTATTATTCAATCAATGCTTATTCAAACAAATGATAAGCGTTATGCCTTGCCTCTTGGTAATATTGTTGAAGCCATTCGAATTAAGAAAGAAGACATACAATCGTTACAAGGGAAAGACGTTTTAAACTATCGCAATCAAATTATTGAAGTGAAACATTTAAGTACTGTATTTGGTGAAAACACAGTAGATGAGGCGTTCGCATCATATGATAGTCAAATGGTTCCTGTGTTAATTGTTCGTAATACACATCGTAGCTATGGACTGATTGTAAACACAATTATCGGTCAAAGAGAAATAGTCTTAAAATCATTAGGTGATTTCTTTGCAGAGAGCTCTAACTATTTCTCTGGTGCGACAATTCTCGGTGATGGACGAGTGGTCCTCATTTTAAACCCAGAAGGTTTATAATAGGAATGAAGGAAGCTCCCCACTTGTATACAATTGGGGAGCTTTTTGGGTAGAACTAATAATATAAGCATATGACAACTGTCGTTTGCACATATTGTGGAAATAAATACATGTTCACAATTCGAATAATAAGTTTGGTAAAATATAACGAGTGTAATAGAGAGTTTACCCCGTATTAGCGGGCAGTAAAACTCCGACATCAAAATGCAGTGAATACGAGAGAGATAGGTGGGAGATTAACTCCCCATAAAAGCCCGATTGGTGTGGGCTAATAATCAGTGGGTGAGGGACAAAATCACCACTGATTAAAGTTTCACTTTATATTATTTGATAGAAAAACAAAAATGAGGAGGCAGGAAAAATGCCTGAGCAACACACAAAAGGGGATACTAGCACAATTGTGCTAGAAAAAGAAAATGAGCATTTAACGTCTCAAGAATGTGATATTCTTGGTGAGATTGCAAATATATCATTCGGTTCAGCTTCGACTGTATTATCAACAATTTTAAATAGGCAAGTAAGTATTACTGCTCCTCATGTAGAATTGGTAGATTTATATGATACAAGTGATGTTGAAGTTCCACATGTTGTATTAAATATCCATTTCACAAAAGGATTAGATATGGAAAATCTTCTTGTTCTTAAGCAAGATGTTGCTTTATCTATTGCTGATCTAATGATGATGGGGACAGGGGAAGTTGAAGAAGGAAAAGAGCTTGGTGAATTAGAGCTAAGTGCAGTGCAAGAAGCAATGAATCAAATGATGGGATTCGCAGCAACATCTATGTCAGAATTCTTCCAAGATACGGTAGACATGTCTCCGCCAACAATTAAAGTTGTGCAACTTACGGAAGAGATAGAGAAGATTTCTGGTATTAATGGGAATAATATGGTTGTTAAAGTATCGTTTGAATTAAAAATAGATAATCTTGTAAATTCTCAGCTTGTACAGATTGTTTCAGTTGAACATGCGAAGCGAATGATAAATAAATTGTTACAATTATCTGGTGGTGTGGAAGAAGAAATAGATGAGCAGGCAGAAGTGCAGGAAATTGAGATTGTAGAAGAGCATGTGGAAAAAGAGCAGTTAACACAAGAAGAGAAAGATGTACTTGGTGAAATTGCGAATATTTCAATCGGTTCGGCTTCAACAGTACTATCGACGCTTTTAAATCAGCCTGTCACTATTAGTACACCAAATGTAGAGGCGATTAATGTTCGTCATTATGAAGGAGTACCAGTTCCGTTTGTTATTTTAAATGTCGATTTTGTTGAAGGACTAAAGAATGAGAATGTATTCGTATTTACGAAAGATGTTGCTTTAACAATGGTAGATTTAATGATGATGGGAACGGGTGAAATTGATCCGGAGAAAGAGCTAAGTGAATTAGAGTTAAGTGGCATTAAAGAAATTATGAACCAAATGATGGGGCATGCTGCAACAGCAATGTCAGAAATGTTTAAAGAAAAAATGGATATGACACCGCCAGACGTTAAATTTGTTTCGTTAAAAGAAGAAATGGAATATTTGGGAGAAACGATGGAAGTGGACGAGCTCGTTCAAATTACATTCAATCTTGAAATTGGTGATTTACTTCAATCAAAGATGTATCAAATACTACCAATTTCAGAGGCAAAAGAAATGGTTAGACGACTTCTTTATCCGATGGTGGAAGAGCAAGAAGAAATAGTTGAGGAAGTTGTTGAAGAGGAAGAAATTCCTGCATCAGTCGTACAGCCAATTGAATATAAAGAAGTCAAACAAGTTGAGCCGATATATATGGATACATCTATTCTACAAAATGTAGAAATGAATGTTAAATTTGTATTCGGAAGTACAGTGAGAACAATTCAAGATATTTTAAGTTTACAAGAAAATGAAGCGGTCGTGCTTGATGAAGATATTGATGAACCAATTCAAATTTATGTGAACGATGTATTAGTGGCGTATGGAGAACTTGTAAATGTAGATGGGTTTTTCGGAGTAAAAGTGACGAAATCGCTATAAGGCGTCAAAATAGGAGTTTGAACAAATAGATGAAGATGAAAAACGTAAAGTTTTTTCTAGTTAGTTGGCTATTTTTACATATATGTACTTTCCTCCCATTGCAAGGTCATGCGGAAGAAATAAGTGTAAAAGATCAAAATATAAGCGAAGTGAATGAGCAAGAAGGGCAAAATATAGAAAATCGGGAACAGCCGGAACGAGCGGAAATGCCCCCGGTTGAAGATGAAACAAAAGCAATAGAGAAAGAGAAAGAACAAAAAGAAGCAAGAAAGATAGAGACAGGCCAAGGAGTTATTACAGTTAATAAGCAGGAACTAAAGGTTGGCGAAGAAGTACGAATTGCTGTAGAACCGAATGGGAAAAATATTCAAAGTGTAAAAGGCATTTTGCAATTACAAAAAACTGGTGAGCAGTACAGACAAGAAAGAATTATATCTTTTGAGTATGAAGAAGAAACGAAGCGATGGATTGCCAATTATAAAGTTGGAATATATGATTTACAAGGTGATTGGAACCTGCAGCTCGTTGAAAGCTATACAGAAGATGAGAAGAAAGAAGTAATAGAGAATGAATTAAATGTCCCACTCATTCGCATAAAAAACGAAACACCCACTATAGATAAAGAATTGCCGAAATTAGAGAAAGTTACTATTGATGAGGCGAAAGAGAACTTAATTGAACGGAAAAAGGGAGAGTCCGTTCATATACGAGTACAAACGCTAGATATAGAATCTGTTGTTAAAGAAGTGCGAGTTATATTAAAAGGAAAAGAAGAAGGTAACGATATTACTTTTTTATTAGACTATAATAAACACGACATGGATTGGCAGAAAATATTTGAAATAACAGAAGCATTACCTGTTGGACCACACCAACTTATTGTGGAAGTAATAGATGAGGCAGGCAATAAACTTGTTGTAGAAAGTGAATATATCGTTTCTATTATCGAACAAAAGTTGAAAGATGATGAAAAGATAGAAGAACAAGAAAATCAAAATAAAGTAGAAGAGAAGAAAGAAACTGAGAAGCAGGAAGATTCAAAAGTAGAGATTCCGCTCCCGGAAGAGAAATTTCCAGTTGTTCAAATCCCGAAGCAAGACGAGAAAGTAAACTATTTTATAAAAGAGCCGTTGAAAGAGAAAGAGGAAATCAACCACGTTATAAAAGAGCCGTTGAAAGACAACAAGGAAGTAAATAATGTGAAGGTTCATAAAGACAAAAAAAGCAAAAATGATAATCAAGGCGTTTCTAAAAAGAAAGAAAAAATAGAAGAACAACAAGAAAAGAAGGAAGAAAAAAGTGAGCAGGGAGTACAGGCTTCGAATGTGTTTGCTGTTATGTCAGGATTATTTGTACTGTTTTTAGTTTTAAAGAGTAATAAAGAATGGAGCTAATAATTTGATAGTAGTGGAGGCGCTTAAATGGAGATTAAACGTACTACAATTGAAAATAAGACGCTACAACCATTAAAACAGCCTGCAGCTATTTCAGAACATGAAATTCAGAAAGAACGAAAGCGGAGTAACCTGGTGTTTACTGGACAGTCCCAAATTATTTCAAAAAATAATGAAATAGGAATTTTACTTGCAAGTTTAGGTGATGGAAAGATTGTAAAAGAAATGCTTTCTAAGGAAATGGATACGGTTTTGCAGTTGTTTTCAAAGTTACATATGTTGTCCGCGGAAGGAAAGCAATCGGAAAAAATATATGAACAAATTGTTAGAAGTTTACATGCGCTTATTAAGCAAGCGCATATAAAAGAAATTCCGTTATTAGACGGAACGTATGATTTCGCTGAAGTGCAGCTTTCGTTTGGAAGGAAAGTACATATTCCGTTACTCGATGTAAGTGCGCTCATTTCTAGAGTAGAAAATGATTCTTCAGAAGGCAATACAAATTTAATGATAACGGTTATTACAGCTTACATGACGAAATTGTCTAACGAAACAATTTTAATTAGCGGTACGGATCGTATTTCTAAAGAACGTGATGTCAGTGTGTGGAGAGCACTGGCAGAAATGAATATGACGCAATTATCGCATGCGTTGAAACATACGATTCAAGAGCATAAATGGTCTGTTACGGCTCTATTTCTCTTTATATGGGTTATAGGTATCATATTGATTCGTATTATATAAGAAAAGGTCGTCATTTTAATTATTGAACTGTACCCCGAATTATGGGCACTTAAAAAAAGCAGGGTTAATTCAATTGAGAATTACCCTGCTTTTTCTATATTTTTTCGTAAAAGAATGTATCAAAACGCTGAAGATTGTAGCGTTCAGGCGTTAAAATTTGTTCTGTGCTACCAACGAATAATACGCCGCCTTTTCGTAAAGAACGACTAAATTTTTCATAGAGCTTTATTCTTGCTTCTTCTGTAAAGTAAATCATTACATTACGACAAATGATTAAGTCGTAGTTTGTATCGAATGACTGCATTAATAAATCGTGTTGTTTGAATGTAACTTGTTGTTTAATGTTTTGGTGCAATATATATGTATCATCTTCTTTTGTGAAATGACGCTGCTTCAAATCAATAGGTAATTCTTTTAAAGAGCGTTCTGTATATTGGCCACGTTTCGCAGTTTCTAAAATATGAAAATCGAGATCGGTTGCTTGGATTTCGTAGCGAAATGGAGCTAGATGCTTCGATAAGATTAAAGAGAGTGTATACGGCTCCTCACCAGCAGCGCAAGCGGCACTCCATACTTTTAATTTACCATTATTTTGTTCAAGTAGCTTTGGTAGTGCTTTCGTCTCTAATGTTTGCCAACGTTCTTTATTTCGGAAAAACTCTGATACGTTAATTGTAATATAGTCAATAAAACTTAAAAATAATTTTTGGTCGGTACGTAAATTATTTAAAAAATTCGCGTAATCTTCAAAACCTTTTCTCGAAATGAAAGCATCGATTCTTCGGCGCATTCTATCCTGCTTATAGGAAGCGATATCCATATTAAATTGTTGTCTAAAACTCGCGATAAAATGATCATAATCTTGTTCAATTATCATATTTACAATAGGCACAATAATGATATTGTGCCTCCCCCTTTACATCATACGAATTTTTTGTTCAAAGTTTTTTTTCATCTGCTTTGCATGTAAGCCTGGTAAATCATAAATAACAGCATCAATTCCTGCTTCTTTTGCAATGTCAACGGGAATGACAGACGTATGTTTATCTCCGTTATAAAAACAGAGAACTAAATCGGTATCTTCGACAATTTGCTTTACAAAAAACATATAATCTGATCGAAAAATGGAGTCAGAAGGATGATCAAAAGCAACAAATTCAGCTCCGTGTTTTTTTAAGTAATCAACGACTTCTTGAAATTCGTCTGTTAATACATGTAACGGTTGTAGCGTGTAAAGGCATAAATTTTGAGCAAGTCTTTCGTTTTCGATGAAAAAACGAAGAACTTCATTTTCAATAGATTTATAACATAATATGTAAATTTTATGTTTGTGAGCATAGTCAATTAAAAATTTTTTTATTTCTTCCTGATCTAATGCTGTTAATTGATTTGAACCACAAAGGAAAATATTCATAGATTTGTGCCACCTCATGCTAAATTGTAACATATCTTCTATAAAAAATAACTGCAAAATGTCAGTGTTCAGAGTATAATTATAAATAACTGGATTTTACGATTAAGTTTAGAAAGAAATAGAAAAATAAATAGGTGATATATATGCTGCGTTCTATCTCGCATAATCCAATTTTATCGCATATACCGCCTGCTACTCAAATGCCGAAAGAAGCAAATGTCAGAACAGGACTTGCTTTTTCGGATAATTTGCATGCAGATCCGAAAAAAGATAAATTGCTAGAACAAATGGAAGCACTTGTTGATAACATTGGAGAAATTAAAGAGAAAATCGAATTAGAGTTAACGCTCGATAATGTTATGGAATACAAAAATACTGTAAAATCATTTTTGAATTTTTACGTTGATAATGTATTGCAGTATAAAGATGTTATGTCTCGTCATCCGCGTTACGGATATTCACAGAAAATGACGATTGTAAAACAAGCTGAAATGGGATTAACTGAGTTGGAAGATGTTATGAATTTAATTAATACGAAAACAGGGCATTTAGAAATGTTAAATCAAATTGGAGAAATTCATGGTTTAATTGTAAATTTAGTCTTGTAAAAGGAAGGAAGCTATATGTACATACAATTATATGAAAAGCTCGTTATTATACAAAAAGCATATGAAAATATTCATACGCTTGGAGAACAAATATATGAAAATTTAAAACATAAAAATGTTAATGCAGTCCAAAAACTGCAAGTAGAGCAATTGCAGTACATAGAAGGTGTAAAAGGATTATCTCGCTCTTTTGAGGAAATGGTTGTTCAGTTTTGTAAAGAAAAGAAAGTCGAACCATTGCGTATGCGTTCACTATTTTTGTATTTTTCTCAGGAAGAAATTGAAAAAATGGAAGAATTACAAAAAAAATTAAACGAACTAGAAGAAAATGTAAAAATGATTCTTTTGAAAAATCAATATTACTTAAACGTACTATTAAAAACTACAGAAAGTATTGTGGATTCCGTTTCTGAATACAATTTGGAGAAAAACAATAATTCGCAAATCTTTATGAATGAACTATTGTAAAGGAGAAGTGAAGAATTATGAGATTATCTGATTATAATACGCCGCTATCTGGTATGTTAGCGGCTCAAATGGGTTTACAAACGACGAAACAAAACTTATCTAACATTCATACACCAGGCTATGTGCGTCAAATGGTGAATTACGGATCTGTTGGAGCAAGTAACGGTCATACGCCTGAACAGAGAATCGGTTATGGTGTACAAACATTAGGAGTTGACCGAATTACTGATGAAGTGAAAACGAAGCAATTTAATGATCAGTTGTCACAGTTCTCTTACTACGCATATATGAATTCTACTTTATCACGAGTAGAGTCTATGGTAGGAACGACAGGAAAGAATTCGTTATCTAGTTTAATGGACGGTTTCTTTAATGCTTTTCGCGAAGTTGCAAAAAATCCAGAACAACCAAACTACTACGATACATTAGTTTCTGAAACCGGGAAGTTCACAAGTCAGATAAATCGTCTTGCGAAAAACTTAGATACAGCAGAAGTACAGACGACTGAAGATATTGAAGCGCATGTGAATGAATTTAATCGTCTTGCTACTAGTTTAGCAGAAGCGAATAAAAAAATTGGACAAGCAGGCACACAAGTACCTAATCAACTTTTAGACGAACGTGATCGCATCGTTACAGAGATGTCTAAGTATGCCAATATAGAAGTATCTTATGAATCTATGAATCCTAATATCGCGAGTGTTAGAATGAATGGTGTTTTAACAGTAAATGGACAAGATACATATCCACTTCAATTAAATAAAGAAAAAGAACCGATGACTGTTGCGATTTATGGATCGGATATTCCTTTAAATGGTGGAGCAATTCAATCAGCGATAGATACGAAAGCGAAGATTGCTAGTTATAAGAAAAATCTTGATGACTTAATGAGTTCTGTAAAAGGTCAAGTGAATACAGTGATGGGGAAAGATTTCTTCGTTGGAGATCATGCGAAAGATATGCAGTTAAATCCTGAATTCGCAAAAGATGTTTCGAAAATGAAAATTTCCGCTGAAACAGCAAATAAACTGGCAGGAATTACAGATGGAGATTACAAAGAAGGTCTTTCTTATAAACAAGCATTAGACCAATTTATAGTCGGTGTAGCTTCTGATAAAAGTGCAGTGAATGCTTATCAAAATATTCATAACGATTTATTAGAAGGTATTCAGCAAGAAAAGATGAGTATAGAAGGCGTAAATATGGAAGAGGAAATGGTAAATTTAATGGCCTTCCAAAAATATTTTGTCGCAAACTCTAAAGCTATTACGACTATGAATGAAGTGTTTGATAGTTTGTTTTCAATTATTAGATAACATGTAATAGAAAAGAAAAAGGTCTTTCTTTTATGATGGAGGAGAGTATCCGGCGAGGTGTAGAAGCGGACAGAGCCTTTAAGTGGACCAAGCCTGTAAGACCAGAGATATGAAATGGTTGAAGGATAAGTTAGCTAAGAGGAAAGCCATGTTTAGTAAATTTATCACCTTCATGTTAAATAAAAACGAAAAATCTCTTTCTTTATGTTGGAATAGAGTATCCGTCGCAGGGGAGAAGCGGACAGAGCCTTAAAGTGAACCAAGCAATGTAAGACCAGAGATATGGGATGGCTATAGGATAAGTTAGCGAATAAGAAAGCCATGTTTAGTAAATATATCCCTCACATGTTAAATAAAAACGAAAAATCTCTTTCCTTATGTTGGAAAAGGGGGTCCGGTGAAGTTATGGAAAGGAATCGCCGTAGATAGTTGCGGCTTTTTCTTCACGCCAATTCAAATATAGATAAAGGAGAAGATAGAGATGAGAGTATCTACATTTCAAAATGCAAACTGGGCAAAGAATCAGATGATGGATTTGAATGTGCAACAGCAATACCACCGAAATCAAGTAACTTCTGGGAAGAAAAACCTTCTTATGAGTGAAGATCCACTTGCGGCAAGCAAATCATTTGCGATTCAGCATTCGCTAGCAAATATTGAACAAATGCAAAAAGATTTAGCGGATTCGAAAAATGTATTAACACAAACTGAAAATACGTTACAAGGTGTTTTTAAATCTTTAACAAGAGCGGATCAATTAACAGTGCAAGCGTTAAATGGGACGAATAGCGAAAAAGAATTGAAGGCAATCGGTGCAGAGATTGATCAAATTTTAAAACAAGTTGTATATTTAGCGAATACGAAAGAGCAAGGCCGTTATATTTTCGGTGGGGATAGTGCTGAACAAGCTCCATTTACAGAAGATGGTACGTATCAAGGTGGAAAAAATGATGTGAACTGGCAACTAAATGATGGTTATGAATTAAAGGCATTTCGTAACGGGGAAGCATTATTATCACCAGTTATAAAAACGTTAAAACAGATGAGTGAAGCAATGAATAACGGTGATCAAAAAGCTTTGCAACCGTTATTAGGAGAAAATAAGAAAAACCTAGATAGCATCATTAACCGTACAACTGAAGTTGGTTCAACTATGAACACAATGGAGACGTTTAAAACAATTTTAAGCGAGCAAAATTTAGCGCTTCAAGAAAACCGTAAAGAAATTGAAGATGTCGATTTAGCGGTAGCAATTTCTGACCTAGCGTATATTAATGCAACTTATGAAGCAACGCTTAAAGCAGTTAGTACGATGAGTAAAACGAGCATTTTAGATTACATGTAAAGAATAAGGAGTGAGAAATATGGCAGGGACGTTAACAGGTATTGGCGGTAGACAACAGATTTGGAACCTCGGAAATAATATGATCGATACTTCTAACTTTGTAGAATTAGAAATGCAAGCGTTAGATATGAGAAAAGCACCGTATACGAAAGAAAAGAACGATCTTTCAAATGATAAACTATTATACACAAGTTTAAAATCAGAATTTAGTTCTTTTACACAGACTTTTAAAAACTTAGCAGCTTTTAAAGGGAATGAGAAAAAGGTAACAACATCACAAGACGGTTATATTAATGTAAAAGCTGATGGTGGTGCGATTGCAGGAACTTTTAATATGACGATTACACAGCTCGCACAGCGTCATCAAATAGCTTCTAATAAAATTACTGATATAAATGCAAAGCTTTCTAAAGATGAAACATTAAAACTAGGCGGTAAAGAACTAAAAGTAACAACTGATATGACATATAAAGATTTAATTAATAAAATTAATGACGGAGATTATGGCGTATCGGCTTATACACTTGGAGATAAAATTTTTATGTCCTCGAAAACAGAAGGAACAGATGGAAAAATTAATTTTTCAGGGAATACATCTACACTGTTTCAAGATATTGGTTTAGCTAATGCGGATGGCACAGCAGTCAATACAATCAATGAAGCGCAAAATGCTAAATACAGTATTAATGGTATTGAAGACGAAAGTTCTACCAATACAATTGAAGCTCTTCCTGGTGTGAAAATTGAATTACTAAAAGTGACGGAGTCAAAAGTAGATGAAAAAACAGATGCAGGTACAACAACAGATCCAAAAGCAAAAGGTGTAGATTTGAAGTTTACAGTAAGTGACTCAAACGTAACAGATGCATCGAATGTTATTAAAAAGATGGTTGCGGATTATAATAAAGCTGTTTCTACAGTAGATATCTTTGCCGGGAAAGGTGGAGCTTTCCAAGGTCAAGCCATTATGCAGAGTGTTCGTCAAGCGATGAATAACGTCGTAACATTTTCTCAAGATGGAAATTATTTATTCTCATTTGGTATTCAATTAAAGCAAGACGGTACGATGGAAGTTAATGACGAAAAATTAACGCAAGCGTTAAAAGAAAAACCGGATGCAGCGAAACAATTTTTCTTTGGTTCTAAAGGTTTAGGGAAAATGATGGAGGAGCCGCTTGATAAACTATTTGGTGATAAAGGTGTAGTCGGAGAGCGTGTAAAAAACATCGATTCACGTGTAAATGATTTAGATAAAAAGATTAAAGATATTGAGACACAAAATCTGCAAAAACAAGATGAAATCGTGAAGAAGTATCAAAAGTTAGAAAGTACATTAGCGGCGCTAGACAGCCAACTAAAAACAATTAAAGCTATGACAAAACAAAAAAGTGATGATTAATGAAAGTTGAGGAAGTGATCGTATGCAAGCATGGCAACGTTATATGCAAAATGATATTATGACGAGTAATCCAATTAAAAATACAATTTTTATTTATGAAAGATGCATCGTTGAGTTTCGTAATTTAGAAGAACTATTAAATAGTTTTAAACTACAAGAAGGAGATGCACTTCTTGAAAAATTAGAACGTATTTTTGAAGAATTAAAGCTTCAATTAAACCCAGAGATTACGAAAGATTTATATGATAGTCTGTTTGGTTTATACGATTGGATTAGCATTCAAATTCAAACGATGAAAGTAACACGTGAAGCGAATGATATGGATGCGATTGTGCAAGTGTTACAAGATTTAATAGACGGTTATCGCGGAGTACTTGAAAATGAACAATGATATTTATCAAGCGTTTGTCGGCTGTTTTAATGAAATCGGTGAATTGCAAGTGTCAGATGTAGAATTTGCTGAGAAAAGTGCATTGTTAAATCGTTGGATGATGACTTTGGATGAAAAGACGCGCGCAGATGTTGCAGCGGAAGTGAGTCCATTAATAATTAAAGCAGCGCAGCATATTCGAGATAAGCAAAAGATTTTGGAAGAAATGATTATGACAAATGATGGACGAATGAAAGCTAATTCATTTTACGGTAAATATTAATTGGGAAGTATGGAACGGATTCCTCTTATTAAAAGGGGGATCCATTCCGTTGTTTGAATAAAGGCGTTCCGCTAATTGAGGTTTCACTTTATGACTGTAATGGAAAAATGGTAATAGTATAAATAATAAAAAAATGGATGTTATTTTATTGTTCATATATCGAAATGTTAAATGGATTATTACGGGTATACAGTTTTTTATATTCTTTTTTATATTTTTGTATTTTTCTAAAGACAACAATGGAAAAATGGAATAAAATATGTAAGGGTACATAATAGATAATATTTTAATAAATACATATAAAGAAATGAATAATGAAGTGAAACTTCCATTAGTGGATGATCATGCCCTAAACGAGCATGATAGAAAAGGAAGGGTGTGGAATATGCCAGATTTAGTTAGTGATGTAAGTCATTATATGAATTATTTAGTAACGAAGCGAAATACTGTTTCTAGTAATATTGCAAATGCGAATACACCTGGCTATAAAGCACAAGATGTAACATTTGCTGAACAAATGAATAAGAGCAGTGCATTATACAAAAAAAATGCCGCGGATTTAAAGAGTAATCCAGATTTATATCAAACGAATGAAATGCACTTACCGACAGCAAATGCGAAAAATACATATGCAAAGATTCAAACGAAATCAATGCAAACAAATAAAGATGGGAATAGTGTGGATGTAACGACAGAAATGCTAGATTTAATGAAAACAAACCAATTATACGGTATCTCAATTAATGCGATTAATACGCAATACGCAATTAACCAAGCGGCGCGTGGACGTTAAGAGTAGAAGGGGAGACAACAATGTTTCAGGCAATTAATGCAAGTGGCTCTGGGCTAACTACAGCGAGAAAATGGATGGAAGTTACTTCTAACAATATTGTAAATGCAAATACGACGGGAGCGCCGGGTGCAGAGCCGTATCACCGTCGAAGTGTAGTGTTAGAATCAAACAATAGTTTTGCAAGTATGCTAGATGGAGCTCCTACTAATGGAGTGAAAATAAAAAGTATTGAAACAGATCGAAATGAAAATCTTGTGTATGATCCGACGCATCCGCATGCAAATGAAGAAGGATATGTACGTTATCCGAACATTGATGTGACAGCTGAGATGACGAATGTAATGGTTGCTCAAAAAATGTATGAAGCAAATACAAGTGTATTAAATGCGAACAAAAAAATGCTCGATAAAGATTTAGAAATCGGCCGAGGATAAGAGGGAAGAGGGGAAATATGAAAATTCAACCAATGTTAAATACACAGCCATTTGGAGCAATTCAGCCGATTGGCACACCGAAAGCTTCAGAAACATCTGTAGTTGAAGGTAAAAAGTTTATTGATTTATTGGAAGATATGAATCAAACGCAAAATAATGCTCAGACAGCAGTATATGATTTACTGACAAAAGGGGTAGGAGAAACGCATGACGTTTTAATTCAGCAGAAGAAAGCTGAATCACAAATGAAAACGGCTGCTCTCGTACGCGATAATCTTATTGAAAATTATAAGTCACTAATTAATATGCAAATTTAGGAAAATGGACGGGTGTGTTTAAATGGAAAAGATAAAAAATGTTTTCCAATCGTTGAAAACGTGGCATAAGTTAGTGATTGGTGCTGCGCTTTTAGCGATTGTAACAGGAGCACTTTTATACTTCACCTTGCCAGATAAATATGTTGTTGTATATCAAAATTTAAATGATGCAGATAAGCAAGAGATTACAGCAGAATTATCGAAGCTAGGTGTTGATTACCAATTAGCAGCCGATGGTTCGATTCGAGTGCAAAAGAATGATGCTCCATGGGTTCGAAAAGAAATGAATGGAATGGGCTTACCGTTTAATTCTAAAAGCGGTGAGGAAATTTTATTAGAAAGCTCGCTCGGTTCAAGTGAGCAAGATAAGAAAATGAAGCAGATTGTCGGTACGAAAAAGCAATTGGAGCAAGATATTGTACGAAACTTTGCGACAGTTGAAACGGCAAATGTACAAATTACATTACCTGAAAAAGAAACAATTTTTGATGAAGAAAAAGCGAAAGGAACAGCGGCAATTACTGTTGGTGTGAAACGTGGACAACAATTAACAGCTGATCAAGTTGCGGGTATACAGCAAATGATTAGTGCGGCAGTTCCTGGGGTGAAAGCAGAAGAAGTAAGTGTTATTGATAGCAAAAAAGGTATTATCTCGAAAGGAGCAGATGAAGCACATTCTACTAGTTCCTCTTCTTATGAAAAAGAAGTTGAGATGCAGCAACAAATTGAAGGTAAATTAAAGCAAGATATTGATGCGACGTTAATGACGATGTTTAAGCCGAATGAATATAAGGTGAATACAAAAGTGTCTGTAAATTATGATGAAGTTACACGTCAGTCAGAAAAATATGGTGATAAAGGTATACTTCGCAGTAAACAGGAACAAGAAGAGCGCTCTACTGCACAAGAAGGAGCAGAAACGAAGCAAGGTGCTGGTATTACAGCGAATGGTGAAGTACCAAACTATGGTACGAACAATAATCAAAATGGCAAAATTGTCTACGATAATAATAACGGTAACAAAATTGAAAACTATGAAATAGATAAAACAGTTGAAACGATTAAGAAACATCCGGAATTAACAAAAACAAATGTTGTTGTATGGGTCGATAACGATACGTTAGTAAAACGAAAAATTGATATGACAACATTTAAAGAAGCGATTGGTACGGCAGCTGGACTGCAAGTTGATCCGAATGGAAACTTTACAAACGGTCAAGTTAACGTTGTAACAGTTCAGTTTGATCAGCCGAAAGTAGAGAAAGCGAAAGAACCAGAAGAAAGTGGCATTAACTGGTGGTTATTCGGTGGAATTACAGGTGGATTGTTAGCACTTGGTGGCCTATTATGGTTCTTCTTAGCAAGACGTAAGAAAAAGAAAGAAGAAGAGGAATATGATGAATACTTAGCAGAAGAGGAAGTTGCTGCTAGTAATGAAAGTATTTTTGAAATTCCTGAAGAAAAAATAGTACCAGAGCCAAAACCAGAACCAGTAGAACCATCAGAGCCTACATTAGATGATCAAGTGCAGGAAGCTACGAAAGAGCATGTAGAAGGTACTGCAAAAGTAATTAAAAAATGGTTAAACGGACAGTAAGGGAGGAAAAACAATGTTAGATGAAATCTCCTCCAAAGAGAAAGCTGCCATCCTCATTCGTACATTAAACGAAGAGGTGGCAGCAAAAGTCATTGAATATATGACGGCTGAGGAAAAAGAAGTATTACTTCGTGAAATCGCGAAGTTTCGTGTATATAAACCAGAAACATTAGAAAATGTACTAGGGGAGTTTTTGTACGAACTAAATGTAAAAGAATTGAATTTAGTAACTCCAGATAAAGAATACATTCGTCGTATATTTAAAAATATGCCAGAAGACGAGCTGGAAAAATTATTGGAAGACCTTTGGTACAACAAAGATAATCCATTTGAGTTCTTAAATTCACTTACAGATTTAGAGCCACTTCTTACAGTGCTTAATGATGAATCGCCACAAACGATAGCGATTATTGCTTCTTATATTAAGCCGCAACTTGCTTCTCAATTAATTGAGAGATTACCAGATCATAAACGTGTAGAAACGGTAATGGGTATTGCAAAGCTGGAACAAGTAGATGGTGAATTAATTAATCAAATTGGTGAGTTATTAAAAGCAAAATTAAATAATATGGCATTTAGTGCCATTAATAAAACAGACGGCTTGAAAACAATTGTAAACATCTTAAATAACGTTTCACGAGGTGTTGAAAAAACAGTCTTTCAAAAGCTGGATGAAGTCGATTATGCGTTATCTGAGAAAATTAAAGAAAATATGTTTGTCTTTGAAGACTTACTTGGTCTTGAAGATCTTGCGCTTCGCCGTGTATTAGAGGAAATTACAGATAACGGTGTTATCGCGAAAGCACTTAAAATTGCTAAAGAAGAAATTAAAGAGAAACTATTTACATGTATGTCTTCAAACCGTAGAGAGATGATTCTAGAAGAGTTAGATGGCTTAGGACCGCTTAAGATGACGGATGCTGAAAAAGCACAGCAAACGATTACAGGTACGGTGAAGAAGCTAGAGAAAGAAGGAAGAATTATCGTTCAAAGAGGTGAAGATGATGTCCTTATTTAAAAACAGAATTCCGAAGAATTCTGTTTCTTTTTCTGAAGAAACGTATGAATTACAATTCCCGAAACCAGTATCAGTTCACATTGAAGAAGAGATACAAGTAGATCATGCAGAACTTCTTGCACAGCAAGATGCATTACATATTGAAATGAATCAGCTAAGGCAGCAGCAGCAAATGCTAGAACGAGAGCGGCAGCAGTTGTTACAAGATAAAGAACAGTTTCAAATGCATATTCATGAACAAATGGAACAGATGGAAGCAGCGCGTATACAGTTTCAAAAAGAACAACAAGAAACAGCATATGAATGGACAGAGTTATTATGGAATCAATCTTTTCAGTTAGCGGAAAAAGTAGTGAATCAAGCGATAGATTCACGCCTATTAGACGTTTTACCGATTTTGACAGGCATCGTTCAAACACTGCCTACTTCATTTGAAAAATTAATTATAACGGTTCACCCAGAAACGTTTGAGAAGGTACAAGAGGAGAAAGAAAATACGAAAGAGTATTGGCTGCTGCAATTAGTAGAATGGAAGTACGATTTCTCTTTACAGTTTGGCGAATTTGTTCTGGAAGAAGAGAAAGAGTTTTTCGAATTTAAATTTGCGCCTATATTTGAGAAACTTCTTCATAAATGGGAAGAAGAAAAGCTTTTTGAGGAGCAAAACGTATGAACCGCATGTTAATGAATGAAAATCATAAATGGAATGCGTTCATTGAAACACCACTCTATACGAAAGTCGGCAAAGTTCATAGTGTGCAAGAACAGTTTTTCGTAGCGAAAGGGCCGAAAGCGAAGATTGGAGATGTTTGTCTCGTTGGAGAACATAGCGTCTTATGTGAAGTCATTGCGATTGAAAAAGAAAATAATATGTTGCTCCCATTTGAACAGACAGAAAAAGTGTGTTACGGTGATTCGGTTACATTAATTGCGGAAGATGTCGTTGTACCCCGTGATAATCACTTGCTCGGTAAAGTGTTAAGTGCAAATGGAGAAGTGTTAAATGAGGATGCTGAAAACATTCCATTGCAAAAAATAAAATTAGATGCACCACCGATTCATGCATTTGAGCGTGAAGAAATTACAGATGTATTTGAAACGGGAATTAAATCGATTGATTCTATGTTAACGATTGGGATCGGTCAAAAGATTGGTATTTTCGCAGGATCAGGTGTTGGTAAATCTACTTTACTTGGGATGATTGCGAAAAACGCAAAAGCTGATATTAATGTTATTAGTTTAGTAGGTGAACGTGGCCGGGAAGTAAAAGACTTTATTCGAAAAGAATTAGGTGAAGAAGGTATGAAAAAAAGCGTCGTTGTTGTAGCGACGTCAGATGAAAGTCACCTTATGCAGCTTCGTGCGGCGAAGCTGGCAACGTCTATTGCCGAATATTTCCGTGACCAAGGGAATAACGTATTACTTATGATGGATTCTGTTACACGCTTTGCTGACGCACGTCGAAGTGTAGATATTGCGGTAAAGGAATTACCAATCGGCGGTAAAACGCTGTTAATGGAAAGTTATATGAAAAAGTTATTAGAGCGATCGGGGAAAACGCAAAAAGGATCAATAACGGGTATTTATACAGTACTCGTTGATGGTGACGATTTAAATGGTCCTGTACCAGATTTAGCTCGTGGTATTTTAGATGGACATATTGTATTAAAGCGTGAGCTTGCGACGCTTAGTCATTATCCTGCTATTTCCGTACTAGATTCGGTAAGTAGGATAATGGAAGAAATCGTATCGCCGAATCATTGGCAACTTGCAAATGAAATGAGAAAAATTTTATCTATTTATAAAGAAAATGAATTGTATTTCAAATTAGGTACAATTCAAGAAAATGAAGAAAATACTTATATTTTTGAATGCAAAAATAAAGTAGAAGGTATAAATACGTTTTTAAAACAAGGTCGAACGGATAGCTTTCATTTTGAAGATATTGTCCAAGCGATGCACCATATTGTATAAGACCTCGTGCTTTGAGGTCTTATTTTTTTGTTTTTTAATATTTCACAGATTTTTTTGTAAAAAAACTATATAATAGAAAAAGGGAACGTTATAATAGGAAGGGGTTATGAAAACAGGTGGATAAACAGCAGTACGACACGATTAAATTGCAGATTAATCAAGAGAAAGAACATATCTTGAAAGAAGTGTACGAACTAACAGCTGAAAAAAGAAAAATAGAACAAAAAAAAGAATATGATTTATATGTTGTGAAATCACGCAATAAGGTTGTACAAACGGGACAACGTATTATGGCTGGTATGCTTTCTTCACATACATTTTCACCTGAAAGAATAGAAGAATGGAATCGAAAAATTAAAAAAACAGAAGGTTTTATTCAAAAAAATGAAAGCCTTTTAGAGCAAGTAAAAGAAAAAGAACGTGTCATTGATGAAATGTATCAAGAAGATTGTAAGAAGCTTGCGAAAGTAAAAGAAAAGCTGGAAGAAAAAATGCTTCTTGATTTAAAAATGTGTATGAACGGATGAGGTGGATGTAGTGATACAGTTTGTATTACCGGTGCAGCAAAGTTTACCTCCACAAAAAGAAAAAGGGCTAGAAGTACAATCGAAACATGAAAATTCTTCATTCGATAATACAATGAGAATTGAAAATAAAAAGCAGCCGAAAACGGAGAAACTGAAAAAAGAAGAAGCACCTGAAGAAGAGAAGAAAGAATATCTTCTAGCAAAAAAAACGGTGACGAAAGAAGAGCCGACTGTAAAGAAAGAAGAAAAAAAAGAGACAGAACAGCTATTACTAGCTGTATCTGAGCAAATGGTTGCAATTGAGCAATTACGTGTGCAACCAGAATTGTTATATCAATACATACAAAAAATACAAGAGTTATATAAAGAATACGGAAATATTAAACTCAGCGAATTGCCCGCAGCAGAATTACAACAACTACAAGAGCTTCTTTCAAACATGAATATTAAAAATGCTATATGTTTAGAAGATACAATGCAAATGGCGTTAGACAAGGTGACGATGTCAGGGCAGACGTTGCAAGCATTAAAAGCTGTAGAAACAGAAACTTGTAATATTGCAAAGAAGAAAGAGGAATCTAAGGAAGTAGAACTCCCGAAAGATGAGAGCGATGATGTGAAGTTAGAGTTGCTAGAAATTGATAAATTAAATGATTCAAGTTCGACGGGAGTGGAGTTATTAAATAAGACGACAGGTACCGACCAAATAGGAAAACAAAATAATGGAGCAGAGAAGGTTACATTACCTGACTTAGGCAAGAAAATGGAAGCACAAGTAGAAGCTCTACAAAAATTTGTTGTGAAACAAGAACGTGTTTTATTCCAGCTAAATCCAGAAAAACTTGGTACATTAACTGTATTTATGAAAAAGCATGGAGATCAAATTGATGTCCATGTAGAAATGGAAAAACACGATGCGAAAAAACGTGTTGAAATGATTTTTGACGAATTGAAGCTAAAGTTAAAAGAAAAAGAAATTAATATTCAAATTAGTTATTCAGATAAAGATGAAAACCGTAAAGAACAACGAGAACAAGAGCAAAGACAAAAGCAAAAATTAGCAAGTACGAAACAGGAGAAACAAGAATCAAAAGAATTTGCTGGATTATTGGAGGAATAAAGCGTGCCAACAGTTGGATTAAATACAACGAGTACAAACCATATTCCGTTACAGGCGGGAGCGCAAAAAAGTAACGAACCTGTTAACGGTGTACAATCGCCAGTTCAACAAACAAACGGAGTATCAACAAGTGAACAAAAAACTCCTGGTGTAATGGGGAAAGATGATTTTCTGAAATTGTTTTTATCGAGTTTCCAGCATCAAGATCCGTTCAATGCAATGGATATGAATCAAATGATGAATCAGACAGCGCAGCTATCTCTTATGGAACAGGTCCAAAATATGACAAAAGCAGTTGATTCTTTAAGAACGACGATGTATTCGACAGCGCTTGATGGCGGAATGAAGTTTTTAGGGAAGTATGTAAGAGGTGTTGACGGCGACGGAAAGAAAGTAGTAGGTCAAGTAGAGACAGTTCGTCTTGCAGAAAATAACGATGTGCAGCTCGTTATTGATAACAAAGTTGTATCCCTTCGTTTCGTTGAAAGAGTGTCTGATAAACCGATTGGAGACACAAATCCAGAAGACGAGAAGAAAGATGATCAAAAGGTAACTGAAGAAGTAAAAACTACAAATTCATAAGGAGTGTACATACGTTATGATTAAAGCGTTATATACAAGTATTACAGGGATGAATGCAACACAAAATGCATTAAGTGTAACTTCAAATAATATTGCCAACGCACAAACAGTTGGTTATAAGAAACAAAAAGCAATGTTTGATGATTTACTATATAACAATTCGATTGGTGCAAAAGGCGACGGGACATACGCAGGGACGAACCCAAAAAGTATCGGTAACGGTGTGAAAATGAGCGGAACGGTTACAGATTATAGTGATGGTACAATTACGCTAACTGGTGGTAAAACACAAGCAGCAATGGAAGGTAATGGTTTCTTCGTAGTTGGTGATTCAAAAGGTGGCAACATGGAATTTACGCGTAAAGGTACGTTCGGGATATCTTCAAATTATTATATTACGAATACAGAAGGCCAATACGTATTTGCATACCCAGCAAATGAAGCGACTGGTGAAGTTGATTTATCTGGTATTCCAGGGCCATTGCAAATTCCGATGGGAACAGCAATTGGCGGTATTCGAACATCAAAAGGGACGATTAAAGGAAATATTCCAACTGATGCAAAACAAATTACACAAGATTTGCCTGTATACGATAATGCAGGGAATACATGGACAATGCGTGTAGAGTTTAAACAAGATAGTGAACATAATTATACATATAAAGTACAGATGCGTAATGATTCGAAAAAAGATACAAAGTTTGAAGATGTTCAAGGTGCAACTGGTAAAATGACGTTTGATGAAGTAGGAAATCCAAATCAGCCAAACCCTGGAGCATCTATTCCGTTTGATGGTGGAACAATAAATTTAGATTTTAGTAAATTAACAAACCATCCGACAGATAAAACGTTATCAGTAACAGACGTAGATGGTAGAGCAGCGGCAACTGTAAAAGATTGCTTTATTGCTGACGGTGGATATGTGATGGTAAAATATTCTGATGGAAGTATGAAATCTGCTGGTCAATTAGCTGTTGCGATGTTCCCGAACGAAGGCGGCCTAATGAAAACGGGAAATGGTAACTATACAGCGACGAATACAACTGGTATTTTAGCGCTTGGTGCATCTGGCCAAAACGGTGCAGGTAAAGTACGTGGTGGTGCACAAGAAGGTGCGAACGTTGATTTATCTGTAGAATTTGTAGATTTAATGTTATACCAACGCGGATTCCAAGGAAATGCGAAAGTAATTAAAGTGTCAGATGAAGTATTAAATGAAGTTGTAAACTTAATTCGATAATACATCGTAAAGAAAAATTGTAACGTAGTAGAAAGGGTTTTTTATTCGTATGACAAGACAAGAGCGAATTTTACAATTGCCTTTTTTCGAAAATAAACGTGAGCTTGCTGAGCAAGTGTTAAAAATAGAACGAGAAGAGCATGTATATTTACCGGATCAATTTGAAATTAAACAAGTGCCTCCATATGCATTTGGTGAGAAACAGGCAATTATTGGCCGCATTCATGAGTTTTATTTTGTGAGTGTTGGCAGTGATAGTGTTTGGAAGTATCAACTATTTAAAGATGAGATGAAGTGCCGCGAGTTCTTCGTTATGTTGCCTGATATTACAGATCAGCAGCTTGCTTTTTGGTTCAATAACATCGAGTTATTGAAGGGTGCTTAAAAGATTTTAAAAGCTTTCTTTTAGGTTTTGAGAGAGGGCCCAGCGATATTTAGTAGCGGCTAGTGTCTATGAGTGGTTCGCGCATTGTAAGACGAGAGATATCGAGTGGTTATAAGGTAGTTGAAGAGGCAAAAATCCAAGTGTTTAGATGGTGCCTCTTCACTTTTTGGAGAGAGGATTTATCCGAGTCTAGTAGCATTGATTTGAAATAGATTTAGATTAATTAAGATATTGTACAATTAGACTAAATTTATATAAAAGGAGAGGTGAGGAGGATGGCGCAGAATAAGTATCGCGTTACATTCATTTCGCCAAGTGAGGTTGAGCAAAGAACTGTAATGGCGGCGAGTAGTTTACCTAATTTAATACGTCAAGTAGAGAGTATTATTGCAGATCCGAACGGTTATTTTGTAAATGATAAAAAAAATAATTGCTATTTTAAAGTAATTAAAGAAAATGTTACGTATATTCAATATGAGTTACTATTTTCGGATAAGGAAATTCATATTGAAAAATTAAAGCATATGGCGCCTAGTGTATTGAAGAAATTATTTGAGAAAATAAATGATCCTGAACTATATGCTCTTTCGCTTCTTGACGTAGATATAGCGACGAAGGAATATGTGCTAGGAGAAATGGACCCAGCGTTAAGAATTAGGGTAGAAACAGAGCTTTCAAAAAAATGGGAAGCGATGCCGACAGAAATTGTAGGAGCACAAGAAGTGTTACTAGAGGCACTTGCGTCGTTTATACAAGATTAAGTTTTACCGATAGTATTACTACTTTAAAACTGTGAGGATCCCTTAACTATCTATATTTTTCATATAGGTAGTTGACTTTTTGGTTTTAATAAAGCTTAATAATTAGATATATAGAAATAATAGAAGGGGAGCGACACCTTTATGTCACAAGCACAAAGTATTTTATTAGAAAGTGGAACAAACGAATTAGAAATTGTAACGTATACTGTTGGTGAAAATTTATTTAGCATCAATGTAATGAAAGTACGTGAAATCATTAATCCATTCCCTGTTACAACTGTGCCAGAATCTCATCATGCAGTTGAAGGTGTTGTTCAAGTACGTGGTGAAATTTTACCTGTTATTAACCTAGCGACAGCTCTTAATTTAAAATCAACAAAGCCACTTGATCAAACGAAATTTATCATTTCAGAATTAAACCAAATGAAAGTCATTTTCCGTGTTGATGAAGTGCATCGTATTCAACGTATTTCGTGGGAACAAATTGATGAACCAGCTTCATTATCTATGGGACTAGAAGAAACGACATCTGGTATTGTAAAACTAGATGGAAAAATCATTTTATTATTAGATTATGAAAAAATTGTATGTGAAATTAGCGGTACTGGTTACGACAATAAATCACTTTCAGGGTTAGAGCAAAAAACAGATCGAGCTGAAAAAGTTATTTATATTGCAGAAGATTCAGCGATGCTTCGTCAAATACTAGAAGAAACATTATCATCAGCTGGATATACGAAAATGAACTTCTTCAGCAATGGTGCAGAAGCGTTAGCACAAATTGAAAAACTAGCAAAAGAGCAAGGTGAAAAAATGTTTGAACATATTCACCTGCTTATTACAGATATTGAAATGCCGAAAATGGATGGACATCATTTAACGAAAGTGGTTAAGGATAGTGAAGTAATGAATCGTTTACCTGTTATTATTTTCTCTTCATTAATTACAAATGAATTATTCCATAAAGGTGAAGCAGTAGGAGCGAATGCTCAAGTAAGTAAACCGGATATCCAAGAGCTAATTGGGCTAGTTGATAAGTTAGTACTTTAAAAGCTTCTTTTAGTTGGAAGAGGGGATCCAGCCATGTGTGTAAAGACAGAACGGTGGAGTGTTTCTAAGATAGTATTGTTTTTCTGTAGCCACCGTGGTGATAATGGTCATTCTTTCGGGTAGATTAGTTAGCGCTGCGTATAAAAAATTTTAATTTTGCCCTCACCTTTACTATAAAGGTGAGGGTTTTCTTACCTGATATCCAATTATTTTAACTATAAGATTTCGTGGTAACGTAAACTTTTTCGGTGAAAGTACATTAAAAATACCATATAATATAATTAAGTGAAGTTTTGCTGATATAATATTTTTCGTAGATGTTTTTTATTTTTTATTTCGATACTTTTTATACCCTTTTGTATGTTTATTATTTGACAGATAATTTGGAAATGTTATAATATGGATATGCAAAAATTTCTATTTTCTTAAAAGGCATGGGAGTCCGATGAGAATTGTGAGAGGATGAGGGGAGTGGCACAGATTATGTATCACCACACAGCAATTAATGTATTAAGTCTTTTACAAAACATGTCAAATAATAAAACGAACGATATGAAATTAGAAGCGGAATTTAAAAAAATAGAGAAACAATTCCGAATAGGGTATGAAGAGCTAATTGATTTATATAATAGAATGGTATTATTTCAAATAGATATAGAAAAAAATGGCGGTATACGAGTATATGAAAAATCAGCGATTACTTGGTTGAAGTCTGAACTAGAACTATTGTATGAAGTATATCAATTTTGTCAACGTCATGGCTTAAACATCGCAAATATTTCAAAATATGTTAGTAAATATGAATTGAATCTTTTTCCGAAAACGGAAAGCCAATTACAAAATACGTATTATAAATTAAAAAAACAAGAGATGCCGTTTGAAAATATTGAAAAACAAAAACCAGGGCGAAAACGAAAATATATATCTGTAAAAGAGACGATTGCCCAGACGAAACAAGAAAGCAAACAAGAAGTAAAAGAAGACGTTCGAAGTGAAGAGGATGAAAAAAGCCTCGTAACAGTTATATCAGGTATCGTTGACAACTTTGAAACTATTAGTCAATGTAGTGAAAAGAAAGAACATGAATTACACCAGTTCATGGAAGGGATTTATAAGCTTTCTAGCATGGCTGCAGATCGTTCGAAAGATGAAAAAAATGCACGTGGTCTTGAAGGACAATTACAGTCGCTACAGGCTGAAAATGAAAGATTAAAGCGAGAGAAAGAAGAACTTGTTCATGATATTAAAGAAATGACGCATCATTTAATTCATTTCATTACGAGCTCTGACATCGATCAAATTCGCACATTGCCTTACTTCGTAAAAGAGTGCAAACAAGATCTACATAAGCTAGGGTTATATAACGCACAAGACGGCAAAATGAAAATTATGGTAGACCGCAGTGGACAAGTTATGACCGTAACACAATAAAAAAATTGGGTACAAAATAAAAGGGAGATACATAGTGTATATGTATTTCCCTTTTGTTTTGTATGGAATCGCTCTAAAAAAAGAAAAATGTATTTTGTAAAAACATTATAAGTGAAACTTTAATTTATGGTTAACAATAAATCAGTTATCAACTTGACTTGGAAAAACAGTTCATATCATTAGTTTACGGCTTTGATACGGATGAAAACCGTAATCTAAACCTGTTTTTTTGTTGAAATTATAACAAATAGAGGACAGCAAAGTAACTGTCAAAATGTTTTAGCCATAAATTTTAGCATTTAATTTGGCTTAATAGGAAATTCTATTGATAGCAAAGCGCTTATCTAATTTTGGTTTTAGAAAGGAGAGAAGCGGATGGATTCAATATGGCTAGAGTATGCTTGGGCATTATTAATTCTAATCGGATTAGAAGGATTGTTATCGGCTGACAATGCCCTTGTACTAGCAGTTATAGCCAAGCATTTACCCGAAGAAGAGAAAAAACGAGCTATAAATTACGGGATCATTATGGCCTTCGCTTTTCGTTTTGCAGCTCTTTTTGCCATTTCATTTATTGCAAATGTTTGGCAAATACAGGCGATAGGAGCAGCTTATCTTCTTTACTTAGGATTAAAGCATGTCATTCAGGCGCAATTCGGAAAAGACAATCAAAATATTCATGAGGAAGATGAAAAGGAAGCGGCAGGTAAAAGCTACTGGTTCACAGTAGGAAAGATTGCATTAGCTGACCTTGCTTTCGCGATCGATTCAATATTAGCTGCGGTTGCTCTTGCCCTCGGTCTTCCGGATTCACCGCTAGAAGATTTCGGTGGTATGGATGGAGGACAGTTCATCGTTGTACTTCTCGGAGGGATTGCCGGACTTATCTTAATTAAATTTGCGGCAACTTGGTTTGTACAATTACTTGAGAAACGTCCAGCATTGGAAACAACAGCATATGCAATTGTTGCCTGGGTCGGCGTCAAACTTGCTGTAATTACACTTGCTCATGAGGATATTGGTATTTTAAACCATGATTTCCCGCACAGTACAACTTGGACTTTAATCTTCTACGGAGTATTAGTCGGTATTGCACTAATTGGTTGGTTTGCACCGGGAAATAAGTCAGCTCAGAATAATCCTGAAAGGTAATAAAAAGGTCAGAGCATTATGTGCTTTGTCCTTTTTAACGATAATTATATTGTGTATTTTTCGATTTAACGCTATAATTACAGTGTTAAAGATGGAATCGTGATATGATCTGTTATGAATCTATCATTTTATTTATGAATAAATGGATTGGTATTTTAGCAAGATGTGCTAATAAACTACTCCACCATGATGATAACGTACCAAAAATGTGGTGCGTATATTTTCGTGGTGGAGTTTTTTTATTCTCAAAAAGGGGGAGTAACCATGAACGACAGCATGGTTCATATTACAATTGACGGCAAAGAATATAGTGCTGAGCCTGGTTCAACTATACTAGGCATTATTAATGAGAACGAAATTGAACATCCACAAATTTGTTACGTGCCGGAAGTAGATCCGATTCAAACGTGTGATACTTGTATTGTAGAAGTGAATGGAAATCTTGTACGATCGTGTTCTACAGTAGTGACGGACGGTATGAATATTGAGTTGTCCTCTATTAGTGCGAAGGCAGCGCAACATGAGGCGATGGACCGCTTATTGGAAAATCATTTACTTTATTGTACGGTGTGTGACAACAATAACGGGAACTGTAAATTGCATAATACGGCAGAATTAATGGAAATAGAGCATCAAAAATATCCTTACGAGCCAAAAGTTGATGCAAATGAAGTTGATATGTCTCACCCATTTTATCGCTATGATCCAAATCAATGTATCGCGTGCGGTCAATGTGTAGAGGTGTGTCAAAACTTACAAGTAAATGAAACGTTATCTATAGATTGGGAAGCGGAGCGTCCTCGTGTTATTTGGGATGATGGAGTAGATATTAATGATTCTTCATGTGTAAGCTGCGGTCAATGTGTAACGATTTGTCCTTGTAATGCATTAATGGAGAAATCGATGCTTGGTGAAGCTGGATTTATGACAGGGCTAAAACCAGATATTCTTGAGCCGATGGTTGACCTTATTAAAGAAGTGGAACCTGGATATAGTGGTATTTTTGCTGTGTCAGAAGTAGAAGCTGCGATGCGCGACACCCGTACGAAGAAGACGAAAACAGTATGTACATTTTGTGGTGTAGGTTGTTCATTTGAAGTATGGACGAAGGGTCGTAAAATTCTTAAAGTACAACCAACTTCTGAGGCACCTGTTAATGCGATTTCCACTTGTGTAAAAGGAAAATTCGGTTGGGATTTCGTTAATTCTGAAAAACGACTTACGAAACCTTTAATTCGTAAAAATGGAGTGTTCGTTGAATCAACTTGGGAAGAAGCGCTTAATGTAGTGGCGAATAAATTAAGCTCTATTAAAGAAGAGCACGGTAAAGGTTCTATCGGCTTTATTTCTTCTTCTAAAATTACGAATGAAGATAATTATGTTATTCAAAAATTAGCGCGTCAAGTGTTTGAAACGAATAACGTCGATAACTGCTCACGTTATTGTCAATCACCAGCGACAGATGGATTGTTCCGTACAATTGGTATGGGCGGAGATGCAGGGACGATCAAAGATATCGCGCAATCAGGTCTTGTTATTATCGTTGGTTGTAACCCAACAGAAGGCCACCCAGTACTAGCAACTCGTGTGAAACGCGCGCATAAACTTCACAGTCAAAAGCTAATTGTTGCAGATCTTCGTAAAACCGAAATGGCAGAGCGTTCAGATATTTTTATTAGTCCAAAGCAGGGCACAGACCAAGTATGGTTAATGGCTGTTACGAAATATATGATTGATCAGGGTTGGCATGATGAGCAGTTCATCGACGAGAATGTAAACTTCTTTGAAGATTTCAAAGGAAGTTTGGCAGAATACACACTTGAGTATGCAGAAGAGATTACAGGTATTTCAAAAGAAACGCTCGTTAAAATGGCTGAAATGATTCGTGATGCAGATGGTACTTGTATTCTTTGGGGAATGGGTGTAACGCAAAATACGGGTGGTTCAGATACTTCTGCTGCAATTTCAAATTTATTACTTGCAACAGGAAACTATCGTCGTCCAGGTGCTGGTGCATATCCACTTCGAGGCCATAATAACGTGCAAGGTGCTTGTGATATGGGAACACTTCCAGGATGGCTTCCAGGGTATCAGCACGTTACTGACGATGTAGAACGTGCGAAATTTGAAATAGCTTACGGAGTAAAAATTGATAATAAACCAGGTCTAAATAATATTGAAATGCTTCACGCAATTGATGAAGGGAAAATGAAAGCTATGTATCTTGTTGGAGAGGATATGGCTCTTGTAGACTCTAATGCAAATCACGTACATGAAGTGTTATCAAGTCTTGAATTCTTTGTCGTTCAAGATGTATTCCTTTCTAAAACGGCACAATATGCAGATGTAGTTTTACCAGCAGCACCATCTCTTGAAAAAGAAGGTACTTTTACAAATACAGAGCGTCGTGTACAAAGATTATATCAAGTACTTCCAACGCTAGGTGATGCGAAACCAGACTGGTGGATTGTACAAGAGATTGCCAATAAACTAGGTGCAAACTGGGACTACAGTCATCCAAGTGAAATCTTTGCTGAAATGGCAAGCTTATCACCACTATTCGCACACGCAAACTATAAAGTGCTTGAAGGATGGAACAGTTTCCACTGGGGAAGTTTTGATGGAACGAATACGCCGCTTCTTTTCCAAGATGGATTTAACTTCCCGGACAAAAAGGCTCGTTTTGCGATAGCTGATTGGGTACGTCCTGCTGAATTCCCGGCTGAATACGATCTTCACATTAATAACGGCCGTATGCTTGAACATTTCCATGAAGGGAACATGACAAACAAATCAACTGGTATTCAATCGAAAGTACCAGGTGTTTTCGTTGAAGTTTCTCCAGAACTTGCACAGGAACGTGGAGTGAAAACTGGTTCATTAGTACGCCTTGTTTCTCCATTTGGAGCACTTAAATTACGTGCGTTTGTAACGGATCGTGTAAAAGCAAATGAACTTTATTTACCGATGAACTCAACGGATAAAGATTCGGCAATTAATTTCTTAACAGGTCCTGCGGTTGATTTGCGTACAAATACGCCCGCATATAAACAAACGAAAGTGCGTATGGAAGTGTTACAAGTAGAAGGGGGAAATCCGATGCCAAAAACGAACCCACGTAATAAAAAGCGTCATCCTCAAAA
This sequence comes from Bacillus paramycoides, assembly GCF_001884235.1. Lineage (GTDB taxonomy): Bacteria > Bacillota > Bacilli > Bacillales > Bacillaceae_G > Bacillus_A > Bacillus_A paramycoides. The sequence goes on along the minus strand of NZ_MAOI01000123.1, from coordinate 233,489 downwards.
CGGCATTGAGGTAAATCGCAAGTGGGCTCGTCCAGGCTACGTACATTTAACGGATAACTAGGGAGGAGAAAAGAATATGGCAGCACCTATTCAAGTAATCCAGAAGCAGGAGCTAACTGAGGAAGAAATAAAACAACAAAAACTTGAAGATTTAAAAGAACTGCTAGCTAATAATGAAGATGCTTTAAATCAAATGTTTAATATAGTAGGTGAATTGAATGACATTGGGATGCTAGAAGCTGCAAATTCTATGCTGAAAGCGAAAGAACCAATCGCAAAAATTGTTCTAAGCCAAGTCACTCGTGAACCAGTTACAAATTTAATTAATAATATGATGGGCGCTGCAGGAGCTTTAACAGAACTTGATCCGGAACTTACGAAAAAGCTTGTAGGTAGTGTATTAATAGGTATGGATGAAGGTAATCAGCATCTGCAAAACAATAAAAAAATAGGAATACTAGACCTTATGAAAGTACTGAAGGATCCAGATATTAACCGTGCTATCGGATTTGGTCTTCATTTCTTAAAAGGTATGGGTAAAGGGTTAAAAGATGAATAGATACGCAACAATAATAGTATTTTATATGTTGTTTGCGTGCTTGAGATAATTGTAAAGGATGATCCATTTCGTCTCGTTATTAAATAGTTTAGACGAAATGGTCATTTTGCTACAATAATTATGATAGAACGCTATCCGAGAAGATAGTATGGATTAATTGGGAAGGAATGAGAGTATGTCAAAAATGGTGCATGAATTTAATGATATGATACGAAAGCTTCGAAAAGAGCTGTTCGGGAAAGGGCCGGAGCGAATTCATACTGTATTTACTGAGAACATGGCGATTGCCACACTGTATGGGAATTTGACACCTACTGAGAAATTTATTTCGGGAACTATGGATGGTGCGGAAATGGTTCATATGGCTCGAACGAAAATGATTCAAGAAGTTTATGCTGCTAATACTCATGAACATTTAGAAGAACTTGTTGGGGCGAAGTTAGTTCATCTGTTTTCGGATATGAAAGTAGATGAAGATATTGCAGTTTCGGTGTTTGTCTTTGATAAAAATATAACGTGAGAGAAGGATACTCATCGTGAAATCAATACAGGTGGAACGGGGAATTTTTCGTTATGAGCAAGGTGAATTTAAACATATAGAGGACAGCATTGTAACAGAGTTTCCTGTTACGGTTAAAATGAACGGACAGGAATTTGTTACAATGGTTAGTACCCCAGAGTATATTGAAGATATGGTAATCGGCTATTTAGCATCTGAAGGTATTATCCGAAAGTATGAAGATATTGATGAAATATGGGTGCAAGAAAAAGAAGGATATGTGCATGTAAAAACGACAAGAATCAATCCTTATTATCGTGACATGCAAAACAAACGTTATATTACTTCGTGCTGTGGAATGAGTAGGCAAGGGTTTGTTTTCGCAAACGATGCGCTGACGGTGAAAGAGATGAATGATATTCGCGTAAAAGTCTCTACCGAGGATTGTTTTCGCCTAATGAATGAAATGCAGCAATCGGCGTCTACGTTTCAACATACAGGCGGCGTTCATAATGCAGCTTTATGTGATGTGAATGGAATTGTTTTAAGTCGCATGGATATAGGGAGGCATAACGCTTTAGATAAAATTTACGGTTATTGCTTAAAAAATAACATTTCGATTGGTAATAAAATTATTGTTTTTAGCGGCCGTATCTCTTCTGAAATTCTATTAAAAGTTGCGAAAATTGGCTGTGAAATTATATTGTCAAAATCCGCTCCAACTGAGTTAGCCTTACAGCTAGCGGAGCAGTTAGGGATTACTACAATCGGCTTCATTCGTAATAAATCTTTAAATGTATATACGCATCCAGAGCGGGTCATAAATATAAAATAAGTAGAAACGAGGCAATAAATATGAAATCTGTTACATTAGACAAATTGGATCGTCCTTTAAGGGATTTACGTATTTCTGTTACCGATCGCTGTAATTTTCGCTGTCGATATTGTATGCCAGAAGAAATATTTGGTCGTGATTATTCTTTTTTGTCTAATGATAAAATTTTATCTTTTGATGAAATTGAAAGGATTACACGCATTTTCGTTTCTTTAGGTGTAAGAAAGTTACGCATTACTGGGGGAGAGCCTTTACTTCGGAGAAACCTTCCTGAACTCATACAGCGCTTAAACAAAATTGATGGAGTAGAGGATATCGGTTTAACGACAAATGGATCCTTGCTTAAGAAGTTTGCTCCTGATTTATATAAGGCCGGATTATCTCGTGTGACAGTTAGTTTGGATTCTTTGGACGAAGAGCGGTTCTCTTATTTAAATGGAAACAGAAGTAAAGTAAAAACGGTTCTTGCAGGAATACAGGCTGCAGCAGAAGTCGGAATGAAAATTAAAATGAACATGGTTGTTCAAAAAGGAAGAAATGAACAAGATATTGTTCAGATGGCAGAATACTTTAAAGAGAATAAGCATATTTTGCGATTTATTGAATATATGGATGTCGGAAATTATAACGGTTGGGAATTAGGTGAAGTAGTTTCTAAGCAAGAAATATTAAAGATGATTCATAAAGTTATGCCACTTGAAAAAATTGAGGCGAACTATCCTGGTGAAGTTGCGACACGTTATCGTTATAGCGGTAGTGATGAAGAAATAGGAATTATTTCATCTGTAACAGATTCCTTTTGCTCATCATGTACAAGAGCGCGTATTTCCGCAGAAGGAAAATTGTATACATGTTTATTTGCTTCTAAAGGAAACGATCTTAAAGAGTTACTTCGCTCTGGATATACGGATGAGGAGATTACTCATGTTATTCGTGGCATTTGGAATAATCGTTCCGATCGCTATTCAGAAGAACGGTTAAGCAATACAAATAAAAAAGCATTGCCGAAAATTGAAATGTCGCATATTGGTGGTTGAGAAATTGCTATGAAAGAAGGCTTTTCGATGCTTCTTTTTGTTGTGATTAATAATGGGAAGTTTGCAAGTCTTGTAGATTTTCTATGAGTATAGTAAAAATGATGATTGATATTTCTGTAATAGACATGCAGAGAAATTAAGCAGCATTCAAAAATCCTTACTGAGTTAAGGTTTTTTGAAGCTGCTTTTTTAGTCCCACATTAACGGGCAGTAAGACTCCCACCTCAAAATTTGGCGAATGCAAGGAAGCTAGGTGGGAGGTCAACTGCCCGTAAATGCCCGATTGGTTCAACTAATAATCAGTGGGGATGAACAAAACCCCCACTGATTAAAGTTTCACTTTATTGAGAAAAATGGAGGAATTGGTTATGGCATTTCATAAACCGGAACAAATCGCTGCACTTGTGATTGAATCCGGTGTTCAAAAGGTAAGGCAGCCACTATCAGCTATGCTTATCCTTGGTTTTTTAGGAGGAGCATTCATTTCATTAGGATTTTTACTTAATATTCGTGTTCTAGGTAATGTACCGGAGCAATGGGGAAGTTTAGTCAATTTTATAGGAGGAGCGGTTTTTCCTATCGGACTGATGCTCGTTGTTTTAGCAGGAGGAGAATTAATTACGGGAAATATGATGTCAATGTCCATGGCACTTTATGCGCGGAAAATTTCATTGAAACATGTGTTAAACAATTGGGCTTGGATCACTTTAACTAACTTCTTAGGTGCACTTTTCGTAGCTTATTGTTTCGGTCATCTTGGCGGGCTTACAGAGGGTGCGTATTTAAATAAGACGATAGCGATAGCTCAAGATAAGTTACATGAATCTTTCGGGAGAACGTTAATTTTAGCAATTGGTTGTAACTGGCTCGTTTGCCTTGCGATTTGGTTAGCATACGGAACGAACGATTTAATTGGGAAGATTGTTGGAATTTGGATTCCGATTATGGCATTTGTCGTAATTGGATTTCAGCAAGTAGTAGCAAATATGTTTGTCATTTCAGCAGTTATTTTTGCTGGTCATCTTACGTGGATGGACCTTGCTAAAAACTTTGTACCTGTCTTTATCGGAAATGTAATTGGTGGAGCTGGCTTTGTTGGATTCGCTTATTTTTCTTGTTATCAGAAACAAAGTGTGATCGAGAAAGATGTATTGAAAAAATAATCGAATAGGAAACAAATTTTTTACATGAAAGGAAGGCTATTTCATGATAGAGCGATATTCACGTCAACAGTTGTTCACTCCTATTGGAAGTAAAGGACAAGAGAAAATTAGAAATAAGCATGTGTTGATAGTGGGGGCTGGTGCATTAGGAAGTGCAAGTGCAGAAAGCTTTGTACGTGCAGGTATCGGAAAATTAACGATTATTGATCGTGATTATGTAGAGTGGAGTAATTTACAGCGGCAACAACTTTACGCTGAACAAGATGCGATAGAAAAGTTACCAAAAGCAATTGCAGCGCAGAATCGTCTCAAACAAATTAATTCAGAAGTGCAAATTCAAGCTCTTGTGATGGACGCAAGAGTAGATAATATGGAAGCTTTATTAGACGATGTCGATGTCATCATTGATGCAACAGATAATTTTGATATTCGGTTCGTGATTAATGATCTATCACAAAAATATAATATTCCTTGGATTTACGGTTCTTGCGTTGGCTCATATGGCATGAGTTATACGGTTATTCCGAAGAAAACACCGTGCTTACATTGTGTGCTGAAAAGTGTTCCTGTTACAGGAGCGACGTGTGACACCGTTGGAATTATTAGCCCAGCTGTTCAAATGGTTGCAGCGTATCAAGTAGGAGAAGCGTTCAAAATTTTAGTAGAAGATTTCGAAGCAGTTAGGAAAACATTTTTAATGTTTGATATATGGAGTAATCAACAGCATTCTATCAAACTAGGAAAAATAAAAACAGAAGACTGTCCTTCGTGCGGAAAAAATAGAACTTATCCTTATTTATCATACGAAAATCAAACGAAGGTAGCTGTTTTATGCGGAAGAAATACAGTTCAAATTAGACCGGCGCATCATAGTCATTACAACTTTGACGAGTTAGAAAAAGTATTAAAAAAACACGGGAAAGTTGATCGAAATCCGTATTTGCTATCTTGCCAATTAGAAGATTATCGCATCGTCATTTTTCAAGATGGGCGTGTATTTATTCACGGAACGAATGAAATTCAAAAAGCGAAACAACTATACTATCGGTTATTAGGCTAATAGAAAGGGAGTGGTAATGATGGAAAGAAGAGTGCCAATTACAGTTGAAGAGGCTGTCCGTAAAATAATGGGATTTGCTAATCAAGGTGTGAAAGAACTAGTACCACTTGAATTAGCATACGGACGTACATTAGCAGCTGATTTAGTAGCAAATCACGATGTCCCCTCTTTCGATCGCTCGCCATATGATGGATATGCTATTAGGGCAGAAGATACGATATGGGCAAGTCGTGAGAATCCAATTGTATTTGAAGTAATCGGTGAAATTGGAGCAGGTTCCGTATTTCATAAAGAAGTAGGAGCGTTTCAAGCGGTTCGCATTATGACAGGGGCACAAATTCCGAAAGGATGTAATGCGGTCATCATGCTGGAACTGACTCGTCAATATGAAGATGACGGAAACACCTATATGGAAGTGAAGCGTTCATTTAAAAAAGGAGATAACATTTCCTTTCAAGGTGAAGATGCTCGTAAAGGAACAGTTCTCGCAAAAAGAGGTTGTTACATTAATCCAGGTATTTCAGCTCTTCTTGCTACATTCGGTTACAGCGAAGTGCCCGTTGCGAAAAAGCCTGTAATTGGACTGTTAGCGACTGGGAGTGAGCTTCTTGATGTCGATGAACCATTACAAGCAGGAAAAATCCGAAATAGTAATACACATATGATATCGTCTCAAATTCGAAGAGTAGGTGGAAGAGTAAAATACTTTGGGAAGTTTAGCGACGATTTGAATACGTGCTACGAAGCAGTGAAAAAAGCGTTAAGCGAAGTTGATATGTTAATTACAACTGGCGGTGTTTCAGTAGGGGATTATGACTATTTGCCAGCGATATATGAAAAATTAGGTGCATCAGTTCTCTTCAATAAAGTAGCAATGAGGCCAGGTAGTGTTACGACTGTAGCGCAATTAAACGAAAAATTATTATTCGGATTATCAGGTAATCCGTCTGCTTGTTATGTAGGTTTTGAATTGTTCGTACAACCTAGTATTCGTGCATATATGTTTAGCGAAAAACCACATGTAAAACGAGAAAAAGCAATACTCGGAGACGATTTTCTAAAACCGAATCCATTTATAAGATTTGTAAGAGCAAAGCTCCAGTATAACGAAGGACAACTAATCGCTTATCCATCAGGATTCGATAAATCTAGTTCCGTTTCTTCATTAGTAGAATCAAACATTTTTATCGTACTACCAGGCGGAACGAGAGGATATAAGAAAGGGATGTTTGTAGACGTTCTTTTATTAGAAGATAACGAAGGCAGTGAATGGCCTTGGGCATTCCGTAAAGAAGGGAGAGGTTTTGATGGGACAAGCACGATTTGAAATTGTAGATATTCCGATTGTAGTTGAAGAAGTAACGAATAAAGTAGCAAGAAGAGAAGCAGGAGCGATTACAGCTTTTATTGGGACAGTAAGGGAATTAACGAAAGGAAAACGAACGTTACATCTTGAGTATGAAGCATATAAACCGATGGCAGTAAAAAAGCTTACTGAAATTGGAGAAGAAATTAAGGGGAAGTGGCCGGATGTGAAAATAGCAATCACACATCGAGTAGGACGATTAGAAATAATGGATATCGCAGTTGTCATTGCAGTATCATCTCCACATCGTAAAGTAGCTTATGAAGCGAATGAATACGCAATTGAACGTATAAAGAGAATCGTCCCAATTTGGAAAAAAGAATTTTGGGAAGATGGAACGAAGTGGATTGGAGATCAGCTCGAAAATACTCCATATCCAGAAGGAAAACCAGAGAAAGAAGAATGAGAAGATGATTACAATTTTACTGTTCGCAAATTTACGAGAAGAAGTCGGCTCAGAGAGGTTAGCAATAATAGCAAAGCGAGAGATGAATGTTCAGCAATTAAGAAAATGGCTGAAAGATAAATATCAATTACAGACGCTAGATAGAGTTATGGTAGCGATTAACGAAGAATTTGTAACGGACGTAGATATTGTAAAGGCCGGGGATACCGTAGCGTTTATCCCGCCTGTAAGTGGGGGTTAATTCTTTCTACTTGAATACCGTATTTTTTATACAGCAAGGAGGATCATTATGAGTGAGTTTTCGCACTGGAACGAAGAGGGAAGAGCAAAAATGGTGGATATCTCTCAAAAGGAGATTTCAACACGTACAGCTGTTGCACAAAGTACAATTTTTTTATCAAATGAATTATTTGAAGCAATTCAAAGTGGTGGATTGAAAAAAGGTGACCCGCTCCAAGTAGCACAAGTTGCTGGAATAATCGGTGCTAAAAAAACAGCGGATATTATTCCGATGTGTCACCCAATATTAATCCAAGGGACAGACTTTACGTTCCATTATGAAAAGACAAGTGATGGGTATGAGTTAATCATGCGAGCGACAGTAAAATGCAGTGGGAAAACAGGTGTAGAAATGGAAGCATTAACTGCCGTATCGATTGCCGCTCTTACTTTTTACGATATGTGTAAAGCTGTTGATAAAACGATGGTCATTAAAGAAACATATTTAGTGCAAAAAACGGGTGGGAAAAGCGGAGACTTTTTTCAAAACGTGAAATGATTATAATGGAAGGAATGTGTATAATGATTACTCACGAACAAATTATGAAAGCTTTAAGCCATGTAGAAGATCCAGAGTTACACAAAAGCATTGTGGAATTAAACATGGTCAGAAATATAAATATTGATGGTACAGAGGTTGGGCTAGAAGTAGTTTTAACGATACAAGGTTGTCCGTTAAAGGCGAAAATTCAACAAGATATTGAAGACTCACTTCGAAATATTGGGGCATCAAAAGTTTCTTTAACATTCGGTTCAATGACACCAGAAGAACGAGCGGCATTAACAGCGTCGTTAAAAAAAGAGGCTAGAACAGAAACTGGTATGCCTAGTATGCTGCGACCTGATTCGGGTGTACGTTTTATCACCGTAACGAGCGGAAAAGGAGGAGTCGGAAAATCAACTGTGACGATTAACCTTGCTACTGCTTTAGCTCGTATGGGCAAAAAGGTTGGGATTTTAGATGCAGATATATATGGATTTAGTATCCCTGCTATGATGGAAACGATTGAAAAGCCAACAATGATCGATCAAACCGCAATTCCGGTTGTTAGTCACGGTGTTAAAATTATGTCGATGGGATTTTTTACAGAAGGGAATAACCCAGTTATGTGGCGCGGACCGATGTTAAACAAATGGATTCAAAACTTCCTTGCGAATACGCACTGGGGAGAACTAGACTATCTTCTTCTAGATTTACCACCTGGAACAGGAGACGTTGCCATTGATGTCGCCGCAATGATTCCACAAGCGAAGGAAATTATCGTTACAACTCCTCATAACGTAGCTTCATTTGTTGCTTCTAGGGTAGGAGTAATGGCAAAACATACGAAACACGATATTTTAGGTATCGTTGAAAATATGGTATATTATGAAGAACAAGACGGATCAAGAAACTACCTCTTCGGAAAAGGTGGAGGCGAAATGTTAGCAGAACAACTGCAAACAGAAGTAATCGCTCAAATACCGTTTGCGAAGCGTGAAGAAAATAAAGGCTCATGTGTATATGACGAAGACTCGCTAGTTGGGGAGATATTTACTTCTTTAGCTGAGGATCTTATTTATAAAGGATAAGTTGAAATAAAAAGTGGGATACATAGCACGTACGTATTCCACTCTTTATTTTTTATGGAGCTATTTCAATAGTTTTAAAGGCTATATTTAAGATTGCAGTAACTTCGAAACCATTTGCGGAATTTGATTTGCTTGTGAAACCATGCTAAGTGCAACTTCAGTTAACAATTTAAACTTTAAAAAATCACTCATCTCTTGTGCCATATCCGCATCTTCAATTCGAGAAGCAGCAGCTGTTAATGCCATACTTTGGCTATTTAAATTTTCAATATTAAATTGTAAACGATTCATCATCGCGCCGATATCAGCACGATGAAGTGATACATTTTGCAAAGCTTCTTCAATTTTACGAATCGCCGCTCTTGCTTCTTGTTCTGTTGAAATCTTGATGTCATGTTGTGTAGGGGAAGAGGGAGTATGTTGCGCTATATCTATTTCATGGCCGATATCGTCTAACGTAATAGGACGGCTTTGTCCGTCAAATACAGATAAATCGTTAAACTCAGTCGTCTCATCAATATAGCCAATTTGTTCTGTTAAAGACTGAAACTCTTTATTCAGTGAATCACGGTTTTTGTTTGAATTTGTACCGTTTGCTGATTGAACGGCTAAATCGCGCATACGCTGCAAAATATTCGTAACAGTTTGAAGTGCAGCTTCTGCTGTACGAAGCATCGCTCTCGCATCCTCATTATTACGAATCGCAACGCGCATACCACTCGCTCTCCCATGCATACGAGTCACAATCGCAATATTAGCGGGATTATCAGAAGCAGTATTTAACTTCTTACCAGTCGCTAAATACTCCATCGTAACATTCATATGTTTCTCATTCTCATACAACGACTGTCTAGCATTCATACTTAAAACATTCGTACCGATACGCATAATGTACACTCCTTATAGATTGATATATGGTCTTAAAGTTACTAACGGTTATGAAAAGAAAAAGGGGCTTATGTTAATTTCCTGTTTGTGTTTTAACATGGGAGGTGATAGAAATAGGCACTGACCGCTTCTACGCATCGCTGATGCTCTCTTCCACCTAAAAAAGAAAGGTTTTACAAATAATTCGTTTATATAGAAAAAATAAACCTCTCCGCAAGCAGAGAGGTTTATTCATGAAGCTAAATCAAATGGATTATTGTAATAATTTAGAAACCATTTGAGGAGTTTGGTTTGCTTGAGAAAGCATGCTAATACCAGCTTCGTTCAAGATTTTGAACTTTGTCATTTCAGACATTTCTTTCGCCATGTCAGCGTCTTCTACTTGAGAAGCAGCTGATGCCATGCTAGATGCTTGGCTCTTCAGGTTGTTTACGTTAAAGTCTAGACGGTTTAATGTAGCACCTAAAGTTGCACGGTTGTCAGCAATTGTTTTTAGAGCTGCATCGATAGCTCTAATAGCTTGTAGTGGGTTTGCTGCAGAATCATCAGCTGATTTAGCTACTGCTAAATCAGTTGTTGGGAATTTCGAAGCAATATCATTACCCTGTTTACCAGTAGCAGATCCAGCTGTTGTTTCCGTTCCATCGAATGCTTTAAATGCGTTATCTAATGCTGTTCTGTCAGATTCTTTTAAGTAATCTTTGATTTTATCGAAGTGTTCTTTAGCAGCTGCAACGTCTTTACCTGTTGAAGTTGCTGTTAATCCTTTAATTGCATCTTTAGCTGCAGTGTATACATCTTCAGAAACTTTTGCCATACTAAAATTAGTTATAGTTTTGTATACATTTGAGATTTCCAGTGCTTTAGCACCTTTTTCTCCTGATGCAGCGTTATCATAATTTTCAAAAGCTTTCGCAAGTGCTTGAGCATCAGCATTACTTAATCCATCTTTAATTTGATCAAATGATTTTTTTGCAGCAACAACAGCATTATCATCTGATGTTCCGCTTAATGTTTTAATAGTTGCATCAGCATTATCTTTAGTTGCTTGTGTAATCTTACCTGACCCAATATTTAATGTATCAATACCTAGTGCTTTAGTAGAAGCGCTTCCTAATTCAATGCCAATTTGTCTTGAACCATCTTCAGAGTCGAGAGTTTGGATGTTGATTGTTTTGTTAGAACCATCTAATAAGTTTTTGTCATTAAATTGTGTATTACTTGAAATGTAATCAATTTGCTTTTGTAATTCACCGAATTCTTTTTGAAGAGCAACTTGGTTTTTATTTGTATTTGTTCCGTTTGCAGATTGGTTTGCAAGGTCACGCATACGAAGTAAGATATTAGACACAGAACCTAATGCTGAGTCAGCTGTACGAATTAAAGAAATACCGTCCTGTGTGTTGTTAGCAGCTACGTTTAGACCGCTTTCACGTGAACGCATACGAGTTGCGATTGCAAGACCTGCTGCATCGTCAGAAGCGTTGTTGATACGTTTACCGCTTGATAAACGGTCCATAGAATTGCTCATTTTTGCTTGGTTTTGACGCATGTATTCTTGCGTACGTAAACTATTAATGTTTGTATTAATTCTCATGTTAAGAACCCCCATTTTTTTATATTGATTTTTCTGCAAATTGAAAAACGGTAATATGCGAAAAAATCAATTTCGAGATTTATTGTAATCCTTGCTACAATGGGTGTCAACTAAAAATTCGAATTAATAAATATAAAAAAATAACAGTTTAACAATATATTCATTTTTTTATTAAAATATTATTAAAAGGATTATTGCAAACTTTTTTAAAAAACTCTAATATTAGATTATCTTTGTTTACCGAAAAGGTGATATTATGGTAGTTGGAAATATAGTAAAAGAAGTTCTTGCATATAAAAAAGGACAGATTCAGCAAAAGTTAAGTAGTCCGCAGGCGTTCGTTAGTAGCCGTTTTCAAGATCAATTACAGAGTGAACCTGCGAAGGAGACGAAAGTTGCTAAAGAGCCGGCAAAAGTAGAAGATATGAGTCAGCCGGTACAATCTACGAAAATAGAAACGGTTGTTAATAAACTGGAAGAACCTATTAATAAAGTAGAGGAAGCGGCTAAGCCTGAGGAGAAAGCTGAAACGAAGAAAGTGGATGAAGTGCAAGTTGCACAAAAAGAGTTTGAACGGCGTTTCCCAGAAACGAAAAATGAGTCTGCTGATACGTGGAAATTAACGAAGAAGTATAATATTCAAAAAATACGTTCTTCCAATGAAGGCAAGTATGAGGATATTATTAATCGTGTAAGTCGTACATATGGAATTCCGAAAACGTTAATTCAAAAAATGATTGAAGTAGAGTCTGATTTTAATCCAAAAACGGTGTCACATGCAGGGGCGATGGGGCTGATGCAACTTATGCCAGCGAATGTGAAAGAGATGGGTATAAAAAATCCATTTTCACCAGCTGAAAGTATTGAAGGCGGCGTGAAAGAGTTAAGCGGTTATTTAAAGAAAAATAACGGTGACATAGTATTGGCGCTTGCTTCTTATAATGCTGGTCCTGGTAATGTGAGAAAGTACGGAGGCGTACCGCCATTTAAAGAAACGCAAGGATATATTAAAAAAATATTAAATATCGACGTTTCAAAATAAGAAATTTCATATATAGAGAGAACATGAAATTTTCGTGAACATGATATGGGAGTTGGCTAGATTTGAAATTACAAGATGATATTCCGTTAACAATTTATTTTGAAATCGGAAATACGAAAAAGAAAATTGAAGATCTGCTTCATATTACGAAAGGTACATTGTATCGTCTTGAAAATTCAACGAAAAATACGGTGCGTCTTATGCTTGAAAATGAAGAGATTGGAACCGGAAAGATTTTGACGAAGAATGGGAAAATGTACGTTGAAATCGTTGAATTGAAAAGGTAGGGAAGGGGATTGTCATGAGTGGCGATAAATTAAGCCAAGAGCAAATTGATGCCCTGCTGAAAGCGGTAAATGAAGGCGAGGAAATGCCAGCTTTCGCACAAGAAGCAGGAAAGCAAGATAAATTTCAAGAGTATGATTTTAATAGACCGGAGAAATTCGGTGTTGAGCATTTACGTAGTTTGCAGGCGATTGCGTCTACATTTGGCAAACAGACGTCACAAACGTTGTCAGCGCGTATGCGTATTCCGATTGAACTCGAGCCTTCGACTGTTGAGCAAGTTCCATTTACGAGTGAGTATGTGGAGAAAATGCCGAAAGATTATTATTTATATTGCGTGATAGATCTAGGTTTACCAGAGCTTGGAGAAATTGTTATTGAGATTGATTTAGCGTTCGTTATTTATATTCATGAATGCTGGCTTGGCGGAGATAGTAAACGTAACTTTACGATGCGTAGACCGCTAACGGCGTTTGAATTTATAACGCTTGATAATATATTTGCTCTTCTTTGTAAAAATTTACAACAATCATTTGAAAGCGTTGTTGCGATTGAACCGAAGTTTGTAACGACGGAGACAGATCCGAATGCGTTAAAGATTACAACAGCGAGCGATATTATTTCATTACTGAACGTAAATATGAAAACAGAGTTTTGGAATACGACGGTTCGTATTGGAATTCCGTTCTTATCTGTTGAAGAAATTATGGATAAGTTAACGTCTGAAAATATTGTCGAACATTCTTCGGATAAGCGTAAAAAATATACGTCTGAAGTAGAAGTGAAAGTAAATCAAGTGTACAAACCTGTTCACGTTGCGATTGGTGAGCAAAAGATGACATTTGGCGAGATTGAGCAAATTGAAGAAGGGGATATTATTCCGCTTCATACGAAAGTTTCAGATCAACTACGTGGATATGTAGATGGAAAACATAAATTTAATTGTTTTATCGGGAAAGATGGAACGCGTAAGGCGCTCCTATTTAAAAGTTTTATAGAGTAGGAGGATCCATATGAAGCATAAAGTATCTCCTGTGTCATTAATGGGATTAGAAGAATTTGCAGGGAAGCGAAATGAAGCGGGTAAAGCGCATATTGATACCGTTTCAGATATTTCGATTGAACTTGGAGTAAAGCTTGGTAAGTCATCTATTACGCTTGGTGATGTGAAACAATTAAAGGTCGGCGATGTTCTTGAAGTAGAGAAAAATTTAGGACATAAAGTAGATGTATATTTAAGTGATATGAAAGTCGGTATTGGTGAGGCAATAGTAATGGACGAGAAGTTCGGCATTATTATTTCTGAAATTGAAGCTGACAAGAAACATGCAGCGCTTATGAAGGCGCAAAATCAAATGCAGGATAAAGAGTAGAGGAGGAGTCATATGTCGTATATGACGACCTTATTTCAAGTCGTTTTACTGTTTGGTGCGCTCGGTTATGGTGCGTATTATATGACGAAAAAGACGCGCAAACAGCAGTTTTTTAAGCAAGGTGAAAACGGCCATATTCAAGTGAAAGACGGCGTTTTTTTAAATCATCAAACGAGTGCCTTTTTGTTTGAAGTGGACGGGAAGCAAGTGTTTACTGTTATAAGTAATAACGGTGTGCAATCTGTGCAGTTAACAGGAACAGGAAATCAGTTTCAACAAGCGCTAGAAGACGCGGTGAAGAGTGAAACGAAAAAAGTAGAGGATCCATCATGAGAATAAAGAAACAGTTATCGTTATTTGCCGTTATTTTCGTATTTTCTATTATTTTTTCATTTGTTTTTGTAAATCCAGCGTATGCAGCCCCGAACGGTTTTATTAATTTCGAAAATGGAAAAGAGTTTACGAGTAATTCAAGTGTACAACTATTCGCACTCGTTACCCTTCTATCATTATCTTCTTCTATCGTTCTTTTATTTACGCATTTTACTTATTTTATGATCGTTCTTGGGATTACTCGTCAAGGGCTTGGTGTTATGAATTTACCACCAAACCAAGTGCTTGTTGGACTCGCTTTATTTTTATCACTATTTACGATGCAGCCAGTGCTTGGTCAGTTAAAGAGTGATGTGTGGGACCCGATGACGAAAGAAAAAATAACAGTAAGTCAAGCTGCGGAGACGACAGCTCCTATTATGAAAGAGTATATGTCGAAGCATACGTATAAGCACGATTTGAAAATGATGCTGAAAGTGCGCGGAGAAGAGTTGCCGAAAGATATGAAAGATCTTTCACTATTTACGCTCGTACCATCCTTTACGTTAACGCAAATTCAAAAAGGATTATTAACGGGGATGTTTATTTATTTAGCGTTTGTTTTTATTGATTTAATTATTAGTACACTTTTAATGTACCTTGGGATGATGATGGTACCGCCGATGATTTTAAGTTTGCCATTTAAAATACTCGTTTTCGTATATTTAGGTGGATATACAAAAATTGTCGATATTATGTTTAAAACGGTCGCCTGAAGCGTTTGATGCTATGTGATAGGAGTCATATAAATGAATACGTCACCAATTATAGATATTTTTCAAACCTTTTTTTATAAAGGGGTTATGATTTTAATGCCGGTTGCCGGTGTAAGTATGATTGTCGTTATTATTATCGCTGTCATTATGGCTATGATGCAAATTCAAGAGCAAACGCTGACGTTTTTACCGAAAATGGCGAGTATTGTGCTCGTTATTATCATTTTAGGTCCGTGGATGTTTCAAGAATTAACGACGCTTATTTTAGATTTATTTGATAAAATCCCATCGCTATTGCGTTCGTACTAAGATAGGTGAATTGAAATGAATATGGAATTATGGGCGGCGACGTTTTTTGCGTTTTGCCGCATTACTTCATTTTTATATTTTTTACCGTTTTTCTCAGGACGATCGATTCCGGCGATGGCAAAGGTTACATTTGGGCTCGGTCTTTCGATTACAGTTGCCGATCAAGTTGATGTCTCCCACATAAAGACAGTTTGGGATGTAGCTGCTTATGCAGGAACGCAAATTGTAATTGGATTATCACTTTCAAAAATTGTCGAGATGCTGTGGAACATTCCGAAAATGGCAGGGCATATTTTGGACTTTGATATCGGTTTATCACAGGCAAGTTTGTTTGATGTAAATGCAGGATCACAGTCTACTTTACTATCAACAATTTTTGATATATTTTTTCTCATTATTTTTATTTCACTTGGCGGCATTAACTATTTCGTTGCCACGATTTTAAAGTCGTTTCAATATACAGAGGCGATTTCAAAATTGTTGACGACTAGTTTTTTAGATAGTCTACTCGCAACGTTATTATTTGCGATTACATCAGCAGTTGAAATTGCTTTACCTCTTATGGGCAGTTTATTCATCATTAACTTCGTCCTTATTTTAATCGCAAAAAATGCACCACAGTTAAACGTTTTTATGAATGCGTACGTTATTAAAATTACGTGCGGTATTTTGTTTATTGCGATGAGTGTACCGATGCTCGGTTATGTGTTTAAAAATATGACAGACGTATTACTTGAAGAATATACGAAACTATTTAACTTTTTCTTAACGAAGTAGGGGGACGCGCATGGCAAAGGATAATAAAACAGAAAAGGCCACCCCACAGAAGCGTAAAAAATCGCGTGAAGAAGGGAATATCGCCCGGAGTAAAGATTTAAATAACTTATTTTCCATTCTCGTATTAGCAGTTGTCGTTTACTTTTTCGGAGATTGGCTCGGTTATGAGATTGCGAATTCCGTAGCGGTTCTGTTTGATCAAATTGGGAAAAATACAGATTCGACCGAGTATTTTTATTTAATGGGCATTTTACTTCTGAAAGTATCAGCTCCTATATTAATACTCGTATACGCTTTTCATTTATTCAATTATATGATTCAAGTCGGTTTCTTATTTTCTTCTAAAGTAATTAAGCCGAAAGCGTCACGTATTAATCCAAAAAACTATTTTACGAGATTGTTTAGTCGTAAAAGTTTAGTAGATATTTTGAAATCACTGTTTTATATGGGGTTAATCGGTTACGTTTCGTACGTTCTCTTTAAAAAGAATTTAGAGAAGATTGTTAGTATGATTGGATTTAACTGGACAGCGTCACTTACTGAAATTATTAGCCAAATTAAATTTATCTTTTTAGCTATTTTAATTATTTTAATCGTTCTTTCTATAATTGATTTCATTTATCAAAGATGGGAGTACGAACAAGATATTAAGATGAAAAAAGAAGAAGTAAAACAAGAGCATAAAGATAATGAAGGGGACCCGCAAGTAAAGGGGAAACGAAAAAACTTTATGCATGCTATTTTGCAAGGAACAATTGCGAAGAAGATGGATGGAGCAACGTTTATTGTGAATAACCCGACGCACATCTCGGTTGTGCTTCGTTACAATAAACACATTGATGCGGCGCCTATTGTCGTTGCAAAAGGGGAAGATGAGCTCGCATTATATATACGAACGCTTGCCCGTGAACAAGAAATACCAATGGTGGAAAATCGTCCGCTCGCTCGTTCTTTATATTATCAAGTCGAGGAAGACGAGACGATTCCAGAAGATTTATATGTAGCTGTAATTGAAGTTATGCGCTATTTAATTCAAACGAACGAACTTGAAGTATAATAGCGCGGTTGGAGGAGATCTCTTGTGTTTAAGATAGATTCTGCAAGAACCTATTTTTCTATCTTTTTAGCAGCGTCATTCGTTGTGGCGCTCTTAATTCCACTTCCACCATTTATACTTGATATCATTATCGTTTTTCTATTAAGTATGTCAGTGCTTATTTATATGCGAGCGACAAGTATTAACGAGTGGGATGAATTAAAGTCATTTCCGACGATGTTGTTATTAATCGGGATTTTCCGCGTATCGATTAACGTTTCGACGACGCGGGCGATTTTAACAGACGGAAATGCTGGTCATGTTATTGAAGAGTTCGGTCAGTTCGTAATTGGCGGAAACTTATTAATTGGTATCGTTATTTTTACAGTATTAATCATATTCCAGTTTATCGTTGCAAACGGTGCGTCTCGTACAGCTGAAGTTGCAGCTCGTTTTACACTTGATTCTTTACCAGGGAAACAAATGTCTATCGATGCTGACTTGAACCAGCGTATTATTACAGAAAAAGACGCACAGGTAAAACGAAAAAAATTAAATATGGAAACAGAGTTTTATGGAGCGATGGATGGTGCCGGAAAGTTCATTAAAGGGGACGTTATTTTCGGGATTGTCATTTTATTCGTTAACATTATTTTCGGTTTAATTGTTGGTATGATGCAGCAAGGAATGAGCTTTGCAGAAGCGGCTCTTCATTATACACAGTTAACTGTTGGTGATGGAATTGTAAACCAAATCGGTTCGTTAATGCTTGCGATTTCAACAGGTATTATCGTAACGCGTGTATTTGACGGTTCACCTGATACAGTAACTGAAGGAATCTTTAAAGAGTTATTAGCGCATGAAGTTGTTGTATATGCGCTTGGTGGTTTATTTATCGCAATGGGTATTTTTACTCCGCTACCATTTCTGCCATTTGCTCTCGTTGGAGGCACGATTATATTCTTAGGAGTTCGTAATAAAAAACGAATAAAGAAAGAAAAAGAAGACGAGCTTCAAAAAGAATTAGAAATGATTCAAGGTGATGAAGAGCAACTGCAACAAGTGGAAGATTCATTCGGAGTCTTTACAGATAAATATCCAATTATCGTAGAGCTCGGATTAGATTTAGCGGCACTTGTAAAGCAGAAAATTAATGGAGAAACAGCTCGTGATAAAGTTGTTCTTATGAGGAAGTCGATTATTACTGACCTTGGAATTAACGTTCCTGGAATTAACTTTAAAGATAATACGAGTTTTAGACCGCGCGGACGTTACATTATTCGTATTAAAGGTGCGAAGGCGGCTGAAGGTGTTTTAAAATCAGGCTATTTATTAGCACTGAAAACACCGAACGTAATGGCTGATTTAGATGCAGAACCAGCGAAAGATCCAATTTTCGGCGAAGATGGATATTGGATTTTGGAGCATATGGTACAAGATGCACAAATGAAAGGCTATCAAGTGTTAGAGCCACTTAGCATATTAATTACACATTTAGATGTTGTCGTGAGACGTAACCTTCATGAGTTAATTCAGCGTCAACATGTGAAAGACTTAATTAACTCGCTTGAAACTGATAATGGCGTTTTATTAGAAGAAATTAAGAAGAAAGAAATCGATTTATCACTCGTACAAAATGTTGTGAAGCAGCTTCTGAAAGAAGGAATTTCGATCCGTGATTTACCGACAATTATTGAAGGTATTATTGACGGGAAAGAAATTTATCAAAACCATGTTGATGGCGTAACATCATTTGTTCGTGAATGTATTTCAAAAGTTATTTGTGAGAGTGCGAAAAATCCTGACGGAAAAATTTATGCGGCGCTATTCTCCGATTCAATCGAGTTAGATGCAGATGTTGTTAATAATTCATATCAAGGTTACTTATTAAACTGGGATTTGGATTTAGAAACGCGAGTAGTAGAGCAAGTACAGCGCGTTTTCAAACAGGCTCGTTTAATGGGAAGAGAGCCAGTATTATTAACGCGCAGAAAAGATTTCAGATTTGCGATTGTGAGACTTCTTGAACGTTATCAAATAGAAGCTAAAGTATTATGTATTAGTGAATTAGCACCAGAAATTGTTGTAGATCAAATTGCTTATATTGAATAGTAGGGGGTGAAGTAATGGAAAGTACAGAAAAAAAAGAAGCGTTAATGCGAATAAAAGCAGCTTCGAAAAATGAATTGTATCGAAAATTATTTGACCAATATGGTACAGATTATTACTACGTTGTCGATGAAAGTGTAAAACGAAACATCCCGTTTTTCTGGAAAAAGAATTATGAAATGTTAGTCGCTTTTCCTGAAGATAAACAGGAAGAAAGTAACGAAGGCCTAGCTCAATTTCATGAACAATTAATGGATGTTGTAGGTGAGCCTTCAGAAGAAATCGTGAAGGCGAATGGAATTCAATCAGTACTACACAATTTAGAAAACGTAACGACTCCTATGTCATACGCGGCGATGCAAACAGGAAATAGTGAAGAATGGGCAAGAAAAAAAGAGAAACTATTACAACTGTTTGAAAAAGGAATCGTCGTTGTGAAACATACGGAGGAGACGAAAGTAACGAAAAAACAACCTGCTGTGAAACAAGCCATTCCTGTAAAGAAAGAAGAGGTAGCTATAAAAAACGAAAAGCAGGAATCTGTACCGTTTATTATTCAAAAAGTAATTCGGATGTTAGAGCAAAATGATGTGGAACAATATTTTATTCATGCATATGCTGAAAAGTTAAAAGTGAAGTTTGAGAGTGCAACGATGATTACGGAAGAAGAAGTGATCGGATACATATTGGAAGATATGAGATCTCATTTCAATACGGAAAACGTATTTGAAAAAGAGGTACAAACAATTGCATTAATCGGTCCAACTGGAGTCGGAAAAACGACGACACTCGCGAAAATGGCATGGCAGTTTCATGGGAAGAAAAAAACGGTTGGTTTTATTACAACAGACCACTCTCGCATTGGGACAGTGCAGCAATTACAAGATTACGTAAAAACAATCGGATCAGAAGTAATTGCTGTGCGAGATGAATCCGCAATGACACGGGCGCTTACTTATTTTAAAGAAGAAGCGCGCGTCGATTATATTTTAATTGATACAGCCGGAAAAAATTATCGTACGTCAGAAACGGTTGAAGAAATGATCGAGACGATGGGTCAAGTAGAGCCAGATTATATTTGTTTAACGCTATCAGCTTCTATGAAAAGTAAAGATATGATTGAAATCATTACGAACTTTAAAGATATTCATATTGATGGTATCGTATTTACGAAATTTGATGAAACAGCAAGTAGTGGTGAGTTGTTGAAAATTCCAGCTGTATCATCAGCTCCAATTGTATTAATGACAGATGGACAAGATGTGAAGCAACATATACATATCGCTACAGCTGAACATTTAGCGAAACAAATGTTACAAACATCGTAAGAAAAGAGGTGAAGAATAAGGCACTTGCCTTATTCAAACGAGTATGAACGGTCTTTATATAGGTTCTATGGGTATGATGAATTACATGCAACGTTTAAATGTTCATGCGAATAACGTCGCAAATGCCCAAACAACAGGATTTAAAGCAGAAAATATGACTTCTAAAGTATTTGATGTGCAAGACGCATATCGCCGTGGAGATGGAGCTACGACAAATATCGGTTCGGTCGATTACGCTGTCGTACCAGCTGCGAGTCATGTGAATTTAGCGCAAGGAAATGTACAAATTACAAATAGCCCTACAGATTTCTTTATAGATGACGGTGCAGCAGGCACATCAGCATTTTTCGTTACTTCAAAAAATGCTGAAACATTTTTAACGAGAGATGGAAACTTTACAGTGAATAGCGACCGTTATTTACAAACAGCATCTGGCGCTTTCGTTATGGGTGAGAATAATGAACGTATTCGTATTCCAGAAGGAGCAAAGGTGGCTGTACAAGCAGACGGCACATTATACGATGAAGTAACACAAAATAGTATTGCCCGCTTGCAAACGAAAACAGTAGATGCAGAAGCGAACGCTCGCCTTTTGCAACGTGAAAATAAAAGCTTTACACTAGCTGAAGGAAATGTTGCTGATTTACCGAACGGAACAGGGGCAGTACGTAATCATATGCTAGAAAATTCAAATGTAGATATGACGAAAGAAATGGCAGATTTAATGACGAATCAAAAAATGATTCAAGCATCGCAGCGTCTTATGACCTCATTTGATAAAATTTACGAAAAAGAAGCGAATGAAATATTGAGATAAGGGACTCCCGATAGCGGGAGTCTTTCTTTTATGAGTAAAAATAAGTTACGGTTAAAAATTCAGAATTATCAGTTGACTGTATGAGATTTCTTTTTTATATTAGTAGCTATAGTAATAACTACTATTGGGAAGTGAAGTATAGAGCTATATAGATTGTGAGGGATTACCAATGGATGAAATTATAAAGGAATTACAAAAGCTAGGTTTTTCTCAATATGAATGTAAAGCATATATTGGCCTATTAAAGCATTATCCAGCAACAGGTTATGAAGTTAGTAAGCAAACAGGAGTACCCCGTTCAATGATTTATGAGGTACTCGGTAAGTTGATGGATAAAGGTGCAGTGCATTTAGTTCCTTCTGAACCAGTGAAATACGTACCTGTAGCAGCTACTGAATTAATGGATCGAATACGAAAAGACTTTGAAAGATCCTTTGAATTTTTAGATGAAAAATTAAATTGTTTGGAGCAAGAGCGACAAATAGATGTAATTTCGCATATTCGCTCAAATGACCGTGTTTTGAAAGAAATATGCAATATAATTAATAGGGCGAAGGAAGAGTTATGGATTTCTGTATGGGAAGATCAAGTGCATGAGATTGAACCGTTTATTCATAAAAAGGAAGCGGAAGGAGTACATATATTTTCAATCTTATTTGGTGCTCCGAAAACAAAAATAGGAGCGACATTTCATCATAATTATATGACGCCTCACGTTGTTGAAAAGAGAATGGGTGGTCATTTAACTGTTATCGCGCGTGATGGAGAAGAAGTTTTAATTGCTAACTTTTCAAATGATAGCACTTCATGGGCAGTTACAACATATGATCCAGCTTTAGTTCTCGTTGCTACAGAGTATGTTCGGCACGATATTATGGTGGAAGAAATTACGAAAGAGTTTGGTGCTGATAAATTAGATACGTTATGGCGAGAAAATATAGATTTAGTTCATGTTGTAACAGGAAAACGTAGTATGGAAGAAATGGAGGGAGAAAAAGGTGAATAAAGCTCAGGCACATATAACATTGCAGAGCGATGATACATTTCAACAAGGCGTAAAGGATTGTTTACCAACTGTATTTGGATATTTAAGCATTGGTATAGCAGCGGGGGTTATTGCAAAGACAGCCGGTTTCTCCGTTATAGAAATTGCTTTTATGTCCACATTAATTTATGCAGGTTCTGCTCAATTCATATTAGCAGGTATGTATGCAGCCGGTGCACCTACTTCAGCAATCATTTTTACAGTATTTTTTGTTAATCTACGCCACTTATTAATGAGCGCTGCGCTTGCACCCTATTTCACGAAAATTCCTCTATTTAAAAACTTAATAATCGGTTCGCAAATTACTGATGAAACTTTCGGTGTTGCAGTGCAGCACGCAGCGCAAAAAGGCTATTTAGGTGAAAGGTGGATGCTGGGACTAAACGTAACAGCATATTTAAATTGGATTATCGCTACAATTATCGGCGGGCTCTTTGGTGAATGGATACCAGATCCTCATACGTACGGGATGGATTATGCATTACCAGCAATGTTTATCGGATTATTTGTTCTTCAGCTAATAAGTAGTAAACCGAAACTAGCAATTCATCTTACTGTTGCAATTGTAGCTATTATTATTGCATACGTTTCACACTTGTTTATGCCAGATAGTATAGCAGTTATTATCGCAACGCTGTTAGCTGCGACAATTGGGGTGGTGATTGAAAAATGGAAATAAGATTGGATATATTATTACTTTTAATTGCGGCAGGAGCTGTCACACTCGTACCACGTATTTTACCTCTACTCGTATTTAGTAAACTACAAATTCCAGACTGGGGTTTGAAATGGTTAAATTACATACCAATTGCGATATTAGCAGCACTTTTAGCGCAAGTATTATTTATGCACGAGACGGTGCAGTGGGATTATATCATTGCGGCAATTCCGACTTTTTTCGTAGCGATATATACTCGTAGTTTATTAGGAACCGTATTAACAGGAGTCATTGTGATTATTTTGTTACGTTTCTTTTTCTAACAAGGATTCCATTCATATAATGGCGAACAGTGTAATAACATGAAGCATATAGGGGTGGTGTTATGATACTTTTAACGATAGGTGCTATTTTATTAACGCTATTTATTTTCTTTATTATTGGATTCATTACGTTTATGATGTTTGTTGATAAGGCAACACCGCAAATTTATTATACACCTTGTGAATCAGTGACAGTGAAATCTAAAGGTAAAAATAGAAGGAAGAAAAGTTGATGTTGGGCTTTTCTTCCTTCTATTTTATCTGATTTTTCTGTATAATTTAAGTTAGTTATCCAACTAACTTAAAAGACCTGTGGTGTGATGTCAAGTAGGTATTTTAGTACTTGAACTATTAAATCTAGTATTACAGCTTAAAAAAGGCAATAGGAAACTAGACCATCAACTAATTGTAAATTAATGGTATTTAAAAGGAAGGGAAAATGTCGCTAGATATCATCTATCAACGCCCCTTCCAGGCGCGTAAATTTGGTTATTGCGTAGTAGCGCATCAACCAAACGCACAAATTTTCTTGCAGTTAAGACGAGGGCACGTTTGTGCTTATGTTTAGGCACTTCTGCAGACTTTTTCGTATAATAATCACGATATTCAGGTACATGACGTCTTACGGAGTTGGCGGCTTCAACTAGGTAATAACGTAAGTACGGATTTCCTGATTTTGTTAAGGATGTATTTTCTGCAGTAAAGCGACCAGACTGGTATTTTTTCCAGAAGAGGCCTGCATATTTTGCGATACGTGTTTCATCGGCAAAGCGGTCAATTTGACCAATCTCAGCGACAATACCTGCCGCGAATACAGGACCTACACCAGGAATACTGTCAAGGGTTTGCGGTAACGTTGACATCAAACTTTCTATACCTTTCTCAATCTCTTTAATTTGAGCTTGATAGGTGCGCATAATCTGAATAGAGGTGCTTAGTAAGAGATCAATAGAATCTTCTACGACTTTGCTTAATCTATACGAACCTTTAACAGCTTTTTGGATGGATTTCGCAACGTCTTCTGGATTACCAAAACGCTTTTTTCCTTTTTCCTGAAGGAAAAAAACGAGCTCTTGTAAAGGCATTTGAGCCATTTCTTCTAAACTAAATCGTTCTAGAAATAATTCCATCATGGCATTTCCGAATACAGAGGATTCAACGTCTTGAGTAAATTGGCTGCATTTCAATCCTAGGTGTTGAAGAAAATGTTGTTTTTCTTTCGTCAAGGCATGTACGAGTTGATAGCGAGAACGAGTTAATTGTTGTAAGGCCATATATTGTTCTTCTTTTACAATAGACATCGTATGGCGACCAAAACGAACATAGTCTGCAATGACAAATGCATCAATTGTATCGGTTTTATCCATTTCTGGATAGCTTTTTTTAAAATTTGAAATTTGTTTTGGATTAATCATAAATACCTGAGAACCGTAGGTTCTAAGTTCCTTGTCATTATGAAGGAACATGGCTGGGTGGTAGCTATAAATTGATGTAGATTCTAATCCAATCTTAATGATTTTACAATTGGATTTAGAAGCTGTGTCTAGAATTTTTTTCTTTAAAATCAAAGCGCCAGGTAAATCATTTGTAATAGTGAACGATTGTAAACAATCCCCTTCACCATTTAAAAAACAAATTTTCGCATCTTGAGAGCTCACATCTAAACCTACAAATAATTTCATGAGAAAACTCCTCCTTTCTTTTAGAATCACTGGAAACTTTCTTGGACGTCTGGGGATATCCCTAGTGTGATCGCTGACCAACATCCTCGTGTATAAGAACTTATTCTTACTCCAAAAGCCGCCCTAGCGCTACTAACAGCTAGGTTTGAAGTAAGGGGAACAGCCTGTGAGTAGGAAGCATAAAGCGAACACTGGGAAACAGTCTTTCCTTGTAGTTATATCTACAGGTGGTGAAGGAATTGTCCCAAATGATCCTTACTGTCATTATCTAGGAATATCCTCGGACGTCCAAGAAAATATAGATTAAATATGTCCGACAAAAAGTAATTAAACATAATATACGAGGTGGTGATATAAGTGGCAAAACCGAATGTTATTAACAAACAGAAGTTGCTAGAAGCAGCAAAAGAAATTATTGCAGAGCACGGGATGGAAAAATTAACATTAAAAGCAGTCGCAGAGAGTGCTCAAGTTACACAAGGAACCGTATATTATCATTTTAAAACGAAGGATCAATTATTACTTGAAGTGACTGAATCGTTTTGTAAAGCATCGTGGGAACAAATAGGAAAGGGCGTAAAGTTAGAAAAGGCTTTACAATCTGCCAAAAGTAGATGTGTGAAAGATTCAATGTATCATCATTTGTTTTTTCAATTAATAGCTAGTGGACTACAAAATGATACGATGAAAGAAAAAATTGGTGAACTGTTACAGTATGAAAATCAAGAATTAAAAGGAGTTTTAGGTAAAAAAGTAGGAGGTGCAATTACATCTCAAATTTCAACTGAAACGTGGAGCATTTTATGTAATGCATTAATTGACGGATTGGCATTGCAAGCCTTATTCAATCCATCTTTTTCTACCGATAAAGTATACGGTGATTTGTACATGCTATTGGGAAAATTTATAGCGCTACAAAAAGGAGGTAATGGTAGTGAATAATAAACTTTGGCTCACTATTTTATTTTCTATTGGGGTTTGGTTTGCTGCCTTAGCATTCTTCATTATTTTCGGTTCTTCAGTTTTATTAGAATACACCTCAAATAAATTTTTTCTGCAAATGACGGTTCTCGAATTAGGAACAGCTATAACTTTATACTTTGTAATGTGGCTATATCAAAAACTAGACACTTCGAAATATGCAGTTATTAAGTTAGGTATATGTGGTACAGCAATTGGTTTAACGTTAGATTCTTACATCTTGTATAATTCTTCTAGCATACTTTCACAATTATCCTCACAGCAAATCTTATCATTTACCATTTGGATGGTTATCGCTTATGCTTTATATTTAATAATTCCTTTAGTTATGGAACGTAAAAAACTGTTGTAAAGAGGTTTTTTACCCGCTTTACAACAGTTACATTCCAGAAAGAACTAACAACAATAATCCAAATAGAAAACTTATAAAAGAAAGGAAACCGATAGATATGGAAAAAATACGATTGTTTTTCCATTCGCGTATGCAAACGATAAAGCCTAAAACGCAAAGAAAGAACCAAATGGGCAGAAATAGAAACTGGCTAACTTTTTCGGGCAGTAATGTATAAAAATTTGTTAAATACAATATCCAATTTGTAAAAAATAAGGCGCATACGATGAATGATTGTAAGTAGGGATGTTTTAAAAATGTCCCTTTTTTTACGGTGATAAAGATGAGGATTAGCGCTGAAATAAAGGGAATTATTATGAATATGAGTAAAAGTAATGTAAGTGACATATGAAACTTCTTTACGAGATAGTTTTCATAAGAATTGAATCTATTATATTGTATACTTGCTTTGTAGAGTGCTCGTTATATTTTTCAGAGTATGGATTTAGAAAGCCATGTTCACCGTGTAGTTGTTTTATTTTTAGTAACGGATAATTTTGTTGTTGTAATGTTTCAATTAAAGGGGATACTGAAAAACTAGCTTCTTTTTCAGGGAAAATAAGTAATGTAGCACATATAGGTTTAATGTGAACATAGTCACGTATACGGGAACCGTAACATCCAATGATAAAATCTATTTTCGGATTGTTACTACAGAGCCAGGAAATTGTCGCTCCAATGCTAAAGCCGATAAGTCCTATATGTGTGTAATTACTAGAAAGGCTAGTGACGAGTTCTTCAATTTGTTTTTTTCCACCATCAAATCCAATGTGATTCATAAAATGCTGATATGCTTTTTCTTCATCACTATAATGAAATGAATTTTGTAGTTGTAGAAGGTTAGGACAGAATACATCTGTATTAGATGATGTGAAGTGGTCTATAACATGCTGCATATGGTCATTCACACCGTATATTTCATGAACAACAACGAGAGCTAATTTTTTCTTCATAGTCACAAAACCTCTCCCTGAAACTTATATTCTTTCTCCACAAGGCAAATTCGTAGATGAAAGTTTTCATACCATTGCTCACGCCCTCTTTTTTTCGCTTCTATATGTAAGGCGTTCGTTTTCCAATTTTCAATTGCTTCAAGTGATTCCCAATAAGAAATTGTAATCCCTAGGCCAGATGAATCACGTGAGCTTTCTACGCCTAGAAATCCAGGTTGCTGTTTTGCAAGTTCCTCCATTTTTTCGGCAACGGTACTATAGTCTGTTGTGTCATTTGATAGTTTAGAAGTAAATATAACTGCATAATAAGGACTAGTTTTTTGTGGAGTGTTCTCCATACATTTTCCCCCTTTAAAATCAGTTCATAGTTTGTATTTTAGCACGTAATAAAAAGAAAAGAAGCACGAGGCTTCTTTTCTTTTTAGGCGGTAAATTTTAATCCGGCATATATTTTACGACCTTTTTTTGAATCCAGCACACTCGCGCTTCGTACTTTTGAATATTACGGTTTCGCACTGTGATTTGTATAATTTGGTCTGTTGTGAGTGGGGTGTTTGTTTGTACTTGGCAACCACCAGCACTATAATCGACAATGGTTGCTTCAATTGGAATTCCGTTCATATGCAATGTTCCAGGAAACATAAGTGGTTCACGTATGTGCTGTCTTCAATATTGTCGTATCTTTTGCTTGCGAAGGCTAATAAGTAATTCAAAATAAAAAAATGCCACTTCAGAAAATTGAAGTGGCATTGCTTATATTTCCTCTAAGCTATTAACTGGAACTGTTAATTCGCGTTCTGGATTTGTTACTTCATATATGCGGGCGGTTTCGTTGCTTTCGTCCACGTGTTGAATCATAACAGGCATGCCTTGAAAACTGATATTGGCTTGTTCTGAGGACTCAGAAAGCTCTTTTGCGCGTTGTATATTCATTTATATTCCTCCCATCATTATTATCTTTGCTAAAAAGGAGGGATAATATACCATTTCGAGACATTCTTAAAGTTTTTGTATTATTTGTAATGTTTCCTTAATAAAAGAAGAAAAAATGGAATCCGGATAAGGTTGTATCTTTTGCACGGCTTCTGTTGCTTCTTCAAGAGCTTTTTTCGTATCGTTAAGTTTTACATAGCAAAGGGCACGATATGCACCTGCTGTTGTAAGCCATGCTTGATCAAGTGGATGCATCATATAATCTGGTATTTTAGCACGTTGAAAAGCTTCCAGAGCTTCCTCGTATTTCTTTAATCCGTACAAAGCTTTTCCGGTTTCGAGGTAATACAATCCATCCTCTTGGAAAATCGGTTCGTCTTTTAGTTTTTCTCGAAATTGTTCTACATGTTCTAATGCAATTGTATATTCTTTAGTAATCGTGTTGTAGTAATACGCTTTTAATATATCTACGATTGCAACGGATAAAGTGTCTTCTGTAAAAATGGCGAATTGCTCAGATTTCTTAATGTAATGTAAATACTGTTCTTTATCAGCCGTCATGACTTTTTGATAAGATAATATGCGATAAAATTCATCTGTTTTATAATACACTTGATGTTTTTTTGAAAATGCTAATGCTTCTAATATGATTTTTTCACATTCCTCATATTTGCCACATGCGAGTAAAATAATGGCTTCTTTTAAGCACAATCGGATATGTATAATAAGATCCATTTCTAAATGGTTCGCTTCATAATCATCTCGAATACGAGCAATAAGTTGCAAACATTCCTCATACTTTTTACGTGAGAATAACGTATAAGAGAATGTTAATTTTGTTTCAGTACTGTCTCTGTATAAAGTATATTTTTCAAAAATAGAAGTTGCTTTTTCAACGAAAGATTCAATGTTGTAATCTTTCATTATAGATGCTCCAGTAATAAATTGTTTATATAATCGGGCAGTATTTAAAGTGAGAGGGAGTTCCTTTTGAACGATAGGAAGTAAAGTTTCATACACCTTATCACATTTATTAGCCTTTATAAGTTGATCCATTTTTTGAATGAGTTCTGTGATTTCTACATCATCTTCTTCTAGTAAAAAACTCGTTTCACATCCAAGTTTATTAGCGATATATTGTAATGCTTTCATGGAAGGTGTAGCTTTTCCATTTTCAATTTGACTTAACATACTTTTTGTCAGTTCTGAACCTGCTAGCTCAGTTTGAGTAAGCTGTTTTTCTTTTCGTAACGTTTTAATTTTTTCACCGAGAGTAGCCATATAATTGCTCCTTTATGATTAAAAGTTAAATACAATTAAACTTTTTGTTGTAAAAATTGGAAAGATGATTATATAATAAGTTTAACACAATTAAACTTTTAAGGGGAGAGTGTCATAATGGGGGATGTAAGTATAGTTCCAAATGATTCAAAACTGAAGATTGCAACGAGAAATATTATTTTAATGATGATTGGAAAGATGACGTCTTTGCTAGGAGCGGGTATTTATACGTTCGCAATGGGATTATACGTATTAAAGACAACAGGATCAGGGATGGGTTTTGCAACTACGCTCGTTTGTGGATCGATTCCAAGGATGATCTGTGGCCCAATTGCAGGTGCTGTAGCAGACCGTGTTAATCGAAAATGGCTTGTCATTGGCACGGATTTATTAAGTAGCTTAACGATGCTTATTATGTTTATTCTTGCTACTATATTTGGGCCATCACTTCTGTTTATTTATGTTTCAGCGGCATTATTATCAATTTGTGCAAGTTTTTATTCTGTAGCATTAACTTCGTCTATTCCTAATTTAGTAGATGAAGGGCGTATTCAAAAAGCGAGTGCTTTAAATCAAACGGCATCTTCTTTATCAAATATTTTAGGGCCGATTATTGGCGGAGTTGTATTTGGTTTCTTTTCAATTAAGTCGTTCTTTTTGTTAAATAGCATTACTTTCTTTTTAGCAGTTATTTTGCAATTATTTATCGTATTTGATTTATATAAAAAAGAAGTGGCTGAGAGTAAAGAGCATTTCTTGACGAGTATAAAAGAAGGTTTTTCATATGTAAAACGACAGCATGAAATATATGGTTTAATGAAAATAGCACTGTGGGTAAACTTTTTTGCTTGTGGGCTAACCGTTGCACTTCCATACATTATCGTCCAAACATTGCATTTATCTTCAAAGCAACTCGGTACTGTAGAGGGAATGTTAGCAGTCGGGATGTTAATGGGTGCGATTGTTTTATCAGTGCGTAAAGAAGTGAATAATCCGTTTCGTTCTATTTATAGTGGACTGTTTTTATTTGCGGGTTTGAGTTTATGTACAGTCTTCCCGTTGTTAGTTACCATTCCGAAAGTAGCAAGTTTTATTTACTATATTGCTTTTATGATGTTAACTGGTATATCAATTATGATTGTAAATATTCCGATGCAAGTACATATGCAAAAGACGACAAATCCGAGCTATTTAGGGCGTGTGTTCGGCCTACTTGAAACAATTGCTACTGCAATCGCACCGCTCGGTATGATTGTATATGGATTATTATTAGATATGTTACCTACTAGCATTGTTATGATGACAATAGGCGGAGGATTATTGTTAGTTGTATTAGTTGGAGTAAAGCAGCATATGGCGAAAAGAAAAGTGGATGTGTCAGCTTAAAAGAAAATTTTAACAAAATAAAAATGACCATATTAGTATTTTAGTTTTTGAAACTCTTTTTCATGTATGTTACAGTAAAGTGAGCAGGCAAAGAAAAGGAGAAAACATCATGAAAAAATTAAGTTTTGTTATGCTTTTTCTGTTAGTCGTAATGACTGGATGTAGCAATTATGACACGTATATTGAAACAGGTATGCAATCATTGAAAAATGAAAAATATAGTGATGCGATTATGTGGTTTGAAAAAGCGGAAAAAGAGAAATCAGGAAATGAAGCGAAGGCATATAAAGAAGTCGCTCAGCTATTGGATCGCGGTGCGACAGCATTAAAAGATGGGAAGTATTTAGAAGCGAAAGACGATGCAAATGAAGTATTGCAAAAGAAAAAGGACGATACACTTGAAAAATCCGTAAAATCAAATGCAGAAGATATGCTTCAAAAAGCGAAAGACGTTGAAGAGAAAGTAAATGAGAGAGTAGCGAAACGAAAAAAGGTAGATGAAGAAGGAATCGATAAAGTAATTAAAGCTGTTGATAGTATAGATGAAGTAAAAGAAAAAGAGAAAAAAGTGTCAGAAGCATTAGATAAGGCTGAAGAGGCACAAGTGAAAATTGAAGCGAAGAAAAATAAATAGAGTTATAGTTTAAAAGAGGGTATCCCATAGTCGAAATTTTTGATTAGGTGATACCCTCTTTATTTCGTACAATAGTACACGAAATTATATGAGCGATTATTCGAATATATCGACCGTAGATCTAAATATATCAGCGATTTGACAAGCGATATCGATTTCTGGACAAAAAACGACAACTGTAGCATCCTAAATAATAAGAGGAGGCTGTCCCGAAATATCTTTTGGGACGTCCTCTTTTTAGTATATATAAATGAAATTAATAAAAGAGCATTAAGCTAAATCAGCTGACACGAACATTTCACTATTTTGAAGGTTTTTAGAGCGCAAACTATAAGCAACCACTTTCTTTTTATGTTGTTTTACAACGTCAACATGCTCTTCATGACCATAAATATAAAATATGAAATCTTTTTTGCCACGTTTTGCATTGATAATTAATGGAGTGCCCTCATTTTGTGGTGGTGCATAATAGCGATCTAAAAATAAACCTTCGTTAAAATCATTAATAATTTGAGATTTCTTATCGCCTTCTAAACTATTTCCATTAATCGTTATAGTAGCATTCTCTTCATCAATTTGCGGATGTGTTTCATATCGGCTAATGATGGATTCAATAACGGAGTTTGGAAGACTAGAAACGATAATTTTAAATGCCCCAAATACAACTAACAGTACAATAAACCAAGTCGTCATATTGTATCATCCCCTTTACACTATTAAATAATATAACCCATATGGTAATAGTACATATGGTGAAGTTTTGTATATTTTGTGAAGAATTTTCCTTTTTTGAACGTTTTTTAACAAATTGAGATGTTTTAAATTTGTAAGGGAATATTTAGTATGATAAAAATGTAAAAGTTTTCTATCGATTATAAGGGGGTTATGAAATGGGGAAATTAGATGGAAAGGTTGCTTTTGTTACGGGAGCTGCGATGGGGAATGGAGCTGGAATTGCTCATGTGTTTGCAGAGCTAGGGGCGAAAGTGTTACTTGTTGATATTTCAGAGACAGTTCATGACACTGCAAAAGAAATTGTTAGTAAAGGATTAGATGCTGTGAGCTACGTAGTTGATGTGGCTAATTTTGACGCTGTAAAAGAAGTAGCGAAAGATGCATATGAGAAGTACGAAAAGATTGATATATTAGTCAATAACGCAGGCGTAATCCGGCTTGCTAATTTTCTAGATATGTCTGATGAAATGCGTGATTTTCAATTCCAAGTGAACATTAATGGTGTATGGAATTTCTCTAAAGCAGTATTGCCATATATGATTGAGAAAAATTACGGGAAAATTGTTAATATGTCTTCTGTAACAGGAACATTAGTAGCTGATGAAGGTGAAACAGCATATGCGACGACAAAGGCGGCGATTGTTGGATTTACGAAAGCATTGGCGCGTGAAGTTGCGAAGCATCGTATTACTGTAAATGCGATTTGTCCAGGTTATATTATGACGCCAATGGCAGAGCAAATTGCAAATGAATCTGATCCCAATAAGCCAAGTAATATCATCGATGGTATTGCTTCAGGTGTTCCGTTAGGAAGATTAGGAAAAATTGAAGAAGTAGGTCAGTTAGCAGGTTTTTTAGCATCTGATGAATCAAGTTACATAACAGGTACACATATTGTAATTGATGGCGGTAGCACATTACCAGAAACTGTTTTGGTCGGTGTAAAATAAAGTTTAACTAATAACCAGTGGAGGGGCATCCCCACTGGTTATTAGTTAAACAGAACTGGCGTTTACTAGAAGTTAATGTAGGATAAAAAATGATACTAATAGGGATCTGAAAGAGATTTCTCCTAGTATTAAAATCTGTTTTTATATTGTTAGAAAAATCAATTTTGTTACAAAAAGTTGAAATCGAAGTATTTTAAAAGAAAAAGGTTTATAATAAAAATATAACTAATTACAAGGAAGTGTAACTATGAGTACTGTAGCAATCGTGTATGGTATTATTCTTTCTACAATTTTTGTTTTATTTTTCGTTGGAGTTTCACGTTATATTCATAAATGGAAAGAAGGCGTTGCGAAATTAAATCACATTGAAGAAGAACTTAGTGATTTAATGTTACATCATGGTAAGTAAAAGGTTTATTTTTTAACTAAACAATGTGAAGAATATCACAAAACATGCTCTCATAATGACAGCATGTTTTTTTGTTATGTTGTTAATAAACACATCCATCAAATTTTTCCATACGATACAGTGTGAAATCAGAAATGTTCGGAGCGGGATAGAGGGGGAAAATAAGTAATTCAGGCTATATTACAGATAATAAAAATTTTAAGAAAAGCTCAGGAACTCCAAACCTTTTCTTTGACTCAAGAAAAAATGAAGAAACCTATGGAAAGTTAAAAAATAATATAGATTACTTTATTCGAGATGGTATAACAAGTGAAGAATTTAGAAATTAAATTATAATAATATGATTTAATTATATAAATAAAAAGATGCTTTGTATAAAGCATCTTTTTGTTTGTTTTATAAGAAATGTACTCAAAGGAATTAGCCGATATCTAACCGAATTAATTGAATAGATGCGTTAATGGCAGGAGCGCCAGTAGTTGTAATAATGAGTAATAAAGTTAATAAGGTTTTACATATAAGTAGGTTGCGATTTGAAAGTAAATGATTTTAATGGGAAAGGGTTGGATGTTATGACTACAATATATTTCGTTAGGCACGCTCACTCTACATATACAAAGGAAGAAAGGGAACGTCCCTTATCTGAAAAGGGTTGGCTAGATGCAAAGAACATAACAAACTTGTTAAAAGATGAGAAGATTGATGTTGTTATTTCTAGTCCATACAAAAGAGCGATTCAGACCGTTGAAGGAATTGCAAGTGTAAACAAACTATCAATACAACTGGAAGAAGATTTACGGGAAAGGTTATTAAGTAAAGATCCAGTAGAGGATTTTCATGATGCTATTCAGAAAGTGTGGGAAGATTGGACTTTTGTATATGAAGGCGGAGAATCAAATGATGTAGCGCAAAAGCGTGCTGTAATATGTATGCAAAATATATTGGAAAAGTATAAGGGGAAGAATATTGTAATAGGTACTCATGGGAATATTATGGTGTTACTGATGAATTATTTTGATGCTACATATGATTTTCATTTTTGGAAAACACTTCTTATGCCTGATGTATTTAAGTTAACTTTTCATAATGAGAGTTTAGTTTCTGCCGGAAGAATATTGCATACAGGTTATCAGATAAATAATTTGTAAAAGTTTATCAAAAAAAGAGGAATAAGAGAAGTTATTGTAGAAGTATGACTTTGTAACATAAAAAATATGTTAAAGGAGGCTGTTTACATGTTTGAGAAAGAGAAAGACGGGCTTATTGAAGTTCACAACGTATATGAAATTGCACCAGCAGATGGAACAATTATTGGTATGGCAACGGAAGAAGAAATGGAAATTGCTGCTGAACTTGAGTTACAGTACTATGCCCATTCTCGTTTATTAGAAGCAAATATTCAGTTAGACGGTTCCTCCTATAAAGGATTACTTCAGGAGTTCCAGGAGTATGAAAGAAAATCAATGAACTTTTGGCGAGCGATACATAAACGTTTAGCTGTGCCATGGGCATGGGTACTGCGTATTGATGTTGCGAACGGCCCTATATATGTAAGCAATGGGAATTCGTATTATGAAGAAGTTGATGATGAAGAAGATTATGAATAGATAAGTAAGGAAGCAGCTTTAGTTGCTTCCTTTTTTTATTTACAATGGGTGAATTGCTTCAATGATAATATCTGGTCGATCATTTTCTATACCGTGACCAGCATGTTTGGCAAGAATATATTTGCTGTTTATTGAGAGATTTAATTGTTCACGTATAAGTTCTTGCCACATCTCTTCAAGTTGTGTAGCTTCTTCTTTTGGCATATCGCCCTCAATCATTTGAGTAATAGAATAATGGGGATCTCTGCCGATAACGGTTAATGGTATTTCTAATGTTTTATATAGTTCTTTTATTGAGCGAGCGCAATTTTTCCACTCCGCCAGTTCAGAAGCTGTCGCTTTATATAATGAAGGCGATATAGAAAATTCGATATGATGTTCTGATTGATTGATGAGTGTAGGTTTTAGTTCAGTATAAAGTGCATCTACATCCATTTTGGAGTAAGTATGATATTTTTGAAGCCAAATATCATCAGAATCAGTTTGATCAGAAATCGGTAAATGAAGCTCATCTAATCGGTGTAAGTTCATGGAGGTAGAATCAACTAAAATAAGCGCTTTTATTTGGTCCTCATGTAACATTGCAAAATGTTGTGCGCATAAACCCCCGTAGGAATGACCGATTAAAATGATTGGCTCGTGAATAGCTAGTTCATGTAGCAACATATGTAGTTCCTTTGCAACTTGCATAGTTGTACGTGGATTATTTCCAAGATCACTTTCTCCATAACCTGGGCGATGGTATGAAATGACTGTAAATTTTTGTGAAAGCTTTTCTATAATAGGAAGCCAATCATAAAATGAGCAGCCCATTCCTGTTTGAATCACGACAGTTTGTTTACTATTACCTCTCATATATACTTCTATTTTTCGCCCGAGTATTTCTACTATTCTATTAATGTTAATTCCCCCTAAGCTTGAAATAATTTTTGACAAGCAAAGGCGATACACCAGGCGCCTATGCCGAAGAGTATAGATGTACTAAGTGAAAAAGAGTTCTTTAAACCGATATAAACAATAAATAATAGTAATGCTGATGCAGGAAATCCATATAATACGCCCATAGCGAATTGACTTAACTCCTGTTTACTCCCACCTTCGAAAGAAATCCAAAATAAACTAAGTAAACTAATAAGAGGAAGGGCTGCGATAAAGCCACCAAGTGTACTATAATATTTAGCAAATTCGGTTACACCGCCAATAATGAGGGCGGAGACGATAATCTTAACGAGGAAATGCATATTTTGCCTCCTTAGCTAATAACGAAAAAGCTTTATCAATTAATTGTTGCTCTTCTTTTGATAGCTGTGACTCTAATATTTGTATCTTTTTTTTATCTAGTAAAGTATGCTTTTCTAATACTTCGATGCCTGTTTTTGTTAATGCAAGGTTCACAACTCTTTCATCTTGTTTATTTCTTTCTTTAATGATAAATCCCTTTTGAATAAGACGTTTTACATGTTCGGACGCTGTATTATGAGATAGACCAAGTTCAGAAGCAACTTTTCCAATTGTTATATCTTTCTCACGAGAAATGATTTGTAAAATGCGGATTGCTTGGTGAGAAAGATTGTCTTCATATTCATATCGTAAGTGGTAGTATATTGTCTCCCAATGTTGATTGATGTCTTTCATATGCGTAATCCTCCAAATTTTTATGTCGTATAATAAGATATATTCGTTTATTAAGAATTAAAATCCTCTTATTTTCATAATAAATGTTGAAAAAGTTTATTTTTACTGAAATATAAGGTAATCTATGTGTAAAGGTATACATTTAGCAAGAGAGAGGATGATAGCTGTGAATACATTTAAATGGATTAGTCATGAAAAGATGTATGTAGATCAAATTCATGTTGAAAAATGTGGTCCTCTTTCAGTCGGCATATATGGGGGGAGTCAAGAGAGTGATGCATATGAAAGAGGAGATGCAGTGCTAGCTTGGTGGGATCCGAAATTAGAATTTGAATTTGTTATGATATTTGATACACACCATAAAACGAAAAATATACATTATATAATAGAGGCCATTTCAGAAAGAAAAGAAAAACTAAAAGAGTTATTTTCATACCCGATACATTTAGCTTTTCATCATACACATATGTACTTATTAGCTTTATTTACAGATGAGCTATTTATTGAGAAATGCGATCAAGATGATGAGGAGCTCGCATGCTTAATTTGTTTGCGAAAAGGCGAGTTTTTATATTGGTTATCAGTTGGTGATTGCTTCGCGTATTTATTCCATTCTGAGAAAACGAAAAATGGAAAGGGTAGGCTAAATAAGCGTAAGAATTATGAATATATAGGAAGAAAAAATGTTTTTGCAGCGAATACACCTTGCTTTACATCAGGCGTAAGGGGATTAGAAAGAGGCCAGAACCACATTGTAATGGCGACGGATGGTATTTTAGAATGTGATAAACGAAAGTTTGATGATGATCAATCTTTAGTAGAAATATTACACGACGGAAATTGCTTACAGATTGAGCCTGTATTAACAAATGTACTTGAGTGGAAAGGTAGAGATTGTGCCACTATTATCGGATGGTCCATCGATACTGAAGATAGACAATGTGCAAATTAAGAACTGAAAAGGAGTTCAAGGTTTTTTATCCTTGAACTCCTTTTTATTAAGCAATATGAATGTGATATGTTTTTAACCATTCATTCACTTGGAGCATATACTCCATAGCACTTCTTGCTTCAAAATTGTTAATCTCTTTATTACTTTGATTAGCAATTGCAAGTATTTTGGAATGGTTAATAAGTGAGAAAACAGGATTGTTTTTATTGCTGCACATATCAAGTGTTAAATTGCGAATTGTTTGTAAATAGTGTGGGTCTTGTGAAGTTGGATAAGCACTCTTTCTTCTATTTCGCACGTCGTCTGGTAAAGCAGGTTTCAATGCTCTACGCAAAATACCCTTTTCAATATTATCAATACTTTTAATGTTGAAAGGAACGTTCCATAAATATTCAACAAGTCTGTAATCACAAAACGGTACACGAACTTCAAAGCCAACAGCCATACTCATACGATCTTTACGGTCGAGTAAGAAGGGAAGGAATCTTGTTAAAAATAAATAAAACATTTGACGTTGTTTCGCTTCTTTTTTACTTTCTCCTTCAAGGGTAGGTACTTCCAAAATAGCTTCGTGGAATCGTTTGTCAATGTAATGCTCAGGATTACATTGATTCGTTACGTCATTTAATAATAGAGAAGATGTGTTTTTCCAGTTTGTTAACCATGGAAACTTATCTACATATAATAACTCTTCTTGATGAAACCAAGGATACCCCCCGAATACTTCATCGGCCGATTCGCCAGATAAGGCAACGGTTGCGTCTTTTTTCATTTCGCAAAATAGTAAATACAGTGAAGTTTCCATTTCACCAGCACTCGGTAAATCTTTCGCATGTAGGGGAACAAATAAGTGATTTGCTAGTTCTTCTGCATTAACAATAATATCATGATGTGATGTCCCTACGTGCTGAGATACACGTTTTACCCAAGGAGCATCTAGACCAGTACGAGCAAATGTAAGTTCGAAATCTTTAGCACTGTTTACAAAGTCAATTGAATACGTGTGAAGTGCTTTGTGTTCCTCTGCAAATTCTTTACCTGCCAATGCAGTAATTCCACTAGAATCTAACCCGCCTGATAACATACAAACGAGGGGAACATCGGCAATTAATTGTCTTTTTACTGTATCTTGTAAGATAGATAAAATATGTGAGGATGTGTCTTCAATAGAATCTGTATGGATCTTACTTTCTAAATTCCAATACTTCTTAACTACTTTTTTACCACGTGTGAACGTTATAGAATGTCCAGCACGAACTTCTTGAATATGTTTAAAGACGCCACATCCTGGAGTTCGAAATAAGCCTAATCCAAATATTTCATTTATTCCGTCTGTATCAAGTTCAGCAGGAACAGATGGGTGAGCTAATATCGCTTTTATTTCAGAACCGAAAATAATGCTGTTATTTCTTTCTGTATAAAAGAGTGGTTTTACCCCTAAATGATCTCTTGCTAAAAACAATTGTTGCTTCTGATCATCCCATATTGCAAAAGCGAAAATTCCATTTAAATGTTGTACGCAATCTTCTTTCCATTCTAAATAAGCATGTAGTAACACTTCTGTGTCTGAGTGTGTTTCAAATGTATGACCTTGTTGTTGAAGTAATTCTCTAAGCTCACGGAAATTATAAATTTCACCATTATAGGTAAGAGCATACGTATAATCTCCAGCACGAAATGTTTTTGGCTGCGTTCCTCCTTTAGGATCGATAACAATTAAACGACGATGTGCAAATGACGCGTGACGTGAAAACCAAAAGCCTTCAGCATCAGGACCACGATGCTGAATACTGTTCGCCATCTTTTTTAAAATAACATGTTCATTTGAAAGATCCTCTTTCCAATCTACCCAACCTGTAATTCCACACATATACATCTCATCTCCTACATTTAAATTATAAAATGGAAATAAATTAATTGAATAAAATGTACATCAAGTTTAAAGGTAACTACATAAATATTGTACTACATTAAATACTTTGTAGACTTGAGAAAATTCCCTTCAAACTTACATTTATATGAGACAATGGCTAAGGAAAAGTATTCCATTGCATACAAAAAATAAAAAAGATGAGAGAAAAAATTTTCCAGAACGTTATATAGGATGTAAAAGCTTTTACAAAAAATAAGGGGAATCGCTACATGAAATCAAATGAGAAAAATTTTATTAAAAGATTACAGCGGCAAAAAGAAGATGCGCTAGAATTTGTTGTTGATACATATTTACCTTTAATAAAAGGAATCACGCATAAAGTACTGCTGCCAATTCAAAATGATGGACTGATAGAGGAATGTATAAATGATATTTTCCTATCTGTTTGGAATAACGCAAATAAATTTCATGGAGAACCAAATGATTTTAAAAAGTGGATTGCGGCGATTGCTAAGTTTAAAGCAATTGATTATTACCGAAAAGCGAATAAAAAAGTAGAAATTATTTCAGATGAATTTAATGTAAGCACAGAAAAATCGGCAGAAGACGAATTAATCGTTATGGAAGATAGAGAAGAATTAATAAAACTCATTAATCAATTAGAGCCTATAGATCAAAAAGTGTTCATTATGAAATATCTCCTCGGTTTAAAGACGGAAGAAATAGGAGAAAAGTTAGGGTTAACTCGATCAGCGGTAGATAACCGTATTTATCGAGGGAAAAAGAAACTACAACAAAATGCTACGAATTTTAGTTTTGGAGGTAGTGCAATATGAAAGACATTTATGAACTATTAAATGATATTGATATAGATGAAAAAGAACTTGAGGAAATTGAGGCTTCTGAAATTGAAAAAGAAAAAGTGAAACGTAATTTAAAACAATCGATACGTACGAAGAAAAAGATGAAAACTTGGAAAAAGAGTGTTGCTGCTGCCTCTGTTTTAGTAGGCTTATCAGTCGCAACGCTTGGTATTGGATTTCCTACTTACGCTGGAGGACTGCCAATAGTAGGTGACATATTCCGATTTTTAGATAATGGTAGAACAGGGCTATATGAAAATTATAAAGAGTTTTCAACTGAGTTGAATATGACAAAGGAGAGTAATGGGGTTAAGGTTACAATTAATGATGTAATTTCTGATGGCAGAACAGTATCTATAACGTATTCACTAGAAAGTGAGCAAGACTTAGGGAATGATCCTATCATATTAGGTGGATTGGATATAATGGACGCTCATGGTAGTACAGGAAGTGGAAAAATGACTAAAGTTACTGAAAAAAAGTATGTGGGTATGGTAACAACGACACATCATGATAGTAATAAAAAGGACAAAGTAAACTTTAGATGGAATATAGAGAGAATAGAGATGTCAGATAGGAAAAAATCAATACAAGGAAATTGGAATTTCGCGTTAACGGTAAAATCAGTGGATAGTAAAGAAAGAACAATTGGTGGGAGTTCGGAAAAAGAAGGTATAAAAGTAAAGATGGAAAAGGTCGCAATGTCGCCGGTTTCATTTATTCTTTATTACAATCAAGAGGTTTCTAAGGGTGCAAGAAAAGAGTGGGATAGTGTAGATGTTGAATTGAAGGTTAAGGATGATTTAGGTAATGATT
Source organism: Bacillus paramycoides (assembly GCF_001884235.1). Classification (GTDB taxonomy): domain Bacteria; phylum Bacillota; class Bacilli; order Bacillales; family Bacillaceae_G; genus Bacillus_A; species Bacillus_A paramycoides. Next base: position 191,957 of record NZ_MAOI01000123.1, on the reverse strand, counting down.
ATTCTGGTGAAGGAAATGGGGGAAGTGGTAACGATCCTTACAATATTCGATGGAGTGCCACATTCCAAAAATTGAACGAAAATGCAACAAAGCTTATCGTTACACCTCATGTGAACTTACGAGTGCATACACCTGAAAATCATGGTGGAGTGGAGTATGTGAATGGAAAAGAGAAGAAAATTGAAGTGCCAAAAAAAGAAGCGAAGAGTAAAGATATAGTGTTAGATGATATTGTAATTGATTTAAAGAAATAAATAGAGAGACTGCCTGAAACAAATAGGCAGTCTCTTTTCGTTAAGAACTAGTAACGAGCAATGCATGTGGATGCTGCGTTTTATACTCATCCTTCCACGGAATGTTTAGTTGTTCCCACGATTCGCCGCTATCATTGGATTGAAACACGCCATTATTATTTAAAGTGTAAAACGTATGTGGTTCTGCTTGGTTTGTAGCAAACATCGAAATGACTGTGCCAATTGCAGATGGTAGTCCTTGCTGTACTTGTTGGAAGGGAGTATCTTTCGTTTTACGATAAATATAAGATTCATAAGGAATACGGTGATGAGCAAGATCAGCGCTCGGTGCGGCAGAAACGAGAATCGTATCACAATCAGCTGGATCGATGGCCATGCTGTATAAATAATGGTGCTCAAGACCTGCACTACATGATATCCAGCTACTTCCGTTGTCGTAACTTTCTAGATAAGCGCGATCAGGACCGTTCATAAATCCGTCACCGCATGATGCATATAGGCGATTTGGGGCTTCGGGATGCATAATTAATTGATGAGCATCAATAGGAGCACCGAATTTTTTATCAGTCCATGTATGCCCTTTATCATTACTTTGAATAACAGCACCAGCTTCGATTGAAACGTGGATTGTGCTTGGATTGTTTGGGTCAATCGTAATCCAGCGTACGTGATGGGTAAAAGGTCTAGGCGGGAAAGCCCACGTATAAGAAGATAATAATGATTTCATATTTTTTAGTTCAGTCCAAGTTTCACCGCCATTTTCAGAACGGAATAAAGCGCTCGGTTCTGTGCCGACATAAACGACGCCATATCCGTTAACTTGTTCATTAGAGCTTATCGTTATGGAAGTGATAGAAGAATGTAAAATACCATCTTCATTCGGAAAATCAAAGTAACGATAAGAGTCCCCAATTGGTCTCCACGAATCCCCGCCATCATCGCTTAACCATAAACCCCGGCCGAATGTTCCGCAATATACACGGTTTTTTTGAAATGGATCAACTGCAATACAAGTAGGTTGCATATTTTGTAAGTGATATGTGGTTTCGTAGTTACCATATTGTTCTTTTACTACAACGAGTTCACGCTCCATACAGAGAAATAGTCGTTTCAATTTCATAACCCCCTTAAAAATTCTTTCATTAGTAAACAATATGAAAATAAAAAAGAAGTAGTCTTGTTTTTAGTTGAGAAAAAGGAATTGCTTGAAAAGTAGCGAAGTGTGTATACAGAAGGAAGCGGGATAAAGTGAAACTTTAATCAGTGGGGGTTTTGTACATCCCCCACTGATTATTAGTTGAACCAATCGGGCGTTTACGGGCAGTTGATCTCCCATCTAACTTCTTTGCTCCAGCCGAATTTTGAGATGGGAGTCTTACTGCCCGTTAATGCGGGATAAAGAGAGAGAGAGCTTGTTGCATACTAACATACAGTTATTGCACTTAAAGGAGCATTTGTATGGGACACTCACATGATCACGGTCATTCAAAAAATAAAAAGGCGTTACTAATTGCCTTCCTATTAACGACAAGCTTTATGATTGCTGAAGTTATTGGGGGATTTGTAACAAATAGTTTAGCACTATTATCTGACGCGGGGCATATGTTAAGTGATGCGGTATCTTTAGCTTTAAGTTTACTTGCGTTTAAGCTCGGAGAAAAAACAGCAACTACCGCGAAAACATACGGGTATAAGCGAGCCGAAATGTTAGCGGCATTATGTAACGGTGTCGTTCTTATCGTGATTTCTATATACATTTTTATTGAAGCAATTCGTCGTTTTAAAGAACCAGTTGAGATTGCTAGTAATGGGATGCTCATTATTGCTGTACTTGGTCTGCTTATTAATATTTTATCAGCTTGGATATTAATGAGAGGCGGAGATGTGAAAGGGAATTTGAATTTAAGAAGTGCTTTCTTACACGTACTAGGTGATCTATTAGGGTCAGTCGGAGCGATTATTGCTGCGTTACTTATTAAATTTTTCGGATGGAATGTTGCAGACGCGATTGCTAGTATGCTTGTGTCTATTTTAGTCATTATTAGTGGGTGGCGTGTAACACGTGATACAGTCCATATATTAATGGAAGGTGCACCGCAGCACATAGATGTTGATGAAGTGAAAAATACATTATTAACGATTGCAATTGTAAAAGAAGTTCATGATTTGCACATATGGTCTGTCACATCGGACTTTCAAGTACTAACTTGCCACCTGATTATTAAAGGTAATGAAACGCAAAGTGTATTAAAAGAGGCTACGGATGTATTAAAGGAGAGGTTTCATGTAGAACATGTCACCATTCAAGTAGAGATAGACGGTGAATTTAATCATAGTGAGACAACTTGCAAAGTATGAAAGAAAAAGGATAAGAAAAAGTGTCATAACATTTTTCGCACGACATACATATATATAATGTGGCCACAAATACTTTGTAAGGTAAATATTTCATAAGATTACTTTACTTATAAAGAATCATCTTTTATAATCAGAAGTGGTAATTGATAAAGATTATCATTTTCAATGATCGTAGAAAGGAGTTTTTTAAAAGATGAGTAGTCAACTCCGTTTTGCTGTTGAAAATCGTAAGAGGCACTTAATTGATGAGTTAATTGGAGCAGGGGTGTTTAAAGTTCGTGATCGGCAATTATACGAGCTTTCTTTAGAGGAATTGGAAAAAGAGTACGAAGATATGGAAGATTATGCAGATATTCAGGCATAGCTAAATAGATTAGTAAAAGATGAGCTGGTTACGATTTTGTGTAATCAGCTCTATTATTATTTCGTAGAAATCATTTTTTGGATTTCTTTCATTGGACGGAGCCAGTTTTGAGACATCATTTGTTCCATTTGTTTTTCGTCCTGCTTTTGTAGTGCTTGAATTATAGAGTGATGTTCTTCAATAGATTGACTTGCAGGAACAAAGTTTTGGAAAAACAAATATTCAAGGCGTAAAACGTGAAGTTGCGTATTTTCTAGAAAAGGTTCAATATATGGATTTTTAGCAATAGAAGTAATTGTATTGTGAAATTGAATATCTAGTTCTAAAGCTCGTTTCGAATTTTTTTCATTTATAGATTGTTGAAAATCAGCATTTATAAATGAAAGTTGTTGTATATCAGTTTCTGTAATTCGTTGAAGTGCTTGCTTTCCTATAATAGAGTGAAGACCAGCCATCGTTTCATAAATGATAGATACATCGTCTAACTTAATAGGAGCGATTTTCGTTTTTTGCCCAGGTACCATTTCCACTAATCCAGAAAGCTCTAATATTTGAAGTGCTTCTCTTACAGGTGTTCTGCTTACTCCTAAAGCTTCAGCCAATTCCACATCATTAATTTTTTCATCAGGTTGTAAAACACCTTCAATAATCCAATCTTGTAGTTGATTTAAAACGAGTGATTTTGCTGAAACTCTTCCTGGTTTTTTATAATTTTGAGGAACAGGCATAGGAAATTCAATCCTTTCATTGTATATTTTTCTTTTTTGCATTAACCAGCTTTAATTTCGGTTTTCCTTCATCCGGTTTTTGGCTTAATATGAGCACCATTACAATGACACAAAAAGCACCTATTAACTGAAAAGATTGAAATGGTACGTGCAAAATAAGCACAGAAGAAATAATAGCTGCGAGCGGTTCTGTGCAACCAAATAATGTTGTTTCTTTCGGAGTAAGGTATCGTATGCTGTCTAAGTATAAATAAAACGCGATAAGTGTTCCGAAAATGACTACAAATATAATAAGGGGGAGGGTATTTAATTTTACGTATTTTGTCGTTGATAATAAAATGAATTCATTTGTGGAAATAAAGTGTAAAATCGTTACACCAATTCCCCCAATGACCATGCCCCATCCAACGATAACGGATGAAGACCACTTTTCTAACAATTCTTTTGAATACAAACTATAAAATGCAAGGGATAGTCCAGATAAAATGCCCCAAATGATAGCTGGTGTAGAAACAGCTAAGTTATGAACAGAACCGTTTGTTAGTAAGAGAAAAGTCCCTACTAATGAGAGGGCAATTGAAATAAAATCAATTTTTGATGGACGAACGTTCCATCTGAAAAGTAAGTATACAGTGATAAATATAGGGGCTAAATATTGTAATAATGTTGCAACGGCAGCATTTCCTTCTTTAATAGAAGCGAAGTACGTGTACTGTACAGCAAGCATGCCTAATAGACCGAACAAAATCATCTTATTTGCATCAGACTTTTGTTTCCAAATGCCGAATATCTCTTTTTTTCTCGTTCCGAATGATGACATAATGAGCAAAATAGCACCGGATATAAGCAAACGAATCGTAACTAACCATTCAGTAGAAACGTTTTCATATTGAAAAAGTTGTTGCGCAGCTGTTCCGGATAAACCCCATAAACAAGCGCCGATTATGACCATTATAATTCCTTTTAATCGATTTGGATCCATAAGGTTTATAGCCCTCCTTTCCAAAATATATATTGTATACAATATGCAATATATCACAGAACGGATTATTAATAAAATGAAAATTCTAATTAAAAATAAAATTGTTTATTAAGAACGATAATCCCTTTTTGTGTATGGTAAAATTTGTTGAGAGGGTGGTGTTGAAATGTTAGCAGGGTTTTTGATTTGTTTAGTTGTCGGATTACTTATCATATTTTTAGGATATCAAATACACGTGAAAAAGAGATTGTTTCTGTTGGCAGGTTATCAAGAAGAAATGTTTATTGGAGATAAAAATAAATTAGCGAAACTTTCAGGAGTGTTTTCCTATATAGTCGGAGTTGCCACAATAATATTACCGTTTGGCTTAGAAAAAATAGGTGATGTAGTTGGTGCCGTATATGCTGTATTAGTTGTTTTAGGCACAATTGTGTTTCTTATTAAAGTAAGTCTGTTAAATAAGAGTACTACAAAGTGAAAAAAGGCTTCATTCTACGGAAGCCTTTTTATTTTTGGTTATGAAGTGTAAGTAAAAGCTGGAATAGGATCAACAAATATATTCCAATCTTGTTTCATTTCTTTTTCTGTTAATAGACAATCATCTAATGCTTGTTCAATCAAAGAACGATTCATGTCAATGCCGATAAATACGAGTTCAGTTATTCGATCTCCGTATCGGTCATCCCAATTTTTCAACACTTCTGGTTCTTCTGTAATCAATTGATTTTTTTCAGCCTCAGGTAATGCTGCAATCCATTCACCAGCACCTTGTATTGTAATAGAGGAACCTGCTTGAGATAGAAGTCCTATCATATTATTGCGAGATGCGAGCCAGAAAAATCCTTTCGCTCTTACAACATCTAAAGGCCATTTTTCTAGCCAATTCATAAGGCGTTTAGGGTGGAAAGGATGTTTACGACGGTACACAAAGGAATTGATACCGTATTCTTCCGTTTCTGGTGTATGGTGTTCACTATTTAACTCTTGAATCCATCCAGCTGATTGACTGGCTTCTTCATAATTAAATAAATTAGTGTTTAAAATTTCTTGTAATGGTACTTGGCTAAAGGAAGACTCAATAATTTTTGCACCGGGATTTAATTTCTTTAGTAAATGACGAAGTTCTATGATATCTTCTTTTTCTAGTAGATCTACCTTATTAAGAATAATGACATTCGCAAACTCAATTTGATCTATTAATAAATCAATAACTTCCCGAGTATCATTTTCATCGATTGCTTGTTTGCGGTCTAATAAACTTTCTCCATCTGCAAAATCATCCCAAAATCTATTGGCATCTACAACTGTAACCATCGTATCGAGACGACAATTTCTCGTTAAATCAATGTTAAGAACTTCGTCTGTATAAGTAAACGTTTGGGCAACTGGAATAGGCTCACTTATACCAGAGGATTCAATCACAATATAGTCAATATCACCGTTTTCAACAAGACGATTCACCTCTATTATTAAATCTTCTCGTAGTGTACAGCAAATACAACCATTTTGAATTTCTACTAATTTTTCCTCCGTACGTGAAAAACCTCCCTTTTTGATAAGAGAAGCGTCAATATTTACTTCACTCATATCATTAACGATAACAGCTACTTTTAAGTTGTTCTTATTAGTCAAAATATGATGCAGTAAAGTAGTCTTTCCAGCTCCTAGAAAGCCGCTTAGTACAGTAATAGGTATCTTTTTCATAGAATAATTCCTCTCTTTTAAATCGTAATTATTACGTTTTATGATAAGTGATAGGAAAGAAAAAATCAACAACAAATCATAATGATTACGATTTAAGGGTAGAAATAGACTATAAAATTTTTGTTGTTGTAGTAGGGAGCATGTGGACAAGCATACAGTTAAAAATAAATTAAATGGAGGCGAGAATATTGGTCTTTAATAGAATTTCAAAAGAATAAATTCTGCATATTTTTATGAAATATAATCATAATCGCGATGCCCAAAAAATAAAGATAAGAGTAATTTGGTTGTTAAAAATATGTGTATAAGAAGATATGAGATGAACTGGATTACTCATAAACCATCGTTTGAATTTGATAATTTTAGTCATATTATTTGGTCGCAATCTGCGTGGAGTGGACATTTAGATTTCGTAGATGTAAAAATGACTCGGAGCTGCAACATTTTCTTTCTATAGGCACGAACTGATTACGATACCGGTACCTTATACTGATTCTTCACCAAGAAGAACCTTTAGGCTTTTGCCAAACCGCCATTCAGCTCCCACCTACTCATTGAACCATGTCCTACCCATTCCTTGAGGTGGGAGCTTTCTGTCGGGAAATGATAAATAAAAGAGGGGCATGCATCTGTTAAATGATGCGTGCTCTTTTTGTTATGGGGAAATATAGTACTACATATAGGTTGAAGGCAGTAGTAAAAAATTTTGTTGTGGTAAAATTAAAAAGTTATTATTTGGTAATTCTTTCTAAATAAATAAAAATACAACATTTTTTATATTTTTCATTGCGAAAAGAGCCATCTACTTTTACAATAGAAAGGGTTGTGAATATATTATACTGGAAAAATAAATCGAAATAATATGAAAATTTTGTTTTGTCTTCGCTAATTGTATACTACATACACGTGAGACTACATACATCATGTTATCGACTTGTAAGGAGAGAAAAAAATGAAAAGTGTAAGATTACCATCGATGCTAGAAATTATTATTCTTTTATTCCTATTTCTTGCTGTCGTCTTTTCCTTCCAAACGATTTTTGATCTCCCAATTCAATTAGCGCTATTTATTTCATGGTTTTTAGTTATTGCGCTTGGATTAAGATTAGGATTTCGTTATCAAGAATTGCAAGATGCAATTACGAAAGGGATTTCTAATGGATTAGAAGCAATTCTTATTTTAGTTGCAGTTGGGGCTTTAATTGGAACGTGGATTGCTGGTGGGGTTGTACCTACATTAATTTATTATGGATTAGAATTCATTCACCCTAGCATATTCTTATTGGCAACTTTAATTATTTGTTCAATTACGTCTATCGCGACAGGAACATCATGGGGAACGGTTGGAACAGCTGGTATCGCTATGATGGCGATTGGTGAAGGGCTTGGATTACCACTTCCGCTTGTAGCTGGTGCAGTCCTGTCAGGAGCTTATTTCGGGGATAAATTATCACCACTTTCTGATAGTACAGTTCTTGCAGCTTCTATGGCGAAAGTAGATGTTATTGCTCACGTTCGAGCTATGCTCGTATTAGACGTTCCGGCGTATATTATTACCAGTATTATGTTTACTGTTGCTGGATGGATGTATGGCGGGGATAATGTAGATTTAAATAGAGTAGAGTTTTTAAAAGAAGCTTTATTAAAGCAATTTGATATTAAAATATGGATGCTTGTTCCAGCGGTAATCGTTATTGTGCTATTGGCGATGAAGAAACCATCTATGCCAACAATTGCTATGGGAGCATTAATTGGTGCAATTTGGGCAACTCTTTTCCAAGGAATGCACTTTGGAGAGGCAATTGGAACAGCATATAACGGATTCTCAATTCAATCTGGTGTTGAGTTTGTGGATAAGTTATTAAACCGTGGTGGAATTAATGGTATGCTTGGTTCAGTAGCCGTTATTATTTTCGGCTTAGGTTTTGGTGGATTACTTGAAAAGCTAGGTGTTCTAAAAGTAATCGTATCGAAATTTGAGAAGAAATTAAATTCTGCAGGTAATGTAACATTGTCTACTTTAATCGTTGCGTTTTTAGCTAACATATTTGGTTGTGCGATGTACGTATCACTTATTTTAACACCAAAAATTATGGAAGATAGCTATGATAAATTAAAAATAGACCGCCGCGTATTAGCGCGTAATTCAGAAGTAGGTGGAACGTTAACTTCTGGTATGGTTCCGTGGTCTGATAATGGTATTTTTATGGCTGGTATTTTAGGTGTCGCAACGTTCTCATACGTTCCGTTTATGTGGCTAAGTTTCGTTTCACTTATTTTAGCAGTTATTTACGGATATACAGGCAAGTTCATTTGGTATGTAGATGACGTTGAAAAAGGAAAGCAAGTATCGTAAAAAAAATACCTTCTGCCATCGCAGAAGGTATTTTTTTTACGTATGAATGAGAATTCTTATCATTTGAACGAAAGTCTGTTAAAATAAGAAATGTAAGTATTTTATTTTCAAGGGGATGAAAAAATGGAGTACAGAATTGAAAGAGATACATTAGGAGAAATGAAAGTTCCAGCTGATAAATTATGGGCAGCACAAACGCAACGTAGTAAGGAAAATTTTCCAATTGGAACAGAGCATATGCCGCTTGAAATTGTAAAAGCATTTGCGATTTTAAAGAAGAGTGCAGCGCTTAGTAATCAAAAATTAGGGAAGTTATCAGAAGAGAAAGCGCAAGCAATTGTGGAAGCTGCTGATGAGGTTATCGTAGGGAAATGGAATGAACATTTTCCACTTGTAGTCTGGCAAACAGGTAGTGGTACACAATCGAATATGAATGTGAATGAAGTAATTGCAAATCGTGGAAATCAAATTTTGAAAGAAAAGGGATCTGACGTATATATTCATCCGAATGATGATGTGAACATGTCCCAAAGTTCAAATGATACATTCCCAACGGCGCTTCATGTAGCGTGTGTAATTGCGGTAGAAAATCATGTATTACCAGCTATTACGAAATTAAAAGAAACGTTAGCAGAAAAAGTAACTGCATTTGAACATATTATTAAAATTGGTCGTACGCATTTACAAGACGCAACACCGTTAACGTTAGGGCAAGAAATTAGTGGTTGGCACCGTATGCTTGAAAAAACAGAGCGTATGATTGCAGATAGCAATACATATATGAAAGAATTAGCAATTGGTGGTACGGCAGTTGGAACAGGAATTAATGCGCATCCTAAATTTGGCGAGATGGTAGCAGCAGAAATTAGTCAATTTACAGGTAAACAATTTGTGTCTGCATCAAATAAGTTCCATGCGCTAACGAGTCATGATGAAGTTGTATTTACACATGGAGCATTAAAAGCATTAGCGGCTGATTTAATGAAGATTGCTAACGATGTGCGCTGGCTTGCAAGTGGTCCACGTAGTGGTCTTGGGGAAATTACTATTCCTGCAAACGAGCCAGGAAGCTCTATTATGCCAGGTAAAGTAAATCCAACGCAAAGTGAAGCGTTAACAATGGTTGTCGCACAAGTTATGGGGAATGATGCAACAATCGGATTTGCTGCGAGCCAAGGTAACTTTGAGTTAAATGTATTTAAACCAGTAATTGCTTATAACTTCTTGCAATCTGCTCATTTATTAGCTGATGCGATTGTTTCATTCAATGACAAATGTGCAGTTGGTATTGAAGCAGATGAAGAAGTAATTAATGAAAATGTAAATCGTTCATTGATGCTTGTAACAGCGCTAAACCCACATATCGGATATGAAAATGCAGCGAAAATTGCAAAGCATGCTCATAAAGATGGATTAACTTTAAAAGAAGCAGCACTGCAATCGGGATTACTAACAGAAGAGCAATTTGATGAAATTGTAGATCCGAAAAAAATGATTGCTCCGAAAGAATAATAGAAGAGGCCAAGGTTCTTAGTTTAGAATCTTGGCATTTTTTATTGTATTTCAGTTTTTAATTGCTTGGGGGAAGGTAAATACGTTTAGTGGGTCATATTTTTTATTTATTTTTCTTAATTTGTTTGCATGTGTTCCGTAGTAAGCAGTCATGTAATCTTGTAAACGACTGTACGGAAAGTTGACAAATGAGCCTTCTGTTATGGATTCTATATGTTCAAATCGTTTTTCTAACCATTGTACATTATCTTTTTTTAAGATTGGATCTTCCCATATAGATTGAAGCCCGATAATATAATAGGCATCTCGGTAATAAAAAGCAGTTTCATCTTTATTTATTTCTTTTACTTTCCCACCTAGCGGATAGAGGCTTATCGCTGCAAAAACACTGCCGGTCGCTCTTTTTTGAATAAGACTAATGATTTGTTCTATTTCTTCCTCATTATATTGTTTCTGCACGAATCGTCCTGTAGATTTAGATTGTTCAGAGGGTGGATATGAAGACTGTACGATTTCCATTGCCTCGAGAAAGCTAATATATTGTAAATTTGTTGTTACACCGTCTATATGAAGTAAATCTTGTAAAATGATATTAGCTTCTTCTGGTGTCCCGTAAAATAAACCTCGTCCATTTATTGCTAGTCCTTCTGTAGCTGAATTATATATACTTGCACCAATAGTCATCTTATTATTTAAATCTACTAACCAATTTTGCCATACATGAAGAAATTCCTTTTGGATGTTTACTGAAGCATTTGGCCAATATAGTTCAACTAAAGTAACTTTATCAACTTTTGGAGGGAGCTTAAAAGTTAGCGAAACGACAATGCCAAAGTTTCCGCCACCAGCGCCGCGGCAAGCCCAAAATAAATCTTTATGGCAAGATTCATTAGCTGTAATTACGCTACCTTTGTAGTCAATCAATTCTAGCTCAATTAAATTGTCGCAGCCAAGGCCGAAATATCTACTAGAGTAGCCCCAACCGCCGCCTAACGTATATCCACTTACTCCAACAGTTGGACAAGTTCCTCCTGGAAATGGGTAACCTTTTGAAGAAATAAAGTCATAGACTTGTTTATTTTGAGCACCTCCTTGAATTTTTATTGTATTTTTATCTTGATTAAACTGGATGCAGTTCATTCTACTTATATCGATTACAAGGACGTTGTTGCCAATAGAATACCCTTCGTAATGGTGCCCGCCAGACCGAATGCGAATAGCAATTTCATTTTTTCTTGCCCAAATAATTGCATTACTAACATCCCATTTTGTATAACAATAAACAATAGCTAAAGGGAATTTTTGAACAGCACGATTCCATTCTTGTCTAGCGTCTTCATATTCATAATCATATCGTGTAATAATTTCACCTGTTAATCCTTCATAACTTAACTCATACATGATAAGCACCTTTCATTCGTTTAGAGTAAGAGTTCACTTTTTTAGAAATAGTGTATGTTCGTATTGTTTGTTGGTGATGGAAAGATAGAGATATCTTTTTGGAATAAAAATAGGCTAACTTAGAAATTAGTTAGCCTGAGCGAGCGATTAATATGTAAATAGTATGAATTAGTGGGGGATTAATCGATTACTTTCATATGTGGGCAGTTCTCTTTTAAGTATGAAATGAATTGTTCCTCTTCTTGCGGTACAAATGATGTTACTGAATCGAATAGATTATAATAAATTTCTAATTGTTGCCTTGTCCATTTTTCGGAATAAAGTTTTTTACCAGAGTATTTAATGTGACGTATATCTTCAAACGGAATTTCAGTGCGGAGAATGAACCCATGTTTAATAACAAGAGAAGATTGCGTTATTTTGTAATGAGAAAAATAGAAAGAAGAGAGATTCACGATATTTAAGAGCATCATGAGTGTGAAAAAAATTGAATTCTCATTTTGAAAGAAAAGAGAAATAAAAAAAACAACTATAAACAATGAAATTAAAATGATATGAAATGGATTTTTTTTCGCTTTAAATTTCAAGTAAATCACCTCGGTATACCAGTTATTAAAATAATTAAATCACAATATAATAATGAAACGTAAAAATATGCAATATTGCATATTTTTACGTTTCATTATTCGTGTAAACTTTTTTGATGGGATAAATTTAAATGAAGTTTTTCAACAGTGGAGTTGCATAAAATGACTTGCATAAAAAGAGTTAAAGTAATAGTCATAATTAGTTGTACGATGATCATTAGTGGTTGTTCAAATAGATTTGTTGAAGATGGAAATGGAAAACATGTATTTGTACAAGCAAGTAAAGTTTTAATAGAAGTTATTTATAAAATATATAAGAGGTAAAAAGGTGTTTCCGCATATGGAAACACCTTTTTTATAGTTAAAATTGAGTGCTGGAAGGATCTTGAATAGTAGTCATGTTTTGCTTCACATCCCATAATAATTAGTTTGTAAAATACATTCGCTTTTCGGTGTGATAAGTCCTTTTTGTATCTTTGAATAGATATTTTTATAAAAGTTTATAAAATAGGCAAACGGAATGTTGAAATGTTTATTTTCATTGTGTTAAGATGATGAAGTGATAATAAACGATATTATAATTTGTTTGTTTTTAAATAAACCTTTTGGAGGAATGTTTAGTATGGGTGATATTTCAGAGAAGTTTTGGGATGCGTCGGTAGGGGAATTGAAGAAAGGGTATGTGTTTGATACGGAAGCAGAAGAATATATTTGCTTAGCTTGCGGAGAGACATTTATAAAAGGGGTTATTTATCAAGATAATCAAGTTTTGTATGAAGCAGAGAAGTTTGTACAGTTGCATATTCAAAACGAGCATACGTCTATGTTTGATTATTTATTAAATCTAGATAAGAAGTTTACAGGTTTGACCGATTTGCAAAAGAAAATGGTTCAATTCTTCCATATGGGACTTAATGATAAAGAAATTGTAAAAGAGATGGATGGTGGGAGCACATCAACAATCCGTAATCATCGATTTACATTACGGGAGAAGATGAAGCAAGCAAAAGTATTTTTAGCATTAATGGAATTATCAGAAGAAAAATCAAAAGTTCAATCTAAATTTGTTCCGATTCACAGAACAGCTACGATGGTAGACGATCGCTACAATATTACAGAAGAAGAAAACGATGAAGTGTTAAAAGCGCATTTTATAGAAGGATTAGATGGACCGCTGTCTAAATTTCCCAAAAAGCAAAAACGTAAATTAATTATATTGCGTCATTTAGTGAGAAAGTTTGATAGTAATAAAAAGTATACTGAAAAAGAAGTAAATGCAGTCTTAGAAAATGTATATCCGGATTTTGTGACTTTAAGAAGATATTTAATTGAATATGGTTTTATAGATAGAACAGCTGATGGAAGCCAATATTGGGTGAAATTATAAGAAATAGAGAAGGAAAATGAATAGAAGCACATAATTAAAACAACTATACAAAGAGATAAAAGTTAAAGAGAGTGTATGAAGTGAATAGTAAGAGTACGATTTGAAGTGTTAGAAGTTAGTAGTTTAATGAGTAGACAGAATTGAAAAATTAGAAGAGAAATGGTTGGTGCAATTTCAACCATGTGGAGCACGGATATAGCCGTGTGGTCTCGAATTAAAAGGAGAAATGAAATTTGAAACCACCTACAGATAACAATAAAGAAGGTGTAGAGTCACAGAAGTCAGAAAAGGAAAATAAACCGATATGGAAATCGATGTCCATGTTTTTAGTTCCCTTACTATTAAGTAATGTATTACAATCAGTAGGACAATTATTTGGTATGGTAGTAGTAGGAAGATGGCTTGGTGTAAATGATTTAGCAGCTATATCGGCATTCTTCCCGTTATTTTTCCTACTCGTTTCATTTGTAATTGGAATTGGTTCTGGTAGTTCTATTTTAATCGGTCAGGCGTTTGGTGCTAAAAATGAAGAACGTTTAAAAGCTATCGTTGGTACGACGCTTACGTTTACTTTTATTATCGGAGTTGTATTGGCGATAGTAGGAAGTGTGTTTGCACTGGATATTATGCGCATTATGGGAACACCAGAAAACATTATTGATATAAGTGTACATTATGCGCGTATTTTATTTATATCTATGCCAGTTTTATTCTTATATTTTGCGTATACAACTTTTATGCGAGGGACGGGAGATTCCAAAACACCATTTTACTTTTTAATAGTTAGTACAGCACTAAATATGTTATTATTACCGATCCTTATTTTTGGTTGGTTAGGACTTCCGAAATTAGATGTTTACGGAGCAGCCTATGCTTCGGTTATATCTACAGTAATTACTTTTATTGTCATGCTAATGTATTTAAAGAAGAAAAATCATCCACTACAATTAGATAGGACAGTAAGAAAATATCTTCGTATGGACTGGGAGTTATTAAAGTTATTGTTACGCCTCGGTATTCCAGCGAGTATTAATATGATATTAGTTTCATTATCAGAAATCGCGGTAATCGCATTTGTAAATCGATATGGTTCAGATGCAACAGCGGCGTATGGCGTTGTGAACCAAGTAGCAAGTTATGTACAAATGCCAGCGGTTAGCCTCGGTATTACAGTATCAATTTTTGCAGCGCAATCAATTGGTGCGAACCAATTTGGTCGATTGCAGAAAGTTGTTAAGGCCGGAATTATTATGAATTACATCATTGGCGGTGTATTAATATCTCTTATTTATTTGTTCTCAAGAGATATTCTAGCACTATTTTTAACGAGTCAGAATACAATTGAAATTGCTCATAGCCTAATCATGATTACATTATGGAGTTACTTAATTTTCGGTCATGCACAAATTATTAGTGCGACAATGCGAGCTAGTGGTACAGTACTATGGCCAACTATAATCGGTGTTGTATCAATTTGGCTTGTTGAAGTACCTGTGGCGTATTATCTTTCTTACCATACGAGCCTTGGCATAGAAGGGATATGGATTGGGTATCCAGCTGCATTCATCGTCAGCTTAATATTACAGTATGCATATTATAAGCTTTCATGGCAGAAGAAACGAATTACACGATTAGTAAGTTAGAAGATGAAAATGAGGTGATGCCCTTTTGATTTCGTGCAATAGTAAATGGAATTATATCAATAATTTTTCGAATATATCTATCATAACTTGCAATATATCGGCAATTAGACAAAGTATATCGATTTACCAACAAATACTGACAATAGTAACAAGGCTATAAAAAGAAGAGGCGGTGCCAAAATATCATTTGGCACCGCCTCATTTTTTGTTAGCAAATGTCTATAAATAACTTTTCAAAGTTATGTCAAAATGTTGTCTAATGAGTTTTCCATTATTCATATAAAACTCCCAAGCTTTCTCTGGTTCACCGATAATTTCAAATGAATCTTCTGTAATATATAAAGCGCAATTATCTTCTAATGCAATGCCCTCTATATGACCTTGGTGAGTTTGTAAAAACGTATGGAAGGCATTCATTCTATTTAATTGATTGTAATGGGGGCAAAATCTTTTGTTAACAATACTCCAGCCACTACTTTCTATATAACCAGAACCTTCATAATCTGAACGGATGCTAGATGTGAACCAGCACATAGCACCAGCACTACATCCTGCAATAAGTGTTCCATGTTGTAAAGCAAATAGTAATTTTTCATCTAGTTTATGTTCTTTCCATTGTTCCAGCATTTGAACGTAATTTCCACCGCCAAGATAAATTAAATCGGCAGAATGAATCATCTCATCTATTTCATATTTAGTAGGTGTTTCGTTTATAATACGTAAAATTTGAACCTCACAATGTAATTGCTTTTCAAACGTTTCTAAAAATAATTTTATATAGTCTTCATCATCATGACTAGCTGTTGGAATAAATAATACTTTTGGGTATTGTTTATTTGTTAATTTTATAAGTCGTTCATTAATATGCAAGTGATTTGAATCTTGTAAATCACCGCCACCAATGACAGCTAATTTCATAGGAAAGCACCACCTAATAATATTTGTTATGTAAAAATTCGATAGCGGGGAGTTACATTCCTTCTGTGATTTAATGAATTAACAAGTGGAATGAATAATAAAAAATACAGTTTAAAATATATTGAAATAGTAAGGGCTGTCGGTAGCTGTAGATAGCAAGGGATTAGAAGCAGTTTATTGATATATAATACTGGATACTATCGTTTCAAAATATGGAAGTAATATGGTTAAATGAATATAACGACGTATTAATTAATATTGAATAAGTTTTTATAGTTAAAAGGTGCGGGAAATACCAGAGAATTTACAAAAGTGGCTTTTACTTTTTATAGGAACTTATTTTATAATAGGGTAAAGTTATATCAATATATTTATTTGGTATGAAATGAAAAGAGGGAGCGTGAAAGAGTGGATTTTCGATTTGAATTTACAACAAAACTGAGAGAATATTTAGATGATGAGAAGGATGAAAAAATAATAAAGGATGGACACAGAGATATAATTTTTCAGTATTTATATCCTTTAGAGAGTGAAATTGGCTTTGTTAAAAATCCTAATTTTACTTTTTTGGCATCAGGAAGACGTTCACATATAGTATTAGAAAATATTGAATTTAAAACAGAAGTAAACGTAGAAAGTAATGTAATTGAAATTACAAAAGTAGTGGATAATGTCGTTATTCCATTGGATACTATCGTAGCAAAGGATCGGGAATTATTTGCACTAGGGCGTAATGAAAAATTTAGTGTGCAAATATTAGAATATTATCTCTTTGAGACATTTGGTGAGAAGTTAGGTTTACAATAACAACTATGTTGGCAGAAGATTAAGGTTTACAATGAACCTAACACGGTACAGGCTAATAATTAGTGGGAATTGGTAAAAAGCTAATTAAAAGTATCGTTTTACATCATTCATGTTTGACCTTTTATTTATTTCGTACTACAATCTGTAGTGTGAAAGGAGTTATAATATGTTTACTCAAAACTACAAGTTAAATGAGCAAGGATTAAATCACTTTTTCGGACCGCTTGAAGCGAAAATTATGGAAATTGTTTGGTCTACTCAAGGTATTACTATTAAAGAAGTACAGCAAAAATTAAGTGAAGAATCCCCGGTGAATTTTAATACTGTAATGACAGTTATGAACAGATTAGTAGAGAAAGCACATTTAGAAAAACATATTGTGAAAAGAAGTGGCATATATCGTGCTGCACAAACGAAAAAAGAATTTTTATCTAATCAAACGAAGAAAATGACACAGGAATTAATGGGGGAATTTGGAGATCTTGTTGTGAACCATATGATAGATGAGTTAGAGCAAGCTGATCCGTCTTTAATAAAAAGGTTAGAAGAGAAATTAAATCAGCTAAAAAAAGAGGACCGATAACATGAAGTGGCAAATGCGTAAAATCGTTTTGTTAGCAGTGAGTATTAGTGTTCTTTTTTTTAGTATGTTAGTATACTACGTCACATACCCATTTCTTTTTCAAAATAAAGCATTTTTTCTTTCACAGTTTTGTTTATTTGAATTGCAAAAGCATATGAGGGAACTATCAATACTCCGCATTATGATGGCTGGATTACTGTTATTTACTATATTCATTATAAGTAAAAGAATTTGGAAGCAGTTTTTTTATAGTAAAAGATTGAAGAAAAATCTCGTGTCTATTACAAGAAAAGGAAAGCGAGTATACGTATTATCGACGTTACAGATTACAGCATTTACAATTGGGTTATTTCGACCGAAAATTGTAATTTCAGAAGGGATGTTTCAGTCGTTTTCAGAGGAAGAAATTGATGCGATTGTTTTACATGAGGAGTATCATCAAAAAAATCGAGATCCATTAAAATTATTTTTCTTTACACTGTTAGCGGAAGGAATGATGTATATTCCTATATTAAAAGGGATGCTACAGCGTTATCATGTGTATCAAGAGCTATCAGCTGATAAATATGCGATGCAAAAAATGAAATCTTCATTCGAGCTAGGTAGTGCGTTATTAAAATTAATTAAAATAAAGACGATGGAAAATAAATGTATTACAGCTTCATTTGCGAAAACCGCAATTAATTTACGGATCGAGCAAGTGTTGAATGAAAAAGTTGTTAAGCTCAATATACCATTACATACAAATTCAGTATATGTTACGTTAGGGCTATTTTGTATGTCGATTGTACTTATTGTCGGAGAGTGCATATAGCCTCTTTTTTTACTTATTAGCACTACAACTCGTAGTGCAATGCGGAGGAATAAAATGAATGCAGCGGATCTAACAATTTGGCTAGTAGTGGGGCCAGGGGTACTTTCATTTATATCACCATGTTCTTTACCACTATATCCATCTTATTTATCATATATTACAGGATTTTAGAAATGAGGAGGCAGAAAAGTGAAGAAACTAATTGTTATTATATTAGCCGGGGCATTAATTTGGGCAGGAGTTAACTTTTATAATACTAAGAAAGAAGAAAAAGAAAGAAAAGCGAAACAAGCGGAGTTACAAGAGAAAGAAGTATTACCACAAGTGGGATTTAAAGCGCCGAACATAACATTAAAAGGATTAGATGGGAAGCTTTATTCGTTAAATGATGCAAAGGGAAAACCATATATTATTAATTTTTGGGCATCATGGTGTGGCCCATGTGAAATGGAGGCTCCTGACTTAGTTCGTTTGTATGATAAATATAAAAAGGATGTTGAAATCTTTGCGGTAAATGCAACTATCGGGGATCCAGTACAAGAAGCGAGCGCATTTGCAGATCGTCACGGATTTAAATTTCCTGTTCTATTAGATATGGATGGAGTAGCTGGAATCGATTATAAAGTATTCTCGTTACCAACGACATTTTTTGTTAATAAAGATGGAATTATAGTAGATCAAGCACGAGGGGTATTACCTCCAGAACAATTAGAAGAGAAGTTTAAGAAATTAATTGAGAATTAAGAGGGGATTTTATAGTGATGGAGTGGGTAGTGAGGTTACAACCAGTATCGCTTATAATAGGAAGTCTATTTGGATTTATACTGATGAAACGAAAGATGAGGCACCAAAATGTATCATATGAAAAAATGATGGATGTTGTAACAAATGCTTTTCTTATCATCGTATTTGTATGGAAATTTGCACCGGCAATTTTAAATCCAGTATGGGCAATAGGATCGCCATTGCAAGCGTTATTAGCTGTAGGAAGTATTCAGCACATTATAGTGGGGTGCATAATTGCAAGTATATACATTGTTTGGAAAAGTAAAAAGAAGCAATTTTCGCTTCGTATTTTACTTGATGCATTGCCTTTTGGACTATGCATGAGTATTATTTTTTATTTTCTATTTCATCAAAAATTAGGTGTACAAACTACAGTGCCTTGGGGTGTGAAAATATATGAATCTAAATTTTTATATCATCCTATTTTCGTGTATGAAATTGTACTCGCACTTTGTATAATAGGCTCGTTATGGTTAAAGAATGAAAGATTAGGAAATAGAAAGAATATAAGCTTCTTTCTAATCTGTGAAGGAATAGCTCATATACTCCTTTCGCTAATTAGTGAACAAAACTCGATTCTATTGGGTCTGTCTATACAGCAAATAATGAGTTTTTGTGTTATTAGTTTAGGTATTTTGTTAGTGCCAAAAAAATAAAAATAGCCATGTACGGAGAGCATCCGTGCATGGCTATTTTTAATAGTTATTTTGTAATAGTTTGTTGTAAAAAGAGAATTATATTTCTCTCTTTACAAGTACAATTCAGAGGAGTATATTTACAGACAGAATAGCTCAATTTGTATTTGGCAGCCGAATATGTATCGCTTAATCCATTATGGAGCGGGGGAACCAAATTTGTGCATATGGCACTAGGGGTGAATCCTTTTTATAGGTAGGGCTACTCTCAAGGTCCGAATCCGACAGCTAACCTCGTCAGCGTTTTGAGAGGGGGGACTTGTGTATATAAAACACTAGGTGCAACCTAGTGTTTTCTTTTTTTATTCTCTTAGTAGCAAAAAATGAAAATATGTATTCTTAAAGAGAGGGAGAAAAGAATGAGCTGGTTTACAAGTCTAATTACAATTGGTCTATTCGTGTTAATCGCAAAACCTATGGGAGATTATTTATATAACGCTTTTCAAAAGCATCATTCATTTCAAAAAGTATTTGGACCGATAGAAACAGTATTATTTAAAGTGACTGGAGTTAAAGGTCATAGTCAAAGTGGTAAAAGATATATCTTTTGCTTATTAATGACGAATTTTTCTTTTATTGTAGTCGTATATGCTATTTTTAGGTTACAAGGAATATTGCCGTTAAACCCTAATCATTTTGAAGGATTAGAACCTACTTTAGCTTTTCATACAGCGATTACGTTTATGACGAATGCAAATTTACAACATTATGGTGGTGAAAGTAGTTTATCGCATTTTTCTCAAATGATAGGCGTAACGTTTATGATGTTCGCGGCTCCAGCAACTTCAATGGCGGTAGGTATTACATTTATTCGTCTATTGGCTGGGAAAAGAATTGGGAACTTTTTTGTTGATTTTGTTCAATCTATTATACGTGTACTTCTGCCGATTGCGTTTATAACATCATTGTTATTTGTATTATTAGGAGTACCGCAAACCCTTGATCCAACAGTAACTGTGAAAACGGTAGCAGGAACAATACAAGAGCTTCCACGCGGGCCGGTAGCTTCTTTATTATCTATTAAAGAACTAGGTGACAACGGTGGCGGATTTTTTGGAACGGTTTCTGCACACCCTTTCGAAAATCCTAATATGGTCAGTAATGTGTTGCAGATGGTATTACAAATGCTAATGCCAATGGCGTTTCCATTTGTATATGGGAGAATGGTCGGTAATCGAAAGCAAGGAAGAATGCTTTTTATATCAATGCTTATTCTTTTTATAATTGGTTTCTCGGTTCTTGCTACGACTGAATTAAAGGGGAATCCGCTATTAAATCAATTAGGATTAGAAAGTTCACAAGGAAATATGGAAGGGAAAGAAACGCGTCTCGGTGTTATTTCTTCAGCTCTTTACGCGAATGTTACAAGTGCCTCTGGTACTGGTGGGGTCAATACGACTCATGACACGTTAACGCCAATTGGAGGGATGGTCCCGCTTGTAAACATGCTTTTAGGAGCAGTGTTTGGTGGTATTGGAGTTGGGTTTATGAATATAATCATGTATGCGATGATTGCTGTGTTTTTAGCAGGATTGATGATCGGCCGTACACCGGAATTTTTGAATAAGAAATTGGAAGGAAAAGAAATGAAGTTAATCGCGATTACGATTGTATCTCAGCCATTACTTATTCTTGGAGCGGCGGCAATTGCTTTTTCGACTTATCATGGAACGGATGCCATTTCCAATCCTGGTTTTCACGGTTTAACTCAAGTAATATATGAATATACGTCGTCAGCTGTTAATAATGGATCTGGATTTGAAGGGTTAAAAGATAATACACCGTTTTGGAATCTTTCAACTGGTATTGTAATGTATATTGGTAGGTATTTTGGAATCATTACAATGCTTGCTGTTGCAGTAGGGCTTAAAAAGAAGAAGATTATCCCTGAAACGATAGGAACCTTTCAAACTGATACTCGTTTATTTGGCGGGATTTTGTTAGGGACAATATGTATAGTAGGTGCATTAACATTTTTACCAGTGCTCGTACTTGGCCCAATTGCTGAATTTTTAACGATAATTTAACTGTATCATGTAATAAAGAAGGGTAATCCGTGTTTTTTAGGATTACCCAGTTTTCATTTTCATAATATGAACTAAAAAATCG
The DNA here is from genome assembly GCF_001884235.1 of Bacillus paramycoides. Lineage (GTDB taxonomy): Bacteria > Bacillota > Bacilli > Bacillales > Bacillaceae_G > Bacillus_A > Bacillus_A paramycoides. The sequence goes on along the minus strand of NZ_MAOI01000123.1, from coordinate 169,969 downwards.
GCGGAGTAACAGAAAATAAAACAATTGCATTTTTCTCGAATTGATTCACCCATTTATGCTTTAGATAAGCCGGTATTTTTACACTATCACCAGTTTCTAATATGTATTCCTCGTCATTTAAATACAATGTAATTTTCCCGTCTAATACAAATGCTAATTCTTCTCCTTTATGTTCTAAAGGATTTTCTGATGAAGAAGTATTTGGAGGAACAGTCATAATTGCTGTTGCTAAATTTCCTGTGAAATCAGGCGATAACAATTCATATGATAAATTATCAATAATCATTTTTTTTCGTTTATTAGAACGAACGATTAAATCGTCTGTATTTGTTTCTTCAAGTAAAAAACTAAATGTTGGAACATCAAGAGCTTTTGCGAGTACCTTTAATGTTTGAATGGAAGGATTAGCAGAACCACGTTCAATTTGACTAAGCATAGATGGTGTAATTTCCGCCAACTTTGCTAGTTCTTTACTAGTTAACCCTTTTTCTTTTCTTTGTCTTTCAATTTTTTTACCAATATCTATATTTTCCATAATAAATTCTCCTTAATAGTTATTAAATTATATTTAAATAAATTAAATTAAAATTAACTAAAACTGAATTTTGTGTTAAACTATATTAAAATTAATTCAATTATAATTTATTGTATGGCTAGCTACAAGGATATGAGGAGGAAGAGGAATGAAGGAGATAGAGGCATTAAAAGAACGATACCCACTATTAAACAACCTTATTGCAACGGAAGAAGTATTTTGGGTGAACCCGAATACGGAAAAGTATGAAACGGCGATAAAAGGTTCACCGCTTAATGAAGAAAATGTAAAAGATGCAGAAGAGAGGTTAAAACGCTTCGCACCATATATTGCAAAGGTTTTTCCTGAAACGAAAGAAACGAGCGGAATGATAGAATCTCCTTTAGTGAAAATACCTTCTATGAAACAATCTTTAGAGAAAAATTACGGGCAACCTATTTTAGGAGGATTATTATTAAAGTGTGATAGTCATCTTCCAATATCAGGATCAATAAAGGCAAGAGGTGGCATTTATGAAGTGTTGAAACATGCTGAGCAAATAGCTTTGCAGCATGGAATGTTAACTGAGCAAGATAATTATTCAATTTTAGATAGTGATAGATTTAGAGAGTTTTTTGCGAAATATTCTATTGCGGTAGGTTCGACAGGAAATTTAGGGCTTAGCATCGGCATTATGAGTGCGAAATTAGGTTTCAATGTGACAGTTCATATGTCAGCAGACGCAAAAGAATGGAAAAAAGATTTATTAAGAAGCAAAAATGTAAACGTTATTGAATATGAAGCTGATTATAGTAAAGCGGTAGAAGAAGGACGTCAACAAGCAGATGCTGATCCTAGTTGTTATTTTGTTGATGATGAAAATTCACATGACTTATTTTTAGGATACGCAGTAGCAGCGTCTCGTTTGCAAAAACAATTAGAAGAGTTAGAGATTGTAGTAGATGAAGAACATCCTTTATTCGTTTATCTTCCGTGCGGAGTCGGTGGGGGCCCAGGTGGAGTAGCATTCGGTTTAAAGTTATTGTATAAAGACAATGTTCATTGTTTCTTTGCTGAGCCTACGCACTCTCCATGTATGCTACTAGGTTTAATGACGGGACTTCACGATAAAATTTCTGTTCAAGAAATCGGCATTGATAATATAACAGAAGCTGATGGACTTGCGGTAGGAAGACCATCAGGATTTGTCGGTAAAACGATGGAACCGTTTTTGAGCGGGAATTATACAGTAAGCGATGAAGAGTTGTATAGATTGTTAAAAGAACTGGCTGATACTGAAAACATTTACTTAGAGCCTTCTGCGTTAGCAGGTATGATAGGTCCGTTAAATGTATGTAAAGCTGAAAATGAGTATTTACAAAAACATCAGTTAACGGAAAAGGTAAAGAAAGGTACACATATTGTATGGGGAACTGGTGGGAGTATGGTACCAGAAGATGTAATGAGTGAGTATTATAAAAAAGGTGTGAAATTGACGTTAAAAGAAAAATGAGGCTATTTGCAGCCTCATTTTTCTTTTATTTATATGGAATGTTTAAAAAATAGGGAGGAGTAAATTATTATGACGAGTGTAAAAATAAAAGTGTATAGCAAATGTTCAACAAGAGCAGCTCCTATCCAGTCTCTTAGCTCTTTAGAAGTATCACTTTAAATACTCGGTATAAATGAATGAGTAATTCCAAAAAATGTATAAGTAAGAAATGTTCCTTAAAACCTTCCTAATAAGATAACTAACCTTGGCAAAAGGTATCCTCCAAATATAATTCCTTCTTCAAAACCAATATTTTAATTAAATAGTAATAGAGATAATAAAACATTTCTAAATTTAGCCCATTTATTTTTTTGATACTTATAGGAATCATTATAAAAACTTTGTTATTTTCACCCTAGTTCTTTATAGTATAGATATAAAGGATTGCTAATATTGATTAAATATAATAAGAAAAGCTTTATTTTATATAATAAGAGGATGTGTGTATACGATGTCATTACAGACAAAATATATAGCGGGTATTTCGCTTGGAGTTATGGGGGTAGGCTTTGCGGCTTCTATCCCTTTTCAAGGGACGGTAGCAGGGGAAATTATACAAGGGGGATTTGAAGCGGGATTAGTCGGCGGGCTTGCGGATTGGTTTGCGGTTACAGCTTTATTCCGTCATCCGTTGGGAATTCCGATTCCACATACAGCATTATTACCTAAAAATCGGAAGCGGGTAACAAAGGGGCTCGTTTCTACGTTAGAAAATGAATGGCTGACGAAAGAAAGTATTACAAGTAAAGTAAAAGAAATGCAGCTAGCACAAATGGTACTGCAAATTGCTGAAAAAGAGTTGCAGTCTGATGCTGTGAAAAAAGGGATTGTAACAATTGCTGAGAAAGCGATTCTTCAAATAGATACGGAAAAATTAGCGGTTATTATTGAAAAAGAATTAAAAACATATTTGCATACAATTGACACAAGTAACATATTAAAAATGCTTGTTGATCAATTAGTAGTGCAAGAATATGATGAAAAAACACTTGATTACATATTAGTAAAAGTGAAAGATTGGACGGCTCAAGATGAAGCTCGTTATCAGCTCGGAAGCTTAGGGATGAAGGCGATGGAAAACATAAAAGTAGATGGATTTTTACAGTTTACTTTGAAATCGTTTATGAATATTGTAGATGAAGATAAAATTGGAGGCATTTTGCAAAAGTTTATTATTAGCAATATTAACAGCTTGCAAGATGCTGATAATAGTACAAGACAACTTATAGTAATGAAGATTCGTCAAGAGCTTATAAATGTGAAAGAAAACGAAGCTTTATTACAGGAATTAGAGAATTGGAAAGAAAAATGGATTGCCAATTGGAATGCTACTGACAAAATAAAAGAGATGCTAGAGCAAGTACAACAAAGAGCAGTTACCTTCGTGCAAAATGAAGAATTTGCTAATAAATACCTTGTTCCATTTTTAAAAACACAAATTAATAAAGTAAAAGAAGACGCACTGACTGTTCAAAAAATAGAAGAGTGGTTACAAAAGCAAGTTGTCACGCTTGTTGAAAAAAATCATTCGAAAATTGGAAAGCTCGTACAAGAAAATCTTGATAAGCTAGATGATAAAACATTAATCGAAATGATTGAAAATAATGTGGGGAAAGATTTGCAGTGGATCCGTGTGAACGGGGCTGTTTGTGGTTTTATGATTGGATTAGTTTTAGAAGGAATAAAAGCGATTATATGAGAAAAACCTTCCACAAATGTGGAAGGTTTTTTACTTTTCGATAACGCTCATATTTAAATTATAAGCCTTCTCAATATTTACTTTATATGTCCCATTTCCTGTTTTAACCGTGTTTTTATACCAATGTTCTCGTTCGTTTAATTCTGGATTTTCTTCTGAAGAATTATCTTCTTTTTTCGTTAAGTTTTCTACTTGTTCCCAAGGTGTATTTCCGTGAGTTTCTTTTTGATTTGTTACGGCTGTTAAAGATACATCACTTTCTTTTGCTAAATGAACAGATACGCTTGAGCTGTTTTGTACAAACCAATTATTTTGTAATTGACCTGGATAAAGAGATAGTTCGTTATTCGAAGCACGAATCTCCACATTTTTATTTTGCGGAAGAACAAGCGTGGGTTTCACCTGTGCTGCTGAGTTAAATAACGTATGCTGAACCGGTAATGATTTTAATGTTACATACATCGTTTCTCCAGCTGTTTGGACTGAAAGGAAATCCTCTTGTTTTAAATTGAGTTTATCATTAGCTTTCGTCGTCATTTCATATGTTCCAAAAAGATGAATTTGATTTGTATTATTTCCCTCTATCGTTAGAGGGTGATGCCCCGCATCCACTACGATTTTTTTGATAGATTCAGGTATATCAAGTTGTCCGTCTGGAATATTACTCGTTTGCCTAGTTGTGTTAATAGAATGACGAACTTCTTCTAGTAATCCAGTTGATACTAAACAGTAAAAAGCAATTCCAATGCTTCCTAAAACTCCGATAAAGAAAATACTAAAAATATCATATTTAATAAATGATTGTTCCTTCTTAGAAAATAGAAGGTATAGTAAAATTTCAGCGCCAAGTATGATAAGTAACACAGGCCACCATGCTGTTAATGTATCTAATGCTTGAACTCCTTTTGCGACTGAAAATAGTAAGAAACAACCTAATAAAATAATTGAAATTCCCATCGAGAATGTTCCAACGCGCCATGTTCTCATTCTTTTGTACCACCTTTTCTTTCTTTATTTCCAAGTAACAATTTAAAGCCGCCACCAATTAAGAGGAGAGCAACGATGGATGTTTGGAAATAGCGATAATATAATTCTGTAAGATGAATATTAAAAATAACAGAAACATACTCGTCTAAAATAGGAAGAAGAGTTTGATCTAATAAATAATAACCACCTAACGCAATTAACCCAATGCCGATCCATCTTTGATGATTTATGAAATAATCGATAATAGGTTCGTCATTTACACGTTCTTTTCCGTATTTTGCTGTTTGCTGTAAAGTATCAAAAAAGCTATAAAACCAAATAATTGGTACTAAAAATAAGAAGGCAGAAAGTCTTAATAAATCAAGTAAATAAATAGATAGTAAAAAGGCTGCCATAAGCTGAAGGCCACGACGCTGTAAGCCTAAGTACATATGTCCTGCTCCAGGAAACATTGCTAAAATAGAAGCGAATGTTTTACTTTTCTTTCCTTGTTCTCGATGTTCTTCAAACTCTTCGAAAATAGTACGATCAACTAATTGCTCACCACGTTCTTTTTTCTGTAGTTGTTGAACGGCATCGAAGAAGTTATAGATCCATAAAACAGGTAACGTAACGAGAAAGATAAGGAAACTTCCTTGAGATGTTAAGAGAGCAACGAATATAATCATACTTCCTATCCCTGTACAAGCTACTAAAAATGTAAGGCCACGCTGCATAAGCCCTAATTGGAAATGACCAAGTCCAGGAATAATCGATAAGAGAATGATATAAAATCGTTCACTTTCTTTAGAGGACTCTGTAAATTGTCCGGCTACTTGTTTTTTCGATTGATTTATAATAGTGATAACTAAATCCATTAAGTTGATCACCCATAACACTGTTAGTAAAAATAGAGAAAGAAAAGCAATATTGCGCTCTCCTAATGCTATTGTACAAAATGCTGCAAAGATAAATAGAAATAAAGATCCTCCGCTATATAGAATAAAACGTCCTATCCTCTTTAAATATAAATGTCCAAGTCCAGGAATTAGCCCTAAAACAAGCGCTAAAAAGGGATTTTTATTCATGCTTTAAACCTCCGTCCTTTTTTGATGTGTGCATCGTTTTGTTTACAAATTGTTGTGAGATGGAAGTCTCATTATGTTTCGAAGATTTCTCGAAATTAGATGTAGCTGTGAAAATATAATGGAATAAACCACTTGCCATAAAAATGATTGTAGCCGCAGTCGCAATTATGTAGTGAATGATCGTGCGCTTTAGTTGGCTTGATTTCATATTTTCATTAGATTGTAGCGTTTCAAAATTAATTTGTGCCATAACTTCGTTTGTAAATGAATCATCATTTATCATTGGAAGGTTTTCGTTTTGTTCATCAATACTTTCCATATAAAGTGCTAAACAATGATCACATTCATAAAGATGCTCTTCCATAGATTCACGTTCATTGTTTGATATAAGATCTAGTGTATAATTGCGCCAATCTTCTTTTGAATAATGCGTCATAAAAACTCTTCCTCCTTCCAATGTTTTTTAATCCATTTTCTTGCCCTATACAGTTTCATTTCGACTGTTTTCACTTCGATGTTTTCCTGCAAAGCAATTTCTTGATAGCTTTTTTCTTCTAAGTAATGTGCGAGAACAACGTCACGGTAATTTTCGGGTAGTTCTCTTAGCTTTTGAGCAATGAGTAATTTTTGCTCTTTCGTCAATAATAAAGCCTCAATATTATGAGAGGATTTTATATTTTCTTCAGTTTCTTTACATAAGGAGAGTTCTTCGTTTTCTCTAGCTTTTTTCCTCTTATAATCAATAGCGTGATTGGTGGCAATACGTGCCATCCACGTTTTTAATCCGCGAAATTGATAATTAGGGAGAGAGGCGTGAATTTTTACGAATACTTCTTGTGTCACATCTTGGGCATCTTCTTCATGTCTTAAAATAGAAAAGATAACTTGGAAAATATAATGACGATACGTTTGTACAAGGATACGAAAAGCATGCTCACTTCCTTGCTGTGCTTTTTCAATTAATTGTTCTTCCTCAATCGGTCTCTCCCTCCTTTTGACGCATTCTATTATATAGACGTAAGAAATGATAAGTCACCCTACACATGTTGTAAAAAAAGAATAATATATTTTTAGCGAAGGTGCTATATGAAAAAGGTGTGAAAAAATGGTAAGGCGAAGTATATAATGAGCAAGAAGGAAATGTTACACGGAGAAAGGATGTGAATGTTAGTGGGGGCAGGTCCATACTAACAAACATGAAAATTAAAATATTAATAGCAGATGATAATTCTTTTATTAGAGAAGGCATGAAAATTATTTTAAATACATACAAGGAATTCGAAGTATTAGAAACTGTGAATGATGGAAAAGAAGCTGTAGCGTATTGTAAAAAATATGAAGTGGATATTGTGCTTTTAGATGTTCGTATGCCAAACATGAATGGGGTAGAGGCGACGAAGTTAATTTGTGAAGAGACAAAAACGAAACCTCTTATTTTAACGACGTTTGATGATGATGAATATATTTTGGACGCAGTGAAAAACGGAGCGAAAGGTTATTTATTAAAAAATAACGATCCGGAGCGTATTCGTGATGCAATAAAAGGAGTATATAACGGCCAAACTGTTATGCAAGATGTGGTGCTTGATAAAATTAAGAGTAATTTACTAGAAAATAAAGAAACGGAGTCTAAAATAGATAAGAGCCTTTTCACAGAAAGAGAGCTTAGTATTATCGCATTAATTGCAAAAGGATTTTCGAATAAAGAGATTTCAAAGCAACTTTTCATATCAGAAGGAACGATTGCAAATTATATTACATCAGTTTTAGGGAAAACTGGACTTGAACATCGCACACAAATTGCGATTTATTACTTAACGGGGAAAGTAGATTAATGATATGGAATTTTGGTTAACTGTAAGTAAACTTATTGTCTTTTTATATATAGTGTTCAGCTACATTCATTTAAATGTTACGAACTTACCGTGGATTATACTTACTTTACTTATATATCTTTCTATAAATGTGATGATTTCTATATTAAAAAAAGATACGTACAATAAGGTTTTAATCTGCGTGTCAGTTGGCGTAATCATACTATTTACGTGGAAAGTTCATCCGTTTTTTATTTTGTTTTTACCTTTGAACTTATATGAAATTGCAAATTATTATATAGAAAAGAAATGGTTAATCTTTTTCATTATGGTCCTTCCTATTATTTTTATAGATGAAGGTATTCAAATGACGTATGGACTTATTAGTGCATTTTGTTTTTTTTCCTTAACGATAGCCCACCGCTATATAGCACGATTATTAAAACTCGAAATGCAAAATGATAAAATGAGAAAAGACATACAAAGACTTACGAAAAGTTTAAATGAAAATAAAGATTACATAAGGCAATCAGAATACACATTTAAGTTAGAGGAGAGAAATCGATTATCTCAAGAAATTCATGATAAAATTGGTCACTCGATGACGGGTGCACTTATTCAAATGGAAGCAGCAAAGAGATTAATGGAAATAGATAAAGTGAAATCTGCTGAGTTATTACAAAATGCAATTCATATTTCGAAAGGCGGCATTGAAAGCATTCGGATTACATTAAAAAATATGAAGCCGCCAACTGAACAAATTGGCATTCATCGTATGAAATTATTCATAGAGGAATTTGCCAGTAAGCATGATGTAAATATTCCTTTCGTATATAAAGGAAACTTAGATATGATTTCTCCAATTCAATGGAAGATTATCGGTGAAAATGTTACGGAGGCGTTAACAAATGCGATGAAATACGCTGATGCGACAGTTATCTCAATAGATATTCATGTACTTAACAAGATGGTCAAAGTACAAGTGAAGGATAATGGTAAGGGAGCAGCTCTTGTTAAAAAAGGTCTCGGTATTATGGGGATGGAGGAGCGAACAGCGTCTGTAAACGGTAAAATTATTGTAGATGGGACAAGTGGTTTTTCAGTAACAATGTTGTTGCCGATATAAGGGAATGGGACGAGGATGAATCATCTCATATGAAAAAAGTGAATAATCTCATGTGAAAAGAATGAACTTCTGCACTGAGCAGGTTCATTCTTTTTGTTTATAATAACAGCAGAGAAACCGAAATAGGGGTGAAATGATGAACACATTGGAAATTAAAAATTTAACGAAAAAATTTGGTGATTTCATCGCGGTAGATAATATGTCTTTATCTATTAAAGAAGGAGAAATATTTGGATTTTTAGGATCGAATGGTGCTGGTAAGAGTACAACGATAAATATGATTGCTGGCTTGTTAAGAAGTAATGAAGGTGAAATTAGCATACTAGGAAAAAATATAAAGAAACATAATCGATTTGCGAAAATGAACATCGGTATTGTTCCGCAAGATATTGCAATATATGAAGAGCTAACCGCCTATGAAAATGTGAAATTCTTTGCTGGATTGTACGGACTAAGAGGAGCTGAACTAAAAGCGAGAGTAGAGGAAGCACTTCAATTTGTGGGGCTTAGTGATAAACATAAAAGTTACCCGAAAAACTTTTCTGGCGGGATGAAAAGAAGGCTGAATATCGCTTGTGCAATCGCTCATAGACCGAAGTTAATTATTATGGATGAGCCGACAGTTGGAATTGATCCGCAGTCAAGGAACTACATTCTTCAGTCTGTCCGAAAATTAAATGAAATGGGAAGTACGATTATTTATACAAGTCATTACATGGAAGAAGTAGAAGAGATTTGTACGAAAATAGCAATTGTAGATCACGGTAAAGTAATTGCAGAAGGCACGAAAGAACAGTTAAAAGCGATTATTACCGATACGAAAGACATTTGGATTGAAGTGAAGTCAGTAGAAAATTTAGACGTTGAAAAATTAAAAGAGATAAACGGTGTGAAAGCTGTTCAAATTGAAGAGAACGTAATTAAAGTAAATTCTGATGCAGGATTGAATAATTTAAATAAAATTATTCAACACTTTATTAATCATGATATTGAAATTCGTTCATTAGAAGAGCAGGCTCCGAATTTAGAAACAGTATTCCTTACATTGACCGGAAGAAACTTACGAGATAAATAAAGTGATTGTAAGAATAGAAAAGGGAGGTTCATCGATTGAACATCTTCAATATTGCAGTTATGCACATTAAAAGAGATTTCAGGGACGTAAGAACTTTAGTTTTTATGTTAGCATTTCCGATTGTGCTTATGCTTGTATTAGGAACAGCGTTAAGTAACGCATTTAATAGCGATAGTCATTCGATTAAAGATATACAAGTGCTATACAAAGATGAAGCGGGTAGCACGTTTTCTCAATCATTTGAAGCATTTACTAAAGAGGTCGATAAATCGGGTATTCATTTTAAAAAAGCTTCCGAAGGTATAGATGGGAAAGAAGAAGTGAAGCAAAATAAATATGCTGCATATGTAGAATTGAATAAAGATGGTGCGAAATTTTACGGAAGCGACAGAAGTAGTATTGAAGGAAGTATTGTTGAAGGAATGCTTACGACATTTGTTGATAAGTACAATGTAGCAGTTGAAGTTGCAAAAGTAGATCCTAGTAAGGTTAACGCAGTTATTTCAGACGGAAATCATAATGATTATATTAAAGAAACGTCTTTACAAGCTGCTAAAAAACCAGGTTCTATGGATTACTATGCAGTTGTAATGACGACGATGATTGCACTGTATGCTGCAATGGGGGCGAGTTTTTTAATTCGAGGAGAACGAGTACGCAAAACAGGAGATCGTTTAATTGCAGCACCTATCAGTAAGGCGGAAATTTTCATTGGGAAAGTGCTCGGTAGTCTTGTAGCAAATGCACTTTGTCTATTACTCGTCGTTTTATTTAGTAAATTTGTTTTTCAAGCGAATTGGGGCGACCATCTTGGAATCATATTTATTATTTTACTAACAGAAGTCTTTCTAGCAATTAGCTTCGGTTTAGGGATCGGATATATTACAAAAACAGGTGAGGCATCTAGAGCAATTATTATGGTTGTTGTGCAATTAGCTTCTATTTTTGGCGGTGCTTATTTCGTAGTGGAAGAAAATGTCGTTACGAATTTATCGCCATTAACGTGGGCCAACACAGCCATTATGAAAATTATTTATGCAAATGACATAGGAGCAGCACTGCCGGTTATTTCTTTAAATCTTGGAATTTCAGCAATCTTTTTATTAATTGCGATTATCGCATTACGTAGACGGGAGGGGCTGTAATATGAAAGATATTTTATGGCTCATACGAAAAACATTAGCTGCGCTTTTAAAAAATAAAAAAGGATTATTACTTATTGTAAGTTTGCCGATAATAGGAACGCTCATTTCTTTTTCAATATATGGAAATGTAGGGCAAGGAACGTTAAATATTGGGGTTATAAATAAAGAAAATCAGCCTATCGCAAATGATACAGTGAAATTTTTAGAAGGACTCAAGCATGTAAATGTTAGTAAAATTAAGGAATCTGAAGTGGAAGATAAACTCACTTCAAAAAAACTTGATGGTGTTATTACATTACAGTCTGGTTTTTCCGAAAGTGTTCGAGCAGGGAAACCGAGTTATATTGAAGTTTCATCGATTAAAGGTGATCAAGTAACAGTATTTATAAAATCATATTTATATAACTATGTTGATAATATCGCTGCGATTAGTAAAGTGGCAGGGGCGGATCAAAGTACGTTTGATAGTATGTACGCTGGTTATCAAAAAAGTTCATTTAAAGTAAAAGTAGAGACACTTGAAGATACTTCGAAAAATAAGGATATGACAAATCAAACGATTGGCTATCTTATCATGTTTATGCTATTTTCGGCAGCGAATTTATCTGGAATTATTTTAAAAGAAAAAGAGAACAGAACGTATTTTAGATTATTATCGACACCGATAGATGGAAAGAAATTTATATTATCTAATGTCGCGGTGAATATGATTATACTAACAGTGCAGATTGTAATTACCGTATTATTTATGAAGTATGTTTTTCATACAAATATAAATATGCCTTTCACAGTGATGATTGGTGTACTCATGATATTTGCTTTAATCGCAATTGGTTTGTCTTTAGTAATTGTGTCTTTTGCGAAAAATTCAACTGCTTCAAATGCGATGCAAAATGTCGTTATTGTACCGACATGTTTATTAGCGGGATGCTATTTCCCATATGATATCATGCCGAAAACGGTACAAAAAATAGCTAATTTTTTACCGCAACGCTGGCTAATGGATACGATTTCGAAATTACAGCAAGGGATTCCGTTTTCTGAGTTGTATTTAAACATTTTAATCTTATTTGCTTTCGCAATTGCATTTTTCTTAATTGCAATTTATAAGTTTGGAAGAAATAATGATGCGAGGAACTTCATTTAATGAAAAGGTGTGGCGTAATGCCACACTTTTTTTGTTCATAATTTAGAGTATCTTTTGTAATATAGGAATGCTTTTATAGAGCACTTCATTATGTGAAGCATGCACAACATATTTATTGCCATCTAAAAGAAAAACGCTATGTAGAACAGCGTTACCGTCACCATGTTTTGTAAGTATGTCACCGACGACTTTTCCGTCTGCCCATTTCAGCTTGGAATGTGAGGGAACGACTTGTAAATATTGAATTGTTTCTACTCCATCTCCTGCAATGAGTGTAGTTTCAATATTTCTTTTCTCTATAATAAACCTATTTTCATTTAATGTATCGAGGAAAGGGTTTTTCGTTTGCATCTTGCTATAGGGAAGAAATGTAATAGAAGAGCCGCATCTTATAAATAAATAATTACCGTAATCTTCACAAGGAATAACATCTTGTAATCCTGGAAAGTAACGGTGTATTGCTTCAACTTTATTAATGTTATATAAGGTGCTTAAGTAATGAATGTATTGTTCCATATAGAAATGAACGATATTTATTTTAGAAGATGCATGTACTGGGAGATTACCGCCAGTCCAATAACTATAATTAGGAGGCGATCCGGCGTTTGGTGTGCAGAGTATAATAAGTTGCTCCACATCATTTTCATATTCTTCACTTTGAACGTAAGAACGTGCAAGAAGTCCGCCCATACTATGACAAACTAAATTTAGTTTATCGCAACCTGTAAATTCTTTAACATAGGTAATTGTTTTTAATAAATATTTTTGAGTTGAAAAAACAATACGTTGACGCCAGTCATAAAAACAGATAAACAGGTTTTGATTTCGTTTGTATCCCATACTTTCTAACATCATGATGAATGGTTCATAAACAAACGCAGAAAGCCCAAAGTTCCAATTACCGGCACCAGGAATAATAATATTACTCATTGAACCGAAAAGACCAGGTATAAAAACAATAGGAGTTTTTCTTATTTTCATATTCTGCTCTCCTTTAACTTTTTAACATCCAAAAAAAGTGAGAAATACATTTTGTATGAAAACATTTTTAAATGAAACACTACGGAGTAGAAAGTAATTTGAGCGGAAGGAAAACAAAATGATTAAAAAAATATTGCGAGTTACTTCTATTATTATCGGTATATTCGTTGTTGTTTTAATTGGGATGCATGTTGACGTTACGCTCGGACGGAAAATGGAAGCCGGGAAAAATATGCCGACAGAGTATGCACCTCATTATAGTGACTTTCAATTATATGTAGAAGGGAAATCATTATATGAGCAGCTATTTGAAGATATTAAAAAAGCGAAAAGCTCCATCTACACTTATTTTTACATTTTGTCGGATGATAAAAGTAGCCATACGTTTTTAAATTTATTAAAAGAGAAGGCGAAAGAAGGAGTAACTGTATATTTATCAGTGGATTTAATTAATGATTTGTCATTCGAAAGAAAGATGAAAAATGAATTACAGGAAAGCGGTGTTCATTTTACATATAGTAGAAAACCTGAATTGCCATTCGGATTTTATTCCCTTCATCATCGGAATCATCGCCGTATTACGACGATTGATGGGGAAATTGGTTATACGGGTGGGTTTAATATAGGGGATGAGTACTTAGGTAAAGATAAGCGATTTGGATATTGGCGTGATTACCATGTGCGGATAAGAGGAGAAGGAGCGATAGATTTAGAAGAACAGTTCGCTTTAGATTGGAAACGAGATACAAAAGAAGATATAAAAAGAAGTACGAATAAGGCTAGTAAAGGGAATACATTACATACGATGGCTAGTTACAATGGGCATCACGTCGCTGAAAAATATATAGAGTTAATAAAACAAGCGAAGCATTCGATTGTCATTACAACGCCTTATTTTATAGCGGAAAATAAAGAACTAATGAATGCTTTAATTAGGGCGCAAAAACGTGGTGTTACAGTAAAAATCCTTTGGTCATATAAACCAGATATTCCTCTTATTAAAGAGGCGGCATACCCTTACATACGTCAAGTTGTTAAACATGGAATTACTGTATATGGCTATAAAAAAGGGATGTTTCATGGGAAGTTAATGCTTATTGATAATGAATTAACCGTTATCGGTACAACAAACTTTACTGCACGTAGCTTCTATATAAATGATGAGATGAACTTATATATTCATGGTGGTCCTATCATAGCGCAAGTAAATGAGACGTTAACGCAAGACTTTCATGATTCGAAAGAGATGACGAAAGAATTTTTTGAGAGGTTATCTTTTTGGGAGCGTTGCAAGGAGAAATTGGCCGGATTGGTTGATTTTTATTTATGATAATTAAGGAGGAAAGGGTGTCTATAAAGGACACCCTTTTTTGATGGAAATAGTTATTTTTCATGTACAAGCTTAGTAACATCATCATTAATCAACGTCCCCACATGTTCCCCTAAACATATTTTCTTCATAACTCCAGGCTCATCAAAGTTAAAGACATGTGCCGGCAAATTATAATCCCGAGCAAGTAATAAAGCCGCTTGGTCCATTACTTGTATGTTCTGCCTAACAACATCATTATAGTTTAGTTTTCGGTACATTTTTGCTGATTTATTATGTTTTGGATCACTTGTAAAGACCCCGTCTACGCCTTGTTTTGCGACTAAAATGGCGTCACTATTCATTTCAATGGCTCTTTGTACACTTGGATAATCTGTCGTAACGAACGGTTGCCCGTTACCACCGCCGAAGATGACGACATAACCGTTATCTAAATGATGTACTGCGCGTAGGCGAATATAAGGTTCAGCTACTGCATTAAAAGGGATGGAAGTCATAACGCGCACTTCTCTATCAGTTTTACTTGTTAAAACGCCGCGAAGCATTAAGCTGTTAATTATTGTACCTAACGTCCCGATATTATCAGCTTCTACACGGTCAATTCCCCATTCTTCTGCTAGATGACCTCTGAAAATGTTACCGCCGCCAATGACGATAGAGACTTCGATACCTAAATCAACAATGGATAAAATTTCGTTTGCGATATGTTCTAATCGTTTGGAGTTAAAGCTATTTCCCGATTGATCAGCAAGTGCACCACCGCTTAATTTAATTAAGACACGCTTATATGGCTTCATAACAATTCCCCCTATATAAATGACAATAAAAAAGGAACAAAGGCGAATGCCCTTGTTCCTTACTAAGAAAATGAAAAAGAAAAGAAGAAGATAGGATGAATTTCTGTACACAATTTTTCATAACATCCACTCCTCTTCATTTCGATTTGTTGTAAGTATATATCTTTTTGATTATACGAAACAATCTGATTACTTATCAAGTATATTTTATCGTTTTTTAACAAAATGGTGTCAATGAATTTTATAAGAAAAATATTTGAGTTTTTTGTGACAAACTTGTAGGTTTTTGTATGATTTTGTAGGTTCGCTTATATCATGTGTGAGTAAGCTTTTATAAATTCAAATTGAAAGCGTTCGCATGAAGGGGATGAACATAAATGAAAAAATTCGGATTGGCAACACAAATTTTTGTCGCACTTGTTTTAGGGATTGTAGTAGGGGCAATCTTTTATGGCAATAAAACGGCGATTTCTTATATCACACCAATTGGGGATATATTTATTCACTTAATTAAAATGATTGTAGTACCAATTGTTATTTCAGCATTAATTGTTGCGGTAGCTGGTGTAGGTGATATGAAAAAGCTTGGGAAACTGGGCGGTAAGACAATTCTTTATTTCGAAATTATTACGACGATTGCTATTTTAATGGGATTACTTGCAGCGAATATATTCCAACCAGGTACTGGCGTTGATATGAATAATTTGCAGCAAAGTGATATTTCTTCTTATAAACAAACAGCAGATGCTACAGAGAAGAAAGGTTTTGCTGAAACGATTGTTCATATTGTACCGAAAAACGTATTTGAATCTATTGCACAAGGTGACTTATTACCGATTATATTCTTCTCAGTATTATTCGGTTTAGGAGTTGCGGCAATTGGAGACAAAGGAAAGCCTGTCTTTAATTTCTTTGAAGGCGTACTCGAAGCGATGTTTTGGGTCACAAATCAAGTGATGAAGTTTGCACCGTTTGGTGTATTTGCATTAATTGCTGTTACGGTTGCAAAATTTGGTGTAGGCACACTACTTCCTTTAGGAAAACTAGTGCTAGCTGTATATGTAACTGTTATACTATTCGTTGTGATTGTATTAGGTATTAATGCACGAATGGTAGGAGTAAACATTTTTACATTAATGAAAATTTTAAAAGAAGAACTTATTCTTTCATTTACGACAGCAAGTTCAGAAGCTGTTTTACCTAATATAATGAGAAAGATGGAAGAGTTCGGTTGTCCAAAGGCAGTTGCCTCTTTCGTAATTCCGACAGGTTATACATTTAACTTGACTGGATCAGCTATTTATCAAGCGTTAGCGGCATTGTTTGTTGCACAAATGTATGGTGTACACATGTCACTGACGGAGCAAATAACGTTATTATTCGTTCTCATGTTAACATCCAAAGGTATGGCGGGAGTTCCAGGTGCATCGTTCGTTGTTGTACTAGCAACGTTAGGATCAATGGGATTACCGCTAGAAGGCATCGCATTAATTGCGGGAATTGACCGTATTTTAGATATGATTCGCTCAGCTGTCAATGTATTAGGAAATGCATTAGCTGCCATTGTTATGTCGAAGTGGGAAGGCGAATTCGATGATGAGAAAGCAAAACAATATGTAGAAACAGTCAAACAAACAGAAGCAGCATAAGAAATCGTTAAGGAGTGAATAATCATGGCAACATTAACTGAAGTTAAAAATGGTGTGCGAATTGAAAAAGATTTTCTAGGTGAAAAAGAAGTACCAAATTATGCGTACTACGGCGTACAAACAATGCGTGCAGTAGAAAACTTCCCAATTACAGGATACAAAATTCATGAAGGCTTAATTAAAGCGTTCGCAATTGTAAAAAAAGCAGCAGCACTTGCTAATGCAGATGTAGGAAGATTGGAATTGAAAAAGGGCGGTGCTATTGCAGAAGCATCACAAGAAATTCTTGATGGGAAATGGCATGATCATTTCATCGTTGATCCAATCCAAGGCGGTGCAGGAACTTCAATGAATATGAACGCAAATGAAGTCATTGCCAATCGTGCCCTTGAATTATTAGGAATGGAAAAGGGAGACTATCATTATATTAGTCCAAACAGTCATGTAAATATGGCGCAATCAACAAACGATGCATTCCCAACAGCGATTCATATCGCAACATTAAATGCATTAGAAGGCTTATTACAAACGATGGGTTATATGCATGATGTATTTGAATTAAAAGCAGAACAGTTCGACCATGTTATTAAAATGGGTCGTACACATTTACAAGATGCTGTGCCAATTCGTCTTGGGCAAGAATTTAAAGCATATTCTCGTGTACTTGAACGTGATATGAAACGTATTCAGCAATCACGTCAACATTTATATGAAGTAAACATGGGAGCAACTGCAGTTGGTACAGGCTTAAATGCAGATCCAGAGTATATTGAAGCAGTTGTAAAACATTTAGCTACAATTAGTGAATTACCGCTTGTTGGTGCTGAAGATTTAGTAGATGCAACGCAAAATACTGATGCGTACACTGAAGTATCTGCAGCATTAAAAGTATGTATGATGAACATGTCTAAAATTGCGAACGACCTTCGATTAATGGCATCAGGCCCACGTGTTGGATTAGCAGAAATTATGCTACCAGCTCGTCAACCAGGTTCATCTATTATGCCAGGTAAAGTAAACCCTGTTATGCCAGAAGTAATTAATCAAATTGCGTTCCAAGTAATTGGTAACGACCATACAATTTGCCTTGCTTCAGAAGCAGGACAATTAGAATTAAATGTTATGGAACCAGTACTTGTTTTCAACTTACTTCAATCTATTAGCATTATGAATAACGGTTTCCGTGCCTTTACAGATAATTGCTTAAAAGGAATTGAAGCGAATGAAGATCGCTTAAAAGAGTATGTTGAGAAGAGTGTAGGAATTATTACAGCCGTGAACCCTCATATCGGTTATGAAGCAGCAGCTCGCGTTGCGAAAGAAGCAATTGCAACAGGTCAATCCGTTCGAGAACTTTGTGTGAAAAATGGTGTATTGTCACAAGAAGACTTAGAGTTAATTCTAGATCCATTCGAAATGACACATCCAGGGATTGCAGGAGCAACTCTTTTAAAGAAAAATTAAAAGAAGAGGGGGACAATCCCCTCTTTTTTGTTTACAATATAGAAATGCTATATATGAATAGAGGTAGGGATGTTATGAGTAAGTTTACAGTGGCTTCTAATGGTTCATTAGAAACAACATTAAGAGGAGTAGAAGTATTAGCAACACCACTTTTAAATAAAGGGGTAGCTTTCACACAAGAAGAAAGAGAAGAGTTAGGCTTAAAAGGGTTATTACCGCCAGCGGTTTTAACGTTAGAAGAACAAGCACGCCGAGCATACGAACAATTTTGTTCTCAGCCGGATGATTTATTAAAGAATGTATACTTAACAGCGTTACATGATCGAAATGAAGTATTATTTTATCGTATATTAACAGATCATTTACGTGAAATGTTACCGGTTGTATATACACCAACTGTAGGTGTAGCAATTCAAAGATATAGTCATGAATACCGTAAACCACGTGGGGTTTATTTATCAATTAACGATCCATCAGGTATTGAAGAAGCATTTGCAAATATCGGTGCAACAGCTGAAAACATTGATTTAGTCGTTGTAACAGATGGAGAAGGTATATTAGGAATTGGTGACTGGGGTGTTGGTGGAATTAACATCGCGATCGGGAAATTAGCTGTATATACGGCCGCAGTTGGAATCGATCCTAGCCGTGTATTACCGGTAATTTTAGATGTAGGTACAAATCGTGAGGAACTATTAAACAATCCATTTTATATTGGAAATCGTCACCCTCGTATAACAGGTGAAGCATACGATGAATTTATCGATACATTTGTACAAGCGGTAAATAAACAATTCCCGAAAGCACTTTTACATTGGGAAGACTTCAGTTCTCGAAATGCACGAAAAATTTTAGATAAATATCGTCATGATGTTTGTACATTTAATGATGATATTCAGGGTACAGGTGCAGTTTCACTTGCTGCTGTATTATCGGCAGTAAAAGTTTCTGGTGTACCGTTAAGTGAACACCGTGTCGTTGTGTTTGGTGCTGGTAC
Source organism: Bacillus paramycoides (assembly GCF_001884235.1). Taxonomy (GTDB): domain Bacteria; phylum Bacillota; class Bacilli; order Bacillales; family Bacillaceae_G; genus Bacillus_A; species Bacillus_A paramycoides. The sequence continues at coordinate 150,625 of NZ_MAOI01000123.1, read as the reverse complement.
GGCTGGAATCGGTATCGCAGATCAAGTAAGAGATGCAATGGTTCGTGCGGGATTATCAGACGAAGAATCTCATAATCGTTTCTGGTGTATTGACCGTAACGGATTAGTTACAGATAATATGGAAGATCTTCTTGATTTCCAAATTCCATATGCAAGAAAAGAAGCTGAAGTAAGTGAGTGGAAACAAAATGATGTGATCGGACTTGCTGAAGTTGTGAAACATGTAAAACCGACAATTTTAATTGGTACATCTACTGTTGCGGGTGCATTTAAAGAGGAAATTATTAAAGAAATGGCTTCTCACGTAGAAAGACCAATCATATTACCGATGTCGAATCCAACGCCACTTGCTGAAGCGAAACCAGCAGATTTAATCGAGTGGACAGAAGGAAGAGCGTTAGTTGCAACAGGAAGTCCGTTTGAACCGGTTACATACAATGGTGTAACGTATGTTATTGGACAATCAAATAACGCACTTATTTTCCCAGGGCTTGGTCTTGGAACAATTGTTGTTCGTGCAAGCGTAATGACAGACGGTATGTTTGCGGCAGCAGCAGAAGCAGTTGCAAGTATGGTAGATACAAGTAAGCCAGGTGCGCCTATCTTGCCAGAAGTTGAAGAGTTACGTAATATTTCTGAAATGGTTGCAATTGAAGTCGCGAAAGTTGCAGTTGCAGAAGGTGTCGCTAGAGAAAGCTTAAGTGATAACGATATTAAGATAGCGGTAAAAGAATCAATGTGGAAGCCTGAGTATCGTCAAATAAAAGCGGTAGAAAAGGTTAGAATATAGAGAAAAAGCCCGTTTATAATAATAAGCGGGCTTTCCTTGTTCATTTTTGAAAAAATACATAGGAAGTGGCAGCTTTGAATTGGAATCAATTATGGAAGAAAGATATGTCTCTTTTAATTATTTTAATGGTTGTTGTTCCGATTGCTGGAGAACTGAATTTTCATCCTTTTAATGATACGTTTCGTGTTAGCTTCGGGACACCGCTTTTCTTCTTTTTGTTATTATTTTTAAGAAAAATACCAGCAGCTGCTGCAGGTATTCTTGTCGGTATATCTGTAGTCTTATTCCGCGTATGTCTTGATTGGATCATGCAAGGTTCATTTCATATGACAGAATCATTTTATTTGCGCTACCCTGTGTTCTTTTATTATTTTATTTATGGAAGTCTTTTTTCGCTTTGTAGGGTGAATAAGTTTCATCAGAAGCCAATCGTTATTGGTTGCCTCGGGATTACAATTGAAATTATCGCAAGTATGTCAGAACTTGCGTTTTATCATATGTTAGTGCTTGGCACAACGATAACAGTTTCTGAAGTGAATAAACTAATCATTATTGCTATTTTTCGTAGTTTCTTTGCGCTTGGTTTTTTAAATATGATGAATTTGTATGAAACAAAATTAAAAGAATCACAAGTGCGAAAAGAAAATGAGAAAATGTTGATGCACCTTTCTAATTTATATGTGGAATCTGTTCATTTGAAAAAAACGTTACAAAATGCGGAGTTAATTACACAAGAAGCGTATCAATTATATCGTAATTTACAAGCGAACGATGATTCGAGTAGTAAAACAGCATTGAAAATAGCGGGGGAAGTACACGAAATAAAAAAGGATAATCAAAGGATTTTTGCAGGATTATCTAAATTGTTATTAGATAAAAATGTGGCTGAGTATGTAGAAGGTCATGAGCTTGCGGAAATGATTGTGAGAATAAATGAGAAGTACGCTGAAATGTTAGAAAAAGATATACGTTTTTCTGAACATATAGAAGGTGAGCATGCAGAATATCATGTGTATACGGTCTTATCAATTTTTAATAACTTAGTTGCAAATGCAGTTGAAGCAATTGAGGATAATGGTGTTATTATTATTAAGCTATATAAAATTGACAAACATATATTCTTTGAAGTAATTGATGATGGACCTGGTATTGCACAAAAATATAAGAAATTAGTATTTAAACCTGGATTTACTTCGAAGTATGATCAAACGGGAACACCGTCAACAGGAATTGGACTTTCTTACATAAACGAAATGGTAACAGAACTCGGAGGAGAAGTAAGATTAGAAGACCGAGAAACTGGTAGAGGGTGTAAGTTTGTAGTTTGTTTACCGGAGTGCAGTTTAAAGCGGGAAGGGGAATAAAGTTGTTTTATTATATCGTAGATGATGATGAAGTTTTCCGCTCTATGCTTTCACAAATTATTGAAGATGGTGATCTTGGGGAAGTGATTGGAGAATCGGAAGACGGAGCTTTTATTGAAGCAGATCAACTAAATTTTAAAAAAGTAGATATTTTATTTATTGATTTATTAATGCCAATGCGAGATGGGATTGAAACAGTTCGCCATATTGCATCTTCTTTTTCAGGGAAAATCATTATGATTTCTCAAGTTGAATCGAAGCAGCTTATAGGTGAGGCGTATACACTTGGTGTTGAATATTATATTACAAAACCACTAAATAAAATTGAAGTTGTATCTGTTGTACAGAAAGTGATGGAACGTATTCGTTTAGAGCGTTCTATATATGATATTCAAAAATCATTGAATAACGTTTTCAAATGGGAACAGCCGCAAGTTCGAAATGAGCCAATGCAAGAAGGGAAAAGAATAGCAGATTCAGGACGCTATTTATTATCAGAACTCGGTATTGCGGGAGAGAATGGAAGTAAAGATTTACTTAGTATGCTGGAATATTTATATGGACAGGAAAAGGCACAAACATTTGAATTTGGATTTCCTGCGCTAAAAGATATCTTTCACCATATAACGATAAGAAAGTTAGAGAATATAGCTTCAGATGCAGATATAGATAAAGAGAGAAAAGCATCTGAACAAAGGGTACGAAGAGCGATTTATCAATCGTTAAACCATTTAGCTTCTCTTGGACTAACAGACTTTTCGAATCCGAAATTTGAAAGCTATGCGCCGAAATTTTTTGATTTCACTGTAATTAGAAAACGGATGACAGAAATGACGAAAGATGAAGTAGCAACTTCTGGGCATATACGTATTAATACGAAGAAATTTATTCAAGTGTTGTATTTTGAGGCGAAACGGTTGATGGAGATAGAGTGAAAAAAGGTGCTTATAAATAAGCATCTTTTTTTGTTAAATCCGTATTTTATATTTTTGCGCATAGCATGTAAAATGTTAGTTAAGAGAAACTGGTTTTAAATTAAGGAAGTGTCAAAACAATGAGTTTTACATTAAACAAATCGATTATTAAAGAAGTATGCGGAGAGACCTCATATAAAAGAGGCGAAGCTTATTATAAATCAAATAAAGTGATAGTAAATTATTATGATGAAAATAAAGAAATTTGCGAAGCGACGGTAAAAGGGAACGAAGATTTTCATGTCACAGTAGAAAAAGCTAAAAAGGGTGATGTTGTTGCGAAATGTAGTTGTCCTTCATTAGCTTCTTTTCAAACGTACTGTCAACATGTTGCGGCTGTATTGTTATATATGAACTATAATCAGAAAACAGGTGGAAAGTTGCCCATTAGTAGCGAAAACATGAGCGGAAATGATCAATTAACGAGCGGTATGTTTCAGTTATTTGCAGAAAAACCATTAAGACCAAAAAGTAAACAACACCGTTTTGATACACGTGAAATACTTCATGTTGAATTTATATGTACACCAGTAGTTACGAAAAATGGTGGGGCACTTCTAGGGATTCAGTTAAAGCTTGCCAAAACGTATTTCGTAAATCATATTAGAGAATTTCTTTCCAAAGTGGAGAAAAGAGAGCCCTATAATTGTTTGAATGAATTTACATATACACCGGATGTACATAGTTTCAGGCAAGAAACCGATGCGATTATTCAGCAGCTCATTAAAATTTATCATAACGAAAAAATGTATGAGGATACGCTGGAAGTACATGCAAAACAAGATGATAGTATGATTTTAATACCGCCAGCGTCTTGGTCAGATATGCTTTCTTTACTTTCTAAAGTTGAGTTTGTGAGACTTAATCAAGATGGACAACCTTTTCATGGTTTACATATTTCAAAAGGACTACTTCCTTTACATTTTGAGTTTAATAAAGGGAGTAACGGTGGATTTACACTGTATATTGATGGCTTGCAACAAGTGGAAGTAATGGATACATACGCTTATGCTCTATTCGAAGGGAAACTGTATCGGTTGAACATGGAGGATTGCAAGCGGCTTATCGAATTACAAAAAATGATGAAGCGTTCTAGTAGTAATCAATTGTATATTCCGGCGGATAAGATGGAGCACTTTGTAGCAAAAGTTGTTCCAGGTTTAATGAAGCTTGGAACTGTGCGAATAGATGAGATAATATCAGATCGTGTTGAAACGCCCGCACTAAAAGCGAAATTATACTTAGATCGAGTGAAAAATCGTTTGTTAGCGGGTTTGGAATTTCATTACGGAAATGTTGTTATAAACCCGTTAGAAGAAGAGGGACAGCCGTCTGTTTTTAATCGTGATGAGAAAAAGGAAAACGAGATTTTAGAAATGATGAATGATAGCGCCTTTGCAAAGACTGAAGGCGGTTATTTTATGCATAACGAAGAAGCTGAGTATAACTTCTTATATCACGTCGTTCCAACGTTAAAAGGTTTACTTGATATTTATGCGACGACAGCAATCAAATTACGAATTCATAAAGGAGACACAGCTCCTCTTATAAGAGTTAGAAGGAAAGAGAGAATTGATTGGTTATCATTCCGTTTTGATATAAAAGGTATTCCAGAGGCAGAAATTAAAGGTGTATTAGTTGCTCTTGAGGAGAAACGAAAATATTATCGTTTAGCAAGTGGTTCTCTATTATCACTGGAGAGTAAAGAATTTAATGACATTAATCAGTTTATAAAAGAATCGAGTATTCGAAAAGAATTTTTAAAGGGTGAAGAAATAGATGTCCCTCTTATTCGTAGTGTAAAATGGATGAATTCACTGCAAGAAGGAAATGTTTTAAGTTTAGATGAATCTGTTCAAGAATTGGTAGAGAACATTCAAAACCCTAAAAAGTTAAAATTTATGGTGCCAAGTGGTTTAAGTACGATAATGAGAGAGTATCAAACATATGGATTCGAGTGGATGAAAACACTTGCTTATTATCGTTTTGGAGGTATTTTAGCAGACGATATGGGACTAGGGAAAACGTTGCAAAGCATTGCTTTTATAGATTCTGTTTTGCCTGAAATTCGAGAGAAGAAACTGCCTATATTAGTTGTTTCTCCGTCTTCCCTTGTTTATAACTGGCTAAGTGAATTGAAAAAATTCGCGCCACATATTAGAGCTGTTATTGCCGATGGAAATCAAGTAGAGCGCCGAAAACTTTTAAAAGACATAACGAAATTTGATGTAGTGATTACGTCATATCCTTTACTGAGAAGGGATATAAGGTTATATGCGCAGCCATTTCATACGCTATTTCTTGATGAAGCACAAGCATTTAAAAATCATACAACGCAAACTGCGAAGGCAGTAAAAACGATTCAAGCGGAGTACCGTTTTGGATTAACGGGAACACCTGTAGAGAATTCATTAGAAGAGCTATGGTCCATCTTCCACGTCGTCTTCCCAGAATTATTACCGGGGAGAAAAGAGTTCGGTGATTTAAGACGTGAAGATATAGCGAAGCGCGTAAAACCATTCGTGTTAAGAAGGTTAAAGGAAGATGTATTACAGGAGCTACCAGAAAAAATTGAGCACTTACAATCATCAGAACTATTACCGGATCAGAAGAAGCTTTATGCGGCTTATTTAGCGAAGTTAAGAGAAGAAACGTTAAAACATTTAGATAAAGATACGTTACGTAAAAATAAAATTAGAATTTTAGCTGGTTTAACGAGGTTAAGACAAATTTGTAATCATCCTGCATTGTTTGTTGATGATTACAAAGGAAGTTCAGCTAAGTTTGAACAACTTCTAGAAATTTTGGAGGAGTGCAGAAGTACAGGGAAGAGAATTCTTATCTTTTCTCAATTTACGAAGATGCTTTCGATAATCGGGCGAGAATTAAACCGTAAAGCTATTCCATACTTTTATTTAGACGGAAGTACACCAGCGCAAGAACGTGTAGAGCTATGCAATCGGTTTAACGAAGGAGAAGGAGATCTATTTCTCATTTCTTTAAAAGCTGGTGGTACGGGTCTTAACTTAACTGGTGCAGATACGGTCATATTATACGATTTATGGTGGAATCCAGCTGTTGAACAACAAGCAGCAGATAGAGCGTATCGAATGGGACAAAAAAATACGGTGCAAGTTATTAAGTTAGTAGCCCACGGAACAATTGAGGAAAAGATGCATGAACTTCAAGAGAGTAAGAAAAATTTAATCGCTGAAGTGATTGAGCCAGGAGAAGAGAAATTATCCTCTATAACTGAGGAAGAAATTCGGGATATACTTATGATTTAAAATGAAAAAAGCTATGCTTTCAAATTTATGAGAGCATAGCTTTTTTGTTGTAATAATTATATTTTGTTTTGTACAAAGTAAAGAAATCAAATGCTATTTAGATTACTTCTTTGTGCCTTTACTTTTGTATGGTTTTGCAGCTTTCTTTTTCTTTGCACTAGATTGCCAACGGTTCCATCCTTTACTTCCTGTACCTTGTCCTACACCTTTTTTTGGTTTCGCTTTCGTTTTACTCATATGATCACTCCGTTATATAAAAAATCTTATTTGATAATAGCCAATGTTTTAGAAAAATACTCTCGATAAATGACTATGTTTGTTTTAAGTAAAAACAAACTGCTTGAATGCTATAGTATATCATGAAATTGCGAGTAAACTGAAAGGAATTATAAAGAAAATGAAAATAATAAGAAATACTGCGGATTCTATATTTCGAACGATTACATTAATTGTTGTGTATATGTTAGTTTCAGTTAGTGAGACGTTTTTTGGGGTGTCAAGACAAAAGAAGTAAAGAGGCTATATTGGAAACAATCAATCAAGCCGTAAAATAAAGAATTGAAAAATATTTTAAAACTTTTTGTTGACTTTCTCTGTTTTTTGTATAGAATAATCATTAATAAAATGTTTCAGAGATGTGACAACAAACGACTATGAAAGGACGAGTAGTAGTAGGATGTAGTTTAAGCGAGTCAGGGACGGTGTGAGCCTGATACGAAGCCTATTATGAAGAACCTCCTGGAGTCGCTAACCGAAATCCTTTATAGGAAAGTAGACTTAGCCGGGAACTTCGCCGTTACAAGAAGAACAGTATCGAGATTTTTAATCTCCGTACTGTATAAGTGAGCAACCTCTGTTGCTAATTTGGGTGGTACCGCGGAACCAAAGCCTTTCGTCCCAGTTTTTTGGGAAAGAAGGGCTTTTTTTGTTGGCTTTTTTCCACAACATCCAAACATTTTAGGAGGAAACCACCATGTATCAATCATTAATGACAGTAAGAGAGACTCAAATCGCAATTAAGGAAGTTAAAACATTTTTCGAGGATCAATTAGCAAAACGCCTTGAACTATTCCGCGTATCTGCACCATTATTCGTAACGAAAAAGTCAGGTTTAAACGATCACCTAAACGGTGTAGAACGTCCAATTGAATTTGATATGTTACATTCAGGAGAAGAATTAGAAATTGTTCATTCACTAGCGAAGTGGAAAAGATTCGCATTACATGAATACGGATATGAAGCTGGTGAGGGTTTATATACAAACATGAACGCAATTCGTCGTGATGAAGAACTTGATGCAACGCATTCTATTTACGTTGACCAATGGGATTGGGAAAAAATCGTTCAAAAAGAATGGCGTACTGTAGATTACTTACAAAAAACAGTACAAACAATTTATGGAATATTCAAAGATTTAGAAGATCACTTGTTTGAAAAGTATCCGTTCCTTGGAAAGTATTTACCAGAAGAAATTGTTTTCGTTACTTCTCAAGAACTAGAAGATAAATATCCAGAATTAACACCGAAAGATCGTGAACATGCAATTGCGAAAGAACACGGTGCAGTCTTTATTATTGGAATTGGTGATGTACTTCGTTCAGGTGAAAGACATGATGGACGCGCAGCTGATTATGACGATTGGAAGTTAAACGGTGACATTTTATTCTGGCACCCAGTACTACAAGCTTCATTCGAATTATCATCAATGGGAATTCGCGTTGATAGTAAATCACTTGACGAACAGTTAACGAAAACGGGTGAAGACTTCAAACGAGATTACGATTTCCACAAAGGAATTTTAGAAGACGTACTACCATTAACAATCGGTGGTGGTATCGGCCAATCAAGAATGTGTATGTACTTCTTACGTAAAGCACACATCGGTGAAGTTCAATCTTCTGTATGGCCTGACGATTTACGTGAAGCTTGTAAAAAAGAAAACATTCATCTGTTCTAAAATAAACATGAGGGAGAGTAGCTCGGAAATAGAGCTACCCTCCCTTTTTTGTTATGTAAACGAATGGTTGCTTTCATTGATTATGAAGGAATTAAATGGGTTTTATTGGGAGTTGCATTATTCATGATGGCTTTTTACTCTGACATGAAGAGAGTTATTTGGAATGAATATAGATTGTTTTTTCAAGGGGAACAGCAAAAAAGTATAAATGATAAAAAGTGAGAAAAGTCTGTTATATTTCCTGGGAAAAGGGTAAAATGAATAATTCAATTATTTTATAATGATTTTCGGATATTGATAACATGTTAAAAGGCTGTTTGTATAGAGTGTTGAACTCTATACAAACAGCCTTTTATTTAAATTAGGAAGGAAATAGATTAATATGATTTTTTGTAAGCTTTACTGAAAAATATTAAATTAGCCCATTTGCACTAAAGGCTCAATTTTCGCCATAAATGATTGATGAAGCGCTTCAACACCATCTACTAAGTGAATTCGGTCAATGACAACCGATACTTTAATTTCAGATGTACTTACCATTTTAATATGAATACCTGCTTCTTTTAAAGTAGTGAACATATTCGCAGCAACACCTGGGTTAGATACCATACCAGATCCTACAATTGATACTTTTGCTAAATGATTTTCATATTCTACAGATTCATAGTGAAGTGTTTCTTGATTTTGTTCTAACACCTCTAATGTTTCTCTTAAATCATTAGAATGGATTGAGAAGGAGAGGTGAACAGTTCCTTCATTTGTAATGCTTTGAATAATAATATCTACATTAATATGTGCTGCTGCTAATGTAGAGAAAACAGTTGAAAGTGAACCTTGTTCTAATCCTTTGATTGTGACGCGTGTAATATTATCTTCAAATGCAATACCTTTTACGATTGATTGTTGTTCCATGTTACATTCTCCTTTTACAATTGTTCCGTTTTCTTGTTCCATACTTGAGCGTACTTCTAAAACTACGTTATGATTTTTAGCAAATTCAACAGCGCGCGGGTGTAATACGCCAGCGCCGAGGTTTGCGAGCTCTAACATTTCGTCATAAGAAATTTCATCTAATTTATAAGCATCTAGTACTACGCGTGGGTCAGTCGTGTACACACCTGTCACGTCCGTATAAATATCACATTTTTTTGCTTTTAGTGAAGCGGCTAATGCGACAGCAGTTGTATCGGAACCACCGCGGCCAAGAGTTGTAATTTCATTTTCTTCACTGATTCCTTGGAAACCAGCGACTATAACAATCGTGCCTTCAGTAAGATAGGACTGAATACGCTCAGTGTTAATGTCAGTAATCCGTGCACTACTATGTACAGATTCTGTCGTAATACCAGCTTGCCATCCTGTTAATGAAATTGCGTTATAACCTTTTGTTTGTAGTGCCATTGTTAATAAAGAAATGGTTACTTGTTCTCCTGTAGATAGAAGCATATCCATTTCACGTTTACTTGGACTTTCCGTAATAGCATTGGCGAGTGCTACAAGTTCATCTGTATTTTTCCCCATTGCTGAAACGACAGATACAACGCTATGACCTCGTTCATATTCTTCAATAATTAAATTTGCTACATGTTGAATACGTTCAATACTTCCGACAGAAGTACCACCAAATTTTTGAACAATTGTTTCCATTACGAATTCCTTCTTTCGTCCATTTTTAAGAATAGGTTAGGACATATACAAATCCCAATATCCCTGTAGTTACCAGAAAGACAAACAAAAAACACCATCTCAAATAAGTGAGGATGGTGCTGTTACAGGAAAAGGGAAACAGAAAACGGAGCTAATAAAAAAACCGCCAAAAAAGGAATATCATAAAAATGATATCTCTTTTTTGTAGATAGCTCTTCATATGTACACGTCTGTACATATGACAGTTCTGTTTCTATTCGAAAACAGCCCCAATCGATAAATGCAGAGAAATTTATCAATTTCGGCAACACTTCCTTTCTTCTAAACTCATAGACATCTCTGTGTCTCCTTTAGAATACTCATAAGTATTGCAACCTCTATCTCACGTTTTAGGCGAGAGTGTTTGAATTATAAAGTTGTTGGTAACATTTGTTTTATAATAATTTAAATTTTTCAGGGAATCAAGTGTTTTATGTGTTTTTTAAAAATTCTTTCTTTTCATTGAGCTAGTTTGTGAAAAATGTAGCAAAATCAATTCATTGCCTGTACATTAAAAATATAGTGCATAGGAGGTGGAAGAATGAAAAGGAAAAAGCCTATTTATGTTGTGACAGAAATGAAAACAACAATGGAGAAATTATGGGAATATACGCAGCAACCAGACATACATACAGAGTGGGATGCTCGTTTTACTGAAATTTCGTATTTAGAGAAAAAAGAAGGAGAACCACAGAAGTTTTTATATAAAACAAAGATTGGTTTTGGCCTTGAAATAGCTGGAGAAGGGGAATCGATAGGTAAAATAAGAAAAGATATTTTAACGCCGTTATGCAGTTGGATGAGGAGGGAAAAGAAATTGTAGATTATTTTGGTGAACCACATTTACTCGTTTCTACATTGAATTTTCATATTGATGAGGCAGGGGCAATGCATATTTCTTCAAAGAAGCAATGGTTTTTTATGTTTGGTATAAAAATTCCGTTACCAAAATTTTTATACGGAGAGGCAAAAATTATTGAAAGATATGATGACGCACTACAATGTTTTCGAATTCATGTACAAGTACGAAATTCGTTAATTGGTTCACTATTTTCATATAAGGGAACATTTGTGGAAAGGAAATAAATGAAATGAAGAATATAATATTTGGACTTGCTTGTTATATTATATTTCTAATAGGCGAGTGGTCGAATTTAAATCCTGTTGAAGCAATTATACTATTATCTATTTTGTTATTCATACCGATGTCATTTTGTATTATTGATAAAAAAACAAGAAATGGATCGTATGTATTATTTTATAAATTTGTATCGTTCCTATATCCAATAGCAGCAGTTAGTGCGATGCTAGCTTTCATAACAAATCATTTCATCTTTGCGTTCTTTTGGTTTATGTATACAGGGATTATTGCATTATTTGGTGTTATTAAATTGCTAGAAAGAGGATGGAGGCCTTTTGAAGAAACAGCTATAGATAGTGCGTTTATTTATTTGTTTTTAGGTGGTTTTTGGTTTTTTGCTTCTGTAGTGAAACTTCCAATTATGCATTTTAGCTCTGACATAGTATTACTCACAGCTGCACATTTTCATTACTCGGCATTTTTATTGCCGTTATTGGCTGGTTTACTTGGAAGGAAAAGAGAAAAGAGAAGTAAATTATATGACGTTATTATGTTTATCATCGTTGTTTCTCCTATGACAGTTGCGATAGGAATTACGTATTCGAGGGTATTTGAATTCTTTGCAGTGTTCATATATTTATGCGCCATTTATGGATATGGGATTTACGTTTGGAAAGCGAAATTCAATGTAATAAGTGCAAAGGTTCTCCTTACTATTTCATCTAGTACGCTTATGGTAACAATTATGTTTTCACTTGTATATTCATACGGGAATTTCAAACAAGTAATGACGATTACAATTGCACAAATGGTTTGGATTCACGGAGTTGTAAATGGAGTTGGAGTTGCATTACCGGCTTTTCTCGGTTGGATGATTGAAAAGAGTACTCTGAATTATAAGTACTATGGGAAACCAATGAGCCAATTAAGAGGGGATTCTACAGTTGGAGAGAGTTTTTTACATAATCAAAGCGTAGTAGATAGCAAGCAATACAGTGGTCTAGTTGATAAAATGAATGATTTTCATAGTGACACATTTGATGGAATGAAGGTTCCTTTAAGTATTATTCATTTTTATGAGAATACGAGAGAGTATCAGTTGCAAGCGAATATTAACTGGGCACGTTGGTTCCGTCCATTTGCATTTTGTTATGAAAAAATGAGTAAGCGTGTAGCGCAAATTCATTTAGGGATGGGCGGTAAGTGGGAAAAGATGCAAGGCTCTATCGTTAGTGTAAAAGATGAAAGTGATGGAAGAGAAAACGTAAGAGCCTGGCTAAGAAAAAATGAAGCAGGAGAGTCTATTTTTGTAGCTCTTTATTCAACATATACACACGAGAAAGAGACATACATGAATATCGCATTGCCTTTACCGTATTCGAATATGACTGGTATTTTGAAATTGTACAATGATGCTAACCGCTTAATTATTACTAGTAAGCTAAGAAATAGTGGTAAGGGAGATGAAGGGATTTACTTACATACTCGTTTCTTTACACTACGTTTACCATTAGCAGAAACTTTTATTATTAAAGATGACGGGGATCTAATGCTAAAAGCTCACCATAGAATGTGGATATTCGGAATTGAGTTTTTAGAGATTTATTATGATATTAAGAAAATAGAGAAGAAATAAGAAAAGCTTGGAGAGATGTCCAAGCTTTTTATAGTTTAAATATAATTTTATATTCCAAAATATACAATAATAATTGAACATGAAAAAGATAGTCGTATGTTAGCAGAAAAAATACAAAAACGACCAGTTTAAGCTCTAGATACAAGAGATTGTAGTGTGAAAGAAAACCTTTATGTAATAAGAGAAAATGAGATGTCCGCAGTATTAACTGAACTAGCATTTTTAGATAATAGTGCAGATTATGAGAAGTTGGCTTCAGAATCAGGAAGACAAATTGCTACAGAGGCAATTTATGCTGGTATTTTAGATTATTATGAGTGGAAAGGTTTCAATGTTTCAATGTTTCAAAGTATCGTTTAGCTAAATAAAAATCATCTATTGCTAAGCCCATCGTCTATATAGAGATGGGCTTTTTATATAAATTTATGTAATTTTGTATCGGAATAAAAAGATATATCGTATTATGCTGATTATAAATAAAATAATGGTAGATTAGTTTATTTTTATCACGTATACTTTTACTGTTGACTAATTAAGAGTTTGTTAGTTTGATAGGGAAAATTTTATTATAAAGGGAGGCAAGTTAACACGGGACAAGCATATACATAACGTGTTAAAAAATTATGAAAAAAGTTATTACTAATGTTTTAGCAGCGACAGTCGCACTTCAAGTAGTGATGGCTCCAGCAGCTGCATTTGCAGCTGAAAAAGAATTTCCTGATGTTCCGAAAGGGCATTGGTCATATGAAGCAATTACAAATTTAACGTCAAAAGATATTATTGCAGGGTATGATAATGGTAAGTTTGGATTTGGTGATGTTGTAACTCGTGAACAAGTGGCAGCATTAATGTATCGTGCATTAAAACCAGAAGCGAAAAGCGAGTATAAAAATCCATACTCTGATATTAGTGCAGGAACAACAATGTTCCAAAAAGAAATTTTGACTTTAACGGATATGGGGATTTTTGTAGGTGATGGCAAAGGGACGTTTAGACCGAAAGATTCTCTAACTCGTGCTGAAATGGCTGTTATTTTGCAAAAAGCATTTAAATTAGAAGTGAAAGCACCACACACATTTAATGATGTAGATACAACTCCTTGGGCGAAAGATGCAATTAGTGCTTTGCAATCTAATGGTGTAGCAGCAGGGAATAATTTTGGCGGATTTGATCCATCAGGTGTATTAACGCGTGAAAGTTATGCACAACTTTTATATAAAGCAATGCAAGTGAAAAACGATATTCCGGTTGAACAACCATCATATATTAATCTAGATGTAACATTACCATCTAACGTAAAGGCACAAGAGATTGATAATTTCATTGGAAAGTATCATTCAGACAGTCCACTTGTTGGAACTGGACAAGATTTTATTAAAGCGCAAAATGAATATGGCGTGAACGCTTTATATTTAGCAGCACATGCAATCTTAGAATCTGGATACGGGAAATCAGAAATTGCATATCGTAAACATAATTTATTTGGACTACGAGCGTATGATTGGGATCCATTCGCACATGCAAAATATTTACCGTCTTACGGATTAAGTATTTCATACAATGCTGATTATGTAAGAAAGAACTATTTAGAACAAGGTGCTAGGTATTTTAATGGTTACACATTACCTGCAATGAACGTTATGTACTCAACTGATAAAGAATGGGCTGGCAAAATCGCTAATATTATGGAGCGTATTAAACCTTTTAATAAGGCAGATTATCAAAATGTAAAACGCCTACCGAAAAACCCTAATACATTAAATGTAGAGGTATTAAGTGAAGCAATTCCATATAAAGATTATGCAAAAGATGCAACAGCTACTGTTCAATCGGTAGGATCTTACTATCAAGTTCCATTCCCGTTTAACAACCCAATTAAGAGTGTACCAAATGTTACACAAAATGAAGTTGGAAAATTAGAAAATGGTACAAAAGTAAATGTATATCGTGAAGATCCAAATGGCTGGGTAGAATTCTCACTTGAAAATGCTCCGGAAAAATATTGGACATTGAAGAAGAATTTAAAATTATAAAGTGGAAAGGTGTTTTCATATATGAAAACACCTTTTTTATTTATATTCATCACGTGATATTTCATATTATGTAAGAGTGATAGAATCATTATGATGTTTTCCTTTATGTTTTTGATATTTTTACCAAGAAGTAAATAGTTTCAGATATAATTAAAATCAATGAAGAACGAATTTTCAGTATTTAATTTTAGAGATTAAGGTCTTTTGAAAAGAGGAGAGGGATATGCAAGGAGAAATACAAACAGAGAAAAAGTTAGGTTATGTTGGAAAATTATTATTACCAGCTAAAGTATCACCATACTTTAAGTTTTTATGGATCGGACAATTACTCTCGACCTTGGGTAGTTCAATAACGATGGTGATTCTTCCTGTCGTTGTTTATTCATTAACTGGTTCAACAGTTGTAATGGGAATGACTATGGCAATGTACATGCTTCCTAATATTCTTGCGTTACCGTTTGCTGGATTAGTCGTGGATCGGATTGACCGGGTGAAATTAATGTTATTTACAGATATAATCCGCTGTATATTAATGCTATTACTTGCAACACTTATATTTATGGATTTGTTAACGATTACGCTATTATATGTACTCGTTGCATTATATGGACTTATGGAAGGTATATTTCAACCGGCGTATTCAGCTGTAAGAGCGAAAGTATTTGTACCGGAAATTCGAAATGCAGCTAACGCATTAACGCAAATGAGTAATCAAGGTATACGACTAATCGGACCAGCTCTTGGAGGATTAATCGTTTCAGTTACATCTGCTGGAATAGGGTTTGGATTGGATGCAGTAACGTACTTGCTATCATTTTTATGTTTATTATTTTTAAAAGAAATAAAGTTTAATAAAGTACAGAAACTAGAAAAAAATAAAGTGAATTATAAAAAGGATTTTATGGAAGGTTTCCTCGTTCTAAAAAGTCATCCATGGTTATGGATTACAATTTTAGTTTTTTCATTCGTTAATATTTGTTATGCAGGAATTATAGTTGTATTAATTCCATGGTTGTTTAATGTTCATCATCATTTTGAAGCTTACGTGTATGGCTTGGGTATGGCTTCTTCTGGTGCTGGAGCTGTAATTGCAGCACTAATTTTTGGTGGGAAGCAGCAGTGGCATAAGAGAGGACTACTTGCTTATGGCGGTGTTTTAATAAGCGGATTGGCACTTTTAATTATGCCTTTCATTACTTGGGCACCTGCCTTAATAGCTTTAATGGCAATTGAAGGGTTTGGTATGATGATATTTGGACTTATTTGGGAAACGAGTTTGCAAGAGCTTGTACCAGAAGAAGCATTTGGTAGAGTAGCAAGCCTTGATATGTTAGGTTCTTTCGCTTTATTACCATTAGGATATGTGGTTGTAGGATGGTTAGCTACTGTAATAGGCGGCAAGATAACAATTATAACGCTAGCCATTTTAGTAATCATAACAATTGTAATGGCATTGTCTGTACCAAGTATTCGGCGGTTCGATTGATTATGTAGGCTAAAAGGGGATATGGCATATAATCGATTCATCTTAATTAAGCATTTGTCTAATGAAGATCCTTCCGTACATATTTGGGCTAAAAAATTTGTGTGGATGCTACGAAAATGGATATTGCAAAAGAATTGACTGAAGCGATTCAATCTGGCTTTGTAAATAAAGACTAAGCCCTAATCTAATTAGGACTTAGTCTTCATTAAATACAAATGTTTGTTTCATTTTTTTACTCTCATTTACCGGATGACCGTTGTAAGAGAAAGTCGTTTCTTCCCAAGTAATAACGACTTTAAAATTATGGCTATTAAAGTCTAATGGGAATACCATGTAGTCAAAGCTCGTATGACTTTTTGAAACGTTCGAATTTGATGTAGTAGGTTTAAAGGTAGCTTTAGATGTAGGAGTGTTATCAAGTATTTCCACAGATACATTCGATACATCATTACCGATGTTTTTTACGAGTAAACTATACGTATCATATACACCTTGTTTTGGTTGTACCGCTTGCTTGTTTGAGTTATGAGATTTGTCAATTTCGATATACCATTGTTTAGACTTTGATGCAATTGGTAGCGACTGAAATGTGTAGGCACTAGCTTGCATCGGGAGTGCTAAACATATAAGCGTAAAGAGAGTTACTATTTTTCGTTTCATGTTTTGAGAGCTCCCATTCTTTAATGGATTTATTTGTTATTATCTTCTCTTTTTGAGATAATATACCATGCTATTTAGAGGGAGGGTATATTGAAGGAACTAGCAAGTATGGGAAGCGGTATTTTTCTACAACTGTTATTTTTGTATATATTTATTGCTGGTGTTTTATTGGAACTCAATCCATGGTATGCGGTAGAGGTTTTTCGGCATAGTTTCCTTGTTTGGTTTTTGTGATTAATAATAAATGCTTGCTAAAGGATGCTAAAAAGCATATCAGTGGGATTAATTTATTAATATAAAGAAGAGTCTAACTTCCAAAGGATAGATGCAGGTGGAGAGGTACGAGCGTTAGTCAAAAGGAATAAGAATATGAAAAAATTCCCAATAAATATGTTAAAATAACATTGTCATATAATAAGGGGGATTTATTTTATGGAAAAAGAGCATCTTGCTAAAGTAGATTTAACGAAAAGGGTGGACTCCAAATCTAAGTACAATAAGAAACTCGAAAAATATCAAATGCGCTTATTGGCACTACAGCAAATTTTAAAAGAAGAGAAAATAGCTGTTATGCTTGTTATGGAAGGCTGGGATGCAGCAGGTAAAGGCGGAGCGATTAAGCGAGTAACTGAACATCTTGATCCGCGTGGATTTCAAGTAAATCCAATTGGGGCGCCTGCTCCTCATGAAAAACGGTATCATTATTTGCAACGTTTCTGGCGGAAAATTCCTCAATATGGGCAAATTACTATATTCGACCGTTCATGGTATGGTCGTGTATTAGTTGAACGTGTTGAAGGGTTCGCCACAAAAGAAGAGTGGACGAGGGCATATGGTGAAATTAATGATTTCGAGAAGCTATTAACAGATGATCATTACATAATAGGAAAGTTTTTCTATCACATTAGTAAAGACGAACAGTTGAAACGATTTAAAGAAAGAGAGAACAATCCTCTTAAAAGATGGAAAATTACAGATGAAGACTGGCGAAATCGTGAAAAATGGGATGAGTATGTCGAAGCAATGGAAGACATGTTTGAAGAAACAAATAAGCCGAATGCTAAATGGAATATTATTGCGAGTAATGATAAATTATACGCTCGTTTGAAAACATTGAAAGAACTTATTTCATTAATTGAGGATTATTTCTTAGAACATAATATAGAATTACCTTCTTATTATTATGAAATAAAAGAAGGTAAGAAAGAGAAAAATGAGTCTATGCAAGATGCAGGGGTTAAATAGTAAAAAGGTTTGTATAGGAAATATGAAGGGAAGCTGTCTTGTAATTTGGTAAAACAAAATTACAGGACAGCTTTTTTAGTTAGAAACATTTTACAATTTACAGAATAAGGTATATAATCAATAATCATATTAACAATGTTAA
This sequence comes from Bacillus paramycoides, assembly GCF_001884235.1. Taxonomy (GTDB): domain Bacteria; phylum Bacillota; class Bacilli; order Bacillales; family Bacillaceae_G; genus Bacillus_A; species Bacillus_A paramycoides. The sequence continues at coordinate 132,284 of NZ_MAOI01000123.1, read as the reverse complement.
TATGATTATTGATTATATACTATGTGGGGGGCTTATTTTGAAGGGAAGAGATGTTGTTTTAGGTTTATTGATGGAAAAAGAATTGTCTGGTTATGATATTAAAATTGTGTTTGAAGATGTATTTACTCATTTTTTTGATGGAAGCTTTGGAATGATTTATCCAACTTTAAGACAATTGGAAAAAGAGGGGAAAATAAAAAAAGAGGTTGTTATGCAAGAAGGGAAACCGAATAAGAAAATGTACTTTATTACAGATGAAGGGCGTGAAGAATTTTATCAATACATGCAAACTGATGTAGAGAAAGATGTTTTACGTTCAGATTTTTTAATGAGGATGTATTTTGGTAATTATAGTGATGGTGCGACGATAAAAAAATGGATTGAAGACGAAATTGAGAGGAAAGAAGCGTACATTGCGGATCTTCGTTTGAAATATGAAAAGTGGAGAGAAGGTATTACTTTTGTCGAGGAAATTTCACTCGATGTAGGTATCGCATCGTATAGTGCGCAAGTAGAGACATTGAAGAGAAAATTAAAGCAGTTAGAAGCGAAAGAAAACAATAAAACAGAAGAATGAAAAACACGTTCACAATAAATAAAGGGGTAAATGAACATGGAGCAATCAAAAGGTATTAAGATTGTTTTTTTAATGTGCTTAGGTATTTTTCTTTGTATGATTGATACGACGATTATGAATATAGCCTTACCAGCTATACAATCAAGTGTGAATACTTCATTAGAAAAAATGTCTTGGGTATTAAATGTTTATACAATGACGATTGCAGTACTTGCAATTCCACTAGGGCGAATAGCTGATATTTTTGGGAAAGCAAAGATGTATATTCTCGGTCTAGTAATATTTGGTGGCGGCTCAGTGCTTTGTGCTTTTGCAAATACAGGTGACTTCCTCATTTTTTCTCGTTTTATACAAAGTGTTGGAGCAGCAATTTTATTTCCGACAAGTATGGTAATTGGTGTATCAGCTATGCCTTTAGCAAAGAGGCATGTTGCACTTGGCATTTTAGGAGTAACACAGGGGTTGTCAGCTGCAATTGGTCCAGTAATAGGCGGGGTTATTACGCAAAATTTAGGATGGAGATGGGTGTTCTTCGTCAATGTTCCAATTTGTATTATTGGAATTATTTTATGCTACATTATGCTACAAATAAAAAATGAAGAACGTATTATCTCAAAAATTGATTGGATTGGACTTATATTAAGTAGTTCAGCAATTTTCTCTTTTACTCTCGTATTAGTGAAAGGGAATGCGTGGGGATGGCAAAGTAATATTGCTTGGTATTGTTATATAATTAGTATTATTTCTCTTGTTCTATTTGTTTTAGTCGAAAGAAAGATTCATAATCCGATGGTGAATTTAAAACTATTTAAAGATAGGATGTTTGTAGGTGCATCTATTGTTGTTGTAGTAAGTAATTTATTTTTAATTGGCGTTACTGTATTGCTTCCAACTTTTTTGACAAAAATACAGCACCGAACGGAAATTGAAGCTGCTTTTCTGGTGACACCTATTTCAGCGATGATATTTCTTGTTTCACCATTTGCTTCACTATTAATGAAAAAACTTGGAAAAGCAACTATTATTTTGTCAGGGTTTCTCGTTATGAGCCTAGCGTATTATTGGCTACAGATGATTGGAGTAAATTCAACAAATATCGAAATTATTATTCCATGTATGATATTAGGTGTTGGATATGGTTTAGTAGTGGGACCAATTACAGTTTTAAGCGCATCTTCATTTGAAGGAGAGTTATTAACAGCTTCTCAAAGTGTCGTATCGATGTTACGCCAAGTAGGTATTGTCTTAGCGGTAGCAATATTCGTTTCTAACTTAACTCACAACTTATCAATAAATAAAGAGAATGTATATCGTCATGCAGAAGGAATAGTGCGTAATATACATGTAGATAGTGCTCAGCAAGCTGAAATATTACAAGTAACAAAAGAAAAAATAAAGAATCAAAGTATAGAAACAAATGTAGAAAAGAAACAAAATGAAACAATGGTGGGATTAAGTAAAGAGAAAAAAGACGAATTAATTCACCAAAAAGTGGATGAGATATTAATTGGAGTTCCAGTAGAATATAGAGATATAAAAAGAGAAGAAATTACGAGTCAAGTAACAAAAGAAGTTGAAAAACAAGAGGAGAATATAAAGAAAGAAATAGTCGTATTTTCAAATGATGTGAATCATTATGCTCAGAATCAGATGGCTATGAGTTTTACTGATTTATATAAAGCGAGTGTGCCAATTATTTTAGTTTGTGCTTTAGTAAGTTTGTTATTTTGGGAAGGAAAAGCTTTCAGTAAGAGAAAAGGGGAAAGGGTAGTAGAGGAATTGTAAGGGAAATAGGCTAAATATGAATTGTATTTTAATTATGGGACGTTAGCAGTCAAAAAAATAGTATAGAATTATTTTTGGAACTCCTCGGTAATGGGCGAAACGTAAACTGTGGGGTTCTTTATTTTGTTCCTATTGGCATATGTATCACTGTCATTAAGTATTTGCCTGCATTCATTATCCGTCAAAATCACGTTTTCGAATTTTAGAAAGATAAACTGAATAGAATTAATAAGTTGTATAATTGTTTTTTTACATGTAATGAATGGGCACGTATCAAGTTCAAATAAAGGATGCATAATATTATTTTCATAGGATTTTAAACATATTTTCCAAAGGAGTGTTCTTTAAATGTTTATAAAACCTATAAATTTAGCGATTCGATTTTTTCTAGAATTATGTGCTCTTGTATCACTATGTTATTGGGGCTTTCAATTTTGGGAAAGTGTATATGTAAAATTTATTTTTTGTATTGGTTCACCGCTACTTTTTGCGATAATATGGGGGATTTTCATTGCACCTAAAGCATTATTAAAATTGCCAGAACCATATAGGTTTATATTGGAAATCATATTGTTTGGAGTTACCTCAGTTGCGCTATATGTTGTTGATCAAACAACCTTAGCTATTATTCTTGGAATGGTATTTATAATAAATCGCACTTTAATTATCGTTTAGAAACAATGATTTTTCTGCAGTATCTGTATAAAATCATATATCATGTAGTCTCATACTGTATTTTAATGCTAAGTTTCTTCACGAAAGAAACTTAGCATTATTTGGCTTTACTAATAGGAGAGAAATGGCAAACTTAAAAAAGCATTATTTAAAATGTAGGAGTGACGAAATATGGATAAATTTAAATGTTTTAAATTTTGGGATTTTGTTGTTTTATAGTACATTAACAAGAGATATTAGTTTCATAGGGAGGTTGAGGAAATGATAGATACAGCAGATGCTTTAATAAGTAATCGTATGTATACAACAGAAGAGCAACAAAAATTATATAAACGAACGTTAATAATCGTAAGCATTTCACAAATGTTTGGCGGGGCGGGGTTAGCTGCTGGAATTACAGTAGGTGCACTTCTTGCACAGCAGATGCTTGGAACAGATGCATATGCAGGATTACCGGCTGCTATGTTTACGTTGGGATCTGCGGTAGCGGCTTTCATAGTAGGAAAGCTTTCGCAACGATATGGACGCCGAGTAGGGCTTGCAACAGGTTTTATGGTAGGTGGACTTGGTGCTATTGGAGTTGTAATGGCAGCTGTAACTAATAGTATTATTCTCTTACTTGCTTCTTTACTCATTTATGGTGCGGGTACAGCTACAAATCTACAAGCTCGTTATGCTGGTACAGATTTAGCAGATAAGAAGCAACGAGCAACTGCTGTTAGTATTACGATGGTTATGACAACTTTCGGTGCGGTTGCAGGCCCGAATTTAGTAGGTGTAATGGGGAGTTTTGCTCATTCGATTGGAATTCCTGAACTTGCAGGTCCGTTCATCTTATCAGCAGCAGCTTTCATGCTTGCGGGTCTCGTACTTTTCGTTATGCTTCGTCCAGATCCATTAATTATTGCTAACATAATAGAAAAATATAAACAAGAACATACATATAAAGGGCATGCGGTAACAAATGAAATGGTAGAAAATAAACGGGGCATTACCGTTGGAGCAATTGTTATGATACTTACTCAAGTAGTTATGGTTGCGATTATGACTATGACCCCAGTACATATGGGACACCATGGTCATGGACTAAGTGAAGTAGGGCTTGTCATTGGATTCCATGTAGGGGCAATGTACCTACCATCTCTTGTTACAGGAGTTCTTATTGATAAAGTTGGCAGAACAGCGATGAGTATAGCTGGTGGAGTTATATTACTAGCTGCCGGTGTACTAGCTGCGATGGCACCAAACGACTCTTTAATATTATTAGTTGTAGCACTTTCTCTACTTGGATTAGGATGGAACCTTGGATTAATAAGTGGTACTGCTCAAATCGTTGATTCAACAGAGCCTTCTACACGTGCAAAAACACAAGGGAAGATAGATGTTTTTATTGCGTTGGCAGGAGCTTCTGGTGGAGCGATGTCAGGTATGATAGTAGCTAATTCAAGTTATGCGGCATTATCGTTAGCTGGAGGGGCTGTAGCCTTATTACTTATTCCTGTTGTGATATGGCCTCGGAAAGGTGAATAAATTTCATGAAATTAAAAAAAGGTTCTAGTTACTCCCTAGAACCTCTTTTAATACATTTAACTTAAATCCCACGCTACAATAAGCCCTAAATGCGTAAGTCCACCGCCAAATCCGTACAGTAAAAGTGTATCTCCATTATTTAATTTCCCTTCTTTTCTAGCTAAATCTAAGGCGAGTGGAATGGAGACGGAAGATGTATTCCCCATATATTCCACACTCGTTAATGTTTTTTGAATAGATATTTTTGATTTTTCGCAAATGGATTCAATCATTCTTAGGTTAGCGCTATGTGGTATGAACCAATCTATATCATCTATTTGCAAATTTGCAGTATGTAATAGTTCTTTTATGCCGTGTGGTACAGTTCGTACGGCCCATTTATATACTTCTCTTCCATTTTGAACGATCTTTTCATTTGTTTGTAGTGGCGTGCTATTCATAGTAGTAGATAAATTTGTTCTGTATAGATGAATACCGCCTTCACCGTTTGTTCCCATGTGAGCAGCGATAAAACTTGGTTTGTTTTCGTCTTTTTCTAATAAAATAGCTCCAGCACCATCACCGAACAAAATACAGGTCGTTCTATCTGTGTAGTCTGTTACTTTAGATAATGTTTCAGTCGCTACGACTAGTACTTTATTGTGGGCACCAGCAGTTATTAAGCTGTTACCGACATGTAGTCCGTATGTGAAACCAGCACAAGTAGCGTTTAAATCAAAAGCTAGAGTATGGGGGATATTGAAGTATTGTTGTATTTGACAAGCGACGCTAGGAAAGACATAGTCAGCAGTTGTTGTAGCGACGATAATGCAGTCAATATCTTCTAAGCTTTTCTTATACGTTGTACATAAGTTTTCGATTGCTTTAATGGCTAAGTGAGAGGAGTATTCTTCTTCTCCAGCGATTCTTCTTTCCTTCATTCCTGTTCTTTGCACAATCCATTCATCATTCGTATGGACTATCTTTTCTAAATCGTAATTAGACAAAATTTGATTTGGAACATAAGTGCCAATTGCGGTAATGCGAGATTTAGAATTCATAGGAACATCTCCTAATTCGTTTTTATAATCTGATACTAATATCAGGTTATAAAAATGTCAATAATGACTTTTATTGTATTGAAACGATAATGTTTAATTTACTATGGAGGAATTTGGCGAGTGACGTAAAAATAATATACGGGAAACTTCTAAAATTGATAATGAAGGGAGTTGAGCCCATTGAAAAGAATTTTGCACATGTTGCCTGTTGTCATTATTTGTAGCTTTATTCTTATTATTTTTCCAGAGAAATCTTATGCTTGTGATTGTATTAACATATCAGCAGAAGAAGCGTTTCAAAAAAATGATGTAGTGTTTGAGGGGAAAGTAATTGAAGTTGGAAGGAAAGATGGAGTTGGAACTGAAGTATTATTTGAAGTGAAGAAAATTTGGAAAGGAACAAGTTCTTCGCAAATTATTATATATACAAATGGTGGTGATTGTGTCTTTCACTTTTTAGAGGGGGAAGAGTACTTAGTGTTTTCTTCTCAAAGAGGGGAAGAGAAACAATTATACACACATAGTTGCAGTGGAACGAAGAGATTAGATGAGGCAGAGATGGAGAAAAATGCTTTAAGTCATATTGCAAAAGAGTCTGTTCCATCGAAGAAGGTGAATTTGAAAGGGGATATGGCTAACGGTTTAAGTTGCTATCCTGTTATTGATAATTGCTTTTGTTATTTTTATTGTTAGAAGAACTCGCAAAAAATGACGATTAAAGTAAAAATACAAAGATTTTCTTTCTGATTCTATAGGTGGTTTAATCTTGTGAAAGCGAAATACTTATGCTACACTTTATGTAACTTAAAATGAACGGAGGGGCTTCCTTTGATCTTAATCAGATTACGTCTCAATACTTTGTGCCGATAATTGAATAGCGCTCAAAGGCTCTGTCTGTGTACAGAGTGAACGGGATTGGTCTGCCTATTTTAAAGGAACCCTTTTATTAAGCTTATATGTGAAAAAGAGGGAGGGACGAATACGCCCTCTTTTTGTTTTGCCTTTATAAATAGAATGGGATAGTATAGGTGAACACTTGTTGTGAATACGTATATTATCTTGGGACTTATTGACTATGAAATAGGATGAAAGCATTGCTTTCTTCTATTTCTTTGGTGAACCCTTATCCGTTTACGAAAACACAGGCAGTGACCTGTGTTTTTTATTTTGCGTAATCGAAATGGAGGAATAAATATATGGAAGAATTATTACAAAGAGCAATTTTAGTTGGTGTAAACTTAGGAAATGAAAGTGATTTTGCATATTCGATGGAAGAGCTAGCAAATCTTGCGGAAGCTTGTGATGTAGAGGTAATCGGGCAAGTGACGCAAAATTTACAACGAGTAAATCCATCGCATTATATTGGAAAAGGAAAGATTGAAGAAGTAGCGGCCTACGTAAAAGAAATAGACGCGAATATGGTCATCTTTAATGATGAATTATCTCCATCACAAATTCGAAATTTAGAGGAAGATTTAGATTGTAAGGTTATTGATCGTACCATCTTAATTTTAGATATTTTTGCGCAACGCGCGAAAACGAAAGAAGCGCAGTTGCAAGTAGAAGTAGCGCATCTTCAGTATATGATGCCTCGTTTAATCGGTCTTCGTGAATCTTTAGGAAGACAGAGTGGTGGTGTTGGAACGAAAAATAAAGGTGTCGGTGAGAAGAAATTAGAGTTAGATCGTCGTAAAATCGAAGAGCAAATTTCAGTTTTAAATAAAGATTTAGAAGCACTTGTTGCCCAGCGTCAAACACAGCGAAAGCAACGTAAGAAAAATGAAATACCAGTTGTAGCATTAGTAGGCTATACGAACGCAGGAAAGTCAACGACGATGAATGCAATGCTTGAAATATATAATGGCACGGAAGAAAAACAAGTATTTGAAAAAGATATGTTATTTGCGACGTTAGAAACATCTGTACGAAATATTGATTTGCCAGATAATAAATCATTTTTATTAACGGATACAGTTGGATTTGTTAGTAAATTACCACATCATCTTGTGAGAGCATTCCGTTCAACATTAGAAGAAGTGGCCGAAGCAGATTTACTCATTCACGTTGTAGATTACGCAAATCCAAATTATGAACAATTAATTGATATTACAAATGAAACGTTACAGAAAATTGGCGTGGAAAATATCCCGACGATTTATGCATATAACAAATCAGATATGGTAGATGTTGAAATTCCAAAAGTACAAGAAGATCGCGTTTATTTATCAGCGAAGAAACATGTTGGAATTGAAGAGCTTGTAGAAATGATTCGCTCACACATTTATAAAGAGTATACAAAGTGTGAAATGTTAATTCCGTATGATCAAGGACAGGTAGTTTCGTATTTCAATAATCATGCGCACGTTTTATCTACGAGTTATGAAAACGAAGGTACGAAAATTGCACTAGAATGTAAGACGAGTGATTATGAGAAGTATAAGCGCTTTGCTATTTAATAGAAAAAGGCGATCCTAATATGTTTTAGGATCGCCTTTTTCTTATTCTTCAATATAAGCCCATTTATAAGAGTAGATTCCAGCAAATGGACGAATAACAACACCTTGTACGGTTGGTCGTTCTAAATATACAAGTCCTGATTGGAAAATTGGGGCAATGGCTGCATCGTCTTCAATTAAAATTTTCTCAGCATCTTGGAACGCTTTCCAGCGTGCTGGTAAATCAGTTACTAAAGTAGAGCTCGTTTTTTCAATTAATTCGTCGTACTGTTTGTTTGAATAGCTCATTTTATTAAAAGGTCCATCTGTGACGAACATATTTAAAAATGTTGTAGGATCAGGATAATCTGGTCCCCATGTAGAAAGTGAAATTTCAAAGTCACCATTTCCTTCGCGATCTAAAAATGCTTTTACTGGAAGTGGTTGTAACGTAATTTTTAATCCCGGTAAATTTTTCTCGAGTTCACCCTTTAAAAATTCGCTAATTTTTTTATCGTTAGACTCATCCGTTGTTATGATTGAAAGAGAAGCATTTTGTAAATTTGTTTCTTTTTTCGCAGTTTCCCATAGTTTTTTTGCTTCTTTTACATTTGTTTCTACTTTTACATTACTTGTACTACGAAAATCTTTATTGTCAGGACCTTTTACGAATCCTTTTGGAACGAAGGCATTCGCAGGTATTGAACCGTTATTTAAAATCGTTGTTGCGATTCCTTGTTTATCAAAGGCAAGAGAGATAGCTTTTCGGGCATTTTTATTTGCTAGTAAAGGATTCTTCTGACTAAAACGGAAAAATGTCATGGAAGGGCGTTCCATTTTCTTTAAGCTAGGATCCTTTTGGTATTTGTCGACAAACTCTGAATTAATCGTGATACGGTCTACTTGTTTACTTTCGAATAAATTAACAGCTGTTGAAGTATCTTTCACTATATTTACATTAATTTCATTCAATTTCACATTTTTATTATCCCAGTAATTTGGATTCTTCGTCATTTTGTAACTCGTATCATGTTTCCATTCACTTAATTGGAACGGCCCGTTATAAACTACATTTGCAGCTTCAAGTCCGTAATTTTTCCCTTGAGCTTCTACTACTTTTTTGTTTTGAGGATAAAATGTTGCAAATCCCATTAAACCTAAAAAGTATGGAACAGGGTGCTCTAACTGTACTTCTAACGTGTTATCGTCAATTGCTTTTACACCGAATGAATCGATTGGCAATTCTTTTTTATTTATTTTTTCAGCGTTTTTAATATCGAACATGATGTGTGCATATTCAGAAGCAGTTTCCGGATTTACGGCGCGCTTCCATGCGTATTCAAAATCATGAGCGGTGACTGGATCACCATTTGACCATTTTGAATCGTGTAATTTAAATGTGTATGTTTTTCCGTCTTCACTTAGTTTGTATGATTCAGCAGCCGCAGGAACAGGTTTGTTATCAGGTCCAGGCATATATAATCCTTCCATTACGTTGTTTAAAGCAGCGTAAGAAAGCCCATCGGTTGCGATAGATGAATCGAGTGTAGAAATTTCCCCAGATTCTACAATGTTTAATACTTGTTGTGACGATTCTTTTTTCTTTTTTTCAGTAGTTGTTGCCTCATGTTTTTGACCACATGCTGTCAAAAACATAGATAATGTGATTGAGAGTGCAACGATTCCTTTTGTTTTTTTCTTCATAGTTGACATCCTTCCCTTCATCTCTGCCTTAGTATAAAAGAAAATATAGAAAATTTCTATAAATAAATCCGATAAAACATATAGAAAAAATATATTTTATAAGAAGTTGTATTTCTGGAAAAAGAAATGAAACCAGTATAGAATAGAAATGTTTCAAAACTCAGAATTTACTCTGATTAAAGTCTTGATTTATTACAGCCCTTCCCGAACGAGAAAACCCATCGCCTTTAGGCATGGGATGAAAGTGAGGTTGGATACAGAGTACCACTAAAAATCGCAAGGTTCGTGGTACTTTAAGTATCCAAAGTATAGGTAGTTTCTTCCGGTCTTTTTGTTGTAATTTTTCGAAAATAAATGATATATTGTAACGAGAATCAATGATGATAGAAGAACGTTTCAAAGTGTTTGAGAGAAAAATCTCCTCGTCTCATGCAGTTGCAAAGTTTATGGACACGTTCTTATTTTGTTTCTATTGCTAGAAATGTATCAAATGAACGATGCTGAAAATCAAAAAACAAGGGGATGAAACGTATGTCACAGACCCTAACAGTGAAAGTGAAATTGATTCCAACAATAGAACAAATCCGTTTATTGGAACAAAGTAGTCACGAATATATCAAAGTTATAAATACACTTGTATCGGAAATGGTTAAAGCAAAGAAAACTACGAAAAAAAGCACAAAAGATATTGAAGCAAATATCCCAAGTGCGGTGAAGAATCAAGCGATTAAAGACGCGAAAAGTTTGTTTGCTACAAAAGTAAAGAAAAGCCATTATAAAATCATTCCGATTCTAAAAAGACTTGTTTGTGTATGGAACAATCAAAATTATTCATTTGACTGTACTTATATTTCCATTCCATTTATGGTAAATGGAAAGTCAACTCGTTTAAAGGTTCGAGCTTTATTAACAGATAAAAATAATCGCAATTTAGATTTGTTAAAACATAAGTTAGGTACACTTCGTATCATAAAGAAATCGAATAAGTGGATGGCCCAAATAGCTGTCACGCTTCCTACAAATGAAAGGGCGGGAACGAAAATTTTAGGAGTAGACTTAGGTCTCAAGGTCCCCGCTGTAGCAATCACAGATGATGATAAGGTTCGTTTCTTTGGAAATGGTAGACAAAACAAATGTAAGAAGCGTAAGTTTTGTTGTATTCGTAAGAAATTAGGAAAAGCCAAAAAAGTGAATGCGATTCGGCGATTGGATGATAAAGAACAAAGATGGATGCAAGATAAAGACCACAAAATAAGTCGTGAAATTATTGATTTTGCGATTGCAAATCATATTTCTGTCATTCGATTAGAACAATTAACGAATATAAGACAGACGGCAAGAACAAGCCGTAAAAACGAAAAAAACCTACACACTTGGTCATTCTATCGTTTGTCAAAATTTATTGAATATAAAGCGATATTAGCTAATATTCAGGTTGAATATGTGAATCCAGCTTATACAAGTCAAAGCTGTCCGAAATGTGCTGAAAAGAACAGGGCACAAGACAGAAAGTACAAGTGTCCATGTGGGTTTGAGACACACCGTGATATCGTTGGGGCGATGAATATTCGCTATGCAACTGTGATTGATGGTAACAGTCAATCAGCCTAAGCACCTATATGGTCTGGTTTAGGAGGGGCAATGGGATGCCCTCATCTTGAAGGCTGTTCAAAACAGAAATGGACTGCGAACGCTTAGTCATTCAAGAATCCCGCCCGTAATTCCGTAAGGATTCGGGCTTGCGACTTTAGTCGTGGGAGTCTCAAACTTACTGTAATAAATATATATTTTGTACAGGAAGGAGAGATTCATATATGCAGGCAGTTTCACAAAAAAATGCAGTAGAAACACCGACAATATACCGTATACTATTTGCAATTAGTTTCGGACATTTTTTAAATGATTCGATGCAAGCGGTTGTGCCGGCGTTGTTTCCTATTTTGGAAAAAACGATGAATTTATCCTATATGCAAGTAGGATGGATTGCGTTTGCATTAAATATGACGTCATCGATTATGCAGCCGGTTTTTGGTATGTATTCGGATAAGAAGCCGTCACCATTCTTATTACCGCTCGGTATGTTTTCGAGTATGCTTGGGATGATTGGACTCGCATTTGCACCGAATTTTATTATTGTTATTATTTCTGTTTTATTTATTGGATTAGGTTCTGCAGTCTTTCATCCAGAAGGTGCCCGAGTTGCTTATATGGCAGCAGGTGCAAAACGAGGTTTAGCACAAGCGATTTATCAAGTGGGAGGAAATACAGGGAACTCTCTAGCACCTATTTTTACAGCGCTCATTTTCGTTCCGCTCGGTCAAATTGGTTCTCTTGGTTTTACTGCTTTCGCAGCGGTAGGGATTGTATTGTTAATCTTCGTTTCAAATTGGTATAAAAATGAATTAATGAATGGTGCTGTAAGAAGAAAGAAACGAGCTGCGCTTGAGGCTGAAAATGCGATTGTAAGTACGCACATTAAATTTGTTATTTTGCTTCTTGTTTTTCTAACATTCGTACGTTCTTGGTACGGTGCTGGTATCGGGAATTTCTATCAATTTTATTTAATAGAGCATTACGGTTTATCTATAAAAAATGCACAGTATTTCGTCTTTGCTTTTATGATTGCAGGGGTGTTAGGGACTTTCTTCGGTGGTCCGTTAGCAGATCGATTCGGTAAGAAAAAGATAATTGTATTTTCAATGCTCGGTTCAGCGCCGCTTGCACTTTTATTACCTCACGTTTCGCTCGTGTGGGTTGTACCGTTATTTTTATGTATCGGTTTTATTAGTTCAAGTAGTTTTAGTGTAATTGTTGTCTATGCGCAAGAGCTTGTTCCTGGAAAAGTAGGGATGGTATCAGGATTAATTGTAGGCCTTGCGTTTGGTCTTGGAGCATTAGGTGCTGTAGTTCTTGGGAAATTGGCTGATATGTATAGTCTTCAGTTTATTATGCTATTATGTAGCTGTTTACCATTAATTGGACTGACTTCATGGTTACTGCCAAATGATAAGAAAACGATAGAATAGGGGATGCGCTATGAAATTATGTGAAAACATTACAGAATTAATAGGAGATACACCTGTCGTCCGATTATCTAAATTTATTCCAGAAGACGCAGCGGATGTGTATGTAAAACTGGAAATGTTTAATCCGTCGCGGAGTGTGAAAGACCGTGCTGCTTATAATTTACTTCATGCTGCTGAGGAAAATGGACTTATAAAACCTGGTGATACAATTATTGAACCGACAAGTGGAAATACAGGAATTGGTTTAGCGATGAATGCAGCTGCTAAAGGATATAAAGCTATTTTAATTATGCCAGATAATATGTCAAAAGAGCGTATTAATTTATTGAAAGCATACGGAGCAGAAGTAGTTTTAACACCAGCTGAACAAAGAATGCCAGGAGCAATTGCGAAGGCGGTAGAGTTACAAAAACAAATACTGAATAGTTTCATTCCACAGCAATTTGAAAACCCAGCAAATCCGAATATTCATCGTTATACGACTGCACTTGAAATTTATGAACAAATGGATGGAGAGCTTGATGCATTTGTAGCAACGGCAGGAACGGGTGGAACAATTACGGGGACAGGTGAAACGTTAAAAGGGAAACTACCCAACTTATATATTGCAGTAGTAGAACCGAAAGGATCACCAGTTTTATCTGGTGGTGTTCCAGGCCCTCATAAACTAGTAGGAACAAGTCCTGGTTTTATTCCAAAAAACTTAAATACAGAAGTGTATAACGAAATTATTCAAATTGCAGATGAAGAGGCATTAACTACTATGAGAAACTTAGCAAGACAAGAAGGTTTATTAGTAGGACCATCTTCAGGAGCTTCTGTTTACGCTGCGATAATGATAGCGAAACGTTTAGGCACTGGCAAAAAAGTTTTATGTATTGCACCAGATACAGGTGAACGTTATTTGAGTATGGGATTATTTGAATAAAAACGATAGAAACACCTTAATGGTGCAATAGCCACTATTAAGGTGTTTGTTTTAGGTTATTAAGAGAGGTGAAGGACGATGAAACTATTGAAACCGAAATATGAATATAGCGAACAAATTATGGAGTATAGGCAGGCATTTTCTAATTCAGGAGAACAACCACACGGTAGTTGTTCTTTACAAAATTTTGATTCATTTGATGAATGGTTTGAAAAAGTGAGTATACAAGAAGTAGGAGAAAACTTACCATCTAATCGAGTGCCGTCTAGTCAGTTTTTAAGTGTTGAGAATGGAAAATTAATAGGTTTTGTGAATATTCGACACAGGTTAAATCCAGAGTTATTGTTGGAAAGTGGTCATATTGGGTATAGTATTCATCCCGATGAACGTCGAAAGGGATATGCTACTAAACAACTTCAACTTTCATTAGTTGAAGCGAAAAAATTAGGTTTGAAGAAAGTGTTAATAACTTGTGATAAAGCGAATGTTTGTTCGGCTAAAACAATTCAAAAGGTTGGCGGTGTGTTAGAGGATGAAGTTGTTTCTTCTAATTCTGATGAAATTGTGCAGCGTTACTGGATAGAAATATGATTGAGTTAATTTTGAAAAGGTGAAAGTGGTAAAGGGAATATAAGATGTAATATCGAAATAGATAAATGTAAATAAAGGAGAATGATTTAGCTTTAGGGGGAAATGAAATGGGATTAAAAGAGAAAGCGATAGAAATGTCGGAGATTTATAGGAAAAATCCGAAAGTTAAAGCTATTATTTTAGCAGGCTCTGTAGCGAGAAAATTAGAAGATGAACATTCAGATATTGAATTGCATATATTATGGTCATCACCACCAGAGGATGAGGATCGTCAAGGGCCTATTAACAATATTGGTGGAACGATTTTATCATATCATCCTTACGAGGAAGAAGAATGGTCGGAAACATATTTGACGAAAGAAGGAATTAAACTAGAGATTAGTAATTTTTTAACAGTGACAGTAGAAAAGGTTATTTCAGAAGTTGTAGAGCAGTATGATATAAATTATGAGAAACAATGTATTGTATCATCGGTTCATGATGGTGTGAGTTTGTATGGAGAAGTGAAAGTGAATGAATTAAAAGGTAGAGTATCGGCATATCCAGACGAACTAGCGAAACGAATGATTTCAGAAAATCTATGGTTAAGTAATCGTTGGCATAATCGCAAGGCACTTTTGAAGCGGAAAGATTGGCTTATGCTTTATGATATTATTTGTGAGGTACAAAGAAATATATTTGGGGTCTTATTTGGTCTGAATAGAATGTATGTGCATCATCCTGCATTTAAATGGATGCCATATAATGTGGAACGAATGACTATTAAACCTGAAAATTTATATGAACGTATGGCGGACACGTTAATAGGGAATCCGGAATATAGTGTGCAAGAATTAGAGTTGCTAATAGGAGAAGTGGTGCAATTAGTTCATACATACGCTCCAGAAGTAACTATTGATGAGCAAGAAAAATCTATTTTTTATTTTGTGAAATAGAAAATGAAAACAAACATTTCTAACCTTGGTTCTTTTTGTATAAAGAGGCTAAGGGAGATGTTTGTTTTCTATTTTTCTATGAAGTTAAATTGTTTATTTAATTTCTTTTTTGTCTCTTCGCTCATTTCAATAATGCGAGACCAATATGCCTTTGTAATCGGATTATATTCTACTCTAACGGTGACACTCTTTTGAGAATTTATATTTAAATATCCAATAATCACTTTTGTCACCATCTTTGCAAAGTTGAACTTCTAATTAAAGAAGCGCATTACATACATAAATAAATACTGTTAAATCGTTTTGTTTTATAAAGAATTTGAAAATGATACAATTGAATTACAGGGAAAATTTGTTATTATCTATTTATTATAATTGAAATAAGAAAACAGTAATAAGGGGGAAGCTATGGGTTTTTTTAATAGGTTTTTCAAAAAAGTTGAACAAGTAAACAATCAAGAAGCAACTCTACATGAATTAAATGAAGAATTGTATGTTGAATCTCCGATAGAAGAAGCAACTGGATATTGGGTATCGATGGCACAAAATATAATTATTAATGCTGTAAAGGCGGCTGACAACAATGTGGAACGTGCATTCGTTTTACTGAACTTGAAAAAAGGTGAGGCTTCATTTGATATTTTCTATCAAATAAACGGGCAATTGTATTTTTGGGATCAGCTAGAAAATGAGACTATAAAAAATAGAATTCAGAACGAGTTGTTACCTCAAGCCTCAGAAGTTTCAAATGCAGTAAATCAGCAATTTAATGAAGCTGAACATCCTACAATTTCCTTTGCAGAATTACAATTTGAATGGGAAACAAAAGCCTGGTTTTCACATATTATCTGGGAAGATGATTCTGCCGCCCAATTGCCAAAAACTCAAATATTAAATGAGTGGTTTAACTTAATCCAAGAGGAAACTAAGAATAAACCGCTGGATAGTGACACGAAATTCTCTTGGTATCCATCAAACTCTTAAACATCTAATAGTAATTGAAAGAAGGTGGAGTTTCAAGAGTAGCATCTTGAGACTCCATTTTTATGTTGATAAGAAAAAATCTTCATGTGCTTAAAGTACTAGAAAATCTCCAAAATAAGAACGAAGCTTAATTTGCATAATCTATTTATTGTCAAAAGATATAAAAATGTTTTTGGTACTTAATAATATTCGCTTGATGGACATGTGGTAATGATAGGGAAAATGAATTTTGATGTAGAAATGTTAACTTGGGAAAGATGAATAACATCATAATGGAGATTAGATAGGAATCGTGATGCCGGTTAAGGTTCGATTGGTGAGGGCTAATAATCAGGGGGAAGAACCCCACTGATTATAGTATTATTTTATTTCACTAACTTTCCTAGTACAGGTAAACGTTGAATACGATCACCGAGAATATGAGAAGCAAGTCCGCTCGTTAATACGAATAAAAGATAAACAAGTCCTCCTGCTGCTGCGCATATAAACACAATGATCAGTGATTCTATATAAGATTGGCCAGGAATAATCCAACTTATAAATGCTCTTAATGCAATTACAACAGCAGACATTGCTGCGGAGTAAAGCGTAATAAGAAATACTGTTTTTGTTGTTTCGCCAATTTTGAATTTCGCAAACTTAATGATGCAGTACAACATAATAATATTTGAAACGAGATATCCAAGAATTGTGCCGAGTACAGCACCGTGTCCGCCAAATAAATGTAAGAGTGGTGTGTTCACTAAAACCTTAACGAGGATACCGACTGAGAATGCAATCATTGTTTTTCTTTGATAATCAATTCCTTGTAATATAGCTGCGGAAACTGTGAAAATCGCACTTAATATAGCAGAAGGTGCAAATGAAATTAAATATTGCGATCCCCCAAGTGCAATTTCAGGATTTACATAAACCATGCGGAATGCATCGTAAGCGATACTAGCTAAACCGAATGCGGCTGGGATAGTGAAGAATAACAATACTTGGAATATCTTTGAAATTTGTTCTTGTAATTCATCTAGCTTCCCGCTTGTATAAGATTTCGTAATAGCTGGAATTATCGTTAATGAGAATCCAGTTGCAAGTGAAGCTGGAATCATAATTAACTTTTGGGCATAGTTCGTTATATAAGCGAAGACTGCATTCGCGGTTTCTAAAGGCTCTCCCATCGCTCTAAGGACATCAGCGACTGTATATTGATCTACTAGCGTATAAAGTGGAATCGCAATACCGACAAATACAATTGGAATTGCATATCGAAGTAATTCCATATAAATATTTTTTAACGGAATATCGGATGCTCTTGACTTTAGCTCGCCTTCAGGAGGTTTTAATCCATTATATTTTTTCCAGTACAGCATTAAAATTGAGACGCTGGCAAGTGCCCCGATAACAGCGCCAAATGTAGCAACTGCAACAGAAGAGGCTACTGAACCTCCTAATAGTTTTGAGACAATAAAACTACCAACTAAAATGAAAACGACACGTGCGATTTGTTCTACGACTTGAGAAACAGCACTTGGTTTCATATGTTGAAAGCCTTGGAAATAACCACGTGTAACACTCATAGCTGGTACGATAATAAGCGCGAAACTTAATGCTCGCATCGTAAGCGTTACGTCGGCGATAAATTGTGGATCTGGCGTTTTTGAACGAATAATAAATTGTGATATGTATGGTGCTCCAATAAATAAAATTAAAAATCCTAAAAAGCCCATAAACAGCATCAATTTTACGCTAGAGTTGTATAATTTTTTACTTGTACTATAATCACCAAGCGCATTATGTTTTGCAACAAATTTGGAGACGGCAATAGGAATACCAGCTGTTGAAAAACTTAATAAAATACCGTACCAAGAGTATGCATATCCGTATAAAGCGACCCCTTGCGTTCCAACTAATAATTGAAAAGGGAAGAAGTATATAAAACCTAAAATTCGTGAAATCATTGTTGCACCACTTAATAAAGCAGTGCCTTTTAAAACTTTTGAAGTAGACAAAATCCTTTCCTCCTACTCGTGCTGTCTTGCATTCATCGTATACTACTATAAACCCGCTAGAGAAGTTAATACAGTATAAACCATAAATGTTCTAATACTATTCATACAAAAGTCATATTTTGAATTTTTAAATAGAATGTAATACATAAAAATTCAAAATATGAGTTGACACTATTTTTAATGTATGATAAAAATGATAGTAATCAATTCGGAAAATAATATTTGGGCAATGAAAGGGTATAGTAGTGAAAATCTCCCTATTTCAGAGAGCTGATGGTTGGTGTGAATCAGTATATAGATTATTCATGAAGTTCGTCCTGGAGCATCTTTCATAAATCTTACATTGTGAGGAAATGAAAGACGGTAGTGCATACCGTTATCAAATAAAGTGGTGAAGATTTTTTTCACAACTAGGGTGGTACCGCGATATATATCGTCCCTACGTATTTACGTAGGGACGTTTTTTATTTAGGTCTTACTTAGTTGTGTCTTCATAACTAGGGTGGTACCGCGATATTTTATCGTCCCTACGTATTTACGTAGGGGCGTTTTTATTTAGGTCTTACTTTTGGTGTATCTTCATAACTAGGGTGGTACCGCGATATTTTTGTCGTCCCTACGTGTTTACGTAGGGGCGTTTTTTTATTAGGAAGGAAGGGAGTGTATTAGAAAATAGTATTGATAGAACAATATAAATACCGAATTGTAAAACAGAAAAAAGATAAAGAGAGGAGATAAACAAATGAATTCACAGCAATGGACATCGAAATTAGGCTTCATATTAGCTGCAGCAGGTTCAGCAATTGGTCTTGGGGCGATTTGGAAATTCCCGTATATGGCCGGCATCGGAGGAGGCGGCGCGTTCTTCCTTATTTTCATTGGTTTCACATTATTAATTGGTTTACCGCTATTATTAGCCGAATTCGTTATTGGAAGAAGTACACAAAAAGAGGCCGTTGATGCGTACAGAGAAATTGCGCCTAAAACGCTATGGCCGTGGTTAGGTAAGTTGGGGATTGTAACATGTTTCATATTACTTTCTTTCTACAGTGTTGTAGGAGGTTGGATTATATTATATTTATGGAATGCAATTACAGGTAGACTATGGGAAGGAAATGGGGCATACGAAGCTACGTTTGGTGAAATCATTTCCAATCCGTATTTAGCGGTTGGATCACAGCTATTATTTATCCTTATTACTATTTTTATCGTAAGTAAAGGTGTACAAAATGGTGTTGAAAAAGTAAATAAATATTTCATGCCAGCACTATTCGTTTTATTCTTTGTATTAATTGTTCGTGCACTTACATTAGACGGTGCTGGAGAAGGAGTTCGCTTCTTCTTGCAACCTGATTTCTCAAACGTAACGTCAGAAATTATTTTATATGCAATGGGGCAATCGTTCTTCTCGCTATCTGTCGGTGTAGCTGTTATGGTAACGTATAGCTCATACTTACCGAAAGAAGAAAGTTTACCGCGTTCAGCATTTTCTATTGTAGCTTTGACGCTTGTTATTACATTACTTGCAGGACTTGCAATTTTCCCAGTTGTGTTCGCATTTGGAATGGAACCATCTCAAGGACCGGGGCTATTATTTATCGTATTGCCAGCTATTTTTAGTAAAATGGCGTTCGGAAAATTATTCTTCATCGTTTTCTTATTACTATTCTTCTTTGCTACTATTACATCAGCAATTTCGATGTTAGAAATTAGTGTTGCGTCATTAACATCAAAAGGTAAAGGGAAACGCGAAAAAATGGCCTTAATAGTTGGGTTATTAATCTTCGTTGTTGGTGTACCATCAGCATTATCATTCGGGATTTTAAGTGATCTCAAGATTTTTGGAAAGACTGTCTTTGATTTAGCAGATTATGCGGTTAGTAACGTATTAATGCCACTAGGCGTATTACTGGTTTCCATCTTCGTTCCTTTAAAAATGAAGAAAGATGTATTAATGAAAGAGCTTGGCGTAAGTAAAAATAAAGGCTATAAACTATTCGTATTATGGTTATTCTTACTTCGCTATATTGCACCAATTGCGATTATTATCGTATTCCTAAATGTATTAGGAATCATTTAATCTAAAGCGCTAGTCTATCGTTTTAACGAAAGGCTAGCGCTTTTTCTTTAAGAAAGCATGGAAGGTGCAAGGTGAGAGGATTTGTCATATAATAAAATGCAAAAGGTATATTAGGAGGTGTTTATATGGCGATTATAATTCAATTGCCAGACACTGCAACGTCTCATGCAAAGCCAAGTATGGAAATGGCGATACTTTGCGTGAGGTAGACAAGTAATATACAATCGCCCAAATGAGCTCGTATCATTTTTTATATTTGGCTTTGCACCTTATTGAAATGAACCATAAAAAATAAGGGGCGAGCAGAAATGAAATACGTAAAAGCTGCGACTGTTTTACCAGAAAGTTTAATTATTGAAATTCAAAAGTATGTACAAGGTGAAACAATTTACATTCCAAAACAAGAAACGGAACATTATAAATGGGGTACACAATCTGGAGGAAGAAAGCAATTAGATGAACGAAATAAAGCAATTAAGGATGCGTTTAAAAGTGGAATTGCTATTCATCAACTTGCTGAAAAGTATTTTCTGTCCGGGGAAACGATTAAGAAAATCGTGTATTCTAAATAAGGAAGCCGCCTCTAATGGGAAACCTAGAGGCGGTTTTGTTATGTAAAGTTCTTTTGTAAATCGTCTTTTACATACCGTAAAACATGATTATTGTATACAATGATACTAGATCAACAATTTGTATGGAGTGATAAAGATGGAAGCTTTTATTAGAAGTGATCAATATAATTTTATAAAATCACAAGCTTATATTTTAGCAAATGGACATGCGACAGCAAATGATCGAGGGGTTATTGCGGCACTGAAATCTCTTGCTATTGAAAAAGTGCTAAATGTCTTTGAGAATTTGGCTACCGAACAAAAAGAGTTAATTGATATGGTATTAACAGTCGAAAATAG
The DNA here is from genome assembly GCF_001884235.1 of Bacillus paramycoides. Taxonomy (GTDB): domain Bacteria; phylum Bacillota; class Bacilli; order Bacillales; family Bacillaceae_G; genus Bacillus_A; species Bacillus_A paramycoides. The sequence goes on along the minus strand of NZ_MAOI01000123.1, from coordinate 111,083 downwards.
AGAAGATGCAGAAGCATTTTTACTGAAAATAAATCCATATGTAATTCCGTTTCAGGAAGTTACAGCACAAACGTTAAAAAAATTATTCCCTAAGGCAAAAAAATTAAAACTTCCTGATATGGAAGAAATCAATATGAAAGAAATATCTTATTTGGGCTGGATTGATAAAGGCTCGAGCAGGAAATTTATTATAGCGAAAAACAATAAAAATAAGTTTGTTGGTCTACAAGGAACATTCCAAAGTATAAATAAAAAAAGTATTTGTTCATTATGTCATGGGCATGAAGAAGTAGGAATGTTCTTAGTTGAGATAAAGGGTGATGTACCGGGAACTTTCGTTAAAAAGGGGAATTATATTTGTAAAGATAGTGTAGCTTGTAATCATAATATGAAATCACTTGATAAGTTGAACGATTTTATTGAGAGACTGAAAAAGTAATTCTAGAAATAAGTATGCATTACAATGGGGCCTTCAGGAAATGAACTGGAGGTTTTTTCATGTTTATTGGAGAAAGGTATTTCTGTGGAAAAATAAAAGTGAGGTGAGGACAGATAATGTCAGCTAAGAAAAGAAGGCTGATAAATGAATTAAAGCTTTGGACATTAACAGTAATCGTTCTTATCATCGTTTTGTATTTCTTCCAAAGATAATAAAACTCCATGCTTTTTCAAAAAGATGAAAAAACATGGAGAGAGTGTGTTATTTTTTTGACCAATTTTCTTTAATAAATTCTTCACGCCCAGATTCTTTTTGCTCGGTAGCATATTTCTCTGGATTCTTTTTATAAAAATTTTGGTGGTATTCCTCTGCTTCATAAAAAGGTGCAGCTGAGCGAATTTCAGTCACGATAGGATCTTTAAATATACCGCTTTCTGCTAGAGTTTGCTTCGATTTTTCTGCAAGCTCTTTTTGTGTTTCATTATGATAAAAAATTGCTGTGCGGTAAGAGGGACCGCGATCGAAAAATTGCCCACCATCATCAGTTGGATCAATTTGTGGCCAATATAAATCAAGTAATTTTTGATACGGGAAAATAGAAGGATCGAATGTAATTTGAACGACTTCTAAATGTCCTGATATCCCTGATTTTACTTGTTCGTATGTTGGATTTTCAATGTGACCACCTGCGTATCCAGAAGTGACTTTTTGGATGCCAGGAAGTTCATCAAATGGTTTTACCATACACCAAAAACAACCGCCTGCAAAGGTAGCGAGTTCGTATGTTTTTTCAGACATTGCTGTAATCCTCCTAAATATATATGTTTCATATAGTATTATATAGTTGGTTTTATTACGCAATAAAAAAGATTTGAAAATATATGTTTTTTATACAAAAGATTCTCTGCCCACATCAATTTATTGACCGTTTCTCAGTAACAATCAGAGGGAAAAGAAAATCAGTAGTATAGGTACGCTTCTACTCCTCCTAGGTAATTGAAAGCTTTAATGTTAGTAGCCTACGCGTTTATTGTTGCATGCATAAAGAATATTGATAAAAGCGTCCTGTGAAAAACTTGATGAAATATTTTATCAAGTTTTTTATTCACGTAATAATTAATACATGTAATGTAGTAATTGTGTGAATTCTTCTACATTATATATATGGATATAGAAGAAGTAAATATTTTGTCATCAATTGTAGAAAAAATGTTAAAATTCTGCATGTAAATGCTTCCGAATATAGATTGGTAATTGAATTATAGTTTTCTATAATTTATATTGATAAAGATTATCAATATCTTTAGGGGAGAATAGGGAGGATTACAAACATGAAGAAGTTGTTATCAGTTTCTTTAGCTGCCATGATGGCATTAGGGACATTGGCAGGATGCGCGTCAAAAAAAGAGGAAGACGTAGCGGCTAAAACAAAGAAAAAAGAAGAGAGTAAAGTAGTAAACGTTTATACAGCACGTCACTATGAATCGGATGATAAATTATTCGAATCCTTTACAGCAGACACAGGTGTTAAAGTTAATGTTGTAAAAGGAAAAGCAGAAGAATTAATTGAACGTTTAAAACGAGAAGGGGAAAGCACTGAAGCTGATTTATTTATTACAGTGGATGGTGGTGTGTTGAATACAGCTAAGAAAAATGGCGTATTACAACCAGTAAGTTCTAAAGAAATTGATAAAAACGTTCCAAAAAATTTACGTGATAAAGATAATGAATGGATTGGTCTTGCGACACGAGCTCGTGTTCTTGTTTATGCAAAGGACCGTGTGAAGCCAGAACAATTGTCTACATATGAGGATATTGCAACAGCGAACTGGAAAGGGAAAGTGTTAGCAAGATCTTCTACAAGTTTATATAACCAATCATTATTAGCTTCATTTATTGCATTAAATGGTGAGCAAAAGGCAGAGGAATGGGCAAAGGGTATTGTTGAAAACTTTGCACAGGATCCACAGGGCGGCGATCGTGATCAAGCGAAAGCAGTTGTTGCTGGTAAAGCGGATGTCGCAATTATGAATACGTATTACGTTGGATTATTAGCGAATTCTCAAGATCCAGAAGAAGTAAAGGTCGCGGAAAAGTTAGGTGTATTCTTCCCTAACCAAGATACAACAGGTACACACGTTAACATTAGTGGCGCTGGTTTAGTAAAACATAGTAAAAATAAAGAAAATGCAGTGAAATTAATCGAATACTTCACAAGTGAAAAAGCACAAACAGAATTATCAAAAGCAAACTTTGAATTCCCAGTTAATAAAAAAGCAGAAATGCCAGAGCTATTAAAATCATGGGGTACATTTAAAACGCAAAAAATAGACTTTGCTGTACTAGGTGAAAATAACGCGAAAGCAACACAAATCTTTAATAAAGTGGGTTGGAAATAAACATGAAAAAACAGCATTTCTTACGAATGCTGAAACAAAATATGAACAGTTGGGTAGCCATTAGCCTCGTTGGAGTAGCTATTGTTTTGCTACCCAATTTTTTCATTGTGATCAGTTTGTTTCAGAAGGTTAACGAGAATTGGCAGCACATTAAAGATTATATGTTACGTGATTACATATGGAATACTTTGCAATTAGCTTTGTTCACCGGGATATGTACGATTATTGTCGGTGTGACACTAGCTTGGCTAGTCGCGGCATATGATTTTCCACTAAAAAAGCTATTTCGATGGATGTTTGTGTTACCTTTAGCGATTCCGCCTTATATTGCAGCCTATACATATAGTGGAATGCTAAGTTATACAGGAGTTGTGCAACGTTTCTTTCGTAATACGTTAGAATGGAAGGTAGATACATCGTATTTCAATATTATGTCGATTCAAGGTGCCGTATTTATTTTTACGATAACTTTGTTTCCTTATGTATATATCATTACAAAGTCGTATTTAGAAAATCAAAGTGCTTCGTTAATAGAAAATGCACGTTTACTAGGGAAAAACCAATGGCAAGTATTCTATCAGGTTGTATTACCTATTTCACAAGTCGCAATCGTTGGAGGAGTAAGTTTAGTAATATTAGAGGTGCTAAATGATTACGGAGTAGCAAGTTATTTTGGGATTCAAACTTTTTCAACAGCAATTTTTCAGACTTGGTTTGGAATGTATGATGTGGATTCGGCGGTTAGGCTTGCAGCGATTTTAATGGTTGGAGTTATTACTTTCTTATTCATTGAAAAACTATTACGAAACCGTAAAAAGTTTAGTGCTACAACGAGTAAGACAAAGTCGTTAACACCAATTCGATTAAAAGGATGGAAAGGCTTATTAGCGTTGTCGTATTGTGTATTGATTTTCTCCTTTTCATTTGCTATTCCGTTCATACAAATGATTTCATGGGCGTTATTAACGTATGAAAGTGTGTTACAGACACAATTTATTGAATTAATAAAGAATACATTGTTTGTAGCATTGCTAGCAACAACAATTATTATTGTTCTTTCTATTATGATTGCAAATGTGTGTCGTGTTCAAAAAAATTCATTTTCCAACGTATTAACAAGGTTTGTTTCAATTGGTTACTCTATTCCTGGTGCCGTATTAGCTATTGGTGTACTTACATTATTTATTTCAGTAGATAAAGGGTTATCTACACTATATGAATGGGTAGGTACAGATCGAAAACTTGTCTTAAGTTTATCGATAGTTATGGTCATTTTTGCTTATGTAATACGATACTTAGCAATCGGATTTAATTCTATTGAAGCTGGTTTTGAAAAAATGGGGACGAAGTATTATGAAGCATCACGTATGCTAGGGTTTGGGATGACAAAAACCTTTATCAAAGTGGATTTACCACTTATGAAAGGTACTATTATTAGCGGTTTTATTCTTACTTTTGTAGATATTATGAAAGAACTTCCGTTAACGTTAATTTTACGCCCATTCAATTTTGATACGTTAGCAACGAAAACATATCAATTTGCAAGTGATGAGCGAATACAGGAAGCATCAACTCCAGCGTTAATTATTGTTTTGATTAGTATGGTATCAGTATATATCTTTTATCGTTTAGAGAAGAAGGAGGCGTAGTAATGTTTTTTGAAATGAATAATCTTAGCTTCCGTTATAAAAATGCAAAACAAGATGTTATTGATGGGCTGTCTATTTCAATTGAAAAAGGTGAAATTGTTGGGATTCTCGGGAAAAGTGGCAGTGGGAAAAGTACATTACTTCGCCTAATTGCAGGATTAGAGTATCCTTCATCAGGTAGCATTGAAATAAAGAATAAAACGATTGTAGATGATGAACATTTTCTTGTTTCAGAAAAACGAGAAGTGGGAATGGTCTTTCAAGACTATGCATTGTTTCCACATTTAACGGTGGAGAAAAATATTAAGTTTGGTTTACATCATTTCTCAAAGAGTGAGCAAAAGAATCGATTGCTACATATGCTAGAGCTTATTGATTTAAAAGGATTTGAAAAGCGTTATCCATATGAATTGAGCGGTGGACAGCAGCAGCGTGTGGCGTTAGCGCGTGCGCTAGCACCTAATCCATCCATCCTTTTAATGGATGAACCATTCAGTAATCTAGATGCAGATTTAAGAGGAAAGATTCGTCAAGAATTGAAGGATATATTAAAAAAAGAAGGAATGACATGTATTTTTGTTACACATGATCGAGAGGATGTAAATGCTATTTGTGACCGAGTAATAAATATGGAGTAAAGTATGATCGGAAAGATACTTCCGTTGAAAAGAAGATGTAGATGAATTGTATCGAAAAATTTATATCCCCCTGATTTCTCATACGTAATGAGAATCAGGGGGGTATAAATAAAGAATAACGTGAAAACAAGCATTTGATATCAAAAGTAAATAAAATTTTGTTTAGGTGTGATTCAAAATGTTAGTTGGATGAAGGTTAAGTTTATTAAAAAATTTTAAAAATATATTGACAATGAAAAGAACAAAGTCCTATAATACGTTTAATAAATGAAAGTTAATTAAGAATCTTCTGACTTTATATTTTATATATGCAAAGAAGAGGAAAGTAGATGATTATGATCGTTTCAGAGAGCTGCTCCAAGGCTGTGAGAGTAGTAACAATCGAATCATTGAAGATCACCTCGGAGCATTGCTTGCGAAAGGGAAACTGAGTAGAGGGCGGCGGCATCGTCTCCGGTAAAAGGACGGGGGTCTGATTGGACCTACAGAGCTTATATTTCGTGAGAAGTGTAAGGAAGCTGAGTGGTAACGCGAAACTCTCGCCTCAGCAATCAAAGCTACTATTAAGTAGTAGTTGATTGCTGAGGCGAGAGTTTTTATTTAAAAAAATAGATTAAGTAAGAGAAGAAATGTATAAGAAGGGATTGGACAAAATGAGAAGTGACATGATTAAAAAAGGTTTTGACAAAGCTCCGCATCGTAGTTTATTAAAAGCAACTGGTTTAAAAGATGAAGATTTTGATAAACCATTCGTAGCAATTTGTAATTCTTTTATTGAAATTATTCCAGGTCATAAGCACTTAAATGAGTTTGGGAAACTCGTAAAAGAAGCAGTGCGTGCAGCAGGCATGGTTCCATTCGAATTCAATACAATTGGAGTAGATGATGGTATTGCGATGGGGCATATCGGTATGCGTTATTCACTTCCGAGCCGTGAAATCATTGCAGATTCAGTAGAAACAGTTGTAAATGCGCATTGGTTTGATGGGATGATTTGTATTCCAAACTGCGACAAAATTACGCCGGGAATGATGATGGCTGCACTTCGTGTAAACATTCCAACTGTATTTGTTTCAGGTGGACCGATGGCAGCTGGGAAGACTTCTAAAGGGGAAGTTGTCGATTTGAGTTCTGTGTTTGAAGGGGTAGGAGCCTACCAATCTGGGAAAATTTCAGAAGAAGAATTAAAGGATATCGAAGATCATGGCTGTCCATCTTGTGGTTCTTGTTCCGGTATGTTTACAGCGAACTCTATGAATTGCTTATGTGAAGTACTAGGCTTAGCTTTGCCTGGTAACGGTAGTATTTTAGCAATTGACCCAAGGCGTGAAGAGCTAATTAAACAAGCAGCAGAAAAATTAAAAATTTTAATTGAAAGAGATATTAAACCACGCGACATTGTAACAGAAGAAGCAATTGATGATGCGTTTGCGCTTGATATGGCGATGGGTGGATCAACGAATACAGTATTACACACGCTAGCTCTCGCACAAGAAGCGGGTTTAGATTACGATATGAACCGCATTGATGCAGTTTCAAGACGTGTACCGCATTTATGTAAAGTAAGTCCAGCTTCTAATTGGCATATGGAAGATATTGATCGCGCGGGAGGGATTAGTGCAATTTTGAAAGAGATGAGCCGAAAAGAAGGGGTACTCCACCTTGATCGTATAACTGCTACTGGGCAAACGTTGCGAGAAAATATTGCTCATGCAGAGATTAAAGATAAGGAAGTTATCCATTCTCTCGAAAATCCTCATAGTGAAGAAGGGGGATTACGTATATTAAAAGGAAACCTTGCGAAAGACGGAGCGGTTATTAAAAGTGGGGCAACAGAAGTAAAACGATTTGAAGGACCTTGCGTTATTTTTAATTCACAAGATGAGGCGCTTGCCGGCATTATGCTTGGGAAAGTCAAGAAAGGAGATGTAGTTGTTATTCGTTACGAAGGACCAAGAGGCGGGCCTGGTATGCCAGAAATGTTAGCACCAACGTCAGCAATTGCTGGTATGGGATTGGGGGCAGATGTTGCACTTTTAACTGATGGTCGTTTCTCTGGTGCTTCACGTGGTATTTCGGTAGGGCATATTTCACCAGAAGCAGCTGCGGGAGGAACGATTGCACTTCTGGAACAAGGGGATATAGTTTGTATTGATGTTGAGGAACGATTGTTAGAAGTAAGAGTTAGTGATGAAGAATTAGAGAAGCGTAAAAAAGAATGGAAGCGACCAGAACCAAAAGTGAAAACTGGCTGGCTTGGACGCTATGCACAAATGGTAACATCAGCGAATACAGGTGCAGTTCTGAAAATCCCTAATTTTGATTGAGCCAATATAAAAAAGAGATAAGGATGATATAAAATGGTGCAAAATGTAAAGGAGAGAGTGAAAATTGAAGATATCTTAATGGCTCATAATTGCATGAAAGATATCGTTATTAAAACACCGCTACAACGTGATACAGTTTTATCTGAGAAATACGAATGTGACGTATATGTGAAGCGAGAAGATTTACAAGTTATCCGTTCTTTCAAAATTCGTGGTGCGTACAATTTAATCCAAAGTTTATCGAAAGAACAATTACAAAATGGTGTTGTTTGTGCAAGTGCTGGTAATCATGCACAAGGAGTTGCTTATACGTGTAATTTATTGAAGATTCCGTCTAAAATATTCATGCCGACAACGACTCCTAAACAAAAAGTATCACAAGTTGAATTTTTCGGCGGCGATTTCGCAGAAATTGTATTAGTTGGAGATACGTTTGATAGTTCTTTCCAAGAGGCGCAGCGCTATTGTGAGCAGAATAGGATGACATTTGTTCATCCGTTTGATGATCCGTATGTCGTTGCTGGTCAAGGAACAGTCGCTGTTGAAATTATGCACGATATGGAGAAACCAGTTGATTACATATTTACAGCAATTGGTGGTGGTGGATTAGCATCAGGAATCGGTACATACGTAAAAGGTGTAAGCCCAACTACAAAAGTAATCGGTGTAGAACCAATGGGGGCTGCATCTATGAAAGAATCCTTTTTACAAAATGAAAATGTCGCATTAGATAGGATTGATAGTTTTGTTGATGGCGCAGCTGTTAAAAAGGTAGGAAAGTTAACATTTGAAACTTGTAAAGATGTAATTGACGACATTGTTTTAGTGCCAGAGGGAAAGGTTTGTACGACAATATTAGAATTGTATAAGAAAAATGCGATTGTAGCGGAGCCAGCTGGTGCGCTATCTATAGCGGCGCTTGATCTATACAGAGATGAAATAAAAGATAAAACGGTTGTGTGTACGTTGAGCGGTGGGAATAATGATATTGATAGAATGCAAGAAATGAAAGAACGTTCGCTCATTTATGAAGGGTTAAAGCATTACTTCGTTATTGAATTTCCACAACGTTCAGGGGCACTACGAGAATTTCTTGATAAAGGATTAGGACCGGAAGATGATATTACCCGCTTTGAGTATATTAAGAAACATAATAAAGAGAACGGGCCTGCATTAGTGGGAGTAGAATTGAAACATAGAGAAGACTATGAGGCTTTAATTACTCGTTTTCAAGAAAATAACATTCAATTTATGGAGCTTAATAAAAATCCTGTGTTGTTTGATTTACTTATTTAATAGAAATAGAAAGAGAGCTAATAATAGCTCTCTTTCTATTTTCGTTTATTAATTATCTTACCACTTTCATCAATTTCTACATCAGTAGAAACAGTTTGTAAATATTGAAGTGCTTTTTTCTTCTCTTCTTCATTCACAGGAGAAATTTGATTGTTTCGTATTATGTAAGGATTGAACGACATTTGAACATCTTTCCCTTTAAACGTTAAGGTCAAAACGCCTGTTTCGGCACTTTTTCCGTTTACGTAGCTCGGGAATAAAAAGTTTCCTAATGAGTAAGCTACAGGAACCTTATTGTGATATTCAAATCCTTGTAGCCAATGCGGGTGACTTCCAACGATAGCGTCAGCACCTGCCTCTACCATTTTAGGAACATATTGTTTTTGATATTCTACCGGGCGATTTGATTTTTCAACGCCCCAGTGCATATAGACGATTACATAGTCTGCATCTTTCTTTTGCTCTTGAATCGTTTTTGTGACAAGATCTAGATCATATCCGTTTGTAACGCCTGGTTTATTGTCACCAGCTACCCAATTAAAGTTAGGCATAAAGCGTACGAAAGAAAGAAATTTAAACTTTTTCCCTTTTACAGTTAGTTCACGAGCTGTATAGGCATCTTCAGCATTTTTTCCGGCTCCAGTGTAAGGTAGTTTTAATTTTTCGACGTGAGAAATGGTGTCTAGTAGTCCATCTTGTCCATAATCAAGCGTATGGTTATTGCCAATATTGACAATATCGTATCCAGTATTTTTAATTGCTTGTAGTGTAGATGGATCGCTTTTTATCCAAAATTGTTGACCAGGCACTTTTTTTTCTTTTGTTGTAAATGCAGACTCTAAATTAATAAAGGAGATATCAGCTTTCGTTATTTCCTCTTTTACGTGTTGAAACGGATAATCAGCCCCGTTCTTTTCAATTATGGGACGTAATTGCCAATCGAACATCGTATCACCAGAGAAGGTGAGTGTAATTTCAGGGTCTTCGGTTTTCTTTTCGGTCGTTGAATTTGCCTTGCTTGATGCGTTTTGTAGATCTGGTTTATTTTTTGCTTTTGAAATGTAAGTGTAATTGATTAATAAAACAATTGGTGTAATGAAAAAGGCTATTAAAATAAGTCGTTTTAATAAAGTTTTCATAGCTACCGTCCCTTTTGTGTTATCCCGCTTTATTTAATTAGTAAATAGTAAATAGTAGGAGATGAAAAAACTCCCACTGACTAAAGTCTCACTTTGTACCGTAATCGTGAACTTCCACGATGATGCTCATAATGGATGTAGTAAAAGTAAGTTATAACTAGATTCATAGATGTGAAAAAGCGAGTTTTTAATAGTGAAAATCATTTGTTAATATTCATAATATTAAGTTAACATATAGATAACCTTTAAATCAATGTGTAATCCAGAATGTAGTAATAAAGAATTCAGAGGGTGGAGAATGTAAAATGGTTATATTAGGAGCAGTTGTAAATGGGGTTTGTATTATAGTTGGTACTTTACTTGGTAAATTATTTAGTAATATTCCAGAAAGTATGAAAGGAACGATTATGCACGCAATTGGTTTAGCGGTCACGGTACTGGGACTCCAAATGGCATTGAAGAGTGAAAATTTTCTCGTTGTGATTTTAAGTTTAGTAATTGGAGCGGTAATGGGGGAATGGCTACAATTAGAAGAAAGGTTAAAATGTTTAGGAGATTGGCTAGAAAATAAAGTTGGATCGAAAGGTAAAGGAAGTATATCAGAAGGTTTTGTAACAGCTACTCTTATTTTTGCAATTGGCGCGATGGGGATACTTGGTGCATTGGATAGTGGTATTCGCGGGAATCACGATGTTTTATTTACGAAGGCGATTATCGATGGGTTCATTTCTATTATATTGACGACAACTCTTGGAATTGGCGTAGTATTTTCAGCGATTCCAGTTATCTTATATGAGGGAGCAATAGCAATCTTCGCAACGCAAATTAATAGTTTTGTACCAGAGAAGTTAATGAATCAATTTATAGTTGAAATGACAGCAACTGGTGGGATTATGATTTTTGCAATTGGATTAAACTTACTTGGATTTATTAAAATTAAAGTAGCAAATTTACTTCCAGGTATATTAGTAGTTGGAGTAATTGTTTCTATTATATATGGATACGGTTTGATATAAAATCGTTAAAGGAAGTGATACTTTGGCCCGATGGGAACGGCGAAACATAATCGAGCGAAAGGAGTAGGGAAACATTTGTTGCATCATTGTTTATATAATATGAAGAAAAACGGATATGAGTATGCAATTATAGGACAAGCAGGTCCGATTGCGTTTTATGAGCGATGCTGCAATGCACGTTTAATACCTGTAGGGGATAATTAACCACATTCCTTTGCTACAATGCAAAGGAAGGTGGTTTTATATGGAGAAAATAGTATAGAACACAGGGAGTATTTTTGAAAAAGATTGATTCTGTTACAAAAACTTGTTTTCTATACAAAAATAGTGCGAGTTATAGGGTTTTATAATATATAAAGCAAATTACTAAACTTTTTCCAGGAAACGGTGTAGAATGGGTATCGAATGAAAGAAGGTGTGAAAATGGCCAGCTGGAAACGAAATTTAATGATTTGTTGGCTAGGTTGTTTTACCACTGCAGCCGGTATGAGTTTAGTAATTCCTTTTTTATCTTTTTATATTGAGGAATTAGGAGTGACTGGCACTTCTAGTATTGCACAGTGGTCGGGACTTGCATTTGGTGTAACATTTTTAATGGGTGCGATCGTATCACCGATATGGGGAAAGCTTGGTGATATACATGGACGGAAATTGATGCTTATTCGTGCGAGTCTTGGTATGGCGATAATTATGACGCTTATGGGGTTTGTGACAGATGTGTATCAATTAGTCGCACTTCGGTTTTTAATGGGAGCGGTATCAGGTTTCCTTTCTACAGCGATGACATTTATTGCAGCAGAAACTCCGCAAGAACATTCAGGTTGGGCAATTTCTACAATTTCAACTGGAGGCGTGAGTGGTTCATTACTTGGGCCAATACTCGGAGGTTATTTATCTGAGTTAATCGGAATGCGCCATGTCTTTCTAGTAACAGGAGCTTTCTTATTCCTTTCCTTTCTCATCGTCTTTTTCTTCTTACATGAAGAGAATCACTCTGCTAAAGCAAAAAAGGCACAGCCGAAAAAAGTATGGACGATGGTCCCAGCAAAACATTTAATAATAAGTTTATTTGTGGCAACGTTTATTATTCAGCTTGCAAATATGTCAATTCAACCTATTATTACGTTGTACGTAAAGCATTTGGCAGGACCAGGAACAAATCATATTGAAATGATTGCAGGTGCAGTCATGTCTGCGACAGGATTAGCAGTTATTTTGGCAGCTCCTAAGCTAGGAAGATTATCAGATCATATTGGTCCTCAAAAAACTTTAGTTGTAGCGTTGTTTGCTGCAGGAATTATTTTTATCCCGCAAGCATTTGTAACCTCAGCTTGGCAACTATTAATACTTCGTTTTTTATTAGGTATTGCACAAGCAGGATTATTACCTTCCGTACAAACTCTACTAAAACAACATACACCAACCCATGTAACGGGACGAATATTTGGATATAATCAGTCGTTTCAGTTTTTAGGAAATATGATTGGACCAGTACTTGGTGGGCAAATTGCAGCTCATGCAGGCTTCCAATATGTTTTCTTCTCTACATCATCACTTTTATTTATTGCGTGTATTTGGGTATATTTTCATAGTAAGAACGCGGAATTATCAGAGAAGCAACATTTGGAAGTTAGTTAACAAGGTGAATGAAAAAAGGAAAGGATGAAGCAATATACGCTTCATCCTTTTTCATTAAAATTGAAGACAAAGATAGCTTAACGTACCGAGCTCGTAGCTACGGTGAATGACGGTTCCTTTATTTTCACCGCTTCCCATTGCGATAAATAAAGGAACGAAATGTTCTGCTCTTGGCACAGCTAATTGTGCATGAGGAGCATTCTTTTCCCAATTAAACAATGTATCTTTATCATTAGTCTGCATATGATTTATAATCCAATCATCAAATTCAATTGCCCACTTTTCAGGTGTTATTTCATTCCATTTGAGTGCTCGTAAATTATGAACGGTAACACCGCTGCCAATTACTAAAATATCTTCTTGTCCAAGCCCTTTTAGTGCCTCTCCAATTTCAAATTGCTCTTTTGCAGGAAGGAAAGGATTTACTGATATTTGTACGACAGGAATATTTGCTTCTGGATACATACGATGTAGGAGTGTCCATGAGCCGTGATCTAAACCTCTTGTCGTATTTTTATGGACTGGAATTCCTTTGTCTTTAAATTTCGCTTCCAGCATAGTTGCAATGTGAGAAGAACCTTTAGCTCGATATTGTATTTCATATAACTCGGGAGGGAATCCACCGAAATCATAAATTGTTTCATATTCGTCATCTGAAGAAGAAATCGTCAATACTTCACTTTCCCAGTGAGCGGTGAAAATAACAATTGCTTTCGGTTTATATGTTTCTCCAAGTGTTTTTAAAAATCGTGTATAGTCTGTATCTTGAATAGCAAGCATTGGTGAACCATGCGCTAAAAATAATGATGGCATCATAATTGAAACCTCCTAAAAATATGATAATTACTTTATGTAAGCAACTATATAATCTTATAGTTGATTCGTCAAGGTAATAGTTTAGAATGTAATCGGAAAAATAGATCATTTGTCATAATGAAAGCAATTGCATATAATACATAATAAGAATAATGAATGCATATTCATATTAAAAGAAAATATACATAATAGATTTGGGAGGTGTCGAAATGAACATACAGGAAAATTTCGTTACGGCATTGGATGAATCGGAAATTTATTTACGCAAGTGGTTACCAGAAGACAATCTGCGGGGGATTGTTCAAATTGCACATGGTATGACAGAACATGCAGGTGTGTATACAGAATTTATTGATGCTTTATTAGAAGCAGGATACGGTGTTTATGCTCATGATCATAAAGGACATGGGAAAACAGTGATAAGAGAAGAGGACTATGGTCATTTTGAGCCAGATATAGGCTGGAATCAGGCTGTGTCTGATGTGATTTTTGTATCGGAAACGATAAAAAAAGAACAGAAATGTCCACTGTTTTTACTTGGACATAGTATGGGTTCTTTTTTATCAAGACGAGCTGTCCAACTTAAAGGCGAACTATATGATGGATTTCTTATTTCAGGAACTGGGGGGAATCCAGGGTTTTTAGGTGTCGTTGGTCATAAAGTAGCGACAATTGAGATGAAACTACGCGGAGCAAAAACGAAAAGTCCGATGCTAAACTTCTTATCTTTCGGAAATTTCAACTCACACTTTAAGCCGAATCGTACGAAATTTGATTGGTTATCTTCAGATATAAGTCAAGTTGATAAATATATTGCTGATCCATTCTGTGGATTCATTTGTACGACGAGCTTTTATCGAGAATTATTTCATGGTGTACTTGAAGTAAATAGATTAGAAGAATATGAGAAGACTCCGAAAAATCTTCCAATACATATTTTCTCTGGAGATCGTGATCCTGTTGGGGATATGGGGAAAGGTGTAAAAGAAGTATATGAAAACTATAAAAAATGCGGTGTGAAAGATGTAACACTTCGTTTATATGAAAATGGTAGACATGAAATGTTCCATGAAGTGAATAGAGAAGATGTATTTCAAGATTTGATTTCATGGTTAGAAGAGCATATTGTATAAGAAGAAACCTCACTTCATGCTGAAGTGAGGTTTTTTGAGAAATTGGAGGATTGATTATGAGTGAATTTGTAAATAAAGAATATGTAGAAATAGATTTTCAAGATGTTTGGATAAAAGAAGAGGAATTGAAAAATTGCACCTTCATAAAATGCCGTTTTAGAGGGATAGATGCATCAGAAGTTTTTACTCAAAATTGTAATTTTATAGAATGTGATTTTACCGGTACTCTTTTTAATGCTTCTATCCATCAAGGAACTACGTTTGCTAATTGTAGGTTTTTTGGTGCGAATCTATTTGTATCTAAGTTTGAAGAATGTAAAATGACTGGTTCTGATTTCGAAGAGGCGAATTTAGACGGAATAACAATTATATCAGGCGATTGGTCATATACGAATTTAAGGTTTGCGAACTTAAGTAAACAAATTCTAAAGGGTATTCGTTTAATTGAAGCTGACTTATATGAATGTAATTTAGAAAAAGCAGATTTGCGTGAAGCGGATTTAACGGGCGCACAATTAGGCAAAGTAAAACTTAGCGGTGCAGATTTAAGAGGAGCTGTAGTTGATAGAATTGATTTTAAAGCTTTTGATTTAAAAAACGTGAAATTAGATATAGCGCAGGCGGTTGCAGTTGCGAGATGTTATGGAGCGAAGGTAAATTAAATAATTTTAAAAAATATTTTCTATATATGAGGCTACTTTATTAGCAAGAGTCGATGTTAATAGTGTAGATACATAGATTAGCAAGTTGATTTCTAATCTATGAAAATAAAAGGTTTTTTGAATTACTTTCCGAATCATTTTAGTAGTTTACATATCGAAGGTGAGGAAAAAGAATCATGAAGATAAGAGAAGCTTTATTAAGTGAAGCAAATGAATTAAGTAAACTCGCACTACATTCAAAAGCTACTTGGGATTATAGTGAAGAATTTATTTTAGCTTGTAAGGAAGATTTAACGATTTCGGAGGATTACATAAAAAAAAATTTTGTATATGTTTTAGAAAATGATAATACAAAGATTGGATTTTTCTCATTTTTATGTAATGAAAATGCTCTCGATTTCCTATACATCCACCCTTGTTATAAAGGAAAAGGATACGGAAAAATACTTTGGAATTTTGTTATAGAAAAAGCAAATGAACTAAGGCTAAACAGCTTTACGATTGATAGTGACCCAAATGCGAAAGGGTTTTATTTGAAAATGGGGGCAAAGTTAATCGGTGAGACACCATCAACAGTGTATAAAAATCGTCTTTTACCTCTTTTACAATACGATGTGTAAAACTACCGATGTCAGGGGATGCTGAAAATGGATAGCATAAAGATTAAACAAATATATGAAGCATTAAGAAAATCTTGGTCAATAGAAACGAGTTCTAAGTGGACGAGCGAAAACCCAGCAAAGGGACAATGTGGTGTAACGGCCCTTATTGTTCAAGAATTATGCGGGGGAGAGATAAAAAAGACGAAGATAGGAGAAGTGTGGCATTTTTACAATATGGTAGATGAGAAAAGACATGATTTTACGTGGAGCCAATTTCATAAAAAATTAAAATATATGGACATTAAGTCGAGCCGTGAAGAAGCATTTGCAGATACGAATGAAATACAATATGACATTTTGAAGGAAAAGATAGCTAAAGAATTAAAATTATCTTTTGACTCTTAATCTCTGATAAGTTACTATAATGGTGGTAACTAATTAAAGGGAACTACATAGAGTTGAAAGGGGAAATACTTTTGAAAACAGCTTATGTAAGCGCTGCGATTGTAACGTTAAATGAACAAAATGAAGTGTTAGAAAACGGATATATCATTGTAGAAGATGATCGAATTATAGAAGTGAATAGTGGAGAAATCCCTTCTTATTATGAAGTGGATGAAGTAATAGACATGAAAGGAAAGTGGATTTTACCAGGGCTTGTAAATACACATACACATGTTGTTATGAGTCTTTTAAGAGGTATCGGAGATGATATGTTATTACAGCCGTGGCTAGAGACGAGAATTTGGCCTTTAGAGAGTCAATTTACTCCGGAACTTGCCGTTGCTAGTACGGAATTAGGGTTACTTGAAATGGTGAAAAGTGGTACGACAACATTCTCTGATATGTTTAACCCAATTGGAGTAGACCAAGATGCAATTATGGAAACGGTATCAAAAAGTGGAATGCGAGCTGCTGTTTCAAGAACTTTGTTCAGCTTCGGAACGAAAGAAGATGAAAAGAAAGCGATTGAAGAAGCTGAGAAATATGTGAAGCGCTATTATAAGGAAAGTGGTATGTTAACTACGATGGTTGCACCGCATAGTCCATATACATGCTCTACAGAAATGTTAGAAGAGTGTGCACGTATTGCAGTAGAAAATCAAACTATGGTTCATATTCACCTTTCTGAAACGGAGCGTGAAGTACATGATATTGAAGCAAAATACGGGAAACGTCCAGTAGAATATGCGGCAAGCTGCGGGTTATTTAAGCGACCAACAGTCATTGCACACGGTGTTGTTTTAAATGAAAATGAGCGTGCTTTCTTGGCAGAACATGATGTTCGGGTAGCTCATAATCCGAATAGTAATTTAAAATTAGGCTCTGGTATAGCGAATGTAAAAGCGATGCTAGAAGCTGGGATTAAAGTAGGAATTGCTACAGATAGTGTTGCGTCTAACAATAATTTAGACATGTTTGAAGAAATGCGTATTGCGACTTTATTACAAAAAGGTATTCATCAAGATGCAACGGCATTACCAGTTGAAACAGCTCTTTCTCTTGCGACGAAAGGAGCAGCTGAAGTAATTGGGATGAAACAAACAGGATCACTTGAGCCTGGAAAGTGTGCCGATTTTATTACAATTGATCCATCTAATAAGCCGCATTTACAACCAGCAGATGAAGTGTTATCACATCTTGTATATGCAGCAAGTGGAAAAGATATAAGTGATGTAATAATTAACGGAAAGCGTGTCGTTTGGAACGGTGAATGTAAAACATTAGATGAAGAGCGTATAATATTTGAAGCGAGTCGTTATAAACGAGGTTTACAAAGATAGGTATTTAAATGTACGTTGAGAAAGCTATCCTTTCTAGGAAATAGAATAGGGTAGCTTTTTTTGTTGAACGAATAAATATTCAATGTAATGTCGCATCTTTCTATTGATATTTCTGCTATAATATATCAAGTATTTATTATTTCTTTTCTTTAACTTCATATTTTGCTTCAACAAAATTCAATACTTTCCCTTTGGGATCATCATTTTCAAATTGAACCGCTGTAACTGTATGTACACCTGGTTTTAATGTATCTTCCTCTAATGAGAAAGTTGATTGCGTTAATTCACCAACTTGAGTAGTCAGATTAAAGATTTTATCAACGTAAACAAATGTTTGTTTGTCACCTTGGAAGTTAGCATAATCTAAACCGATTTGGTCCATGATGGTGTTTTTATCTGCGAATAAAACAGGTACATTTCCATTCTCGGAGTTTCCTGCTGGTGTATCAACTGTTATTCTTCCTTCACCAACTGGTATTGCATCTTTAGGGAAAGGATGCTTACTTGTTTTTTTAGTACTAGTTTCAGATTTTTGACTTTGTGATGTTTGGTCTTTTGCTTCACTTTTAGTATCTGTAGAACCGCATCCAACTAAAAGTCCTATTGATAGTCCTGCAATAATTAATTTTTTCAAAGATTGTTCCTCCTAGTTGATATTAATAACTTTATCATTATATCAAACATTGGAGATATTGGGATTATTGATGTAATTATAAAATAAATGCTTAGAGATTTTTGGTTCCACATAAAATCAAAATAGAAGAAACTAAAGTAGAGCTATTTTTTTTATTACCCTATTGGTGTCAAGCCGTTGTCAACGGTGGCTATAAATATGTTAAATCTGGTGGTACGAGTATTTGAAATAAGACAAAAGAATAGCGTAACTAAATATAGAATAATCTTGTCCCCATAAAAAAACACCTTCCATTAAATACTAGTTATTCAATGAAAGGTGTTTTTATTTATCTCATATTATTAGGTCAGTACGCTTAGTTTTTCTTACGCCGTTCTTGACTTTTTTACATTCTTTTCGAAGATATTTAATGAACTCACACTTGGTAAATTTACATCTCCTCGAACCATTTTACCTTGTTGTCTTTAGATTTTCGTATTCTCATCAAACTTCTTTACCAGTTAAATTATCAACAAATCTTATTTTTCCATTTTCAGAAACTAATTGTAAATCACTACCTATTGGTAGTTCGTATATTCCCAGAATGGCCGGTTCAATATTTGCTACAGTATTAAAATCACATACTACTAAATTATCAGGATTATTAATGTAATCATCATCATCAATTTCTGAAAAAAATCTCCAACCATTATCTACCGTATCTATTGATTGCTCTCTCAACATCCATTTCAATTTTCCTGTTTCATTTATTATATTTTTTGAAACAATACAGGCCCCAGCTTTTTCAATAAATTCAATAGGCTCTTTTTGATTCATATTTTTCCATCCTTTCAATTAAACTTGATCTATATGGGAATTTTCTAGCGTATTCAATGGATGAAAATCCTGTACTACCTTTAGAAATTAAATCTAAGTTTGGTTGAGAAAACCACAAATTATATAACTTTTCTAATACTTCATCCAATTTCTTTTCTATTTCCGATTTTTCTTCTTTTGAAAGAAACGAATCAAGTTCTCTATTACACCATCTCGAACTTGATCATAAGACCATTTTTGCACCTGTATTTTTTCTCTTATAGCTTTTAATTCTTCTATATTTTCCTTCGAGTATCTCCGATATCCTTCCTGACTTCGCTCCGTTTGACCATACTTTAAGCAAATCGAGAGTCACCCCTAAATGATCCGCAATAATTTTCGGTGTATACATTTCCGATTTTAGTTCCAATTTTCATTTCACCCCTGTTCTCAAACATAAATCTTCATAAAACACCCTATATGTCTTCTACACATCTAGATAAAACAAAAAGAGCATATCCCTTTCGGAATTGCCCTCTCACCTTAAAAAATAATATCAATTTCCTTTTAAAATTTGATCAATATCTTTCTCATTTTCACTTATTAAATCATAAAATCCTACATGAATATCTTCTTCATACAGCCAACATAAATCTGTACCATAAGGAGCATCAAAAATTTCTAACATAACTGGAGCTATTTCTAATATAGAGCTTGCTCCTAATACTTGAAAATTACTAGAATCATTTACATATCCATCATCATCTTCCGAAGAATAAATAGTCCACCCATTTAATTGAGGAATTTCTGATTTTTCCCTAAATGTATAACGTATTGATTTTCCAGCTACAACATTTTTAGAAACAATAAAGCCCCCGTAATCAGAATTATTTACTTTCATATTAACACTCCTCAATAATAGTTAATAAATCATTTCTCCAAGAATACTCTTTAGCATAATCTACACATGATTTTCCAAATTGATCTTTCAAATTATAGTTTGAACCATTTTTAATAAGTAATTTATACATGTCTTTATTGTCTTCTGTAGACAATTTATTTATCGTAATAGCATACTTCAAAGGAATAGCATTATATTTATCCAAAGCATTTATATTAATTTCATTATCAATAAGTAATCTTGTTATCTCTAATTCATATTCTATTGTTGGGCGTAAAACACAAAAATAAAACATATGCAATGCATTCCTTTTATCTTTAGCTGTAGTGTAATTAATATCAATACCCTCTTCAAGTAAAAATTTTATAATTTTAAGTTTTTCACTAGAATTTTTATTATTAGTCATAGCCATGCACAATAAATTAATATCTAAATCACTATCAATTTGATTAATATCACCATCATAAAATTTTTTGAAATCTTCAAAACTTCCTTCTCTAACTGCATCAAAAACATTTAATATTTTCATTCCATCATCTTCCTAACTACTCATATTTATGACTTCTATTTACAGAGGGCTTTTCTAATCTGAAATTATCCGAATTAAACTGAAATTCTTTTAACTCTTTAAGAGTAATCTCACGATTTTTATATTTCTCAAACATATTCTTATAAGTATTTCCTTCTGTATGACCAAAATCTACTTTATCTTTTCGTGCCTGTCCAGGTTTCCAGTCAAGTACCTGACTAGTATTAGGATCCCGTAAAATCCCATCTGGGTCTATCTGTTTATCAAAAACATCTTTTTCAAATTCATATTTCTTTTTACCAGATAACTGTGGTCTACCATTAGGCTTTCCGTTTTTAATATAGGGACCATTTTCTAAAGCTTTATCCGAACCCTTAACTTTTTTAGCTATATTTACAGCCTCAGTAGCTTTAGCAGTCATTTTAACTCCTTTTCCTACTTTAGCTATCTTTCCAAAGGGTGTAAGGCCGGCTACAGCTATGACACCTGCCCCAGCACGTTCCCACCCCGAAAGTTTTTCGCCAGTAGATGGATCAATACCATCCCAAACACGACGAACATCATACTCACCACTTATTTCACCCGCTATATCCCTAGCTAGTTTTTTACCATCAAAACCCTCTTTTTCTGATGATAGTGGTCCACACATTGCACCTTTTTCCATTGTAACATCTTGATTATCTGTATTGCGGAATTTTTCGGCAATTCGTTTCAAATCTTCTTCCACTTGTATAAGTGAATTGATAGATGTAAAAGCTTTTGGTCCCGCATCATTGAACATATGAATGAATTGTTGATTAGAGGCACCAATCCATTGAAAACACAAATGATCAATTTCATTACATAAATTATTATGTATAGATTCTAATGCGATTCTGGTATTACTTGCACGATTAGCAACTTCTTCTAGCATTTCAGGTGTCACTTTGATTTGAACCATTTTCTTCCTCCTTTCCCCAATTAAAATTATGAGGTGAACAGAAGAAAATGTAAATATTTAAAAAGGAAGGATATTTTCCGCACAAAAGTACAGCGGAAAAATAGCAGCAGTCCATTTTTTGCAATTCCAAAATACAGAGAAAAGAAACTGGAAGAGTTAGCAGCTAAGTATGATGTATTTGAGAGGAAATATATATAAGAAGAAATATAAAAGTGCTAACAAGTTTGCAAACGAACTTGCTAACACCTATACGAAATAGACATAAATTATCACTGATATGTCTCTTAAAAAAATGTTAATAATTAACCACTTATAATGTATAATGACTTATTGTTATAGAAGCAACAAAATATAACGTTTTATAATATTTTATTTTTAAGGAGAGCAATTTATGAAGCGAAAAAAGAGTCGTTTAATGGTAATGGCACTTGTTACATCTTTATTTTTAACAGCTTGTACTAATAAAGCTAATAAAAGTGATACAGAGGCTCAAAAACAAGTGTTAAATCTAACAGTATCAGAAGAAATTCCTTCTCTTGATACTGCGAAAACGATGGATGGTACATCAGCGCACGTTATGCAAAACATATTTGAAGGGTTATATGTACTAGATGATCAAGATAATCCTATTCCCGCTGTAGCAAAATCGTTTGAAAGAAGTGAAGATGGTAAAAAATATATATTTGATTTGCGTAAAGATGCAAAGTGGTCAAATGGAGACCCAGTAACAGCAAATGATTTTATGTTTGCGTGGAGACGAGCGGTAAGCCATGAAACAGCGTCTCAATATGCGTACATGCTGTTTTATATAAAAAATGCGAAAGAGATACATAAGGGAGCAATTCCTCCTAATGAACTTGGGGTAAAAGTAGTAGATGATTATACGCTAGAAGTTGAACTAGAACAGCCGACTCCGTATTTTTTACAGTTGCTAGCGCTACCGATATACTTACCGCAGCATGAATCATTTTTGAAAGAACAAGGGCAAAATTATGGACTTGAGCCTAGTAATCTCATATATAATGGTCCATTCGTGTTAGAGAAATGGAAGCATGAACAAGAATTTCAATTAAAGAAAAATAATACATATTGGGATAAAAAGAAAGTGAAATTAGATGAAATAAACTTTCAAATTGTAAAAGATACAATGACAGCTGTAAATTTATATGAAGCGAGTAATCTTGATCGCGTAGCTATTAATTCACAATTTGTAGACAAGTATAAAGGGAAAAAAGAATTGCATATGTCGAGCGATCCTGGAATTGCGATGCTTCGATTTAATGAAAAAAATAAAGCGTTAGCAAATAAAAAAGTTCGTCAATCTATTTCCTTAGCGTTAAATAAAGAAGATTTTGTCGCTCATTTTATTAATAATGGGGCGAAGTCTGCGAATGGACTCGTACCAGAAGGTCACAAAAATGAAGAGACAGGTAAAGATTTCAGAAAAGAAAATGGAGATATTTCTCCATATGATTTACCAAGAGCAAAGAGTATTTGGGAAGAAGCGAAAAAAGAACTTGGGGTAGAACAGATAACAATGGAGTTCTTAACGTTTGAACAAGATAACGCAAAACGTATGGCGGAATATTTAAAAGGTGATTTAGAAAAGAACTTACAAGGATTAACGATACAAATTAAACAACAGCCATTTAAACAAAAGTTGCAATTAGAACAAACAGGTGAGTACGATATATCTATGGTAATTTGGGGACCAGATTATAAAGACCCTATTAGTTATTTAGAGCCATTTACGACAAGCAATCCAAATAATAAAATGAGTTACTCCAATCCTCATTACGATGAGCTAATAAAAAAAGCTGAAAATGATTTTGTACTAGATCAGACAAAAAGATGGGAAGCGTTGCGAGAAGCTGAACGTATCGTATTAGAAGACGCTGCGATAGCACCGCTTTATCATATTGGTTCAGCTTATGTACAAAAGGATTATGTAAAAGGAATTGATAAGCATCAATTTGGTGGTGTTTATACTTATAAGAATGCTTATATCGCTAATAAGTAAAATTATTTATTCTAAAAAAGAAACCTGACTTTTAAAAGTGAGGTTTCTTTTTTTACACATAATTTCTATTAAACCGATTTTAATAAAGAATAAAAATTCGTATCATATGGGATATCATTTTGATACATATAGTTTTTTAGAACCCCTTCTTTTTCAAACCCTAATTTTAATAGCACTTTATTTGAAGCCTCATTTTCAAGAAATACAATTGCCCCGATCCGTTTTAAATGAAGCGTGTGGAAACCGTATGATATAACTTCAGACACTGCCTCAGTAGCATATCCATTTCCCCAGTGTTCAGGGAAAAAGGCATAACTTATATTTGCTCGTTTATGCTCAGAAGACCAATCATGAAAACCAATTGTTCCAATGATTCCTTTCTTGTTCTTTAATTCGATTCCCCATTTTATGCCGTTTCTTGCATTGTAACTCAACTTAAAATTATTAATGATTTGTTTTACTTGATCTACATTCTCTAATGGTTTTTGGCCATAATACCGCAATACTTCAGTATTAGAAAAGCAATGTAATATACCTGTCGCATCTTCTTCGGTAAGTTCTCGCAAAATGAGTCGATCGGTTTTTAATAGAGGAAACATGTCTTCGCTCCTTTTCATATGAAAATAGAATGTATTTGTTATTATATAATTTAATCTGAAAATAAAGATTATTCAAGGTGTAGTGGCGATTTTAATTTATGTTAAACTTAATTGTGGAATATATTTCAAAAAGAGGTTTATATATGGAGAAAAACTCAATTTTAATCGTAGACGATGATCGAGATATTATTCGATTCATAAATGTAAATTTAAAGCAAGAAGGTTTTACGGTTTTTAGTGCTGACAACGGAGAAGAGGCATTAGAGATATTGAATAATAATAATATTCAACTTGCTATCCTTGATGTTATGATGCCTCAAATGGATGGGATTGAATTGTGTAGAAGGATAAGGGAGACGCATAGTATTCCGATTATGTTTTTAAGTGCAAAATCATCAGATGTAGATAAAGTAATCGGATTAAGTACAGGAGCAGATGATTATATCGTAAAGCCATTTAGTACAATTGAATTTATTGCAAGGGTGAAAGCTCAATTAAGAAGATATACATATTTTAATCAAAATACAGTTCAAGTAATTGAAAAAAAAATAAATATTAGAGGTTTAGAAATAGATGAAGTGTCGAGAGCAGTGATGCTATATGGACAGGCAATTAATCTTACGAAAACTGAATATGATATATTGCATTTAATGGCAGCTGCAAGAAATCGTGTTTTCACAATTGAAGAAATATATGAAAGTGTTTGGAATGAAAGGGCTCATGAAAGTAATAATACGGTAATGGTTCACATTGCTAGGTTAAGAAATAAGATTGAGGGAAATCCAAAAGAGCCGAAGTTTATACAAAATGTTTGGGGAGTCGGATATAAAATTGGAGATTAAATTATTACAAGGAATTAGAGCTAAATTCTTTTTCGCATTCATATGTAGTATTTTGTTAGCTACAGTAAGTATCGTATCAGTTCAAATTTTATTAGGAAGTATATATAGTGATGTTGTCGCGTTAGAGGAAAGATATTCATTTCTTTATTTTATAGTTTTTCTTCTTTTAACCACTATATATTTTGCATTACTGTCAAAAACAACTATAAAAAGATTGAATGAGATTAATCAATGTGTGAAGGAAATAAGCAATGGTAATTTGGAAATACATATACCTATTTCGAAAAGCGATGAGATTGGTGAATTAGCGACGAATGTTAATAGAATGGCCCAAAGTTTAAAAGAGTCTATTGAGAATGAAAAAAAATCACAGGAAATGAAAAATGAAATGATTAGTAATATTTCGCACGACTTACGAACGCCTGTAACATCTTTAATAGGTTATGCTGATCTATTAGGAAATAAGCTTCATTCAAATATAGAAGAATGTGAACAATATGTAAGTGTATTAAAGCGAAAGAGCTATGAATTAAAAAGTCAGGTAGATGATTTGCTAGAATACTGTCAAATAAATTATAGAGAAAAAGAATTACATAAAGATGTAATAAATATGAAAGCATTAATTGAACAAATTATGATTGATTTTGTACCACAATTAGATGATGCCAATATGAGCTTTTATATTAAAAGTGATGAGGAGCTACATGTGGAAGTTGATGTAGCACTTATAGTGAGACTATTGGAAAATGTAATTAGTAATAGCATTATGTACGGGAAGGATGGAAAGGAAATTTTGATTCGAATTTCAAAAAGAGCATTGAATGTTGAAATAGAAATTAAAAATTTAGGGCAACGCATTCCAAAGGAGAATCTTCCTTACGTTTTTGAAAAGTTTTACCGTGGTGACAAATCACGTAGCTCTCATACGGGTGGAAAAGGGATGGGACTTGCGATTGCGAAGAGCATAGCATATCTTCATAAAGGGGATATAGCGGTGCGTAGTAACGATGAAGAAACAGTTTTTACTGTTGCTTTATCACAATATAGTAAAACGTAAGAAAGTCGTAAGTATTTCTTTCATATGTTGTAAATTTTACTTCGTATCATGGAGAATAAAGATATGAGAGTAGGGATACAGCATGTGGAAGAAATTTATATTAAAAATTTTAGTTGTTGTTTTAATTACAAGTTGGAGTTTAATTTATTTAGCTAATGGTGTTGTATCAGTTTTCGCTTGGTGGAGCATACAAATTTTCAGCTTATTTTCTATCGTTATTTTACTGGTCTCCTTAATCATTGTTGTATGGGAAATTACCTTTAGAAAATGTATAGATAAAGTGATGATTTTTATTATTCTTTTTTCTCTAATTGGTGTTTGGCCCGCGGGGTGGTTTGGTGGGATGGGGAGGATTGCTTTTCCGGCAGAAGTAGATTCCATGACTCCAAAAGTAGTAGTCCGTTTTCCATTGGATCAACGAGCGCTAATAGGATGGGGTGGTGATCGACTTGATACGAATTATCATGTGATAAAACCAAATGAACGATGGGCATATGATATTCTTATTCCACCTGCTGAAGTGAAAAGTATTAAGTTAGAGGATTACGGAATATATGGGGCAGAAGTAGTAGCGCCAGCTTCAGGAACAGTTGTATCAACTCAAAATGATGAAAGAGATTTAGTTCCAGGGACAGATGATTTTGAATCAATGGCTGGTAATCATATTTATTTACAGTTAGATGAAACAGGGACATATTTGTTTATTGCACATTTAAAGAGAGATTCCATCAAAGTGCGTGAAGGACAACATGTAAGCGAAGGGGAAGTCATTGCTCAAGTTGGTAACTCGGGAAGTTCAAGTGAACCACATTTACATATCCATCATCAAAGACAGGATCCATCCAAGACGAGTATGTTTTTTACGGAAGGATTGCCACTTTATTTTCGAACTGAAAAAGGTGCAGTGATGCCAGAAAGAGGCGAATATATAAAATGGAATTAGGGGGAAGCGCTGATGTGGGAGAAGCATTACGTTGAAACTGATAGAGGGAAATTTGAGTATTTTAAAAAGGGAGAAGGAAAACCACTTTGTGTAACACATTTATACAGTGAGTTTAATAGCAATGGCAACTTATTTGCCTCTGCATTTACGAATCTTTACACAGTGTACCTTATAAATTTAAGGGGGTGTGGAAATTCTACACACGACACAACTGAATTTAATCTAGGAATAGTAGATTCTGTACGTGATTTAGAGGCAATACGTGAAGCGTTAAATATTAAAGAATGGACGTATGCAGGTCATTCAACAGGCGGGATGCTTGCTTTACAGTATGCGGTAATGTGTCCAGAGAATCTTGTGAAAATTATAGCTGGTGGGTTATGTGCATCAGCTGAGTATATGAATCACAAAAATAGTATTTATTGTAGAGAGAACAATCAAAATGCTCGTTTAAAAGAAATATTTGCAGTGCTCAGGGACACAGCTTTTACAATTGATGAGAGGCGTGCGGTAAGTAAAGAGTGGACAATGATGTCTTTGTATAATGAATCAGCATATGACGAAATGATAACTAGACCAAATAGCGGTAAAACAGTATCAAAACGTCTTGATTACTTTTCTTACAAGGAGTTACCTACATTTGATTTACGTCCACAATTAGAGAGTGTATATATAGAGGCTCATATTTACGCTGGAATTTATGATGCACAGTGTCCACATGAATGTGCAATTGAAGTGGCGGAACTTATGCCAAATGCAATATTGTCGACATTTGAATACAGTAGTCATTTTCCGTTTATTGAGGAAGAGAAAGAGTTTAAAAAGTTTGCTGAAAGAACAGTGTAGCATGTAAATAGAAGATACAATAATGAGTCGAAAAAAATATTAATTTAACAATAAAATTTAAAATTAATAAGAGAAGGCTGTCTCTAAAACAATCTTTGGGACAGCCTTCTTCTTTCGTTATCCTGCAAACGTTTGATACAACAAGAAAATATTTAAAACAATAACGAGTGCAGCGATTATCCATGCAATGAATGTTGTAATGC
The DNA here is from genome assembly GCF_001884235.1 of Bacillus paramycoides. GTDB lineage: Bacteria > Bacillota > Bacilli > Bacillales > Bacillaceae_G > Bacillus_A > Bacillus_A paramycoides. Next base: position 83,236 of record NZ_MAOI01000123.1, on the reverse strand, counting down.
GATGGTTAACGAGTGCGCCCATAATCTTCTTATTACTTGTAAACATAATAAGTGGTACTAATGCAAAGGCAATACCGAATGATAATACAACTTGGCTCATTACGAGAGCGTAAGTTGGGTTTACGCCTAAAGCGATAATAGCGAGAGGCGGAATCATTGTTATAAATCGGCGTAAATATAACGGAATATGCATTCGAATGAATCCTTGCATAATAATATCACCGGACATTGTGCCGACCGAAGAGCTAGATAATCCGGCTGATAAGAGTCCGATTCCAAATAAAGCGGCGGATGCAGGGCCGACTAAATGACTAAATTGATTAAATGCAACATCTAAATCCTCAACATGTAGACCGTTTTTAAAGAATAGTGCAGCAGCAACAATTAGCATACTTGCATTAATAGCTCCTGCGATAACCATTGCAATAATAATATCAATGAATTCGAAGCGGAAAATCTTTTTCTTTTGTTCATCATTTGTTCCGACTACGCGGCGCTGCGTTAAGGCCGAGTGTAAATATATTGCGTGTGGCATTACGGTTGCGCCTAAAATTCCAGCTGCTAATAAGATGCTATCCACACCTTGGAACTTTGGAGTAAATAGTCCTGAAAGAAGAGGGCCTAATTCCGGTTTTGCGTAAAAGACTTGGACACCAAAAGCGATAACAACGATAAATATCATTCCTGTAATAATAGCTTCTAATGGACGAAAGCCTCTGCGTTGAAATTCAAGAATAATAAATGACCCAACCGCTGTAATTAAGGCAGCTGGCAACATCGGAATTCCAAATAGTAAGTATAAGCCGAGTGCTGCCCCGATAAATTCAGCTAAATCTGTAGCCATAATAACGAGTTCCCCTTGAATCCATAAACCAATGGAAACCGGTTTGGGGAAGTTTTCGCGAGCTACTTCAGGAAGGTTTCTCCCAGTAGCGATTCCTAATTTGGCTGATAAAGTTTGAATTAATACAGCCATTAAATTAGAAGCGAGTATTACCCAAAGTAATAAATACCCATATTGTGACCCAGCCGCGATATTTGTAGCGAAGTTCCCGGGATCAATATAAGCAACTGATGCGATGAAAGCAGGCCCTAAGAATGGTAACAGTCTTTTAAAGCCTTTTGTTTGTCCGCTTAACACTAAATGGGCTGATTGAACTGTAGTACTTTGAGAAGGGACTTGTTCATCTTTTGTTATATCTTTATTCATAGTAGTTTTCCCCTTTGAAATCTTAACTTGATGAAATTATTGTATTTATTCTTACTCATTATTTCAATACATTTAAATATATTATGTGGCAATTTCATTTGAACATAAAAGTTTCCTTAATGCAAATTATATGACTGCATGCAATGAATGGTGTGAAGATGTAAAAATATTTTGGGAGTTTATGGTTGCTGAATAAAGGGGAAGATAATAAATTAAAGGGCTGTTTTTGAAATTTATGTGAACATAAAGCCTATATTACAGCATATTAATTGATGGAAATGAAATTGTATGATATATAATATATTGGGATTACAACATAACCGTAGTGTTTTGTTCTGTAATCTTGTTTTTATTTCTGTTAACTTATAGAAAAAATTGTAAATAGAAGAAAATGTGCTGACTATGCAAACTTTTTCTTATTATATATGTTTTGATATGAACGTTAACTTATACATGATTTTAAAATTTAGATAGGTGGTAGAAATACATTGGCAACTACAAAACCATATAGAGTATTACTGTATTACATGTACACAACAATTGAAAATCCAGAAGAATTCGCTGCTGAGCATTTAGAATTTTGTAATTCACTTGAATTAAAAGGAAGAATTCTTGTAGCAACAGAAGGAATTAACGGAACTTGTTCGGGAACTGTTGAACAAACAGAGAAATACATGGAAGCAATGAAGAACGACCCACGCTTTGATGGAATCGTGTTTAAAGTAGATGAAGAAGATGAGCATGCATTCAAGAAAATGCACGTGCGTCCTCGACCGGAGTTAGTTACACTTCGTCTAGAAGATGACATTAATCCGAAAGAAATAACTGGGAAATATTTAGAGCCAAAAGATTTCTATGAGGCAATGAAACAAGATGATACAGTTATCATTGATGCACGAAATGATTATGAGTTTGATTTAGGACACTTCAAAGGTGCAATTAAACCTGATATTGAATCATTCCGTGAATTACCAGATTGGATTAGAGAAAATAAAGAAACACTTGAAGGTAAAAAGATTTTAACGTACTGTACAGGCGGAATTCGTTGTGAGAAGTTTTCTGGTTGGTTAGTTCGAGAAGGTTATGAAGATGTAGGTCAGCTTCACGGCGGAATTGTAACTTACGGAAAAGATCCAGAAGTACAAGGTGAACTTTGGGATGGTCAATGTTACGTATTTGATGAGCGTATCTCTGTACCAGTAAACCGAAAAGAGCACGTTATTGTAGGTAAAGATCACTTTACGGGTGAACCGTGTGAGCGCTATGTAAACTGTGCAAATCCAGAATGTAACAAGAAAATTTTATGCTCTGAAGAAAATGAAGCAAAACATTTACGTGCATGTTCTCATGAATGTCGTGTGCACCCACGTAATCGTTATGTAGCACAACACGAATTAACAGAAGAGCAAGTAGCTGCTGCATTAGAGCAAATCGAAGCAGGGAAGTAAGCAGAATTAGTGTAATAAAAAAAGAGGATATTCCAAAGTTCATTTTGGAATATCCTCTTTTTTATTATATATAACTATTGTCAGTTTTTGTCGGCCAATCGATATATCTTAAAAATCGTTGATATATTTTGAGTTGCGGTCGATATATTTTAAAAATCGCCGATAAAAATTTCATTTACTAACGTACGGCACGCATTACAAAATTGAAAAATCATCTTTTGGAGCCAAGAGTCTTTAATTCTTATCCTCTTTCTCTTTCACAGCAGACAATACAGTTTGTTTTACCCATGCTTTACGATTCCTATGTTGTATAGCCCATTGGTATAAACCTTGCACACCTAAAATAAGTGAAATGACTATGCCGCTAAACGCGATTAAAAGAGCAAAATATTCTAGGGGTGAAGATATATGATTTGAATCAGTGTTTTTCAAAAGGTCAATCATAGTAAACCCTAGCATTTGGCCCACTACAGAGTAGAGGGTTAAAATTAATAATAAAAGGCTATCTTTTTTAGAGGCAACATTTTCTTGATATTTAAACAAACTATCAAGATTTTGTTTCGCATTCGTGAACAGTATTTCAATATTGAAAAGCTTTCTTAAACGAAAGAAAATATCTTCACTTTGTGACTGAGATACTAATTCTAAAGAAAAATAATTAGCTGTAAACGAATTGATAGAGTAAATTAACTTCTCTATCTCATTTGTATCCTGTTCAATATTTAGTTCAGCATAAGCGTTTGCCATTTTTAATAATACAATTTTATGAAATAAGTTTAATAATAAAGCGTAATAATATTCCCCATACATTTGACTAGCAAGTTTAGCTATTTTATTATCATCTTCGTTCGTAATACATGTGAAAATATGTTCTTCCATTATGAAATAACGATTAGGAGCCCACCTTTGATAGGCGTGCTGTTTTAAGTAATCATTAATATAAGGGAGATTGTTCGCACTTACATATGGTTTACCATTACTTGATAATCCAGAAAGACTGGAAGTACGATAAACATCAATAACGTTAAGTTCCATATTTTCTTTTAGCGATAACAAAGTTTGCACGTACATTCTTTGGTCTTCAAAGAAAGGAAAAGTTTGAAAGTAAGAACTTCTTAATCTTTTCTTTTCAAAAAAATCTGTTAAGCCGTTAAATAAATAACCGAAAATGAATTTTTCAACTTGGGAATATTTTTTCCCATCGCATGTTATGCAAATGTTTTCGTCCGTTTCATTTCTCGTTTCAAGTACACGGAATCGTGTAGCGAATTCTATTGCGTCTGATAGTGTCATATTTGGAGAGATGTTAACTTCAGTTCGAATTGTTAGGAACCCAAGTTCATAAGGGCATAATGTTACATCGATTGAGTGCACCGTGAACGGGACAGAGATTAGATTTGTTGTTAAATGTCCGTTTAAATTAAGATCTTTAGAATAGCGCTGTAATCCTTTTTGATGCTCAGAATGAGGAAAGAGAATTTTATTCGTAAATGAAAGATAGTATGCTTCCATATTTTGATGTGAAACATGAAACTCCCCGTAATATGTATTTTCATCTTCGAGATGATCGAGTCGAAAGGGCCGGAAATCATTTTTTTGTAAGAAAGGGAACATATTTTGTTCATATCCACTTTTGAACGAAAATGGGAAAATAAATTGAAAAATAGCTGTTGATACATATTTTTCTTCGATTGTTTGTATTGCCTCCATTTACATAGTTTCCTTTCAATATAAGCTATAGAAACAACATGCCCAAATCTTCTTAAAAATAACCACTGTTTTTCACTCGATTAAGAATGAAAATTCATCTTATTCATTAGGGGACATGTACAATATTATGTATACTAAAAGTAGTATTATCATGTTTTGAAAAGGGGGATGTAATATGCGCATTTTAGTATTAGGAGCTGGAGGCGTTGGTGGATTTTTTGGTGGACGACTAGTAGAGAAGGGAGAAGATGTTACTTTTCTCGTTCGTAGTAGACGGAAACAACAATTAGAGGAAAAAGGTCTTGTTATTCGAAGCGTTAACGGAGATTTTTCATTTCAACCGAAATTAATAACGAAAGAAGATATCACTGCTCCATTTGATGTGATTTTATTTTCAACAAAAGCATATCACCTAAAAGAGGCAATAGTAGATTTGAAATCATTTGTAGGTGAGAATACAGTCATAATCCCGCTATTGAATGGTATGGCTCATTTATCACTATTACAAAAAGAGTTTGGTGAGGAAAAGGTGATTGGTGGTTTATGCTTTATTGAAACGACATTAAATAGCGAAGGGGATGTCGTACAAACTAGTGCTGCAAACAGACTTGTATTTGGGGAAATTAAGCCTCAAGATTCAGAGAGGATGCAACGTATTTCGAAAGTATTTGCGGGTACGAAAGCTAGTTTTATTTTAAGTGAAAATATTTTGCAGGACATGTGGCACAAATATTTATTTATCACCGTAATGTCAGGAGTGACAACATTAATGCGTGCGCCAATAGGGCCGATTCGTGAAAGTGAAGGTGGACGTGAATTTATCCGAAATGTATTTGAGGAATCTATGCAAATTATGAGGGCATTTGGAGCTCCAGTTAAGGATAATATTGTTGAGGAACATATGAAAACAATTGATAAAATTTCTTATGATATGAAGTCCTCTATGCAGCGTGATATGGAAAAAGGTTCGCTCGTTGAAGGGAAACATTTGCAAGGATACTTATTGGAATTAGCGGAGCAATTTTCTATAAATGTGCCTTTATTAGGCGTTGTATATCAAAATTTAAAGGTATATGAAGAAATGATCTTAAGCGAAAAAAAAGTACAATTTTAATAGTATGAAAAAAGGGAAAGGATAGCAAAATATAAATACGTTGCTATCCTTTTTTATGTTCATTTTTGACAATCTACTCGTTTCTTTCAGTTCTTTTTGTCGTGTTTCTCTCTTTTTCACGGTTACCATATAACTGATTAATTTCATTTGCTACTGTATCTAAATATAAATCGGAAAAAAGTGGCTTCTTTTCTTTAGACATACGGGTCTCCTTTGTGGATTTTTTAGTATTCATTATGCATGTTTATCGGTGGATTATGCGCAATCATTTTAAATTTTTTCGTTTTTAAAATTTTTGTTTACTTTTTGAAAATAAAGGAGTATTATAATCCACAGTTTCAATTTTCTAAATCGCTGAGACCGCATGGTGCGGGGGACCCGTTTTAATGGATTAGTGCATAATTCAATGGGGTGAATCCTTGAAAAAGGTAGGGCTACTCATAGGCCCGAATCCGACAGCTAACCTCGTAAGCGTTATATTGAGAAGGAAGGTGGAGCTTGTGCGACAAAAAAATTAATGTCTACAAGTCTATTCGTTATGGCTTGTAGACATTTTTGCTTTCTGAAGAAATAGTTTATTGGTTGTGACTAGCAGAATGGTTCGTACAAAATTATTGGAGAGTGGACAGCAGTGGTTTCATCTATAAAAAAATTTTTAATTGGAAGACCGTTAAAATCAACCGAGTTAGGAGAACAAAAGCTTAATAAAACGAAGGCGTTAGCGATTTTATCTTCTGACGCATTGTCATCGGTTGCTTACGGTCCAGAGCAAATTTTAATTGCATTAGCAGGTCTTGGAGCAGTAGCTTATTGGTATTCTATTCCAATAGCTGTTGGGGTATTAGTATTATTGACAGCTCTTATTTTATCTTATCGACAAATTATTTTTTCTTACCCTCATGGCGGGGGGGCATATGTTGTATCAAAAGAAAATTTAGGGATGAATCCAGGCTTAATAGCAGGAGGATCTTTATTAGTTGATTACATTTTAACTGTTGCAGTAAGTGTGTCTGCAGGTACAGACGCGCTCACATCTGCTTTTCCTAGCTTACATGCACATAATGTAATCATTGCGATTATATTTGTCATATTGATTACTATTTTGAATTTAAGAGGGGTAACGGAATCAGCTTCGATTTTAGCATATCCTGTTTATTTATTTGTTTTAGCATTATTTATACTAATTGGTGTAGGAATATATAATATTTTAACTGGTCACGTTTCACCGACTTTACATTCGCCAATTGGAACACCCGTTGCAGGAATTAGTTTGTTTTTACTGTTAAGAGCATTTGCTTCAGGAAGCTCTGCTTTAACAGGTGTTGAAGCAATCTCTAATGCAATCCCAAATTTTAAAGATCCTTCTCCGAACAATGCGGCAAAAACATTGCTTGCGATGGGGGCTTTACTTGCCGTTTTATTTTCGGGAATTGTCTTTTTAGCTTACTATTATGGCATTAATCCAAGTAAACAAGTAACGGTTGTTTCACAAATCGCTGAACAAACATTTGGACGTAATTTCATGTACTATTTCATACAAGGTACAACAGCTTTAATATTAATTCTTGCTGCTAATACAGGATATTCTGCATTTCCATTATTGGCGGTTAATCTTGCGAAAGATAAGTTCATCCCGAGAATGTTTACAATTAGAGGAGACCGTCTAGGGTATTCAAACGGTATTATTATACTTGGGATTGCTTCGATTATTTTAATTGTAGCTTTCCAAGGGAAAACAGAACACTTGATTCCGCTATATGCGGTAGGGGTATTTATTCCATTTACACTTTCTCAAACTGGAATGGTACTAAAATGGCTTCGTGAAAAACCTGAGGGATGGATGTTACGATTAACGATTAATTTAACTGGTGCAGTTATTAGTTTTATCGTTATGAGTATGTTCTTTTTAACTAAATTCGCGCAAGTTTGGTCAATACTTATTTTCTTACCTGCAATCATCTTCTTGTTTCATCGAATTAAGAAGCATTACGATGCAGTCGGTGATCAATTAAGTTTAAAGACTTGTGAACCGCTTATTCCGATTGAGGGGAATGTAATTGTTGTTCCTGTAGCTGGCATGACTCATGTAGTAGAAAATTCATTGAACTATGCTAAGGCTCTTTCTCCAGATCAAGTTATTGCTGTATATGTTTCTTTTGACAGAGAAGAGGAAAAGAAATTTGAAGAGAAATGGAAGAAGTGGCAACCTGAAGTAAGGCTTGTTACATTACATTCTCATTATAGAAGTATTATTCAGCCGCTAACTAAGTTCATTGATACAGTGCAATATAAAGCGAGTGAATCAAATTACCGAGTTACGGTCGTTATACCACAGTTTATTCCGAAAAAAGGTTGGCATAACATTCTTCATAATCAGTCTAGTTTACTCATTCGTGCGTTTCTACTGTATCGAAGAAATGTTGTTATTACGACAGTGCCATATCATTTGAAAAAATAAGAAAAATAAATTTTAGAGATAGCTTCACTTTTGTGAAGCTATCTTTTTGTATGTTCTATGCATAATTGCATATCGACCTAAAAGATATACTAATATAATTTTATTGTTTGTGGGTTAGTCACGTTTTCTAGTGTAAGTTATGGATATTTCAATTGAGTTAGTCTCTCGGATTTTATTTTGAAATAAGGACATGAGAGCTTGAAAATAAAGGGAATTAAAATACTTCTTTACGGTAGATAAATAGCTGTGTTTAAATGACCTTACAGTACAAAACTTAAATGGAAACAAAACGAAATTTCATATTTTCATACGTTAATTAGTTTAAAATGAATAATATTTTTATGTAATATATTCACTGTGTGAATGTGGGAATTGCGATAAAATAGAAATTTTATACAATATTATTCATACTAAGCACATATGAAAAGTTATGAAATGTTTTATAACAATAAGTAAGTACTGTAGCAATAAAACTTGAGAGAGGTGGTTAGTACATGAATCACGATGAGAACGTTCTCTATTTTTAACCATCTCAATATATGTAAGAAAATAAAATAATACAATGCGATATTAATAGTTGCTAATACATAGGAGGAGTTAAAGTGAAAAAGACTTTAATTACAGGGTTATTGGTTACAGCAGTATCTACGAGTTGCTTCGTTCCTGTAAGCGCTTACGCTGAGGGGGGGCAAACAGAAGTGAAAACAGTATATGCGCAAAATGTAATTGCTCCAAATACATTATCAAATTCAATTAGAATGTTAGGATCACAGTCACCGCTCATACAAGCATACGGATTAGTTATTTTGCAACAACCAGACATTAAGGTAAATGCTATGAGTAGTTTGACGAATCACCAAAAGTTTGCAAAGGCGAATGTACGAGAGTGGATAGATGAATATAATCCGAAGTTAATTGACTTAAACCAAGAGATGATGAGATATAGCACTAGATTTAATAGCTATTATAGTAAGCTCTATGAACTAGCAGGAAAAGTAAATGAAGATGTACAGGCCAAAGCAGATTTTACAAGCGCATATGGAAAATTGCAATTGCAAGTACAAAGCATCCAAGAGAGTATGGAGCAAGACCTATTAGAATTAAATCGATTTAAATCGGTATTAGACAAAGATAGTAGCAATTTATCAATTAAAGCTGATGAAGCAATAAAAACACTGCAGGGATCAAGTGGAGATATTGTGAAATTAAGAGAAGACATAAAAAGAATTCAAGGGGAAATTCAAGCTGAACTAACAAACATTTTGAACAGACCACAAGAAATTATTAAAGGTTCTATTAATATCGGAAAACAAGTATTTACAATCACTAATCAAACTGCACAAACGAAAACAATTGATTTTGTTTCTATCGGTACTTTAAGTAATGAAATTGTAAATGCTGCAGATAGTCAAACGAGGGAAGCAGCTCTTCGTATTCAACAAAAGCAAAAAGAGCTATTACCACTTATTCAAAAGTTATCACAAACTGAATCAGAGGCGACTCAAATTACATTCGTTGAAGATCAAGTAAGTAGTTTTACAGAACTAATTGATCGCCAAATCTCAACTTTAGAAACGTTATTAACAGATTGGAAAGTTTTAAATAATAATATGATCCAAATTCAAACAAACATTGAAGAAGGCACGTATACAGACAGTAGTTTACTTCAAAAACATTTCAATCAACTTAAAAAAATAAGTGATGAAATGAATAAGCAAACAAATCAATTTGAAGATTACGTTACAAACGTTGAAGTACATTAAAAAGAAAAATAATTAGCGATATAGGGAGAGAAGAAAAATGACAAACAAACCTTATAAAGTAATGGCTCTATCAGCACTTATGGCAGTATTTGCAGCAGGGAATATTATGCCGGCCCATACTTATGCAGCTGAAAGTACAGTAAAACAAGCTCCAGTTCATGCGGTAGCAAAAGCTTATAATGACTATGAAGAATATTCATTAGGACCAGAAGGCCTGAAAGATGCAATGGAAAGAACAGGTTCAAACGCTTTAGTAATGGATCTGTACGCTTTAACAATTATTAAACAAGGTAATGTTAACTTTGGAAATGTAACGTCGGTTGATGCTGCTTTAAAAGGTAAAGTTATTCAGCATCAAGATACGGCTAGAGGAAATGCAAAACAATGGTTAGATGTATTAAAGCCACAGCTTATTTCAACGAATCAAAATATTATTAATTACAATACGAAGTTCCAAAATTATTACGATACTTTAGTTAAGGCTGTAGATGAGAAGGATAAAGCTACACTTACGAAAGGTCTAACTAGATTATCAAGTAGTATTAATGAAAATAAAGCGCAAGTAGATCAGTTAGTAGAAGATTTGAAGAAATTCCGAAATAAAATGACTGGGGATACTCAAAACTTCAAAAGCGATGCAAATCAAATTACATCCATTTTAGCTAGTCAAGATGCTGGAATTCCGCTTCTGCAAAATCAAATCACAACGTATAATGAAGCAATTAGTAAATATAATGCAATTATTATCGGTTCATCTGTTGCGACAGCATTAGGACCAATTGCAATTATCGGTGGCGCGGTTGTTATTGCTACTGGAGCAGGAACTCCGCTAGGAATCGCATTAATTGCAGGCGGAACAGCAGCTGTAGGTGGTGGAACAGCTGGAATTGTACTAGCTAAAAAAGAACTTGATAATGCACAATCTGAAATTCAAAAAATAACAGGACAAATTACAACGGCTCAATTAGAAGTAGCAGGTTTAACAAACATTAAAACACAAACAGAATATTTAACAAACACTATTGATACTGCAATTACAGCATTGCAAAATATTTCAAACCAATGGTATACAATGGGATCAAAATACAATTCTTTACTTCAAAATGTAGATTCAATTAGTCCAAACGACCTTGTTTTCATTAAAGAGGATTTAAACATTGCGAAAGATAGCTGGAAAAACATTAAAGACTATGCAGAAAAGATTTATGCTGAAGATATTAAAGTAGTAGATACGAAAAAAGCATAATCGAATACGAATCGTTAGAGCGTTAAGTATTGATGAATGATTTGAAGCTCCTGTTCAGTTGTGAGCAGGAGCTTTTTATATCCTTATAAAGAGAATAGGTGAAAAGTATGCAGAAAAGATTTTATAAAAAATGTCTTTTAACGCTAATGATTGCTGGGGTGGCAACGAGTAATGCGTTTCCTTTACATCCTTTTGCAGCAGAACAAAATGTAAAAGCATTACAAGAAAATGCGAAAAATTATTCTCTCGGTCCAGCAGGATTCCAAGATGTAATGGCGCAAACGACATCAAGCATATTTGCAATGGATTCATATGCAAAACTAATTCAAAATCAACAAGAGACTGATTTGAGTAAAATAAGTTCAATTAATGGTGAGTTAAGAGGGAATATGATTCAGCATCAAAAAGATGCAAAAATTAACGCATCATATTGGCTAAATGAAATGAAACCTCAAATTATGAAGACAGATCAAAATATTATTGATTTTAATAATACGTTTCAGACATACTATAATCGTTTATTAGCAGCGATTGATCAAAAAGATAGTGTGAAGTTTAAAGCAGATTTAGAAAAATTATATGCGGACATTTTAAAGAATCAAAATGAGGTAGACGTATTATTAGGGAATTTAAAAGCTTATCGCGATAGAATGGCGAAGGATACAAATAGCTTTAAAGAAGACTCGAATCAATTAACAGCGATTTTAGCAAGTACGAATGCTGGTATTCCAGCTCTGGAACAGCAAATCAATACATATAACGATTCGATTAAAAAGAGTAACGATATGGTCATTGCTGGTGGGGTACTTTGCGTAGCGCTAATTACATGTCTTGCTGGCGGACCGATGATTGGGATTGCGAAAAAAGATATTGCAAATGCAGAACGAGAAATAGCCAATTTAAAGGATAGAATTTCTGGAGCACAAGCAGAAGTGGCAACTTTGACAGATGTGAAAAATAAAACAACAAATATGACAGAAACAATTGACGCAGCAATTACTGCATTGCAAAATATATCAAATCAATGGTATACGGTAGGTGCAAAATATAATAATTTACTACAAAACGTAAAGGGAATCAGTCCTGAAGAATTTACATTTATAAAAGAAGATTTAAATACGGCGAAAGATAGCTGGACAGATGTAAAGAATTATACAGAGAAATTACATGAAGGCGTGACGAAGTAAAGTTTTAGCCGAATTATAATACAGGTGCTATTTTTGTCATTATTTGTTGATAAGTCGATATATTTGAAAAACCTTTGATATAATTTCATTTACTTTGGTACGGTTCTAAAAAGGGATGTAACCTAGTCAAAAACTTCGACTTAGGGGACATCCCTTTATTTTTTATTGTTCATTAGTCGAAATTTCTTGCATAAAGCTGTATAATGCTTGTAACGAAAGGGAAATACAGGAAAGGATATGTAATTAGTTACTATGGATAAAGATAAACAACAATTAAGTGTCGAAGTTGCAAGATTATATTATCAATCAGATTATAGTCAGCAAGAAATTGCTAATAAATTAAATATTTCAAGACCTACGATTTCTAGATTATTAAAGTATGCAAAAGAAAAAGGGTTTGTTCAAATTAGTATAGCTGATCCATTTGCTGATTTAGATAACGTAGGGAATTTACTTAAAGAAAAGTATAATTTGTTAGAGGCTCATGTTGTATTTTCTCCTGTACCAGAATATGCAACGATTACGGAGTACATTAGTAAATATGCTGCTGAGTATATGGAAAAGACAGTTGAAAACGGTGATATCGTTGGTGTTAGCTGGGGAATGACGATGTATGAAATCGCTAGAAAAATCGTACCGCAACATGTAAAAGGGGTAGAGGTTGTTCAATTAAAAGGTGGCATTAGTCACTCGAGTGTAAATACATATGCGAATGAGACAATTGCTTTATTTGCAGATGCTTTTCAAACGACGCCAAGAAATCTACCACTTCCAGTTATATTTGATAATGCGGTAACAAAAGAATTAGTAGAGCAAGATAGACATATTCATCATATTATCGAAATGGGAAAACAAGCAAACATTGCAATTTTCACTGTCGGAACAGTGCGTGATGAAGCGTTATTATTCCGATTAGGATATTTAGATAAGGATGAAACGAGCTTACTGAAAAAACAAGCGGTCGGTGACATTTGTTCACGTTTCTTTGATGGAGACGGAAATATTAGTAGCGAAGAAATTAATCAGCGTACAATTGGAATTGAGTTAGAAGAATTAAAGTTAAAGAAACGTTCTATTTTAGTTGCAGGTGGTAATAGAAAAATAAAAGCAATTGATGGAGCGTTAAGTGGTGGGTATGCAAATGTGCTAATTATAGATCAGCATACGGCGAAAGAATTGTTACATTATCAAAAAGGTTAGAAATAAAAGGCTTTCTCAAAAGGATACTTTTGAGAAAGCCTTTTATTTTTAGTATGAATAAATCAATGTGTAGTACCTTGTAAAGTATTTGTAAGGAACGCTCTTTGATTGATCTCCTTTTTCAAAAATTAGTGAGTTAGCCATAATATCTCTATCTACAAAACTCCATCCATCTTGTTCCATCTTTTCGATAAAAGGTTCCATTTTTCCTCGTTTTACTAAGTATGGTGATTGCTCATCTATCGAACTTACTTCTACCATCTCTTTATCGTGAATAACCATTTTAGACATAGCTAAAGCAAATGGAATGGGGTTACCTTCTTGGAAAATAACATCCCTTTTTTGAAAAATAAATATGGATAGTAAGGTGCATACTAGCAATGTGAATATAAAGAATTTTGATTTTAACAAGGGGATCACATCCTTTCAATTACAAGTTTACACTATTTTCAATTTATCTCAATAAATTCCTTCTTGGAAAAGAATGAACAAAATTTCAAAAGTGTATTTACATTTGTTCAACTAAGAGTTAGAATGAAGTTGTTAAAAGATATGAGGAGTGAAGATAATGAACATTGCAAAGTTAATTGACCATACAATTTTAAAAGCTAATTCTACAAAAGAAGATGTTATGAAAGTAATCGAAGAAGCAAAGGAATATAAATTCGCTTCTGTTTGTATTAATCCTACATGGGTAAAGCTAGCTGCTGATGAATTAGCTGGACATGATGTAGATGTTTGTACTGTAATCGGTTTCCCATTAGGAGCAAGCACTACTGAAACAAAAGCATTTGAAACAAAAGATGCTATCGCAAAAGGTGCAACTGAAGTTGATATGGTAATCAACGTTGGTGCTTTAAAAGATGGCGACAATGAACTTGTTGAAAAAGATATTTATGAAGTAGTACAAGCAGCGAAAGGAAAAGCTCTTGTAAAAGTTATTATTGAAACTTGCCTTCTAACAGACGAAGAAAAAGTTCGTGCTTGTGAATTATCAGTGAAAGCTGGTGCTGATTTCGTAAAAACTTCAACTGGATTCTCAACTGGCGGAGCAACTGCAGAAGATATCGCATTAATGCGTAAAACAGTTGGACCAAATGTTGGTGTAAAAGCATCTGGTGGCGTTCGTACACGTGAAGATGCAGATAAAATGGTAGCTGCTGGAGCTTCTCGCGTTGGAGCAAGTGCTAGTGTTGCAATCGTATTAAATGATGCAAAAGGTGCTACAGATAACTACTAATTAATAATGAAGTAAAGAGCAATAGATACACCTTTAAAGTAAAGTGTATCTATTGCTTTAACAATTGAAAAAAATGTAAGCGGATACGAATGGGAGGAGACGGCTTATGAAATACTTAATCGGTGTTTTAGGCCTCGTATTGATTTTAGGTATCGCTTGGCTTGCTAGTAATGATAAAAAGAAAGTCAAATTTCGCCCAATCATAACGATGGTTATATTACAATTCATTTTGGGATTTTTATTATTAAATACGAGTATTGGGAATATATTAATTAGCGGAATCGCTGATGGTTTTGGAGAATTATTAAAGTATGCCGCTGATGGTGTTAATTTCGTATTTGGTGGATTAGTAAATCAAAAAGAGTTTTCATTCTTTTTAGGGGTATTAATGCCAATTGTATTTATATCAGCGTTAATAGGTATCTTACAACATATTAAAATACTGCCTTTTATCGTGAAGTATATTGGTCTAGCTTTAAGTAAAGTAAACGGTATGGGGAAACTTGAGTCATATAATGCGGTAGCTTCTGCAATTTTAGGACAATCTGAAGTGTTTATTTCAGTAAAAAAACAACTAGGATTATTGCCAGAAAAAAGAATGTACACTTTATGTGCATCCGCAATGTCTACAGTTTCAATGTCTATCGTTGGATCGTACATGGTTTTATTGAAGCCGCAATATGTAGTAACCGCTTTAGTACTTAACTTATTTGGTGGTTTTATAATTGCTTCTATTATTAACCCATATGAGGTTACTGAAGAAGAAGATATGTTAGAAGTACAAGAAGAAGAGAAAAAGACCTTTTTTGAAGTATTAGGGGAATATATTATAGATGGATTTAAAGTTGCGATTACAGTAGCAGCTATGTTAGTTGGCTTCGTTGCTCTGATTGCCTTTATTAATGCATTATTTAAAGGTGTAATCGGTATCTCATTCCAAGAAATTCTTGGTTATGTATTTGCACCATTTGCATTTATTATGGGCGTTCCGTGGCATGAAGCAGTTAATGCCGGCAATATTATGGCGACAAAACTTGTATCAAATGAATTTGTAGCGATGACAGATTTAGCACAAGGAAACTTTAATTTCTCAGCTAGAACAACAGCGATTATATCTGTATTCTTAGTTTCATTTGCAAACTTCTCTTCAATTGGAATTATTGCAGGAGCAGTGAAAAGCTTAAATGAAAAACAGGGGAACGTAGTCGCAAGATTCGGCTTGAAATTACTTTTCGGTGCAACATTAGTAAGTTTCTTATCAGCGACGGTTGTTGGCTTACTATTTTAATAGATTCATATAATATGAAAAGGAATGGTGATTGTAATGAGAATGGTAGATATTATTGCGAAAAAACGTGATGGAAAAGAATTAACGACTGAAGAAATTAATTTCTTTATTAATGGTTATACAGACGGAAGTATTCCTGATTATCAAGTGAGTGCACTTGCAATGGCAATCTTCTTCCAGGATATGACGGATCGTGAACGTGCAGACTTAACAATGGCAATGGTTGAGTCTGGAGAAACTATCGACTTATCAGCAATTGAAGGCATTAAAGTAGATAAGCATTCAACTGGCGGTGTTGGTGATACAACAACATTAGTATTAGGACCATTAGTTGCTGCTTTAGATGTACCAGTAGCAAAAATGTCTGGCCGTGGTTTAGGACATACGGGCGGAACAATTGACAAATTAGAAGCAGTAGAAGGATTCCACGTTGAAATTACAAAAGAACAATTCATTGATATTGTAAACCGTGACAAAGTGGCAGTTATCGGACAAACTGGAAATTTAACACCTGCTGATAAAAAAATCTATGCATTACGTGATGTAACAGGAACGGTAAACTCAATTCCTCTAATCGCAAGTTCAATTATGAGTAAAAAAATTGCAGCTGGCGCCGATGCAATCGTACTTGATGTAAAAACAGGTGCAGGAGCATTTATGAAAACAGAAGAGGATGCAAAAGAATTAGCACATGCAATGGTACGTATCGGAAATAATGTTGGACGTCAAACGATGGCAGTTATTTCAGATATGTCACAACCTCTTGGTTTTGCGATTGGTAACGCTCTAGAAGTGAAGGAAGCAATTGATACTTTAAAAGGTGAAGGTCCAGAAGATTTAACAGAATTAGTACTTGTATTAGGTAGTCAAATGGTTGTACTTGCGAAAAAAGCCAATACATTAGAAGAAGCTCGTGAAATGTTACTGGAAGTTATGAAAAACGGAAAAGCAACTGAGAAATTTAAAGAGTTCTTAAGCAATCAAGGTGGAGACAGCTCGATTGTAGATAATCCAGAAAAAATGCCACAGGCGAAGTATGTAATTGATGTACCTGCTAAAACTTCAGGTGTTATTTCAAACATTGTTGCAGATGAAATCGGTATCGCAGCTATGTTACTTGGTGCAGGCCGTGCAACGAAAGAAGATGAAATCGATTTAGCTGTAGGTTTAATGTTACGTAAAAAAGTTGGCGATGAAGTAAAAGAAGGCGAGCCATTCGTAACAATCTATGCAAATCGTGAAAATGTAGAAGATGTAAAAGCTAAAATTTATGAAAACATTTCTATCTCTGAAACAGCAGTGGCTCCTAAATTAGTTCATACAGTTATTACTGATTAATCATAATTACATTTACTTTGAGGAGGAAATAATATGGATAAGAAAAAATATATTGAAGAAGCAAATAAGATGTTATCAAAAGCATATATTCCGTATTCAAAATTTCCTGTTGGTGCAGCGTTAGTTACGAAAGAAGGTAAAATCTATACTGGTTGTAATATAGAAAATGCTTCTTACGGATTATGTAACTGTGCAGAAAGAACGGCAATCTTTAAAGCAGTCTCAGAAGGTGAGCGTGACTTTAGTTATTTAGTCATTACAGGCGAAACTGACGGACCAATTTCACCATGTGGTGCATGTAGACAAGTTATTGCTGAATTTTGTGATCCGAAAATGCCTGTTTTACTAACGAATGTAAAAGGCGATGAAAAAGAAGTGACGGTTGAACAGTTGTTGCCGGGTGCTTTCTCAATTGAAGATTTAAAATAAGATAAAAAGGGCCTTCCACAATCAACAGTTGTGGAAGGTCTTTTTTTGTATAAAAAGAACAATGTAATATTCTGTTCATATTCCGTTCATAAACTTTGAGTAAAATGATTGCAGCGAATATGGAAAGTGACGATATTAATTGTCGTTCTACAGCAGGAGGAATATAATGAAGAAATTATATAATGCAGCATTCATGTACTTAATTATTGGCTTATTATCAGGTGTATTTGCAAGAGAGTATACAAAAGCACAAGGAATTAAAGGATCCACTATGTTACAGCTAGTGCATACGCACGTATTAGTATTAGGATTCATATTCTTTTTGGTTGCTTTAGCTTTATTTAAAGTGTTTCATGTACAAGAAACAAAAAGCTTCCGCGCATGGTTTGTTGTTTATAATGCAGGATTAATTTTTACTATCGCTACAATGGTATTTAGAGGTCTTCTACAAGTAAACGGAACGGACTTTAACGGTTTAAGCCATATGGCTGGATTAGCTCATGTCATTATTAGTGTCGGGCTTGTTTGGTTTATGATTTTGCTAAAAAAGTCGTTTAAATAGATAGGAGTGGAGAATATGAGTTTAGCACTTTTATCAAGTATCGTAGCAGTTTGTATGGCCGTTGGAGTGATGTTTCTTCGATTTAAGTCAGCGAAAAAACCGGTAACGAAAAAGAAAATTATATTACCGCCAATCTTTATGAGTACGGGCGCATCGATGTACTTCTTACCAGAGTTTCGGTTAACATCGTTAGAAATAGTAGAGGCAATTAGCGTAGGACTTATTTTCTCTATATTTCTTATTAAAACAACTAAGTTTGAAATAAAAGGCGAAGAGATATATATGAAACCGTCAAAAGCGTTCATATTTATTTTAGTTGGTTTATTAGCTGTACGGGTAGCATTAAAATCATATTTAAGTCAATCGATTGATTTAGCGCAATTAAGCGGGATGTTTTTCTTACTTGCCTTTGCGATGATTGTATCGTGGAGAATTGCTATGTATCGCTCGTATACTAAATTAGAAAAGACAATAAAAAGAGCTGGAATTTCTATATAGGAATTCCAGCTCTTTTTATGTTTTATTGAATGTATTCTTTAACGCGGAGCTCATTCGCTGAATTTCAAACGGTCTTGGGCATGCTGTAAAGCAATAGGAGTAACGTTCTCGCCGCTAGGATCTACAATTTTTGTATTTAATAAAATGGAATCTAAACTTCCGCGAAATTCTTTCGTATAGCTTTTTCTTAGCGTTTGTTGCTCTTTTTTTTCTGCACTATTTAATCCTAAAGTTTTTTCTTTTTTTGCTAATTCGTTAATACGGAATAAAATGTTTTTCATTTTGCTCACCTCTTATTTTAAATTAAATTAGTTACTTACTAATTTATAGTTATTTTAACTCGTATAGTTTGTTATGTCAACATCATCTACAAATGGGTTAAAAATTGACGAAAAATTATAACAATAATAAAATGAATAACAGAGGCCAATTAGTTTTAAAAGCATACATAGAACGTTAGGGGGATTATTATGAAGTCAACATTTTTTACTCAAAATAGAGAACGATTAGTAAAAACATTACCGGAGGAATGTATTACTATTTTATTTGCGGGACAAGCACCTCATATGTCAGCTGATGCACATTATAAATTTGTACCGAATCGTAATTTTTACTACTTAACGGGAATCAATGAGCCAAATGTTATTTTCATGCTAAAAAAGTTTGGGAATAGTGTAGAAGAGACTCTTTTCATTGAAAAATCAGATCCAGTGCTTGAGAAGTGGGTTGGAAAAACAGTTTCTAAAGAAGAAGCAGAGAAATTATCAGGTATAAAGAAAGTTGTATATATAGAGAGCTTTGAAAAAACAATGTCAAATACACTTTTCACCGAAAATGTGAAACATGTGAATTTAGATTTGGAGCTTCGTGAGTGGAAAGGTATAGAGACGAAAACGTTAGCGTTTGCTAAACATGTAAGAGAACAATATCCTCACATTACAATCGGAAATGTTTATCCGAACATTTGTGAATTACGAGTGTTTAAAACAGAAGAAGAAATTGAAATCATAAAAGAAGCTATTGCTGTTACTAAAGAGGGCATTTATAACGTACTGAAGCATGCAAAAGCAGATATGATGGAATATGAATTAGAAGCTCATTTTGATTTTACGCTGAAATCATCTGGTATTAAACATCATGCGTTTAATACAATTTTGGCGAGCGGTAAAAATGCTACTGTGTTGCATTATGAAGATAATGATGCAAAAGTGGGGCAAAGTGATTTAGTACTGCTCGATTTAGGTGCTCAAAAAGACTACTATAATGCTGATATTAGTTACACATTCCCAGCTACTGGAACATTCTCTAGTCGCCAAAAACAAATATATAATATAGTGTTAAAAGCATTAAAAGAAACAACGGAACTTATTAAGCCAGGTTTAAAATTCGCTGCATTAAATGAACATACAAAAAAAGTGCTAGCAGAAGAATGTAAAGCAATTGGTTTAATTCAAGAAGACGAGGAATTAACTAAATATTATTATCATGGTGTCAGCCACTTCCTTGGTTTAGATACGCATGATGTAGGAACATATAAAGATAGAGTATTAGAAGAAGGTATGGTCATTACGATTGAACCGGGTCTATATATTGAAGAAGAATCAATTGGAATTCGTATTGAAGATGATATTCTTGTAACAAAGGATGGGTATGAAAACTTGTCAAAAGATATCATTAGAGAAGTTGAAGAGATTGAAGAGTTTATGAGAGAAAATAATGTGAATGTAAAAGAAGATGAAGTTGTTACGAAATAATAATTAGAAGAGGCGCTCAATTTTGGGTGCCTTTTTATTTTGTTCATTTTACATCTCCATATTTTCTTGAAAATCATCTTCTATAATGATTTTGAAATAGAAAAAGGAGGGATTTACCATGAAGAGATTTGTATTAACAGCAGTTATAGTCTCTGTAATATCTTTAATTACTGCATGTTCTGCGACCACAAATATAACAAATGATCATAAAAATATGAATGATAAAAAAGCAGAACAGACTGAAACGGCTACAAAACCATTGAAAGTTGTAAAAGGACCAGAAGTCATTTTAATAGCGAAAGAAGAAAAGCAAAAGCTAAGTAATGGTGTTATTGCTCCAGTCTGGACATTTAATGGTTCATCTCCTGGGCCGGAAATTAGGGTGAAAAAAGGTGAAAAGGTTAAAGTGACATTAAAAAATGAATTATCTGCACCTGTATCTATTCATTGGCATGGGTATCCTGTTCCGAATAACATGGATGGAATTCCAGGCGTGACACAAGATGCGGTTGAGTCTGGAAAAAGTTTCATCTATGAATTCGAAGCAAACGTACCAGGAACGTATTGGTATCACTCGCATCAAGATTCTGTAAATCAGCTAGATAGAGGTTTGTATGGTGCTCTTGTTGTAGAAGATACAAATGAAAAATATGATAAAGATTACACATTAATGTTAGATGAATGGGTAACAGATAAAGAAGAAATTGATAAGCAGTTAAAAGAAATGACAAAAGGGAAAACAGAAAAAGCAGACGGTAATAAATCTAAGGATAATGAAAGAACGAAAAAGAATGATGATATGAAAGGCATGGATCATTCCGGTATGGACATGGGCAGTGATAAAAAAGACTCCGGCAATATGGCGGGTATGGATCATGGGAATATGAAGATGGAAGGTCATGATATGAGTATGTATGACCTATTCACTATCAATGGTAAAAGCGGTGGTTTAGTGGAACCATTAAAAGTGAACAAGGGAGAGAAAGTTCGACTTCGACTAGTTAATGCTGGTTACCTATCACATGATATACATGTTCACGGTCATGATATGAAAGTCATTGCGACAGATGGCCAACCAATTAATGATCCAAAAGTTATTAAGGACAAAGTAATTTCAATTGCACCTGGTGAACGTTATGATGTTGAATTTACAGCTAACAATCCTGGGAAATGGTATGTTGAAGACCATTCGGAAAATAAAGGTACAAAAGGAATGAAAGCTGTTATTGAATATGATGGCAGCAAAGAGATGAAAGACAAGGCAAATGAAAAAGGAAAATTACCAAAATTAGATATGACGAAATACGGTACTAAAAAATTAGGTAGTTTCACGTTAGACCAGCAGTATACTACCACATATAATATGGACTTGAATACGAAAATGAATGGAAATGAAATGGTATATACAATAAACGGAAAAGTATTTCCGGATATCGACCCAATTCCAGTGAAAAAGGGTGACTTAGTAAAAGTAAAATTAGTAAATCGCTCTAAAACAGATGATCACCCAATGCATTTACACGGTCATTTCTTCCAAGTATTAAGTAAAGATGGAAAACCGATAGAAGGTTCTCCAATTGTTAAAGATACATTGAACTTAAAACCAGGAGAAGAATATGAAGTAGCCTTTGTAGCAGACAATCCAGGTGAATGGATGTTCCACTGTCATGATTTACACCATGCTTCAGCAGGAATGGTAACAGAAGTAAAATATAAAGATTACAAATCTGATTATGTTCCAAACCCTAATATTCCAAATAAGCCAGAATAATATAAAATTCATGTAATTTATTATGATATAAAGCAGTTATCTTATTGGATAGCTGCTTTATTAATTTTGATTGTAAGTGTTAATGCATGTGTTGATCGTGCCCTGAGGAAGATGGGGGAGTATGATCTGGGAATGTCACGAATACAGTAAGAACAATTACTACGCTAATGGAAAGTAATAATAGAAACCGTCGGTGGATATAAGTAGAAAAGTTCTCTGATAACAATTGAATCATACATGACATGGTAATAGTTATGGTAAGTAAGAGGCTAATAAGAAGTATACTATGAGCTTGTTGAGTGTTTAACATTTCTGTAATCATTGCTCCCATCATACTTGCCATTAATCCAGAGAACATTCCTTCTAAGGCAGTATACAGGTGAAAACGTAGACCGACTAAAAGACCGATAAAACCACTAATCAAAATAGCAAGCAAAGTAGAATATAGTAGTTCACCTTTAAAGAGAATACCTAAATAAAAACCTATACTTAAACCGATACTCATACTAAAAGACATGATAAATACCATATACTCCATTAGGGTACCCTTACGTTTAGAAATATATGATGTAATAATAATCGAGATACAACAAAGTGTTAAGGCAGTTAACGTATAAGTAAACATCATGATACCTCCCTGTCCTATCATTCACTTCATCATATGTTTAAATGGAGGGTACTTATGCTTATATATATCTGCAAATTATCTGCACAATTTAATGAATGTAAGCAAGTAGTAATAAAGGAAAGAAAGGACGCTTGATTTTTTTTGGCGTCTTTTTTGCTTGTAAGCATGTGAAAGAAATTGTTATATAATGAGTTTCTATTGTGAAGCCATAAAGAATAAGCGTATAATATTATAGGTCTCACATTTGTGAGGCAAACCGCGAATGATAAATAAGATTGTTGTATTATCATCGCTTCTAAACATATAGACAATGAAAGTAACACTGGAATACAGATAGGGAGTTATAAAATGAAATTAATTATTGCCGAGAAACCAGATCAAGGTTTGGCTCTTGTTTCACAGTTTAAATATCGCAGGAAAGATGGATATTTAGAAGTAGAAGCAAATGAGTTATTTCCAAATGGAGCGTACTGTACATGGGCAATTGGTCATTTGACGCAGTTATGTAATCCAGAACATTATCACGCTGAGTGGAAAAAATGGTCGCTCGATACATTACCAATGATTCCAGAGCGATTTCAGTTTGAGGTAACAAAGTCAAAGTATAAGCAATTTAATGTAGTGAAACAGCTGTTACATAATCCGGGGGTAACAGAAATTATTCACGCGGGCGATGCTGGGCGTGAAGGGGAACTGATCGTAAGAAATATTATTAATCTTTGCAACGTGCAAAAGCCGATGAAACGTCTTTGGATTTCATCTTTAACGAAGCAAGCAATTTATCAAGGGTTTAAAAACTTACTTGATGAATCAGATACGATTAATACGTATTACGAAGCATATACAAGATCTTGCGCCGACTGGGTCGTTGGTATGAATGCATCACGTGTCTTTAGTATTTTGCTAAAGAAAAAGGGAATGAATGATGTGTTTTCCGCTGGTCGTGTACAAACACCAACATTAGCATTGATCGTAAAGCGTGAAAAAGAAATAGAGAACTTTAAGTCAGAGCCATTTTGGGAAGTGTTCGCAACCTTTAATATAGAAGGAAAGAAGTATGAGGGGAAATGGGAGAAAGATAATGAGTCCCGCTTAAATGATCCTGATTTGGCAAATAAAATTGCAG
Source organism: Bacillus paramycoides (assembly GCF_001884235.1). GTDB lineage: Bacteria > Bacillota > Bacilli > Bacillales > Bacillaceae_G > Bacillus_A > Bacillus_A paramycoides. Next base: position 59,266 of record NZ_MAOI01000123.1, on the reverse strand, counting down.
CGTTTTGTCAAAATAAACCGGCTGTAGTAAAAGAAATGAAAACGGAGCGTAAAGAGTTTCAGCCGCCGTTTTTATTTAATTTATCATCACTACAAGCAACGGCAAACAAAGCTTTTAAATTTTCACCGAAAAAGACGCTTGATATAACGCAAGCACTATATCAAAAAGGGATAGTATCTTATCCACGTTCAGATTCTAACTATGTAACACAAGGAGAAGCAGCGACGTTCCCTGATATTTTACAGAAGTTAAGTCAGTTTGATGAATATAAAGGTTTATTGCCAGCACCAATTGAATCAATTATGAGCAACAAGCGCTATGTGAATGAAAAGAAAGTTACAGATCACTACGCAATTATACCGACAGAGCAAGTGACAAATCCAAGCAAACTATCAGGTGATGAAAAGAAAATTTACGATATGATCGTAAGAAGACTTATTGCGGCGCATTATGAAGTAGCAATCTTTGACTACACAACGATTACAACGCTTGTAGACGAACGTGCGGAGTTCATTTCGAAAGGAAAACAGCAAATTCAAGAAGGTTGGCGTAAAGTTATTTTCCAAGACGATAAAGATGACGAAACGATTCTTCCAATTGTCGCTGAAGGTGAACAAGGGAAAGTTGTAAAGGTGAAAGTGAAAGAAGGAAAAACACAGCCACCGAAACGTTATACAGAAGGACAACTTATTACGTTAATGAAAACGGCCGGTAAGTATTTAGATAATGAAGAACTTGAGAAAGTATTGAAGAAAACAGAAGGTCTAGGTACAGAGGCAACTCGTGCAGGTATTATTACGATGCTGAAGGATCGTAAATATATAGATGTGCAGAAAAACCAAGTGTATGCAACCGATAAAGGGAAAGTATTAATTACAGCAATTGGAGACAAAATTTTAGCTTCACCAGAAATGACTGCGAAATGGGAGCAGCGCCTTGCGGAAATTGGAGAAGGTACAGCTTCACCAGCTACTTTCATGGAACAGACGAAAAAATTATCAGCTAAAATTATTGAAGACGCGGTAGAAATGTCGGAGAAGTGGGACTTCACTGGATTACATGTTGAATCGATTGAACGAAAAGGATCGAAATTTACAACAGGTAAAAAGGTTGGGAACTGTAAAAAATGTGATGGCGATGTTATTGACAAGTCCACATTTTACGGTTGTTCAAACTACAATACAACACAATGTGACTTTACCATCTCGAAGAAGATATTAAGTAAAACAATTTCGCAAAAAAACATGACAAAGCTCTTAAAAGGTGAGAAGACCGATTTAATTAAAGGCTTTAAAAAGGGCGAGAAGACCTTTGATGCGAAGTTAGAGTGGAAAGATAATAAGATTAACTTTGTGTTTGAAAATTAAGTGGTTTCAACAAAAAAAGTGCTTTACTAAATAAAAAAGCTCCTGCCCGAGTAAAAGGTGCTATAACAGGTTAGGTTTGAAAAATATTGATAGAAAAGAAAAAGCATGACAATTTTATGTCATGCTTTTTTATTTTTTAATTACAGACTTTTGTGTACTAATACTAAAAAATATTTAAAATAATTGTTTGAAAAGATGGTATTAAATAGGATGTTTATATTATCTTTATCATTTCTTTTATATAAAGGAAAAATAAAAAATTAGAAAATGAAAACAAGCAATTAAGAGAACAACTGAAAGTAACTTACACCGATGTTTATAAAAAGTTATAGAGCATTTCTTTGAATGAGGAATGCTTTATATTTTTTTCTTAAAACAAAATCCGCAATAAAAACATTATTTGAATTGATAAAAATTTATTGTAAAACGATAAAAAATATATTAGAATCAAAAACAGAATAAATAAGTGAGGTGCTTTTTATGGGAAAAGTAACAACGTTATTTTTAAAAATAGTTGTTATTCTTTTAGGGGTCCCAGTTCTTGCTCTGTGCATCTTTTTGGTGCCTGAGATGGCGAATCTTGCAGTAAAATTGCTTCCACAGTTTGCTTTTATACAATATCTCGTTTTCATTGCTTTTGATGCATCGGCTATACCTTTTTATTTTGCTTTGTATCAGGCTTTCAAACTCTTATGCTATATTGACAAAAATAAAGCTTTCTCTGATTTATCTGTAAAAGCTTTAAAGAAAATCAAATACTGTGCCATCACAATCAGTATTTTGCATGTGCTAGTTTGGCCGCTCTTCTATATCTTTGCAGAAGTAGAAGACGCATCAGGAGTTATCTTTGTCGGATTGGTTGTTCCTTTTGCTTCGATGGTTATCGCAGTCTTTGCGGCTGTTCTTCAAAAACTTTTACAAGATGCAATTAATATCAAATCAGAAAATGATTTAACGGTCTGAGGTGAATAACAATGGCAATTATAATTAACATTGATGTGATGTTAGCAAAAAGGAAAATGAGCGTAACAGAACTTTCGGAGAAGGTTGGAATAACAATAGCGAACCTTTCTATATTGAAAAATGGAAAGGCAAAAGCGATTCGATTAGCCACTTTAGAGGCAATTTGTAAGGCTTTAAAATGTCAGCCTGAAGATATTTTAGAATACAAAAGTGAAGAAGACAGTTAAATATTGTGGAGGAAACTTAATATAACAATTATTAGGGGAGGTATAACTATGGACATTAACAATTTGATTATTGAAAATATTGATAAGCCTCATGAGTTGGAGAGAATGTATAGAAAAGACCCGAAAGCTTTTAAAAAGTCATTCTCACATGCATGGGAACAAAACCCTGATTCTCAGGTTCTTGGTGTTTGGTATGAAAGATTGCATTTCAAGGAGACAGCAAATACAGAAAAAACTTCCTTGCTTCAAAAAGGTTTCTTATTCATGGGTATTTTAGCTATTCTGGCCGGGATAAGTACCAGAATCATTTTCCACTTTGTCGAACAGGAAGCAATTGCTCCAATTAACCTGGCTTTTGGTATAATGCCCTTTATTGCTGCCTATTTTGTTTACAATAATATTCCGAAAAAAAGTGTTATTTATTCCCTTGCAGCGCTGTTCCTAATTTCCGGGTTTTATCTTAATATGTTGCCATTAAATTATAAAGATAGTATTATCCTTGCTTATTTACACCTTCCCATATTTTTATGGGTATTGGTAGGTCTTGCATTTACAGGAAATGAATATTCAAAAGGTAGTACAAGGTTAGCTTATATTAAATTTAATTTGGAATATTGTATTCTCTACGCCAGCATGGCAGTTAGCGGAATGGTACTAGCAGCATTAACAATGCAGTTATTTAGGTTTGTTGACTTGAATATAGAAGACTTCTATTTTAGTAATGTTGTTTTATTTGGTGCTGCCGCTCTTGCTATTGTGGCTACATATCTGGTATCAATGAATCTTAAACTTGCTAAGAATATTACACCATATATAGCTAAAATTTTTAGTCCTCTTGTCCTGATCACATTGTTGATCTATCTTATAACGGTTATATGGGTCGGAAAAAATCCATTCTTGGACCGCAATTTCCTGATAGTCTTCAACGGAATACTCCTTGGTGTATTGGCTGTTACCATATTTTCCATTATCGAGAGCGATTCAGACAAGAAAAAGAACATTTCAGATTATATAAATTTTGCCTTAATTGTTCTTGCGCTTATCATTGACAGTGTGGCTTTGTCAGCCATCGTGTTCAGACTTTCTTCTTATGGGATTACGCCTAATAGACTTGCTGTTTTAGGAGTAAACATACTTATCTGGGCAAACCTAATTTGGATTATGCTCTCCTATATGCGTTTTCTACAAAACAAATCCGGGCCTTTAACTATCCAAGATGCCGTTACTAAGTATTTGCCAATCTACGGACTTTGGGCAGCTTTCGTTACATTTACTTTTCCTATAATTTTTAATTAGAAAGGATCTGTTAATGTAACGAAAAGTTAATCTTCTATAACATATAAAATTTTTAGAGCCGATTGATTTATTATAATTGGAATTATTACGTTTGTAGTTTCGGTTATTTCATTTGTATTGATAAATAAGAAATAAGTGTTGTATGTAATCTTTCCATAATAAAAAACGTCCCATTTTGGGACGTTTTTTATTATGTGTATTGCTGTTTTTTCTTAATAAGTAACAACACTTGTGAGACACAAGCAAGAACTGGCAACTCAATCAACGGTCCAATAACGAGTGCAAGTGCGATAAGAGGCTCGTCTGGAAAAGCAGTCACAGCAATAGCAAGTGCAACAGGCGAGTTTCTTGCTAACGTTGTTAAGCTTAGACTTACTGTATCTTTATAAGATAAATGCATGATGCGCCCGATAAATTGTCCTAGTAAAAAATTAATGATGAAGAACAATAGAACAGGAATCAGTAATAATAAAACGACATTCATATTTTGTAGTAAATATTTACCTTGTGATGCAAACATCGCTACAATTGCTAAACTTAAAAATACAATTTGAGCAGAGCTGAAAAATGGAATGATTTTATTCTCGAGTGCGTCAGCTTTTTTCATTTTATTCATAATGAATTTTGTAGCGTGTGCAAGTAAAAATGGTAAGACGATTACAATAACAATACTTTCTACTAAAACTGAAACCGCTACAGTCTTCATTACACCAGCAAATAAAAATAAATAAATTGGAAGCAGTAATACTTGTAAAATTAAATTTACGGGTAAAATTGCTGTAGAAAGTGCTACATTTCCTTTCGCTATTTCAGTAAATATTAAGTACCAATCTGTACATGGAGTAACCATCAACATTATAAATCCAATCCAAAGTGCTGGGTGGTCTGAAAGAAATAATGCACCTAATCCCCAAGCAAGGAAAGGTGTCCATAAAAAGTTAATGGTAAGGCTTGTTCCAGCAAATTTTAAATTGCGAAATCCATTTTTTATTTCTTTTAATGGGATGCTGAGGAATAATCCATATAGCATGAAAAATAAGGAGGGGACAATGAATTTGTCTGAATACGTATGTACGATATTAAATTGTCCGAGTGCGATGCCACATGTAACAGCAAAAAGAATAATAAAAGTTTGAATCTTTTCTATAGTGCTCATGAATAAATCCTTTCTATATATGAATTTTCCTCTCTAAGTTTATTATACAAGTAATAAAGATGTATTTGGTGTTCAATTGTATTTTAGTTAATATTTTTAATTCGAGATTTTGTTTTTTATTAAAAGTTACTTGACTAAAGTAAGTGACTATATTACAATCACTTACATAAGGTAATTAAATAACGAAAAGTTGTAATAGCTTAACTTAAGGTATCTATTGGAACTTTTTCTTAGAATAAGAATTTTTATGATGATGAATAATGAATATGAAAAGAAAGATTAGGTGAAGAAAATGGGACTATTTAGCTCATTATTTGGTAAGAAAGAAGAAAATACGAATGTAGAGGAGAATAAAAAAATGTCAAAAGTATTATTTGTTAAAGCAAACGATCGTCCAGCGGAGCAAGCAATTAGTTCAAAAATGTATGAAACATTTGTAAGTACTTATAAGGAAGCAAATCCAAATACAGAAATTACGGAGTTAGATTTATTTGCATTAGATCTTCCTTATTACGGAAATATCGCTATTTCAGGTGGATATAAACGTAGTCAAGGAATGGAGTTAACAGCTGAAGAAGAGAAGGCCGTTGCTACAGTAGATCAATATTTAAATCAGTTTTTAGAAGCTGATAAAGTTGTATTTGCGTTCCCATTATGGAACTTCACAGTGCCAGCGCCTTTAGTTACTTATATTTCATATCTTTCTCAAGCTGGAAAAACATTTAAATATACAGCAAATGGTCCAGAAGGTTTAGCTGGTGATAAGAAAGTAGTTGTATTAGGTGCTCGTGGTTCAGATTACTCTTCAGAACAAATGGCTCCTATGGAAATGGCAGTTAATTATGTAACAACTGTGCTTGGATTCTGGGGAATTACAAATCCAGAGACAGTTGTAATTGAAGGACACAATCAATATCCAGATCGCTCACAACAAATTGTTGAAGAAGGTTTAGAAAACGTTAAAAAAGTAGCTGCAAAATTTTAATTTAGGATAGCAAAAGAGAAAAACCAACATGGATGACCATGTTGGTTTTTTAGTCTAGTTTCTATGTTAAAAAATGTATATTTATAAAATAAAAGAAAAGTTTGAAAATAGTATTGCAAAATATTATATATCAAACTATAATGAGTTCAAGAATAGTTGATACTTAAATTAAATATTCAGAAAATTCAATTAGTTAAAATTGGAAATGAGATAAGGAATTTTGAATGGGGGTTTTATTATGACGAATAAAGTACCGTTTTCGTTCATAGTAGTTATCGGATTAATGTTATTTGCACTATTTTTTGGAGCAGGGAATTTAATTTTCCCAGCTATGCTTGGTCAATCAGCGGGTGAGAATGTATGGATTGCAAACGCTGGATTTTTAGTAACAGGAGTAGGATTGCCATTACTTGGTGTATTAGCATTTGGAATTTCAGGTAAAGACGATTTACAGTCATTAGCAAGTCGCGCTCATCCGGTATTTGGGATTGTGTTTACAACAGTTTTATACTTAGCGATCGGTCCGTTATTTGCAATACCAAGAACAGGGAACGTTTCTTATGAAATTGGTCTTAAGCCTTTTATGCCAGAGGGATTAGGTTCTACACCTTTAATTCTTTTTACAATTATATTCTTTAGCATCACTTGTTTTTTTTCGCTAAATCCTGCGAAAATTGTCGATATTGTTGGAAAAATATTAACGCCAATTAAATTAACATTCATCGGTATTTTAGTAATCGTTGCTTTTATTCATCCGATTGGAGATATGCAAGCACCAGTTGAAGGGTATACATCACATGCATTTTTTAAAGGATTCCAAGAAGGATACTTAACAATGGACACGCTTGCATCGTTCGTATTCGGGATCATCATCATTAATGCAATTAAAGAAAAAGGTGCGAAAACGAAAACACAAATTATGGTCGTTTGTGCAAAAGCAACAATCATTGCAGCATCTATCTTAGCAATGATTTATACAGCACTTTCTTATATGGGAGCTTCAAGTGTTGCGAAGCTTGGACATTTAGAAAATGGTGGAGAAGTATTAGCGAAAGTTTCGAACTACTATTTCGGATCATATGGTGGAATATTATTAGGATTAATGATTACAGTTGCTTGTTTAACAACTAGCGTGGGACTTGTATCAGCATGTTCTTCATTTTTCCATAAGTTATTCCCACAAGTTCCTTACAAAGTAATTGCAATTACGCTATGTGTGTTTAGTGCCATTGTGGCGAATGTTGGATTAACGCAATTAATCTCAGTTTCGGTTCCTGTATTAACAGCGATTTACCCACTAGCAATCGTGTTGATTTTCTTAACATTCTTCCACTCGTTATTCAAAGGAAGAGCTGAAGTTTATCAAGTGAGTTTAATCGTAACGTTTATCATCAGCTTATTTGATGGATTAAGTGCAGCTGGAGTTAACATTGAAGTGGTAAGCCGAGTGTTCACTAAATTCCTTCCGATGCAGGAAGTAGGTTTAGGCTGGATTTTCCCAGCGATTATCGGTGGATTTATCGGATATGGTATTAGCGTTTTAAAAGTGAAAAATCAAGTTCAACCAACAGCTAGAGCAAATAAGAAAATAGGTTAAACAAAAAAAGTTATAGAACTTGTTTCTATAACTTTTTTTGTTAATATTGATAAGGATAGAAAAAATAAAGTAGTAGGGGAAATAGAATGAAAAAAACAATTGATCATATCGGAATCGCAGTTCGTGACATAGATAGTACGATACGCTTTTATGAAAAAGTTTTGTTAGGAACTTTAATAGATCGATACGTAAGTGAAGCACCCGGTGTTGAAAGTGAAGTAGCTATTCTTGAAGTAGATGGTGATAGAATTGAATTACTTGCGCCGACGAATAATACAACTTCTCCAATAGCACGATTTATTAAGCAAAAAGGTAAAGGTGTTCATCACGTTGCCTATCGTGTCGATGATTTAGATGTAGCTTTAGAAGAGTTAAAAGAACAAGGTATTCGAACGTTAGAACATACACTTCGAATTAATAAACATGGTAGACGATTAATTTACCTTAACCCAGCGGATACAGAGGGAACGATTATTGAGTATTGTGATTATCCGGAAGAGAAATAAATGAAAAGGTGTTACGTAATAACGTAACGCCTTTTCATTTATGTATTTCACACTTTCTTCACAAATGATTCACGATAACTTTTCTTCTTCGGAAACTTATATAAATATATTTTATGCTATAATAATAATCAGCTTTAAAAATATAAGTAGTATCCATGAAGGTAGCTACTATTATATTGAAAGTATAGAGGTGAGAAATAAATAGAGAGTAATACGGTATAGAACCTTATATTTAATCAGGTTAATATTTTATCGAAAAATAAAACTTAGAAAGTAAAAAGTAATGAAAGTGTAGTGACGAAAAAGAAAGAAGTGAAATGAGTGTGAAAGTAATAAGAAGGTTAGGGGCATGGGTATTAATAGCATGCGTGTGTATTATATTGATACCAAAAAGCGTATCTGCTCATGCGTATGTTGTGAAATCAAACCCTACGGAAAATGAAACGTTAAAGAAAGCACCATCTGTTGTGAAAATTGAATTCGATGAGGATATACAAGTTTCACGATTTAATACATTGTTTGTAAGAGATTCCTCAGGTAAAAGAGTAGATTTAAAAGATGCTCATATAGATAAAAGTAATAAAAAATTATTAGAAGCTGGGTTAAAAGAGAATCTCAAAAATGGTCTCTACTCTGTTCAGTGGAAAGCTATTTCAGCTGATGGACATCCAATTCAAGGAGTTATTCCATTCCGTATTGGGTCAGCAGAAGCGGGAACAGATGATATAAAAGTAGAAGAGATGGGCTATGTTCCCAAAATCGATATGATTGTGGAACGCGGAATTTTATATACAAGTTTCTCACTATTTTTAGGAGTTCTATTCTTTAATCTTATTATTTATAAAGGGAAGGGAATTGAAGTTCAATCAAGGAGTAAGAAAGTAATATGGATATCATTATTTGGTATATTCATTAGTTTACTATTCAATTTACCATTGCAAGCGAAAATGAACGCTGATGTTTCATGGCTAGAAGCATTCGATCCTTTATTATTAAAAGAAACATTACAGCTATCTGTTTTTGGTTATGTATGGATCACTCAAATTGCTCTTATTAGTACGCTCATGATTGTTACATATTTTGCGATGAAACGTGAAAAGCTCTCGTCTTTTAAAGTATGGAGCATTCCACTTGTATTGTTCATTAGTTTACTTATAATGAAGGCCTTAAATAGTCACGCATATGGTTTAAAGTTTAAAGAAATTGCTATCGCTATGGATTTTCTACATTTATTTGCAGCTTCATTATGGATTGGTGGTCTGTCATCGATTATTCTTCTTTTACGTAAAGAGGATGACATATGGACCATGTATTGGGATGCAATTAAGCGTTTTTCACCATGGGCAACAGGTGCTGTCATTGTGATATTAATAACAGGCCTTTTTAATAGTACATTTTTTATTCCAACGATTCATTCGCTATTTGATACGAAGTATGGATTAGCCTTATTAACAAAGATACTTTTATTCGTTTGCATGGGGATATTGGGGATTTTTCATTATGTGAAAGGGAGAATGAGAGCTCAGAAAAGGTTAGGAGCTTCAGTGAAAGTAGAGTTTATTGTTGGGATTATCGTTTTCATAATCGTAGCATTTATGACAAACGTACAAACACCGCCGATGCCCCCTACTGGACCTTTTACAGAGAGTAAACAAGTAGATAATGGATATGAACTTACTTTACATGTAAGTCCTAATAAGGTAGGACAGAATACATTCCATATTAATGTAAAGGATGAGACTGGACAGCCTGTTACCGATATGGAACAAATCGTATTGACGACTCAATCATTAGATATGAATATGGGCAAAGGTTCATTTAAAGTTTCGGCAGTTTCACCGGGAGAATATGAAGCGGAAGGGATGTATATTAATATGACAGGAAACTGGAATATACATGTTCATGGATTAACAAAATCTCTTGATAGCTTCGATTTAGATTTTAAATTTATTGTAGGTGGCCGCTAGGGACTTCTTACTTATAGATAGTCAAAAAGGAGTTATAAGAAAATGAAACGTATAAAAAAATTAGGAACAACAATGATAGCAACTATAATTGCAATGGGAATTTTTTCGTTACCTGTTAGTGCTCATGTAACCGTAAAACCAGCAACTTCTGACGTTAACTCTTGGGAGACTTACACAATAAAAGTACCCGTTGAAAAAAATGTAGCAACAACAAAAATCACACTGAAAATACCGTCTGGAGTTGAGTTTCAACAGTATGAGCCAGTGCCAGGATGGAAAGTAGAAGAACAAAAAGATACAGCTGGAAAAGTTAAAACTGTAGTATGGGAAGCAACAGGAGAGGGGATTTTACCTGGTCAGTTCCAGCGATTTACTTTCGTTGCTAAAAATCCAGATAAAGAGCAAAAAATAGCTTGGGATGCATATCAACAATACAAAGACGGAGAAATTGTTGAATGGACAGGCGATGAGAAAGCTGAGAAGCCACATTCACTTACGACTATTACAAAAGGTACATCCACGGGAGAACATGGAGAAGTGTCTAGTGTGGAAAAGAATGAAGGTACAAGTAATATGCAAACAATAGCAATTGTCTTATCTATTTTAGCGATTGCATCATCGATGGGTACGTGTATTTTTGTAGTACGTCGTAAAAAGTAAGATATAAGAAAGAGCCTACAAGCAGTAGGCTCTTTCTTATATCTATTTATTTCACTTCAACTTGCTGCCCTACAGCAAGTGTTTTCGGCTTTATATTTACAAAACAAATACTCACCACAATAAATAATAGTCCAATAAATAGGCTAATTGTAATGGCCTCATGTAAGAAAATTGAACTTACAATAATAGCGATAAGAGGGATAAGGAATGTATAAGCTCCAACTTTACTCGCTTCACCAGCTCCAACAAGTGTGAAGTAAGCAAGCCACCCCATTGCAATAACGAAGAATGAAATAAAGAGTAGTACACTTACAAAAGGTATACTCCAAGCGATGTTAGACCAACTTTCAAATTCTGAACCGAATCCGATTAAGCAAAATCCACCAATAATAAGTTGAAGTGTTACCATCCAAATGGCATTAACGCGGTGTCCAGTTTTCTTAATAAATACTGTGCCGAGTGCCCAGCCGATAGCGCATCCTAAAGCAAGTAGCACACCAATAATAGAAATATGTCCAGTTAAACTACTAGAGCTAATAACCCCTACACCAATAAATCCGAGAATAAGTCCGAAAACTTTCAAGCCATACATTGATTCTTCAAGCCAAATCCATGAGAAAATGCCGAGTAAGACTGGTTGGAGAAATACGATTGCGGAGAAGAGTCCGGCGGGCATATATTGAAGTCCGACAGTTTGTAGTCCGTAAAATAAAATGATATTGAGTAAAGATGAAATAAAGTATAAATGCCAAGTTTCTTTTAAATTTAATTGTTTGTATTTTGGTAATGCGAAAATAAGTAGGATAAATCCTCCTATTAATGTTCTAATCCCTGCAAAGAGTACGGGTGGTGTGTAATGCAGAGCAAATTTAGATAACGGCCAATTGATTCCCCACATAAAAACGAGAAAGGTAAGGATTATGGCCGTCTTAGTTCGAGAAAGCTGTGTCACTGTGAGACCTCCTTGTTGTTATTCATTTCACTATGATATGATATCGACTATGATAAATAAAATGAATCTTTTTTATAAGGAGTATAAGTGATTAGTTATGACAATTACACAACTTCAAGTTTTAATTAAAACGGTTGAGTTAGGTAGTTTTACGAAGGCTGCCGGGGTTTTAAATATGACGCAACCAGCCGTTAGTCATGCGATTTCAAGTATTGAGTCAGAGTTAGGAGTTACTATTCTTATACGTGATAAACGAAAAGGGTTAATCGTTACGGATGTTGGAAACAGAATTCTTGTACATATTAGAGAAATCTTGAATGGTGTTGAGAAGATTGAACAAGAAGTGGCGATGGAGAAAGGGCATGAAGTTGGAACGATTCGTATAGGAAGTTTTCCGAGTGCCTCGGCGTATTTCTTACCGAAAATGATTAATATCTTTCGTGAAAAGTATCCCAATTTACAATTAGTTCTTTGTGAGGGAGCGCTAAAAGAAGTTGAAGATTGGTTATTATCACGAGTTATCGATATTGGAATTGTCATTTTACCGAATAAAGATATGGAAATAGTCCCAGTAACGAAAGGGAAGATGGTTGTAGTTTTAAGGGACGATCATCCCCTTTGTAAGAAAAGTTCTATTACGATAAGTGATTTAGAGAACGAACCGATTATACTATTTAAAGGTGGATATGAACCGCCGATTATTGATATGTTCAAACAAGCAAACGTGCCACTTCGAGTTGAATATGCAGTTTCGACTGTAACAACATCTTTAAATATGATTCAAGAAGGATTAGGAATTGCAATATTAGCTGAATTATCTTTAACGAATTTACCAAAGAACGTGCAAACGCGAGAATTGGAGCCGCAAGTGTGGAGAGAAATTGCTTTAGCTGTTCCTTCATTAAAGGAAGCTTCACTTGCTGTTCAGTTATTTATTGAAGAATTTCAAGAGTTATTTGCAGAATAAGATAAGGTGTCTCATATATCGTAATGAGGCACTTTTTTTATTTACCTAAAAAAATCTATAAAAAGGATTGACTTATCTTTTTGTTGTAACTATAATGATTACATCGAGGTGGTGATAACGATGAAAATTAGTAGCCGCTTTTCTATAGCTGTTCACATTTTATCTATTTTGAAAAACAATCCATCTTCAGTTTGTACGTCGGACTATATGGCCGAAAGTGTAAATACAAATCCGGTAGTAATTCGCAAAATAATGTCTTACTTGAAACAAGCTGGATTTGTTTACGTAAATCGTGGACCAGGTGGTGCGGGATTATTAAAGGATTTACATGAAATCACATTGTTAGATGTATATCACGCAGTGAATGTAGTAGAAGCAGACAAACTATTTCATATGCACGAGCAACCAAATCCAGATTGTCCAATTGGAGCAAATATTCAAGCTGTGTTAGAAGTTATTTTAATTCAAGCACAATCCGCGATGGAAGAAGTTTTGAGAAATATTACGATGGGACAGTTGTTTGAATCCTTGCAAGAGAAAATGAATTCTTGAAATAATATCTATATTTTTTTGTTATTATTGTAACTATATTGATTACAACTATAAAGGTAAGGTGTAAAGATATGACTGTAAAAATGAAAGTATACTCAGACTTTATATGCCCGTTTTGCTTTTTAGCAAAAGGTCCATTAGATGAAGTAGCGAAAGAGAAAGATGTAGAAATTGAATGGATGCCATTTGAATTGCGTCCAAGTCCATATTCTAAAATAGATCCTTGGAATGAGCCAGATAAATTAGGTTCATGGGATGCTTTCATACTTCCTACTGCAAAGAAATTAGGAATTGAAATGCGATTACCACGTGTTTCACCGCATCCATATACACATTTAGCTTTCGAAGGATGTCAATTTGCGAAAGAACGTGGACTTGGAAATGAGTATCATCACCGTGTATTCACAGCATTTTTCCAAGAAGAACAAAACATTGAGGATATTGATGTTTTAACGAAATTAGCGGTAGAAGTAGGGCTTCCTGAAGCTGAATTTAAAGATGCTTTAGTAACTCGTAAATATAAAGAAAAACATCAAGAAGCAATTCAACATGCATATGATGAAGCGAATATTATGGCTGTCCCAACTGTAATGATTGGAGATGAAGTCATTCAAGGGCTTGCTAGTAAAGAAACGTTACAAAGAGTAATTGATAAAGAAATCGAGAAGGATAAAACAAATTCATTTGAAGGAATGCAATGTAATACGGATGGCTATTGCTAATTCGTTTGTCATGGAGGAATCAAATTAATTTGTTTAAATAAATTATAAAACATACATTTGGAGGAATTAAAATGTCAGCAACTACAACAAATTTAAAAGAAGCAATCGTAAACCGCCGTTCAATTCGTAAAGTAACAAAAAGCGCTACAATAACAAAAGAAAAAATTGAAGAAGTTTTAAAAACGGCTTTACACGCACCAACTTCTTTCAATATGCAAAGTGGCCGTATGGTCGTATTAATGGATGGAGAGCATGAAAAGTTTTGGGATATCGTAAAAGAAACACTAAGAGCCCGCGTACCAGCAGAAAACTTTGAAGCAACTGTAGAAAGACTAAAAGGCTTCCATGCAGGTGTAGGAACAGTACTATTCTTTGAAGATCAAGCAACAGTAGAAAAAATGCAAGAAAATGCACCATTATATAAAGAGCAGTTCCCATTCTGGTCTCATCAAGGAAATGCAATGTTACAACATACGGTATGGATGCTATTATCTGCTGAAGGAATTGGAGCATCATTACAACATTACAATCCAATCGTAGATGCTGAAGTGAAAGAAACTTGGAACATTCCAGCAGAGTGGAGCTTAGTAGGACAAATGCCATTTGGTGAACCAAATGAACAACCAGGAGAAAGAACATTCTTACCTACTGAAGATGTAGTGAAATTTTATTAAGAAATACAATATATAATGAGAAGGAAGCTGTGATTAGAAACAGCTTCCTTTTTTGTATTGGTGTTAATTTATGTGCATTTAGGGAAGGAATATAAGAAATAATCCAGTGAGAAGGGAAGTAGAAAAATGAATGATGATAAAAAATATACAGTGGTAGGTACTGATGTTGAGGAAGTAAAACGTTTAAATAAAAATTCAGGGTTAACCTATAACCAAGTGAAGGAATTGTTAGCGAAGCGAATGGAAAAAAAGTAATGATTTGATTGGAATAATTAATTGTATCATTTAGCATTTTGTCTAGAGAGAGTTAAGAAGATAACTCTCTTTTTTCAATCTGAAAATTTACTAGTGAGCAACTTGTAGATTGGAGGGAACAACATAAAAAAATGGGTAAAGGTAACGTTGTCTATCGCAGGAGGGATTGTCCTATTGGCATGTGCCGGAGGATATACGTATATAAAAATTATTTTCCAAAGGAACCTGAGCGAATTGTATATGATGAAGAACGAGTGTTAAAACCGATACATAATCAGCTTAAAGGAGTCAACATAGATAATATTAAGATAAAAGCAAAAGAAGTTGTGAATGCCACTGTAGATGAGCTTCAAAAATGGTCGAGGATGGGAAATTATCATATGAAGAATTAACGAGTATTTATCTCTTTAGAATACAGGAACATGATCAAAATGGAATAGCATTAAATGCTGTTACAGAGATTAATCCTAATGCGATGGAGGAAGCACGAAAGTTAGATAAAGAGAGAGCGTTAAATAAGAAATCGAACTTAAATGGCATTCCTGTCATCGTAAAAGATAATGTACAAACGGAAAAAGAAGCGGCAACATTATTTAATTCAGTGGTAGGTTATGACGAAAAAGATACTATGACAGAAAAACGAAAGATAAAGATAGAATTGATAAAGTAGTTTTTAGAAAGTATTAGACAAAAAAATCCGACAATAAAAAAGAAAAAAAGGATTCTTCCCAATTAGTAAGAAAGATTGTCTATAGAAGTTCATAAAATGTAATAGTATTACAATGAATAAGTGTGTGTTGTAATACTATTACATTTTATGAAGGGGGAGGTTAATTCTTAATGAATGAAGTGAAAAATTTCTTTCGAAGTAGAGGGTTTCAACGGTTTCTCGTTTTAATAATATTAGCACTTGTATTATATGGATTAAAAAGTATGATCAATTTAATCCTAATTACGTTTATACTGACATTTTTAATGGATCGGTTTCAACGCTTTATTTCAAAAAAATTGAAAGTGAATAGGAAGGTCGTTATTGCTTGTTTGTATATAATATTAGTGACATTTATTGTCACAACATTGTATAAGTATTTACCGGTACTAACGATACAAATTTCACAATTAATTTATCAATTTAAATTGTTTTTTCAACATCCACCTGATAATGAGATGATTAGATACGTACTTTCAGCAATTAATGAAATGGAAGTATCAAAATATATTGAACAAGGTGTGGATGTCATCTATCAATCAATAGCAAACATAGGAAAGGTAAGTTTGCAAATATTATTGTCTCTTATTTTAAGCTTATTTTTCTTATTAGAAAAAGAGCGAATTATTTCATTCACGTCCAAATTTAAAGATAGTAAATTAAAGATTTTTTATGAGGAGATTGCATATTTCGGCGAAAGATTTGCAAGATCGTTTGGAAAGGTGATTGAAGCACAGTTTTTAATTGCGGTTGTAAATGGTGTTCTCACTGTAATCGCACTTGTCATTTTAGGGTTTCCGCAGCTTCTTGTATTAGCTGTCATGGTTTTTCTACTCGGTTTGATTCCAGTTGCTGGTGTTATTATTTCCTTGTTTCCACTTTGTATAATTGCCTATAACGTCGGTGGGGTTATGTATGTTGTATACATACTAGTATTCATTACAGTAATCCATGCTCTTGAAAGTTATTTTTTAAATCCAAAATTTATGTCTGCAAAAACGAATTTGCCTGTTTTTTATACATTTATGATTCTTATCTTTTCAGAGCATTTCCTCGGAATATGGGGGCTTATTATCGGGATTCCGATCTTTATCTTTTTATTAGATATACTTGACGTAACTAATGATGAACCGATTAAAGATAATAAATGATAGAAAATGTAACCGATGTTTTCTCTTGGTGAAAACATCGGTTATTTTTTCTTTGGAAATAGTGTTCTTAAGAGTATTAAGGATGTTACAGCTAGTAAGAGGGCTCCAATCGGCCAAGAATCATCCATGAAATCACTCCTTTCTGCCATGGAGAATAGTAACGTTTATATTGAGGGGAAATAAAAAGCAATCCAATATGAGTTGGATTGCTTTTTTTACTAGATATTTGATTAAAGTACAGGAGCCAGTGTTTCTTTTAATACTTGAACAGAATGATCGAATTTTAATTCTTCTTCTTCACTTAATTCAACTTCTAAAATTTCACGAACACCGCCGCGGTTTAAGACAGCAGGTACGCCGATATAAACGTCTTGTTGGCCGTATTGACCTTCAAGATATGCTGATACAGTTAATACGCTGTTTTCATTGTTCAAGATTGCTTTCGTAACACGCAGCAGTGACATACCAATGCCGTAGTATGTAGCACCTTTTCGTTCAATAATGTGGTAAGCTGCGTCACGAACGTTTATAAAGATTTCATCTAAATCTTTTTGGTTATATGTGTTGTCTTTTTCAAGAAGTGTTTCTAGCTTTTGAATACCAACTGATACGTGACTCCAAACTGGAAGTTCTGTATCACCGTGCTCTCCAATAATATAAGCGTGAATGTTATGAGGGCCAATATCGAAGTACTCACCTAACATATAGCGGAAACGAGCAGAATCAAGTGTTGTACCAGAACCGATTACTCGTTCTTTCGGTAAACCAGATTCTTTCCAAGTTACGTAAGTTAAAATATCTACAGGGTTAGTTGCGATTAAGAAGATGCCATCAAATCCGCTGTCCATAATGCTACGAACAATTTGTTTGAAGATTTTAGCGTTTTTCTCGACTAAATCTAAGCGTGTTTCACCTGGCTTTTGTGGTAATCCAGCTGTAATTACAACAAGATCTGCGTCTTTACAATCTTCATAACTACCTTTCCAAACTTTTGTTGGAGCTGGTGCGAAAGGTACGGCATGGCTTAAGTCCATTGCTTCTCCTTCTGCTTTTGCTTCATTTACATCAACTAAAACAAATTCTTCAGCGACAGCTTGGTTAATCATACAGTAAGCATAGCTACATCCTACTGCTCCTGTTCCTACTAATACAACACGGTTAATACCTTTTTTCATTTCAAAATTCCTCGCTATTTCGTTAATTTTATTACGTAAGATAATACGTCTTACTTCTATAGTTTCGTATCTATTTTATTACATTTTATAAAAGATATTCAAGTAATTGAAAATATATCCGTCCAATTACTTGACCGAAACATAGGAACCCTGCTAAACGAATATAATTCAGTAAAATCCTTCATAAAAGGGGACTTGGCATGGGGAATCCATTATCGATGGAAAAAATGCTTCAAATTATCCATGAGGGGCTTGCCAAAACAAATAACCCCAAAAGGATTACAATTGCTGGTGCGGGGATATCTGGATTAGTTGCAGCATCTTTATTAAAAGAAGCTGGGCACGAGGTAACGATTATAGAAGCAAATAACAGAATAGGCGGCAGGGTGTATACAATTCGTAAGCCATTTAGCACAGGATTATATTTTAACGCAGGCCCTATGCGTATTCCGGAGACTCATGATTTAACTTTAGCTTACATTCGTAAATTTAAACTAAAGTTAAATCTTTTTATTAATAAAACTTCTTCAGATATAATCTATACGAATAATATTAGAACGAGATTGAATGTGTTTGAAAATGATCCAAGTGTACTCGGATATCCAGTTTTAAAAACAGAAAGAGGGAAAACGGCAGAAGAATTAATATTAGAGGTATTAGAACCGATACTTAATTATATTAAGAAAGATCCTAATAAAAACTGGATTATTGTTGAAAAAAAGTATAAAACATATTCACTCGGTTCTTTTTTAACCGAGTATTATTCTGATGGAGCAATAGATATGATCGGTGTACTTCTTGATATGGAAGCATATATGGGAATGTCTTTAATTGAAGTATTACGGGAAATGATTTTTTTTACTTCAACGACAAAATATTACGAGATAACGGGCGGGATGGATGCATTACCAAATTCATTTTTACAACAGCTAAAGGATAATATTTTCATGTCATATAAAGTAGAAAAAATAATACAAGAAGATAATAAAGTGATGATGCAAGTAAACCGTGAAAAAACGTTAGAGCGATTTATAATAACGGGTGATATTGCCATTGTCACAATTCCATTTACAGCTTTGCGCTTTGTAGAAGTACAGCCGTATCATTTATTCTCTTATTTTAAAAGGCGGGCAATTCGTGAATTGAATTATATTGCAGCGACTAAAATTGCGATAGAGTTCAAAAGTAGATTTTGGGAAAGAGCGGGGCAGTGTGGTGGGAAATCAATTACAGATTTACCTATACGCTTTACATATTATCCGAGTTATGGCATTCATACACCAGGGGCAGCTATCGTTTTAGCAAGTTATACGTGGGCAGATGAGGCGTTAACATGGGATAGTCTCTCGAATAGAGAACGTATTCGTTATGCATTAAAAAATTTAGCGCAAATATATGGTACCGTGGTTTATAGTGAGTTTGTAACAGGTGCTTCTTTTAGTTGGAGTCAAAATCCGTATTCTTGCGGAGCATTTACAGCTTTTGAGCCAGGACAAGAGCTTGAACTGTTTCCATATATTACACCAACAGCTGGAAGAGTGCATTTTTCAGGAGAACATACGACGTTAACACATGGATGGATGCAAGGGGCAATCGAGTCCGGAATTAGAGTTGCTCATGAAGTGAATGAAAATGAAACGATAATCTAGCAGTTTTGTTTACAAATAGTTATTCTTTTAATAAAATGATAAATATAAATCGTAATAATTACGCTTTGAAGAAATTTGAAGTAGAGAAATGGATGGTCGGTCATATGAGTAAAGTAGAAATTCATATATTAGGTGGTTTTTTAGGTAGCGGGAAATCAACGTTGCTGCAAAATTTATTATTAGCAGAAAAGAAGAAAAATCGAAAAGTTGCTGTTTTAATGAATGAAATAGGTGAATACTCGGTAGATACAGATATTATTGGAAAAGAGAATGTGTTAAGAGAACTTCTAAAAGGATGTATTTGTTGTACGTTAAAAGAAGAGCTTGAAATACAATTACATTCACTATATCAACAAGAAAGACCGGATGTAATTTATATAGAAACAACAGGCGTCGCACATCCAATTGAGGTGTTAGATGCATGTGTATCACCAATTCTAGCACCTTTCCTTGAAGTGAAATCTATAGTAGTCGTATTAGATGCAGTGAGATGGTTAAATCGAAGTGTATTAAGTGCAAATGTACAACAGCTATTACATGAGCAATTGAAATATGGAAGCCATATTCTCATTAATAAATCAGATTTATTAACAGAAGAAGATAAGAACAAAGTATTTGAAGACGTAAAAGCAATCAATAATCATGCGAAATTGTATGAAACAAAGTATTGCAATATATCTTTGAATGATATAGAAGAAGCTGAATTTGGAAGTAATGAAGAGCATGAAACATTACATGTAAAACAGCATTTGCATATACAAACGATGACATATCAATTTACGAAATCAATCGATCAAGATAAATTATATGAATGGCTTTCAAATTTACCTGATGGCATTTATCGTGTGAAAGGTTTCGTGAAATTCCATGGAGATAAGTACCCACACTTATTACAATATTCATTTGGGGTACCAACTTTATTAGAACAGGATTTCGGTTTCCCGACAAACTTGGTGATAATAGGGGAAGGGCTAGATAAGAAACAATTGGTTGAAGGGTTAGAGAAGGTCGAGTTTAACGCTAACTGAGAGTAAAAGACTAACCTATTTTAGGTTAGTCTTTTTTAGTGTACGGAAAAGTACTTGTCGGATTTTGCCTAATTAAAATAGTTGTAAAATTCAGAAATAAATTTATAATCAAATCTAAGAGGTGATTCAGGTGTCAGAAAAAATAATAGTGGATGTAAAAAACTTAACAACAAAAGGACTTGAAACGAGAGAAAAGTTATTGTGTGCTGCAGAAAAAGTATTTGGTAGTAAAGGATATTATGAGGCTTCTATTGTGAATATTACGCAAGAAGCAAATGTGGCACACGGAACATTTTATAATTATTTTCCAACTAAAAAAGATATATTTGATGAATTAATTCGCAAGTTTAACCGTGAATTACGCTTAATTATTAAAGAAGAAATGAAAGGGGGATCTAGTAATGAGGAGGCACAAAGAAGAGGTTTTCAAGCATTTTTTCGATGGGTAAAAACACGACCGAATTTATATAATATAGTACAACAAGCAGTTGTCGTTGATAACGAAATATATAAATGGTACTATGCAAAATTGGCAACTGGATTTATCAAAAGTTTATCGGCAGGTATGGAAGCGGAGGAGTTTAAAAGGCTTGATACGGAAACAACCGCATATTGTCTTATGTCAATTGGACAGTTTCTAGGTATGCGATGGGGACATTGGGAAGGGCAAGATGTTCCTGAGAATGCTTTTGAATCAGCGATGGCATTAATATTCGAAGGGTTGAAGAAAAGATAGGGGGAGAGAAATATGCAAGGCATTGCTTATTGGATTGAAAAAAGAGCGTATTTACATCCAGATCGCATTGCCATTATTACGGAAGCAGAGGAAATAACTTATAAACAATTACATGAGTATGTGAGTAAAGTAGCAGCATATTTAATTTACGATTTAAATATGCAAAAAGGAGAGAGGATAGCTATTTTATCACAAAACAGCTTGGAATATATTGTCCTTTTATTTGCTATAGCGAAGGCAGAATGTATTGCTGTACCACTTAATATACGATTAACAGAAAATGAACTTATATTCCAGTTGAAAGATAGTGGAACTACAGTTTTATTTGTAGAGGAAACATTTCAAAACATGGCACTTTCAATGGAGAAGGTATCATATGTACAAAGAGTTATTTCGATTAATAGTTTAAAAGAAATAGAAGATAGAAAAACGCAATATTTTGAGGATATAAATGAAAGCGCATCCTTTGTTATATGTTATACATCGGGAACAACAGGAACACCAAAAGGGGCTGTACTTACACAAAAAAATATGTTTTGGAATGCGCTTAATAATACGCTAGCGATTGATCTAACTATTCACGATCGTTGTATTGTATTATTGCCTTTATTTCATATTGGAGGGATGGGTTTATTTGCATTTCCGACTTTGTTTGCAGGTGGAATGATCATTATTCCAAGAAAATTCGAGCCAACTACAGCTCTTTCCATGATAGAAAAACATAAAGTGACTGTTGTGATGGGAGTACCTACAATTCATCAATCATTAATTAATTGCTCAAATTTTGAAACTACGAATTTACAATCAGTTCGCTGGTTTTATAACGGTGGTGCTCCGTGTCCAGAAGAGTTGATACAAGAGTTTATAGATAGAGGATTTTTATTTGGTCAAGGTTTTGGTATGACGGAAACATCACCAACCGTATTTATGCTTTCAGAAGAAGATGCAAGACGTAAAGTAGGCTCAATTGGAAAACCTGTTCTGTTTTGTGATTATGTACTTATCGATGAAAATAAAAATAAAGTTGAAGTTGGTGAAGTTGGAGAGTTAATTATTAGAGGGCCGAATGTAATGAGGGAATATTGGAATCGACCAGATGCAACAGAGGCAACTATTCAAGATGGTTGGTTATATACGGGTGATTTAGCTAAAGTTGATGAAGATGGTTTTGTATACATTGTCGGTAGAAAAAAAGAAATGATAATTTCAGGTGGTGAAAATATTTATCCACTTGAAGTAGAACAAGTCATTAATAAGCTTTCGGAAGTATGTGAGGTAGCGGTCATTGGTATGCAACATTTAAAGTGGGGAGAGGTTCCAATCGCCTTTGTTGTGAAAAAGAGTAGAAGTGTATTAACTGAAAAAGAAGTAATCAATCATTGTCGTTTATTTCTAGCAAAATATAAAATTCCAAAAGAGATTGTATTTCTAGAGGAATTACCTAAAAATGCAACTGGTAAAATTCAAAAAGTACAGTTAGTTAATCAATTGAAAAGTAGGTGAAGGCATGACTATATATAGCCCTGGCCAACAGGCAACATGTAGTAAAACAATAACGGAAACAGATTTTGTTCTATTTGCAGGCTTGAGTGGGGATTTTAATCCAATCCATATTGATCATGAGTATGCGAAAAAAACTAGATTTAATCAAAGAATAGCTCATGGTTTACTAACTTCTAGTTTATTATCTCAATTGTTAGGGGTTCATTTACCAGGAAAAGGATCTGTTTATATGGAACAAACTATTAAATTTACAGCACCGGTTTTTATTGGGGATACAATTACAGCTACTGCAACTGTCCAAGAGTTTTTTAAAGAGAAGAGAATATTAAAATTAGTTACTGAGTGTCATAATCAAAATGGAGAATTAGTATTAACAGGTGTAGCTACTATGATGGTGCCGAAAGAAGGGGGAGTGGTCTAATGAATATTGGGATTGAAGCGACTGGTGTTTTCTTCCCAAAAGGTGTAGAGACAGCGGCAGATTTATCTGCAAAAACAGGTATTCCTGAAAAAATTATTATAGAAAAGTTTGGATTATATGAAAAACATGTCGCAGACGAAACGATGCATGCATCAGATTTAGCAATTGCTGCCGCAAAGCCAATTTTATTGGAAATCGATCCTCTATCTATTGACGTAGTCATTTATTTTGGCAGCCCACATAAAGATTACCACGTATGGTCTAGTGCCCCAAAAATTCAGCATGAACTTGGATTGAAAAATGCCTATGCTTTTGAAATTATGAATGTTAGTTCTTGTTTTCCAATTGTCCTCAAAGTCGCCAAAGATATGCTCAATTCCGATAAATCAATTGAAAATATTTTGTTAGTAGGTGGATGTAAAGAATCTCAAATTGTAGATTATGATAACCCACGCTCACGTTTTATGTTTAATTTCGCTGATGGTGGAAGTGCAGCTTTAGTAAAAAAAGGAGCTATAAATGGTGAAATATTAGGAAGTGCTATTATAACGGATGGCTCATTTCACGAAGATGTTCGTATCCCGGCAGGTGGATCGAAACAAATTGCTAGTTATGATACGGTTGAGAATCGACAACATTATATCGATGTAATAGATCCTATTAGTATGAAAGAACGTTTAGACCCGATTTCAACTCCTAACTTTGAAAAGGTTATTCGGGAGGCATTAAGAAAAAGTGGATTAACTCCCAAAGATATTAAAGTATTGTTACCACTGCATACAAAACGCTCTATGTTAATAGAATTGTTACAGGGGCTGGGCTTAGTAGAAGAACAAGTTGTATATTTAGATCATTATGGGCATATGTCAGCGCTTGACCCGTGTATCGGTCTTCACTTTGCAAATGAACAAGGGAAATTACAGCCTGGAGATATTGCAGTAGCTGTTAGTGCAGGTACTGGGTATACTTGGGCAGCTACTGTGATCAGGTGGTAGTAAGGATGGATTTTATCAAAAAAATTATATGTTGCTTTTTCATTGTTACTGTGAGTCTTGGGATGTTTACTTCTGTAGGAAGTGCCTCGGCTGTAAAATATGTGAAATCATGGGGGAGTGAGCAAGATACTTCTAAGTTATTAAGGACGCCTGTAGCAATGGCAAGGGATGCAAAAGGATACTTGTATGTTGTTGATATGGGAAATAATAGGGTTGTGAAAATAGATAAGAATGGAGAAATTGTTGACACTATAGGAACTTTAGGCGAAGGTCCGGGACAGTTTAATATGCCATTTGGTATTGCTGTTGATAAGGAAGGTAATATTTTAGTCGCGGATACAGCAAATTATCGTATTCAAAAATTTAATGAGCAGTTTCAATTTATTAAAAGTTGGGGCACGAAAGGTCAAGGAAATGCGCAGTTCTCTTTTCCTAGGGAAATTGCAGTAGATAGCAATAACAATTACTATATTACGGATGAGTACAATCATCGTATTCAAAAATATAGCCCAGATGGAGAGTATATTCAAACAATCGGGAGTTATGGAAAGGCGAATGGAGAATTTGCTTTACCGCAAGGAATCGCGATAAATAAACAAGATGAGATTTATATTGCGGACACATATAACAATCGTATTCAAGTGTTTGATAAAAATGGGGAGTTTCAGCGGATAATCGGAAATGGAAGTTCAGGTTTAGGCCCATATCAATTCTATCATCCAAGAGGAATAAATTTCGATTCAATATCTGGATCGTTATATGTAGCAGATACATATAACAATCGGATAATGAAATTTACAAATAAAGATCAATTTTTATATACAGTAGGTAACTTTTTTCAATTTGTTTATCCCAATCAAGTTCTTCCAGATGGTCAAGGGAATATCTTTATTACGGATACGGGAAATAATCGTGTACTTTTATATAATGAGGTAGGTTTAACAGCGATAATGAAGAAAATCATAGGTAATGAAAGGAATGGAGATACACAATACTCAGGGCCTTATGATGTTGAAAGAGACACGAATGGGAATGTTTTTGTATCTGATTCCTTTAATCATCGAATTTTAAAATATGATGTATCTGGGAAGATTGTTGGGAAGTGGGGAAGTTTATTTGGTGCTGGTGGACCACTTGGATTCGGAAGTCTTCCAGGACAGTTTTTTGTTCCGAGACAAATTGCAATGGATCGTTACAATAATGTGTATGTATCTGATTCTGTAAATCATCGTATCCAAAAGTTTACTAATTCAGGGACAGTGCTTGCTTCATATGGTTCATTTGGAGTATTACCAGGATTTTTTCAATTTCCATCTGGAATAGCAATTGATAGTAAAGGAAACATATTTATAGCTGATTCAGAAAATAACCGTATTCAAAAATTCAATCCATTCTTTGTATATATGAAAGAATGGGGGAGAAAGGGAAGTGGAGAGGGAGAGTTTTCTCAACCTATGCAATTAGCAATTGATTCAAAAGATAATGTTTATGTTGTTGATCGGATTAATAATAGGATTCAAAAATTTGATAACAACGGTAAATTTCTTATTAAATGGGGTACAAATAATGGGGCA
This sequence comes from Bacillus paramycoides, assembly GCF_001884235.1. GTDB lineage: Bacteria > Bacillota > Bacilli > Bacillales > Bacillaceae_G > Bacillus_A > Bacillus_A paramycoides. The sequence goes on along the minus strand of NZ_MAOI01000123.1, from coordinate 33,479 downwards.
GGAAACTTAGATCCGCTAGAAAATTGGAGAGAGGGTCCAGGAGATCTCTTTTTGCCAATAGGAATTGAAATTGATATAAATAATACGGTTTATGTCACAGATACTTCTAATAATCGTGTAAATATTTATAATGAGAATGGAATTTTTTTAGAGTCTTTTGGAAGTTTTAATGGTATGTCAGGACAGTTCTTTTCACCACAAGGAATAGATGTAGATAGCCAAGGAAATATAATAATTGCAGATGGTTTACTCCAAAGAATTCAATTTTTTAAGAAAGCAAATTAATGCTGGAGACTCAAAATACTTGTTAGAAAGGGTAGAAGTTTAATAGTGTGGAAATGTTGTATGTATAGGAATAAAATATTTATATCAAATTGTAAAGGTATTCAATGGAAATCGGAGAAAATACATTTATACTAACAACCTTGTTTATAGTATTCAAAGAAAAAGTCATAATTACGGATGGGTTACTTTGGCGTATTTGATTCTATCAGAAAGTAAAGTATGGGGAGGATCACAATGTCGATGAAAAAACGTAAGTGGCTAAAAACATTGGTTACTGGTTGTGTTTTGGGATCATTATTAGTAACGGCAGCTTGTTCAGGAAAGAAGACAAGTACAGAAGATGAAAAAACGATTAAGGTAGGAGTTCTTGCCTCATTAACTGGTCCATTAGAATCGTATGGAAAACAAACGGTAAATGGATTTGAATTAGGGTTAGACTATGCAACTGGTGGAACAGGAAAAGTGGAAGGGAAGAAGATCAAGTTTGTCGTAGAAGATACAGAGACGAAAGCAGACGTAGCAGTTAAGAAGGCTACAAAATTATTAGAAGAAGAGAAAGTTGATTTTTTAGTCGGATCTTCTAGTTCAAGTGATACATTAGCAGTATTACCGATAGCTCAAGAATATGAAAAAATTATGGTTGTAGAACCGGCAGTGGCTGATAGCATTACCGGAAAGAACTGGAATAAATATATTTTTAGAACAGGTAGAAATTCATCTCAAGATGCAGTGGCTGGTGCTGCGGCAATTGCTAAAAAAGATGTGAAAATAGCAACGCTAGCACAAGATAATGCTTACGGTCGTGAGGGGATTGCTGCATTCAAGGCTGGAGCGAAGAAGTTAGGTGCAAATATTGTAAACGAGCAATACGCGGATACGAACTCAACGGATTTCACTGCAAATATTCAAAATATTATAAGCTCAAAACCAGATTATTTATTTATCGTTTGGGCAGGTGCGAATTCTCCATGGAAACAGTTGAAAGATATGAATGTGGAAGCACAAGGCATTAAAATTTCTACTGGTGCACCTGATATACCAGCATTAAAAACGATGGATGCGTTAGTAGGAATGCAAGGATTTTCTGTATATTATCACACACTTCCTAAAAATAAGGTGAATGATTGGTTAGTAGAAGAACATAAAAAACGTTTTAATGGTGCTGTTCCAGATTTATTTACAGCGGGAGGGATGTCCGCGGCGATTTCTATCGTCGAAGCTTTAAAGAAAACGAAGGGCGATACGGATGTAGATACACTTATTAAGAAAATGGAAGGAATGGAATTTGAGACACCAAAAGGCAAGATGAAATTTAGAGAGAAAGATCATCAAGCATTACAAACTCTGTATTCTATAACGTTGAAAAAGCAAGAGGGTGTTGATTATCCTGTACCAGTGCTAGAGAGAGAATTAACGATGAAAGAAACAGAACCGTCAGTTCAAAATAAATAAACTGAATTTTCAGTTCAATTTGTATAAAGAGGGTATTCCCTCTTTATACTCATTTCTTTTAAAAGTTTAAACATAATCGCTTTTAGGGGAGGAATCTTGTGACACATTTGTTAGAGACGAAAAATCTTAGTGTATCTTTTGGTGAGCATCATGTTATTAAGGATGTTAATTTAACGGTACAAAAAGGAAAGCTCATTTCAATTATTGGGCCGAATGGTGCTGGAAAGACCACTTTATTCAATTTATTAAGTGGGCAAATTTCTCCGACGAAAGGTGAAGTTTATTTTAAAGGGCAGGATATTACAAAGCTATCAATTTCAGATCGAACGCGCTTAGGAATTGGTCGTTCTTTTCAACTGACAAATATTTTTCCAGAGCTAACAGTGCTTGAAAATGTGCGTTTAAGTGTTCAATCATTCGTTCAAGATTATTACAGTTTCTTTCCGAATTCAGCCAAGTTAAAGCAGCAAACTGGAGAGGCGAGACGTCTTTTAAAAACAGTACTACTTCACGAGAAAGGGGACGTATTGGCAAAAGATTTAGCTCACGGGGAAAAAAGAAAGTTAGAGCTGGCTATGTTGTTAGCATTAAAGACAGATGTATTACTACTTGATGAGCCGACGGCAGGTATTTCAGTTGAGGAAGTTCCGGCTATATTACAAGTAATCGAAAATATTAAAAAGAATCCAGAGAGCACAATTGTACTTATTGAACACAAAATGGATATGGTGCTAGGTTTATCAGATCATCTTATCGTTTTATTTCATGGTGAGTTATTGGCTGAAGGATTACCGGAAGAGATGATGAAAGATGAACGTGTACAAAGTGCTTATTTAGGGGGATTATACAGTGGCACTATTACAAGTGAATAATATTGAGACGTATTTAGATCAGTTTCATATTTTACAAGGAGTATCACTCTCGGTTGAGAAAGGGACGATTACTGTATTGTTTGGAAGAAATGGAGCTGGAAAAACAACAACATTGCGCTCAGTTATGGGATTTCATCGGATAGCAAATGGAGAAGTTTATTATGATAGTACAAAAGTAAATGGACTATCTACACATTTAATTTCAAGAAAAGGTATAGGCTATGTGCCGGAAAATCAAGGGATTTTTCATGATTTAACGGTAGAAGAGACATTCGTACTTGCTAAGGGGAAAAACGGGGAAGAAGCGGAAGAGAAGCTAGAATGGATGCTTGAACTTTTTCCAGACTTAAAGCAATTTTGGTATAAAAAAAGCGGACTTTTAAGCGGGGGACAAAAACAAATGCTGGCGATTTCAAGAGCATTTATCAATAGTGATGGGCTATTGCTTATTGATGAGCCGAGTAAAGGGCTGTCTCCAATTATGATAGAAAAATTAATGGTAGCAATTTTGAAAATGAAGGAGAAAACGACTGTTTTACTTGTTGAACAAAATTTCATGATGGCTAGTCAAATCGGTGATTACTTCTACATTATGGATAATGGGCGCATTGTGCATAACGGTTTCATGGAGGAACTGCGAGAAGATAAGGAAACATGTCATAAATATTTAGGTATTTCTTAACATTGATACGGGGGGATAGAACGTGGATGTGCTAATTAACTTATTTGTAAACGGCGTTTCGACAGGGATGCTTATTTTTTTATTAGCGTCTGGTCTATCACTTATTTTCGGTTTAATGAGCGTACTGAATTTTGCACATGGCGGTTTATTTGCATGGGGAGCATTTACAGGCGTTTGGTTATTCAATATGACAGGGAGTTATTTATTAGCGCTAATTGGAGCAGTCGCTATGGGGATGTTTCTCGGTTTCATTTTAGAAAGATTTCTTATCAGGCCAGTGTATGGAAACCATGTTCGGCAGCTTCTCGTTACGCTCGGAGGAATGCTCGTTCTTAGCGAGTGCATCAAAATATTTTGGGGACCAAATCCCATTGGGGCAAAATTACCGTTATGGTTACAAGGAAGTTTTACATTTGGAGGCGTTATACTAATTAAATATCGCCTATTCGTCATTTTAGTTGGGATACTAATTTACATTGCTTTACTATTACTGCTGAAAAAAACAAAGATAGGACTAATGATTCGCGCTGGTGTAATGGATAAAGAGATGGTCCAGGCCCTTGGTATTAACGTAAAAGCGATATTCTCGTTTGTCTTTTTATTAGGAGCGGGGATGGCTGCGTTAGGTGGTTTCCTACTTGCACCATATTCAGGCGTTATTTTCGCTGAGATGGGCATGCAGTACGCAATTTTAGCTTTTATAGTAGTTATCATTGGAGGATTAGGTAGTGTACAAGGTTCGGCGATAGCTTCTTTAATCGTCGGTTTAGCCGGAGCTTTTACAGCGTATTTTATGCCAGATTTATCGCTTGCAATCAATATGTTAATGTTACTATTTTTCTTGATAGTGAAGCCAACGGGGCTCGTTGGTGAAAAGGGGTGAAATGGTGAACAGCACATCGGATCGAATCAAAGTATACTTTGGATTATTTATGTTCATTTGTTTAAGTGTATTTCCGTTCGTAAATGATTCACGGAGCTTGTTAATTTTGTTCACTCAAATCTTCATCTTTGCTATTTTCGCTATGAGTTTTGATGTTCTGCTTGGATATACAGGTATTGTTTCATTTGGTCATTGCATGTTCTTTGGTATAGGAGCATATGGGGTAGCACTATTATTTGATCGGCAAGGAGTATCGATAACGAACTTTTTTATAGGAATAGCGGCCGCTGTAATTATTTCAGCTATTGTAAGCTATATAATCGGTTTGCTTTCGTTACGTTTGAAAAGTCATTTTTATGCAATGTTAACGCTCGCTATTTCCCAATTGTTTTTTGTACTTGCTGAAAAATGGCGTTCACTGACTCATGGAGGAGATGGATTTACATTTGGTGTACCAGATATATTCCGTGATCGTTTTACGTATTATTACGTAACACTTATATGTTTAATTGCTATTTTTATTTTGTTACGATTGTTCACAAAATCTTCTATTGGAAAAGTATTAAAGGCAATTTCACAAAATGAACAACGTGTTGAAGCACTTGGGTATAAAGTTCTTCATTATAAAATTATCGCGAGTGTAGTGGCAGGGGTAGTAGCTGCGATTAGCGGAGGATTATTCGTTATCACATTGCGTTTTGTAAATACGACGGTATTTTCAATTGATATGACGCTAAATGCATTATTGATGACAATGATCGGAGGAGTTGGAACGTTAATCGGAGCCATTGCTGGAGCTGGGATTATTGAATCACTGAAATATTATTTATCAGAACTAGCGACTGAGTATCCGATTTTTGAACGATGGACGATTATTCTTGGCTTGTTGTATATTATCGTGCTTCTAGTTTTTCCAAAAGGATTAGTTGGAACGTTTAAGAAGTTGAAGAATTTAAAAAGAAGTAAGAAGGAGAAAAGCACCGGGGTGGAGCAGAACGTGTAAAGTCTAATGAAATGTATGGATAATGAGGCAAGTCTCCAAGATGAAAAGGGATGTCCGAGTAGTTGAACTTTTTAACTAGGTAACATCTCTTTTTATTTTGGTGAACTGTACGATAGTAAATGAGATTATATCGGCGATTTTTAAAATTTATCGATCACAACTTGAAATATATCAGCGATTCGACAAAAGGTGACAAATATAACGGCCTTATTTGTTAAAAAGTTCACCTGGAATCTCTTTTTCTAAGTCTTGAGCTGTAAAGAAGTTAATAGATAATTTTTCAATCGCCACATCTTCAATTGGTGCTAATTTATCATTTTTAATCGGTAAAAAAGCTATACCATTTCCTTCAGCAATAAATTCTTCAATAAGTGAATAAGAATCTAACTGTTGAAGTTGACGCTGAGATAGATTGTTTTCTTTTAGAAATTGTATTGTCCGATTTCTAAAGGGGCACTTCGTATCGTTACTAACGAAAAATAGTTCCTTTGAATAGTCGACTTTACACTTTTCTTTTGCTTTTAATAAGCCAATAGAAATTGTTGTACTGAATACTTTGTTAAAGGTTGAATCTAGATTATCCTCATAAGTTATGACCATATCAACTTTGTGTAACAGTTTTTGGAGATGGCTACTACTTTCTATATATACTTGATAATTTCTGAAATTTTCTTTAATACGTACACTCAAATAACTAGCTAAAATAGATTGTGACGTCGCTATTCGGTAAGAAGTGTTCGTTTTAATTTCATTTTTAGCTTCCTCTAATAAATTCAATATTTTATTCGTATAATCTAACAAAATGTCACCTGAAGGTAGCAGTGAAACCCCCTTGTTATCTCTATGTAGTAAAGGTGTTTCTAATTCTTGTTCTAATTTTTTGATTCGCTCAGTTACATTTGGTTGCACATAACCTAACTCTTTAGCAGCTTTACTAATAGAGCCTTCATTAGCTACAGTTTTAAATATGATAAGATCATTTATTTCCATTCATTTCACCCCCTCATTTGGTATCATTATAAATGATACCAAGCATAATTTATACCTATTTTACACCGATCCAACATCGATTTATCATTATGTATATAATATCGAAAGTGAGTGATAAACATGATTGGGATGCAATATAAGGTCATTTTGCCAAAAGATTATGATATGGGGATAATTAGACAAAGGGTAAAAAATAATGGGTATAAAACAGACGATTTTCAAGACCTAAATTTTAAAGCATATTTAATTACTGAAGCAGGGGAAAATGAAAATTTATTTAATTGTTACGCTCCATTATATATATGGAATAACCATGAAGGGATGAATAGATTTATCTTTGATGGTTATTACGACAATATTTTAGACTCATTTGGATGGCAACAAATTAATATTGGTGTTCCTTTAGTTGTTAATCTAAGTGATGATTTTCAGAAGAGTAGATATGTTGTTGAATATGCAGGAAGTATCTCTCAAAGTAAATCTTTGATTGGGACTCAATTTAATACTGTGCATCAAAATGCGCAAGATACAGAAAAGAATTTAGGGAATATATTAGTTTATAATCCAGATAAATGGGGATATAGTCAATTTAGTTTTTATGAAGAGAAGCCTGAAATTAATGCAATGAACGGTATTACAATTTATGAGATTTTACACATCTCACGATAAAGATTATAAAAATGCTTGTACGGAAAAACTCCATTGTAAGAGAGGTTCTTTCTGCTGTATATCAGAGTGAAGAAAATATATGTAATTTTCACTTGCATTACTATCACTTGAGTGGTAAAGTGATAGTGAGATTAACGATAGGAAGTGATAAAACATGCGTGAAAATACGATAGGATCGTTAATCTGGTTACGATTAATACGATTTACGAACCAAAGTAATCAGATGTCAAATGAGTTTTTGAAACGTTTTGATTTGACGACAGCTCAATTTGATGTACTTATGCAAATACGAATTTATCAACCACTTACACAAATGGAGTTAGCGGAGAAGGTTACCGTTACACAAGGTGGTATTTCTCGAATGTTAACACGCCTTGAAAAAGAAGGATATATTGCACGAAAACAAGAATGGAAAACGAAAACGATTAGCCTTACTGATAAGGGTGAAGCGGTATTAGAAAAAGCATTACCAGAGCAACTTGCATTTCAATCATCATTTTTTGATGATGTATTGAATGAGGAAGAACAGAAAATACTATACGAGTTAATGACAAAAGTTCATAAGCATAGTGAAAAAAAAGAATTACCACACGAGTAATTTTTTTTACACTATCAATTGACTAATCAAGTGATAGTTAGAGGAGGAAATATTATGTACACAATTCCAGGACATCACCACATTTCGATGGTGACAAAAAATGCACAAGTGAATAATGACTTTTATCAAAATGTGTTAGGGCTACGCCGTGTGAAAAAGACAGTCAATCAAGATAATCCATTTATGTATCATTTGTTTTATGGTGATTTAACAGGTAGTGCAGGAACTGAATTATCATTTTTTGAAATGCCGAATGTAGGTAGAACAGTTCGTGGTACAAATGCAATCACACAAATTGGTTTACTCGTACCTTCGTCAGAGAGTCTTACATTTTGGAAGAAACGTTTTGAATCATTGCAAGTGACTCATGGAGAAATTACAACATACGCGGGTCGTGATGCTCTGCACTTTGAAGATCCGGACGGTTTACGGTTAGTGCTACTAAATAATAACAGTGAAGAAGTGCCTGAATATTGGACTGCATGGGATGATTCTTCTGTAGAGAAAAATCATCGTATTTTAGGTATGGGAACAGTTGAAATGACAGTGCGCAGTTTAAATAAATTATCAAAAACATTAACAGATTTGTTTGGTTATAAAGAAGTATCTCGTTCAGACGATGAGGGGATTTATCAATCTATCGCTGGCCAATCTTTTGGAGAAATTTTGGTGAAACAGCAAGAGGGAGAGAGCGAAAGACCTGGCAAAGGAAGTATTCATCATTTAGCTATTCGTGTGAAAAATGATGAAGAACTGAGTTATTGGAATGAAGCAGTGAAAGATAAAGGGTTTCAATCAACAGGGATTATCGATCGTTTTTATTTTAAAAGCTTATATTTCCGTGAATCAAATGGAATTTTATTTGAGATTGCGACGGATGGACCAGGATTTACTGTAGATTCAGCAGTTGAAGAATTAGGAAAAGGGCTTGATTTACCACCATTTTTAGAAGAGAGAAGAAAAGAAATAGGAGAGAAGTTAGCACCACTTAATTAAAAGGGAGAGAGCAACTATGGAAAAATATCGAATTGATACAAGTAAAGGAATTGAATTTGGACTATATTCAATTGGGGATCATATTTTAAATCCGCACAATGGTTCGAAAGTTAGTGCGGCAAAGCGAATCCATGAATTAATTGAAACAAGTAAATTGGCGGATGAAGCAGGACTTGATGTGTTTGCTATCGGTGAAAGTCATCAAGCACATTTTACAACGCAAGCTCATACAGTTATTTTAGGGGCTATTGCACAAGCTACGAAAAACATTAAGATTGCGAGTTCTGCGACAGTATTAAGTACGTCAGATCCGGTGCGTGTATATGAAGACTTTGCCACAATTGATTTAATTTCTAATGGTCGTGCTGAAATCGTTGCTGGTCGTGGATCTCGTATTGGAGGATATAGTTTACTTGGTTACGATGTAAATGATTATGAAGAATTATTTGAAGAGAAGATGGATCTTTTATTAAAAATAAATAAAGAAGAAAGTGTAACATGGAAGGGGCAGTTTAGAACGCCACTGGAGCATGCGGTAATTATACCGAGAGCTAAAAATAATAATATGCCAATTTGGCGTGCTGTTGGGGGACCACCTGCTAGTGCAATTAAGGCAGGACACGCTGGCGTACCAATGATGCTTACGACACTTGGTGGTCCAGCAGTTAATTTTAAAGTTTCAATTGATGCATATCGTGAAGCTGCTGAAAAAAGTGGTTTTGATCCAGCAACATTGCCAATTGCGACTACAAGTTTATTTTATACAGCAGAAAATTCACAAGATGCCCTTAGTGAATATTATCCTCATATTAATGCTGGTATGCTTGCACTACGTGGTGGCGGGTATCCAAAACAACAATTTACAAATGCAGTAGATTACCGTGACGCGTTAATGATAGGTAGCCCGCAACAAATAATTGAAAAAATACTTTACCAATATGAATTGTTTGGACAGCAACGTTTTATGGCACAAATTGATTTTGGCGGTGTACCATTTGATAAGATTGAGAAAAACATTGAATTGATTGCTACTGAAATTATGCCGGCTGTTAGAAGATATACAACGAAATAATGATAAAAGTACCGAGAATATAATCTATTCTCGGTACTTTTTTATATTTATCCCGTTATTTAGTGGCCACCCGATTGGCGTGAGCTAATATTCAATGCGGGATGGATAAATTCAAACTGAATACAATTTGAAAAAATGACAAAAAAACGAACTTTTTGTCTAGGGAAAGGGAAGTTTTTTTCTATTTGTGAATAACAATATTATTCGTTTGAATTTTGGAAATGCATTTTTCTCTTGACAAAAATCAAGTGTTTTTTGAGAGTGGTTTCGAGGACATTTTTTCATGAGATAGTCAAGTGTATGAAGAGGAAAACGTAATTATTATTGATAAATGAGTTTGTTTTATGTTTAAAAAATACGTTTTTATAATATGAAAAATCTAATTCAAAAAAATTACAAATGACATATTTCAGACAAAATGATGTCAATAATACGTCAAAAATCAGCTGAATTTATTATGTGAGTATATTATACAATTCGATTAACGAATAAAACACTACAGAAATAGTGAAAAGATAAATCGTGTAAAAAAGTTCTTTTGTAATTATCAAAAAAACTGACAATTTATATTTTCAAAAAGTACATAAACGAATTTATCTTTTGTATTTCCAAATGATTGGATTGTTCATTATGAAGTGAATTCATACAATTCAATCGATATTACGATATAAAAATTATGAAGGAAGTGAGTTTAGCATGGATACGCTCGAATTGGCACGAATACAATTTGCATCTACAACGATTTTTCATTACTTTTTCGTTCCGCTATCTATTGGCTTAGCTTTTATCATCGCGTTAATGCAAACGTTGTATGTGGTAAAGGGACAAGAAGTTTATAAGAAGATGACAAAGTTTTGGACACAAATATTCCTTGTTAACTTCGCAGTAGGAGTTGTAACAGGTATTTTACAAGAATTTCAGTTTGGTATGAACTGGTCAACGTATTCACGTTTTGTTGGTGATGTTTTCGGACCATCACTTGCAATTGAAGGTTTATTAGCATTTTTCATTGAGTCTACATTCCTAGGTTTATGGGTATTCGGTGAGGATAAACTTCCTAAGCGAATTCACCTTTTATGTATTTGGCTCCTTTCAATTGGAACAATGTTATCAGCATTTTGGATTTTAACTGCAAATGCATTTATGCAAGCTCCAGTAGGATATGAAATGGCAGCAGATGGACGTGCACAAATGAATGATTTCTTGGCGATTATTCAAAATCCACAATTATGGGTGCAATTCCCACATACAATTACAGCGGCACTTGCAACAGGTGCATTCTTTATTGCTGGTGTCAGTGCATGGAAAATTACAAAACAACAAGAGACTGAGGTGTTTAAGAAGTCTTTCCGAGTTTCTATCGTTGTTGGAACGATTTCAACAGCATTGGTATTATTCTTCGGTCATGCACAAGCGCAAAATTTAATTAAGACACATCCGATGAAAATGGCTGCAGCTGAAGCATTATGGAATACGAGTGAGGACCCAGCACCATTTACAGTATTTGCGAAAATTGATACAGAGAAGAAAGAAAATTCGTTTGAAATTCAAATTCCTTACATGCTAAGTCTATTGTCATACGATAAATTTAGTGGTCAAGTAGAAGGAATGAATCAAATTCAAAAGCAATATGAAGAAAAATATGGACCTGGAGATTATATTCCACCAGTACACACAATGTTTTGGAGTTTTAGAGCGATGGTAATGAGTGGAACGTTCATGTTGCTTCTTGGAGCATACGGATGGTTCTTATCAAGAAAAGATCGCTTAACTGAAAAACCTTGGTATTTAAAAATAATGGTATATGCAATTGCACTACCGTTTATCGGTAATACAGTAGGGTGGATTATGACTGAAATGGGACGTCAACCTTGGGTTGTCTTCGGTGTTATGAAAACAAAAGATGCTGTATCTCCAAACGTTACATTTGGAGAAGTATTATTCTCTCTTATTTCATTCACATCACTATATTTAATTATCGGAGGAATTACTATTTACTTATTCGTTCGTATCATTAAAGGTCATGCGAATAAGAAAGCGAAAAAGGATTATCAAAGCCATGATCCATTTGATAAGGAGGAAGATTATGTTATCTCTTAATGAATTGTGGTTTGTAGTTATCTCAATCTTATTTGTAGGCTTCTTTGTACTTGAAGGTTTCGATTTCGGTGTAGGTATAGTTTCAAGGTTTTTAGGAAAGAACGATTTAGAAAAAAGAATTTACTTAAATACAATTGGGCCATTTTGGCACGCGAATGAAGTGTGGCTTGTTTGTGCTGGTGGCGCTATGTTCGCGGCATTCCCGCACTGGTATGCAACTCTATTTAGTGGGTTTTACATTCCTTTTGTATTTATGCTTTTAGCTTTAATTATAAGAGGTGTTTCCTTTAAATTCCGTGCGAAAATAGAGAATCATAAATGGAAAGGTTTTTGGGATTGGGGCATGTTTATTGGAAGTCTCCTACCGCCTATCCTTTGGGGAGTTGCAATTGCAAACTTTATGGTAGGTGTACCAATTGATGAAAGTAAAAATGTTGTAGGTGGATTCATGAAGTTACTTCATCCATTTGCGTTACTTGGAGGAGTAATGTTCCTTCTTCTATGTATTGTTCATGGTTTGCAATTTCTTACTATACGCACAACAGGGAAACTGCGAGAACGTGCACGTATTGCCGCAACAAAAATCGCACCTATTGCATTAATAATTCTTCTTGTTTTTGCAGGTGTAGGGTTATGGAAAACAGATATTTTCGTTGCACATGGTTCAGAATGGATAATGGTTCCGATTGGGGCTTTCGTAGCGTTATTTGTATCTACGTTATTAAATAAAAGAAGAAGAGATGGTTGGGCTTTCTTTATGACGAGTTTAACAATCATTTTATTAAGCGCGAGTGTGTTTATCGGTATGTTCCCGCGTGTCATGATTAGTTCATTAGGAGCGGCGAATGATTTGACAATTTATAATGCGGCATCAGGGCCTTACGCATTAAAATTAATGAGTTATTTTGCACTTGCTATTTTACCGTTTGTTATTGGTAGTCAAATATGGAGTTTCTATGTATTTAGACAACCTGTTAAGTCAGAAAAAGATTTGGAGTACTAATGAAAAGAAAAAGAGGACTTCCATCGTATCCTGGTAGCCGAGTTTTATATGTAGCATTAAGTTTTATTAGTGTTTTAGAGGCGTGTAGTATTATTGCACAGACAGTCTTTTTAGCACGAGCGATTACCTTTTTATTTCATGGGGAAACAGTGCAAGCTGTACTAAATGAAGTTGTTTATTTTGGAATCACGTTTGCAGCTCGTCAAATATTAGTGCGAACATCACAAATATTGGTTGAGCGTTTCGCTGAAAAAACAGGATTGGCATTACGTAAACAGTTAATAGAAGCATATTTTACATTAGGACCGAGATTTGTCCAAACGAACGGGACCGGTCATCTGGTTACCTTATCCATTGAAGGGATAGAGAAGTTCAAAACATATATTGAATTAACGATTCCTCGAATGATTCGAAGTTGTATCGTTCCAGCGCTTGTTGTTTTATATGTTTTTACACTAGATATAGAGTCTGGAATCATTTTAGTTGTAACGATTCCGATCGTTATTATATTTATGATTCTATTAGGATTAGCAGCGCAGAAAATGGCTGATAACCAATATGATACGTATCGTGTTCTTTCAAATCACTTTGTAGATACACTAAAAGGATTAGAAACATTAAAGTATTTAGGGAAAAGTCAGGAGCATGAAGGCAAAATTGAAAAAGTAAGTAAAAGGTATAGAAAAGCAACACTTCGCACTTTGCGAGTTGCTTTTCTTTCTTCTTTTGCACTAGATTTCTTTACGAGTTTATCAATTGCCTTTGTAGCAGTAGGTTTAGGTATTCGTTTAATAGACGGATCGATTCTTTTATTGCCGGCTCTTACTATTCTAATTTTAGCTCCCGAATATTTTTTACCAATTAAGCAAGTTGGAGCGAACTATCATGCTACATTAGATGGACAAATTGCAATGGAGCAAATTGAAGAGATCGTAAAACAACAAAAAGCTATGGAACCGAAAGAATCAAATGTAGATATAGCGTGGAATTCTTTGAGCAGCATGAAATTACAAAATATAAAAGTTAATAATGAAGAATCTGAAAAGGTCATATTAGAAGAGGTTCATTTCAATTGGAAAGGGAACGGTGCGATTGGCATTATTGGCGAAAGTGGAGCAGGGAAATCAACGTTAATAGATGTGTTAGCAGGATTCTTACATCCGTCCGATGGAAATATGATTATAAATGGTGTGGAAATTGATACATCTACTCGTGATAGTTGGCAAAAAAACATTGCTTATATTCCGCAACAACCTTATATTTTCCCACTTTCATTAAAAGATAATATTTGTTTCTATGAAACAAATATTACTGATGAAGAAGTTGAGAGAGTTATAGATGAGGTAGGTCTTCGTTCACTTGTTGCATCGCTTCCGGATGGGATGCACGAAAGAATTGGGGAAGGTGGACGTATGCTAAGTGGCGGACAGGAACAACGTGTTGCGATGGCACGTGCACTTTTGAGCAATAAACCAATCATTTTATTAGATGAGCCTACGGCACATCTTGATATTGAAACTGAATTTGAAATAAAACAAGCGATGTTACGTCTGTTTAAAGGTAAGTTAGTATTTCTTGCAACACATCGTTTGCATTGGATGAAACAGATGGATCATATTGTTATTTTAAATAAAGGCAAGATAATAGAAAGTGGAACATATGAAGAGCTTTTAGATAAAGAGTCATTACATTTTCATGGGAAAGGGAGGAGAGAGAGATGAGTAACTGGATTAGACCTTATATAAAGCAAAATAAAGGTAGGATGACTTTGACTATTTTCCTCGGGCTTCTTGGAGTTAGTTCAGGTGCGATGTTACTTTTCATTTCAGGTTATTTAATTTCTAAATCTGCTCTCAGACCAGAAAATGTAATGGCTGTATATGTTCCAATCGTTGCAACGCGTGCGTTTAGTATAGGGCAAGCTGTCTTTCATTATGTTGAGCGTTTAGTTGGGCATGATGTCGTCCTTCGTATATTAGAAAAAATGAGGACAAAACTATATAAAATTGTAGAACCGCAGGCGTTATTTTTTCGCTCGCGATTTCAAACTGGTGATGTATTAGGTGTATTGTCTGAGGATATAGAGCATTTACAAAACCTATATTTGCGTACGATATTCCCTAGTATATTAGCACTAGTTGTATATAGCATCTTCGTTCTTGTTATCGGTGCATTTGACGTAGTATTTGCACTTATCGCAGGGTGTATGTTAGCTGTTATCGTTTTTCTTATTCCGTTCGTATCGCTACTCTTGATGAAACGACATCATGTTACTTTGAAACGAGGAAGAAATCGTTTGTATCAGCAACTGACAGATGCTGTATTTGGGTTATCTGATTGGCAGGCAAGTGGTAGAAAAGATGAATTTATTAATGAGTATGTAGCGCGAAATGCTCAGTTGTTAAAGACAGAGAAAAGAGTGAAACGCTGGTACCATATTCGAGACAGTATCATTCATTTAATAGTAGGTATTGTCGTCATTTCAATGATTATGTGGACTGGAAATCAATCTGCAAGTGAACAGATTGCCCCTACAGTTATCGCAGCCTTCGTATTAATGACATTATCTGTGACAAATGTGCTTATTCCTGTATCGGATGCTATCGATCGAATTCCATCATATGTAGAATCTGCTCATAGGCTTAATAGCGTAGAAAGTGATAGCGTTCTGCAAGATGGAAATGAGTTACCTGGAGATAAAGATTACGTTGCACAAAAACATATAGATATTGAACTGAATAATATATCGTATAATTATCCGAATAGTAATGAACCTGTATTAAAAGATGTATCATTACACATAAAGGCAGGAAAGAAAATTGCTATTTTAGGTAGAAGTGGAACAGGGAAATCTACTTTATTAAAATTGTTAACTGGTGCGCTACGTCCGGTGAATGGCCAAGTTCTATTGAATGGTGAACAAGCTCATACGAACCTTTTGTCAAAATATATTTCTGTATTAAACCAAAAACCACATTTATTCGATACGACAATTGGAAATAATGTGCGAATTGGTAAACCAGATGCTACTGATGAAGAGATATGGAAGGCTCTAGAGAAAGCACAACTAGCTTCACATATTGCTTCTCTTCCTGATGGATTACAAACAAAAATGCATGAAATGGGTATGAGATTTTCTGGCGGGGAGAGGCAAAGGGTAGCTTTTGCAAGAACTCTTATGCAAGAAGCACCAATCATTGTACTTGATGAGCCGACTATCGGTTTAGATCCTAAAACGGAATTGTCTTTAATAGAAACGATGTTTTCTGCAACTGAAGAAAAGACTGTTCTATGGATCACTCATCATTTAGTAGGGATTGAACATGTTGATGAAGTTATTTTCCTTGATGATGGTCAAATCGCTATGCAAGGTAGTCATGAACAGTTACTGAAAGAAAATGAGAAATATCGTAGGTTATACGAGCTTGATAAAGGTATATAAGAATGAAATGCAGAAAAACACAAATTCTTGATAGTTCAAGGTTTGTGTTTTTTTACGCGTATTCGTGGCATCGTTGTATATGATGTAGTAGCGAGATGAGTATGTAATGATTAAAGTTTAGCTTTATATTGTGAGAAGGGGTGTTTAAAACCTAGCCTTTCAAGGCAATACTGAGCCATAGTGAATGGATTGTTGGAAGGCGTGATTATATGTTTGAAGAAGATGGTATCATTTTAATTATGGAACCTGCTGATGAACGGAATTTGAGGAGATTTATTTTTACAATACCGAAGTCAGTGTATGAAAAAAAGGAGATTTTATTACATTACGGAACACCTTTAGGACAAGGATATACCGACATTATAGAAGATATTATTAGTGTACATATAGAAATAGATATTGTAACGGTAATAGGGCATGTAAGAGGATAAAGTGGTGGAGGTTATTTCCCGCACCAATCGGGATTTTACACGCAGTTGATGCAGGATAGATGAGTGATGAGCCCCCGAAAACAGATATACTTAAAATAAGTATGTCTGTTTTTATATTTAAATGAAGGTAGTCACGAGGTAGAAATGTAAAAAATTATATATCGTACGAAATACACGTTGAAAAGGAGAAAAATGATTTCTCTAGAATGTATAAGAAGAAAACTATGTGTTTATAAATGTATAAAAGTATGACAAGTATTTAGGAGGTAAAAATGAAGTTTACAAAAGCAATCTTACTTTCAATTGTAGTTTCAATTGGTTTAATGGGATGCTCGCTAGTAGAGGAAGGGAAGAACTCCATAGATTATGCTCAAAAGGCGACAGACTATGTGAATAAAATAAGTGCATTTGCAAATGAAGCACCAGCATTAGCTGAAAAAGCTATTAATGATGGGGAAGCTCGAAAAGAATTGGAAACGAAACTTAGTGAAATTAAACAAGATATACCAGCTTTTAATGAATTAACACCACCAGATGTAGCGAAGGATCTTCACCAGCAAATTGTCGGATATAATGAAAAGTTAAATACATTAATTGATGCCTCTATGAAAAAGGTAGAGGAAGGGAAAATAGATGTAGAGCAATTTAAAAACTCTGAGCTCATGCAGACGATAGAACAAGTTCGTGATTTGAAAGATAAAATTCAAAACTTAGGGCAATAATAAAAAGATCCGTTTGTAATAAACGGATCTTTTTATTATTGTATACAATAAACGATTACACCAACGACGATAATAATGTTGCCGATGATTTTTCGTTTTGTTATTTTTTCCCCTAAGAAATACCAGCCAAAAATTAATATGATGATGTAACTTAAAGATTCTAATGCAGATGCTTGTTTTAATGCTAACCCCTTTAAGGCAATCACGTTTAATCCGGCATTAATTACAAATAAAGAGTAGCCAATGATGACATAAGGATTCACATATTCTTTTATTCTAGAATCATATTGTTGTAAAGTAGCCTTTTTTAATAAAATTTGTGAGTAATTGGCTAAAATTATCCCGAAAATCAATAATAACATATAACTATTCATCTTTTGTCACCACCACAATTCCGACGATAATAATAGCTGCACCAAGTAAATGATTCCACAGTATCGTATCTCCAAATAGGAAGACTGACCAAAGCATTGACCATAGTATAATAATCCCGCGGTGTGAATATGCTTTTGATATTTCAAAATGCTTAATTACTTGTTGCCAAAGAATTGCATATCCAAATAAAAGTACAACGAGCCCGAAATAAGCAATGAAAAATGAGATTGAAGCAATAGGGAATTGCGCAGCCCATTTCATGTAAACCATAATGATAGAATATATCAAGAAGGCTACATGTAGAAATACATAGTTTTTAATAGTAGGTTTCATATATTCACTCTCTTTTACGTATAAGTACATATATTTAAAGTGGAAGTATATAATCAATAGCTTCTTATTCATATAGAATGCATATTGAAATAGTCTTTGTTGATTCTTTCACATTCCAAAATATATAGTATCATGTCTTCTAATGTAAAACAATAGAAGGCAATACGTAGCTTTCGTTTTGAAGAGAATAGAGGTAGTGTACTTTAGATTTTCCACTGTTCTATAATTTGTATCGTTTTATTTGTTGCATCCATCTCCACTTGAATACCTATTGGCATAGTAATCATTGGATGAGTATGACAACAATCGAAATCAGCTAGAATAGGAATCTCTTGGTTTTGTAGTACTTCTAGTAGTATTTCGTAGGGTTTTCGATTTGTACCACAATCATCGAATTGTTCATGTTTTCCAATGATGATACCAGAAACTTTATTAAATACGCCGTTAATCTTCAGTAATGAAAAACTTCTTTCAATAGTAGCTGCATCTTTTGAGCTATCTTCAATAAATAGAATGTCACCTTCTTGAATATGTGGCATGTACGGGCTACCCCAAATACCTTGTATTGTGTTTAAGTTCCCACCAATAATCCGTCCAGTAGCTTTTCCGCCAATTACTGAAATCCAATTGTTCGGTCGAAGTTCTTTTTCCTTCGTTTTTTCTTCCCAATTAATAAATTCATCTGACCAAAATAACGGCTGGTTTATGTTGTAAGGAAGAGGTTGATCAGTTATTAAAGTATCTGCAAAATATTTGTACGTGTAA
Organism: Bacillus paramycoides; assembly: GCF_001884235.1. GTDB lineage: Bacteria > Bacillota > Bacilli > Bacillales > Bacillaceae_G > Bacillus_A > Bacillus_A paramycoides. The sequence goes on along the minus strand of NZ_MAOI01000123.1, from coordinate 14,806 downwards.
TCTACGAAAGGCTCAAATTCACCAAAAGAAGGAACAAGTGCTGGACCATAAAATGTAGGGATTCCTGTTTTTGCATAAATTCCTAGTAATAACGCTGTTGCGTCTGAATAGCCAATCATTATTTTAGGATTCTTTTGAAAAGCGGCATAATCAATATAAGGTAATAATGAATTGGAATTCATTCCTCCAATTGTCGACATGATACACGAAACGTTAGGATTTCTAATCAATTCATTTAGTTCTTCTGAACGTTCTTGAATGCTCCCTGAACGATAAAAATCATATTGACCTGTTAGTGAGCCTTCTAGTATGCGAAATCCTTTCTGTTGTAAGTATAATTTCGCTCGCTCAAACCTTTTTGGAGAAGTATATGTTATTGGTGAAGAGGGGGAGTAGATCCCAATTGTATCACCGTATACTAATGTTTTTGGAAGTATCATTTGTAGAAATCCTTTCTATTTATAATGTTTTTGTCTCGTGTTATTATTGAATATTCTTAAATTTAGTTATTTTTAGTGTAGCATATATATAAGGAATTCAAATAATAATTGCTATAGATGAATAATTATGCTATTTAATCTTGACGATATAAAGTAATTGTTGTTATGGTTAAATGTGAATGTATTAAAGGTTTGCTAAAGGAGTTTTGAAATGAAGCGGTTAAAATGGGGAAAGGTAACGATCCTACTAGTAATTATTTTGGGTATATGTTGGTTCTTTTTCCAAGGAGCTCAAAAGAGTGGAACCAATATAGAGGGTCAGCCTTTACAAGTGGCAGAGCTACCCAAAACAGGACTATCTGAAAAAGTAGTTCCACAAAAGTACATCCCACCGGAAATTGATGCAAAAGCAGCTATGATTATCGATGCGAGTGATGGAGATATTATTTATCAATATAATGAAAATGAAGCTTTTGCGCCAGCTAGTATGTCTAAGATGATGACGGCGTATCTTCTTTTAGAGAGTATACATAATGGGAAAGTTCGCTGGGAAGATCCAGTGAAAATAAGTGCGAAAGCGGCACAAACAGAGGGTGCGAAAATTCCAGTGCAAGTTAATGACACATTAACTGTTAATGATTTATACCATGCGTTAATGATTGAGTCGGCTAATAATTCGGCTGTCGCTTTAGCAGAACATATAGCTCAGACAGAAAAAAACTTCGTCCAACTAATGAATGAAAAAGCGAAGCAGTTAGAAATGTCAGATAAAGCAAAATTCGCGAATGCTTCCGGATTGCAGGAGCCTGATGGAAGTGAAACAAAAATGACAGCAGCTGACGTAGCTAAATTAGCGTATCATCTTATAAAAGATTATCCAGAGATATTAGAAGTGACGCACTTAAGTCAAAGTCAGTTAGCATTTAATAATATTAATGTTAAAACCACAAATGAAATGTTAAACAAGAATAATAAAGGTTTATATATAGAAGGAATGGACGGACTGAAAACAGGATTTACAGATAGCGCAGGGTATTGTTTTACAGGTACTGCAAAACAAGGTGATAGTCGTATTATTACAGTTGTCATGGGCACAAAAGGTAAAACAAAACGTTTTACAGAAACACAAAAGCTAATGTCCTATGCGTTTCAATTGGTTAATTAAGTGAAGGAATAATGTAGGTCGCTATATAAAAAATACAGACAGCTTATTTGAATCCTGATTTGGATGACGATAAGCTGTTTTTTTGTTTTTTGAAGTATAGGAAGTGAAAAATTAAGGGATATCATTTGAGTTTGTTTTTGTTTGTTGATAATATTAAGTTAAGAACTTATTATTGATAAGTTTAAGGGGCATTATATGCTTCGTACATATGATACTGCCTCAAATAAAATTTGGAGGGAATTGTGATGGCAAAAGATTTTTACTCAGCACTTGAAGACAGAAGATCTATTTATGCGATAAGTAAAGAGCAAGTAGTTTCTGATGAAAGAATTCAAGAAGTGATTTATCATGCTGTGAAACATACACCTTCGGCTTTTAATTCTCAAAGTGCAAGAGTTGTTGTATTACTAGGTGAACAACACGACAAATTATGGGATATTACGAAAGAAACGTTACGAAAAATTGTACCTGAAAATAATTTCGCCCCTACTGAAGAGAAAATGAATGCATTTAAAAGTGGCTATGGAACAGTTTTATATTTCGAAGATAGTAAAGTAGTAGAAAGTTTGCAAGAGAACTTTGCGTTATACAAAGACAATTTCCCTACATGGTCTCAACAATCTTCAGGAATGTTGCAATTTGCGGTTTGGACAGCATTAGAAATTGAAGGTTTTGGTGCTACATTACAACATTACAATCCGTTAGTTGATGATGAAGTAAGAAAAGAATGGGATGTACCAGAAAGCTGGAAGTTAATTGCGCAAATGCCATTTGGTAAACCAGTGGTCTCTGCAGGGGATAAGGAATCACAGCCATTAGAAACTCGTGTGAAAATTTACAAATAAAATAAAATAAAATGAAAAATAGAAGGTGAACAGAGATATAATCTGTTCACCTTCTTATACATGGTATGAGCTTGTATGCTGAATTGTTTTCATCTGCTCTTTTAATTCGTATTTCTTTGTTTCAATAGTTGTTACCTTTTTAAATGTTGTAAATGATAATAATCGCGTAAGAGCATAGTATAGTTCGATATTATTATTTATGTGATCGTCTATAATTTTTTCCACGAATGTAACTCCTCTTTTTATGTGACTATACATATTTTATCAATTAATCCCTAATGATTCCATAGTTAGTAAAAAAAACAAATAGTCAATTGTGTTTTTGGAATTGGAATGCTCACGAGTGGGACGGGATTTTTGTGTGTGAAATCTTACAAATTATCACTTTGTTTAAAATCATAGATAATATAGAAAATTAATTTTCTTAAAATATTATACTATTGATAAACGAAGTATTTTTTGTCATGATAAGAATATGCCTCATGAAAAGAACTTTCTAGAAAACCATTGTGTATTTACATTAGATTAATGAAATTTTTATGTTTGATATAAAGTGTGAATTTTATATTAAAATAATTAATAAGGTATTGGATTTTGATGTAATACATAAGAAATTTGAAAAAATCGTTGCAAAAACACACTGTTTAATGGTAAAGTTCACATGAAGTTCACACGGAATTCACTTCATTCGTTTAAAATGAACGACGTGTGAAAAATAAAACTCTTGCTAAAAAATGGAACTGGATGAATATTTTACTTTGATAATATTGTAAAGTATTAAGTTTATAGTTTTTCTCAAGAGGATAGTAGGGAAAGGAAGTAAAGACAACTTATGAAAAAAGTAATCGCAGGTTTAGCAGCAGCGTCTGTAGCAGGCGTAGCAGTTCCTGGAATGGATTCTGCTCATGCACAAGTTTCAAATGATGCGCTAAAAGAAATTAATGGACAAGCTCAAACACAAACTCAAACGACTGTAACTGAAACAAAAAATGTAGAAACAACTTCTGAATTAAAATACACAGTAACAGCTGATGTATTAAATGTACGTTCAGGCGCTGGTACAGGACATAACGTTATTTCTAAAGTAAAAGAAGGTCAAGTACTACAAGTAATCGGACAAGAAAACGGTTGGTTCAAAGTTAATGTAAATGGTCAAACAGGTTATGTAAGTGGGGACTTCGTAACAACTGGTGGCAATAAAGGAACTACTGTTCAACAAGGAACAGGTGCTTATACAGTAAACGTTTCTTCACTAAACGTACGTACAGGCCCAAGCGCGTCTCATACTGTTTTAGGTTCTGTAAACAAAGGTAAAACAGTTCAAGTTGTAGGTGAAGTTCAAGATTGGTTTAAAATTAACTTCAATGGTGGAACTGGATACGTAAGTAAAGACTTCGTAACAAAAGGTGGTTCAGCTGTATCTAACGAAACACAGCAACCAACTACAAACAACAATACTACTACAGTTCAAACTGGTGGTTCATATGTTGTTAACACAGGTGCTTTAAAAGTACGTACAGGTCCAGCTACATATAACCCTGTAATTGGTGGGGTAACAAACGGTACAGTATTAAACGTTACTGGTGCTGAAAATGGTTGGTATAAAATTAACCATAACGGCCGCACTGGTTACGTAAGTGCAGACTTTGTTAAGTTTGTAAAAGGCGGAGTGAACAATGTAGTTACTGGTGGTAACCAAGGTACGAACCAAGGTACGAACCAAGGACAAAACCAAGTACAAAAACCAACAGCGCCAACGGGTGGAGATACATCATCAATCGCTGGATTTGCTAGATCTTTAAATGGTTCACCATATGTATTTGGTGGTCAAACTACTGCTGGTTTCGACTGCAGTGGATTCATTCACTACGTATTAAATAAAACTGGTCATTCAGGCGATCGTCAAACAGTTGCTGGATACTGGAGCTCTAAAACAAAAACTAGCAATCCACAACCAGGTGATTTAGTATACTTCTCTAACACTTATAAATCAGGTCTTTCTCACATGGGTGTTTACTTAGGAAACGGTCAGTTCATTAGTGCAGAGAATGAAAGTGTTGGTGTAAGAATTAGTTCAATTAATAACTCTTACTGGTCTAAACACCTAACAGGTTACACAAAAGCATACTAAGAAAAAGTAGTTTATAAACTACTTTTCGTATAGAGAAAAGGCTTTCCAGGGAAACTTGGGAAGCCTTTTTCATAGTTATATAAACTAGAAATATAGGGTAGCCTTTATTTCAAATTTCCATGCAAAAATTTAGCATATAAATCATGGAAATAGTTTGGACGAAACAAATTTGCTGCATGTCCAGCCAATGGAATTTCTTTATATAAAACATTAGGAAGAATGGACTTTAAATCAAAAAGACAAGATTTATAGAGATGATCATGTTCACCCATTACCCATAATATAGGGTGAGGAAGTCCTTTTAATTTTGATTTTAAGTCGAATTCTAAGCGATGACGTAATGATTGAGCAATTATAGACGAATGTAATTGTAACCCAAAGCGATAATAAATATTTCGTGAAATAACAGCGAAAGGATTTGCCTTTAATATTCCGCTTGGGAAAATTGTATTTGCATATTGAGAAAGCCAAGTGGAATATTCATCTCCTCGCTTTTCCCAAAATTTTTGAAACACGTTATATAAAAGGGAAGGATTATTATAATGTCCACCAATATGACAAATGCTTAACACTTTTTCTGGGTGCATTTGTGCAAAAATTGTAGAAATATAACAGCCATAGCTTAAAGCGCAAATATGTGCCTCTTTAATTCCCTCTTTTTCATACAAGTTTAATAATTGATCTACGAGCCGCTGCAATGAAAATTCAATATCTTCTCCTTTATCTTCGCCGTGACCTAATAAGTCATAAGTTATAATGTTGTAGGAAGCGGAAAATCGTTTATGCTCTTTTTTGAAGGCACGGCGATTTCCAACTAATCCATGAATAAAAATGATTGTTTCCTTTTCGGAATGTGTATTTGTTTGCAAAAAGGATACTCCTTTCGATGCTGGAGATTTATATAGTATTTTAAATTAGCTAATTGATAAAATTAGTTATATATTTTCTATGCGTAGTCTATAATTCGCATAGAATAATAATAAGTACCTGGTAATAATATCAGATATTTATACTTGTTGTAAAGATGAGTTTATATGTATATTTTGTAAGAATAGAAAAAGTGTGTTTACATTCAGTTTACATTTATAGCGTATTCTAGTTTTAGAAATAATAGTTTTGTTTATAACGAGGAGATGAAAGACAATGGAAGTTAGGAATACAGAAAAGAAAAAAGGGAATTGGAGGCAGTTTTTACGTCTCATTCAAGACACAAATCCACCCAAAGGCATTCTTATTTTCGCTTTATTAATGAGCTTGCTTTCTACTGGAGCGAGTTTGTTTATTCCAATGTTAACAAAAGGTTTAGTCGATAATTTTTCAATTTCATCAATTAGTACGGGACAAATTATTGGATTAGTTGCATTCTTTATTATGCAAACAATTGCTGCAGGGTTGTCTATTTATTTACTGAATTATATCGGGCAAAAAATTGTGGCTGGACTTAGGGAGCGATTATGGAAAAAGGTACTTATCTTACCAGTGTCTTATTATGATCAAAACAGAACGGGAGATACAATTAGTCGTATGACAAATGATACAGGTGTTGTTAAAACATTAATTTCTGAGCATTTGTCAAACTTATTAACAGGCGGTATCTCAATTATTGGATCATTAATTGTATTATTTGTTTTAGACTGGAAAATGACGATTTTACTTTTAACGGTTATTCCGTTATCGGTATTAATTTTAGTTCCACTTGGACGAAAAATGTATAAGATTTCAAAAGCACTTCAAGATGAAACGGCTTCTTTTACTAGTGTATTAACACAAGTACTATCAGAAATTCGCTTAGTGAAATCTTCAAATACAGAAAAAAGAGAATATGAAACTGGTAATAAAGGTATCGAAAAGCTATTGCAATTTGGTTTGAAAGAAGGAAAAGTGCAAGCTTTAATTTCACCAGTTATGTCGTTTGTATTAATGGCATTACTTGTTATTATCGTAGGCTACGGTGGAATGCGAGTTTCTAGTGGTGCATTAACAACAGGTGAACTTGTAGCGTTTATTTTATATTTAGTTCAAATTATAATGCCAATGAGTCAGTTATCTATGTTCTTTACGCAATTCCAAAAGGCGATTGGTGCAACTGAAAGAATTAATACAATTTTAGAGTATGAAGTAGAAGACCATGAAACTGGTGTGAAAGTTACAAATGCAAAGCAGCCGATAGTGATTGAAAATGTTCATTTCGAGTATAACGAAGAAGAGAAAGTCTTGAAAAATATCGATTTCACGATTGAATCCGGAAAAGTAACGGCAATTGTAGGGCCAAGTGGTAGCGGGAAAACAACTTTATTCTCATTGTTAGAACGTTTTTATGAGCCAACGAAAGGTGTTATTAAATTAGGGGAAGAACCAATTACAGCATATTCATTACAGTCATGGCGACGTCAAATTGGTTACGTTTCACAAGATAGTCCGTTAATTGATGGAACGATTCGTGATAATATTTGTTACGGTGTTGAAGGTGAAGTGACTGATAAAGAAATCGAAAAAGTAGCAGCGATGGCGTATGTTGATGCATTTATTCATGATTTACCAAACGGGTATGCAACAGAAGTGGGAGAGCGTGGTGTGAAGCTTTCTGGAGGACAAAGACAACGAATTGCGATTGCTCGAGCACTGCTTCGAGATCCGCAAATTCTAATGTTAGATGAAGCGACTTCAAGTCTTGATAGTAAATCGGAATCGGTTGTTCAGAAGGCTTTAAATAACTTAATGAAAGGTAGAACGACTTTAGTTATTGCGCATAGACTTTCTACTGTAGTAGATGCAGATAAAATTATCTTTATTGAAAAAGGGAATTTGACAGGTAGTGGATCTCATGACGAATTATTACGAACGCATGACATGTACCGTGAATTTGCAACGCAGCAGTTGAAAATTAAAGAAGGTGCATTATAGAATGAAAACAATCAGTGAGGGTGAACCTCACTGATTGTTGATTTTAGAGAGTTGTAAAAAGTATGTTAAGCAGAAAGGATATGATTCCTTGATACCTAAAATATTAATTGTAGATGACGATCCGCACATTAGAGAACTCGTTTCTGTATTTATAGAACGAGAAGGTTTTCAAACATATGAGGCGGTTGATGGACTGGATGCTCTAAAAAAAATAGAAGAAGTAAAAGTTGATATGGTAATCCTTGATATAATGATGCCGAATATGGATGGGTATGATTTATGTTATGAATTAAGAAAATACTATGATATGCCGATTCTTATGATAACTGCTAAAGGTGAAACATCTCAAAAAGTAAAAGGATTTCACCTCGGAACAGATGATTATCTTGTGAAACCATTTGATCCGTTAGAATTAGTTGTAAGAGTCAAGGCATTATTGAAACGTTACCAAATTACAGTATCGCAAACTATTCAAGTGGGGAATGTACTTTTAAATCGTAAAACATTTGAAGTTACAGTTGGAGAACAAACGGTGACGCTACCGCTAAAAGAATTTGAGTTGCTCTTTACATTAGGATCTAAAGCGGGAAGAACTTGTTCACGAGAGCAATTAATAGAAGGCGTATGGGGATATGATTTTGAAGGGAATGAACGCACGCTAGACGTTCATATTAATCGGTTGCGTGAAAAGTTTCAAGAAGAGCTATCGAAGTTTAATATAAGGACGATAAGGGGCTTAGGGTACCGCTTAGAGGTAAGTAAATGAGACAAAGAGAGAGAATGAGTAAGATGAAGATGTTAAAAGTAATGGGGGCGATAGTAGCGCTCTTTACTTTTCTTACTATAATTTGGTCAATAGCTTTTTTTGTATCGTCTAGTGTAATGAAAGCTTTTGAAATAAACGTATCGCCTTTTATTACTTTTCTAATTAGTGATATGGTCGGCTTTGTATTTATTGTTCTTATTTGGGTATTGATCGGAGTATTAATGAGACCGAAGCGAGAGGCGATGATTTGGACGATCATTGAACCGATACAAAAAATTGCAAAAGGAGATTTCTCCGTAAAAATACGAAATGAAGAAAAGTATGATGGAGAAATTGGAGTGCTTGTAAAAAGTATTAACGATATGACAGATGAGCTAAATACAATGGAGAAAATGAGACAAGAGTTTGTATCGAATGTTTCTCACGAAATACAGTCACCATTAACATCTATAAAAGGATTTGCTCGGGCACTACAAGATGATAATCTTACTGATGAAAAAAGGAAGCATTATCTTACCATTATTGAAACTGAAACAACGAGATTATCTAAATTGAGTCAAAATTTATTAAAGTTAACACTTTTAGAATCAGAAGAGTATTCACCAGAAAGAGTTACCTATCGATTAGATCAACAGTTGAAACAGATTGTGTTAAATAGTGAGCCGCTCTGGGATGAAAAAGGAATTGAGTTGGAACTTGATTTAGAGAAAGTTCTTTTCACTGCAGACCAAGAAAGTATGAGTCAAGTATGGATTAACCTAATTCATAATAGCATTAAATTCACGCCAAATGGTGGCACGATTACAATTCAGTTAAAAGAACATGAGAAATTAATAGAAGTGTGTATTCATGATACGGGAATTGGTATTTCAGAAGAACAAAAACAACATATATTTGAACGGTTTTTTAAAGCTGATTCTTCACGAAATCGAGCGTATGGAGGAAGCGGTTTAGGATTAGCGATAGTAAAAAAAGTAGTCGATCTACATCAAGGAGAAATAAAGGTTGAGAGCATAGAAGGACATGGTGCGGAATTTATTGTACGTATTCCTAATCATGAAGAAAAGTAGTGCTAGGGGTGTTCCTTTAGCACTACTTTTCTTTAAAGGTACATTTATTATTACTATAGTTACCTATAAGTAACCTACGCACATGAAAGTGCATCATTGCCTTTTTACATAAACATAGATACACTTTTAATATAATAAATAACTGAGAAGAGTAAGGAGTGTTATACTTGGCAGAATTATTACAAGGGAAAAATGCTTTAATTACAGGAGCAGGTAGAGGGATTGGTCGCGCTGTAGCGATCGCATTAGCGAAAGAAGGCGTGAATGTAGGTCTTTTAGCTCGTTCAGAAGAAAATTTAAAAGCAGTTGCGAAGGAAGTGGAAGCAGAAGGCGTAAAAGCTGTTATTGCGACTGCAGATGTATCTTCATATGAAGAGGTAACTACTGCAATTGACACGTTAAAAAACGGTTTAGGATCTATCGATATTTTAATTAATAACGCAGGTATTTCTAAGTTTGGTAAATTTTTAGAATTAGACGTTGCTGATTGGGAAAAAATCATTCAAGTAAACTTAATGGGTGTATACTATGCAACTCGTGCAGCTTTACCAAGCATGATTGAACAACAATCTGGTGATATTATTAATATTTCATCTACAGCAGGGCAAAAAGGTGCACCTGTAACGAGTGCATATAGTGCTTCTAAATTTGGTGTTCTTGGTTTAACAGAATCGTTAGCGATGGAAGTCCGTAAACATAACATTCGTGTAACAGCTTTAACACCAAGTACAGTAGCAACTGATATGGCGGTAGATTTAGGATTAACTGATGGAAATCCTGATAAAGTAATGCAAGCGGAAGATATTGCAGAATTTATCGTAGCACAGCTGAAATTAAATAAACGTACATTTATTAAATCTGCTGGACTTTGGTCTACTAATCCGTAAGTGCTAAATTTAAAAACAGAGAAGGGACATCTATTCGTAATGGAGTGGATGTCCCTTCTCTATTTTTGTATATAAAACAGAATTTTCGGTATAATCATAAGTGAATGGTAGAAAAGCATTAAAAACTTGAAGGAGAAGTTATTGACAATACTAGTAGTGATCCCCGTGTACAAGGGATACGTCGTTTCTATGAGATAATAGCTGTTGAGCCACGTGTAAGTGCTACAGCGCTTCAAACTGTCGGAAGTAAAGGGTATGATGGATTTGTAATGGCAGTCGTAAAAGAGTGATGTAAGGAGGTAAAAGGGATGAAAAAGAAGTTTCAAAAATTATAACGTGTATCGTGTGCAACACAGTTAGCCCGTGGACCTCCAACATACATAACAATATAAGTTTATATATAAAATTGGAGGTTAGGAATAGATGAGAACTGAAAAAGAAATGATAGACTTAATTATAAATACAGCAAAAGAAGATGAGAGAATTCGAGCGGTTATTATGAATGGATCACGCGTGAATCCGAATGTGAAAAAAGACTGTTTTCAAGATTATGATATTATTTATGTTGTGAAAGAAATACAGTCTTTTACGTGTGATCATAGTTGGATTAAACGATTTGGAGAAATAATGATTGTGCAAATGCCGGAAGAAATGTCATTAGTTCCAGCTGATGAAGATGGAAAGTTTCCGTATTTAATGCAGTTTACGGATGGGAATCGGATTGATTTAACGCTAGTTCCATTTGATTTGATAAATAAGTTCGTTGGACAAGATAGTTTAAGTAAATTGCTTCTTGATAAAGATGATTGTATTGGAGAATTTCCACCAGCAAGCGATAAAGATTATATTATAAAAAAGCCTACAGCAAAAGAATTTTTGGATTGCTGTAATGAGTTTTGGTGGTGCAGTACCAATGTGGCAAAGGGGCTATGGAGAGAAGAGCTTTCTTACGTGAAAGGAATGCTTGATGGCCCAGTACGAGATATGCTCATTGTTATGCTAGAATGGCATATTGGGATGAAAACAGGCTTTACTGTTAATACAGGGAAGTTTGGAAAGCATTTCGAACAGTATTTTGAAAAAGATATGTGGGAGCAATTTAAAAAGACATTTTCAAATGAAGAATATGAAAACATTTGGGAGTCATTTTTTGTAATGGGAGATCTATTTAGGGAAGTAGCAAATGATATTGCTAACGCTTATGGATATCAATACCCACAAGGTGATGATGACAGAGTGACAAGTTATTTAAAACATGTGAGAAAATTACCGAGAGATAGTAAAGTAATTTATTAATTATATTGATTAATAGGACTGTCCTAATAATGGACAGTCCTATTTTTGTATATTGATAAGAAATTCTCTGACAAAGTGTATATAAGCGACATATGAAATTTTAGGGAGGTTTTTATCATGTATTATTTTTATTCACCAGAAATGTTCGTTCCATTTCAATGGGGACTAGAACGAGATGTTTCGTATGCTTATATGCCATATAACTCATTTTATTATGGAGACTATATAAGCGCAGTGCCATACGCATTAAATGTTCCTCAAAATTATCAAATCCAAATGAAAGAAGCGGATCGGGGGTCATGGACACCGTTTTCGTGGGTCGAAAAATATGCGTATGCATTTTCAGGACCATACAATAAAGCGGAAGTAGCTCTTACATTTGATGATGGACCAGATTTAGTATTTACACCAAAAATATTAGATAAGTTAAAAAACCATAATGTGAAAGCAACCTTTTTCCTACTCGGTGAAAATGCAGAAAGGTATCCGAATGTAGTAAAGCGTATCGCTAATGAAGGGCATGTAATTGGTAATCATACGTATAATCATCCGAATTTAGCGAAAGTAAATGAGGCAGAGTATCGTAATCAAATTATAAAAACGGAAGAAATATTAAATCGTTTAGCTGGTTATGCTCCTAAATTTATACGTCCACCATATGGTGAAATACTTGAAAATCAATTGAAATGGGCAACGGAGCAAAATTTTATGATTGTACAGTGGAGTGTCGATACGGTTGATTGGAAAGGTGTAAGTGCTGATACGATCACAAATAATGTGTTAGGAAATTCATTTCCAGGTAGTGTAATACTTCAGCATTCTACACCAGGTGGGCATTTACAAGGATCAGTAGATGCGCTAGACAAAATTATTCCGCAGCTAAAAACGAAAGGGGCACGTTTTGTAACACTTCCAAGTATGTTCCAGACATCGAAAGAGAGAAAATAAAAGTGTTAATAATTGGAAGTGTTAGCGTTATACCGTATAATGAAAGTGTAAGTTAGGAGGGGATATAGTTGATGTATGCACTAGTAAACATAGGAATGAGCATATTGATTGGTGGTATATTTATACTTGCCGCACTTATTCTCCAAAAGAATCCACCGACAGATATAAACGCAGCATACGGTTACCGGACGAAACGATCTATGAAAAATAAAGAATTATGGGATGCTGGTAACCAGTATAGTGCAGAAGTGATGAAACAAAATGGATTCATTATGACGTTGATAGGAAGTATTATTAGTATCCTGTTTAGATATCCCCATACAACTTTAGTGATTTTGATTGTTATGCTATTGTTGATTATTCACTTATTTATGCGAGTAGAGAAAAGATTAAAGACACTTGAACAATAATGAAAAATAAAATAGGGCTCCCGGGCAATATAAGCTGGGAGTCCTATTTTATTTACAAACTATTATTTTTTAGCAATTCCTGTCCTTGCTCTACAACAAATTCATAGTATTCAAGTTCATAAGGATAGATATCTTCAAATGTTATCGTTATCGGTTTCCTGTTTAAAACAGAAATAGCCGTTAAAGATGAAATATCTCTTTTTAATAGTTGTAGAAAAGAAGTTGCATGTACTTTCATCACATCATCTACTTCTTCACCTGGTGCAAATGGAAGTGGTTTTATTACATTGTGAAAATACATATGACAAAACTCACGATCAATAAGATTTGAAATTTCATAATCTATTTTAAAGATGCCTTTGTATGCTAAATCAGTAGTTTGAAAGGAAAGTCCCAATTCTTCTTCAATTTCACGTAGGCCGCCAATTTGTACATCTTCATCATGCATAATGTGTCCAGCTGATGTAATATCCCATATACCCGGTGCCTCTTTTTTATTTTTAGAGCGTAATTGAAAATATAAAAACATATCTTCAGCATCTTTTTCTACAAACCAGCAATGAAATGTTTCGTGCCAATCACCGTCACGATGCACTTCATCACGTAATTTCTTTCCAAGTGTATTTCTTTCAGGATCAAATATCGTTAACCACTCTGTCATTTTAATTCCCCTTTCTGCAAATTTTATTATACAATATTTGTATTGAATTTTGGGAAAATAAAGAAAAAGAGGTGGGTATAAGTGAGGATTGAAAGTAAAGAAATAGAATCGATTATTTCTACAGAGGAAGAATTACGACAAATATTGGGGCAACCTAGTGAACGCGCTTTGAAAAAAGTTATATCATCACTTGATCATCATTGCGTAGATTTTCTATCTAAATCTCCTTTTCTAGTATTGTCTACTGCAAATAAATTCGGAGAGTGTGATGCTTCGCCGAGAGGAGATGCACCTGGATTTGTATACATCCTAAATAAAAATAAAATTATTATTCCTGAAAGACCGGGTAATCGTCGTATAGACTCTATTTTAAATATTATTTCGAATTCGCACGTAGGATTAATCTTTTTTATCCCTGGTCTCGGAGAGTCACTGAGAATAAACGGCCGTGCTTACGTTACAAATGATGAAGAAATATTAAAAGAAATGCAGGCGAATGGACGTAATCCTTTACTTGGAATCGTTGTTGAAATAGAAGAATGCTATATTCATTGCGCAAAAGCTTTTATCCGTTCAAAAATGTGGGATTCAGAATCGTGGTTAAATAAAAAAGAGCTACCTTCAGCAGCGAAAATGTTACTTGAGCATGCGAAAGTGAATGCTTCAGAAGAGGAAGTTGCACGTTCTTTAGAAGAAAGTTATACGAAAAGATTGTATTAAAAATTCCTTTATCAATATAGTTTTAGTGAGAGGGGAATCTTCACGTTTTAGAATGAGATTTTCATATGTGAACTGCTGGTTTATAAGTTGGAAAGTTGTAAGATACGTAATAAGAACAGTCTTTGTAAAATGTTATTGTGAAATATAATAAAAAAATATATTTAAATTAGTGAGTGAAAATAGGCTTGCGTTTTAAAATTTTCATAACTATAATAAGTTAACAAATAAACATGAACGAAAAAGTAACGATAAGGACATGAGATGATTTTTACGGTTTACAGAGAGGGAAGCCAAAGGCTGGGAGCTTCCTAACACGAGAAATGATCTTACCACCTTTGAACTTCAATAGTGAACGAGCAATCTAGTAATTATTGACGGTATCAGCCGTTATCTGAACTTGAGCAATCTGGAAGGAAATAAGTCTGGGTTGGAACAAGGGTGGAACCACGAAAACACATTCGTCCCTTTACTAGGGATGAGTGTGTTTTTTTATGGATTTTAAGATTGAAAATTTAAAATAATTAAAAAATAGTATTGATTTTGTTTTTTATGCGAGTATAATG
>NZ_MAOI01000122.1 GCF_001884235.1 Bacillus paramycoides | reverse complement strand
GTAAAAGCCCGATTGGTGAGGGCTGATAATCAGTGGGGGATGAACAAAACCCCCACTGATTAAAGTTTCACTTTATCAAAAATGAACATTGAATATTCAGTTTATTTGTATTATGATTAACTTATTATCGGATGACAGTGATTAGCCTCTCTGTAAGCCCGGAGTTACTTTTGTTCAATTTAATAGCGGAGCTTCTTTCCACTTGAGCTTCCTTAGCAGGAGGACGAGCCATAAGGATAGAGACAGTAAAATCCAATGTAAATGTGTACATTGTTTTTCTGGCTCTTTTTATTTTTTTTAAAGCAGGAGGAGATTTAAAGAAAGCACTATCAAGTCCAAGGGGTAATGGAATATAGTGCGTGTCCACGCTAATGGAGGGGCTGGTGAATTGTTTGGCTAAAGCGAAAAAGGAGTTACAAAAGGATTTAAAAACTAGGCATATAACAATGATTTCGATCGGCGGGGTTATCGGTGGAGGCTTGTTTGTAGGAAGTGGAACGATTATTCAAGCGTCGGGGCCAGCAGCGATTTTGTCCTATATTATCGGCGCTTTAATGGTTGTGCTCGTGATGCGGATGTTAGGAGAGATGGCAGCGGAAAATCCTGATAGTGGTTCTTTCGCGACTTATGCGAATAAAGCAATTGGACCGTGGGCAGGGTATACGATCGGTTGGTTATATTGGTTTAATTGGGTCATTATTATCGCAATTGAAGCGGTGCTTTTAGGTGTGATGATTAACAATTGGTTTCCTTCGGTTCCAGCATGGATTGCGAGCTTATGTATGATTCTTTTAATGACAATGACGAATGTATATTCAGTAAAATTGTACGGAGAGTTTGAATATTGGTTAGCGTTTATTAAAGTTGTGGCGATTGTTGTGTTTTTAATTTTAGGAGTTTCGATGTTTTTTGGACTTGTTCCAGGAGTGGAGAGACCGAGTCTTGCTATTATTACGGAAAATGGAGGCTTCTTTCCAAATGGGATTGTCCCTGTATTACTGAGCGTAGTGTTTATTTCTTTCTCGTTATCAGGGAGCGAAGTGGCCGCTATTGCAGCCGGGGAATCTGAAAATCCAGAGAAAAATGTTATACGAGCTATTAATAGTGTAGTATGGCGCCTTATGCTTTTCTTTGTCGGGTCGGTAACGATTTTAGTTATGTTTATTCCGTGGACGGATAAGGAGTTATTAAAACTTCCGTATGCAAGTTTATTCAATATGGCAGGAATACCTGCAGCCGCAGAAATTATGAATGGTGTTGTATTTCTATCGTTACTTTCCGTTATGAACTCGGGTATATATACGAGTTCACGTATGCTATTTTCACTTGCTAAAAAAGGTGATGCTCCGGCTAGTTTCTCACGGTTAAATGGTAGAGGGACGCCAGTTATAGCGATATTTGCAAGTATCGTATTTGCATTTATTTGCGCGATGTTGAAATTTATATCTCCTGATAAACTGTTTGCGTTTTTAGCGAATAGTTCAGGTGGTGTAACGATGCTTATGTATATGTTCGTTGCAGTTTCACATATTCGGTTAAGACGAGAAAGGGAAAGAGAAGGGGCTGGAAAGCTAAAAGTGAAAATGTGGTTATTCCCTTATCTCACATATGCAACGCTTTTGATGATTATTACAATATTTGCTTCACAAGCGTTTATAGAAGATATGCGTATGCAATTTTACATGACATTACTAGCTACTACCCTAGTAATAATAAGTTATTTTCTAAGAGTTAGAAAGTTAGATAAGCAAAAGTTGAATGATTTTACGATTATACAAGATGCGGAAGTTAGTTTAGAGAAAGAATAAGAAAAGGGGTATGTTCCATGTTGAAGGAGAAGAAAGATATTACAACTACAAAATCTAGCATATTACATGAAAGAAGAAAAAATGCAGTGCCAGAAGGGCCTTACAATATTACAGAGTTATATGTGCAATCAGCAAAAGGCGCAATTATTACAGATGTAGATGGCAATGAACTAATCGACTTTGCGGGCGGAATTGGTATGCAAAACGTTGGGCATTGTCATCCGAAAGTAGTAAAGGCGATTCAAGAGCAAGTAGAATCTTCTATTCATAGTTGTTTTCATGTAGCGCCGTATGAAAGTTATATTGCATTAGCTGAAAGACTGAATGAATTAACGCCAGGAGATTTTAAGAAAAAAACGATGTTTGCTAATAGCGGAGCTGAAGCAGTGGAAAATGCGGTGAAGATTGCTAGAAAAGCAACTGGAAGAAGTGCTATCGTTTCGTTTGAGCGCGCTTATCATGGGCGTACACTTATGACGATGTCACTTACAAGTAAAGTGAAACCGTACAAGCACGGATTTGGACCGTTTGCACCAGAAGTATATAAATTGCCATATCCGTATTATTACCGTGCTGACGAAGGACTGACGCAAGAAGAAGTAGACGCGCAAATTTTAGCGTACTTTGAGCGTTTTATGTTAGAGGAAGTGGCAAGTGATAATATTGCTGCGATTATTTTGGAACCGCTTCAAGGAGAAGGTGGATTTATCGTTCCGACGACTACGTTCATGCGAGGCGTCCGAAATATTTGCGATAAATATGGAATTGTTATGATTGCGGATGAAATTCAAACAGGTTTCGCTCGTACGGGTAGCTTATTTGCAATGGATCATTTCGGTGTAGCTCCTGATTTAATGACATTTTCAAAATCAGTCGCTGCCGGCATGCCGCTGAGCGCAATAACAGGAAGAGCGGAATTGATGGATGCATCTGGCCCAGGTCAATTAGGTGGTACTTTTTCAGGAAGTCCAGTCGCTTGCGCCGCTGCATTAGCTGTTTTAGATGTAATAGAAGAAGAGAATTTAGTAAAGCGTGCGATAGAAATTGGTGAACGTATGATGGAAGTATTTAATAGTTGGAAAGATAAATATGAAGTAGTTGGTGATGTTAGAGGGATTGGCGCTATGACAGCAATTGAGCTTGTAAAGGATAAAGAAACGAAAGAGCCAGCAACGGAAGAGGTTAAAGCGATTATGAAGGAAACGCATAGTAAAGGGGTCATTACAATAAGCGCTGGTATTTATAGTAATGTACTTCGCTTCTTGCCGCCTCTTGTTATAACAGATGAACAACTTGAAGAAGGGCTTACTATTATTGAAGCTGCTATTGCGAAACTATCAAAATAAAAAAATGGTGGGGGCAGGGGAATGAGGTTTTTCAATTATATAAACGGTGAGTGGAAAGAACCTTCCACGAATGCATACGTTAAAAATTATAATCCGCATAACGGGGAAGTACTAGGTGAATTCCCGTTCAGTTCAGTAGAAGATACACGAGTAGCCATCGCATCAGCGAAAGAAGCTTTTCAAAAATGGCAACGGTTATCGTTTCAAGAAAGAGCAAGTTATTTATGGAAAGCGGCAGCTATTTTGAAAGAAAAGGTAAATGAAATTGGGCAAGATGTAACAAGCGAAGAAGGAAAGACGATTGCTGAAGGAATAGGAGAGACGAAGCGTGCGATTAGCATTCTTGAATATTATGCAGGGGAAGCAAATCAGCCGATAGGTGAGCTCATTCCATCTGCTAATGAAAGTACAATGCTTTACAGTAAACGAGTAGCAGTAGGGCCAGTTGGATTAATTACGCCGTGGAACTTTCCGATTGCGATTCCAGCGTGGAAAATGGCGCCGGCACTTATTTACGGAAACACGATTGTCATTAAGCCGGCTGAAGTTACGCCAAAATCAGTGTACCACCTTGTAAATGCATTTCATGAGGCAGGTATTCCAGCAGGCGTTATAAACTGTGTATTCGGCAAAGGTTCTGAAGTTGGAGCAGAGTTAACGGGGAATCCGGATATACAAGCGGTATCCTTTACTGGTTCTAATCACGTTGGAAACATCATTCAAAAAGCAGCCGTTGAAACTCGGAAAAAAGTACAATTAGAAATGGGCGGGAAAAATCCGTTAGTTGTATTAAAAGATGCTCATATTGAAAAGGCGGTAAATATTGCGATAAAGGGTGCATTTATGTCAACAGGACAAAAGTGTACAGCAACAAGTAGAGTGATAGTGGAAGAGGAAATTTATGAAGCGTTCCGCGATCAACTTTTGCGGAGCACCGAGGCTCTTACAGTTGGGAACCCGTTAGAACCTGATACATTTATGGGCCCATGCGTTTCAAAGGGGCAGCAGCAATCTGTTTTATCGATGATTGAAGTAGGAAAACACGAGGCTTCTTTACTTTATGGAGGCAGCGTGCCGAAAGAAGCAGAATTGCAGCGAGGGTGTTATGTTTTACCGACCATTTTTGAAAATGTAGATCAAGATGCACGCATTGCGAAAGAGGAAATTTTCGGGCCTGTTATATGTTTATTTAAAGTGAAAAGTTATGAGGAAGCCGTTTCTTTAGCGAATGATACTGAATATGGGCTAAGCGCATCTATTTGTACAAATAATTTAAGTTTATCGCAAAGGTTTATTGATGATATGGAAGCTGGAATGGTTCATGTGAATTCAGAAACGGCAGGGGCAGAACCACAAGTTCCGTTTGGCGGAATGAAAAACTCTAGTGCTGGACCGCGTGAACAAGGAAAAGCGGCTAAAGAATTTTATACGAGAATAAAGACAGTATACGTAGATCAAGTATAAGTGATAAAAAACATAGTAACGGAGGATGAAATATGCGTAAAGGGACTTTTTTTATGGCGGGACATTCGAGACTTCCGAAAGGGATGGCTGTTCGCAGTATGTATGAAACATTAACAATTACAATTGAGGCAGATCATAAATACCATGTCATTATTGAAGCGTCATGTACGCTTGCGACAGAGCACGGTAGAGACTTCGTCGCTCAAATTTTGAGAGGACATAGTTTGCGAGATGGTATTGAAGAAATCGTTCAAGATATTACAGATCATTATCAAGGAAAAGCGCAAAATGCTATCGTTAGTGCGGTAAAAGATTTGCATCGCCAATATGTAAGTTATTTAAATGATGAACAGCCTCAAGGTGAGTACGAGGAAACAACTCCATAATAACTGTCTAGTTTATCGTATGTATGTCCATAAACAAGAGCCAGTTGTATTTCCTTTAAAGGGATACGACTGGCTTTTTATATTGAGGAGGAAAGGAACATGAAAAAAATAAGTGAAGTTCAAGTTGTAAAACAAGAGGAGAAAAAAAGAGGGTGTGCGGAAAGTAAAGGGATTTGTAAAATGTGTAAAGTGTGCAGAGAAAAAAGTAAAAAACGAATTGACAGTTAGAATATTTCGAATTATTATTTAATTAATAAGATCCATACGAGAAATTAGCCTTCTCTATATCCGATCTTTCTTTCCTGTTTTACACATATTTTCATATGAACTGTCTATTATTATTGTACTTTAAGAGATTAAAGACACTCGTAATGATAAGCCAGTTGTACGTTTTCACGGTTTTATGTCGTGGATGCGTATGACTGGCTTTTTGCTGTTAGGGCAGTAAGACCGAATCTCGGCATAAAGAAGATAAGGATAACTGTCTGTAAAAAGCGTCAATACGTTCTTCATATTTCATTTAGGGAGGAATTAAAATGTCGATTATTACAGAACAAAATGCAAAGATGAAGTTTGCAAAGAAATATGAGGGATATGAGATTGTTCCTCATCCAGAGCATAAACGTTTATATCATATTGTGTTAAATCAGCAATTGCTTAGGCAGTTTTTTGAAGAGGTAAAAGGGCATTCAGAGCAGTCATTACAATACATTCCGTACTCTCGATTTAATCTTGCGGATGGGATGAGAAAGATTTTTGGGCAATCATTTATGGATAACATTCGCGGAATTATTCATGACCGTGAAACGGGCGGATTTACAATTGGGGTGCAAGGTGAAACGACAGATGCAGCGGACTATGTGAAATTTGCAACGGCATTAACATATTTAATCGGGACGCCGAACTTTGATGCAATGACAGGAACGTATTATGCGAGATTTAATGTGAAAGATACGGATAGTAGTGATTCTTATCTTCGCCAAGCGTACCGTTTATTCACACTTCATACAGACGGTACATTTGTTGATGAACCGACAGATTGGCTTCTTATGATGAAAATTGAAGAGCAAAATGCAGTAGGGGGAGAATCCCGTTTACTACATTTAGACGATTGGGAAGATCTTCAGAAGTTTAGAGATCATTCGCTCGCATCTGTTAAGGTTACGTATAAAGCACCACCAAGTAAAAATGCACAAGAAATCGTCTATCGTGAAACATTTTTTGATGTAAATAACGCACCATGCATTTGTTTTATTGATCAGTTCGCTTATCCGGATAATATTGAACAAGCAAACTATCTGAAAGATTTATCGTATTCTGTTGAAAACTCACCAGCAACGCATGCATTAAAATTACCAGTTGGTGATTTAGTTCTTTTAAACAATTTATTTTGGATGCACGGAAGAGCTGCATTTGAAAAAAATAAAGATTTATATAGAGAACTAATGCGTCAGCGAGGTTGTTTTTCTAAATAAGTTTGTATGGCGGGTCTAAAAAAAGGCCTGCCTTTCATCATATTAAGGGGGAAGTAGGATGTATGACTTTATAATTATTGGCGGAGGAATTGTTGGTCTTTCAACTGGAATGGCTTTAACGAAAAAATTCCCTCGTGCGAAAATCGCGATCATTGAAAAAGAAAAGGAACTTGCACATCATCAAACTGGACATAATAGCGGAGTAATTCATTCTGGAATTTACTATAAACCAGGGAGTTATAAAGCAAAGTTTGCAAAAGAAGGAAATGCAGCTATGGTTCAATTTTGTAAAGAAAATGACATCGCTTATGACATGTGCGGGAAAGTAATTGTCGCTACAGAAAGAGAAGAACTTCCTCTTTTACATAACTTATATGAGAGAGGCTTACAAAACGATTTACATATTTCTAAAATTAGTCAGGAAGAATTAGCTGAAGTTGAGCCACATGTAAAAGGACTTGGCGCAATCCGTGTTCCTTCTTGCGGGATTGCTGATTATAAAGGAGTAAGTTATGCATTTGCTCGCTTAATTCAGGAAAACGGGGGAGAAGTACATTTAGGAACGGCCGCAGAGCAGATTGCTGAGAAAAAAGATGTCGTAACAATTGAGACAAACAAAGGCGTATTCAAAACGAAATTTCTCATTAACTGCGCTGGATTACATAGTGATCGTATTGCGAAAAAGACAGGAATATTAACGGATATGAAGATTGTTCCGTTTCGTGGTGAATATTACGAACTTATCCCAGAAAAACGTCATCTTGTAAAACATTTAATCTATCCAGTCCCAAATCCAGAATTTCCGTTTTTAGGTGTTCATTTCACAAGAATGATAAACGGAGACGTACATGCAGGACCAAATGCAGTATTAAGCTTCAAACGCGAAGGCTATACGAAAACAGACTTCAACATAAAAGACTTCATGGAAACAATGACATACACAGGATTTTGGAAAATGGCGATGCCAAATATGAAAGAAGGCATAAAAGAGATGGTGCGCTCATTTAGTAAACAATCATTCTTAAAAAGCTTACAGCGCTTAATACCAGAACTGACAGAGAAAGATATCGTACCAACCCATGCAGGTGTAAGGGCACAAGCTATTTTATCAAACGGAAATATGGTTGATGACTTCTGCATTATCCCTGGCATAAATTCTTTACATATTTGCAACGCACCATCTCCGGCGGCAACGGCTAGTATAAAAATTGGTGAGGAGATTGCTAAGCAAGTACCGGATGTAGTAGCGGTGAGGGTATGATGGGTCCCCCGAGGTTTCGGGGGATTTTTTTGGTTGGGGTTTGGTGAGTGTGTGGGTGATTGGAGGTTAATAATATCCCACTGTCTACTGTATAAAAAAGTAGACAGTGGGATATAAAATTCTTTACATTTTTCAGAAAAAGTGTAAATAAATTAGCGATCTGTACTTTGGCATAGTACTTGCAATGAAAATAGTATCAACATATAGGGGAGAGATAGAAATGAAGATTAGTAAAATATACACAACAATTGATGCTCACGTAGCTGGGGAACCACTTCGAATTATTACGGGCGGAGTGCCAGAGATAAAAGGAGAAACGCAACTTGAAAGACGCGCATACTGTATGGAACATTTGGATCATCTTCGCGAGGTTCTTATGTATGAACCGAGAGGGCATCACGGCATGTACGGTTGTATCATTACTCCGCCAGCAAGTCCCCATGCTGATTTTGGTGTATTATTTATGCACAATGAAGGCTGGAGTACGATGTGTGGTCACGGAATTATCGCTGTTATTACAGTAGGAATTGAAACTGGTATGTTTGAAGTGACAGGAGAAAAACAAAAATTCATTATAGATAGTCCTGCTGGAGAAGTCATTGCGTACGCAAAATATAACGGGAGCGAAGTAGAGTCGGTATCGTTCGAAAATGTTCCTTCGTTTGTATACAAGAAAGATGTTCCTATCAAAATAGATAACTATGAATTTCAAGTAGATATCGCGTTTGGCGGAGCATTCTACGCAGTTGTAGACAGTAAAGAATTTGGTTTGAAAGTCGATTTCAAAGATTTATCTGCTATTCAAACGTGGGGCGGAAAAATTAAACATTATATTGAAAGTCAAATGGAAGTAAAACATCCACTTGAAGAAGATTTAAAAGGAATATACGGCGTTATTTTCTCAGATGAACCGAAAGGAAAAGATGCCACTTTACGAAATGTAACAATCTTCGCTGACGGGCAAGTAGACCGTTCCCCTTGCGGCACAGGAACTTCCGCAAGAATCGCGACCCTTTTTGAAAAAGATGCCTTACAAAAGGGAGAAATTTTCATCCACGAATGTATCACTGACGGCCAATTTGAAGGAGAAGTATTATCCGTAACAGCGGTCGATAAATATGAAGCAGTCGTTCCGAAAGTGACGGGGCAGGCATTTATTACAGGATTTCATCAGTTTGTAGTAGATCCGAGAGATGTTTTGAAGCGGGGGTTTTTGTTAGCTTAATGTTTTCTTAAGGGAGGGACCTTTGGATGAAGTGGTGGCGAAAACAGAAGTTACCTGTGAAAATTTTGATAGGGGCATTAATCGGTATTGCTTTAGGGGTAGCATTTGGACCGAAAGTAGCGGTTTTAAAACCGATTGGGGATATATTTATTCGTTTATTACAAATGATTATCGTTCCTTTAACTTTTTTAAGCATCGTCTCAGGTATCGCACAACTTGAAAATCCGAAAATGTTAAGGACAATTGGCGGAAGAATTTTCATTTACTACGCTATCACAGTAGTATTAGCGACAAGTATTGGCGTAGTAATCGCTTTTATTATCAACCCTGGTAAAGGAGTAGAAGGTCTTCTTGCGAGTGGACAGAACTTTAAAGAAGAGAAGTTTAGTTTTATAGATAATATTGTGCAATGGTTTCCTTCTAACGTTATTCAAGCAGCTGCAGAAACGAGTATGCTTCAAATTATTATCTTTGCTATTTTTGTCGGCATGGCACTCATTCTTCTTGGCGACCAAGCGAAAGGAATTCGTAAATTAGTGCATGAAGGATCAGGAGTCATGATTAAAATTGCAGAGCTCGTTATTGGATTTGCACCATATGGAATTATGGCGTTAATTGCTCATGTAGTTGGTACATTTGGAGCAGACATGCTTACAGCGGTCGTTAGTTATGTAGTAGCTGATTATTTATCATTGTTACTCATTGTGTCCATTATGTACCCAATTATATTGAAAGTTTTCGGGAAAATAAGCCCAATTCATTTTTACAAACAAGTGAGTCCAGCTATGATCGTAGCTGCTAGTACGACATCAAGTAGCGCAACCCTTCCAGTAACGATGGAAGTAGCGCAAAAAAGACTTCGTATCCCTGAATCGGTAGCTGGTTTCACCATTCCGCTTGGAGCTACTGTTAATATGAACGGACTATCCGCAGCGCTCGGTGTTTTAGCGGTTTTCGCATTGAATGTATACGGTATTCCAATTACATTTGGGCTTATTATGCAAACTGTATTTTTAGGAATCGTCCTTGCAGCGGGCTGTGCCGGAGTAAAAGGTGCAGACGTTATTACTGCGACCATTTTACTTTCTACACTCGGCCTGCCGTTAACAATTATCCCAATCATTGCGGCTGTTTCTCCGCTCGTTGATATGGGCCACACAGTTGTAAATATTACAGGTGATTTAGTAGGGGCACAGGTCGTGAACGAAAATATCACATCTAGTGAGGAGAAGAACTTAGAAAAGGGTGAACAAATATGCTAGTCATAAGCGCGAACGAACAAAGAAACTTAGTAAATATGAACGAAGTCATTGAATACGCGGCGCTTGCTTTAAAAGAGTTTTCCGCAGAAAGAACCATTACACCAATTCGTGCCTCATTACCATTTGCGAACGAGCAAAATACCGCATTAATTATGCCTTCAGTAGCGGAAGGGCTTGAAGCATTTGGATTAAAAGTAGTAACAGTAGCCCCGCAGAATAAAAAGATAGGAAAGAAAACGATAAACGGGATCGTTATGCTATCAGACTTTCAAACGGGAGAACCGCTCGCGCTTTTAGAAGGATCGTACTTAACGATGATCCGAACAGGCGCCTTATCAGGAGTAGCGACAAAACATTTAGCTCGCCATAACGCAAAAAACTTATGCATCATCGGAACAGGTGAACAGGCGAAAGGAATTGCTGAAGCTGTACTAGCCGTTAGGGACATTGAAAAAATCATCCTATACAACCGAACGGAAGAAAAAGCCTATGCATTTGCGCAATATATACAAGAGACATTCAACAAACCGGCTTACGTCTACGCAAGTCCAGATGAAGCAATAAGCGAAGCAGACATCATCGTCACAACAACGAACGCATCCACACCAGTCTTCTCAGAAAAACTACAAAAAGGCGTCCACGTAAACGCCGTCGGATCATTTAGACCGAGTATGCAAGAACTACCATCTCACGCCATCGCTACCGCAAACAAAGTAGTAGTCGAATCAAAAGAAGCAGCGCTAGAAGAAACGGGTGACCTCCAAGTTCCGATTAAAGAAGGTCTATTCAAGGCAAACGACATACACGCCGAACTTGGTCAAATTATAAGCGGGGAAAAGGTCGGACGAGAAAACGATGAAGAGATTACTGTTTTCAAATCGGTGGGCTTGGCGGTAGTAGATATTATAGTTGCGAAGTATTTGTATGAAAAAGCAGTGGAGCGTGGAGTGGGGAATATGATTGAGTTTTGAGGCTGCCTTTTGGTGGTCTTTTTTTGTGTGGGTGTGCGGGTTTGGCTGGATTACGGAATAAAACCTTTGTCATGAAAGTTTAAAATAAATGATGAGAATAGACAAAAGTGCTCGTTTTCCTATGGTATAGTAATCGTATAGATAAGTGGAAGATTAAGGATGGTTTCTACAGTTGAGGGGATTGATTACATATATATCAGGGATGTTTGGGGTTAAATAAAACGTTACATTTCTTCGTACTATTACAGTTGAAGAACTAACATTCTCTTATATAGAGATATACAATTTAGAAAGAGGTTTACAGGATTTGGTTTATATTGAGGTTCCAGAAGCAGAAGATTATTTTTAAATTAAAAGTTTAATGAACTGGCAAGGAGAGAGAAGTATGGCAACAATTGTCTTGAAATATAATCCTTATAAGATTGAAACTGTGGTGACTATTGATGGGGAGCCAATTAAGGGCGATAGTTATTTAGCACAGTTTAGGGATACACGTTTGCAGTTGTGGATTGACCAACTTATGGAGAAGTTAGTAGAAGAATTAAATGAAGATACCTTCTCGCTTACTTTTGAAGGGACGGAATTTGATTTTGAAGATGTGGAAGAAGTATGTACTAAATATAATAAAGAACATAATACGAATATTATAGTGAATTATATTTCATCTGAAAATCATAATAATAAAATTGACGAGTTAGAAAAATTACTTACATACACGCAAGAAGGCCCATTTGAAGAACTTAAAAGCAATGCGATTCAACAAAATGTTGATAAGGCTTTAAGTTCAGAATTTGAAATTGCTGTCGTTGCAACAATGAGCTCGGGAAAATCGACTCTTATTAATGCTCTTTTAGGAATGGAGTTAATGCCTGCAAAAAACGAAGCTTGCACAGCTACTATTGCTACAATTAAAAATACTGAACAGAAAGATCTAGTATTAGGACGCAGTTTAAATCATGAACAAGAAGAAATTGAAGGATGGAAAGAGATCAATTTAGAAATGATGGAGCGCTTTAATAACGATGAAGAAGTATCAGATATTGAGATAAAGATGAATATCCCAAACATTTCTTCAGAGAAAATGAATCTTGTTCTTGTAGATACACCAGGACCGAATAATTCACGCAATAGTTCTCATCAAGATTATACATATCGAATTATTAAAAATGATACAAAACCAATGGTGCTATATATCTTGAATGCAACACAGTTAGGTATTCAAGATGATAATGATTTGTTAAACATAATAGCAGAACAAATGAAGAGCGGCGGGAAACAATCGCAAGATCGCTTTATTTTTGTAATTAACAAAATTGATGAATTTGATATAGAGGCAGGAGAAAGTGTTAGTAAAACCATTCGTACAGTTAGGGAGTACCTTGAAGAACAAGGGATTAAAAATCCTAATATTTTTCCTGCTTCAGCATTGATGGCAAAACTAATTCGAATGGATCAAAATGGTCATCAATTAACTAAAAAACAAAAAAAGGTACTGCGAGATCATGATTTGTTTATTGAGGAAGAAGAATTGAATTTATTAAAGTATGTGCCTTTAAGTAAAAAAAGAAAAGAAAGTCTTAATACGAAAGTGCTTGAAGCGAAAAGAGAAGAAGATACTTATCAAGAGGTATTGCTATATTCAGGTGTTCCAGCAATTGAAGAAGCGATAAATGAATATCTGGAGAAATATGCAGTGACATCTAAAATTACGACAGCTGTCAATTCGTTTAAGGATGTTGTCGAAGCAACAAAAGTAGAAAAAAACTTAACAAACGAGTTAGCTTCTAATGAGCAGAAGTGTGAAGAAATTTATAAGAAAATGAAAACATTAAATGAAGAAATTGATAGGGGGCATAAAGCTCAGCAATTTAAAGAATACGTCCAGTCTAAGCAATTCGGTTATCTTGGTGCTATTAAACAAATTGAAGATAAAATAGAATCGAGATTTGAGGACATGTGTGTAGATTTTCAAGGAGAAGAAAGAATTGAGGAGGAAAAAGCGATTAAACTTGCTTCTAAATTAAAAGAAGCAATCGAATCATTGCAAAATGACATAAAAATAGAGTTAGGGTTAGTTATTGAAAAAACTTTGAAGAATGATGCGCAAGGATTATTAGAAGAGTATGCAAAATATGTACAAGGTTTAACTGAAGTAGGTGCTAATGTATTTAGCGAAGAAGAATTCCAAATCTTATTCTTAGATATTCCAAATGTTGAATTGATAATGGAAGAAGATATATATAGTGATCATGTAAAAGAAAAAGATGGAGTGTTACATAGATTAGGGTTGGATAATATTTTTGAATTAATAGGGATAGACCTTTATAAAAATGCTTCTTCAACAAAAAGATTTGTTAATGTAAAAGATATTATTGAAAAAATAATTGATCCTGTAAAACAGGACTTATATAAAGGTATTTGGAATACAAGAGATTACTTGCAAAAAAAAGAAAAAACTTTAAAAGTGTACTTCAATAAGGAATTAGATAGATTAGAGATTATCTTGGAGAAGAAAGATAAAGAAATTGAAATGCTATCGGTTGATAGTGAAGAGATTAAAAAGAAATTAACGGCAGATAAAGAGAAATATGAATGGCTACAAAAATTGCAAATTCGTTTAAATAATATTTTAGAAATGTAATAAAAAGGAAAGAGGGGAGTGTAGGTAAATGAATGGGGAGTTATCTTTAAAGTATCAAAAGGAACTAGATGTTCGAAACTATGAAGAATTAGAGAGTGGACTTCAGTTAGCAAGTAGTTTTGTACAAAAAAGTTATATAAGCGAATTATCAAGTCATGAGGTTGTACCTGTTGATGTAGACTTGGATAGTGCAATAATAAGACAGCAAATCCGTTTGTTTAAAGTAGGAAAGCTTGTTTATGACAAAAATGAAAATATTATCGATAAGTTATTAAGTGTATATAATGCTGTATTTAATGTAAGAAGTGCAATAATTATGCTTTTGGAAAGTGATGGCGAACAAACGAATTTATATTTAGGTGTCCGAGCAAATTGTGATGAGAAAAGTATTCTTGTTCCGAAAGAAACATTAGAAAAAAGTTTTTTAGGAAATTTTCCTGGTAGTGACATTGAAACCTTAAGAAATCCTCAAATTGAGGAACTATTAAATAAAAGTATTGATTTGAAACATGGTAATTCTCGTGTTATATCTACTGTTTCAGGTATCCCTTCGTTAAAAGATAGTAATAAAGAAAACTTTGTACAGGGCATAGAAAAATTAGTAGATGCGATGAGGGGAGAAACCTTTACTGCGATTTTTATTTCGGACCCTGTTCTACATAAACAAGTAGAACAGATGCAGAATGGCTATGAGCAATTATATTCACAACTTGTTCCGTTTGCGCAATGTGATTTTAACTTTAATATAAATGATAGTCAGGCAATAACAGAGAGTTTAACACTAGGATTTAATGAAACTCTTAATGAGAATCTAACGCAAACGCAAAGTTTTACAAGCGGTAATTCTGAAACAAAAGGTAGTTCTAAAACAAAAGGAAAGACAAAAAGCTTAGCTGGAGTAGCACCAATTATAGGGGCAGGATTGGGAGCAGTAGTAGCTGGATCATTTGGAGCTGCTTTTGGTGGCAGTATTGGTAGTGCGGCAGCAAGTATTATAGGAAGCAAATCTGAAAGCAAAGCTTTCAATGAATCTGATACTAAGAGTCAATCAAAAACGGAAGGTACATCTAGTACAACCGGTAAATCTAATTCTACTTCTACACAAGAGGGGAAATCAGAAACATTATCTATTGGAAATACAAAAGGTATTCAGTTGAATTTTGAAAATAAGGCTGTAACAAATTTACTTGAACAAATCGATGAACAACTAAAGCGAGTAAAAAGTTCAAATGATTTTGGAATGTGGAATACAGCGTGTTATTTTGTAGCACCAAGCCAACAAGTGGCTGAAGTAGCTGCAAGTACGTTTAAAGCGCTTATGCGCGGTGAAAATTCATCTATAGAACATTCGGCAATTAATACATGGACTTCAGAACAAAAAGACAAAGTTTCTGAAGTTGGGCGCTATTTGAAGCAATTAAGGCATCCTATTATCGATATGAAAGTAGAAAATGGATTGGATATGCCCTATGTAACGCCAGGTTCATTGTTGAGTGGTAAAGAAGTAGCGATTATGATGAACTTACCGCGCAAATCTGTAAGTGGTATACCTGTTCTTGAAACGGCGGAATTTGGACGTAATGTATTTTCATATGAAGATACAGAAAACGGTTCAAAAATAAATATAGGTAAAGTTTTTCATATGGGAAAAGTAGAACAAACAAATGTAGAGATAGATGTTCAAAGCTTAGCTATGCATACTTTTGTTACAGGTTCTACCGGTTCAGGAAAATCTAATACAATTTATAGGTTATTACATGAATTGAACCGTAAGCGTATTCCGTTTCTTGTAATTGAACCTGCAAAGGGAGAGTATAAACAAATATTTGGTGGACGTGAAGGTGTCCATGTGTTTGGGACAAACACAAAATTTACGCCATTATTAAAAATCAATCCTTTAAAATTTCCAGATGAGATTCATGTACTTGAACATATAGATCGTTTAGTAGAAATTTTTAATGCATGTTGGCCGATGTATGCGGCGATGCCTGCGGTTTTAAAAGAAGCGATTGAGAGAGTATATGAAGAAAACGGATGGGACCTTGAAACGTCACTTCACATTGAAGGGGAATCAACTTTTCCAACGATGCATGATTTAGTAAAAGTCTTACCAGAAATTATTCATGAATCTGGTTATTCTGATGAGTTGAAAAGTAATTATATAGGTGCATTAGTCACGCGTGTTCGATCATTAACTAATGGATTAGTTGGGCGTATTTTTTCAGGCGAGGAAATTAATAATCAGCAATTATTTGATGAAAACTGTTTGATTGATTTAAGCCGTATTGGTTCATCTGAAACAAAGGCATTATTAATGGGGATTTTATTTATGAGATTGCAGGAGCATCGTATGGCAAATGCGCAAGGGATGAATCAATCATTAAAGCATGTTACTGTTTTAGAAGAAGCTCATCATTTATTGCCTAAAACTTCGAATTCGCAATCACAAGAGGGAAGTAATCTTCAAGGCAAATCAGTTGAAATGATTACGAATGCGATCGCAGAAATACGTACTTACGGTGAAGGGTTTATCATTGCAGATCAATCACCAAATTTACTAGATACATCAGTTATTCGTAATACGAACACAAAGATTATTCTTCGTTTACCTGAAGGAAGTGATCGTCGTGAAGTTGGTCTTGCAGCTAGCTTAAATGAAGATCAAATCAATGAAATACCTAAATTGAAAACAGGGGTTTCAATTGTGTATCAAAATAATTGGCTACAGCCAGTATTATGTGCTTTTGAAAAATATAAAAATGAAAATCCATATGTACATAAAGAGGATGTTAAGTCTTTAAATCAAAGTAAGAAAAATACCGGTGACATTTTAAAAATTCTCTTATCTGGTCGTATTACAGAAAAACTAGATTTAAATAAGAGTGAACAGGAAATTGAAAAATTGCAAAGTTGGCTATCAAATACGAGTTTACCAACTAATCTTAAACAAAATGTGTTCATGGAACTTTCTTCTTTTAAAAACAAAGAAGAGGTCAAATATTGGGAACAAAGTTCATTTGATGAACTTTCTAAAGTGGTTTGGAATTTACTTCATGGGGATAAACTTCAAAAGTATGCGAAAGCAGCTATGTCATTTGATCAATATAACGAAAAACTAAGATTGGCGCTAAAAAGATATGTAGTTTTGGAAGAAAATTATGAATTAGAGCAATCAATAATCCAATGCTTATTGTATCAACATTCCATTGAAAAACCAGCTTTCAAAGATTTTTACTTCAATTGGGTAGAAGATGCTCGGCAAAAGGAGCGATATTTATGATTGAAGCAGTTACACAAACATTTTTAGAAATTCAAAAGCAAGATGTGATGAAAGGGACTACGGATATTCCTTCATTTGCACGGGAAATGACTCCTAAAGAGATACATAGTTATGAAGAGGCGAATAAGCCAATCCGCTATGTAGAGACAAGAAATCAGAGTTTAGAGAACGATTTGCATCCTATTACAGGAGTTCCTTTTGAAAAGAAAATAATTGAGCTACCAAGCGGTGAAGTAGTAGAAGGTGTTTTTCCAGAGTTTCCTGTGACATATGAAGTACAATTAGAGGAACAGCAATACTTAAATAGTGATGCAAGACAATTCAAGACTGCGATCAGAAATTTAGGCCAAGATGTTGAGTATAATCTAGATCTACAAAAGAAATTTACACCTGAACAGCTTGAACAAATTAAATATAGTGAAACACCAGATGGTTATGTGTGGCATCATTCTGAACAACCAGGAGTTTTACAACTCGTAGATAAAGAGTTACATGATAAAAGTGGTCATACAGGTGGACGTAATTTATGGGGCGGAGGAACAGAACATCGATAAACGGTTACTAAGTAAATAGTGAGAGAAGGGGTGAATTATAATATGAATGTAAACTGGATTATGTCCAAGCCGTTAAGGGATGAAAAAGAGGTTAGTCGCTTTGAAAACATGTTAGGGATTGTACTTCCAGAGGATTATAAGGTATGTGTTGATTATAATAACGCTGGTCGTCCCAGACCAAATGTGTTTGATACAGCTCATCGGAAAGAGTTAGTTGCAAAAGCACTACTGTCATTTGACCAATCACATGTAGAGAATATATGGACTACATATGAAAACTTAAAAAATCAGTTACCTAAACTAATTGTTCCATTTATGAGTGATCAATTTGGTAATTATATTTGCTTTGATTATAGGACTTCTAATGAAATAACTGTTGTATTATGGGATCATGAATTAAGCCATCAAAATATAACAGAAGGAATTATATATATAGCTAATAGTTTCTCAGAGTTTGTTGAAGGATTGTATGAATTGAATTAAGTGTAGTGAAGAAGGATGCCAACTTGATAGAAGCAAGTTGGCATTTGTTTTTTAGGGAAGAGAAATTATAAGGATTGAAACTAATTTGATTTAGATTTATTACTAGCTAGTGTATCTCCCGCACTCAACTCCGCCTCAATCTGCGAAGTCTTCGAAGACTCTGCCATACGCCAATACGTGATAAAGCTTATTGCGATACATCCAGCTACATAGAAGTAGAATAATGATTCCAATCCGATACTCTTTAGCCATAATGCGATGAACTCTGCTGTTCCACCGAATATCGCAACTGTTAGTGCATAGGGGAAGCCTACGCCTAATGCGCGAATTTCAGTTGGGAAGAGTTCCGCTTTTACAATTGCGTTAATGGAAGTATAACCAGTAACGATAATGAGACCGACCATCATGAGTAAGAATGCTACGATTGGTTCTGTCGTTTTTTCCAGGAAGAAGAATAGTGGTGCTGTTAGTAACGTTCCGAGAATACCGAAAGCCATTAATAGTGGGCGACGTCCAATTCGGTCGGATAGTAGCCCGGCAATCGGTTGAAGTACTACGAATATAAGTAGTGCGACAAAGTTAATCCAGCTTACAACTTCTTTCGGGAGACCGACTGTGTTTACCATGAATTTTTGTAGATATGTTGTGTACGTATAGAATGCGACAGTGCCGCCTAGTGTTAGGCCGACTACTGTTAATACTGCTTTCGGGTGTTTCATAAGAGCGCGAATAGTTCCAGCACTTTCGCGATTTTTAGATTCCATTTTTGAAAACTGCTCCGATTCATCCATCGTACGGCGAAGCCATAATACAGCTACTGCTCCCATCGCTCCAATAATGAACGGAATACGCCATCCCCAAGCCTTCATATCTGGTTCACTTAGTAATTGCTGAAGAACAATTTGAACACCTAACGCAACCATCTGTCCAGCAACGAGCGTTACATATTGAAAGCTTGAATAAAAACCACGGCGACCACTACTAGCCATCTCAGATAAATAGGTTGCTGAAGTTCCGTACTCTCCGCCGAGTGACAATCCTTGAAGTAAACGGGCAAGAACTAAAATAATTGGGGCCATGACACCAATGCTTTCGTAACTAGGTGTACAGGCAATGATTAAAGAACCACCGGCCATAATCGTAATAGAAAGAGTTAATGCTGCCCGGCGCCCGTGCCGATCGGCATAACGTCCCATTAATAGACTACCGATAGGACGCATTAAAAATCCGACTGCGAAAATAGCCGCTGTGTTTAGCAATTGACTAGTTGGATCCCCTTTAGGAAAGAACTCTGCTGAAAAATATACAGCGAAAGCAGAGTAAACGTACCAGTCGTACCATTCAATTAAATTGCCGACGGAACCTTTGAAAATATTTCCGGTGACTCGGCTAGATTTTACTTGAGCCATAATAATTCCTCCTCTTGCTATAAATAAAATAATATTTATGAAAGCGTGTTCATTGTAGTTGAATTGTACTGTTTTTGAATAGTAATCTCAATATTATGACAATTTTATTCTTTTTGTACTTTATGTACATGACATTTTTATCTTAATAGTTGATTAATATTGAGTTTTGTCATAATAATTGAATAGGAGATTGATATTTTTGAATATTTAATCAAAGGATATGAAGCATGAAAAAATCACGAAAAGTGTCACTACAAACGAAAATATTAGGATTAATCATTACATTAATTTTATTTGTCGTTCTCCTTTTAGCGGGAATATTTGTTTACATTCAGTCTGTTGATACGAAGCGCCAAGTCGAACAATTAGCTCTGCAAACGGCTAAGTCTCTTTCTTTTATGCCAGCTATAAAGGAGGCATTTCAAAATAATGATGGTAAAAGTACCGTTCAATCAATTGCGGAACAAGTTCGTGAGCAAGCGGATGCAGATTATGTAGTTATAGAAGATCGTTATGGGGTTATTTATTCACATTCTAATTCGGAGTTGATTGGTACAAAAAGCAATAATCCATATAACTATGAAGCGCTCACTTTTGGTGGCTATTATACGCTCGAAGGGAAAGGTGCAAGCGGTCCTGCCTTAATGGCAAAGGCGCCAATTATTGTTCATAACGGAGACTATGATCAAGTCGTAGGCGTTGTTACAGTAGAGTTTTTAATAAAAGGTATTGAATCTAACATATTGAACAGAACGAAAGAAATTATACTCTTTTCTTTAGCGGTGTTACTAGTTGGAGTCATTGGCGGCATACTTTTAGCGCGTAGTATTCGGAAAGATACACTAGGCCTAGAACCGAATGAAATTGCAGCGCTATACCGGGAACGAAGCGCAATACTTTTATCTATAAAAGAAGGGATTATCGCTATTGATCAAAACGGTTTTATTACTATGATGAATACGTCGGCAGAAGAGATGCTGCAGGTAAATGATGAATATGTGCATCAGCATATTTCAAAAGTTTTACCGGAATTTAGTATGGAGAGAGTGCTAGAAAACGATCAAGAAATCGCATTTCAAGATAAAGTGTTTATTTTAAACATGACACCGATACTCGAAAATAACAGTACGGTAGGCGTAGTATGTAGTTTTAGAGATAAAACGGAATTGCAGAACTTAGTTAATACGATATCTGAGGTAAGAAAGTACTCAGAGGACTTACGTGCTCAAACACATGAATTTACAAATAAGCTTTTCGTGTTATCGGGCTTACTTCAGTTAGGACATTATAGAGAAGCTATTGAATTTATCCAACAAGAATCTAATATTCATCAAAGTCAAAATCATATTTTATTCCATCAAATTCACGATGCGAAAGTACAAGCTATTTTATTAGGAAAACTCGGAACAGCGTCTGAGAAGAAAATTGATTTTCATATTGAAGGAGATAGTATGCTTCATCCGTTACCAGATCATATAAAAGTTTCACACCTTATTACGATTCTTGGAAACATGATCGATAATGCGTTTGATGCGGTGA
This sequence comes from Bacillus paramycoides, assembly GCF_001884235.1. GTDB lineage: Bacteria > Bacillota > Bacilli > Bacillales > Bacillaceae_G > Bacillus_A > Bacillus_A paramycoides. Next base: position 22,663 of record NZ_MAOI01000122.1, on the reverse strand, counting down.
GTACGCAAGAGGAAAAGAGTGTTTCATTTTTTATTACGGATATTGGACACGATATTGTGTTTGAAGTGATAGATAGTGGAGAAGGAGTACCAACAGAAAAAATCACGACCATTTTTCAAAAAGGATTTTCAACGAAAGGAAATAATCGTGGTTACGGGCTAGCAAACGTGAAAGAAATGGTAGATCTACTACAAGGAACAATTGAAATTCAGAACGAGAAAAATGGGGGAGCTATTTTTACAATTTACCTTCCGAAAACATTGAGAGAAAGTAAATGACAAACAGGGGGATGGCATATGTTGAAGGTTGCAATTGCAGAAGATGATTTCCGCGTAGCACAAATTCAAGAAGAGTTTTTAGCAAAAATAAAGAACGTAAAAGTGATCGGGAAAGCATTGAACGCAAAAGAAACGATGGAACTACTACAAAAGGAAGAAATCGATTTGCTTCTATTAGATAATTATTTACCAGATGGAATTGGAACCGACTTATTGCCGAAAATTCATGCTGACTTTCCAAACGTTGACGTCATTATAGTTACAGCGGCGAATGAAAACCATATGTTAGAAAAAGCAATTCGAAATGGCGTAAGTAACTATCTTATTAAACCGGTCACGTTAGAAAAATTTGTTCGTACCATTGAGGACTATAAGAGAAAGAAGCAATTATTACATAGTAACAATGAAGTAAATCAAGCACTAATCGATAACTTCTTTGGCACTTCGCAAATACAACATATGAAAAACTTACCGACAGGTGTTGATCCGTTAACACTTCAAAAGGTGAAAGGAATTATACAAGGGTTCGAAGAGGGAATTACAATAGAAGAAATGGGAGAACAAATGGGAGCTTCCAGAACAACCGCAAGAAGATATTTAGAATATTTAGTAGCGACAAACGAATGCACAGTAGAGTACACATACGGCATTATCGGACGACCAGAGCGAAAGTATCGAATAGGACGAGGATTATGAAAAAACGATTATTACTATGTATATGGATTATGACAGGAGTAATAGCTGGTTGTTCTTCGGAAAAACCTCAAACGAATACAGTAAACATAGACAAAGTAGAAATCGTTGCACCGAACGTTCAAGGGGCTGGATGGGACTTAACGGCACGGGCGATGCAGAAAACACTGACAGAAGAAAAAATCTTCACAAAACCAATCACTGTCACAAACAAAGTAGGAGGCAGCGGTGATGTCGGATGGAAATATACGAAACAAAAAGGCGGTCACGTACTTGCGATTAACTCAAGCTTACTCATAACAAATAACCTACTAGGCCACAGTAAACTAACATATAAAGACTTCACACCACTCGCAACACTAGCGTCAGATTGGGAAGTCGTTGTCGTATCAAAAGACTCAAACATAGAAAACGCAAAACAACTAATGGAACAGCTAAAACAAGGCAAGAAAAATTTCAAAATCGGCGTTGCCCCCGGCTTAGGAAACGACGATCACCTATCCTTCGTACAAGTAAGCAAAGCCTTCGGCATGAACCCTGCCGAACTAGAATTCTTCGTCTACGAAAACAAAGAAAAAATCATAAACGCCCTAACGAACAAACAAATCAACGCCGCAACCATGACCCTATCCGAAGCCGAAAAACAATACAAAGCAGGCAAAATAAAAATACTAGCCGTATCCTCCGAAAAACGCTTAGACCGACTACCAGAAACCCCAACATGGAAAGAACAAGGAATCGATGTTGTCTTCCAGCACTGGAAAGGAATTATGGGTCCGAAAGATATGACGGAAGAAGAGATTGTTTATTGGGATGATGTCATTAAGAGGATGGTTGAGAGTGATACTTGGAAGGGGATTTTGAGGGAGAGGGGTTGGGAGAGCTTTTATAAGGGGAGTGGGGAGACGAGGGTGTTTTTGGAGGAGAGTGGTTTGGGATATGGGGGAATGGTGAGGGAATCTGGGATGAAAAAATAAGAGGTAGTAATCATATGGAACCGACGTAAATTTGTTATAAACGAAAATCTCCTTCTCTATTTACATACTAATTATGTAAATAGAAAAGGAGATTATTGGTGATATAAAGATTTTAGATTAAAATAAATTATTTGTTAAGGTTATTGGCGATAACAGAAGCAATATAAGAATTGTTCAACCAATAACACTGCTTTGTAATTTGCTGATCATCAGGTAAAGTTACTTTATCGGCACCGTTGCGGGCTTTTGGTCTAATATGTGTAACACCGTTGAAAGTCATTTTCGGTAAGTTGTTTACTTCAACTTCTTTATCACCACGTTTTTTATATTCAATTTGAATACCCTCATTTATTACTTTATTAACTTCTTCCCATAGTTCACGTATTTCTTTTTCTATTGTGGGGACAGGCATGTTCCAAAGTTGAATACCTTTAAAGTAGAGTTTACGGTTTGGGTTTTCTTTTTTTGTTTGGTTAAATTCAAAAATTACGAACAAAAACTTGGTTTGATAGAAGCGTTCTCGAATTTCGCTTTCTTCCCATGATTCATTTGTCCATTGATGAAAATCAATCGTTTCAAATGACATGCTTTGTTCTGGTTTTCCGTTGGGTTCTAAACGAATTGTCTTGAATTCTATATTGGCCTTCGCAAACTCTTCAATTTTATCGAGTCGAGTTCCTTTAATACCAAGTAAAGAGCTTACTAATAATGGAACAAAGCTCTTGGTTGTAGGTTTGTAGTCGATAGATAATTTTTGAGCGATTTCTTGATCAGTTAGGCCTATGTAATTCTCAAATTTTGAATAAAGGATTTCTTCTAAAGATTTTCCTTTTAGTTCATTTGTTGTTGTAAAACTTACTAGTTCTTCGTTTAGGAGATATCTGCGAACTAGTGCTGTCATATAAGAAGGCTTTAATGAAAAAGCTCTTTGCATTGCTTGAATTTCAGAATACGGTTGTGAACGAAGTGAATTTTTATTGGAACCTTTTGTACAAGCTCCTAAATAGTTTGTATCACCTTCAGATAATTCATGTGCTTTGCCAGCACGAATTTTATTTAAGATGATTTCCCAGTCTTGTTTAATTATTTCTAAATCAGCTTCGGGATAGGTGAATAGAAGGCTTTTTGTAATATGAAAATCTTTACGGTCTACGCCAGGTACCCATTCATAGAACATTAGTAGTAGCTTTTCGTTTTTTTTCCAAAAGCTTGATGTCTCAAAGTGTGTATGAACTTCTTCCATATAGTTGATAATATTTAAGACTAGCCGTTCTTTGGCTGATAATGAACCGTTTTTATTTTGTTTAAATGCAGTTACTTTGAGTTCAATACCAAGGTGTTTAAAGTCAGCTTCTGCGTTTGAATTTACTTCATATCCAAAAAAGCTTTCCTCGATTACTTGGCCTAGTCCGCCTTTTGACTTTGCGTTTGCAAGTCGGTTAGTTGAATCAATTTCACCAAATGTTTTTCCTTCAGCTTCTCGCGCTTTTTGCATTAGTTCTTCTATTGTAGTGTAGTCCATAATAATCTCCTTTCTGTATCCGGTGCTCTGTCGTATGATTTTAAACATTACATATTAAAGTTATGCTATAATAAAAAGCTGTTTCAATTTTATACAAGTAAAATTTATAAGAAGGAAAAGTCAGTTTGTTCTATTAAATAACAGTTATATTGGATCTGTTCAAGTCAGTTTGTTTCGTTTATACTATTGATATAGTAACGAAGTATTTTCTTAACGGTTACAAGCCAAAAAAGAACTGTAAAAAGTACGATTCCTAAAATGTTATAGTTGATCTTTTCCTCACTTTTTATTATAATGAAGCATAGATAAATAAAATACCGAAAGGATGTTCGTGTATTTATGGTGAAAGTAGTAGAACTTTTTGCGGGAGTAGGAGGTTTTAGATTAGGACTAGAAGCAAACGAAAACTTTGAAGTTCTTTGGGGGAATCAGTGGGAACCCTCAACTAAAGCACAACATGCATTTAATTGTTATGCAACTCGCTTTGAAAATAAAGGAATACATGTAAATAGAGATATAACTGAAGCTTGGCCGGAAGTACCTGAGCATGATTTATTAGTAGGGGGATTTCCTTGCCAAGACTATTCTGTAGCACGTACTTTATCAAATGAAAAAGGAATACAAGGGAAAAAAGGTGTTCTTTTTTGGGAGATAATGAACATAGTTAATTCTCGCAAACCAAGATTTGTTTTGTTAGAGAATGTAGATAGATTATTGAAGTCACCAGCAAAACAAAGAGGTCGTGATTTTTCTATTATGCTGGCTAGCTTTAGAGATGCAGGATATGCAGTTGAATGGCGAGTTATTAACGCTGCGGATTATGGAAACTCACAAAGAAGACGAAGAGTATTTATTTTCGCATACTTAAAAGAATCTCATTTCGCATCTGTTCAAAGTGAAATGAAGTCATTAGGGATATTGTGTGAAAAGGGATTTTTCGCTCCGATTTTTAAAGTGCATGAAGCGCCTGAGGAAAACAAAAAAAGAGGGCAATTTGAGTTGCCGGTCGATATTATTGAGGTTTCTGATACATTTAAAGCTGAATACTATAATTCTGGCGTGATGATAGATGGACAAGTATATACCGAAGAAGTAGTTCCGGTAACTGAAAATCCAGAGACTTTAGGTGAGGTTGTTCAGAAAGTATATGATAAATTTGGTCCTGCAGATGAATCATACTATTTGAAAATGGATAAGGTTAACAAAAAGGGAAGAACGGAATTTGAGGAACTTAAGTACCTTAAAGGTCCTAAAAAAGAAGAAAGAGTATCAAAGGCGACGGGCCATAAGTATTTCTACTCTGAGGGAGGAATGGCTTTCCCTGATGATTTAAATAAGCCTGGACGTACAATGTTAACAAGTGAAGGGACATGTAATAGAAGTTCTCATGTAATTGAAGATCCTTATACGAAAAGATTAAGATATTTAACGCCAGCTGAATGTGAGTTGTTAAATGGTTTCCCAATGGACTGGACAAATACAGGTATGCCACAACGAAACAGATACTTTTGTATGGGAAATGCTTTAGTGGTTGATTTGGTGGAGCGAATGGGTCAAAGGATTTTAGAGATTAACAAAGAAGAAGAGAAAATGAAGGACTTTGTGCAGTTGAGTTGGTTTTAGTTGACAGAGCTTGTACAAGCCAATATATAGTTCTATAGGAAAGTAGCTTGATTTTGTATTAATACAAAATCAAGCTACTTTTTTTGAAATAAGATAGATGATTATCAAGATATAAGGATTGTGAAGAATCTATGCAGTTTTTCTTTATTTTGAAATTAATATTAAGTAATTGGTTATTATATTTAATTCTAATCATTAATGTTTTTTATTCCACCAGTGTCTTTATTATTGTGAAGAAAGAAGGGATTAATTGAAATAATCGTTATACAATTGGACAGAATGTTGGAATATACACATTAATTATATGTTTTTTGAATCCACCCATAATTAGCCATTTTTTGATATAATTTTATAAAGTAAGGAAGTATAACATTATGATATTAAAAGGGAAGTTCCTAAATAAAGGGAGATTAGAACCATGAGGAAAGAGTTAACATGGAAGCAGTTAAAAAGAATAATAGAGTTAAATGATGATTTAATGGATTATAGTGAATTACAAATAATGTTGAAAGATAAACCGGGACTTGCTGTTGCTTATATGGATCAAGTCTTTTGCTCCATTTCATTTCAACGAATGCAGCAGTTAGCAATCCAAGCAAGTAGTGAAGAAATCAAAGAATATTATTTTGAATTATCTACAATAGAAACAGCATGGATGCTATTAAAAAGTGAGTTTGGTATTTCCAATAAAGAATTTGATTGTGCTATGGAATACTATGGGTTAAGTAGGAAAAAGTTTGAAAATAATTTTACTGTGCAGGAAGCTCAACAAGGATTAGATTGTATATTATTAATTTCGGAAAAGTTAGTAATTGATGAATCTAAAGCGGAAGATGTTGTTAACCTAGATGTGAGCCAAATGGAGGCGGCTGCTACAATAGATGAAGAATTAAAAAAAGAAATAACGACCGAAACTACCTATTCAACGGACGAGAGTAGGTTTGTTTCACTGTTAGAAGTCTTACAATCTTCCTCGAAGGAATCTGTAGTAAACGCTAACTCATTTGGGCTTCTCCAGAATTATATGCATGTGGAACGGGATATTCAAAAAGAGTTAGAAAAAATATTGATAGAGTTAAAGCAGAAAGAAAATCCGAGTTTAATTCTCTTATGCGGGAGTGTAGGGGACGGTAAGAGTCACTTATTAGCTTATATGAATGAAAATTATTCTGAACTTTTAAAAGGCGTTATGATTCATAATGATTCAACGGAATCGTATGATCCGGATAAAAACTCGTTGGAAACGCTCGAAAAGGTGTTAGCGTCTTTTGAAGAGGGTGGTATTGCTAATAGACATGTTATTATCGCGATTAATCTTGGTATTTTACATAATTTTTATAGTCACCAAAGAAAAAACGGTAGATTCCAAGCTTTATGTAATTTTATAGACAACTGTAGGGTGTTTGATAAGGGACAGGATGTAATGAATCATGATGGTAATTTCCATCTGCTTAATTTTGCTGATACACAGCCATATGTATTAACTGAGGAAGGGCCGAAGTCTCCATTTTTCTTACAGCTCATTAATAAGGTAACAAATCAAGACTATGCAAATCCGTTTTACGCTGCGTGGGTTCAAGACAAAGAAAATGGAGTAATAAGTGCAGCACACTATAACTATTTGTTGTTACAACAACAAGAGGTAAAGGAATCAATTGTTCAGGCACTTATTGAAGCAATGGTAAAGAAAAAAGTATTTATTTCTACTCGTGCATTTTACAATTTTTTATTTGAAATCATGGTACCTACTAAACATGAATTGCTTGTAAATGATTCAGCGATGCTTGTAAACGATATGTTACCAAATTTAATGTATGGTCACCCGGATCGTTCGTCATTATTAACCACTTTAAATGAAATTGATCCGTTAAAAAGAAGGTCGGAAGGAACAGATCAATTGGTTTCAAATCTCATACTGAAAGCAGACGCATTCCAATATGTGAAGGAAGTACTGGGAGAAAAGACCAGCATTGGTGCATGGAAATCCGTTAATAATATGCATCAACAGGGGGCACAAATAGAATTTTCTAGGCTATTTGTACGACAGCATTCCTTATTATTTAAACAGGATTATGATGATGCATACCAAGAGTTTATAGCATATCTATATTCTTTCTATAAAGGGAATGAAGAAGGAATTGGTAAACTTTTTGAGTTGATTGAAAAAGTGATATATGCTTGGAAGGGTTCACCAAAAGATCGTTATGTTTTTGCAGATTCCCCTAACAAAAGTTTTCGGATGGCATTTGAAATTAATATTAATCCAGAAGTGGATGGAAATGTGTTTGGCTTAGCGGATCAACTAAATAAGGTGGAGTGTTTTACACCATCAATGAGGCTTGGGTATAGCCAAAAAGGAAAGACATTTCTATTTGAACTAGATTATAAACTTTATTCACTACTCAAACGAATAAATGAAGGGTATCGCCCTAACCGTCAGGATATACAAGATGCACTTCAATTTTATGAATTCCATGAAAAACTCCTACAATCAGCAGATAAAAAAAATAATGTGCTTCTTGTTCGTACTCATGATGGGACTATTCTTGAAGTGAAGAAGCCACGATTTTCGAAAGCGAAGTTTGAAGTCGGGAGGGTGAATTAAGATGATGTATCAATTAGACTTTGATGAGATTGACAAATTTATAGATAAAAGTGGAAAGTATACCTTCAGGAGACGTTTGGTAACAAGTGTTCTACCACTTCCAACAAGGAAACCAGAACGTGTTAAATTTGATAGGGGTTTTTCCTCTATAACGGGCGGTATAATCCGGAAAATACATGGGAAACCCCTAATTGTTGAGGCAGGCGATACCATTATAGAGGATATTATTTCTAACGGTAAATTTAATGATGAAGAGAGCAAACTCTTATTTACTCATTACTTAGAGGAAGAAATAAAGGACTTGTATCTAGGTAGGGTTACTTCGTTTTATCAGCTAGAACGTATTCCTTTGTCAGAAAATGAAGATGAACGAAAGGGACAAATCGATTTAATTAATTTCTTTTTTGATACGTTTATCAGTAATGAGGTAGCCCATGTGCAAACGATTCTACAAAGACAAGATGATTCGGATTTAATATCAGAGGTATTAGACCTTTCTATATCTGATTCTGTTGTAAAGAACAAAAGTATGGCGACTTACCATAATTTCTTTCCGCATTTAAGGGAACAGTTCATGAAGGATTTAGAGAATTTATCTAAGAATACTAGTTTTTTAGTTAATCATATTTCACTGTTCTTTGTTCACTACACATTCATTGCGATGTCTCAACTTATCCTTCAGACTAATAAGATGACCCGTTTTAGCCAAGATGAATTTTTACCTGTTTATTATATTTTACAATGGGAAACTCCTGCGAATTGGCGAAACAGCTATCGTCAGGGGAATAAAATGTTGATTGGAGAAATGGATGGATTTTTTGCACATGAACATGCCTTGAACATTTTAGGGCTGAATACGTTCTCGAATAAAAAAAATCAGTTCTATCATGATATTCAAAGTCAATTAAAGGAAGCTGGATTCGAAGCTGAACGTGAATATATTCAATCTATTTACAAGTGGCTGGCAGAAGTATACAAAGAAAAAACAAGTATTAATGTTATGGAATACTCGGATGATAAAACGTTAGAGATGGCCTTTGATGATTTGATTTCTGCAATTAAAACAGGGATATCCAATGAAATAAACTCTCGTTATCAAAAAGCATTTCAAGCAATCGTCTCAAAATTCTTTCGAAAGCATGGTGGGTCTCTTGGTACGATTCTTTCCCTGTCTCAAGAACATTTGTTAATGTTGATTGCGGTATCAATTACAGAAGATAGGATAGAATTAAAACAATTGTGGACAGAATTAGAAAAACGTGGGGTTTGGCTTGATTTTCATTCCAAAGAGGAAGTAGTAAAAGTGCTAGATAAATTAAATTACATGGAAAAGAAAAGTGATAGCGGGGATGCTCAATATGTTAAATCAATTTTATAAATATATCGGTAACCAACTTGTTCTATTTTTCGAGAAAGAGGCTTCCAGGAATAAAACGGATCGATACTTTTTATATCTACCAACTGAGGAAGTTATTTCTAATTTATATAATGCACTAAGTGAAAATAAGAACTGTGAATCATTTGATTATCAACATGAAGAAGGATTAAAGCCATACAAAACAATTGCTTTGCGTTTCGGAAAGATTAAATATGTTATTGCCACTACGAGTAACAATACCAATATTGACTTTCTTGTAACCCTTCGAAATAAGATGAGTGAGCAAAAGGGGGACTGGGAAAATACCTCGTTAATTCTACTATGTAATACGGTGAATGATTCCATTCGTGGTGGTAGCCGGGATCTTATTGGAGAAGGATTACCACTACATGTTAATCAAATAGCTGGAAATCTTAATCGGCTATTATTAGAGAGTAAATTAAATCCAATTGAACGGAAAATGGCTAGTCATTACCTAAATAGAAGAAAATCTGAGCATCAGTTAGCAAATTCTTCGTTTCTAGATTTTGAGTATGTTTTAGCACTTGTAAATAAAGGTAACCTGGAACACGAGGATTGTCGCTCGCTGCAATATTTTTATGATTCAAGACTTGAGGACCTTGTAAAGGAACAGGAATCTCATTCTATTGATTCTAATAAATGGAAACAAATAGAAGTTAAGATTGATAAAAGGTTGACAGAAAATAATAGTCACCATGAGGAAATTGAGAGATTACGTTCACTTGGAAATCCAAAGGAAAAATTAGAAGAAACCTATGACAAAGGTGGTAATAAGTTAAATAAAGAAAATTGGTATACCGTCGATTTTTCGGATATAGAGGATTGGAAGGAAGCGACAAAGAAAAAAAAGGCAATCGAATTTTATGCCGAAAAAGTGAAAATAAATGTGGAGTCACAGTCACTTCAATTTTGGAAACGGCCCCAATCAAGTACAGCTGCCGGACGTAGGAACTGGAGCTTTATTATTTTTCATCCTACATACAAAGAAGGCGAAAAAATCGAGATTAATTTGCCATTTGACCGACATACAAAAAAAGAATTTTTAAATTCCACTAGTAAAAAGGTTGCTAGAACGAGCGGGCATTCATTAATAGCTGAGTTGAAACTAGGACAAGATGGAGCGACATTTGGCAGGATAGTTTACAAACATGAAAAGACAGCAAATGGTAACTATTCATTCAATTTTGTTGTTGTCTCTAGCGAGACGCAATTCTTTGAGGCCTTCCAAACATCTTTTCAAGTAGTAGCAACTTCTAAAGCAAAACAATCCATACATCTAACCTTAAGTAATCAAAGCTTGATTTTTGGTGATGGAACTATGGATGTCGATTTAAAAGAACAAGGACAATCTATTTCGATAGAAGATGGTGCTACAATCCGCTTTACGCCAGGATTGTTAGATGAAAATGATAAAAATATCCGATTTTCTATTTTAACCCAACGGTTTGAATTACCGGTCGAAGTAGCTGATAAAGTACTGAAAAATATTCCCATTAATGGAAAGGCAATATGGGAAAGAAAACAGAGTATCCAAAGATCATTATTAACAGACCAAGAGGTAAAACGGGTAGAGATTGATAATCTACCATATGTTACATTTGAAGAAGATCGCCCATTTCTCTTAATGGAGTTTGATTGGCTTAGAAAACGAGTTCGACAGGCTACGATTAAATTTAACACATTGGTACCACAGCAAGTGGAGCTGCCAGAGGAAGTGGAACAAGCATATGACGATTTCTTAGAGGCGATTGAACAAACAGAAACAATTCCATCTTTACTTTATTATACGGGCCTAATTCGTGAAAAAGCAGAAGTCTATGTTAAATCTTATATAAAGGCAATCGAAAACATTCCAGATAAACAAATTATGACAAATGAGGAAAGAGGTTTATTTTATCTAGGAAGTGCAAGAGATGAACAAGTAATATATATGACGCCTTTCTCACCGTTGAATGTAGCTTATCAATTACAGATTACGGAGGAATGTAAAGGTGAAACAATTGACGTCAATATACTGAAGAGATTGAATGCAGTATATACATTGCCTTATATTGTGGCCTATTCAGGAAAATTATTCAAACCTACTATGGATAGTCGATTGCCTGAATGGCATGCCTTTTTACCTAGTGAAAAAGTGACTGTAGGAGAAACCAATACGTATTTGGCTCAAGTTGTAAAGGAAAAACTTGACCAGTTTTGTGATCACTATGATTACTTATTTGCATTAGATTCAAAATCTCCAATGCTACTAAATATTATTAACATCCCTAACGATAGAGAAATATTAAGTGGAATCGTTGAATGGTTGAAAAAGCATATCAAGGAGACGAATAAATTGTCAGAATTACGACCAATCGAAGTAGTCTCCTATAGACAGGATATGGATGGTTATAGTGTATTTGATGAGCTTAACGATATAGGGGATGCAGAAGAAATTTCTAATCGACTTGGCATAAATTTTTCGATGGGTGATTATCTAGCAGAGGATGTTTTATTTACGATTCAGCAGGTTTTACGTTACTCAAAACGGCATATTTCTGAGAAAGTGGAATATAGCCATATCACCTTTTATAAAATGAAAACAGAAGAGGAAGTTGTTAAGCAGTTAGTCAAGGATGCACCAAGTAGCTTAAATCTAAATGGCTTATTTACGACTGTTACATCATCCAAAAGCGATAATGGCGGATATCGGGTAGGTTTTGGAACAGGTGATGGAAGTAATATAAATCAATCCATATTAGAAATGTTTGCAATAAAAATGAATGAACTTGCAGCAAACATGACAGCTAAAGGACAAAACCCCTATACAAAAGGAATTTCCTTGGCAATGCATATTAGTGCAGAAGATGAAGAATATCTATCTTCGATATACAGTCAATCTCACTGGTTGACTTTTATAGATCCCGTATTGGATTTGAAATATTTTCAAGAATCATCAGATAATCTTGTGATTGTTCATTACAGTGATCAGCATTCATCTTCCAATCGCTATGATGCAATTACAGTAACGGATAAATCTAATCAATATTTTAATGTAATTCGTGACTTTTTGAAATCACAAAGGGTAAACGTTTGTGATGAAAATATTGAAGGTGTAATTCGGTTGTTTAACACTTTCAATGGAGAGTGGCTCCTGCGTGCTGTACAAGGACGGGCACATGATAAGCGTGAAAAGATGAGCGTCGTATCTGCGATTAAACAGGCATTACTTTATTTTGAAAAACCAGATGTGCTTTGGGTTCCTATCTCTATGGAGGAGATTGTACGGGTAGCAGGGAGTGTCAAATTAAGCAAGAAAGCTGGTATTTTTTCTGGGAAAACGATTGGAAGACGTGGGAATTGTAGTGATGACTTGCTAATGATGGGGTTAGAACAAACTGAAGATGGATTGAAACTTCATATGTATCCTGTTGAAGTGAAAATAGGTCTAAATGATTCGAGTGTTATTGAAAAGGGGATTAGTCAAGTTAAAGAATTAAAAAATCGATTAGATGAACAATTAATTGGGCAAAATACGTTTGATGCTAAGTTTCTCCGCAATTATTTCACTAGGCTTTTTATCAATAATGCCGCTAAAATGAAATATAACAAAGTATGGCCTGAAAAAGATTACAACCTCACGCCAGATGTTATCAATGATTTACTGAATGATAAGTTTGAAATTGTAAATACGCTACGTGCTGATTATGGACAAGGGCTTCTCATTTCTTTTAAAAAAGGGGCGCGATTGAAGGTAAAAGAGCGACGACATGGAGTTATTATGTTAGAGTTTCCTGAACAAAGTGGATATGATACTTTAGCGAAAACAATGAAGCAGTTGTCCGTGAGTTACGAGGAACAACCTGAAAAAATATATTCTATTCCTAGTAGAATGGATGTGGAAAATGAGATTGCGGCAGAGCACTTAGAATCTTTTAACGAAAACGTGGGAAGTATCGGCCAAAAAGAACTTAATATCAGTAAACTTGAAGATATTCATACTTCTAGTGTAGCAGTCGGAGAAAAAGTTAAAGAGTCTGGTAATACAGTAGAGAAACATTTTTACGATATATCGGCATCAGTGAATATGCACGGGAAATCAGAAACTATTTCGTGTAATCAGCCATTAATAGGAATAGAAAACAATCAAGAAATTTATTGGGAATTTTATGATAGTCAATTATCCAATCGTCACCTCATAATTGGAGGACGTTCTGGACAGGGTAAAACTTATTTTATTCAGTCTTTATTACGAGATTTATCAAGAACTAACCAATCCGCTGTTGTACTTGATTATTCTAGTAGTTATACTCGTGCACAGTTGGATCCAGTATTTTTAGAAGATGTGGGTAATCGATTTAGAGAACGAATTGTGTATCATGAAGGGTTCCCGATAAATCCATTCCTGCGACGTGAAAAGGAAGTTGCTGGGGTTGTTGGGAAAGAAAAGCCGACCGAGGTAGCGCGGCGAGTAGTTGATGTATTCGCAGCTGTTTATAATAGTTTTGGACCACAACAAAAAAGTGCCCTTTATGAGGCTGTAAAGCGTGGTATCGAACGCTATGATGATAAAATGAAAATGGAGCATTTGCTTGAAATTCTGGAAGAATTGGATGGATATGCAAATTCAGTATTATCGTCTATCACTACTCGAATCGTCCAATTCGTTGATATTGATCCGTTTGACTATGAGTCTAGAAATCAATGGGAAGAATACTTTTCTCCAGGAGGAAATATTACAATTATTCAACTAGCTGGATATGACCAGGATGAGATTAAGAGACTTATGACTGAATTCATTCTTTGGGATTTATGGTATTATACGCAAAATGGAACAAAGGATAAACCAATTCCAGTGGTCTTAGATGAGGCGCAGAATCTCGATTTTTCAGATGGCTCACCCTCAGCCAAAATACTTCGCGAAGGACGGAAATTTGGTTGGTCTGCATGGTTTGCTACACAAACCTTTAATAATTTTTCGAAGGATGAGCTTTCTATTCTTGATAATGCAGGGACTAAAGTTTACTTTAACCCGGCAGAAAGTGAAGTGCGCGTATTAGCTAGCCGAATTGGAAATGCTACACCTGAAGAGTTACGGATGTTGCAGAAAGGGCAATGTCTTGTGCTCGGGCAATTTATGCAAAGAAATCAAACATTGAGTAAACCTATGTATCATATTGTGAAGGTGCCACCGATAAATAGTAGATAAAGAAAAAAGGATGGTTCTTTTACTTCATATTAGAAGTAAGAGAACGGTCCTTTTGTTTTAGGAAAATTCATTCTTTGAGGGATGTGGAAGTTGATTCTCACCAAATATATTTTATTTGGTGAATATTATGTGTGTTATAGCCTAGTAAATAAATTTAATCATTATTAGAGTTTATGATAGCGTTATTTCATAGCGTCAAATGTCTATCAATATTACATTAATCAGTACTGAGTATATGTAAATTAGCATTCGTTACTTTTGGGAAAAGATTTATTGATGGATACAAAAAATTGTAAATGGTCTATGGATTAGTCTGAATAAATTGAGAGTGATTAAGCAAATAGTAATTCGTAGGAGGGAATGCATATGATTTTTGAAACAGAGGAACAATTATTAGAATATACAAAAGGAATTATTGGTAAAACGTTTAAAGAAATAGATAAAAAAGGAATTTTACAGCAAGGAAAAAATAATGATAAAGGAAGGTTAGGTAAGGTTGTTGAAACAGGTTTCTATGGTTATGAATTGAATAATCACCCTGAGGCAGATTTTAGTAAACTAGGGATTGAATTAAAGGTATCTGGATTTAATAGACTTAAAGATGAATCCTGGTCCGCAAAGGAACGAATTTCCTTGAGTAGAATTAATTATAATAATATTATTCATGAGGAGTATGAATTTAGTAAGGTAATTTCTAAGAATCGAAAGCTGTTAATTATTTGGTATGAATACATCAGGGATGTACCATATGAGGACTTTGTTATCCATGATTTTCAGTTATACAATATGTCAAGGGATGAAGATATTATTCGAAATGATTTCTATACAATTAAACAAAAGGTGATGGATGGACTTGCTCATAAATTATCAGAAGGAGATTCTGTTATTTTGGGAGCTGCTACAAAAGGACAAAAAGGAGAGACCGCAGAGCAGCCAAATTCTGATGTTTTTGCTCCTACAAGGGCGTTTTCCTTGAAAAATTCATTTTTCCGCGGTATTTTAAAAAATCATGTGGAAGAAAGGTTAATAGTCGAAAAATCTGTGGATTTTGTAGCACCTGAAGAATTTATATGGAAGCAATTAAAACCTTATAAGGGTATGAGCCAATTGGAGATATTAAGCCATTTTAAAAAATATGATCCTACTAAAAGAATACCTTACAATATTAGCAAGATGGTATCAGATAGGGTGGTAGGAAAAGATAAAGAATTACCCGAAAAACATGAAGTGTTTAGCAAATCAAACTTTCTTATAAAAAACATTCCAATTGAAGGGAATAACAGACCAATCGAAAAAGCAACTTTTAGTACGCTTAAACTTTCTGATTTTAGCTCTCCATGGGAAAAATCCGAATGGAAGATATTTTTTGAAGAAGTAACGTTTATATATATTGGCTATTTAGGAGACAGAGATGGTAAAAAATTGGGTAATGGTCACAGGATTTTAGATAGAATTTTTAAGGTTACTTTTACCTTAGAAGAAGTAGAGGAATTTGGAAAAACTTATAACATGATAAAAGAAGCTATTGAAACAAAAGATATTACTAAACTACCTACAGCTTCAAGAAGCCCTAAAAATGAACTTAAGCTTGTTATTGCGCCGAAAGGTAAGATTAAAGGGGTATATGAAAGATTTTTTGATGATAAGAAGGAAACTTGTTTTATGTTAAACAAAGATTTTCTCCATAAAAAATTCAATGAAGCTAAGAAAATGTGTTAGAATGATAAAAGTATTTGTATGAATGAAGAGAATTTTATTTTAAAAGCTAGTTCTTGAATAAAAGCTGTGGGGTTTTTAAGGAAGTTTGCGTATGAAATGAATTTTGAAAATGATTAAAAGTAATAATGCATAAATCCCTGAAACATTGTTTTTTGATGTAACACGGAGTTCTATATATGATTGAGTTCATAGTTTTTAGTCGCCTCAATTAGTAGTCAGGTGATAGGATGTAGAAAAAGTGTACTAAAGTTCTATGGAATTGACTCAGTAGCAACGTTTATTTTGTTAGAAAAGATTGATATTAATAAGAAGAAGCAACAAAGCAGTTTAACAACTAGTTAAACTGCTTTTCCATTATAATAGAAGAAAAATCTAATGGAGGGGAATCCCATGCCAACCTACAACAAACTAATCCGAGACAAAATCCCACAAATAATAAAAAGCAACGGAAAAACACCCACAACAAAAATTCTACCTGAAGACGAATACATAAAAGAAATCTGCAAGAAAACAGAAGAAGAACTAACCGAATACCTAGAAGCAAAAACAAAACCCCACAAACTCGAAGAACTATCCGACCTCCTAGAACTAATAAACGCCCTAGCCGAACATGAAGGCACAACACTAGAAGAAATCAACAAAATCCGTAAAAAGAAAGCAACAGAACGAGGCGGCTTCCAAAACAGAACCTTCCTAATCGAAGTAACCGACAACTAGCCCCTTTCATACCCCTTCCATACCCCTTGCAAGCCCCTACCAAGTAATAAATCACTAAGAAAAAACAAAACAAAAACAACTACAAGAACAAACATCGTAGTAGTAGTCAAAAAAATTTTAAAATAACACGCCAAAAAACCATTCCTCCTTCCTATATATAGTACAAAGAGGAAATTTTCATTTTTGAATGGGGACGGGAGGAACTTTGATGGCGGTGTATCGTAATGTGCAGGTGAATTTTTGGCAGGATGATTTTGTTTTGGATTTGACGCCGGAGGAGCGGTATTTTTATGTGTATTTGTTAACTTGTTCGAAGACGACGCAGTGCGGGATTTTTCCGTTTCCGAAGCGGTTGGCTGAGATGGAGACTGGGTATAACAGGGGGACTGTTGATAAGCTAGTGCAGCGCTTCATTGATTATGGAAAGGTTCTTTATGATGCGGAGACGAAGGAGTTATTTATTTTAAATTGGCTTCGTTATAATCCTGTGACGAATACGAATGTGGAGAAGTGTGTGCTTCGTGAGCTTAAAGGTGTGAAGAATAAGGAGTTTGTACATATGTTTCTTCGTAAGTGCGTAGAGGAGGAGCTGAATGTTCCGATGCTTCTAGCACATTTCGGTATGCCTGGTGATTTGGCTGTTGATATTGATCCTGATCCTGTTTGTGAAGCTGAGGAAGAAGAGGAGGTTACCCAGGAGGAAACGGGAAGTAGAGTGTACACGTTTTATGAGCAACATTTCGGTAGTTTGTCTCCTTATGTGGCAGAGGAACTGAGTGAGTGGATGGTTGATTTGTCGGAGGAGCTTGTGCTTAAGGCTCTTCAAATTGCTTATGAAAATAATAAGCGGACGATTGCTTATGTGAAGGGGATTTTGCGAGATTGGCACGGGAAGGGATTTACGAAAGTTTCTGAGGTTGAGGAGGCGACGTCGAAGTTTCGGCAGAAGGAGTCGCCTGTTAGTACTGGGGAGACGGAGAAGTTTTTGGCGAAGTGTGAAGAGTGGGAGAAGAATGCGCCGTCAGAGGAAGAGTTGCAGCGGTTCTTAACGGAACGCGGGTGGCGACCGTGAGTATTCAAAATGTGGAGGCGGAAAAGACGGTATTAGGTTCTCTTTTAATGGAAGGAGAGCTTATTAAGGAGTGTCGTTTGACGGAGCATTATTTTTCTTTGCCAGTGCATAAGTCTATATTTCGGTTAATGCGAAAAATTGAAGATGAAGGGCAACCAATTGATCTTGTGACGCTCGTTTCCAGGATGAATCCAAATTTTTTGGAGAGTATCGGGGGAATGGAGTATTTTATAGGGTTAATAGAGGGTGTGCCTACGATTGCCAACTTTTCTTATTATGAGGGGCTTGTTCGAGGTGCGTGGAAAATGTATCAGGCTGGCGTTCTCGGGCACAAGATGGGAGAGCGTCTTATTGCGGAGAAGAATGAGAAAATTATTGGTGAGACGATTACGGAACTTTGTGAGTTAGAGGAAAAGGACTACGTATGTGATTTTGATTTGAAGGATGCTTTAGTTGGGTTGTATGAGGAGCTTCATCAAGATACGAAAGAGAATACTGGCATTGAGACTGGTTATAAATCGTTAAATAAGATGACGTGCGGTTTGCAGGAAGGTGATTTTGTCGTTCTTGGTGCACGTCCTTCTATGGGAAAGACGGCGTTTGCGTTAAATATTGCCTTGCATGCGGCGAAGTCTGGATCAGCGGTTGGATTGTTTTCATTAGAGATGAGTAGTAAGCAATTGTTAAAAAGAATGGCGTCTTGCGTAGGGGAAGTGTCAGGAGGCAGGCTAAAAAATCCGAAGCATCGTTTTACGATAGAGGACTGGGAAAAGGTGAGTAAGGCGTTTGCGGAGATTGGGGAATTGCCGCTTGAGATTTATGATAAGGCTGGCATAACGGTGCAGGAGATTTGGATGCAAGCTCGTAAGTTAAAGAGGAAGCATGGCGATAAAAAGCTTTTAGTCATTGTAGATTATTTGCAGCTCATTACGGGCGATTCGAAGTATAGGGGCAATCGATTTCAGGAGATAAGTGAAATTTCACGTAAACTTAAGTTATTAGCTCGTGATTTAAATGTATGTGTAGTAGCGTTGTCGCAATTGTCTCGTTCAGTAGAGTCACGCCAAGATAAGCGCCCGCTTTTATCTGATTTAAGAGAGACAGGACAGATTGAGCAAGATGCGGATGTGATTATGCTTATGTATCGTGAAGATTATTACGATAAGGAAACGGTGCAGAAAGAGATGACGGAGATTCATGTGGCGAAGCATCGGAATGGTCCTGTAGGGAGTTTTAAATTGAGATTTTTGAAGGAGTTTGGGCGGTTTGTGGAAGGTGGATGATAGAGTGAAACTTTAATCAGTGGGGTTTTTTTCCATCTCCACTGATTATTAGTTGAACCAATCGGGCTTTTACGGGCAGTGGATCTCCCAACTAACTTCCTTGCATTCGCCAAATTTTAAGTTGGGAGTCTTACTGCCCGTTAATGCGGGATAAAATAGAAGAAGTAGCTAAGAAAGTAGATGTGAGTTTCTAAAGTGAATAGAAATAATGAAAAAGAACCCAATTTCTCTATTTTATATGGAGAAGTTGGGTTCTTTAGTTTTGAAATAATTATGAGAAATTTCTTATATATTTCTCATATATTCATCATTTTCCTTTCATCCTCTTCTCACGTCTAAGTTTTACACTCATATGTATCAAAGATAAAGGGAGGTAATACATTTTTTACTTATCTCAAAACGAATGATAGATGGTGGTGAACAGATGAAAAAGAATAAACGTAAAAAATTGCGTTGGTTAAAATGGATTTTGATCCTTCCGTTACTTCTGGCATTACTATTGTTTGGATTACATAGTATGAAGTTTGACAGGTGGGATCATGAGAAGCATAAGCAAGCGGCGTATACTGTTTCTCACGATAAAGAAAGAGAAGCTTTCGTTACACAAAAAGAAAAGTTTAATAACTTTGAGCGAAATCAGCATCATGAAAAACACCATGAAAAAGAGTTTGAAGGTTTATTCTTCATACCATTCCTGTTAGCGTTTGGATTTGTTCTTTTCGGCTGGTTCATGCTTCGTAAGTCTGAAGGGAATATGGTTAAAAAGTGGACAGGCATATTGCTCCTAGTTATTGGTTTATTACCGGTCCTTCCGATGCTTGCATTTGTTGCAACGATTGTTTGGGCATATAAAAAATTAAAAGAAAAAAGAATGGCAACTGATATAGATTTATACAGCGACTTTCAAGTACAAAAACAAGTAGATATTTTAGATCAATGGGAACGCAATATTCGTAAGGAGGAGAAGTAATAATGGGTATTTTAAAACGTATTAAAAATATTGTGGTAGCGGATGTGCATCAAACGTTAGATAAGCTAGAAAAACCTACTAATATGTTAAAGCAATATCTTCGCGAAACAGAACAGCAAATTACGAAGGCTGAAAAAGCACTTTCGCATCAATATTATTTAGAAAAGAAATATGAAGCATTAATTTCAGAAACGGATGCTCTTATTGTGAAGAGAACTCGCCAAGCTGAACTTGCAGTATCACGCGAAGAAGATCAAATGGCACAGTTAGCCCTGCAAGAAAAAATTGTGAATGAGAAAAAAGCGGAACTGTATCGTAAGCAGTACGAAATAACAAAAGAGCAAACAGCGACGCTTTATGAACAAATTGATAAACTGCAAAAGAAATATGGAGAGTTGCAATATAAAGAACTAGTTCTTGTTTCGCGGTTAAATGCAGCGCAAGCGATAAAAGAAAGCAACAGAGCGATTGATTCGTTCCATACAGAAAGCTCAGCAAAAGGCTTTGCGCGCATTGAATCTTATGTGCAAAAACTAGAAGCAGAAACAGCTGCTAGTAACTATTTTTACAATTTGAAGTCTCCAAATCAGCAAGAAGTGTTAGATCAAAATTTGCAAGAAGAAGTACAGCGGGAGTTAGAGAAGTTAAAAGAGAATAAATAGTATGTAAAAAAGCCCATTTCATATGGGCTTTTTTTATTGGTGAAATTACTCCTTTTCAAACTGAAAAATATTTCGATTAATGAGTTGATGGAAGTGTTTATCCATTTCTGCCGCAGAAATTTCTCTTCCGTTTTGAAACCACCACGCGCTTAATGATGTGATTACTCCTGAATAAAATTCAATGATTAAATCATTTGGCATCGTATGATTTTTACACAGTTGATTTAATGCTTCCGTTTCCTGCTTTCTTGTCCCATGGCTTAAATAATGTATACGGTTAATAAATTGTTCGTCAGACATTTGCGATTCTAATATTTTTCCGATTTCTTCATGATGCAGAAATTGTTCCATCACTTGAAATGGCTTACTTAATCGATCTAAAAGCGGTATTTCAGCAATCATCTCGCCATATCGTTTAAATCCAAATGCTAATAAAGCATCTTTATCTTCAAAATGCTTGTAAAATGTTGTTCGATGTACCATCGCACGATCACAAATTTGGTTAATCGTGATGGAACTATATTTCTGTTTTGATTGTGTCATTAATTCAAATAAGGAATCCCATAGTAATTTATGTGTACGTCTAATACGTAAATCAAGTTGTTTTTCACTATCGTTCATCTACAATTCTCCTTTTTTGTAGATTAAATATACAATGGCTGAAAATTGATTCTCCCTTTTTAATCTACATATGTATATTATATTACATGTGTTCCGGTGTATATAAAATTTTTTAAGTAAAAAACAGGAGGAGAATTACGAAATGAATATGACAACTAAGAGCCCTACAAGTGGCAAAGTTGATACTTCTAATATGAAACATGCCCCCATTTTAATTGCATTACTTTTAGGGGCAATGGTTGCATTATTAAACGAAACATTACTTGGTAATGCATTAACCGTATTAATGAAAGAATTTGATGTAACAGCTTCAACAATTCAATGGCTTTCTACAGCTTACATGTTAGTTGTTGGGGTTTTAGTGCCGATTACAGCATTACTTCAGCAATGGCTCACAACGAGACAGATGTTCTTGATCGCTATGGTAACATTTTTAGTTGGTACATTAATTGCGGGATTCGCACCGACATTTTCTGTTTTATTAGTCGGCCGTATTGTCCAAGCAGTAGCTACGGGGTTAATTTCACCGTTATTAATGAATACGATTTTAATTATTTGTCCACCTGAAAAACGTGGTGCCACAATGGGCTTAATCGCACTTGTTATGATGTCCGCTCCAGCAATTGGTCCTACATTATCAGGAATAATCGTTGATTCACTTAACTGGCGCTGGTTATTCTACATTGTTATTCCTATCGTAATCATTTCCATTGTAATTGGGATGAAGTACATTCAAAATGTGACAGAGTTAACAAGGCCAAAAGTTGATTATCCATCCATTCTTTTATCGACATTAGGATTCGGTGGTATTGTGTATAGCTTTAGTGCATCAGGTGATTTAGGATGGTCAGATGCGAAAGTGTATTGCTCTTTAATTGTTGGGCTTATATCACTATCCATTTTTGTTGTTCGCCAATTAAAAATAGAGAATCCAATTTTAGAATTACGCGCATTTAAAGTTCCGATGTTTACGTTATCGGTTGGACTAATCGTGATTGTTATGATGTCGCTATTTTCAACGATGACTTTATTACCGATGTTCTTGCAAACAGTTTTACTTGTTACAGCCTTTAAATCAGGAGTAATAATGCTTCCAGGTAGTATTATTAGTGCCATAATGGGACCGATTGCAGGTAAACTATTTGATAAATTTAGTCCGAAAGTTATTATCATTCCCGGCATCGTGTTAGTAGGGATTGCAATGTTCTTATTTAAAGGCCTTACTCCTGACACATCAATGCTACAAATTATTATTATGCATAGCGTATTAATGGTTGGACTCATGTTTGTAATGACAGCACAAACATACGGTTTAAATCAATTAACACCAGATT
>NZ_MAOI01000121.1 GCF_001884235.1 Bacillus paramycoides | reverse complement strand
GGAACAGCACTGTTTAATACGTTACAGCAAGTAGCTGGCGCAGTTGGTACGGCTATATTTATTTCGAAAATGTCTTCAGGAACAACTCAGTATATGGAAAGCTCCGCAAATCCAATGGATCCAGTAGAGAAGTTAAACGGTTTAACATCCGGCTTCCAAGGTGCATTTACACTTGGATTAATCTTTATCGTTGTTGCTTTTATCGTATCGTTGTTCTTAAAAGAAGAGGAAAAGGGAGTAAAAGCAACGAGGGTTTTACAGAACGAAAATTAAGGTTCATATAAAAAGACATCTTTTTGAGGGAAAGATGTCTTTTTACATTTCTTTCGTTATATCATACTGCAACAGTTGCCGCTGATCATAAAATTTCTCAAAAATGATGCCCATTACATAGAAGAACAATAGACCGAAGCAAATGTGAATGAGTGTAAATGTAGCTCCGAATGAAGAAAATTCATACACCATAATTGGTAATTTCGCAGTTGTCCAAACGCCTAAGAAAAATACGATATATCTAATACTTGCGCCTTTTTTTAATAGTAGTGCTGCAATTGGAAAAGCGACGTAGAGTGGGCCGGCTGCAATTCCTCCTAGTAATAGAGAGAATAAGATTCCATATATACCGGATTTTTCTCCCATATATTTAATTAGGGTCTCTTTCTTCACCCACTGATCAAGTAATCCTACAAATACTAGGACAGGGGGTAGTAGAAATAGCATATCTAAAATACTATTCCCTGTTAATTGTAATGCGCTCCATCCTAAAGATTGGTTTATAAAAGTTAATACGATGAGCCCAATTAGCAAAATGAAAAAGAAACGATATCTTTTTAGTTCATTCATACCATCACCACCCAAATGATATATGAGAATAGGAGTGACATGAGTAATGCAGATGCATTACGAGCGTAAGCAAAACTTCGTCCGAATATCTTTTGCTCCATCGGCAAGGTTGTAATTCCTACTGACATTAATGTAGACATGAGTGCCGCAACTTGAGGGAGGCCCGCACCATGTTGTACTAACGTATTTCCAAGAGGAAACACGACAAAGCTTGGAATGAGTGCAACGGAGCCAAGTAGTGCTGAATAAACAATACCTAGAAATCCAGACTTTTCTCCAATGATGGAAGAGATGAAGGATGGCGTTAATATTGAAAGTGATAGTCCGACGAAAAGCATAATAGAGAGCATGGCAGGTAGAAGGTTTCGGAACATTTTCCATGACTTAAATAGAGCATCTTTCGTTTTTTTACGATCCTTCATAAAAGAAATCCCTGTAAGAATAATGGCGAGAGTGTAAAGGATAAGACCATTAATCATGATCGGATTCCTTTAAGTCTTTATATTTGTCTAAGAAAAATGATAAGTTTTTCATTTTTTCTTCAATATCCATTTGGAAATCTGCCAACTGTTCTTTTCCTGCTGTAGTTATTTTGTACATCTTTCTCGGCTTATCTTGAACGGATGCATTTAAATAAGATTCAATAGCGCCTTCGTTTTCTAATTTTTTCAGCGTGCGGTATAGGATCGCACTATCGATTGGATTGACCGGAAGTTCTTCTTCGCATTTCTGTAATAGTTGCCCGCCATAGTTATCTCCCTCTGCTAAAAATAACAAAAGAAATGCACCTGTATGTCTGCCTGTATGTTTCATGGATATACCTCCTCAAGGTAATTTTTGAATGTATACTGTCGTTAACAGTATACTGTTAATGACAGTATATGGTGAATGAGATGCTGTGTCAATTTTAAAATGTGTAATTTAAATGTTACCGAGGGGAAATAACAATAAATATTAGGTGGAAAAAGTGATCCTTTTTCTAATCTTGTCAGACAAAAAATAAAAGCCTACTGCTTTCTTATGACAGTGGCTTTTATAGTTGGTAAACTACTATATTACGCTTTGGGAATCTCGCACTTTGATAGTAACACATATATGTTAGTTGCATATTGAGAAATAAAAAAAGACACTCTCATGAGTGCCCTTCCTTAGCAGCCGAATCCGCCGCCACAACAGCTAGCTCCAACTATGATTAATAAGATAAAGAGTACAACAAGTAAGGCGAATCCACCACCAAAACCACAGCCTCCACCACAACTACCGCCATAGCCCATATCAACCCCTCCTTTCATAAAGAGAAAAACTTAAGGTCACACATGTACGTTAATGGATTTAATTCACTTTATGTTTTTACGGATTAATTGAGCAGGTCCTTTTGAAAAAATAAAAGCACTCGGTATTTTAAGAGAATTGATGGTCTTGTTTTTGTCACGGTGCTATGTTGTTTACATATTGTATTTTATTCTGTGAATTGGGAGAAGGGAGATCTTTATGGCTAATTCTGAGATGATTTTACGTTTACTTACGGATTTAAAGATTGAACAGCAGGCTTTGAGAGAACAGCTGGAGAAAATGCAAACAGCATTGACTATTCTTGAAGAAAAACAAACTGCTACAAAGCAAAGAGCTTATTCTGGACGCCCAACATCTTTTCGTGATTGGAGAGCATCTACTCAAAAGGATTAATAAAAGCATAAGAAAAGAAGACATCAATTAAGATATCTTCTTTTCTTATACAATCCAAATGAGTTAATAAGGTATATCCTAGTGCTTTAAAAATAAGAAGAAAATAACAATTGTCGACTCCTGTTTTAGTATAGCATTTAATAATAAGGAATTCTATGTAATATTGTATATATAAATTTTATAATATTTAATTGTATATTTTAGTTGTCTGTTATTTGTTTTAATTCATTTACTTATATTATTTTTTGAGTGCTTCAGCAATGGAGCTTTTTTGTAAAAGGATACTCATTATCAATGGGAATGTGGATCTACTTACATGTTCATATTTACTCGGAAATTATACAGAAAAACAATCTATTTTCAACGATGACTTTATTACCGATGTTCTTGCAAACAGTTTTACTTGTTACAGCCTTTAAATCAGGAGTTATAATGCTTCCAGGAAGTATTATTAGTGCCATAATGGGACCGATTGCAGGTAAACTATTTGATAAATTTAGCCCAAAAGTTATTATCATTCCCGGCATCGTGTTAGTAGGGATTGCAATGTTCTTATTTAAAGGCCTTACTCCTGACACATCAATGCTACAAATTATTTTCATGCATAGCGTATTAATGGTTGGACTCATGTTTGTGATGACAGCACAAACATACGGTTTAAATCAACTAACACCAGAGCTATATCCGCACGGAACAGCACTGTTTAATACGTTACAGCAAGTAGCTGGCGCAGTTGGTACGGCTATATTTATTTCGAAAATGTCTTTAGGAACAATTCAGTATATGGAAAGCTCCGCAAATCCAATGGATCCAGTAGAGAAGTTAAACGGTTTAACATCAGGATTCCAAGGTGCATTTACACTTGGATTAATCTTTATCGTTGTTGCTTTTATCATATCGCTATTTTTAAAAGAACAGAAAAAGGGAGTAGAAGCAACGGGGGTTTTACAGAGCGAGAATTAGGAAGATATGTAGTTGTAGGTTAATGTAAAAAGACATCTTTACGAGTGAAAGATGTCTTTTTACATTTTTTAGTTATATCAAACTTTAACTATTATTCAATAGTAAGCGAAACAGCATAACACAGGGGTGTTAGCAAAAAGTATTGAGATAAATTTTAAAAAATAAAATTTATAATTGTCACTAAGATTTACTTTACAATACTTTTAATAATTAGGCTGAATATATCCCAATTTTATTCCCTTAGTGACAGCCTCTAAAGAGGATGAAACATTTAATTTATCAAATACATGTTGAATATGATTGGAAATTGTACGTTCACTAGCATATAACATAGAAGCTATTTCTTTACGCTTATAGCCATCGCATAGTAATTGTAAAATTTGTTTTTCGCTATTGGTCAATTCCTCTACATTTTCTGTAGATATTGGAAAGTGATATGCGCCCTTATTAATTTCATTTAATATTTGCAATAATGCTTCTGGTAAAATGTTTTTATTAATAAAACCACTTACACCTAGTTTTTGAGCTTCATACTGGTAAACAGGTAAATCATAACCTGTCAATATAACTATTTTTGTATCACATTTACTATCTAAAATAATTTTTGCTACCTCTAAACCATCTTCACTACTGATGTTACTTAAATTTATATCTAGTAAGGTGATGTCTGGTTTAAATTCATTGATAATTGTAATGACATTTTCAATATTTTGTAATGAATGGAATTGATCTATTTCGGGATAATCCTCCAGAGCTATCTCTAAGCTTTTTGCAAATAAAGCATGGTCATCTATTAATAAAATGTTTATAGGAATCGTCTCCTTTCATGGGAATAAGAATAGTAATGCATAAACCAGAAGGGGCACAATCTGAAATTGTCATTTTACCGTTTAATAAAAATAGTTGTTCTTTAATTGAATTCAATCCTCTATGCTCAATAAGCATACTGGTTTGAGTAGGTGATAGACCTTTTCCATTATCTTTTACTACAAGTTTGATTTCGTCATTCTCTTGTGTCAAATTCAACATTAACTTTGAGCATTGTGAATGTTTAAATGCATTCGTTACCAATTCTTTTAAAATTCGGTATACAACAAGATGATAGGGTTCAACTAAAAACAAATCCTCATTACACTTAAAGGATATATCAATGTTTTTCATTTTATATTTTTGTTGTATCATTTCAAGTAAATTGCTATAGTTTTCTTTTAATGTGAGTGTTTTTAATAGAGTTGGATGATATTCTTGCATTTGCATGCGTATTGAGTGGTTTAAATTATCTAGTGTTTCTACTATCATTTCATGAATTTCTTTTTTACTAGATTTATTCATCATATTTTTAACAGCTAATATGTCTTGTAGTATCTCATCATGTAAATAATCAGAAAAGCTACTTTTTAATTTCTCTTCTTTAGCTATTTGGATAAGATTATGAACATAAGTATTTTTTGGTAAAGTTTTTAGTTCCTCTGTATTTAAGTTCGAGATGGTGTTTTTTGTGTCTTGGAATAATAATGTGAAATAAAGTTCAATGAACCAAATAATTGTATGTATAATGATAAAATAGGTAATCATATTAAATTTAAATAATACTCCGAGTGAACTAATGAAAATAAGGAAACATAAAAACATTAAAGCAATTTTATTTTTTTTTAAAAGAAAATATTTTCTCATAGATATATGGTTTTTAAAAGCTATTGCATGAATACTAAATAAAGGTAACAAAATTATAATATACCAGCCTAAGTTACTTAAATATTCCGGACGCTCTGCAAAGAACACAGCATATGAAATAAAGGGGAAAATAAGAACAGTAACGGACTTGAGCAAGTGCTTTTTTTCACTTTTAAAGACAAAATTAATTCGTTTTCGATGCTGAAGAAACAGAAAAATAATGCAACTAAAACTAATAAGCCATTGAAATGAATATAGAATGGCAAATATCCTATCGCTTATCAAGTTCGCAACCAATGTTAATAGACATATAATTTGTAAAATCCAATCTTTTTCTTTTTTATAATCATAGGTAGAATTTTGAAAAAAGAACAGGAGTAAAAATTGGACGATTTGATATAAAATTAATACACTGAGCAGCATACTAAGTGTTTGAAAAATTGGTTCTTCGTGAAGAGTAAGTAAAAACTGCCATGAAGAGAAAAATATCAAATTAGAAAATTGTGATAACGTGTTATTGTTTTTTAAGTTTACAAAGCTGATATATGCACCATAAATGGACATTATCGTTATAAGCATTAACGGGAGTAATTTTGCTGTTCCTGCAATAGTATTTGTTGAAAATTCGTAACATAAAAAAATAATCATACAAAGTTGATTAATTAAAATCAAAATTTGTTTTTGTTCATAGTATTTTTTCATAAACTCACTTGCCTTTACTAGATTAAATACAGATAAAGCTGATGTTTGTTGCCTATCACCAGCTTTATCTGTAGATTTTTTAATTTTTATTATTAAATATAATTTTATAACATGCTCTTTTTGTTAACAAATAATAAATGATATAAACAACAGTGAAAATAATTACTGCAAGAAGAATAGGTAATATAAAGGCACTGCTTTTCCCTAATAGATCATCCATTAAAGCTGTTTTATAGGCTATTAATGCAAAAATACTATGTGTTAATCCTAATACGTAGGGTATACTAAATAATGTGAAGATTTCTTTGCTTATTATTCTTTTTATCTTTTTCTTGTTATATCCCATTCTTTCTAGTATTATAAATTCACTTTTATTTGCCATCGTACTTGAAAGGTTATGAAAATAAAGGATACTGCCTGTTGCAATAAAAAAGATGATAGTAACAAAGCTGATGAGCAAGAATGTTGAACTATTCTGCTGAATAATATAATCATTTTTTTGGTAACTACTTGTAAAATAAATATTATCTTTAAACAGTGGAGCTAAGTTTTCATAAACTTCTTTGTTATCCCTCATATCTACGCCATTAAAACTTATTATGGTTTTTTCTGTAAGTCCTAGAGTTTTTATTTCTTTATAAAGTTGATCCGAAATAATAAGCGTTCCTACACTATTTGCAAAGCCAATTGGATTAAGTAATGTAGTCTCTTTTATTTTTACATCTACGTTAGTTGTAGGTGCTAAGTTTAAAGTATATATTTTCCCTTTATCTATATTTTCTTTTTCAGGTCGATATTTTACTAGGATGCTTTCATTTTTAGCTAAATTATCAAATTCTACGTTTTTATCCTGAATATGTATTAACTTCCTGTAAGCCGACTCGGAGATAAGATCAAATCCGTGTTCCTTCTTTATACTATATTCTTTAGGTAAATTTGTAGAATTAGATTTCCCATAGATAATGGTTGTTTCTGTATATTTTGTATTTTCTTTACCAAAAGTATCTTGTACAGTTTTTATTGCTTTATTAGTTAATTCTTTATCTTCCAAAGGAAACTCAATAGCTGATGGCACGATACGTTCTGTAGCGGCAACTGGATAGTAAAGTGTCAGTAGAGTAGAACTAAATATTGCTAAAGTTCCTGCGGTTAATAAGGTTAACAAAATTAAAGTTTTTGCCTTTGAACGGATTTTAAATATAAAGTTTGGAATGATAATAATATTTGATTCCTTATAAAACCATGTTTTATTTTTCTTCAGCTTTTGAATAGCATATGGTAAAAAAGAATGAATAAAGAAGATCGTCCCTAGTATTACACTTAACATTGTTAGAAGAGCGATTGGTGAAAACCCAATTGTTTTCCATAAGGATTTAATTCCTCTTGTAATATCTATAGCTAAGTAATAACCGATTAAAATCAAAAATAATCCTAGTAACGAAAAAGTTGTATTAATTTTCACTTTCTTTTCTTCTTTCTTTTCCATGCGGACTAAAGTTAGTAAAGAACTCTTTCGAAGAATAATCCAGTTTGATAAAGATAGCACAGAAAGAACAGCAAAAATAAAAACAAAAGTGAATAGTACTGCATCAAGATTAATAAGTGGTACTTTAGAAGTATCGATTTGTAATTTTAGTAATTTAATTATCGCTTCCACAATTCCTTTATGAGCAATAGAACCAAAAGTGATTCCTACAAGAAGAGCAGCAAGACAAATTATAATATTTTCAAAAGTTAACAGTTTTAGCATTGTTGACTTTCGGTATCCTAAAAGTGAATAAATTCCAAGTTCTTTCATTCTTTTTTTCATAAAGAAAGTATTGGAGTATGACATATAGAATAGTACAAATGCCATAACAAAGATTGCCACCGTTTTGGACATTGTTTCTACTCTACCATCAGACGAAATTTTTTCCATGACAATGTCGTTCATGGAAAAAGAGATAAAGGAGAAAAACACCATCAATACAAAAGCTACTGATATGAAATAGAATGAATAGAAAGAAAAATTATTTTTTAAATTCTTTTTTGCTATTGTAAATAATCCCACAGTCCTGCCTTCCTTTCATACTCCTAGTTATATCGATTTTCATCAATTTTAGAGATTTCTTTTAAAATCTCTTCAAAAAATTCTTTTCTATTTTGTTTATTTTTTCTTAATTCTTTTATAATATTTCCATCCTTGAATATTAAGATCCTACTTGAAAAACTTGCTGCATAGGCATCATGAGTTACCATTAAAATTGTAGTTTGAAGTTCCTCGTTTACCTCTTTTAATTTTTGGAGTAGTTCTGTTGCAGAATTTGAATCTAACGCGCCTGTTGGTTCATCTGCAAATAAGATACTTGGCTGCTTTGCAAGAGCTCTTGCTGCTGCAACCCTTTGTTTTTGCCCACCAGAAAGTTGACTGGGATATTTTTCTAATTGTTCAAATATCCCAAAACGCTTTGCTAAATTTTCTATTGTTGATTCAATTTCCTTTGGGGATTTTTTTAACAGGGTAAGTGGAACAGCAATATTTTCCTTTACTGTTAAACTATCAAGTAGGAAATACTCCTGAAAAATAAAACCTAAATAATCCTTCCTAAAATCTGCAGATTTATTATTGTTAAGAGTTTGGATATTGACTCCGTTTATAAAAACATCACCATCTGTAGGTGTATCGATGGTGGATAAGATATTTAATAAAGTCGTTTTTCCAGATCCAGAGGCCCCCATAATACCTACAAACTCACCCGCTTTAATATCAAAAGACACTTTATTAAGTCCTGGTAATTGATTCGTGTTATAAATCTTTGTCACATTTTTTGCAGACACTAATGCATTCATCATACTTTCTCCTTTCAAATTATTACTACATTCAGTTTAAGGGTTAATATATAAAGATTCGTGAGTAAAAAACGCAATATTCCATTCGTATACCTTGCTCTATTTTTATGTAGTTCAACTTTGCTTTCACAACTTGCATTAGAATTTTCGATTTTTATGGAATGAGCCATGGTTAGTTAGTTCAATCGTTGTATTTTCACTGTGGGTACAAATATTGGCTATTGCTACGCCAATGTTTGTACAATTTATTGTTGATAATGTCATTACGCCTGGTGGAAATGATGCTTACATGGATTTATTAGCAATAGCAATAGGAATATTAGCCGTAATTCAATTCGTTTTTTCACTATTGAGGGCAAGAACACTTGTGAAATTACAAACCCGTTTAGATTGGAATTTAATGAGTAGATTCTTTGAAAGGTTATTGAAATTGCCCATCGATTAAGTACAGTTCTGCGTGCGGATACAATTTTAGTTGTAGATCAAGGGAAAGTGATCGAGAGGGGCACACACGAACAGTTAATGAATTTAAAAGGTTCCTATGAAAAATTATATAATGCTCAATTACAGAAAGAAAATATGGGGGTAATGATATGAGGAAATATATAAAATGGATTCTATTGATTACGCTATTTTTAGTTGCTGGAGGTGGTATATGGGCTGTAACCAATCCAAAAGCGGCATTGGAAATATTTGTGGATTTTGGTGGTATAAATGAGGGAGAGGAAATGCCCTTAATTACAGGGACAGAAGTTAATGGTGAGACAACTTCTTTGGAGAAATTTAAGGGGGAAAAGTATGTTTTAATGGTGGGTAAAGTAGATTGTGAAGTATGTCAAAAAACTTATCCAGTTCTTAAAAATTTAAAGAACGAGCATCCAAAAACTAACTTTATTATGATAGGGCAAGGCGATAAAAATGAATATGCTCAAACTAAACAAAAGAATGGATTTGAATTTCCTATAATATCAGCAGATTCCAAAATTAGTGAAGAAATGAATTTGAAAATTTATCCTGTTTTTTATTTAGTTAATGAAAAGGGAGAAGTTGAGAAAAGATCAAATGGATTTGAAGAACCTGAGTTACAAGAGATGCTAAGAAAGGCTGAGAAAAAGTGAGTAAGCGTGTCCAAAGTATATCCATTCAAGTAATCTCTATATTGGGATTTTGTCTTTCGGTTTATTTATATATCTCTCATTTATCAAGTAGCTTCTTTTGTCCAGTTGGTGATTGTCTAAAGGTAAATAGTAGTTCATATGCTCAAATTAAAGGAATTCCTATATCTGTACTAGGTATACTATATTATCTCTTATTACACATATTTACTTACTTTGGTAAAAAAGTATACGTAATAAAATTAATTAAATACTGGTTATTAGTAGGACTAGCATTCTCTTTATACTTAACTTATTTAGAACTATTTGAGATTAAAGCCATTTGTATTTGGTGTGTAGTATCTTTTGGATTAATAATAGTAGGGAACATTATTGTTTTTTGTGATAGTAAGAAAGAAATTGTTGATAATAAAAGATACAGTTAATGAAGTTCCTCGTACAATTAGAGGGACAGAAACGTTTCGTATTATATACACCAAAAAGACGAAGTCTTCAATCAGACTTCGTCTTTTTGGTGTAAAGCAAATTACAGAAAGAATTAGCAGTTTCATGAAATTTAATTAAACTATATGGAGAAAGATTTTACTCAAAAGGATTAATAAAAGCATAAGAAAAGAAGACATCAATTAAGATGTCTTCTTTTCTTATACAATCCAAATGAGTTAATAAGGTATATCCTAGTGCTTTAAAAATAAGAAGAAAATAACAATTGTCGATTCCTGTTTTAGTATAGCATTTAATAATCAGGAATTCTATAAAAATTTTATATATATAAATTTTATGATATCTAATTGCATATTTTAGTTGTCTGTTATTTGTTTTACTCTCCCTTCATATCATATAAATGTAGATTGTTAAATTGATAATCTATAATCTTCTCGGTTATATAACCGTCATTGATAATTGTATGTATGTAATTAACTTTAGAACGTTTTTACATTACATCTTAAGAAAAAAGTACTCATGCGAGTACTTTTTTCTGAAATGAATCAGTATTTATTTTTAAACTGATCCCCATAAATGATAAACCATGCCAATAACAAAAAATGCCAGTCCTAAAAACAAAACAATTAAAGCGAGTATTCCATTTTTATTATGCTCCATAAGGTTAGCTCCTTTTTCATTTACTTATATACAAAAAAGCCTTTAGTCTTAATTATGGCTGAAGGCTTTGATCATTATACTTTTTTAAATTCTCTGGTAGCTCATATTACTTCATTTAGCTGTATCTGAGTAATATTCCTCAGCACTAAACTCTTTAATGAGTGATATATTGTTTGTATCTGGGTTAAACTTAAATATTTTAATTTTATTATATTCGTCTTTGTATGCAAATGTATTCTCACCGATTTGGGTCATATTGCTGATGTTTGAGGTAGGATCGCTACCATGATCAGTGATTTCCACAACTTTTTCACGGTCCCAGAATGCAACGGCAATGATCAAAATGATAAGGCATACACGTATGTAACGCAGTTCTCTTGCAATAAAATTTTCCATTTGGTAGTCTCCTTTGTTGTTTGTTAGATTTTGTGTATAAAAGAGAGAATTCCTATGAAAAGATAATGAATAGGATGTAAATAAAAAAGACACTGTAAAGTGTCTTTTTTATTTGAGTTATGCGCATTGCTTAATAAGACGTTAGTTTCTCAGTCTGACTATGAGTAACTATGTAGGGTGATTCAATCATAACATTTTAACCAATAATGGGTCTATATGGAATTTGTGTAATGATTATGTTTAATTATTCAGAATCGTACATTTGGTGTAGTATATGGATTAAGAAAGGGAAGTCCTTTATGGAATTTAAGAAAAAACTGAAAAATTATTATATACTTGTTTTCCCTTGTAAAAAAATGTTCAATAATTTGTTATTGCAAACGCTTACTTGTTGTGTATAATAAAGTTAAGTTAATAAGTAAAAGGATTGTTACTGTTCGGCAGGCAAAACCTAAATTGATCCAAAGGGACTACATGTGTAGTTTTTGGGAATCAGTTTAGGTTTTTTTATTACCTTTTGTGACTTTATAAGAAAAAGAAGGTGGAACAATATGAAGATCCACAAAATTTTAAATAACAATGTTGTTTGTACGACGAAGGATGATGAGACGGAAATTGTACTTATGGGCAGAGGTTTGGGATTTCAGAAAAAAGTAGGCGATACAATTGATGAATCTAAGATAGAAAAAACCTTTGTTTTAGAAACAAAAGAATTATCAGAGAAACTGGCTAGATTGTTAACTGAAATTCCTGTGCAGAATTTAGAAATTACAGAGAGAATTATTCAGTTTGCTAAAACGGTTTTGCCGGGAGCTTTCAGTGATTATATTTATCTTACATTAACGGATCACTTAAGTTTCGCCTTAACGCGGCATAAGGAAGGAATGGATCTCAGAAATACTTTGCTTTGGGAAATTAAGAGGTTCTATCAGAAAGAGTTTGAAATCGGTCTACAAGCTTTGAACATTATTGAAGAAGAGACTGGGTTTAGACTTTCTGAAGATGAAGCAGGGTCAATTGCACTACATTTCGTTAATGCGCAGCAAGGAGAGCCGGCGATGCAGCAAACGATGGCGATGACGAAAATCGTCCAAGATATTTTAAATGTTGTAAAGTACCACTATAAGATGAACTTAGATGAAAATTCATTTAATTATAGTCGGTTTGTAACGCATTTACGATATTTTGCCCAACGTTTAATGCAGAAGGAATTGAATTCAACTGAGGATGATTTTTTATTTGAGCAAGTGAAAAGTAAGTACGGTGAGGCATATTGTTGTACAGAAAAGATAGAAGCGTATTTACGGAAAGCACATAATACTCATCTTTCAAAAGATGAAAAAGTGTATTTAACGTTGCATATCCATCGTGTAACGAAGCGTAATGAATTATCTAATTAAATTACAAACGGGATTGTTACTGGTTGGCAGGCAAAACCTAAATTGACTTCTAATGGAGTGATTCGTATGTATCACGCGTTAGGGTTAGTTTAGGTTTTTTCTTTTATAAAAATGATAAATGGAATGATTGTAAGGAGGGAGAACTACTATGAAGTATGAACAATTGGCAAAAGACATACTGAAAAATGTTGGTGGAAGAGAAAATATAAATAGTGTTGTACATTGTATAACGCGTTTACGGTTTCAGTTAAAAGATGAGGGGAAAGCAAATACAGAGATACTGAAAAATATGGAAGACGTTGTGACTGTTATGAAAAGCGGTGGACAATATCAAGTTGTTATTGGTAACCATGTGTCTGATGTGTATAAAGCGGTCGTTTCGGCTGGAGGGTTTCAAGAAACAGAGGAAGAAGCTACTAGTGAGAAGAAGAAGAGTAGTCTTATAGATATTCTTTCTAGTATCTTTACTCCTATTTTAGGAGTATTAGCGGCAACAGGGATGATTAAAGGATTTAATGCTTTATTTGTAGCGTTAGGTTGGTTAAGTACTCAATCAGGAACGTATCAAATATTAAATGCAGTTGGCGATTCGTTATTTTATTTCTTCCCAATCTTCTTAGGATATACAGCAAGTAAGAAATTTGGAGGATCACCATTCATTGGTATGGCAATTGGGGGAGCTTTAGTTTATCCGGCTTTATCAGGTTTAAAGGCAAGTGAGCCATTATTTACGTTATTTGCAGGAACGATGTTTGAATCACCAATTCATATTACGTTTTTAGGAATACCAGTTATATTAATGAGTTATGCATCATCTGTTATTCCAATTATTCTCGCTGCTTATTTTGGAGCGAAAGTAGAAAGGTCTTTAAAGAAAGTTATTCCGGATGTTGTGAAAACATTTTTAGTACCATTCTTTACATTATTAATCGTTGTACCAGTTACATTTCTCGTTATTGGCCCAATTGCGACGTGGGCAGGACAGTTTTTAGGACAGGCCACACTTTGGATTTATAATTTAAGCCCGTTAGTAGCAGGAGTACTACTGGGTGCTTTCTGGCAAGTACTTGTTATTTTCGGTCTTCATTGGGGAATTGTTCCGATTGGCTTTAATAATTTAGCAGTGCACGGTATCGATCCGATACTAGCGCTTATATTTGCTGCTTCATTCGCTCAAATTGGAGCTGTACTTGGCGTTTGGATGAAAACGAAAGAACAAAAATTAAAAACACTTAGTATTCCAGCTTTTATTTCAGGTATTTTCGGTGTTACAGAGCCGGCAATTTATGGTATTACACTTCCTCTTAAAAAGCCGTTTATTATGAGCTGTATTGCAGGAGGAATTGGCGGCGCAATACTTGGCGTATTCGGTACACAAAGTTATATGACAGGTGGACTTGGTATATTTGCGCTTCCAACATTCATTAGCCCGAAAGATGGGATTACAGCTGGATTTTGGGGAGCAATTGTTGCGATGGTTGTCTCTTTAATATTAGGTTTTATTCTTACTTACTTATTCGGGTTTACTAAAAAGCAAACATCTACAGAAACAGCTGAAACAATTGATAAAATAGCTGCATCAAACCATGATGAAGTAATCTTTAGTCCTTTTCATGGTATTGTTCAGCCGCTCCAAGATATTGATGATGCTGCATTTGCATCAGGTGCATTAGGTGAAGGAGTTGCGATTGAGCCTTCAGAAGGAAAGTTGTTTTCACCAGTTTCAGGTACGATATCTGCGCTCTTCCCAACGAATCATGCAGTAGGAATTACGGCGGATTCAGGTGCTGAAATTTTAATCCATATTGGGATGGATACGGTGAAGCTAGATGGCGAATTTTTCTCTTCTCATATTGAACAAGGAGCGAGAGTAGAAAAAGGGCAATTACTTATTGAATTTAATATAGCAGAAATTCAAAAGGCGGGTTATATTGTGACAACACCAGTTGTTGTTACAAATTATGATAAATATAGCATTAAGAAAACTGAAGTAGAAAAGATTCAAGCAGGAGATTCCTTACTAGAGTTAGGAGTTAAAGAGTAGTTACATTTCATACAGGTTCAAACGAAGAAAGGTATTATTTGAAAATGGCAATGCCTTTCCTCGTTAATTCTTATATAAAGGAGTTTTTATATATGTCTAAAGTTATTTTTCCAAAAGGATTTTTATGGGGTGGAGCGATTGCAGCCAATCAAGCGGAAGGAGCATATTTAGAGGATGGAAAAGGATTAACGACAGTTGATCTATTACCAACTGGTGAAAAACGTTGGAACGTTATGAAAGGGGATATTCATTCTTTTACGCCAGTAGAAGGGGAGTTTTATCCGTCACACGAAGCAATTGATTTTTATCATCGATATAAAGAAGATATTGCTCTTTTTGCGGAAATGGGCTTTAAAGCTTTACGCGTATCTATCGCTTGGACACGTATTTTCCCAAATGGTGATGATGAACAGCCGAATGAGGCAGGATTAAAGTTTTATGATAACTTATTTGATGAACTTTTAAAGCAGGGAATTGAACCGGTCGTTACGATGGCTCACTTTGATGTTCCTGTTCATTTAGTAGAAAAGTATGGAAGTTGGAGAAATAGAAAGCTTGTAAATTTCTTTGAAACGTATGCAAAAACAATCTTTAATAGATATAAAGATAAAGTGAAGTATTGGGTGACATTTAATGAAATTAATATGCTTTTACATTTACCTTTCATGGGAGCAGGGCTAGCCTTTAAAGAAGGCGAGAATAAAAAACAAATTCAGTATCAAGCGGCGCATCATCAACTTGTCGCAAGTGCGTTAGCTGTGAAAGCGTGTCATGAAATTATTCCGGATGCAAAGATCGGTTGTATGCTTGCTGCTGGTGCAACGTATCCATATACATGTAATCCAGATGATGTTCTTCGTGCGATGGAACAAGACCGTGAATCATTCTTCTTCATTGATGTACAAGCAAGAGGAGAGTACCCTGGATATGCGAAACGATTCTTTAAAGATAACAATTTGACGATTGAAATGGAAAAAGAAGATGAGTCAATCTTGAGAGATAATACAGTTGATTATATCGGATTTAGCTACTATTCAAGCAGAGCAACAAGCACGGATCCGGAAGTGTTAAAGAGTATAACGAGCGGAAATGTATTTGGTTCTGTTGAAAATCCATATCTTGAAAAATCAGAGTGGGGATGGACGATTGATCCGAAAGGGTTCCGTATTACAGCGAACCAACTTTACGATCGCTATCAAAAACCTTTATTTGTCGTGGAAAATGGTCTTGGCGCAATCGATCAATTAAATGCTGAAGACGAAGTAAACGACGACTACCGTATTGATTATCTGCAAAAGCATATGATTGAAATGTCAGAAGCAATCCAAGATGGAGTAGATATTATCGGATACACAAGCTGGGGGCCAATTGATCTTGTAAGTGCTTCTACTGGAGAAATGAAAAAACGTTACGGATATATATACGTTGATAAAGATAATGAAGGAAAAGGTTCATTAAAAAGATCGAAGAAGAAAAGCTTCGATTGGTATAAGGAAGTAATTAAGACGAATGGTGAGAGTTTGGAGTCTTAAGTATGAAAAGGAGACATCTTGATTGATGTCTTCTTTTTTCATTGAGAACTAATTAGAATAAAAAATCATCTAAATACTTAAATCTACATTTAAAAAATACTTTACTTCTCTTTTCACACCTTGTACTAAATTTGTTGCTTCAATTGCTGTTAGTAATTCACAGAATTCTCCGATCTTTTCAAGGTTTTTAGTACAAATTGACAATCTAATTTTAGCTAATAAAAGTAAATCATACCTGTGAGTAATTTTACATATTTCAATGCTTTTAAATAAATATTCTGTTGCTTGGTCTTTCAAATTTTTTTGCAAAAATAGGAAAGAAAGATTGAGATAGAAAGCATTTTTTAATTTTAGCAAGTGTGGATATTTACTTTTGATTGTCTTTAAGGCATGGATTGCCATATTGGATGCTGTATCAATTGGAAAAAAGTAAAGAATATTATTAATTAAAAATAAATCAATAATTAACCAATCGTCTAATTTTGATAATCTTTCCCACACTGGTTTCAAGTTTTCATAAAGAGTACTTAAATCATATCCTTTTTCGAAATTTTGAAGGGACTCTAAAACTATTAAAATGCTATTTATTTTGACATCAAAGGTATTAGATAGATAATTTTTACATTCATTAATAAGTTTAGATATAGGTTCATCTTGTGTCGTTTCAGATAAGTTCATAAAGTCATAAAGTATTTGCATTTTGGAATCTAATTTATAGTCGTTTTGAATATAAAAAAATTCATTAGTATTTAAATCTAATCTCGTAATTAATTTTTTGGCATTTGAAATAGTAGGTTCTTGTTTTCCATTTTCAATTTTTGAAATCGAAGTCCTTGAAACAATATCTGCCGCTAAATATGTTTGACTAAGGCCTCGCGATTCTCTAATTCGCTTCAAAGTATCCCCAAAATTCTGATTATTCATATTCATTTCCCCTATGTGTGAATATAGTTTACATTATAATAAAATTTAACATATTACCTATAAAATTACAGTGTGAGTAAGATTTGGATTTTTGAAATCGAAGTCCTTGAAACGATATCTGCCGCTAAATATGTTTGACTAAGGCCTCGCGATTTTTTAAATTCCTTCAAAGCACTCCTAAAATTCTGATCATTCATAGTCGTTTCTACTATGTGTGAATATAGTTTACATTATAATAAATTTTAACATATTATCTATAAAATTACAGTGTAAGCAAGGTTTTGTTTTTAAAAAATTAAAATATATAGATTTTTAGAAAATACATTGATAATGAGGAGGAAGGGTCATAATGAATACTTTAATTTGGATTATCGGCGGTTAATATTAAATACAACGAGTTTAGAAGTTATTATTATTTATTTGAAGAGAATAAGTTTTGTGAAAGTTAATGGAATAAAGGGGGAGCAGAATGAAAGGAACAATTAGTGAATTCTCTAGAATTATTGTTAAACCAGGAACGATAATTTCAGAATTTGAAGGTGAGGCAGTGTTATTAAATATCCCTCAGGGTATTTATTATGGAATTGATGAGGTTGGATTAGAAATTTGGAAATTAATTGTTGAAAAAAACAGCTTAGGAGTAATCAAAACTTACTTAGTTAATAATTATGATATTACTCAAAAGGAATTATCCAATGATATTGAAAGATTTATAGAGAATTTATATGAGAAAGGATTGATTGAAATTAAATGATTTTCTCAAAAGCAATTTGGCATATAAAAATATATTTTTTAATTAAAAATATAGATAATCAACTACAGAAGAATGGATTTAAATTTGTTTACGATACATATTTCACAAATAATAAAGCGGGAGTTACTAAATTAAGAGATTTAACGAGTGAAGAGTTAGAATTTATTGAAATGATTATAGATTTGATTGAAAAAATCTGCTTAAATTTTTATGGAAATACTAGATGTTTACATAAGTCCATTGCAGGTTACCAAATTTTTAGCACTAAAAATTTACCTATTGATTTAGTTATAGGGGTCATGAAAAAGCCATTTACTGCCCATGCTTGGCTAGAGTTTAATAAACAAGTACTCAATGATTTTCCTGAAAATTTAGAAGGATTACAAGTTCAATTACATACTAGAAAAGAAAATAAGGTGAATTAATCATGGGAGCGATATGTGGAGTATATAATCAAAATTTAGTGCCGTTAAATCCTGAGGAATTAAACAGAATGTCGATGAAAATGAACCATTACAAAGAAAAGACTGAATATTCATTTAGAAGAGGGCCTATAGGTTTAATTGAGATAAATTTAAATGTGCTACTTGAAAAAAGAAAAGACAATAAAATCATAAATTTTGAAGAATATTATATTGTTGCTGATTGCCGTATAGATAATAAAAAAAATTTAATCAGAGAATTAGAAATTATAGATTCTCAAATTTCAGATCCGGAATTAATTTTATTATCATATATGAAATGGAAAGAAAGATGTGTTCATTATTTAATTGGAGACTTTACTTTTACAATTTGGAATAGTAAAGAAAACGTACTTTTTTGCGCTAGGGATCATTTAGGAATGCGCCCGTTATTTTATAAATTAAAAAAGAATAGTTTTCTGTTTGCTACGGACATCAGGGCGATACATAATACATTTGGTATTACAAATTGGGACACAGACTATTTAGCAGATTTTCTTTATAAAAAGGGTATGCCTAATGATTTCGATACACCATATCCAGAGGTAAAACAATTACCTAAAGGCTCTTATGCTATTATTACTCCTACTAAAGTATCGATTTGTAGATATTGGAAACTTGATTATAAAAAGAAAATTATTTATAAGGACGATATGGCATATGTTGAGCATTTTACAGAAATATTTAAAGAGGCAGTATATCAACGAATGCGAGGAAATGGTGCGGTTTCTATTTTTATGAGCGGTGGTTTAGACTCTACATCAATTTATGCACAAGCTAAAAAATTACAGCATCCCAATACTATTTCTACAATCTCTTGTGTCTTTGATGAATATAAAGAAGCAGATGAAAGAAATTATATTACGGCGATGTTAGAAATGTACAAAGAAAATAATTATCATTTTCTAGTTAGTGATAATTATTGGATTTTGAAAAATTTTCCGAATTATGCTCCGGAGATGGATGAGCCTAATAGAAATGCATTAAGCTATGGAATGGTGTACAACTCATATCTAATGGCCAAGAAAAATGGTGCGAAAATTGCCTTAACGGGGTACGCGGGTGATCAAGTTTTTGGCTATAATCCATATTATATAACTAGTTATTTAAGAAGATTACAATTTGGGGATTTTATAAATGAAGCAAAATTATTATCGAAGCAAAATAATGATACTTTATTATGGACAGTTAAAAATTATGTTTTAAAGACTTTTAAACAACAACATGAACCCCCAACTATACTATTACCTAATATTCATAATATGTGTCAAGAAAGGTTTCAGGAAAGAAATCAGATTAAAGATCCAGGTATACGAGCTCACTATGATTATATTGATCAATCTCAAAATTTATATTTGAGAAGATTAGTATCAGAAAGTTTAGGAATCGAGGAAAGACATCCTTTCTTAGATGTTCGCTTGGTAGAATTCTTATTTTCAATTCCATTGGAACAAAAAATAAAAAATGCTGAAACTAAAGTATTACTTAGAAAGTCAATGAAGAACTTATTACCTAGTACTATCTTGAATCAATCTGGAAAGGCTTCTACAAATATGCTTTTGTTTCAGGGGTTAAGGAATGAATGGAAACAGTTACAACCAAAATTAAAAAGTCCAATTTTAGCTGATTTAGGTTTAATTGACGGAAGTAAATTCCTTGATAAGATTACGCGTTATCGACATGGTGAATTAACACGAGGAATGGAATATTTATCTGCATTACAACTAGAATTATGGCTTCAAGAACATACGAAATGAGGTGTTCGGTATCCTAAAGGTAACATTTATGTTGATTGGGTTTTTATTTTTAATTAGTTTGACTTTTAAAAAGGTCTATAAAACAAAAAATGTATTAAAAATTACATTGCCTATAGAAAAAGTGCAATCATTTATTGAAAAAAATGAAAGAATTATCATTCTATTCTTTGATGAATTTACTTGTGTAGAGACGTTAAGTAAAATGGATCAATATATAAAAATTATTAGAAAAAGATCCCTCCCTTTTGCAATTGTAAATGTGATGGAGGGCGTTGATCCAGAGGGAGATAAATGTCTTTCATGCCCTATAACTTCGAAATATAACATCGAAGTATTACCGAGTGTCTTATATTTTGAAAATGGAAAAAAAACAAGAGAATTAGTTAATGATTCAGATAAATTAACTGTAACTGAGTTAGAGCAATTTGTCGGTTCCATTGAAATAAAGAAAACTTACTCTTTAGTGGGAGAGGGAGGATAATGACTAATTTATTGTATGTAACACAAGGGTTAAGTATTATAGCTGGTTTAGTATATTTAAAGAGCAGTGTAGGAAAATTGAAAAATCCATATACATTTAGCCATGTAATTCAAAGTTATAAAATACCTATTTTAAATCCAATAGCTATGCCAATAGGAATCATTATGGGTCCATTAGAGTTTGTATTAGGGATTGCATTAATTATTAATTTTTATAGAGTGGAAGCTTTGTATATAGCTTTAATTTTACAATTGATATTTATAGTTCTCATGTTAATTCGATTTAATAAAGTATTACCTTTTGGGTGTGGTTGTTTTGGATTACATGGTCCGGGAAAAGTGACCTCTTCTAAAATAATTTTCAATTTTCTGTATAGTATATTGCTGGTTTTTATTCTTGTTCATTATACATTTTTTTACTCGTAGGGAGAGGGAGATAGGTGGAACAAATTAAAGGGAAAAAAATTGATTTTACTACATGGAAAAGGATTATTAGTTTATCAGGTGATAGAAGATTGTTAATTTTCTCTATATTCTTACTGGTACTTATTCAATCCATTTTAACTCCAATTTCCCCTCTTGTGATGGCGGAGATTATAGATAATGTTTTCTCGGGAAAAAGTAAATTTAGCATGACTTCTTTAGTATTGGTATTATTTACAATTAATATGGGCCAAACTGTTATCCACTCTATACAAGAATATTGTATTACACTTTTTACAAGTCATATTACTTATAGCATAAGAACAAACTTACATGAAAAATTGTTGGAACAATCAATGGATTTTTTTACTAAAACTAAGATTGGAGAGATCATTAGTAGGCTTAATTCAGAAGCAGATGATATTGGTAATGTTGTTTTCAAACCGCTTATCTACACAATCCAGGTTACTTTGTCATTATTTAGTACTCTAATCGCCATGTTTTTAATTAATTGGAAGTTATCAGTTGTGATAATTTGTTTAATACCGTTTTTATTTATTCCTGTTCCTATAATAGGGAAATTAACTTACAAGTGGACTA
Organism: Bacillus paramycoides; assembly: GCF_001884235.1. Classification (GTDB taxonomy): domain Bacteria; phylum Bacillota; class Bacilli; order Bacillales; family Bacillaceae_G; genus Bacillus_A; species Bacillus_A paramycoides. The sequence continues at coordinate 2,869 of NZ_MAOI01000121.1, read as the reverse complement.
AGAAATTAGTTGAACATATGGCTAGTTTTACTTCATATATTAGTGAAAACCTTAGTATTAACGGTATTATACTAACAAAGTTATTTGGAAGAAAACCTATTGCAGTAGAACGCTTTAATAATTTTGCAAAGGATATCACACATTTAACATTAAAACAAACAAAATTAAGTCTTATTTTTGATAACATTTTTTCAATAGGAGTTACGATGGCGCCATTAATTGTATTTTGGTTAGGTGGACCAAAGGGACCGTTTCAATTAAGCGCAGGAATTGCACTTGCTTTTTCTGGTTATGTATCGTCTTTATTTAATCCTTTACAACAAATGGGAAGATTAGGGATAAGACTAAAGGGAGTACAAGTACATTTTGAACGCTTCTTCACTTACTTAGATATGAAGTCTGAAATTCAAATGCCAAGTAATCCAGTAAAAATACATAGTTTTAAAGGGCAGGTTGAATTAAATAATGTATCTTTTCAATATGATTCAAACAATGTGGTTTTTAAAGGTTTAAATTTAAAAATTTATTCTAAGGACAAAGTGGCATTAGTGGGCTCAAGCGGATCAGGTAAAACTACAATCGCTTACCTTATTTCAAGGTTGTATGATCCAAATGACGGTGAAGTAAAAATCGACGGTATTAATTTGAAAGAAATTGATCCTAATTCTCTACATAGTATGATAGGGATGATTTCTCAAGAAGTATTTCTTATGCATACTACAATTAAAGAAAATATTCTTTTAGCCAATCCAGATGCAACTATAGAACAAATTGAAGAGGCGGCAAAACGTGCTAATATACATGAGAAGATTATTTCCCTTCCAGATGGATATAACACAATAGTAGGAGAACGCGGATACAAACTATCGGGTGGAGAAAAACAAAGAATTGCGATAGCGAGGGTATTTTTACAGAATCCTCCGTTACTGATTTTAGATGAAGCTACCTCATCTTTAGATGTTCATTCCGAATATTTAGTTCAAAAATCATTGGAAGAACTTACTGAAAATAGAACTGTTATTGTCATTGCGCATCGACCATCAGCTATCCAGTCATGTAACAAAATAATTGTCTTGGAAAAAGGGGAAATTGTACAGTTAGGTTCTCCTGAAGAACTAATGAATTCTTCAGGAAAATACGCATCTTTATTTAATAATCAAAGTAGTAATCGAGAAAGAATATTATCTTAAAAAATTGAAGGAGATAGTATATGAAACAAATATGTAAATACGCTTCAATTATTTTTTTACTATGCTTTGTAGTGTTTACTGCACTTTTTGTTCGAGAAAAAAATGTTGAAATACAAAAAGTGGACCAGTTAATTAAACAAACTAACATTAAAAGTGATTCGGTACATTTGGAAGATAGGGAAATAAACGATACGCCGGTTGATGAACCGGTAAATAAAAGTAGAAAAACGGTTTTTACATATCAAATTATTGCATTTTTAAGCTTGATCCTATCGGTGATGTGTTTTGTGATCTTTAGAATGGTTAAGAAGGGATAGTTAGATATGAAAAAAGTCATATTGATTGTTAGTTTGGTTATTGTATCTAGTTTACTACTTTATCATTTCATTTTATATCCTAAAGTAACGGTGGCAAATAACCAAGTAATTGATAAAAAATTAATTAACGACAAATTGGGTGTGTCCCTAGGTGATGTAAATGCCCCTGTTAAAATAACTATTTATTCTGATTATGGTTGTAGTGCTTGTCGTCAACTTAACGAAGAGTTTAATCAAATAGAATTGAAAGAACGATATCTAGACAAAGGGATAATTCAAATAATTTATAAGGATGTTCCTGCTGATGGTCATCCAAATGCTTATAATGCATCATTAGCAGCTTTATCTGCTGAAAATCAGGGAGAGTTTTTTAAAATGAGTCAATTGCTATACGAAAATTCAGAATGGTACAAAAATAAAGAGGTTATTTTTGAATACGCAAAACAGCTAAAACTAGATTTAAGTAAATTTAAGAAAGATTTAAATAGCGCTGAAACAAAAAAAAGAATCGATTCCTCAGTTGAAGAGTATAATAAATTGGGTTTATTGGGGACACCTGTAATTATTATTAATAATAAACAATATTTAGGGTCTCCCGAGTCTAAAGAGAAACTAGAAGAGTTAATTCAACAAGCAATAAATGGGGCTAATACTGCGAATTAGTACAGCTACAATATAGATGTAGAGGATATTAAAAAATAAAAATGTATATAAGTCCTACAATTATTGAGTTTGGCAAAGCAGTAGATACCAACCAAGGTTGTGGAGGATGGGGATCAGAAGGTTGGACCTTAGATGATGGAACTAGAAGAGTTTGTGTTTGTACAAGCATTAAAAGTGAGAACGGCTAATCAAATCAACAATATAGTATTAGATTGAGAAAGGAGGTGAGAATTTAATGAAAACGTATATGAGTCCTACAATTATTGAGTTTGGCAAAGCAGTAGATACCATCCAAGGTTGTGGAGGATGGGGATCAGAGGCGTGGACATTTGATGATTCACGTTCACAATTTAGATGGATTAAACTACAAGATAATGGTGGAGAGAGAAGAGTTTGCGTTTGTACAAGTATTAACAGTGAGGGCTGTAAATAAAAAAACAATATAGTGTTAGATTGAGAAAGGAGGTGAGAATTTAATGAAAACGTATATGAGTCCTACAATTATTGAGTTTGGTAAAGCCGTAGATACCATCCAAGGTTGTGGAGGATGGGGATCAGAAGGTTGGACCTTAGATGATTCACGCAGAAAATGTAAATAAAAGTAACAAAATAAAGGAGATGAGAATTTAATGAAAACGTATATGAGTCCTACAATTATTGAGTTTGGTAAAGCGATAGATTCTATCCAAGGTTGTGGAG
>NZ_MAOI01000120.1 GCF_001884235.1 Bacillus paramycoides | reverse complement strand
CGTAAAAGCCCGATTGGTTCAACTAATAATCAGTGGGGGATGAACAAAACCCCCACTGATTAAAGTTTCACTTTATATGTGTAAAATTATTATTTAACTTATGGATAGGAATTGTATAGTCATTTGCACTATATGAGAAATGCCTACGAAAAGTGATTAGCAATTTTGGGACGAGAAAAGAGGCTGCTATGTGCAGCCTCTTTTTGAACTAAAACGAAGAAATCCTCTTCTTTGTTTTCGGTATGATAATAAATTTGATCCATAGCATTCCTATTACTACAATGATAAAGCCAATTAATAATTGTCTTGTAGCAATAAGTACAACGCCTGAAAATACAACTAATTGAATGCTTATTAACATAAAAATTAAGCTGAGAAATTGATTCATTCTTTCATCGGTGCTAATTGGATATAATGCTACGATAATATTTCCCGAAAAATACTTCCACAGGGAACGAAGCTGCATAGAGATCATATATAGGACGCCGTAAGCGATAGCGCCTTTCACGTAAATATTCGGTACAAAATATAGGGTGAAGGCACCGAGAATACTTAAGCGAATATATATACCGAAATAATCATTACCACGTAAAAACGCTAGTGTATGTAAATAGAAGAATGTTGCTTGTTTTTTATGTAATATAGGTTCAATCCAATTTGTAAGCCATTTTCTTTTGTTTACTTGTTTATTCATTTGCGGAACATCAGTGAAGATGCTAGCGAATTGATAAAAGCGTATGTTCATTTTTTCTTCTTGCTCGATTATGTATTCCCACGGTATTCGTTTTGTGGGCTGTTTTTTCGTATAAAGAAGTAGGAAAGCGAAAGCAAGAAGTAATAGTAATCCGCCTAACACAATGATATTTGCAATATAAAACAGCATGTAAATGATAAGTGTGTTACAAGCAATACGAGTGATAAGCCATATATTTTTTTCATGACTATCACGCCATATCCAATGTATGTATATGTTCCAGCCTTTTAAAATCATCAAAACGATAAAGATTGTACATAAAAAAGGTACGGTTAATTGTAATGATTGCATGGCAAGCGGTACCATGATAAGGAACGTAAATACGAGTGGGAAAAGCTGAATGATGTAATTATATAGAAGAGATTTTTTAAAATAAGATGTTAATTTCTCTTCTAGTGCTAGCAAATAGACAGCGTCAGGTTTTTGCATAAAGGTGCGAATTGGGCATCTTGTTATAATGAGTGTAAGTACGGCTGTGATGAGTAATAAAGATATTCCTTTAGACGGAGATGCTTTCAGAAACTGAGCGTAATAATATGCACCAACGCATGTAATAAAGATAAAGCTATATAGTAAACCGTTAATCATACGTGCAAAGTATGTGATGATATTTTGAATATGTTGTTGGAAGCGACTGCTCCATAGCGATTCGATTGACATGTTTTTCACCTCTTTGTTCTATTATATATGTTTTATTAAGTAAA
>NZ_MAOI01000119.1 GCF_001884235.1 Bacillus paramycoides | reverse complement strand
AAATTGCGTTATGCAATTTGCTCGTTTTTCTTTTCGTTATTTTTTTTCTGATCACGATTCATTAATGGATAGAAGGCAAAGCCGATTACGAATAAACCAATTCCGAGAAGGAATGTTTTTATATCAGATGCGCCGGTTTTAATAACCCATAGTGCATAGCAAAGTGCGATAACTGCGACTACGCCATCCGTAATTCTTGCCCGCATTTCATTTTTATATGTTTCACCAGTTGCGACTAGTTTTAACTGGAAGATTGGTGAAACGAGATATGGAATGAGATAGGCTAAAGTTGATACTGTAATAACGAATGTATAAGCTTCCGCGATTGTTCCTGATAATGTTGAGAATAAGAACACTTGCGACATAATGTTTGTTAATCGTAGTGAATAAATAGGACTTCCTTTTTTATTTGTTTTTGTAAAGAAGGAAGGGAAGAAACCTTCTTTTGCTGCTTGATAAGGTACTTCTGAGCTTAATAAAATCCAGCCTAATATTGAACCGAATAGGGAAGTAAGAGCAAGTAATGCCATAAGTTTCCCGCCGCCATGACCCATTGCAGCGTTTAATGCATCTGCTAATGGACGTTCAGAAGCTTGTAATTTATCAACATGAAGTACACCCATTGTTAAAATTGTAATTCCTAAATAAATTGCAACAGTTATTAATAAACCTGCAACAGTGGCACGCTTTACCGTTTTTGGAGAAACAGCACGGTTTGATAAAAGAACTGCTGATTCAATTCCAATAAATGCCCAAAGCGTTGTTAGAGCAGCTAAGTTTACTTGTGATAGAAGACCGTGTGATACGCCCTCTTTATCGATCATCGGTGTGTACCATTGTCCAAACTTTGAAGCTTCGAATGCAAATAAAGTAACGACGATGAATAGAAGGAATCCAGTTACTTTCGTTGTTGTTGCTAAGAAGTTTAGTTTTCCTGCTCCGCTTACACCGTTTGTTAAAATTAAATGAGTTCCCCAAAGTAAGACGGAACAAATTGTAAATGTAATTAGTTTTCCAACTTCTATATCGAAAGAGCCAATTGAAAACAATAGACGTGTATCTTTCATAATCGGGAAGAAGAGTGATAAATATCCCGCAAAAGACGTAATGATGGCAACGTTACTTGCCCAGTTTGCAACCCAATATCCCCACACCATGCTGAAACCAGCCATTTTTTTCTTTTTTGGTGATGAGAATAAAGCATATGCATGACTTTGTGGTCCTGTCGTTAAATCAGGACGACGAATTGCTAAATTACCGAAAACAAGAGCTAGCATTAAAACACCAAACCCTGTTGTTAACCAAGCTAAAGTGACACCGAGAGGGCTTGCTGTTTGTGCCAACGTACTTGGCACCATGAAAATACCAGCGCCAACCATGTTACCGACAACGAAAGCTGTTAGTACCCAAAAGCCCCATTTTTTTTGTTGCATAGAAAATACCTCCAAAGTTAGTATAACCAAGTCAAGCGAGGAGATATGTATGTCTTCCAGGTAAGGAAGAGAAGTTCCAAACAAAACAAAAAAAGCACGTAAACTTGCCGCTACATGCTTTCTATCTTATAAGAAACCCACGACATACCTCTCGATAGCTCTCCACAAACGAAACGTTTGTGACAGTTCTGCACTTATTAAATGCAGACCCAGCAAGCGTGCATGGTGGACACGGCTTACTTCGGCAACCATTCCTTTCTCATTCATTCATCAATGCCACTACATCTCCTGAAATGATACTCTTAATGATTGCAACCTCTACCTCACCGAGATACGAATGAGGATTTAAATATTAAATTAACGTATTTAAGAGTAACAAATGAATTTTTATACGTCAATGGATATAGTAATAATCAGATTATAGAGAAGAGTATGTTATTAGAGGTTTGGAGGGTTTGAAATAAAAAGAAGCTGACCTAAAATTAGATCAGCTTCTACATATAAGATTAAACTAAGTTTAATACAGTTACTTTTTCACGTGTCATAGACTCAAGGCTCTTACGAATACCTTGTGCGCCCATACCTGAACCTTTTACACCGATGAATGGGAAGTGGTCAGGGCCGCGCTCTGTGCGTCCGTTAATTTGAACAGAACCAGTTTCGATTTTGTTAGCAATTGCAAATGCTTTGTTAATGTCTTTTGTGAAGACACTTGCTTGCAGACCGAACTCTGATTTGTTAGCAATTTCAATTGCTTGTTCATCTGAAGAAACACGGATGATTGGAAGGATTGGGCCGAATGGCTCTTCCCAAGCAACTTTCATTTCTTCTGTTACGTGGTCGATTAATGTTGGGTAAATTAAGTTACGCTCACGTTTGTTACCGATAACGATTGTTGCACCTTTTTCAGCAGCATCGTCAACTAAACCTTGAACGAAGTCAGCAGATTTATCGTCGATTAATGGAACGATTGTGCTGTCTTGTTCTGGAGATCCAACTGATAATTTAGCTACTTGCTCTTTTAATAAGCCAACAAGCTCGTCCGCTACGTTTTCGTGTACAAGTACACGTTTAATAGCTGTACAACGTTGACCAGAGTAAGAGAATGCACCGCTTACGATATGATTTGCAGCATCTTGTAAGTCAGCATCTTCACGAACGATACCAGGGTCTTTACCACCAAGTTCTAATACAAGTGGAATCATTGCAGCTTTTTTCGCTAAATGTTTACCTGTGTTTGTACCACCTGTGAACGATACCATATTGATACCTTCGTGCTCTACTAAGTAGTCGCCAATTACAGAACCACGTCCTGTAGCTACGTTTACAAGACCTTTTGGAAGGCCAGCTTTATGAAGTGCTTCAACCATTTTAATACCACTAATTGCACCTTGAGTTGCTGGTTTGAAAATAACAGCGTTACCCATAATTAATGCTGGTGCAAGTTTTGCAGCAGATAAGTTTACTGGGTAGTTAAATGGTGCGATTGCTAATACAACACCAAGTGATGCGCGTTGGATAATCGCAAGTTTAGATTTTGTTCCGCCAGGGAAGCTATCGCCCATCATGCTTTCTCCGTGCATATGAAGAGCTTCTTCAATAGTGTAACGAATGAAGTCAGCTGTACGAACAACTTCTTTTTTCGCATCTTTATATCCTTTACCGACTTCTTTCATAATAATATCGGCAATTTCATCTTGCATATTTACGAGCTCATCAGCCCATTTATATAAATATTTTGCGCGATCTTGTAGAGAAGCTTCTGCCCATGATTTTTGAGCTTCTTTTGCAGATGCAATTGCTTCGTCTACTTCTCCGCGAGTAATTGCTTGTACTTGACCAATTACTTCGTGTAAGTATGGAGATGGAATGTCGATTGTTTCTCCTGAAGAGCTTTCTCTCCATTCTCCGTTTAAATAAAATTTGTACGTATTGCTAGTTGTCATGATTAGTCCTCCTAAAATAGCAACTTGTAAGAGTGAGTATAAGGTGATTGTAGGGGGTTTGATAATATTTTTCAAATGAAATGTTTGTGAAAATGATTTCTTATTCTTTTTTTATTTTGTATGCCCTTTCTTACAGAAGATTCTCTTATTTCAAACTGGATTATAAGTAGAATGCATCACTTTCATTTTTGTGATAAAAGATTATTTTATTCTATAGCTAAAAAAACAATTGACAGAATACTCAATAAAGTTGTAAGATTATAAATGGAAAATAAATGAAAGGGGTGTGCGTAATGATTGTAATCGTAAATGTAATGGGCTTAGCTCTGTTAAATGGCGGAAAACATTCATATCATTACGCAACCCGTGCGGATATATAGGACTTTTTTGTCTTATGAGAAGCGTACGTTGCGTATATCGTAACGTACGCTTTTATGCATTCCTTTGCATATCGTCAAGCGGCGGTATGCTTTTTTTTGTTTATTTTCCTTGTACCCATGCTTTGTATGGTTACGATAAAGTGAAACTTCCATCGGTGGGGAGATTGTATTCCTTGTTGATGATTAGTCTTCACCGCCCGTTAATTCGGGATAAAATAAACGTTTGGAAGGTGGAAAAATGTGATGAAATTGTATGGCAAACGAAATGTAAATGTGATGGGTTTGGATAGCGGATAAAGAAATGTGAGTCAAACGAGAACGAGAAGGGAGAGGTTATATTGTTTTCAGTACTGCAAAAATTAGGATGGTTTTTTAAAGAACATTGGAAAAGGTATAGTATCGCAATTGGGGTACTTTTAATTGTAAACGTAATAGAGGTAATTCCTCCGAAGGTGTTAGGAATTACAATTGATAATATTAAAACAGGAGCCTTAACGAACGAGGCGATTATACAATATATTTTTATTTTACTTGGGGTAACGATAGGCGGGTATGTGCTCACTTTTATTTGGCAGCATCAACTATTTGGCGGTGCGTTCGTACTTGAGAAAACGATGCGTTCAAAATTTATGGGGCATTTACTCAAGATGACGCCGACGTTTTATCAAAAAAATCGTACTGGCGATTTAATGGCGCGAGCGACGAATGACTTAAAAGCAATTGCGATGACAGCAGGTTTTGGTATATTAACGCTCGTTGATTCTAGTCTATATATGCTTACAATCGTTTGTATGATGGGCTTTTCAATTAGTTGGCAGCTAACATTTGCTGCGCTTATACCGCTTCCGATTATGGCGTATGCGATGAATATATACGGAAAGAAATTGCATGAACGATTTACAGTTGCACAAGATGCGTTCGGAGATATGAATGATAAAGTGCTTGAATCAATTGCTGGTGTACGCGTTATTCGTGCGTACGTACAAGAAAATGCTGATCAAGAAAGGTTTCACCATTTAGGGGATGACGTATACGAGAAAAATATGAAGGTAGCAAGAATCGATGCGTTATTCCAGCCAACTGTAAAAATGCTCGTTGGTCTTAGTTATTTAATTGGTCTAGTGTACGGTGCATATCTCGTGTTCCAATCAAAAGTAACACTTGGGGAACTCGTTTCTTTTAACGTCTATTTAGGTATGATGATTTGGCCGATGTTTGCAATTGGTGAATTGATTAATGTTATGCAAAGAGGAAATGCTTCGTTAGATCGTGTGAATGAAACGTTAGCTTATGAACCGGATGTAAAGAATCCAAAAAATCCAAAGGTTGTACAAGAGCCGAATTACATTCAGTTTGATAATGTTTCTTTTTCATATCCTTCATCAAATGAAACAAATTTAAAAAATGTTTCGTTCTCATTAAAACAAGGAGAGACACTTGGAGTTGTTGGGAAAACAGGAAGCGGGAAAACGACGCTCGTTCGTCAGCTGCTTCGTCAATATCCACTTGGAGAAGGAGATATTGCAGTTTCTGATGTGACGCTAGATAAAATTACGAATGATAACGTACTTGGCTGGATTGGATATGTACCTCAGGAACACATTTTATTCTCAAAAACAGCGAAGGAAAATATTTTATTCGGAAACAGAGAAGCGACTGAAGAAGAACTTGAAAAAGCGATTGAAATAGCTGCGTTTAAAAAGGATTTAGAGTTTTTACCGGAAGGTTTAGAAACGCTTGTTGGAGAGAAAGGTGTTTCTTTATCAGGTGGGCAAAAGCAAAGGATTTCGATTGCGAGAGCTGTTATTCAAAACCCGGAAATCTTAATTTTAGACGATTCTTTATCAGCTGTTGATGCTCGTACTGAAGCGGCAATTATTGAAAATATACGAACAGAAAGAAGCGGGAAGACGACGATTATCACGACGCATCGTTTATCAGCGGTACAGCACGCAGATTGGATTCTCGTTATGGATAACGGTGAAGTTATTGAAGAAGGTTCGCACGAGGCGCTCGTTCGAAATGGGGGCTGGTATGCTGAGCAGTTCGAACGGCAGCAAGGTGAAGGTGCGGATAGTGGGGTGAAAATATGAGCGTTTCAAAACGATTGTTTCAATATGCGATGAAAGTGAAAGGGCCAATTTTTGCAGCTATGGCGATGCTATTTGTTTTCGTCATTGCAGAGCTTGCAGGTCCGTTCGTCGCAAAAACGATGATTGATGAGCATATTGTTGGCATAGAGAGGCCTTGGTATGGAACAGAAAAAAGTGAGGATGCTGTTTCGTATAATGGCGCCTTTTATAAGCGAGGCGATCGCTTTGAGGAAGGCGAGAAAAAAGGGAAGGAAGTTCGAGTTATTCAAGTTGGTTTTCAGTACTATTTTGTGCCGAATAAAATAACGCTTGAAGGTTCTCGGTCCGTTAAGGGTGATGTGATTACCGTTCAGAGTGGTAAGGCCGTGCAGGTGTATAAAGCGAAAGCATTAACGAAAGAAGAAGTATTTGCGTTTTATAAACCAGAAATAAACCGACTATTACTACTTGGCGGTGGATATTTCGCTTTATTAGTAGTCGTATCATTATTTGCGTACGGAAAGCAGTTCTTCTTACAGAAAGCAGCAAACAAAATTATTCAAATTATGAGAGAGGATGTCTTTTCTCATATACAAACGTTGCCGATTCGTTATTTTGATCATTTACCAGCAGGGAAAATTGTTTCGCGTGTAACGAATGATACAGAGGCAATTCGTGATTTATATGTAACGGTACTTGCGACATTCGTCTCTAGTATTATTTATATTATTGGGATATTTGCCGCGCTATTTTTACTCGATGTAAAACTCGCGATGTTCTGTTTATTAATTATCCCGATTTTAATTATTTGGGCGATACTGTATAGAAAGTATGCGTCTGTATACAATCATAAAATGCGTTCGCGTTTATCGGATATTAACGGAACAGTGAATGAATCGATTCAAGGGATGCCGATCATTCAAGCATTCCGTCAAGAGCGTGAAACGAAGAAGGAATTTGAAGAGTTAAATGGCGATTATTTTAAATATCAAAATAAAATTTTAAATTTAAATGCAGCAACATCGCATAACTTAGTGTCTGTATTAAGAAACATCGCTTTTACAGGAGTGATTTGGTATTTTGGTGGTGCTTCATTAAGTGCTACGGGTATTGTTTCACTCGGGGTACTGTATGCTTTCGTTGATTATTTAACGAGATTATTCTCGCCGATTACAAATATGGTGAATCAGCTTGCTAATTTAGAGCAATCACGTGTTGCATCAGAGCGTGTTTTTGAATTGTTAGAGGAAAAAGGAGAGGCAGTAGAAGAAGAACGTATGCCTCGTTTAAACGGAAATGTGAAATTCGATAATGTGTCATTTTCTTATAATGGGAAAGATGAAGTATTGAAAAATATTTCTTTTGAAGCGAAACAAGGGGAGACAGTGGCACTTGTTGGTCATACTGGATCAGGAAAAAGTTCCATTATGAATGTACTCTTCCAATTTTATGAATTTCAAAAAGGAAAGCTTACGATTGATGGTCACGATGTAACAGAAATGCCGAAACAGGCAACTCGTGAACATATGGGAATTGTATTGCAAGATCCGTTTTTATTTAGCGGGACAGTCGCATCCAATGTAAGCTTAGAGAACGAAAATATTTCAAAAGAGCGTATCGTAAAGGCGTTACGTGATGTTGGTGCTGAAAGATTTGCGAACAAGTTAGATGAAGAAATTACGGAGAAGGGAAGTACACTTTCAACCGGAGAACGTCAGCTTATATCGTTTGCTAGGGCACTTGCTTTTGATCCGGCGATTTTAATTTTAGATGAAGCGACTTCTAGTATTGATACAGAGACAGAAGCGATGATTCAACAAGCGCTAGAAGTTGTGAAAAAAGGAAGAACGACGTTTATTATCGCTCATCGTCTTTCAACAATTAAGAGCGCTGATCAAATTATTGTGCTTGATAGAGGAACGATTTTGGAAAAAGGATCTCATGATGAATTAATGAAAAAGCGCGGGCGTTATTACGATATGTATAAAACGCAAATGGAAGGAAACCAGAGCGCTTAATATTTAGAAGAACTTGCGATTTTCGCAAGTTCTTTTTTGATTAAAATTATATCGACGTTTTGACAAAGGATATCGATTCTGCGATAAATCATGACAAGCAAGAATAATAAGAAGTATTGTTTTACCTTTTTCTATATAAATGCTATATTAAAAAATGTTACTTATTTTTTGTATGTAGCGTTATTTTTCCATTTTGTTTGATTATGAAGAAAAAGGTTAAACTAAATAAGAACATTTTCATTGAAAAATTGTTCAAGATTGCATACAATCAATATAGTTTTTAAATTCCTATCAGAATACTTGGAGGATCACGATCATGAAAAAATTATTTTCAGTGCTTGCAGTAACTACATTAGCAATTGGGATTGTAGCGGGCTGCGGCAAAGAAGAGAAAAAAGATACAGCTAGTCAAGATGCGTTACAAAAGATAAAACAAAGCGGTGAACTTGTAATTGGAACAGAAGGTACATATCCGCCGTTCACATTCCACGATTCAAGCAATAAATTAACTGGATTTGACGTTGAATTAGCAGAAGAAGTTGCAAAACGTTTAGGGGTAAAACCAGTGTTTAAAGAAACACAATGGGATAGCTTACTTGCAGGAATAGATGCAAAACGTTTCGACATGGTTGCTAACGAAGTTGGTATTCGTGAAGATCGTCAAAAGAAATACGACTTCTCTAGTCCATACGTTTCATCTTCAGCGGTATTAGTTATTGCGAAGGATAAAGATAAACCTGCTACATTTGCTGATGTGAAAGGATTAAAAGCGGCACAATCTTTAACAAGTAACTATGCAGATATTGCTAAGAAAAATGGTGCAGAAATCACTAGTGTAGAAGGCTTTAGCCAAGCAGCAGAATTATTAAACACTGGTCGCGTTGATTTTACAATCAATGATAAGTTATCAGTATTGAACTATTTAGAAACGAAGAAAGATGCAAAAATTAAAATTGTAGATACAGAAAAAGAAGCATCACAAAGTGGTTTCCTATTCCGCAAAGGTAGCGACAAGCTTGTACAAGAAGTAAATAAAGCGTTAGAAGATATGAAAAAAGATGGTACGTACGATAAAATAGCGAAAAAATGGTTCGGTGAAAATGTATCTAAGTAGTGCATTGGTCTCAGATCGATTGTCTACATGGGTAGATATTATGCAAACTTCCTTCATGCCTATGCTGAAGGAAGCCGTGTTTACGACAATTCCATTAACGCTTGTTACGTTTATTATCGGTATTATACTTGCGACGTTAACAGCGCTCGCGCGTATTTCAGGTAGTCGTATTTTACAATGGATTGCTCGTATCTATGTATCTATCATTCGCGGAACGCCACTTCTTGTACAGTTATTTATTATTTTCTATGGTCTTCCAACTCTTAATATTGAGGTTGAGCCATATACAGCAGCAGTTGTTGGATTTTCATTAAATGTCGGTGCATATGCATCTGAAATTATTCGTGCTTCTATTCTTTCTATCCCGAAAGGGCAGTGGGAAGCAGCTTACACAATTGGGATGACATACCCGCAAGCGTTAAAACGTGTTATTTTACCACAAGCAACGCGTGTATCCATTCCGCCGCTTTCGAATACATTTATTAGTTTAGTGAAGGATACTTCATTAGCATCGTTAATTTTAGTAACAGAAATGTTCCGAAAAGCGCAGGAAATTGCGGCAATGAACTATGAGTTTTTAATCGTTTATTTCGAAGCAGGTCTTATTTATTGGGTAATTTGCTTCCTATTATCTATTGTGCAACAAATATTAGAAAAACGTTTTGAACGTTACACTCTAAAATAATCCTTTCATAAAAGGAGTTTTTGTTTTTATGATTTCAATTCAACGTTTACAAAAAAGTTTCGGAGATAATACCGTACTAAAACATATAGATTTATCAGTTGAGAAGGGCGAAGTTGTTGTTATTATCGGGCCATCTGGATCTGGTAAAACGACATTTCTACGTTGCCTCAATGTGTTAGAAACACCGAACGCTGGTAGCATTCGCATCGGTAATAAAGAGCTCGATTTCTCTAAAAAAGTATCGAAGAAAGATATTGTAAATCTTCGTACGCAAACAGGTATGGTATTCCAGCACCATAATCTATTCCCGCATTTAACAGCACTTCAAAATGTAATGGAAGGGCTCGTTACAGTGAAGAAGATGGGGAAAGAAGAAGCGAAGAAAAAAGCAAACTACTTCCTTGAAAAAGTTGGTCTTGCGGATAAAGTAGATTTATATCCGTTCCAATTATCAGGCGGACAACAACAGCGCGTCGGAATCGCTCGTGCACTTGCGATGGAGCCGGAAGTTTTACTATTTGATGAGCCAACGTCAGCGCTTGATCCGGAACTAGTTCAAGAAGTTTTAAAGGTAATGAAAGAACTTGCTAAAGAAGGAATGACGATGGTCATTGTAACGCATGAAATGCGCTTTGCTCATCAAATTGCGAACCGTGTTATTTTCATGGATGGCGGTGTCGTTGTCGAACAAGGTACACCAGAAGATGTATTTACAAATCCAAAAGAAGAACGAACGAAGAAGTTTTTACAAATGTTGCAGTAAATAAGAAAGGTCTCAGGGCATATGCCCTGAGACCTTTTTGCCATATATATTTATTTTTGGAATCCGCCAAGGCTTTGTTCAGCCATTGCAACTAAACGTTTTGTAATTTCTCCACCAACAGAACCGTTAGCGCGAGCCGTAGAATCTGCTCCTAATTGTACACCAAATTCTTGAGCGATTTCGTACTTCATTTGATCGATTGCAGCTGTTGCTCCTGGTACTACTAATTGATTGTAAGAACTTTGGTTTGCCATAGGAATATATCCTCCTTAGAGTGTAAAAGTTTTTTGGTTGGACTAGCTGGAGTTGAACCAGATTGCCGCCCCGTTTGGCGCTAATCCATCGGTAATTAAGTTTGTACTCATAGTATGGATGTTACCTAGAAAGATATACAAAATAATAATTTGTAAATTTTGTAAAAAATCTTCGCTATTTTGTAAATTATGAAATAAGAGTAATCGTTGTATTTTTAAGAAAGAAGGCTAAACTAAGAGCAATATCATATGAGTGTTTTTTCTTTGTATAACCAGCTTGGCTTACTTAACTTATGATTTGTTAAAGTGAGATAAATTACAGCTTAGTAAAATAAAAATTAAATCGGTAACAACTTCATAGTTCTGTATTAACCCGGGATGAGGCAGAAAAAGGAACTGACCGCCTATGCATGGCTAGATGCTCTCTTCAATCTAAAAAAGAGGCTTTTTACAGATGTTTAAACGATAACGTATGGAGGAATAGCGATGGGAATTTGCCCGCTTTGCAACGCACTAGAATTACAAACATATTCTTGTCAAAATTGCCAAGGTGTACTCCAAGATTATGGGAAAACTGTAGATTACTTAGATAATTACAGTGCATATTTGGATCAGGAATTATTAAGTGCGGTAGACGGTTTAACAAATAATAATTCACAAGAGTATTGCAATCATGTGTTTTATTGCGGAGTATGTAATCTGGAAACGGAAGTTGTAGTGAAGCTCATATAAAGTGAAACTTTAATCAGTGGGGGTTTTGTTCATCCCCCACTGATTATCAGCCCTCACCAATCGGGATAAATAGAAAACTTCCACCTTATGAGTGAGGTGGAAGTTTTTGTATTTGTGAGTTAATCATAGGGGAAGGGATATTTTCGGTGTTTGACGAAGGCTCTGATTTTATTTGAGACATTTTTTCTTTCGTGTCGCGCAAAGAATGTTCAGTTAAATAGATGGCATATTCATAAAATAATTGGCGTGTAAGTTCACTTTGTTCTTTTAACTTTTCATCTTGGAATACAGTTCGCCCAGGTTTAGAATTTGCTTCAAATAGCCATGGTTTTTCCAGCGTGTCTAAACCGATATCAAAACCGATTTCGCCAATGTTCCCGGTTACTTGTTTATCGAGTGCATAACTTATTTGTAAGGCTGTTTGTTTTAATGTATTTTCAATTTGAACTTGCTTTGTTGAATCAGGAAAAAGTTCCTGAAGTAATTTTGTATCACCACCGCTATTTACATGAGTTGTTAAGCTACCTTTGCCAGCGATTTTGGCGACAATTGCACTAACTATCCAATTGCCAAAATGGTTTTTATTTGTATGGATGCGAAAATCGACGGGTTGCCCCTCGAAGCGGAGCAATGAGATGCCTTGCTGTACGATAAAATTTTTTAAATCATGTCCTTTTAACACATGGTTAAGAAGTGCTTCTAATGATTGATACTTTCTTAGTTTGTTTTGGTCATTTTCACGATAACGACAATAGTAGCGATTCTCTGCTTGAGAATAGAGTATTTGATGAATATTTCTCCCGAAGCTACCATGTATCGGTTTCATATAAATATACTTATACGTACCAAGAAGTCGTTCTACTTGTTCAAAATGTTGAAAAGCTTCTGTTTTTGGCAAGAATGGTTTAATCGAATTTTCTTTCATTAGGAGTTGATGAACTTCCCATTTGTTGAAAAACCCTGGATTAAACCATGGGATTGCATAATCGCTTTCTAATCGTTTCTTTGCTCTCACGATTGGTTTGTAATTTTCTGATTGGCGATTTGGTAATCGGTCGTAAATGACATTCGGTAAAGGGACTTTGCTTTTTACCCATCTTTCTTCTTGATAGAAGTACCCTTCAATTGTTTCTTCTTCCCAATTTATATGTTGAACGCCAAAGACAAATACAAATGGTCGCAATGTGAATGGTAGTGTTAGTAACTCACCGAGAGAAGTTGAACGATTTCCTAAAGGAGTATTGGATTCATCGTTAAAACCAGTTGTGAAAATCCCGATTAATGGACCAAAAATGATTGTTTGATTTTGTGTGAGTGCATGGATTGTCGTTGAACCCGGTAGTAAAAGTTTGTCTGCAATTTGTTTTCCAATAGTGATTTCGCGAGTGAATGAATAATGAATTTTAATATCTTCACATGCGATATAACGTATACCAAAGGAAAGGGATGTAATCGGTGGTGTAATAGAAAAAACGTAAGGTAAAGTAATACTATTTGGATACTCATCTGAAATGTTTAATGTATATACGTGCTCTTTCAACAGAGTTTCTCCTCCTTTCATTATGGTGTGAAACGGCTAAACTTTAATGGACCATGAAAAATTTGCTCAGCTAACTGATCATTGTATCTGGTGTAAATTTCGTATGACGGCATCGTATTGACGTACATAAGCCAAATGGCCCCTTTTTGATCCATAATGGTAGAAAGTTCTAGTTCAAATAATGAAGAATATGACTGATCAAGTGTTTGAAAAACTTCAGTTACAACGTCATGTAAAGCATCTTTCAATAATTGAACGCCAGTTGAAGAAAGTAAATATTTAATTTTAGAAAATGGATGTAACATAGAACGTTCTGTTGCTGAAAGTAAAAATTGTGCAGGGAATGAACCTTTTTGTATAAATTGACCGAGCACTTCCCAATGCTGTTCTTTATTTTTTTGTATAATGGTTCGAATATGGATTGGATATGATAGTTGATTTGGAGGTTGTAGCATTGGGTGAATCATATAACGGGATAATTGTATGTTAAATTTGCACCATGATATAAATTCATCGGTCCGTTTAAATTGAGTAGAAGGATGATACTGTTCATTTATTGTATCGATATGAAATGTTTTATTTTTGTAAGTGGCTCGATATACATCTTCATTGGAATGTATATTCAGTGGTCTTATAATAATATCTCTTGTTTCTAGTAGTAATTTGAAAATTCCTTGTACTGTTCCTTTTTTTATTTTTGGTATGTAAGGGGAAAGACGTTTATTAGCAAGAAAAAGATTGTGTAAATTGCTTGGATTAATAAGCGTGTTATTTAAAAAAGTAGTGGAAGAGCGTTTGTGTAATGAATGAATAATCGGTTTTGCTTGTTGGAATTCCTCATCCTCTTTGAAATGACAACGATCATATATATATGAAGGAATGGGAAAGGTTTGATCTATCCAATTTCCTGTATCTGTATCGTAAATAAGACCGGAAACAAGATCTGTCTTTGAATCAATGCTAAACGGTGTGAATTGGGCAACGACGTTATGATAAAGTCGAGCTCGCTTAGCGATTTCGGTGTAATACGTTTGCTCATGATGAAATTGAGAAGTTAAAAGACCAAGAACCAACGAAATCACTCCTTTATTAACAAGATGTTTGCATAATAGGCGAAGCTATATATTGCAAATACGTTTTTATACCATTATACTTTTGTCCGTATGACGATATGCTATCGTTTTAGAGAAGTGAAAGGTTGATTATAATGAATATATGGTTGAATATGTTAACAACGACAGGGCTCGGGGCGATTATTGGAGGATACACGAATCATTTAGCGATAAAAATGTTATTTCGTCCTCATCGTCCTATTTATATTGGGAAGTTTCAAGTTCCATTTACGCCGGGGTTAATTCCGAAGCGCCGTGATGAGCTTGCTGTTCAATTAGGGAAAATGGTTGTAGATCACTTGTTAACACCAGAAGGAATCGGAAAGAAACTAACGAATGAAGAGTTTCAAAAAAGTTTAATCCACTGGGCGCAAGTGGAAGTGGATAAAGTAATTACGAGTGAACAGTCGTTACGAGATATGTTAGAAAATTGGAATGTAGCACATGTAGAAGAAGAGGCGACTCAAAAAATCGAACATGTTATTACAGAAAGAACTCATGCATTTTTAGCAGAGTACTATACATATACATGGGAACAAGCCTTACCTCAGTCTGTTCATGAAAAAGTAGAGAATGCGATTCCAAATGTAGCGTCTTTTATTTTGAATAGAGGGATTAGCTTTTTTGAAAGTGAAGAAGGAAAGGCCCGTCTTTCAAAAATGATTGATGACTTTTTTGCTTCTCGAGGAACGTTGCTTAACTTAGTTGGTATGTTTTTAGGGAATGTAAGTTTAGTGGATCGTGTGCAGCCGGAAGTTATTAAGTTTTTAGGACAAGATGGAACAGGGCAACTTTTAACTGATGTACTGCAAAAAGAGTGGGAAAAGTTAAAAGGAAGAGACGTAAAAGAATTAGAAACGTTCGTAGAGAAAGAAATGATTGTGAGCTCCATATTGTCAGCGGTTAAAGTAGAGGAAACAGTGAGTAGATTTTTAAATCAGTCTGTTCAGCAAGTATGTGAGCCGGTTCGAGAAACGATCGTTGAAATAGTGGTCCCTAGCCTGATGCAGAAAGGCTTGAAGTGGGGGACAGAAAACGTCGGAGATATATTGAAAAATCTACACCTTGCGGAAATCGTCCAGCAAGAAGTATCTACCTTTTCAACAGAGAGACTAGAAGATCTCGTATTATCTATTACAAAAAATGAGTTAAAAATGATTACATATTTAGGAGCGTTATTAGGAGGAACGATTGGATTTATTCAAGGCTTGTTGCTCTTATTCCTTAAGTAATAAAGGTGGGTACATAGAAATAAAAGTGAAATTTCTTCACATCTCTTGCATAGTTTGATATGGTAAGAAGAGGTGCGGATAAAAAGCACTTAAAAGGCAGTGCGTACGAAAAGCGCTAGCCTTCTAAAGGAGGAAAAATAAAATGACAAAAAACATTCATGATGTTGCATATGAATTACAAAAAGCAATCGCTGAAAACGAAGATTTCCAAACATTAAAAGCAAGCTACGCAGCAGTACAAGGAGATGCAGCTTCAAAGAACTTATTTGAAGAGTTCCGTACAATGCAACTTGGTTTACAACAAAAAATGATGCAAGGCCAAGAAATCACTGAAGAAGATAACCAAAAGGCACAAGAAGTTGTAACTCGCATTCAACAAGATGCAAAAATCACAAAGTTAATGGAAACTGAGCAACGTTTAAACATCGTTATCACTGACGTTAACAAAATCATCATGAAGCCACTTGAAGAATTATATAGCGCGCAACAAGCGTAATGATAGAAGACGCTCCTAATATGGGAGCGTCTTTTTTGTTTAGGAAATGGATGAATTGCATTTTGATAGTCCTTCCACAAAAAATCCCATCCAAAACAGCCTTTTTTAGTGGCCATTTTGAATGGGATTATGATAGATTCTACAATTTTTGAATATTTCATTATTTGTTGAAATACTCAGTTTTTATATTCTTTTCCTTCAAAAACTTTTCAATCTCTTTTTGCTTTCTACCATTAACTTTCTCAAAGCGCTTTGTGAAAGAAAAATCTGTCTTGAACAAGTTACCATCTTGTGCGAGTTTGTCTATTTCCTGATCTAGTTCTACTGAAAGTGTCGTAGACGATGAAACAAATTCATAGATTTCCTTCGAAGGCTGTTTATAATCATCAGGTATAGTATTAGTACTAATAAAATTATAGAAATTCGCATCATTTTGTTTCGCTAAATCTATTAGTTTTTGTAATTTTTCTCGATCGGATTCAGTGACATTCTTATCAGTAATTGTGGAAGAGAGTGGAATGATGTTTTCAAATAACTCACCACTATAATCTAAATAATTTTTAATACTTTTTTTCATTTCATCTTCATTAATATTTTCATTCTTTTTTGAGGAATTGAATATATTTTCTGGAATTTTAATAGTAACATCTTTAATAGATTGTACGTCGTCGAATTTATCATCTTGTGCATCGTTTGCTTCATTAGATTGTGCATTGTGTGAACAAGCTGATATAAATAAAAGAGTAAGTAGCATGAGTAGATATAAAGTATATTTCTTCATTTTAATCTCCTTTTTCATTCATTAGTATCTTTGTAAAACGGCTAAATTCCATTTTAAATACTTTACTAAAAGTGAGTATACATGTTTTATCATTTGGTAATATATTGCAGAGATTAGTAAGCCGATGCAAAAAGCTATGAATACACTATATACATCTGAATAACTGATTTGATGAAACCCTTTAAAAAATCCTAATCCTAGTAATAAGATAGGTGAAATGATTAATAATGGAGTAGCAATTATAAGTGCTAGAAGAATCGGTAATAGAAAGAGTAACAAGAAAAAGGCGATAATGATAAATATAAAGTTCAAAAAACTTAGGCTCATAACAGAAAATATTGCTGTTATAATATTTTTGAGGCTGCGTTTATGATCGGCGTTGCTTATAGCATATGTAACATTAAGTTCTTTAGCGATAGTTTTAGGGTTTCCTAGCTTTTTAGAAATTTCTTCTTCAGACTTCCCATCCTGTTTACCACTGATAAAATGAGTTTCGTACTCCGAGATAATATCTTGTCTTTCTGAATTAGGCATATTCCTTAGAGAAGAATTAAGTTGTTTTAAAAATTCACTTTTGTTCATTTCAATCACTTTCCTTTATAAAATGATTAATCCCATCTGAGAATCTTATCTATTTTTTTATAAACAGCACAACCTTTCTGCACTTTTGAAATGGATACATACCGATTCCAATTAATGGTTATTCAATTATTTACAAATATACCATTTACTAGTGTTCTTTGCAAGGTACTGTAATATTGTTAATACCATGAATAGGTGAAAGTCTATTTATATATTCCTAGAGGGGGATATCTATAACAAGAAGCATAATATTGCCCAAGTGGCAAAGTTATGGTTTAAATCACAAAGATTCTAATGAATAAGCTAATCATTTCGAATATCCTACACTGATAAGTATTTTTATTTATTATTTTGTAAAATTCCCGGCAAATTTATGGGTAAAGTGACAATATCAGAATGGTATTTTAAGATAAATAAATAATTGTAAGCGTATTCTTTAGTGGTTGTCAAAATACTGTCAAATTCATCTCATTGGAAAAATAATGTATTTGTAATATAATGATAAACAATACTTCACCACATTAATTAACTAGGTGAAATTAAAATCTTTATTACACACATTATGAAATAAAGGGATGATTAGTTTGAGTACAGGTGTAAAAGCAAACGACGTGAAAACAAAAACAAGAGGAGCAGATCTTGTTGTTGATTGTTTAATTAAACAAGGTGTTACACATGTTTTCGGTATTCCAGGAGCGAAGATTGACTCTGTATTTGATGTACTGCAAGAAAGAGGACCAGAGTTAATTGTTTGTCGTCATGAACAAAACGCAGCATTTATGGCAGCGGCTATTGGTAGATTAACAGGGAAACCGGGTGTATGTCTTGTAACTTCAGGACCAGGGACATCAAATTTAGCGACAGGTCTTGTTACTGCGAATGCGGAGAGTGATCCCGTTGTTGCTTTAGCTGGTGCGGTTCCGCGTACTGATCGATTAAAACGTACGCATCAATCTATGGATAATGCTGCACTATTCGAACCAATCACAAAATATAGCGTAGAAGTAGAGCATCCTGATAATGTGCCAGAAGCACTATCAAATGCATTTCGAAGTGCTACTTCTACAAATCCAGGAGCAACTTTAGTAAGTCTTCCGCAAGACGTTATGACTGCGGAAACGACTGTAGAGTCTATCGGTGCGCTTTCTAAGCCACAGCTTGGAATCGCTCCCACACAAGATATTACATATGTAGTAGAAAAAATAAAATCAGCGAAATTACCAGTTATTTTACTTGGTATGAGAGCGAGTACAAATGAAGTAACGAAAGCGGTTCGTGAATTAATTGCTGGTACAGAACTTCCTGTTGTAGAAACGTATCAAGCAGCGGGTGCGATTTCACGTGAGTTAGAAGATCATTTCTTCGGCCGCGTTGGATTATTCCGCAATCAACCAGGTGATATTTTACTAGAAGAAGCCGATCTTGTTGTATCTATCGGTTATGATCCAATTGAGTATGATCCAAAGTTCTGGAATAAGCTTGGAGACAGAACAATTATTCATCTTGACGATCACCAAGCAGATATCGACCATGATTATCAACCAGAGCGCGAATTAATTGGTGATATCGCTTTAACTGTAAATAGTATTGCAGAGAAATTACCGAAGCTTGTATTAAAGACGGAATCAGAAGCAGTTTTAGAACGATTGCGTGCGAAATTATCAGAACAAGCGGAAGTTCCAAATCGTGCTTCAGAAGGTGTTACTCATCCATTGCAAGTCATTCGTACATTGCGTTCTTTAATTAGTGACGATACAACTGTTACGTGTGACATCGGTTCACATTCTATTTGGATGGCGAGATGTTTCCGTTCTTATGAACCACGTAGACTATTATTTAGTAACGGTATGCAAACGTTAGGTGTTGCGCTACCTTGGGCAATCGCTGCAACGTTAGTAGAACCAGGTAAAAAAGTAGTTTCCGTGTCAGGTGATGGTGGTTTCTTATTCTCTTCGATGGAACTGGAAACAGCGGTACGTTTAAATGCGCCGGTTGTACATCTCGTTTGGAGAGACGGTACATATGATATGGTTGCGTTCCAACAAATGATGAAATACGGCAGAACATCAGCTACAGAATTTGGCGATGTTGATCTTGTGAAATATGCGGAAAGTTTCGGTGCAATAGGTCTTCGTGTCAATACACCAGACGAATTAGAAGATGTATTAAAAACGGCGTTAGAAGCAGAGGGCCCTGTCATTATTGATATTCCAATCGATTACCGTGACAACATTAAATTAAGCGAAAAATTATTACCAAACCAATTAAATTAACGAGGGGCATGAGTGAGATGAGTGTTGCACAAGTAATTGACATTGATGCAAAAAGAACGAAAACGAATAATGAAGTATATCAAACATCTACAATGCTTGCGTTATTAGATGGTATATACGATGGTGTTATTAACTTTGAAGAATTAAAAGAGCGCGGGGATTTCGGCATCGGTACATTTGATCAATTAGATGGTGAAATGATTGCATTTGATAATGATTTTTACCATTTACGCTCAGACGGTTCGGCGGAACAAGTAGAACCAGAAGAAACAACACCGTTTGCGACTGTAACGTTTTTTGAAAAAGAAATGAGTTATCGGGTAGAGCGTCCGATGAATCGCCAAGAAGTAGAAGCATTATTACATGAATTAATGCCTAGTAAAAACTTATTTTACGCGATTCGAATGGATGGTACGTTCCGTGAAGTAAGAACGAGAACCGTTCCAAGACAAGAAAAACCGTATACGCCGCTCGTTGAAGTGACAAAATCACAACCAATCTTTTCATTTAAAAATACAGAAGGTACGTTGGCTGGATTTTGGACACCCGATTACGCGCAAGGTATCGGTGTAGCAGGTTTTCACTTACATTACATTAATGATGAAAGAAGTGGAGGCGGACATGTTTTCGACTATATTGTAGAAAACTGTACAATCCAAATTTGTCAAAAAGCTCATATGCATTTAGCACTTCCAGAAACAGCTGATTTTATGACAGCTGAATTATCAAGAGAAAACTTAGAGAATGATATTGCGACTGCGGAAGGTGCGGAGTAAAAGGAATCTATTAAAATGTGCCCTATGGAATAGACACTTAAAAAGGTCTATTCCATAGGGTATTTCTTGTATAATAAGAGGATTTGTCAGATCAAGGAGCCCACTATACAAGCACTACTTATCAAAAATTAGTCAAAAAGTTAAAGCTCGGACAATCCATGTCAAGAGGAGGGAACTGTTGAGATAACGCCCCACATAAATCGTTTTTGGGTCACCTGAAAGAGGAAGCACATATAGAAACTCGCGAGTCTTTTAGTGAGTTGAAACAAGAGAGTAAGAAATATGTGACGTACTATAATCACTATAGATATCAATAGAATTTAAAAAAGATGACTTCTGTTGAATACAGAAATCGTCTTTTTGATGTTGCCTAACTTTTTTTAAATGTCCTTTACAAAGGGTACAGATTACATTTCATATCGGTAAAAAAGGATTTTTTTATCTCTCGCAATATAAATATCATTCTAAATTCTATTATCTTACATTACCAAGATAATTTTGGTATAATTTAGATAAAATAGGAAAGGAATTAATTAGAATGGTATTTAGTAACCTCTTTTTTTTATGCTTATTTTTACCTGCTGTACTCTTAATTTATTATGCTGTACGCAAAGAACTACAAAATATAGTGTTATTATTTTTTAGTTTAGTATTTTATGCTTGGGGCGAGCCCATTTATGTTTTCCTAATGCTGTTCTCTATCTTTGTTAACTATTGGTTTGGTATCTTGTTAGGGAATAGTCGCTTCACAAATGGTCAAAGGAAAATGTTGTTAACGTTTGCAATTGTAATGAATACCGCTATTTTAGGATATTTTAAATATGCAAACTTCTTAGTGGATAATATTAATTCTATCTTCCATACCAATATTATTCTTGAAAAAATACCTTTACCAATTGGTATTTCATTTTTCACGTTCCATGCAATGAGCTATATTATCGACATTTATAAGAAAAAAGTCGATGCTCAACGAAATATCTTTGATTTAGCTTTATACTTTACTGTGTTTCCACAATTAGTAGCAGGACCAATTGTTCGTTATAATACAATTTCTCACCAATTACACCAGCGAACTGTTGATGCCAAAAAATTCTCTGAAGGTATTCGCCGATTTATTATTGGTTTAGGTAAAAAGGTTTTAATTGCTAACCAATTAGGTGCTATAGCCGATGAGATTTTTGCAATGAATCCTTCTGATATGAGTGTATCATTAGCTTGGATGGGAGCCATTGCCTATACGTTACAAATTTACTTTGATTTTTCTGGATATAGTGACATGGCCATTGGATTAGGAAAGATGTTTGGATTTGATTTTCTAGAAAACTTTAATTATCCATATATTTCAAAATCCATTTCTGAATTTTGGCGTCGTTGGCATATTTCGCTCGGTTCTTGGTTCCGTGATTATGTCTATATTCCTCTTGGAGGAAATCGCGTTACAACTTGGAAAGTTTATCGTAACCTCTTCATCGTATGGGGATTAACCGGTTTTTGGCATGGGGCCAGTTGGACCTTTATGATTTGGGGTATTTATTATGGAATTCTGATTGCACTTGAAAAAGCTGGACTTGAAAACCTACTTCAAAAATTATGGAGTCCTCTCCAACATATTTACGTAATGTTTTTAGTTATTATTGGATGGGTATTTTTCCGTGCAGATAATTTCAGTTATTGCTTTGAGTTTTTAAAATCCATGTTCGGATTTAACGGTCCGTTAACAGATATTAATAGTTATTTCTATATAATGAATTATTGGGGCATTTTCTTATTAGCTATTATTACCGCAGCTCCCGTATTTCCATGGTTACAAAAAATGTTATCAACAAAAAGATTTGCTATTTTATCACCAGTATATTATTTAAGCATTTTGGTCATTGTTTTAGTATTCCTAACAAATGCAACTTATAATCCATTTATTTATTTCCGTTTTTAAAGGAGGTTCACTATGAAAAAAATTCAAAACCTCACTTTAATAATGGGGTTTCTTACAGTTATTTTTGGAATGGGTATTTGGACAGCAAAAGTTATCCTTATAGATAAAAAGACATTTTCTGAATTTGAGAACAGAAATTTAGCAATTAGACCTGCTGTAAATGCTTCCACTATAAAAACTGGAGAATTATTTAAAGGTATCGAAAAACAATTTACAGACCATATTGGTCCTAGAGATTTATTTCTTGAAAGTTATATAAAATTCCAACTGTCTATGAATCGGACATTCGTAAACAGCATTCACGTTACAAACGATCAATTTATTTTCAATAGACCTAATATGGAAAATCATTTAAACGATGTTGATGCTGGGGTTCATGAATTAAATACTTTGAAAAAAGATTTTCCACAAACAGAATTCTATTTTTCTTTAGTTCCTAGTAAACAAACAGCTTTACAATATAAGCTTCCCTCTTACCTAAACCTTGGGTACGAACAAATACTTAGGGATCACCTTGTTAAGAAAATGGCAGAAACGAAATTCCCTATTATTGATGTATTACCAATGTTTAAAGAAAGATTTACTAACAAAGAACTAGAACGAATGTATTTCACTACAGACCATCATTGGAATATGGAAGGTGCCTTTTATGCGTATGAGGATACGATGAATTTTATTAATTCTCATTCAAACAAATATAAAGGACAACCAATAAAGAAAGAGGATTACACCATTAACTGGGAAAAACCGAAAGGGAAGTTTGTTGGCAGCTGGAATAATCAATTGTACCGCTTAATTGATACTTCATCTGTACAAATCCCATATGTCCATTATAATTCGGATGAATCTTGGGACGACTATACAGTTTACTATGGTCCTATTAAAGATGATACTGCTAAGGAATCTATGGCTCAGTTTTACGGAAAAGAAAAAGATCTGCCTGCTCCTGGATATGCTAGTGTTTATCAAACGGATTTCCCTGAAATAAACATCATTAACGAAAAGGCAGAAAACGATTTACACATTGTTATCTTAAAAGATTCTTATGCCGATGCTACATATCCTTTATTTGCACGGAATTTTGCTAAAACAACTTTTATTGATCCTCGTTACACGCAAGGAAAAAGTGTGAAACAGCAACTAGAAGAACAAAAAGCAGACATTGTGTTGTTTATATACAACGATACCAACGTTTATGGTGATATGTATAAATTTCAAAATGTAAAATAAAAACTTATTTTCAACTTTAATCAGTGGGATTTCAATCCCACTGATTAAAGTCTCAATTTAAATCGAAGTGTCGCTAATAAAAGCTCATCTTTCGATTTAAAATACAAATAAAACGCCCCTTTTGATATACTACAAGCTGTGACGATTTCTTGTACTGACGTTGCATTTATACCCGTAGTCGCAAATAACTTCATGGCCATCTCTATAATCAAGCGCTCTTTTTCTTTCCTGTCTTCTCTCCTCTCCTAAACTTAATTTCGCATCTAATGTAAATATAAATTCAATTTAAATTTACATTAGCAAGTAGCAAAACTACTACCTACATAGAAACTCGCGAGTCTGTTATTAAGTTGAAACAAGAGATTAAGAAATATATGACGTACTATAATCACTATAGATATCAATGGAACTTAAAAAAGATGACTTCTGTTGAATACAGAAATTATCTTTTTGATGTTGCCTAACTTTTTTAAAATGTCCTTTACAAAGGGTACAGATTAATGTAAGCTTCCTTTTTTTATTTTGAAACAAATGGATGCTTCTCATAATAAAATCGCCACGGATAATGAACAGCTTCTTCCGCATAATCAATATTAATGCGAGGGCCGGCTATTATGTTATATGTGGATGATAAATGTTCTTCCTCTGGAACGAGTTCAATATGTAACGTATTACTTTGGAGTGATACCCCGCGTTCTTCTAAAGTGATTCCGAGTGCGCGGCATAGTTTTCCAGGGCCATTTGTTAAGTTTTTGTACTGTGCTTTCGTAATGTCGGTTTTGTTGTAGCGCGCTAGTTTCATTTCTTCGATTCCGTCTACAGGCTCAAGAGCGCGAATGAGAACTCCTTGCGGGGTGCCGACTGGTGCTGTAATAACGTTAAAACAATGGTACATACCGTAAATAAGATATACGTAAGCATGTCCTGGTGCGCCGAACATGACTTCTGTTCGATCTGTCCGTCTTCCTCCGTAACTATGTGCGGCCTTATCATCTGGACCTTTATACGCTTCTACTTCTACAATAATTCCGCTCCGCTTTATGCCATCTACAATATGTACAAGTTTATGTCCGAGTAACTTTTGGGCGACTTCTAACGTATCGCCTTCATAAAAAGAAGGTGGTGCTTGCATAGTACTATCTCCTTTGCCAGTTGTATATGTATATAGTAAACCAAATTTTCAGTAGTAATTCTAACTCGTTCTATTTACTACATTTATTTCATAAATTATGGATAGAGTACAACAGCGAAGAGGGGGAGTGCGACATGATTTATCGCTTACTAGCTCTTAATATAGATGGGACACTACTATACAACAACGGAAAAATCGCAAAAGGGTTACGGGAAACAATTGACTTTGTGAAAAGAAAAGATGTATACGTTACATTGTTTACGAGTCGTAATTTTCAATCCGCTCATAAAATAGCGAAGTCGTTAAAATTAGATTCTATATTAGTTACACATAGTGGTGCTTTCGTTTCAGCATCGTTAGATAAGCCGTTCGCTCAAAGGAGGTTATCTGAAGAGAAAACCTTTAATATTGTGCAAGTATTAGAGCATTTTGATTGTAATATTCGCATTTCGCATGAACGATTTTCAATTGGGAATCGTGAGAGAAATACACCAAACTTAATTGCGCGTACTGTATTATCAAGTGCAGACCCGTTATTTTATCCGGTTCAATTTGTAGATTCTTTAGGAGATGCACTGCGTGATCATCCAGTAGCTGCGCCGAAAATTGACGTTGTCTTTCATAGTAAGGGTGAACAAGAAAGAGGGCTTAACACGCTAAAAAAAGCGTTTAAAGATATATCATATGTCGATTGTGATGCGAAACGAATAGAAATTCTTCCAGAGAATGTATCGAAGTTACGTGGGTTACAATTGCTTGGTGAACATTTGAACATACCGCTAAATGAAATGGTGGCGATAGGGGATAGTTTAGAAGATTTAGATGTGATTGAAAATGTTGGGCTCGGGGTAGCGATGGGGAATGCTCCTGTAGAATTAAAGCAAACGGCGGACTGGATTACACGCTCTAATAATGAGAACGGCGTAGAGTATATGATTAAAGAGCATTTCCGTAAACAATTCCCGCTTCCATTTTTAAAGAATCATAAACATACACCGAAACGATGAAAGAAAAACGTAGCTTTTTGGCTACGTTTTTTTGTCGACCTTATTTGAAAAATTTAAATTCATATTCATATTCAAATGAAAAATGAAAGCGTTTTAGGTGGTGAATTGTGTCTGAAATCCAGACAATTCACTTGAATACTTTAGAAAACTGTTGTAGAGTGGATGATGTTGCCAAAACAGTTACACCACATGAAATATTCTTCAGATTAATTTCATTGAGCTCCCATAAGTAAAAGCACTTTCGCATGTTAGTTTAGTTCACGTATTATCTCAAAAATGAATTGTAGTAGTTTCGCCAATTAGTTGTAGAGCTTCTTTGTTTTATCTAAATGGATTATTTGTAAATTAGTATGAATAGGTTTTAAGTACATATGAAATGTACTTCTTTTTATAAGTTTTTGAAATTTGAAAAGGGGGAATGAATTTCTTGAAGAAATCATTTAGGCAAAAGGTAAAAAAAATAAGTAGTAGTTTTATGGTCGTATTATTAGTATGTATGAATTTTTTAATCCATTTACCAAACAAAGCAGAGGCAGCTACAACAGAATTAAAAGGTTTAGGTGATGTATCTTATTACAACGCAATCATTTTTGGAGATCATAGTGCAACAAGTGCGGATATTGAGGGTGCGATGGCTGTTCAAAAGAATATGAACGCATCAAGTTATACAGTCGTAGCGGCTGCAACTGGAGCGAGTAACTTAGCTGGAGCAACATGGGTAGATGAAGGATATCCATCATTATTACTAGGTGGTCAATTTACGAAAGCGGGAACAGGACAAGTAATTATCCAAGATGGAACAGTGGCGATGACAAAAGATGGTGACCCTGAAGGTGCAATGAAATCATCATATGATCGTATCTCTTATAGAGAGCAAGCAGAGATTGATGCCAAATTTAAAGAGTTTAGAAAAGACGTTGATGGTGTAATTGGGGATGCGAGCCAACTACATACAGATACACCAAAACCTAATATGAGCTTTGGTATCGGAGAAGATGTAAAGAATCCTAATATTTATGTTTCTTCAGGCTTAACAGGAAAGAAAACATTTGATGTAAGAGATGTTTATCTTCCGAACATAGATAACAAAGACTTTATTGTTATTTATTCAGATGCGGAAGAAGTGAATTTTGGTAGTGGTGCAATTTTGTATGATACAAGAAATACTGGGATGGCAACAGACTTAATTAATACATCTCAAGCATATGATCCTAATTCATCTTTTACTGAGTTAGCTAATAAAGTAATTTGGGTGTTTCCAAATGCTACTAAAATATCCACTAAAGGTTATGGTGTAGTAGGAAGCGTGTTTGCGCCTAACGCAGTTGTGGAAACAAAAGGTGGTTCTATTAACGGACAAGCCTATGTTGGTGGATTACACCAAAGAGATGGATTTGAGGTTCATAATTTCAAATTTAACTGGCCGAAATGGAAAAAGCCATCAGTTGAAAAAGGAAATTTACAAATTAAAAAAGTTGATGAAAACGATGAAAATATTGTTTTAAAAGACGCAAAATTTGATGTTATAGATAAAGATAATACTGTTGTGGCTACTGTTACAACAAACGACAAGGGTATTGCGGAAGTTAAAGACTTACGACTTGGTGACTATTTTGTAAAAGAAATAAGTGCACCAGAAGGATATATAAAAGTTGATACACCAGTAAAAGTAACAATTGATAAGACAAACGTAATTGAACTTGTTATGAAGAATACGAAAAAAGTAGAAAATGGCCAATTTAAATTATTGAAGAAGGATAGTGAATCTGGTCAACTGCTACCAGGTGCAAAATTTGATGTTATAGATAAAGATGGGAATGTTGTGGAAACGATTATTACAGACGATAAAGGTGAGGCTTTATCAAAACAGCTTCCAGTTGGAACATATACATTAAAAGAAGTTGAAGCGCCAAAAGGTTATGAACTATCATCTAGCTCAGTTCGTGTTGATGTAGTATCTAATGAGGTTGTTACGGTAGAAGCATTAAATAAAAAAATCGATGAAAAAGTAACAGGTCAATTTGAAATCGTAAAAGTAGATGCGAATGATAAAACGAAAGTATTATCAGGTGCAGAATTCGAAGTGTATAAAGATGGTAAAAAAGTAGATACATTACGAACAGATAAAACAGGTAAAGTAATTTCTCAGAAATTAGAACCAGGAAAATACACATTAAAAGAAACGAAAGCACCACAAGGATATAAATTACTAAAAGAAGAAATTGAAGTCGTTGTAGAAGCGAATAAAGTAGTAGAAGTACAAGTAGAAAATGCAAAAGAATTAGGAAGCTTACAAGTAATCAAAAA
The DNA here is from genome assembly GCF_001884235.1 of Bacillus paramycoides. Lineage (GTDB taxonomy): Bacteria > Bacillota > Bacilli > Bacillales > Bacillaceae_G > Bacillus_A > Bacillus_A paramycoides. The sequence continues at coordinate 15,773 of NZ_MAOI01000119.1, read as the reverse complement.
GGATGCGGAGAGCGGAAAAGTTCTAGAAGGCGCGGAATTTAGACTGAAAAACGAAAGTGGTCAAGTAGTTGGAGAAGCGAAAACAACGAATAAAGATGGCGTTGTTACCTTCGAAAATCTAGTGCCAGGAAAGTACACACTAGAAGAAACGAAAGCACCAGAAGGTTATAAAGCAGTAGAAGTAAAAGTGGAAGTAAACGTTGTAGCGAATGAAGTAGTAAAACAAGAAGTTACGAACGAAAAAGTAACAGGTCAATTCGAAATTGTAAAAGTAGATGCGAACGATAAAGCGAAAGTATTATCAGACGCAGAATTCGAAGTGTATAAAGATGGTAAAAAAATAGATACATTACGAACAGATAAAACAGGTAAAGTAATCTCTCAGAAATTAGAACCAGGAAAATATACATTAAAAGAAACGAAAGCACCACAAGGATATAAGTTGCTAAAAGAAGAAATTGAAGTCATTGTGGAAGCGAATAAAGTAGTAGAAGTACAAGTAGAAAATGCGAAAGAATTAGGAAGCTTACAAGTAATCAAAAAGGATGCGGAGAGTGGAAAGGTTCTAGCAGGTGCAGAATTTAAATTAAAGAACGAAGCTGGTCAAGTAGTTGGAGAAGCGAAAACAACAGATAAAGATGGTGTTGTGATATTCGAAAACGTAGTGCCAGGTAAGTACACGCTAGAAGAAACGAAAGCACCAGAAGGTTACAAAGCGGTAGAAGTAACGGTGGGAGTAAACGTTGTAGCAAATGAAGTAGTAAAACAAGAAGTTACGAACGAAAAAGTAACAGGTCAAATTGAAATTGTAAAAGTAGATGCGAATGATAAAACGAAAGTATTATCAGGTGCAGAATTCACAGTATATAAAGATGGTAAAAAGGTAGCGGAACTGAAAACAGATGAGAGTGGAAAAGTGATGTCACCGAAGTTACCATTAGGTGAATACACAGTGAAAGAAACGAAGGCACCAGCGGGTTATAAACTTTCAAATAAAGAATGGAAAGTAACAATTCAAAACGAGAAAGAAGTAGTAAAAGTAGAGGCAGAAAACGAAAAAATCTTAGGTTCTCTACAAATTATTAAAACGGATGATAAAGATCAAGCGAAACGTTTAGCTGGCGCAGTATTTACATTGAAAGATGCTGAAGGAAATGTTGTAAAAGAAGGAATTACAACAGATGAGTCTGGAACTGTTAAAGTAGACGGACTAGTGCCGGGTGAATATACGTTAGAAGAAACAAAAGCACCAGAAGGTTATGAGTTAACAAAACAAGTAATTCAAGTAACAGTTGATGGTGAAAAAGTTGTTGATGTAAAAGTAACGAATAGTAAGAGCCTTGGTCAATTTGAAATCGTAAAAGTAGATGCAAACGATAAAACGAAGGTACTACCGGACGCGGAGTTTGAAGTGTATAAAGATGGTAAGAAAATAGATACGTTACGAACAGATAAAACAGGTAAAGTAACCTCTAAAAAATTAGAACCAGGAAAATACACATTAAAAGAAACGAAAGCGCCACAAGGATACACTTTATTAAAAGAAGAAATTGAAGTCGTTGTGGAAGCAAATAAAGTAGTACAAGTACAAGTAGAAAATGCAAAAGAACTAGGAAGCTTACAAGTAATTAAAAAGGATGCGGAGAGCGGAAAAGTTCTAGAAGGCGCAGAATTTATACTGAAAAACGAAGCCGGTCAAGTAGTTGGAGAAGCAAAAACAACTAATAAAGATGGCGTTGTTACATTCGAAAACGTAGTGCCAGGAAAATACACGCTAGAAGAAACGAAAGCACCAGAAGGCTACAAAGCGGTAGAAGTAACAGTGGAAGTAAACGTTGTAGCGAATGAAGTAGTAAAACACGAAGTGATGAATGAAAAAGTAAAAGAAAAAATAACAGGTCAACTAGAAATTACAAAGGTAGACGCTAATAATACAGATAAAACATTAGCTGGTGCAGTATTTGAAGTTTGGAAAGATGGAACAAAAATAGACACATTAACAACAAATAAAAATGGTAAAGCGACTTCGAAAAAACTGGAGCCAGGAGATTATATTTTAAAAGAAATTCAAGCACCAGAAGGATACAATTTATCCGATAAAGAAATCAAGTTCACGATTTCTAATCAAAAAATCGAAGTTGTAAAACTTCAAATTACAAATGAAAAAGATACAGGTAAAGAACCAGAAAAACCGGGTGAAGGAACAGAAAAGCCAGGTGAAGGAACAGAAAAGCCAGGTGAAGGAACAGAAAAGCCAGGTGAAGGAACAGAAAAGCCAGGTGAAGGAACAGGAAAACCAGGTGAAGGAACAGGAAAACCGGGTGAAGGAACAGAAAAGCCAGGTGAAGGAACAGAAAAACCGGGTGAAGGAACAGAAAAGCCAGGTGAAGGAACAGGAAAACCGGGTGAAGGAACAGAAAAGCCAGGTGAAGAAGTAGGAAAGCCTAACTTACCAGAGAAAGAACAAGGCGGCTCTAATGATCAAGAGCTTCCAGCTACAGGGCATAATACGAATTATCTTCCGTTTATAGGGGTAATTCTTGTACTATTAGGGCTACGTTTAAGATTTATGATTAAAAATAGTTAATAGGATTTATAAAAGGCATAAGAGAAAATGTTTTCTCTTATGCCTTTTGCTTTTATATAGAAAAAATAAGGTAAAAGCTTCTGTATTGACCTGCAAACGCCCTTCAAGTAAACTAAAGAGAGTTTGCAAATGAAAAGGTGATAATGTTGTTAATTTCAATTAAAACGTTACAAGATGATCGTTTTTTACGTCCGCTACAAAATATTGGCGGTTTATTTTTTGAAGAGAGCACGATAGGGTTTGAGCAAGAAGAAGCAAATCTGATCGTTGATATACAGATAGAAGGTAATGTGACAGCATCGGCCCGTTTAACGGATGTTGCAACCGGAAATGTGTATGAAGAAACATTCTCGAAAGATTTATCTGCTTTCACAGAAGAAAAAGAACGTATGAAGCAAGTGAAACATGTTGTTTCTTACGTATATCTTTCTGTGCTTCAACAGCTAACTGGACTTGAACAGAGTTGGGGAATTTTAACTGGGGTACGCCCAACGAAACTTCTTCACAAAATGCTTCAAAATGGTATGTCAAAAGAAGAAGCGCATAAAGAACTTCGTGAAAGTTATTTAATTCATGAAGAGAAAATTGAGCTTCTGCAACGTATCGTAGATTGCCAATTAGCGGTCGTTCCGGATTTATACCGCTTGAAAGAAGAAGTAAGTATTTACATTGGTATTCCGTTTTGTCCCACAAAATGTGCGTACTGTACGTTCCCGGCTTATGCAATTAACGGACGCCAAGGATCTGTTGATTCATTCTTAGGTGGCTTACACTATGAAGTTCGTGAAATTGGTAAGTTTTTAAAAGAAAAAGGTGTTAAAGTTACGACGATTTATTACGGCGGTGGTACACCGACAAGTATTACAGCAGAAGAGATGGATATGCTGTATGAAGAAATGTACGAAGCGTTCCCAGATGTGAAAGATGTGCGTGAAGTAACAGTTGAGGCAGGTCGCCCAGATACGATTACACCAGAAAAGCTAGAAGTGTTAAATAAATGGAATATTGACCGTATTAGTATTAATCCGCAGTCATACCATCAAGAAACATTGAAAGCAATTGGACGTCATCATACTGTAGAAGAAACAATTGAGAAATATCATTTAGCACGTGAAATGGGAATGAACAATATTAATATGGACTTAATTATTGGTCTTCCTGGTGAAGGATTAGAAATCTTTAAGCACACGTTAGATGAAACAGAAAAGTTAATGCCAGAATCGTTAACAGTTCATACGTTATCATTTAAACGTGCTTCTGAAATGACGCAAAACAAACGTAAATATAAAGTAGCAGGTCGTGAAGAAATTACTGCGATGATGCATGAGGCAGAAGAGTGGACGAAGAACCACAATTACGTGCCATACTATTTATATCGTCAAAAGAATATTTTAGGTAACTTAGAAAACGTTGGTTATGCAATACCATCGCAAGAAAGTATCTACAATATTGTTATTATGGAAGAAGTGCAATCTATTATCGGACTTGGTTGCGGGGCATCAAGTAAATTTGTTCACCCACAAACAGGAGCAATTACACACTTTGCGAATCCGAAAGATCCAAAATCATATAACGATGGCTTTGTGAAATATACAGAAGATAAACTGAAAATTTTAGAAGAGCTATTCGCGTAAGGAGAAGAAGGCTGTCCCAATTTTGGGATAGCTTCTTTTTAATATAGGGGGATGTTGCTATCAGCTTTTGTCGATAAATCGATATATTTGAAAAACCGCCGATATAATTGCATTTACTGAGATGTGGATCAAAAACTAACTTCATTTGTAAAACTATGTCGATAATAATCAGAAAAATTAGTCAAATTATTAGAGGACAATGTCTACTTATAGACGAAATGATAGATTTATGAAAGAGAAAAGGGGGAAATTGTTGGCATGTACATGACGATAGGGAGAATTTTTGATTTAGCAGTGGGCAAGTATCCGAATAAAGAGGCGTTAGTAGAACCAGAAAAAAATATTCGCTGGACATATAAACAGTGGGATGAGCAAATAAATAAAACAGCGCAAGCTCTATTGAAAGAAGGCGTAAGAAAGGGAGATTGTGTATCTGTTTACTTATATAACTGTCGTGAATTTGTAAACGTTTACTTAGCTTGTGCGAAAATTGGCGCGATATTTAACCCAATTAATTTCCGCCTAAAAGCAAAAGAATTATCGTATATCCTCCAAGATGCAGCCTCGAAAGTAGTTGTCTTTGAAAAAGAAGTCGAATCAACTGTTGCTATGATTGAACGAGATTTTCCAAATACATCTTTTTGGTATGTAGAAGACGATACACCTTCCTATGCTAGTTCCTACCATGAAAAAGTAAATGAAGCATCAGCTGAAAAAGTAGATATTGTAGTTGATGAAATGGATTTTTGTTCTATGCTTTATACGAGCGGTACGACTGGTCGTCCGAAAGGCGTACTACATCGTCATCGTGATATGGCTGAGCATAGTATGATTTGTACGTATTTCATAAAATATAACAGGGATAGTGTTGGGCTTGTAGTAGCGCCTTTATATCATTGCGGCGAGTTAAACGCTGGAATCATACCGCGCATTCAAGTTGGTGGCAAGAATGTTATTTTGCATCACTTTGATACGAAAACAGTATTACATACGATTCAAGAAGAGAAGGTTACGACGTTTTTTGCAGCACCGACGATGTGGAATATGTTACTGCAAAAAAATCTAGCCGAGTATGATTTAACTTCGATGAAGATTGGCGTATATGGCGGGGCTGCAATGGCTCCAGCGTTAGTGAAGGAATGTAAAGAACGTCTTTATATTGATCTTGTTCAAATTTACGGAATGACAGAAATGGGACCAGTTGTTGCGTTTCTCGTAGAAGAGGATCAGATTACGAAAGCTGGTTCAGCAGGAACACCATGCTTTAGCCATGAAATTCGAATTGTCAAACCGAACGAAGATGCACCGGCAGAGCCAGATGATATGTTGCCTCCTTATGAAGTAGGGGAAATTATTTTGCGTGGTCCAACTATGATGGCTGGCTATCATAATCGAGAAGAAGCAAATGCAAAATCAATGTATAAAGGATGGTATCATTCTGGTGATTTAGGCTACTTCGATAAAGACGGCTATTTATTCGTTGCAGACCGCGTTGATGATATGGTAATTAGCGGTGGTGTAAATATTTATCCTCGTGAAATTGAAGATTTCCTTCATAGCCACCCTGGTGTATTAGATGTTGCAGTACTTGGTGAGCCAGATGAACTATGGGGAGAACGTGTTGTTGCGGTCGTTGTAAAGAAAGATGAAAATATTACAGAGGCTGATTTAGAAACGTATTGTAAAGAAAGTGATGAATTAGCAGATTATAAACGTCCACGTCATTACTTATTTGTAGATGAACTTCCTCGTAATGCGAGCGGAAAACTGCAAAAGTTTGTGCTGAGAGAGTCGTTACAAGGATCGAATAAATAGGGAGTAGAACAGTCGTTTATACAGATAAGGCTATCTTTCTTAATAAGGAAAGGTAGCCTTATTTTTTTGGAAATTATTAGATATGATAAATAGAGTGATCAAAAAAATAGTATGTACCTTCTATTTATAATTCCTTCCTACAAGGCCATTTAATTGAATAAAGTCGTATTTTTTTGAATGGGACCATTTTGTTGAAAAAGGATATCTCCAATTTTTAACGAATACAGGGTTATAAATAAGCAAAAGTGGTGAGATAAATAGGAAAAAAATTTAATTTCTTTTTGGACAATAAAACGGAAAAATGTATAATTAACAGGCTTCAGAGCGCGGGTTGTGTTTTCGCAGAAGAGGAGACCCGGTTACTTATTTCAGAGGCACGAACTCCAGAGGACCTCAAGAAAATGGTAGAAATGCGAGCCGATGGTTTACCACTTGAATATGTTGTTGGATACGCAGAATTCTGTGGGTTGCGGATAGAAGTGGACCAAGGCGTTTTCGTGCCTCGTCAACGTACCGAGTTTCTTGTTCACCAGGCAGAAGCTCTGTCATGTTTTGGTGATATCGTCGTTGATCTATGTTGCGGGTCAGGTGCTGTGGGTGTAGCACTGGCAGCAGCTTTAGGACAAGTTGAATTGTACTCTGCTGACATTGACCCTGTCGCAGTACGATGTGCAAGCCGCAACGTAACAGATTTCGGTGGCCATGTTTTTGAAGGTGACTTGTATACAGCCCTGCCTCACTCAATTAAAGGCCATGTGAACACCCTAGTTGCGAACGTACCTTATGTTCCTACCAAGGCAATAAAGCTGCTCCCACAAGAGGCTCGCCTACATGAACCGAAGTGGGCGCTTGACGGAGGAGAGGATGGACTTGACATTCAGCGAAGAGTAGCAAAAGAAGCAATTCTCTGGCTAGCACCGGGAGGACATCTTTTAATAGAGACGAGCGAAATGCAGGCAACTCAGACCTTTGAAATCTTTGCTGGTGCTGGGCTTACCACGAAAGTGGCTAGAGACGAGGAACTAGACGCCACTGTCGTTATAGGATCGAATTCTGTTTTTTAGCATAAATCAGTACGTAGTCTTATTCACAAATGAAATGATAATTTCCTAGCAATATACAAATAAACAAAAAATCCTTATTCAATTAAAGGGCGCTATTGTTGAATAAACCTTAGATTATTAAACGACTTTATTGTTATATTTTTGAGTACAGTGAAGTATCTTATATCGAAAATTAAACAACTATATTTTAACCCCGTCCTAAATTTAGAACGGGGTTATGCTTGTTTTAGGTTTTAAAATTAAATAACTTTATTGTCTTTTTACAGAACTTATTCGATATGCCGATGACTTTGTCATCGTATGCCAAACAAAACAACATACATACTCGTGAAAGTCGGAAGCTAGAACAAACTGAAAACCAAAGAAGGAAAAACATCGGAAAGCCATATGAGGGAAAACCTCACGTACGGTTTGATGAGGGGAAGCTGAAACGGAAAAGAGATGGCAGAGCCATCTCTAAAGAAAATATAATCTGTTTCAGTTTTCTACTCTACTATGTTTTTTTACAAATACGTGCTTTAATTTTTTACAAACACAAGCTTTAATTTTTTGCGAAATCGGGTGATTAGCATAATGGCAATCATACCAAAAATAATTTTCCCAATGTGCTGTCCAAGTACTGTGAATATATCTTGTAAGTTGTCGCCTAACCAGTAACCGCAAATTAAGAAGAAAGATACCCAAAATAGGGCGCCTGAATAAATTGTAATTGCAAAACGGCGAAACGGTAAGTTGATAATTCCTGCAAAGTATCCTGTAAAGTGGCGGACACCTGGAATGAAAAAAGCGATAAAGATTAGAAAATATCCGTATTTATCAAACCACATTTTCGTTAAATCAATTTTTCGTTGTGTTAAAAATACATATTTCCCGTATTTCTGAATGAAAGGCATGCCAAGTTTATTTCCTAAAAAGTATTGGAATGTCATACCTACACTTGTCCCAATAAAGGATAAAATAATTAAAATTGGTAAACTCAAATCACCTTGATGCGATAAAAATCCTGCATAGGCTAATGTTGGCTCTCCTGGAAACGGAAGAGCGATATATTCTAACAGCAATCCAATAAGTACTACATAATACCCATATTGCTGAAATAATTCATAAATCCATTCCATGCTGTGCTCTCCTTTTTTACGGTATTACTCATGTGCAATACCCAATGTACACTGATGTTGTTAAATATCTTCCTCTTTCCATGTTGAACAGTTCAAACTCTAAATCACACTGTAATAAATTGAAACTTTAATTAGTAGAGCATCATCTACTAGTTATTAACCCACACCAAACGGTTCACCCGCAATTTGTATGATGGCAGTGAAAGAGTTTGGCTGGAGACCTTGTGCTGGCATTGTTTTTGGATAACCACATTCTCTTCATATTTCTAGATAGGATCGATCATACTTAATATAGCTCTTTACTAATTAGTAAAGAGCGTCGAGTCGTAAATGTTGCTATTAGAGAAAATCATAGCGGTATAAAAATATATTAAAATCTTCTTCCTTTGGTCCAAAATGAATTGCTTTTTCTTGTACACGTTTGAAGTTTTGTTTGTCATAAAATCCATAGTTGCATGCGTTATCTGTATATAAATATAAAGATGTCACATCTTCTTTTGTCATATATTGGAACAATGCATTCATTAAAGTTTTCCCAACTCCAAGACCTCTAGATTCTTCGGATACGATGAATAATTGTATACAGCCTTGAAAATGATCTTCTTTTCCTTTAATTAGTTCTTTATATGTTTTTTGAACTTTTATAAATGCTTTTAAAAATTCTCTATTCTCTTTATTAGTCATGAATAGTTTAAGCGTGTTATAGGCAAAGCTAAAAGTATTATGAAATTTCTTTAAACGGTTCTTATCCTTTTCGGAATCGCCTAAAATGACACCAATAATTTTATTATCTTTTTCAGCTACCTTACTAAAGGAACTTCCTAAAATACAACTTTGTAGATAGAAGCTTAATAATGAATTTAAAAATTTTTTATCTGTAATGAATTGATTAAATCCAAATGCCTCGCCAATTAAATGTTTTATAGGCTCATAGTCTTCCTTAACAAGACTTCTATATTTTACTGTGTTCATAATTGTATACTCCCTTTATCAATGTAAATAACTTATTATATAAATAGTAAGGTCTCCTCTAAGGGGAGAGTCAATGGTAGTGAGGGAAAAAATATAAAGGAAGAGATTAAAGTGAAAAAATTATTTTCTATTGGAGAAGTTGCAAAAATAAAGGATATAACGATAAAAGCATTAAGGTACTATCATAAAATGGGAATTCTTATTCCAAAACATATTGATGAATCAACTGGATATAGATATTATTCTATAGATCAATTTATTCACATTGATATTATAAAAAGCTGTAGAGAGTTAAACACCAGTATAGTAGAACTTCAAGAGATTTTTAAGGAATGTAATACGGATAAATTGCTGCAATTTTTACAATTAAAGAGAGAAGAAGCGGAAGAAAATATAAAGAAAATGAAAGAAGTAATCGAAACGATTGATTGTTTAAATGCGAAAGTAGGAAGTTCACAGGATATATTAAAGAATGATGAAATATCTATTCAGTTCTTTGAACAGCGTTATGTAATTGTAGCCCCTTGTAAAGAAGTGGGGAGTTTACAAGAGTTACTTTATTATTCCGATTTGGAGAAAATCATTCAAAATTATGAAGGGAAAATGTCAATGGAAATGGGGATTTTATACAATGTAAATGAAAAGTGGGATGTAGAACCAAAGTATGTTTTTAATAAGGTGCAAGATAATGTACATATGGAAGAGGAGCAAAATATAAAAATATTACCGGGCGGGAAATATTTAACATTAGCGTATAGTAAAGAGAATGAAGAGGAACGTAGAAATACCATGATTAAATATGTAAAAGAAAACAATATAGAAGTGGAGAGTTTTATTGAAGTGGAGTTAGTTAATGATGTTTTTAATACGGAGTCTTATAGTTGTCAACTTCAAAGTTTTATAGGGGATAGTGAGAATAAGAAGTTTTGATTTCATAATTTGATGTATGATACCCCGTAATTTACGAGGGTATCATACATAGTGGAGAGCTTATTATTTACGTGAAAAACCTTCTTCGTCAAGGTATTCCGCAGCTTCTGGATAAGAGTTGAATGTACCGTCTAAGTTTACGCCAGCGTAAACGTTCCACATGTCATCCTCAGATATAAGAGTAAGAATATGACCATCTTCGTTATGCCATTCTTCTTCTTTCGCAGGTTCTGCAGGAACCACTATTTCTTCTTGTGATAGTAGTTCAATGGATTGCTCAATTACTGAACGTAATTCCTCTGCTGAAAATTCACGGATGTTAATCATACCTTTGTCGTCCGTTTTGTAGCCTTTAATACCGCTTGCGTATACAAATCCGTTTCCGTTTGGATGTAAATGATATACAACGTTCTTTTTATCTAAACGACTTTCTTCAAAGTGAAAGTTTACGCGTTTTAATGATACGTTCTTTCTTTCTAATTCTGGGAAAGATTCAATAATCGATAATTTTTCTTCAAAAGTTAGCATAGTGCCTCCAAGTGTATAGTAAAAGATTTAATTTGTTCATTATAGCATAGTTGTAATTGTTTCCAAAGGTAAGGGAGAAACTTTTCATTGAATACGTTTACTTCACGAGACTGTAAAGAGTTTCTTATAAATACGCTAACGAATGAATCTTTTTGGGTGTACAATGGAACGTGGACTTTATATGAAGGTGGTTTTTTTATGATTCAAAAAATAGCAAAGGAATGTTTAGCAGGGTTTACTGTTGCGATTGTTGCTTTGCCGCTAGCAATTGCATTTGGTATTGCCGCGACGGGAACGTCTGAAGGGGCACTAGTCGGATTGTATGGTGCGATTTTTGCAGGTTTGTTTGCGGCGTTATTTGGCGGCACACCAGGGCAAGTAACTGGACCAACTGGGCCGATTACAGTTATTGCAACAGGCGTTATTGCAACTTACGGATTAGAAGCAAGTTTTATTGCATTTATGATGGCAGGGGTATTTCAAATTTTATTTGGTGTATGTAAGCTTGGCTCTTACGTTCGCTATATTCCGTACTCTGTAGTTTCAGGGTTTATGAATGGGATTGCACTTATCATTATTTTAGGTGAAATGAAGCACGTACAAAATAGTTTTCTACTCGTGTTATTAACGATTATTGTAATGATTGTTTCTGGAAAATGGATTAAGGCGATTCCATCAAGTTTAGTGGCATTAGTAGGTGTTACAGCACTATTGCCGTTATTTTCTTCTATGCTACAAGGACTTACAGTACACTTACCGGTTGTAGGAACTATTTCTTTAAATAAGGTAATTGAAAAGATAGGTGCAATTCCGGAGGCGATGCCAGCTCTTCACGTACCGGCTTTAAGCGGATCGGGAATGTTGGAACTTGTATTACCAGCTCTAAGTATTGCTTTACTAGGATCCATTGACTCATTATTAACGTCTGTCGTAATGGATAATGTGACAGGGACACGGCATAAAAGTAATAAAGAGCTAATCGGACAAGGTATTGGTAATATTGCGAGCGGTTTGTTCGGAGGATTAGCAGGAGCAGGGGCGACTGTTAGGTCTATTGTAAATATAAGAAGTGGCGGGAAAACGGCACTTTCAGCTTGTATGCATAGTGTCATATTATTTATTTTCATTATGGGACTCGGTTCGGTGGTACAATATATCCCACTTGCTGTATTATCAGGTATTTTAATTTTAACTGGTATAGGGATGTTTGATTGGGAAAGTATGAGGAAAGTGCACGTAGCCCCAAAGGGTGATGTTATTGTTATGTTCGTGACGATGTTTGTGACAGTGAAATTTGATTTAATGGTTGCTGTTGCGTTTGGTATTATTCTTTCTTTCATTATATATATGGTGAGATGTAAAGAACGGAAAGCTTCTATTATAAAAGAAAAAGAAGCGACGTACACGATTCAGGGATCACTTTCTTTCCTATCAGTAGATCGTATTTTTACTTCTTTACAAGATGTGAAGTCACCGGTTGTTTTACGTATGAAAGATGTACGTTATATGGATGTATCAGGAGCTATGGCGTTATTAAACTTTGTTGAGCAGTCAGATAAAGTAGGAGCGAGTGTGACGCTTGAAAATGTACATCCACATGTTGAAAAGACGATAGTTATGATGGCGAATGATGAGCAAAAAGAGAAACTACAGTTTTTAGAAGTTAAGGCAGTATAATAAGAAGAACCTTCACACGAGTTGCGTTGTAGAGTGTGAGGGTTCTTCTTATTTATATATGTGTTGCTTATGTGGAAAATCCTTATGTCTGGATTTTATAAATCTGTTGAGCATCAGTTAGATCATCTAACTTCAAATTATATTCAGGATTTGAGAAATGGCTACCTTCACAAATTAATTGTGTACGGTTAACGAAATTATAAACTTAAGATGATTGAATAAGCCACATTTCGTCTGTTTTTTTCGGATTTCTTAACTTCATCTTGAAAAGGGAAATTTAAGAATTATTTTACTTAATTTAGCGTGTTGCAAACAATCCTCTTACTGACAAGAGCTACAGTATATTACAGGTTTATCTTGAATAAGTAAAAGTAGTAAATTTAAGGGAAAATAGGATGGAAATAATCTTGTTTTGTACTTATTATATTTGGAACGAGAGTATTCAATATATAAGAAATTTGGTATGATAACTAAATGAAATAGAGTGAAGTTTCTCTAGATTAAGCAAGAATACTGACTTGATATTTATTTAAATCATATTTGAAAGAAAAGAGATAGAAGATGAATAAAAAGTTTGTAAAAGGCGCTGCAATTTTAACCATTACAACGTTCCTATCGAAAGTGGTGGGGAGTTTTTTTCAAATTCCATTGCAAAATATAGCGGGAGATGAAGTACTTGGGATTTTTCGCCTCGTTTTTCCTGTATATATGATAGCCTTAACTTTATCAGTAGCGGGGGTTCCGCTAGCAATATCCCAGCTAATTGCTGAACTTCATGAAAAAAATGATCAGGACGGAATTGCTAAATTGTTTACGTCCGCATCTATTATCGGTGTTATATGTGGGATATTCGGATTTTTAATTATTATCATTGGATCGAGTAGTATTGCAAATATGCTTGGTGGACAAGAGACGAGGCTACCATTAATTGTTACTTCATTTGCCTTGTTAATCGCACCATACATGGCAGTGTATCGTGGATATTTCCAAGGGTTTGGAGATATGATACCTACGGGCGTATCACAAGTAATTGAGCAGTTGATTCGCGTGTTCTTTATGCTAACGATTGCTTATGTATTTGTATATTTGAATAAAAGTAGTGATATCATAACAGGTGGAGCAATGATTGGCTCTTGCTTTGGCGTTATTACGTCACTTATATATTTACGAGTAAAATATGTGAGAAGCACGTATCGTTATAAGAGTAAAACGTATTCGTTACAAGACTTTAAGAAAAACGCGAAAAAAATACTCCGTGTTTCAATTCCCATTGCCATTGGAGCGTTATCTATGCCGGTTTTAAATTTAGTTGATTCCGTAACAATTCCACATGTACTACATGAATCTTCTGCAACTATTCAAGAGCAATTCGGTATATATAGCCGTGGTTTTGCATTTACGCAATTAATTGTTGTACTTGCAAGCGCAATGGTATTTCCATTAATTCCATTATTAACAGCTGCTTTAACAAAAAAAGATATAGCTTTAGCTAAATTGACAGTAAAGCGCACAAATGAGTTTGCGCATGTTTTAACAATGCCGCTAACGATATGGCTTATGGCGCTCGCAGTACCGCTTAATGTTGGATTATTTACAGACACAAAAGGAAGTGGCATGCTAGCCATTTTAATTGGTAGTTCGTATTTCACATCACTTACGGTATTATCAATAGGAATTCTGCAAGGGATTAAGCGTTCAATGCAAGCGGCATGGATTATCATTGGTGCGAGCTTCGTAAAAATTATTTTAAATATAACGCTAGTAAAACAAGTTGGTATAAATGGAGCAGCGTATAGTACTCTAATCATATATATACTGATTTGTATTGCGAATTACATTTATATTAGAAAAGACCTTTCCTATCCAATACATATAGGGAAATTTATAGCGGTGATTGTAGTATCTAGTATTTTAGGGGCAGCATTATACTTTGTGTCTACACTTATCAATGTGACAGATTCTAGACTTTTTGCAATGATATATAGTGCTGTAGCGCTAGGAATAGCTTCCTTGTTATATGGCGTATGTGCGTTGAAATTAAACTGGATATCGAAAGAACAAATTTCGTTTTTACGTAAATAAATTCGATTATTATAGAAAATGAACAGCATTATAAATAAGTATGGTTTGTTATATGTTTTTAAAAGAATTCAATTTGAAGTTATCAAACCTTTCTCGGTAAGGAATTAATAGCAATTTGTTTAATTACAAAAGAGCTGATTGTGAAACGTTGGAGGAGGCTAAGAGTGCGGTTAGTTTTATCAGGATATTATGGTTTTTATAATGTTGGGGACGAAGCAATTTTACAATCAATTATTCAAGCGCTGCATGAAGAGGATCCTACTCTTGAGCTTGTTGTACTTTCTAATGACCCCGACTATACAAGGGAAATGTACGGTGTAGAGGCGGTAAATCGTTGGGATATAGGAGCGGTTTACCGAGAAATAAAGAAAAGTAATGGTTTAATTAGTGGAGGCGGTAGCCTCTTGCAAGATAAGACGAGTATAAGAAGTATTCTATATTATACAGGTATTATGCGGTTGGCTCTTTTGTTGAAAAAGCCGTATTATATTTATGCCCAAGGAATCGGGCCTATTACGAAGAAGCAAAATCGTTTATTGGTGAAATGGCATATATCTAAGGCTGAGTATATATCAGTGCGTGATGAAGATTCTTTTTTGTACTTAAAAGAAATTGGTATTAAGAAAGACATCGAACTTGTTCCAGATCCAGTATTAGCTTGTATGCCAGAAAAAAAGAAGACCAATTGGCTGCAAAAACATTCTTTACAAGGGAAAATTGTTGCGGTTAGTGTACGGTACTGGGATGCAAAAGAAAATTATATGAAGAAGTTAGCAGGCACGCTAAAAAGACTTAAGCAAGAGGGATATCATATTTTATTTGTACCGATGCATGGTCCATTTGATCAAAATGCATCAAGGGAAATCATTAATTTGATGGGAGAAGAAGCACACATGCTCCCTTATAAAATGGATATTCATGAAAAAATCTCTATTTTATCAGAATGCTCCTTGCTAATCGGAATGAGGCTCCATGCTCTTATATTAGCGGCAGTTGCTAATACTCCTATGATTGGTATTTCATATGATCCAAAGATTGATTCGTTTGTACAACAAGTAAACCAACCAAGTATTGGGAGTGTAGATGGAGGCTGGACGCCAGGGACACTATATAGCATGGCAATCAACCAAATAGAACAAAAAGAATATATGCAAGAAACTTTAGGGCAAAGGGTAGAGGAATTACGAGAACAAATTTCAAGAGCATCCAAACATATTATTAGTGACTTACATGCAAAAGAGTCTATAAAAAGAGGGATGTAATCTTAGTTTTAGAGAGGTAGAGGGAAATTTCCTAGCTCTTTCTCCTTTTTGTAGTTGAAGGTACAAGTGAAATAATAACAATGTCGAAATCCATAATAGTTTAA
>NZ_MAOI01000118.1 GCF_001884235.1 Bacillus paramycoides | reverse complement strand
AAGCCCGATTGGTTCAACTAATAATCAGTGGGGGATGAACAAAACCCCCACTGATTAAAGTTTCACTTTATTATTTCCCACAAATAGCGGAATAAATAAAGAAGAAGCCTCTTGTAAATTGGTTACAAGAGGCTTCTTTTATTTCTTAAACTTAAACATTTCACCACTCAAATTCGAATCACTATACACAAACAATACCATGTTAATATTGTTGTCTTTAATGTATTGATATACATCCTTTTCGTGATAGTGACGGAGGTCGAGGATGGATGTGTGTTTAAAGTTTTGTGCTAAGTGAGGCACGATTGCGTTTGCGAATGAATCTTTTAGGACTAAAGCTCGTACATCATTTGGCGCATTGTTATTTTCGATGACGATTTCTGGATAGTCGTTTGTGTAATAACCTGCGTATGATGTTGTATCGTTTTGTTTTTCTACGCCATATAGTTCATCCAATGTGCGATATACAGTGCCGTTTACATCTTTTGCGGTTACGCTTGTAAAGTTGAAACCGTCTTTCGGTGTGTAGTAGCATAGTTTTTCACCAGTCGCATCGATCAGTTGGTATAGCTGGTTGTTAAAGCTTCCGACTAGATGTGTATTTGGAGCGCACGTACGAGTGTAATCTTCTTTTTTTATTTCTTTTCCTTTATATATAGAAGATTGTTGCCCGATTGTGTTCATTATATATTGATAGCCTAAGAAGGCACCATCCATATTCCAGTGATGGTCTGTTTTGAAGTACATACTTTGTATTTCTTCATTTGTATAGTTTTGCTTAAAATAATCCATGAGTTTAATTGGCTTTACGTCCGCTGGAAGTTTATTTAGAAAATAATTTAAATTTTCCTGTGCATATGTGTGAATATAAGAAGGTAATTTAAATGATAATGCATTCGTTTTGGACGGTGGTAAAGCAAAGTAAAACTCAATATTTTGTTCTTTTAAAAACTGAGATAAGTCTTTTACAGCTGGCATAGCTTGGTCAATCTCATTATATTTTGTAGTCCAAGCTGGGTTTTTTAGAAGCCATTTATCATCAGTTAGAATAATATCGTTAATGAGAGACTTGCCCATTTTAATTTGAGTAAGTGTATAGTTTTTAATGAGATCATCTCTTCCGATTAATTGATCGTTTGTATATGTCTCAAAGTCTTTAAAGAAGCTGCCTTTTGCGAGGGCTTCTTTTGTAAGAGCTGGTTTTTGAGCGAGCGGACGATTTTCAACGGGCGAAATTGCTCGGTCAGTTTTGAGAAGCGATAATATGCCAAATGAAAAGATAATGGTGAGAAAACCGATAAATAGGACGATGTTCCCCAATTTTTTCATGATAACTTTTCCTTCCTACATAAAGTGAAACTTTAATCAGTGGGGGGGGTGTTCATCCCCCACTGATTATTAGTTGAACCAATCGGGCTTTTACGGGCAGTTGATCCCCACCTAACTTCTTTGTTTTCGCTGAATTTTGAGGTGGGGGTCTTACTGCCCGTTAATGCGGGATAAGTTAAAACCTGAAGTAAATAAATGGATTATACGTCGAATTAATTAAATACATAATCGAAATCATAAATAATGTGAGTAATAATATAGGACGTACAACTTGCATCGTGAACATATACGTTTTGGGCGCAAGTTCTAATATGTTTTTAACGCGTTTCAAAATTGGTGTCGCTGCGATAAAGGCAATGATAAATACGATAATGTATTCATGTATATATAGCATTGTGTTGTCATCAATGAAAGATTGTCGCTGCATGCCAAACATCGCTTTTAAATATTGGAACGAGTAAGCGAAATTATCAGCTCGGAAGAAGACCCAACCGATCATAACGATGATTAGTACATATGCGTGTTGCAGCGGTTTCCATAGCTTATTTAATATTTTCTCAAATCCAGCTTTTTCAATCGAGATAATAAAGCCGTAATATAAGCCCCAGGCGATAAATGTCCAGCTTGCTCCGTGCCATAAACCGGTTAATCCCCATACGATGAAGAGGTTACGGTAATTTGCTAGTTTTGAAACACGGTTTCCGCCGAGCGGAATGTATATATAGTCGCGGAACCAAGAACCTAGTGTAATGTGCCATCTTCTCCAAAATTCTGAAATGGATTTCGAGATGTACGGATAATTGAAGTTTTTCGGGAAATCAAATCCGAACATTTTTCCAAGTCCAATTGCCATATCAGAGTACCCTGAGAAATCGAAATAGATTTGGAGAGTATAGGCAATAATACCAATCCAAGCCGTTCCAACGCTTATTTCAGACGGTGGTAAGGCGAAGATTTTATCTGCGACAAATCCAACTTGGTTGGCAATTAATATTTTTTTCGCTAACCCTAAAACGAAAATTTGGATACCTTCTGTAAATCGTTCAAAAGAATGGATGCGCGTTTTAATTTGTTCAGCAACGATATTGTAACGAACGATTGGTCCGGCGATGAGCTGCGGGAAAATTGATATATATAACGCTAAGTTAAGTGGATTTTTTTGAACATCTCCATCTTTACGGTATATGTCAATAACATAGGACATCGCTTGGAACGTATAGAAAGAAATTCCAATCGGTAGTGGAATAGGTTCCACATGAATAGATAAATGCAAAGTTTGATTCAAAATGTCTGTGAAAAAGGAAATATATTTAAAATAAGAAAGTAATAAAATATTTCCGACCACAGCCATAATTAAAAATGTGACTTTCATATTTTTTCGTTTATCATAATGATGCACGAGTAGGCCGAAGCAGTAGTTTAATAAAATAGAAAAGAGCATTAAGAGGACGAATCGTGGTTCTCCCCATGCATAGAAAATTAAACTAAATGCAAGTAATACGAAATTACGTAGCTCGGCACGCACTATAAAATAGAAAAATAATACGAGGGGTAAAAAGATAAATAAGAAAATAGAACTACTAAATACCAAAGGACTCTCCTCACTTTTTTCAAAAATACATTTTGTGCAAAAAACCGACATTCCTATTATATATTTTTTTATATAAAAGCGCCTTTATTATTTTGGCATATTAATAATTCGATTAAAATGATTACTATATATAATAGAAGAAAAGAGGGACGGAATCCTTTTGACACTCATTATTTGGATAAGATAAGATGAATAAGGTGTGATTTGTTTAGAAGGGAAGAGATGGTGTGTTATTTAACTCGTTTGAGTTTATTTTTTTATTTTTACCGATAGCATTTCTTTTATATTTTCTATTAAATAAATTTGGACATGCTACATTAGCGAAAGCTTGGCTCGTTGCGGCCTCTTTATTTTTCTATAGTTATTGGAATGTGAAATATTTACCGCTTATGTTAGTGTCGCTCATTGTGAACTACTTTATCGGAATGAGGCTCGTGAAGCGTAAGAGTAAATTTCTTTTAATAGTAGGGTTAATATTTAATATTGGGATGCTTAGTTATTTCAAGTATTATGATTTCTTCTTACAAAATGTTAATGCATTAATTGGAACTCATTTTACATTATTATCATTAACGTTACCGCTTGCGATTAGTTTCTATACGTTTCAAAAGATAGCATTTTTAGTAGACACGTATCGCGGGGAAACGAAGGCATGTCATTTTCTTGATTACGCATTGTTTGTAACGTTTTTCCCGCAGCTTATTGCAGGGCCGATTGTACATCATGCGCAAATTATGCCGCAGTTTGCTGATGATAGTAAAAAGCGTTGGCAATCGAAGTATATCGTTCTTGGGATTTTCATATTTGCAATTGGTATTTTCAAAAAAGTAGGTATTGCAGATGTATTATCACCCCTTGTACGTGAAGGGTTTGATGTGCAGCAATCATTAACATTCGTCGAAGCGTGGCTTTCGTCGTTAGCGTTTACGTTCCAATTATATTTTGATTTTAGTGGATATAGTGATATGGCAATTGGAATCGCCTTAATGTTCAATATTAAATTACCTCAAAACTTTAATTCACCATATAAAGCAGTGAATATACAAGATTTTTGGCATCGTTGGCATATGACGCTTAGCCAGTTTTTAACGAAGTATGTATATATTTCTCTAGGAGGAAATCGAAAAGGGATTACACGTACATACGTGAATATTATGATTGTATTTTTAATAAGTGGACTTTGGCATGGAGCTGGCTGGACATTTATTTTTTGGGGATTCCTGCACGGCGCGGCTTCTGTTATTCATCGCTTATGGAGTAAAGCGGGAGGGCGCATGCCGGCCTTTGCTGGTTGGCTCGTTACGTTTTTCTTTATTAATATAACGTGGGTATTCTTTAGGGCAACATCTATGCATGATGCGGTGAAAGTGTTAAAAGGAATGTTTGGATTAAATGGATTCGAATTAGCAAATAGCGTATTCCCAGCATTTATAATAGAGAAGTTGCAATTTTTAAAAGAGTACGGTGTTTCATTTACAGAAGGGTACCATGTATCTTTATTAGATCCGAAAATGGTAGCGTACATTTTGGGGGCGTTATGTATTAGTTTCTTCTTGAAAAATTCGATTCAGTTAAAAGATTCATTCCGTCCGAATGTATGGACCGCTTTATTTACTGCAATATTGCTCGTGTATAGCGTGTTACATTTAACGAGTATTAGTGAGTTTTTATACTTTAATTTCTAGGTGGAGAATATGAAAAACAAACAGTGGCTTATTTTCGTCTTTGTATGTGTTTTTGTTCCTCTTGTAGGTGTTGGGATATTTAATAGCTATATAGATTCACTTTGGTTATTCCCGCATAAAAATAAGTGGAATGATGTTCAGTTTGGGTTTAACGAGAGACAGCAGAAAACGAATTATATAACATACCGTCCGTTTACATATGATGGAGTTATACTTGGAAGTAGTAGAACGACTTTTATTAACGAGAATGACTTCACCGGGTTAAACGCATTTAATTATGCGGTGAGTAGTACAGACCCGCGTGAATATGATGCGTATATTGAATATGCGAAAAAACAAAAAGGCAGTGAATTATCGTCAATTGTACTCGGTTTAGATTTTCTTGGAACGAACAAAAATAGAGAAATCGGCTTTGATAAACCAGAAGTGTATATTAATCAGGCGCAAAGTTTATTGTACCCGATTAAATCGTATGTGAGTATGGACGGGATTACCTATTCAAAGAATACAATTGAAAACTCTATCCATCATAATACGGCTATTGACCGGTATAATCGAGAGAATGTAAAGTCAATGCGTGATTATACGAAAGAAGAACGCGATGCACAAATAGCAGCGCAAGTAGATAAGTTTAGTAGAGAGATTTACGGCGGGAATTATGAGTATCAAAATATGAAAGAAATATTAGGAACAGTAAAGGCTCATAATCCGAATACGAAGTTTTATATTTTTACAACGCCTGTTTCAGAGCCTCTGTTCCGTACGATGATTCAGTCAGGGCGATGGGAAGATTATAAAAGATGGCTTCATGACGCTGTAGATGTATTTGGAGAAGTTCATCATTTCATGTATCTCAATTCCGTTACAAAGAATTTAGACAATTATATGGATGGGCATCATTTCAGACCGGAAGTCGGGCAGATGATCGCGCATAAAGTTGTGAATGAAGAGGATAGCAATGTCCCGAAAGACTTCGGTATTGTGATTACGAAGGATAATATAGATGAGGTGTTAGAGCAGATTCATGCATCTTTTCAATAGAAAGAATTAGTACTGTGAATACTAGAGGCGGTAAGGGAATGTTAGGACAAAAAAACGCTTAGAGAATTATTTCTCTAAGCGTTTTTTATTCAGTTATTCCGCCTTTAAATCAACAATTACGTAAGCGAGTATAACAACGAAGAAAATACTAACGGATGGCGCGGTTAATACGTGCCCGGACATAAAGCCGATTCCAAGTGATAGTATAATGGTGCTAGCTGATAGCATATATTTCACAGTTAATATTTTCTTAAAGTTTGCGATGATGCGCAGTAACAATTTAATACCGAAGTAAAGGAATGGTAGGAAGTAAATAAGAGAACCGATGATTCCGAATGCAAAGAATAGATCATGGAAGTCCATTTCGATTAATTTAATTTTATCCGTATAGTTACCAGCGTAGCCCATTCCGAATAATTTTTGTGATAGTGGTGCGTCTTTATAGTATTGTTTGTATACGTTTAAAAACTTATCGCGATCACTGTAAATTAAACTTTTCACTTCAGAGTCTGTTAGCTCACCTTGTGCATGTTTTTTTGCTTCGTCTGGATCTTCTTTAATTACTTTTCCTTCTTTTTTTTCTTTTTCTTCTTGAACTGATTTTTTGTATTCATACATTTGTAAATGGATGCCCATATTTTTTGCGATAGGAGTATGCGGTGTAAATGCAATTAAGCCTCCTAGTACAATAGCAGCAACAACTGTGTTTACAAGATATGTGAATCCTTTTCCTTCTTTTTTGCGATGAATCATATATTCAATGAATGAGAATAAAAGTGCAATACCAAGTGTAAGAACAATTGCACCGTATCCTACTTTCGTTCCGACCATAATACTTGCATACATCGCAAGTATTGTTGGAATCCAGTAATAGACTTTCGAGAAAGAAGTTGTTTTGTGAATCGAATATAAGACAACGATTGGGAACATAATTGCAAAAATAGCACTCAAATCATTTCCAGCAAAGAACCATCCTCTTGAACCGATCTTTGAGTGAGGATAGCTTGGGAAATCTGTACCAGTTTGCATGGCAACAATCAGTGTGATACTTAAAATTAAAGTTGCATATAAGAAATATGTAATGATTTTATGAAACGCGTATTCATTATTTTTTAACTCTTTAAAGACGATGATATATCCGAACAGTAACACAATTGGATATATGCTCTTTAAAATAAATTTCACTTCTTCGCCAAATGAAACTGGAGATTTGACCATCATATTATTTACAAGGCCAATTGCTAGTACGACCCCAAGTAGACATAAATAGAGAATGTACTTTTTCGCTCCATGTTGTTTTCTATGAAGAAGTAGATACCCTAATGCGAGAAGCATAAAGGCGAAACGGACTACGATTCCAATTGTTGCACTCATGTGTAATACATAGATTGAAAAAGATGTTAATAAATCTAAAATTGGTTGAAACACAATGAATAGCAATAGGAAATGCGGGAAGTAGTTATCCGTTTGTTTCAACTTAGTAACCATATGTTCCTCCATTTCTTCATT
Organism: Bacillus paramycoides; assembly: GCF_001884235.1. Lineage (GTDB taxonomy): Bacteria > Bacillota > Bacilli > Bacillales > Bacillaceae_G > Bacillus_A > Bacillus_A paramycoides. The sequence continues at coordinate 10,892 of NZ_MAOI01000118.1, read as the reverse complement.
CCTTTATTTCAATACCCAAGAGATGGGGATAAAAGCCTTATTTACATAGTAAGGCGAATGAATTTCAATATTTGTTTTTGTAACAAACTTAAGAATACACCATTTCATTACGATGGTAAATAGATGAAAAGCATCGATAAACCGACTTTAATTTCTATATTTTTTAACGAAATTGTATGTTTTATACGGAGTTATATACAAATTACGAGAATATTAGACAGAAAATTAAGAAAAAAGAAGGGTTTTTGACATGCTTTCTATAATTATAGAAGTATAATCTTTATGTGGAAAAGAGGGGTATATATAATGGAAGTAACAAGTAAAACAGAATCTGTTGTTGTGAAATATGAAGGGCGCGTAGCAACGGTTATGGTCAATCGTCCAGAGGTTTTAAATGCATTAGATGAACCAACGTTAAAAGAGTTGTTACAAAAGTTGAAAGAAGTAGCGGCAAGTTCTGCTCATGTTGTTGTGTTATGCGGAAATGGCCGTGGTTTTTCTGCGGGTGGAGATATTAAATCCATGCTTTCAAGTAATGATGAAAGCAAGTTTGAAGGCATTATGAATACAATTTCTGAAATTGTTGTGACGTTATATACGATGCCAAAGCTTGTTATTAGTGCGATTCATGGGCCGACTGCAGGACTGGGGCTAAGCATTGCGTTAACAGCTGATTATGTAATGGCAGATGTATCGTCAGTTATTGCGATGAACTTTATTGGAATCGCTTTAATTCCAGATGGTGGTGGCCATTTCTTCCTTCAAAAGCGCGTCGGTGAAAATATGACGAAGCAAATTATTTGGGAAGGGAAGAAGTTATCGGCAACAGAAGCATTAGATATCGGTTTAATTGATGAAGTAATCGGTGAGGATTTCCAAACGGCTGTGAAGCAAAAAATTAGTGAATGGTTACAAAAACCTATCAAGGCGATGATTCAAACGAAGCAAATTTTATGTGAAGTAAATCGCTCTAATTTAGAACAAACGCTGCAACTTGAAAAGCGTGGCCAATATGCGATGAGACAAACAGCGGACCATAAGGAAGGTATTGCTGCTTTTCTAGAAAAACGTTTGCCGGTGTTTAAAGGGGAATAAAGTGAAGAAAGTGCTAACACATTTTAGTATAATTGTGTTAGCACTTTTTTTAGGAGTAATAAATGAAGAAAATTATCGGTGTTATCGCTATTATTTTACTTACATATTATGCTTTGCATAGTACACCATCTCTTGCAGTACGGGCTGCATTATTCTTTGAGGGACATCCAATTGTTGCTTTCTCTAGTGAAGTGACGAAAGAACGGGATGTGAAAAAAGAGGCGATTCCTGTTGAGTATGCGACTTTATATAGTGATAAGGAAGAGGAGCCAGAGCATTACTTCTTTCCAACAGTAAGAGCACATGGATCAGGAATTGATATGTTAAGTGCTTGTGTGAAAAAAGATTGGTTTTTCTATAAAGCAGAGCTCGGGTGTTATTAAAAATAGGAGGATAAGTGATGTCAACTTATAACAAGTTAGTAAGGGATCGTGTCCCAGAGAAAATTTTAATGTCTGGAAAAACATATACAGCGCAAAAATTAACAGGACAAGCTTACATACAAGCGTTAGCGAAAATTGGTACGGAAGAAATTCGCGAATTTGCTTCAATGAAAGAGCGTGAGCATGCGTTAGATTCTCTTGCGGATGCACTTGAAGTTATTATTTCATTAGCGCGTGCAGAAGGTGCAACAATTGAAGATATAGAACGTCTTCGTAAGCAGAAAGAAGAAGAACGAGGCGGCTTTACAAGAGGGATTTACTTGATGGACGTTTCGGAAGAGTAGTTTCATAGAAAAAGCACAGCTTACTTCGTGGCGCTGTGCTTTTTTGCTGCAATTAGACTAATGATTAAGAAGATAACTGTTAATGTCCAGCCGATTGTAATAGAAGTAGTAGTGTGGACGACATAAGAAACTTGTAAACAAATTAATGAGGATAAAAACCAAATGAGTGCAATATGTACATGTTTTTTCGTTACGGTCATTTTTGCTAGCTCCTTTTTACGTACTAAACTAAATTTTACTATAATTTAGAAAATTAAACTATATTAGTAGAGGTTTCATAGCAAATTTTGTATACTGAATAGTAGAGAAAATGAGGAGGAAAACGACAATGGCACATCATGCAAAAGAAACGATGGAATTAATTAAAGAGCTTGTCTCTATTCCGAGTCCATCTGGAAACACGACGAAAATTATTAATTTCATTGAAAACTATGTGAATGAGTGGAATGTAGAGACGAAGCGTAATAATAAAGGCGCTCTTATTTTAACGGTAAAAGGGAAGAATGATGAGCAGCATCGTTTATTAACTGCTCATGTTGATACGTTAGGTGCGATGGTGAAAGAAATTAAGCCTGACGGTCGTCTTCGTTTATCTATGATTGGTGGATTTCGCTGGAACTCTGTAGAAGGGGAATATTGCGAAATTGAAACATCAAGCGGTAAGACGTATACAGGAACAATCTTAATGCATCAAACTTCTGTCCATGTATATAAAGATGCAGGCGAAGCGAAGCGCGATGAGAAAAATATTGAAGTTCGTATTGATGAGCGTGTATTTTCAGCAGATGAAGTACGTGAGTTAGGAATTGAAGTAGGAGACTTCGTTTCATTTGATCCGCGCGTTCAAATTACAGAGAGTGGATACATAAAATCACGTCATTTAGACGATAAAGTAAGTGTAGCAATTTTATTAAAATTAATTAAAAGATTGCAGGATGAGAATGTAACATTGCCATATACAACACATTTCTTAATTTCTAATAATGAAGAAATCGGATACGGTGGAAACTCTAACATTCCAGAGGAAACTGTAGAATATTTAGCAGTTGATATGGGGGCGTTAGGTGATGGACAAGCATCTGATGAATATACAGTATCTATTTGTGCGAAAGATTCTAGTGGTCCATACCATTACGCTTTACGTAAACATTTAGTGGAACTGGCGAAAGCGAATGCTATTGAGTATAAAGTGGATATTTATCCATACTACGGATCAGATGCATCAGCTGCGATTCGCGCTGGATTTGATGTGAAGCATGCGTTAATTGGAGCTGGTATTGACTCTTCTCATGCATTTGAGCGTACGCATGAAAGCTCGATTGCACATACAGAAGCGCTTGTTTATGCATATGTATTATCAGAGATGATAGTAGAATAGTGAGAGGGTGGTTGATTCTATGAATCAACCACTTTTTTGTGCATAAAAAATAATTTAATTGCATTTTATTGTACAATATTAAGAAAGTAGGTTTACTACAGAATTCTAGTATTATAAAATGATAGAGGTGCGCTAATTTTTTTTGTTTGTTTTATCCATAATTTGTATATTAAGATTTCGCGTTTTTAACGTTGATTTTCGAGAGGAGTATTATTATTTATGAAGTATCGTGCAGTCGCGGCAGGTATTTTAGCCGCAAGTTTATTATCGTCTCCATTAAGTAGTTTCGCAGCAGAGAAAAAATTTACAGATGTTCCAGATTGGGCGCAAAGTTCAGTAGACTATTTAGTTAGTAAAAATGCGCTTGATGGAAAACCAGATGGAACATTCGCTCCATTTGAAGCGGTAGATAAAGGATCAGCTGCAAAGTTGTTGGCGATCGTTCTTGGTTTACCAATTGATCCAAAAGCGAAACCATCTTTTAAAGATTCACAAAATCATTGGGCAGCACCATATATTGCTGCAGTAGAAAAAGCAGGTGTAGTTAGTGGAGATGGTACTGGGAATTTCAATCCATCAAGCCCAATTAACCGTGCATCTATGGCAGCTATGCTTGTACAAGCATATTCATTAGATAAGAAAATTATTGGAGAACTTCCAACACAATTTAAAGATTTGGAAAATCATTGGGGTAAGGAAAAAGCTAATATTTTAGTAGCTTTAGAGATTTCAAAGGGTACAGGAAATGGCTGGAATCCTGACGGTACTGTAAGTCGTGCCGAAGCAGCTCAGTTTATCGCAATGGCAGATAAAAATAAAACAAATACATCGAAAAGAATGTATATGAATAGAAACTTTATTACATATCATCAAGCATCATTATCATCTGGTATTACTGACGTTCAACATCAACCGCAGATGATTGAAGTGAAAGAGCAAAGAGCGGATGGATGGATGAAGATTGCAACAAGTAAAGGTGACAAGTGGACACCTTTAACAGAGAAAACAGATGTTATTAATGAAGGGTTTACTGCGTATGCAGAAGCTTCACATCAGTCTAAAGTGCTAGGTACATATGGTGCACAAAAAGTAACTGTTATTGAAGAGAATGGTAGCTGGATTCGTATCCGTGTGGGCGCTGGTTTCCAATGGGTTGATAAAAATCAATTAAACCCAGCGAAACAAGGTAACTTCTTAGAAGGAAAAGCGATTATTATTGATCCAGGTCATGGTGGAGTGGATCCTGGACATGCTGGTGTAAACATGGATGAAAGTGCTATTGTACTAGATACATCTTTACGCGTGCAAAAATTATTTGAACAAAAGACTCCATTCACTGTTTTATTAACACGTAATAATGATACAAGACCAGGAGATACTGCTAGTGATTCTTTAAAGAAACGTATAGAATTTGCGCAAGAAAATAACGGTGATATTTTCGTAAGTATCCATGCAAATGGCTACAATAACCAAGTAGAAGGAACGGAAACATACTACTATAGATCAGCAACAAATCCAAACTCAGAAGAAAGCCGTGTACTAGCAGAAAAAGTACAAAAACGTCTAGTGAACGCACTTCAATCAAATGATAGAGGTGTAAAAACAGATGACTTCTATGTAGTTAAATATAATACAATGCCTGCTATTTTAACTGAATTAGGTTTCATCGATGCGAAAGACGAAGGTGAAAAACTATCTTCAGAAAAATGGAGACAACGCGCAGCAGAAGCAATTTATGCTGGTATTCTAGATTACTATGAATGGCAAGGTAAAGACGTATCTTCTTACCGTTAATAATAGAGATAACTTTAGAATGTAAATATGGAAGAGATTGCCGAGAGGCAGTCTCTTTTAATTTATCCCGCTATTTGCGGGCAGTAAGACTCCCACCTCAAGGAATGGATAGGACATGGTCCGATGTGAGTAGGTGAGAGATGGCTGGCGGTTAGGCAGAATCCTAAAGATTCTTCTTGTTAAAGATTTGCTACGAGGTAACAGAATAAGTTTGTCTAGAAGGTAAATGGGATAGTTCAATAAATGAATTATAAAAGTTTCTCTTTATTTCGAGCATATGATATCATTTAATTTTATCCCGCTATTTACGAGCAGTAAGATTCCCACCCAGAAATTAGACGAACACGAGGAAGTTAGGTGGGAGTCGGGCTGCCCGTAAAAGCCCGATTGGTGCGGGCTAATTATCAGTGGGGGATAAGGCTTCCCACTGATAAAAGTTTCACTTTACGTGAAAAAGCATTTGAGTAATTGTGATAATAACAATTTTAAACGATAAAGGATGATAATAGATTGAGTAATCATAGTAAAACACCTGCATGTATATATACGTATGCATTCCGTGAGGATGAGCGTTCTTTATGCTACTTGGAAATGCGCTCATTGTTTGGAATGGAGTCTCACGTTAACATTTTGAAAAGTGATGTCAAAATTGATCCGAGTAGAAGCCCGTTTATTAAAGAACGAATTGAAGTTATGTATGAAGGAGACGACTTGGAGAGCATTTTGAAACAAGTGGAACAAATCGACTTGGCAGGAGCAACGTTCAAAGTTATCTTTGTTAAAATTAATGACCTTGTTGGAGAGAGTAAAATTGAATATGGAGAAAGACGTCTCATTGAGCGAGACCTTGGTATGCATATTGAGGGAGAAGCAGACGTTCGTAATCCAGAGCGCGTATTCGGGATTGTTCCTCTTGGAGGACGTTGGTACTTCGGACACTATGTAGAAAGTGATCCGGTTTGGTATCATCACATAAAAAAACCGCATAGCTATTCGACATCACTGAGCACACGTGTTGCTAGAGCTGTCGCAAATATCGCTGTACCAAATCCAGAGGGAGTACGAGCAATTGACCCGTGCTGCGGCATTGGAACGGTAGTAGTAGAAGCACTTTCTATGGGGATTAACATCGTCGGTAGAGATATAAATCCACTTGTGGTTCTTGGAACGAGAAAAAACATCGCACATTTCGGATTTGAAGGAACAGTAACAAAAGGCCCAATTGAAGAAATTACTGAGAGCTACGACGTCGCAATTATCGACATGCCGTACGACCTATTTACGCACGCAACACCAGAAGATCAACTCTCAATTCTCTCAAGTGCGCGCCGTATCGCAAAAAAAGTAGTCGTTGTAACGATGGAAACAATGGACGACATGATTCATGAAGCTGGATTCGAAATCACAGATCGTGGCGTCGCAAAAAAAGGAACATTCTCTAGACAAATTCTTATTTGTGAATAGGAAAGGTCACCCGATCGTTATATTTAGGTCATAGATGTTAAACTCAATAAAATCAAAGGTAGGAACATATTTGATATGTACAAAATGTTCCTGCCTTTTTATTATGGGGTACCGCCACACATCCATCAACTATTCGGAATGGCTGCATAAGAATAGATTCCATTAGGAATCTATATACCTCTTTCAAATAGATGCAATCATTGCATCAGAACCATGGAGATGTGTGGTAACCCACACTAATTAACAACCAGCATCATTTTGCGAAAAATGTCGAAAATATAAGAATTATGTAATTTTTTATTGATTCATGTAATTTTTAATGTTATACTCATAACAACAAAGAAAGAGTACACAAAAACCCTTAGTGATTAAAATTTCAGAATTTTTAGTCTTGTTTGTTGGTTTACTCCATTTGATTTATAAGTTTGAGTATTACTTTTCCACTCTTTATAAGTGTGAGTATTGCTTTTCCACTCTTTCTTTGTTTTACCCTAAAAAAGAAAACAACCTGTTTTTATACAAGTTGTTTTCTTTTTTGTTTTAGGGATCGCCTTACATGCTCCTCATCGCCAAAATGCTTGTTTAAATTTTTCTACAATTTATTTCTCCATTGTATAAGTCAAGAAGAGATAAAAACATTTTTATGGCTAGTATTTAAGCGTTCAAAAAAAACAAACATAACCAATGAATTACATTAATAAGCCAATTTCCTTAACGTACAGGAAATTGGCTTTATTGGTGGAGGGGATTCTTACCTAAAAGCTAATTATGAAAGTACAGCGTATTTCAGCTGATCTCTACTAATTAAGGATCAGTATTATTTTTTGTGAAAAAAATGTCGAATTTATGAGAATTTTGCATTTTTTTGTCTTGTTATACTTTATATTTAGTGCTAAACTCAAAATACAAAGAAAGAGTAGCTGAAAAAATCCTCCTTCAAACAAAAAAGACTGAAAATTCAGTTTTATTTCTGTCTGATTCATATTTACGCTTACTACTCTTTCTTTGTTTTATTTTATATATTATATCGAGCATTATAAATAGATAGCGAGGTGACTGAGATGTGATTATTTGGTAAAAGTAGAGTGTAAGCATTCTGTTATTCTTATGAAACCTTAATCAATTAATTGCACACTTATTACAAATATTTGTAAAGGAAATTGAGATCGTTGTTTCAACCTAGCAACGAAAAATTTAGTTTCATACAAATAAAGAAGTAAGCAACTACAAGTAATTATGAATCTAGTCATCAAGCTGAGGATTTAATTGAAGACTTGGAATAGCGAGATGTAACCATGAATTTTACAAGTCATGTAGATTGTGATTAAGATTCTAAATGCATAAGCTGACCCAAATTGGTGAACGTTGCTGTTCATCCTTTTACAAAGTATAAGACTATCTAATTACAAATCTGAGAAATGATTTCCAAGAGGTATATGGATAAACAAAATTGTTTGTGATTTTATATTTTTACTGAATGAATCAAGAATTAGGTAGAGATTTAGAACAAGCATTTAGGGATGATGTTTCGGTGTATGTAGGAGGAAGTATAAAATAAGAGGTTTATCCCAAAAGAGGTATTAATTTATGTTTGGTTTCTTTAATTACAAAATCAATTACAAAAGTTACAAAAACTATCTTTGGTATCCAAAAGGTCCTATATTACGGATGAGAGCATGAAAAAAATGCCTATAGGAGGGGGAAAAAGATTCTGGTAAATAAAGTTGTGAATCATTAAAAAGGTGCTATCAAATTTGGACATATTGATGTTATGAATCTGAAAACAATGGAAAATAATATGAATAAACTAATAGCATTGAAATGAAAACATTATTAATCAGAGATTTATGCTCAACATAAGATGGTAGATATGATATAAAATCCCAAGATTTTATAGGGATGATGAAAAGAACGTAACTTCGCCAGTTACAATAATATCAATAATTGTTAAACTTGTAAACATTAAACTTGGTGAATTTAATGTTACATTAGAAAAAATGAAGTTTAATAGAGAACAGAGGGATCGTTTATAGAAATCTGTTTTCAAGTTTTTAAGTGTATAACAATTAAAAGAGAAAAATGCCATCAACCTATTAAGTCATTGTCATTGCATATTCATATTAGGAGCCATCTAATAATAATTGATAGGAGAATGACATGATAAAGAGAGTAACCTCGATTTTTTCGATTTTAATGATTTTTATATTTACTATAGGTCAGAGTTTCACATCCATAATAGCAAGTGCACAAGAATTAAATACAACAGGATTTGTTGATAGTTTTACAATCGATAAAACGACGCTTAATTCCGAAGAAGCAACAAGAATAGCAGTACAGTTTAGTGATAAATCTGGGAATCAAATGAAAGCTGGAGATACACTAACATTAACGTTACCTTCGGAATTGAAAGGATATAGTGGAACGATTCCATTAAATAATGATGCAGGTGTTAATTTTGGTACTTGTAAAATAAATACAACTAATGTCGTATGTACATTTAGTGATACAGTTGAGAAACTTCAAAATATTAGAGGGAATTTTTATTTCCAAGTTAAAGCAATTAATGTTGCACAGGGACAAACGGTAACAACTGAAACGAATTTAGGTACACAATTAGAAAAGAAAACGGTAACGATTATCGGGCCGACTAGTGGTGGTGGTGGATCTTCACCGTTTTCGTACAAAACAGGTGAGATTAAACCAGAAAACACTGATGAAATACAATGGGTTTTAAATGTAAATACGTCAAAACAAAATGTAGATAGTGATATTGTTTTGACTGATACTTTACAAGAGGGGCAAACGCTTAATCAAGATAGTCTCCGTATTGGAGGGTTTGCTAGCCCTATGACACCACAAGAATTCCAAGCTCAAGGTTATGGAACGGTAACGTTTATTGGTGATAACGGATTTAATGCTGTTATTAATAAGGATAAGGCCAATGGTCTTACTTTTGTTTTTGAATATAAAGCAAATATATCTGATAGTGGAAAGAAACTAGAATCATTTTTTAATAATTATAGCGTAAACTACAAGGTTACGGGTGAAGAGGAAGTATCTAAATCAGAGAGTGCCAGTGTTAAAAATATAGATTTGGGTGGTGGTGCTCAAGGTGATTTACCTCCTAAAGGAACGTTAAGAATTGTTAAGCATATTGAAGGAAATACAGAAAAATTCATTCCAAATGTCTCATTTAAATTGTACACAGAGTCAGGTCAGCAAATTGGCGATACGTATACAACGGATGCACAAGGTATGGTCGAAGTTCCTAATTTAGATCCAGGAAATTACTATGTACAAGAAATTTCAGCACCAAACTACTTGGATTTCGATCCACAAGCAAAAGTACCTTTTACAATTGATGCGAATGCTGCAAAAGGCGTAAAGCTGATGGTTCCGAATAAGGTAAAAACGACATCGATTTCAGGAACGAAAACTTGGAATGACAACAATGCAACAGATCGCCCAAGCTCAATCCAAGTAGAGTTACTGCAAAATGGAAATTCAATCAAAACACAAGACGTAACAGCAGCGAATAACTGGAACTATACGTTTGCAGATCTACCTGCATATGATAATGATGGTAATGCTTATACGTATACAGTAAAAGAAAAACCAGTAGCAGGATACAAATCCGAAGTAAATGGTTACAACATTACGAATACAAAAGATGCAAAAACATCTGTTTCAGGAACGAAAACTTGGAATGACAACAATGCAACAGATCGTCCAAGCTCAATTCAAGTAGATTTATTGCAAAATGGAAACGTAATTCAAACACAAGACGTAACAGCAGCAAACGGTTGGAAATATACATTTGCAGACTTAGCACAATATGATGCGAACGGTGTTGCTTACACGTATACAGTGAAAGAAAAACCGGTAGCGGGATACAAATCGGAAGTAAATGGCTACAATATTACAAATACAAAAGTAGCGAAAATGACAGTAGAAGGAACGAAGACGTGGAAAGATGGAAATGCAACAGACCGTCCGGAAATGATCAAAGTAGACTTACTACAAAATGGTAATGTAATCGAGACACAGGACGTAACAGCGGCAAATGGTTGGAAATATACATTTACAAATTTAGAATCATATGATGCGAATGGTGTTGCCTATACGTATACAGTGAAGGAACAGCCGATAGCGGGATACAAATCGGAAGTAAACGGTTATGACATCACAAATACAAAAGTAGGCAAAACAACAGTAGAAGGAACAAAAACTTGGAAGGATAACGCATCACTGGATCGTCCAAGCTCAATCAAAGTAGATTTACTACAAAACGGAAACGTGATCCAAACACAAGACGTAACAGAGGCAACCGGTTGGAAATATACATTTGCAGATCTAGCACAATACGATGCAAATGGTGTTGCTTATACGTATACAGTAAAAGAGCAACCGGTAGCGGGATACAAATCGGAAGTG
>NZ_MAOI01000117.1 GCF_001884235.1 Bacillus paramycoides | reverse complement strand
CGGAAGTAAATGGCTACAATATTACAAATACAAAAGTAGCGAAAATGACAGTAGAAGGAACGAAGACGTGGAAAGACGGAAATGCAATAGACCGTCCGGCAATGATCAAAGTGGACCTACTACAAAACGGAAGCTTGATCCAAACACAAGACGTACTAGCGATAATGGGTTGGAAATATATATTTGCAGATTTAGAAGCATACGATGCGAATGGAGTAGCTTATCAGTATGAAGTGAAAGAACAACCAGTAGTGGGATATCAATCTAGCGTGAGCGGTTATGATATTACGAATACAAAAGTAGGCGAAACGAAAGTAGAAGGAACAAAGACTTGGAACGATAACAACGCAACAAATCGCCCAAGCTCAGTTAAAGTAGATTTACTACAAAACGGTAAAGTAATAGATACAAAAGAAGTGACAGCGGCAACAAACTGGAAGTATACATTTGAAAAAATCCCAACATACGATACAGACGGAGTAGTTTACATCTATACAGTGAAAGAACAACCGGTAGATGGATATAAATCCGAAGTAAAAGGTTATGACATTACAAATACAAAAGTGGGCCAAACAACAGTAGAAGGAACAAAGACTTGGAAGGACGGAAACGCAACAAATCGTCCGACAACGATCAAAGTGGACTTACTACAAAATGGCCAAGTAGTTGCGACACAAGAAGTAAGTGAAGCAACAGGTTGGAAATATGGATTCAAAGACTTAACGGCATATGATGCCGAAGGTAACGCGTATAAGTATGAGGTAAAAGAACAACCGGTGGATGGATACAAATCCGAAGTAAAAGGTTATGACATTACAAATACAAAAGTGGGCCAAACAACAGTAGAAGGAACAAAGACTTGGAAGGACGGAAACGCAACAAATCGTCCGACAACGATCAAAGTAGATTTACTACAAAATGGCCAAGTAGTTGCGACGCAAGAAGTAAGTGAAGCAACAGGTTGGAAATATGGATTCAAAGACTTAGCGGCATATGATGCCGAAGGTAACGCGTATAAGTATGAGGTAAAAGAACAACCGGTGGATGGATACAAATCCGAAGTAAAAGGTTATGACATTACAAATACAAAAGTGGGCCAAACAACAGTAGAAGGAACAAAAACGTGGAAGGACGGAAATGCAACAAATCGTCCGACAACGATTAAAGTAGACTTACTACAAAATGGCCAAGTAGTTGCGACGCAAGAAGTAAGTGAAGCAACAGGTTGGAAATATGGATTCAAAGACTTAGCGGCATATGATGCCGAAGGTAACGCGTATAAGTATGAGGTAAAAGAACAACCGGTGGATGGATACAAATCCGAAGTAAAAGGTTATGACATTACAAATACAAAAGTAGCGCAAACAACAGTAGAAGGAACAAAGACGTGGAAGGATGGAAACGCAACAAATCGTCCGGAAATGATCAAGGTTGAGTTACTACAAAATGGCAAGGTGATCGCAACAAAAGAAGTGAGCGCAGCTGGTGAATGGAAATATGCGTTTACAGACTTAGCGGCATATGATGCCGAAGGTAATGCGTACAAGTATGAAGTAAAAGAACAACCAGTAGATGGATATAAATCTGAGGTTCATGGTTATGACATTACAAATACAAAAGTAGCACAAACAACAGTAGAAGGAACAAAAGCGTGGAAGGACGGAAATGCAATAGACCGTCCAGCGATGATCAAAGTAGACTTACTACAAAACGGAAACGTGATCAAAACACAAGACGTACTAGCAATGATGGGTTGGAAATATATATTCGCAGATTTAGCAGCATACGATGCGAATGGAGTAGCTTATCAGTATGAAGTGAAAGAACAACCAGTAGTGGGATATCAATCTAGCGTAAGCGGTTATGACATTACGAATACAAAAGTAGGCGAAACGAAAGTAGAAGGAACAAAGACTTGGAACGATAACAACGCAACAGGTCGCCCAAGCTCAGTTAAAGTAGATTTACTACAAAACGGTAAAGTAGTAGACACAAAAGAAGTAACAGCGGCAACGAACTGGAAGTATACATTTGAAAAACTTCAAGCATACGATACAAACGGAGTAGCTTACATCTATACAGTGAAAGAACAACCGGTAGATGGATATAAGTCTGAGGTTCATGGTTATGACATTACAAATACAAAAGTAGGCGAAACAAAAATAGAAGGAACGAAAACATGGAACGACGATAACGCGAAAGATCGTCCGGAAATGATCAAAGTAGATCTTTTACAAAAC
>NZ_MAOI01000116.1 GCF_001884235.1 Bacillus paramycoides | reverse complement strand
ATACAAAAGTAGGCGAAACAAAAGTAGAAGGAACGAAAACATGGAACGACGATAACGCGAAAGATCGTCCGGAAATGATTAAAGTAGACCTTTTACAAAATGGTAAAGTAGTAGACACAAAAGAAGTAACAACGGCAACAGAATGGAAGTACACATTTGAAAAGCTCCAAGCATACGATGCAAACGGAGTAGCATACAAGTATGAAGTGAAAGAGCAGCCAGTAGCTGGATATGAATCAAAAGTAAATGGTACTGACATCACAAATACAAAAGTAGGCAAAACAACAGTAGAAGGAACGAAGACATGGAACGACGATAACGCGAAAGATCGTCCAGAAATGGTTAAAGTAGACCTTTTACAAAATGGTACAGTGATTGCGACGCAAGAAGTAAGCAAAGTAACAGACTGGAAATACGAATTCAAAGATTTAGCAGCATACGATGCAAACGGAGTAGCATACAAGTATGAAGTGAAAGAACAACCAGTAGCCGGATATGAATCCAAAGTAAACGGTACTGACATCACAAATACAAAAGTAGGCGAAACAAAAGTAGAAGGAACGAAAACATGGAACGACGATAACGCGAAAGATCGTCCGG
>NZ_MAOI01000115.1 GCF_001884235.1 Bacillus paramycoides | reverse complement strand
AGTATGGGGAGAAAGCCAGAGCCAGGACCAGCCTGGCGTTTTCGGAAGAAGTCAAAATTGGCAGGGGGTTCATGGTGATAGTACAAATCAAGCTGGTGTCATTGGTACCAGCAAAAGTTTTATAGGGGTATGGGGAGAAAGCCAGAGCCAGAACCAGCCTGGTGTTTTTGGGAAGGGAGTGATAGCTGGGGCCTTTGAAGGGGATGTTAGGATAACCGGAAAGTTAACTATAAATAGTGTTGATGTTCTCAATTTCCTCAACCAAATACAACCAGTACTTGAACCCCCTATGATTACGGCAACCTATACACCTAGTAAGGTTCTTAATCTTGAAGGATCGGGTTTTTTGCCAAATAGTACGATAGAAAAAATGACGTTTACTGACAAAGATAATAATTCATTTCCCTACCCATCAAGTTCTTTGTTTCGAGTGGATGGAAATGGACATTGGTTACAACCTGGTATAGAGATTCCGGCAGCATGCCCAGTTACATTAACCGTATACGCATATAACCCTTACAACATAAGATTGCCTTTAAAGCTTATTATCCCTTGTTCCGAATGAAAGTTAAGGTATTATACCAGGTAGTAAGTCAGAAGGAATAAATCTTACTACTTAGTGTAATAATTCAGAGTTCTACTCAGATCCTGTGTATCAAGTTGTATAACATACTTAAATGAAATAATTAGAAATGAGAATTAACAATGCCCTTAACCCATATAACATAGTTTATAATCTAAAGTATTTCACCTCCGATAACGATAATTATGTAAATAAAACCCAAACGCAAAATCCTATCCAGATGCTTCAGAATCCCGTTTAAAGTATATAAAACTAAAACAACACCTATTTATCGTAAAAACAAAGATATACGCTTAAAAAGCAAAATGAACAGGTTTAAAAGAGGGTTTTTCTTTGCTTTTGGGGTTGAGGCTGGTTCGTCGTGTGGGGACGAACCCCCACGTATTACGTATCTATCAATATGGTAAGTGAAATTATTAGGCGAAGGCACTAGCGGTTCGGCTCGTATAATAGCAAATTCAAGCCTATAATCTAGATAGTTGCTTTTGGATGTGTCGGCTTGGTGCCACCAAAACTCGAGCCGAAAAAAGTTTTGCAAGGATGTAGCAAAGCGAAAAGGGTGGAGATTTTATGTAGCAAAGCGAAAGAAAATACGACCCGTTCCTTGCGGAACTTTTAGCTCTATATATAAGAGTGAGAAGAGAAAAGTGAAGAAAGTCAGTAATATCAAGGGTTTATAAGACATGAGGTGTTACTTTTTCGTAACACCTGTGTTACTTTTTCGTAACACCTAAAAAAAGGAAAATCATAATAAAAAAAAGATGTCAATGAGAATTTGACATCTAAAATAAGTAGATTGGTAATTTATATTTTTTCTTAGACTCATCAATTTTAAAGTTCCTTAATGAATTTCTAAAAATATGTTGAGTTGCTTTATCTATTCCATCTTTTGGACTACAACACATAATATTGGGATTTACAAACCATGTACGACTTGTGCATGCACGACCATCTTCTGTGGTTATTCCTGCTTCTGCAACTCCTAAAACCCCTTTTTTAAATAAACCATTCATCGTTACAGAAACATTTTTTCTTGCCATTTTAAAACGTTCAGCCAAATATGTAGGTGATGCTGGAGTAGTTGTGTCTACATTATCCTTATCAATTTTTTGAATAATAACGTTAGTTTTAAATTCCACATATGGAGCAAGTTTAAATAAAAATGCTTCTTCCTTGCTACTCAAATACTCAAGTTCAGTAAGATAATTAATGTTATCCATAATTAGCTGCACGAATCTCACCCGATCTGTAGGTTTTTTCTTTTTCCCTATGAAATACTCATCTCCACCAGTTGTTTTACTTAATAACTGCAAGAGCATTGTCTTCTCTTCTTCTGAGTAACCACCCACTTGCAACTGGTCATAAATACTATTAATCTTACTATCTCTTATTTTCGCTTTTTTTTCAGCTTGCCCAAAATTTACAACTTTTGTCATAAAATAATTCTCTCCCTTAGTGGAAGGAATCAACTTTTATATGTTAGAATGTATATAGAATATATATTGGTTGATTCCAACCTTATTATGAAAAACCGCCTTGCCGTCCAAAGCTTGGGCGGTTTTTCTAGTTTGTATGTCTTTCCTCTATAATAACATGAAACACCTTGTTAAAGCTTTCCATCTCTTGCAAAACACAACATCCAATCCTCTTTTTCCTCTTCAAACTCATGTAATTCAATGATGTCCTCTAAATTACCTATCATTCGACCATATTCAAGACCACTATCAACTGCAATTGATCGACATAAATAATACTTAAAAATCACATCTCCACATTTTCGGCATTGAATTGTATTTCTTTTTAATTTTTTCGCCACTATCACTCCTATAACCTATTAAATAAAAAGGGGGGATTTTTCAAAAATATAACTTAAAGTTAAAATCTTTATTTAACATATACATAAAATAAAGTGAGAAAAGAATAATGTCACTCCGAAAGCTTCTTTCGTCATTTAGAGAAGCTTTTCTTTTTTGTAAAACAAAATCAACCACCTAACCCTTTTCATAAAAAATTTCATGGACAACTGATCTAGACTGTTCAATTTTTACTGATAAGACCCCATAAAAAAAAGGACTCTGTTTTTTTAAAAAAAAACAGAGTCCTTTTTTGGACTAGCAACCGGAAGTAGAAGTAGAAGAACAAGGAGAAGGAGTCGTAGGAAGAACTACTGGATTTCCAGTAACTCTAACTTGTTGAATTTGTAACACTTTCAGAGTAAGATCCAATACAATTTTTTCAGTTAATGTAGTAAACAGACCCTCAGGAGTTGCTGGAGTTGGTGAAAAATCAAGTTCAAAGAAATCTGCAGCTACTAATTCACCAAATGGTTGTTCATTGTATTTAACATGATTTTGAAAGAAAACTTTATCCAAACGTGCATTTAAACCTGTATCATCAACAAAATTAGATTCGAATTTTGTAGAATTAGAAAAAATTGGAGGGCTTAAAAAATCTCCACACTTAAGTTCTGCAAAACCAAAAAACTTAACTTCAGCAATTAAATCCTGAAGTGCTCCACTACATGCATTTGTAGCAAATTCAATATTTTTTCGAATATGTCCTGCTACAAATAATTTAGCTTTTTCAACAGTTACAAAGTCAGAATTCGGAATAGCCTTAAATGCCACAGGTACAAGTTTAACTTGATCTAAAAATACATGCTTTTTCACTCTCTTAATTTCAGTTGCTCCTGGTGAAGGAAGCGCAATATTTGACTCTACAACAATTTGAAGTGTTGTCTCTGCTAATACAACTGGAGTCTTAATAATTGGCGAACTTGAAGGAGTATTCACTGGCGTAATTTTAGTAGCCTGTAATGGTATTTGTTCTACTGATGGGACTTCACAAGGGAGTGGTGTTTGTTGTAGTTGTTGTGAACATGGTTGTTGGTTCAAAAAAACAACCTCATTTCAATATATATTTAGAGGTTTTTAAACACTCTATGTTACTAGAATATGTAGTATTAATTTTAATGTACGGGCAAATATAATAATCATTTGCTCATTTTTAGAAAGTAAAAAGATTTTTTTGAGCTGTAAATAAGTTTGGTTAACTTTTAAAGATTTTTCCATTATAACTAACTCAAATTTGTTAAACTTGTAATAAACAAAACTTTATATAAACTATATATAAATAAATTCTTATAGACGTTTTTTTTGTTTTTATATACTATCCATTAAAGACCCTATAAAGAAAAGAACTCTGTTTTTAAAAAACAAAGTTCTTTTTCTGGACTATCAAGGAGAAGTAGAAGAACAAGGAGAAGGAGTCGTAGGAAGGACTACTGGCGTTCCAGAAACACTGACTTGTTGAATTTGTAACACTTTCAGAGTAAGGTCCAATACAATTTTTTCAGTTAATGTATCAAACGTACCCTCAGGGGTTGCTGCAGTTGGTGAAAAATCAAGTTCAAAGAAGTCTGCAGCTACTAATTCACCAAATGGTTGTTCATTGTATTTAACATGATTTTGAAAGAAAGCTTTATCCAAACGTGCATTTAAACCGTTTGTATCACTAATAAAATTAGCTTCAGAACTTTTAGAATTAGCGAAAATTGGGGGGCTTAAAAAGTCCGTACACTTAAGTTCTGCAAAACCAGAAAACTGAACATCAGCAATTCTATCCTGAAGTGCTCCATTACATGCATCTGGAACATTTGTAGCATATTCAATATTTTTACGAATATGTCCTGCTACAAATAATTTAGCTTTTGTGACAGTAAAAAAGTCAGTCCCTTCAATAGGCTCAAATGCCACAGGTACAAGTTTAACTTGATCTAAAAATACATGCTTTTTCACTCTCTTAATTTCAGTTGCTGCCGGTTTAAGTATAATATTTGACTCTACAACAATTTGAAGTGTTGACTCCGCTAATACAACCGGAACCTTAAGTATTGTCGTTCTAGAAAAAGTTGCAGAAATTGGCGTAATTGGAGAAGCATTTAATGGTAATTGTTCTGTTGATTTGACTGAACAAGGTCCTGGTGTTTGTTGTTCGCTCAAAGAAAACAACCTCATTTCGTTACATATTTAGAGGTTTTTACACACTCTATTTAACTAGAATATGTAGTATTAATTTTAATGCATAGGCTTATACTATATTTATTTATTAATATATTTTAAAATGATGGTTTTTTTGAATATATAGGTTCAGTTAACTTTTAAAAATTTTACCATCATGACTGACTCGAACTTGTTGAACTTGTAGTAAATTAATGATTAAATCTAATACAATTTTTTGACATATTTGATTTAAATGAGTTACTGACTTTTTTTGTATGGAATCCCCATTTCCATTATTAAATGCAGTATACTCAATATTCTGATGTATATACCCTTCTATAAATAAATTTCCTTTTAATACTGTACATATCCCATTACCTAACGATTGTGAAAATTGACTAGGGATAAATTTACAATTAGTTAATACTACCTCTTTAGAGATTTCTTTAACCCTTATAACCTTTTCTTCAAACACGATATTTTCTTCTAAACATATTTCAATTTTGTATTCCCCTATTACAACTGGAACTCTAATATGTATACAATCATAAGAAGTATAAGAATTATTATTTATTTCTCCTGTTTTCATAAATGGTGAGTCATGTAAAGGAACTACAACTGATTTATAATACTCATCCTTATTATTCATACCATAGTTATAAGTATCAGTAAGAAATATAATTTCATGAATTTCAGAACTAACCAAACGACAATCAAGCTGTTCTGGATAATAAGTTATAGTATTAAATAGTTTTGTATCAAATTGAGGGGATTGTTTATTATTGAGATCAATAAATTCAAATGTATTTTGAACTGAATTACTACAGATAGGAGAATGAAAAAAATCATCAATTTTTACATGAGTGGAGAATGAGCTTTTTTTAGTCATAAAACATACTTTTCCTTGTTCATAATTATCACACTCACTAGTACAGTCAACAGAATCGATTTCATCCACTTCTTCTTGGTCTCCCAGTTTATTTATAAAATCAAATTCAGGAAGATCCGGAATCTTTAAAATAGAATCTGTTTGAAATGTATTATTTGTTTCATCAACAGAATCAATTTCATCCATTTTTTCTTGATCTCCCAGTTCATTCATAAAATCAAATTCAGGAAAATCCAGAATCTCAAAAATAAAATCTATTAAAAATGTATTATTTGTTTCATCAACAGAATCGATTTCATCCACTTCCTCTTGATCTCCCAGTTCATTCATAAAATCAAATTCAGGAAGATCCGAAATTTCAAAGATAAAATCTGTTTGAAATGTATTATTCGTTTCATCAACAGAATCAATTTCATTCACTCCTTCTTGATCGCCTAGTTCATCCATAAAATCAGATCCAGGAAGATCCCGAATCTCTAAAATAACATCTGTTTGAAATGTATTATTTGTTTCATCAACAGAATCAATTTCATCTACTTCTTCTTGATCTCCCAGTTCATCCATAAAATCAGATTCAGGAAGATCCGGAATTTCTAAAATAACATCTATTTGAAATGTATTATTTGTTTCATCAACAAAATCGATTTCATCCACTTCTCCTTGATCTCCCAGTTCATTCATAAAATCAGATTCAGGAAGATCCGGAATCTCTAAAATAACATCTGTTTGAAATGTATTATTCATTTCATCAACAGAGTCGATTTCATCCAACTTTTCTTGATCTCGAAATTCATTCTTTAAAGTTGAAGATTTAAAAACAATCATTTGTTTAGAGGATATTTCCGACATTTTACTATGGTTAATCCATAAATCAACAGAATCAATTTCATCCATTTCTTCTTGATCTCTCAGTTCATTCATAAAATCAGATTCAGGAAGATCCGGAATCTCTAGAATAGAATCTGTTTGAAATGTATTGTTCGTCTCATCAACAGAGTCAATTTCATCCACTTTTTCTTGATCTCCCAGTTCATTCTTTAAAGTTGAAGATTTAAAAACAATCATTTGTTTAGAGGAGATCTCCCACATTTTACCATGGTTAATCCATAAATTTTTCATTATTTCACTCCTAAACAAGGTTTATATAGCCATTACTCCATGTACAAATCTTCATCCACTGATACTGAAATTTTATATTCTATTTGTAAATACCAACTTTCTAAATTATTCTGGCTTTAATATATGAAAAGATGTAAGAAATTCAATACCTTTTAAAGATTTTAGAATTTGTTCTTGTAGCATCTTACATACCTATTTTCTTTTTTATTAGTAATTAACTTTATAATTTACAATATGATACTGGATAATTTATATAAGAAAACATTTTAAAATAGTCTAAACACGTTAAAGTATAAATTATTATATATCAATAATATGATGTTTTTTTGTTAACTCTCTATAAATATTTTATACACGATTCCCTATGCTTCGCTATTTTAAATCCCTTTCCTTTGCTTTTTGGCTAGAGTGCTGGCTCGTCGTGTGGGGGCGAAACCCCACATATTAAACGTATCAACATATTGAATCAGAACAATTTTTGAGCGATTAATCTAAGCGGTTCGGCTCGTATACTTGCTAGTTCAAGTCGAGAACCATTGCTTTGCTTTTTGTCTGTCGGCTTGGCGAAAAAAGCACACGAGCCGAAAAAAGTTTTGCAAGGACAAAATCAAAAAAAAAGGCGATAGCCTTTAGGTGAGGATTAACGAACCGATTTTTTGATTTTGAGGGTGGAGATTTTTGAGTGATTTTCTCAAAAATACGACCCGTTCCTTACGGAACTTTTAGCCCTATATATAAGAGTGAGAAGAGAAAAGTGAAAAAAGTCAGTAATATCAAGGGTTTAAGAGGGGTGGGGTGTTCGAAAATTCGAACACAGGTGTTCGAAAAAAGATACACCTAAAAAATGGAAAAAACGGATAAAAAAAAGATGTCAATAACAAATGACATCTAAAATAAATAAATCGGTAAATTATGTTTTTTCTTATCTCCATCTACTTTAAAATTTCTAAGAGACTTCTTAAAAATCTTCATAGTAGCCTTATCTACTCCATCTTTAGGAGAACAACATAAAATATTAGGATTCACAAACCATGTACGAGAACTACAAATACGTCCATCTTCAGTTGCCATTCCTGATTCTGCAACTGCTAAAATTCCCTTTTCTAATAACCCATTCATTAAAACAGAAAGATTACTTCTACCTTTTCCTAACTTTCTTGCTAAATAGCTTGGCGTAGCTGCATCTGCATCTACTTCCTCAGAATCTTCATTTGAACATTCAATTAAAATATTAGTTTTAAACTCTATATACGGTGTTAAATCAATTAAAAAAGCTTTTTCAGCATTTGTCAGATACCCCGTTTTACATAAATAATTAATATTATCAGTAATTATCTGCACAAATCTCACCCGATCCGTAGGTTTTTTCTTTTTACCAATGAAGTATTCTTCTCCACCAGACATTTTACTTAATACTTGTAACATCATGACTCTTTCTTCTTCAGAAAGTCCACCACTACCTTCAAGTTTTTCATAAATGCTATTAATCTTACTATCTCTTTCTTTTGCCTTTTTTTCAGCTTGTCCAAAATCAATAATTTTCTTTGTCATATCTAAGTTAATTCCTCCTTAATTGAGGGAATCAACAAAAATACCTATTTTTTGCTATTTGATTATAAATCAAATTATGATAATCTATAATCAGATAATTGAAGTATAGGTATTTTCGTAGAATACCCTATGAAAAGAGTCATGTTCCCGCATGGCTCTTTTTTTCATTCTATCACGTTTTCAATAACCTTGAAGATAAAAACAAAGTTTCCCTATTTTTTTACCGTTCCCTATCAAAATCTCGATGCCTGCTTATTTCTCTCTTATGCTCACGTTCAAATTGATTATCCATTCCCTTACTATCCAATTCATTTTTAATAATCCCTCTAAACACCTTAAATTGCTCTTTTAAAACTTTTTTCATCTGTTGATACAAAACTCTTATATTCATCTTCAAATCCTTTATTTGAGCTTTTAATGAGCCTATTTCAGTATTTAATTTTCTATTTTCCTCTCTCAACCCTAGATTTATCTTTTGAGATTCTCTTAAAGAATCATATAAACTATCAACTTGACGATTCAATTCCTTATTTTCTTTTACCAAATCCATATTCTTCAAACGCTCATAATCTTTTTTTACAATGACTGCTACAGTTATCAATTCTTCTACTTTTTCGAGTTGCTTTGGAGAAAAAACATAATTGCCTGTTTCTTTCTCAATGATTTCAGGTTTACCAATTAATTTTAGCTTTACCTCCGTCTTGATCTCTTTCTTTTTGGGCTTTAGCGTAATCTTGTTATCCGGCAATCGCTTGCTTATCTCGGTAATTTGATTCTCTATGTTAGAAACTGCCTCGGCATATTCCTTGTATTGACGAACTTTCATATACTTATGTGAACCCACATTGGCACGTTCAAAATTTGGAATTTGTTCTTTAGACAAAGATTCGATATAAGCTGTTTCTAATTGTCTCCAATTCGTAATTAGCTCCGTCCCTTTTCCTTGTATGCCTTGTTGTTGCAAAGCTCTATCCATTCCGACACGCCTCGTTAATCCTCGACTACTTTCGAAATTCGGTACATAGTTAATATGTAAATGCGGATTTGCTTCATCATCATGTA
>NZ_MAOI01000114.1 GCF_001884235.1 Bacillus paramycoides | reverse complement strand
GGATCAAACTCTCCAATAAAGTTAGTTTGTCTAGCATCTAAAATAAAAATTGACGTTTCACGTTGTTTGTTTCGTTTAGTTTTCAAAGTTCAACATCGCGTTTCGGCGACTTTTATAATTTAACATTTCGAGTTAAATCTGTCAACAACTTTTTTCTGTCGTTGCTGACGACGCTTATTAATTTATCATATTAACAACCGATAAGTCAACGCTTTTTAAAAAAATGCCAAAATAATTTTATCTTGGCATTATATATAGCTTAATAATCACTAATGCAGCAACACCTGGCATCCCTAATAAACTTGATACTGTAGCTGTGCCTATATTAATTGGAATATGAAAATCAAAATATGCCCCTGCAACATTCACAATAAATAATAACGCTATACCTAAAGTAACATGAAAGAGTGCTTTTCCTATAAAACGTATTGGTTTAGCAGAAACACCAAAAACAAGAAAAATAAAAACCAAAGCAAGAATACCAACAATAATAATTGTAGAATTCATTTTTTCCTCCTTATGAATGACCTATACATATCTATTTGTATGGGACAAGACAATAAAAAAGAACATCTACAACATAACTCCTATCACTTCATCTTTATTACTTTTAATCAGTAATAGTTCTTCCCCGTACTGACCATCAACTATATACAACTGATTCTATTCCCACCTTCTCTTTCACCTCTTTATATTTCCAAAGTAAAGCAGGACCTTTGTTTCCAAATAGATCGATAAAAAGTAAAAGGTCCTGCTTTAATAAGCAGGACCTTTTACCATTGTTCCATCTTCACAGGACGACGCTTCGCTTCTTTTAACAAGAAAAAATACTTCGCCTCTGCTATTTTTAAAGAACAAAGTACATCTTGAGATGGTTCAACACTTTGTTCAACTAGTCTCTTCTGACGTAACCATTCATTCTTCACTTTTTCTAATAATACAATTAACTTATCATCATACTCTTTACGCAGCTTACCCTTTTTTTGAAAGAACATTTTTGTTTCTCCTCTTATACCTCTCTACGGCCTTCTAAAGCTTTCGATAACGTTACTTCATCTGCATATTCTAAATCTCCACCAACTGGCAGACCATGTGCAATACGAGTTACTTTAATACCCGTTGGCTTTAAGAGGCGGGATATGTACATCGCTGTAGCTTCCCCTTCAATATTAGGGTTTGTTGCTAATATCACTTCTTGTACTGTTTCATCTTGCAGTCTCTTCAATAACTGCGGGATATTAATATCCTCAGGTCCAATTCCCTCCATTGGCGAAATCGCACCACGTAAAACATGATATACACCTTGATATTCTTTCATTTTTTCCATCGCAATTACATCTTTCGGCTCTTGTACTACACAAATAACCGATTGATCTCTATGCGAATCGTCACAAATATAACAAGGATCGCGGTCAGTGATATGCCCGCATACAGAACAATACGCTAAATCTCGCTTCGCATTCACAAGTGCTTTTGCAAAACCTAACACATCATCTTCTTTCATATCTAATACGAAGAATGCCAGTCGAACCGCTGTTTTCGGTCCGATTCCTGGCAATTTCATAAAACTATCGATTAATTTTGATATCGGTTCTGGATA
The DNA here is from genome assembly GCF_001884235.1 of Bacillus paramycoides. Taxonomy (GTDB): domain Bacteria; phylum Bacillota; class Bacilli; order Bacillales; family Bacillaceae_G; genus Bacillus_A; species Bacillus_A paramycoides. The sequence goes on along the minus strand of NZ_MAOI01000114.1, from coordinate 5,720 downwards.
ATGCATACTTCAATATCCTCCTAGAACATTCCACCTGGTAAGTTTAAGCCTTTTGTAAATTTACCCATTGTAGAATTTGAAAGTTCCTCAGCCTTTTTAAGTGCATCATTCGTTGCAGCCAATACTAAGTCTTGTAACATTTCGATATCTTCTGGATCTACAACTTCTTCTTTAATTTTCACTTCAAGAACTTGCTTATGACCATTTGCAATAACAGTAATCATTCCGCCACCAGCTGTACCTTCAACTGTTTTGTCGCCAAGCTCTTCTTGTGCTTTTGCCATGTCCTTTTGCATCTTTTGCATTTGTTTCATCATATTATTCATATTTCCCATTCCGCCACGCATCATAATTAATTCCTCCTAATTATTATTACTCTTTTATTTCAATAAGTTCTTGCCCTACTAATTTTACAGCCTCTTCTATAAGAGGATCTTCTTTTTGTTCTGGACTTTCTTCAGAATTCCCACCTTCGCGTTGTAAAAAGTCTTCACGAATTTTACCCCATTCACTTTTCGGGATAGCAATCATATTTAACCTTTTACTTAGCAATTCAAAAAGAGTTTGTTCCAATGTATCCATCGCTTCTCGATTTTCACTAGCCATTTTACAATGAATCTCATATTGAAATGCTAACACATAGGTATCATCTGAAGCCGCTACTGGTTCACTATTTTCTAATAAAACAGCAAACGCCACTTTGTTATGAGACTTGAGCCTTCCTAACAACTCACCCCATACAGCTTTTAACTGTTCTAAATCTTGACGCTTCGCTTGTTTTAACACTTCATTCACACGTCCGACAGGAATTTTCATACTTCCTGTTCGTACTGGTTTTGGTGTTGCACGCGTCTCTCTTACTTCCGGCTGCACACCAGCGGGCACACCATTCTTTTTAACTTGTTCTAACTCTTTCTCCAGTTGCTGCATCCTGTTCATAATCGCTTGTAAACGATCTGTACCGTTTGCTTGCATCATAAACTGCTGACACAGTTGCACCATAACCACTTCTAAGAAAATTCGTGGATGGTTTGTCCACTTCATCTCCTGTTGTCCCTTACTAAGTGTATGAATAATTTCATAGATTACTTCCGGCTGCATTTCTTCACTTAACGTACGGAATTGATCATCTACAATTACCCGTTCCAACATATGTTCTAATTGTGGTGAAGTTTGATATAAAAGCATATCACGATAATAGTAAATGAAATCCTCCATAAAGCGAACTGGATCTTTCCCTTTACTCATCATCTCATCTATAATACGTAACGCTCTTGATACATCATTTTCACGTATACATTCTACTAGGTTACCTAAATATCGCTGAGATACAGAGCCTGTTACAGCTAAAACGTCTTCACTCGTCACCGTCTCATCACTATAAGAAATTGCTTGATCGATAAGACTGAGTGCATCACGCATACCACCTTCAGCGGCACGTGCGACGATTTGTAGCGCTTCATCTTCTACTTGCGTACCTTCATTTGTCACGACCGTCGATAACCTCTCAACGATATCATTTACTGATATCTTTCGAAATTCAAAACGCTGACAACGTGAAATAATCGTAGCTGGAATCTTATGCGGCTCTGTTGTCGCCAAAATAAAAATAACATGTCCTGGCGGCTCTTCTAAAGTTTTCAAAAGCGCATTAAAGGCACCCATAGAAAGCATATGAACTTCATCAATAATGTATACTTTATATCCTACAGCACTTGGAGCATATTTTACTTTATCTCTTATATCTCGAATTTCATCTACACCGTTATTTGAAGCCGCATCAATTTCTAATACATCTGAAATAGACCCTTGTGTGATTCCTAAACAAGAAGGACATTCATTACAAGGTTCAGCTACCGGAGCATGTTCACAGTTAATTGCTTTTGCAAATACTTTTGCAATTGTCGTTTTCCCTGTTCCCCTCGGACCAGAAAATAAATAAGCATGTGAAGCTTTCTCTTGAAGAAGGGCATTTTGCAACGTTTTTGTCACGTGCTTTTGACCGACTACATCTTCGAACTTTTGCGGTCTCCATGTTCGGTATAACGCTTGGTATGACACGAAAATACGGCCTCCCTCAAAGGTTATTATCTCATTTATTATAACCCATTCTGTTTATAGATTCCAAAAGTTATTTTCCATACAAAAAACCCACCTTAATATAAAGGTGAGTTTTGTATACATATATAACTGCCGTGCACCTTCTGTCGATTACGTACCATAAGCGTTACTTAAGCAGTTAGCTCGGTTCAGGCACTCCTGCGGCACACGAGAAGACCCGCTTATTGCTGCTTCCTTCCGGACCTGACAAGGTTCACGGGGTCCCGTTGCGCAGGACCCAAACGTCAACACCACTTACTTAAGGCAGACCTTACAGCAACATAACCTCGAGAAGGGATTCGGCCTCGCTAGAGCGGATTGCGAGTATAGGGCACCGCTACCTCCCCGCTTAGCACGGCAAAGTTAAAACCAATATTCGGTTGCCTTTAATAAGGCATTCTCAGTATAACTTGTTTTTTTACAAAATGCAAATGCGTTAGTTCTCATTACTTTTCTCTAGTTTTTTCGTTTCTTTTCTCTTCTTACGAAGCTCCCTAAAAAAAGTTGTTAACAATGTACCACATTCTTCTTCTAGTACACCAGCTACTACTTCACATTGATGATTAAAGCGCTCATCAGTTAAAAGATTCATTAATGTACCTGCACATCCACCCTTTGGGTCGCTTGCACCATATACAACACGTTTTACGCGAGATAAAACAATTCCGCCTGCACACATTGGACAAGGCTCTAATGTTACATATAACGTTGCATCTTCTAAACGCCATGTCCCTAATTTTTTGCAAGCTTCATCTATAGCTAAAAGTTCGGCGTGAGCTATAGACCTTTGCTCTATTTCTCTTAAGTTATGCGCGACGCTAATCACTTCACCGTCTAGCACAATAACAGCACCAATCGGTACTTCTTGTATTGCCTCTGCCTTCTTAGCTTCTTCTATTGCTATTTGCATAAAATAAATATCTTGTTCCATAATATAGTCCTTTCACCCAAAATAAAATACACTTCTTTTCATTTCCTACAGGTGGGATAACTTTTACAAATTCAATCCACCCTAAAGAAAAAAGAGAGGGAATTACATATGAAAAATACAGCCTTGCTCATCATCGATATGATTAATGATTTTCAATTTTCTCACGGACCCACCCTAGCACAAAAATGCGAGACCATAAAGAATCCCATTTTACAATTAAAAGAAACGATGAAGTCATTAGACTACCCCGTAATTTATGTTAATGACCATTATCAACTTTGGAGATCTGATATTGATCAACTCATTACTCATTGTACAAATGAGTATAGTGAAAATATTATTCAGGCCATTGCTCCAAGTACTGACGATTATATTTTTATTAAACCACATTACTCCGCTTTTTATGAAACACCTTTAAATTCTTTATTAGGTTATTTAAAAATCGAAAACCTCATTTTAACAGGAATCGCTGGGAATATATGTATCCTTTTTACAGCTAATGATGCTCATATGAGAAATTATACACTTTATGTACCACAGGATTGCATTGCCTCTAACAGTGATCAAGATAATGTACATGCTTTAAAAATAATGGAGGCCACATTAAAGGCAAATATTGCACCATCATCTCAACTAAAATTTAGTTAATACATATCTATTTTCTAACTTTTTATATCAAATTAGTCCGCTCGCTTCCCTCTTGTGCTACAATAATTCTGTTTTGTGTTTTTAGTAGTCACGGTAAATCACTGATTGAAAGGAGGAAACAGCGTGACCGGAGTACCATTTATCACGGTTGAAGGACCAATTGGTGTTGGAAAAACCTCACTTGCGAAGGAAATTTCAACTCACATGCAACTCCACTTACTAAAAGAGATTGTTGATGAAAATCCTTTTTTAGGAAAGTTTTATGAAGACATCGATGAATGGAGTTTTCAAACAGAGATGTTCTTTCTTTGCAATAGATACAAACAACTAGAGGATATTAACATAAAGTATTTGAATCAAAGGAAGCCAGTAGTAGCAGATTATCACATATTTAAAAATTTAATTTTTGCATCCCGTACATTAAAAGATTCTCAATATGACAAGTACATGCAAATTTATCGTATCCTTACACAAGATATGCCTGTGCCAAACGTCATAGTTTATTTAACAGCGAGCCTAGAAACATTACAAAAACGAATTGCAATGCGCGGAAGAGAATTCGAAAAAAATATGGATCCAAATTACTTACTACAGCTTACAAAAGATTACGAAACAGCAATGGATGCTTTCAAAAAGGATCATCCAGATATTCCAGTATTGAAGTTTAACGGAGACGATATGGATTTTGTAAGAAATCCTGATGATTTAAATGTCATCTTATCCGCTCTTCAAAATACTCTCTTGAAGGAGTCGAAATAATAATGAATTTTAGGCAAAAATATGATATACCAAATGACGCAGTTATCACTATTGCTGGAACAGTAGGTGTTGGCAAATCAACTATGACAACTGCATTAGCTAACGCTTTAGGTTATCGTACATCTTTCGAAAAAGTAGATTCCAATCCATATTTGGACAAGTTCTATGCTGATTTCACACGCTGGAGCTTTCACTTACAGGTGTACTTTTTAGCAGAGCGATTTAAAGAACAAAAAAGAATTTTCGAATATGGTGGCGGTTTTGTCCAAGACCGTTCTATCTATGAGGACACTGGCATTTTCGCAAAAATGCATCACGAAAAGGGTACAATGACAGAAACTGATTATGAAACATACAAAGGTTTATTTGATGCTATGGTCATGACTCCTTACTTCCCTCATCCAGACTTATTAATTTACTTAGAAGGTTCTTTCGATGATATTGTCGATCGTATTCAAGAACGAGGGCGTCCAATGGAACAACAAACACCAATTGAGTATTGGAAAGAGATGCACGGACGTTATGAGAACTGGATTAATAACTTTAATTCATGCCCTGTTTTACGCTTAAATATTAATGAGTACGATATTTTAAAAGATGGGGATTCAATCGAACCAATCATTAAAAAAATTGGGCATTTTTTAAAACAAACACGTAAACTTGTAAAATAAAAAACCCGTGCATATGCACGGGTTTTCCTATTAAATTACTTCTTCTTTGTTGGAGCAATAATTTCACTCTCAGGTTTTCCAGCGTTAATACGCTGACGAACAGTACTTGTACTAATGTCATATGTTTCAGCAATCTCTTTAACAGTCATTTCTTTCCCGTTAATCACTGCTGTTAATACTTTACCTGTACGTTTTGGAGCTGCTTCTTTCTTTACAGCTGGTTTTTCAACCTTTTTTGGCACCTCTACTTTTGTCGCAGCTTGCTTTACATCACAAGTGCAACCACAAAGTTTACGGAATGTATCATCGCTTATAATGCGCGATACATTTGCACCACTGTTTAAAATTCTATTGTTCTTACAGACAGGACATTGTACATAATATAAAGTTTTTCCATCTAAAGGAAACGTTTGTATAATAAGATCCATGTTGACTCCTTTCATATCTATGAAGATAATCATCGGAATATGAGTGTGTAATAAGGACATTATGTCCTTACATCATACTTTATGATTGGTTTTAAAATAAAAACTCGTTACGTGTTGGTAACGAGTTCTCCAATCTCCACTTATATGCGCTGTTGTCAATTATATCTGGAGGAGGTAGAGGGA
>NZ_MAOI01000113.1 GCF_001884235.1 Bacillus paramycoides | reverse complement strand
TTCGAACCCCCGCGCGACTCTCGCCGCCTGTCGGTTTTCAAGACCGATCCCTTCAGCCAGACTTGGGTATACCTCCATATTGACATCAAATATAATATCAAAAGAAAAACAGTTAGTCAACCCTGCTATGATAAATTATGAGGAAAGGAAAATTTCACTTTCCCTCTCCTTCATTACACTACTGACAACGCTCATAATTACCAATCACTCATACCGATGAATGTTTAAATTTATTTAATAACTGTTTTTCCTCCCATATAAGGGCGAAGAACTTCTGGAATTATAATTGTACCATCTTCTTGTTGATAGTTCTCTAAAATAGCTGCCACCGTACGCCCAATCGCAAGACCAGATCCATTTAATGTATGAACATGTTCTGGTTTGCCATTTAGCTCACGACGGAAACGGATATTTGCACGTCTCGCTTGGAAAGCTTCAAAATTACTACAAGAAGAAATTTCACGATATGTACCATAGCTCGGAATCCATACTTCAATATCGTATTTCTTCGCTGCTGTAAATCCTAAATCTCCTGTACACATGCTCATAACGCGATATGGCAACTCTAATAATTGTAACACGCGCTCTGCATCATTTGTTAATTTTTCTAACTCTTCGTAAGAATCTTCTGGTTTCACGAACTTTACAAGTTCAACTTTATTAAATTGATGTTGGCGAATTAAACCGCGTGTATCGCGACCAGCTGAACCCGCTTCAGAACGGAAACATGAGCTAAATGCAGCATATCGTATCGGTAATTGCTCTTTACTTAAAATCTCATCACGATGCATATTCGTTACAGGTACTTCAGCTGTAGGGATTAAGAAATAATCTTCGCTTTCAATACGGAATGCATCTTCTTCAAATTTCGGAAGTTGCCCTGTTCCCGTCATACTTGCACGATTTACCATATAAGGAGGTAATACTTCCTCATATCCATGCTCGTCAGTGTGAAGGTCAAGCATGAAACTAATTAAAGCACGTTCTAATCTTGCACCAGCACCTTTGTAAAATACAAATCGGCTTCCTGTTACTTTCCCAGCACGCTCAAAATCTAAAATCCCTAAATCTGTAGCAAGATCCCAATGTGGTTTTGGTTCAAAAGTAAATTCTTTCACATCTCCCCAAGTACGCGCTACTACGTTATCATCCTCTGTTTCACCTACTGGAGCAGATTCATGAGGGATATTTGGAATAGATAACATTAATCTTTCTAAATCTTCTTCAACTGTACGAAGCTCATTATCAAGATCTTTTACTTTTTCCCCAACTTCACGCATTTCTAGAATTAGAGCTTCCGCGTCTTTCTTTTCGCGTTTTAATACTGAAATTTGCTGAGATACTTCGTTACGTTTACTTTTTAGTTCTTCTGTTTGAACAAGTAGCTCTCTTCTTCTCGTATCAAGTTCTTCAAAGCGACCAAAATCCGTTAAATCTTCGCCTCTATGCTGTAATTTCGCTTTTACTTCTTCAAAATTCGTACGTAAAAATTTAATATCAAGCATTATATACTCCTCCTTTTATTTTATAAAACACAAAAAACTCCCGTCCCTATAAACAGGGACGGGAGTTAACCCGCGTTGCCACCCTAGTTGAAAGCATTACCGCTTTCCTCTCAAGTAGAAATAACGGCTCTTCACCGGGAATGCTTACTAATCATAAAGATATTCCACATTCCATTCCAGGATGGATTCACAAACTGTTTCTATCGATTTCCACCAACCATCGACTCTCTATAAGAAACGCCATTTGTTACTATTTCCTATCAACACGCTTATTTTATAAAATTGTTACCATCAATTTACTATAATCTTATACAAGTTGCAAGTTACTTATACAACTTTTTTCATTTTTGCTTCTTTTACCATTTCTACAAAGTATGCTGTTACACGATGATCGTCCGTTAATTCCGGATGGAAAGAAGCAGCTAAAAATGGCCCTTGCCTTACCGCTACCATTCGATCGCCATGCGTAGAAAGTACTTCAACATCATCAGCTACATTTACAACATACGGAGCACGGATAAATACACCAACGAAGTCTTCTCCCACACCCGTAATTGAAAGTGCGGCTTCAAAACTATCTTTTTGGCGCCCGAACGCATTGCGCTCAACTGTAATATCCATAGCACCAATATGCGCTTCTTCATAGCCAATAAGTGTTTTCGCAAGAAGAATCATACCTGCACATGTACCAAACATTGGTTTACCAGACTTCGCAAATGTACGAAGAGGTTCCATGAAAGCATACTTATCAATAAGACGGCGCATTGTTGTACTTTCACCGCCTGGTAAAATAAGACCATCAATCTCTTCAAGTTGTTCTATACGCTTTACAACAACAGCTTCTGCACCACTTGCTTCAACTGATTTTACATGCTCACGAACTGCACCTTGAAGGCCTAGTACACCGATTTTCACCATTTTAAAGATCTCCTTTAATTACCATCCACGCTCTTGCATGCGTTGTTCTGGTAATAACGTTGAAATTTCGACACCTTTCATTGCAGTACCTAATCCTTTAGAAAGGCTTGCAATTAGTTCGTAATCTTCATAATGAGTCGTTGCTTCAACGATTGCACGTGCAAATTTCTCTGGGTTCTCTGATTTGAAGATACCAGATCCAACAAATACACCATCAGCACCAAGTTGCATCATTAACGCTGCATCCGCTGGTGTTGCTACACCACCTGCTGCAAAGTTTACAACTGGTAAACGGCCAAGGCGTTTAATTTCAAGTAGCACTTCATAAGGAGCACCAGTATTTTTTGCATATGTCATTAACTCATCTTCACGTAGACTTGCAACTTGACGGATTTCTGCATTGACTTGGCGCATATGACGCACTGCCTCTACAATGTTTCCTGTTCCAGGTTCACCTTTTGTACGAAGCATAGATGCACCTTCTGCAATACGACGTGCAGCTTCTCCGATATCACGGCAACCACATACAAATGGAACTGTGTAATCACGTTTATTTAAATGGTATACTTCATCAGCAGGAGTTAATACTTCACTCTCATCGATATAGTCTACCCCTAATGATTCTAATACACGTGCTTCTACAAGGTGACCGATACGACATTTTGCCATAACCGGAATTGACACAGCACCCATAACTTCTTCAACAATTGTTGGGTCCGCCATACGAGCAACGCCACCTGCTGCACGAATATCTGCAGGTACACGCTCTAATGCCATAACAGCAACTGCGCCTGCCTCTTCTGCAATCCTTGCTTGTTCAGCGTTAACTACGTCCATAATAACGCCGCCTTTTTGCATTTCTGCCATTCCACGTTTTACACGTTCTGTCCCTGTTACATTTGTCATGTACAAAAACCCCCCTAGGTGATTGCTTTCCCCCGTTAAAGGAGAAAATTAAGAATACTCTTACATTCTACCATTAACTATCTAATGCTTGTCTACTACTTTTTCATAAAGTCGGTATGAAAAATAGGAATAAAAAAAAGCTCCTACAATGAGGAGCTTTTAAAACCAACCTTTTACTGTATCAACAGCACCATTCCACATACCACTAAAGAAAGAACCAATTCCGCGCATAGAACGTGTGAACCAGCCCGCTTCTTCTACTTCAGATTTCGTTACAAGGTCTACTTGTAATGATTTACCTGATAAAAATCCAGGGTCATTGCTATCTTTCGGCGATATAATCATTTGACTAATTGCCACACCTTTTTTAATAGGTGCTTCTTGTTCTTTATTTATTACTTTAAATTCTGTTTTATAAACGTCTTTACTTCCTTTTGGCATTGGAAGGGAAATAGCTTGTTTCGTTTGAACCGCTACATCTTTTTCTTTTGCATTTTCAACTCGTACAGTTTCTTGTCCTTTTACTGCTGAATCTTTTGCATAAGCCTTCTTCACTTCAAAGTTTGTAAATCCGTAATCATATAATTTTTTCGTTTCATCAAAACGTGCTGTATGAGAATTTGTTTTAATTACTACAGAAATTAAACGCATGCCATTTCTTTCTGCTGTACCAGTAAAACAATCTCCTGCTTCTGGAGTGGATCCTGTTTTCAGACCATCTACACCTTCATATTCCTTAATTAATCCTTTTAACATCCAATTCCAGTTAGCCATATCAATTGGATACTTACCACCCTTTTGGAATGTCATTTTTGGGATTTTTGCTGTATCTAATGTTTTCGGAAAATCTTGGATAAGATGTTGTGCTAAAATCGCAACATCTCTTGCAGACATTTTATTTTCTTCGTCAGGAGTTGTCCCTTCAGGATGTTGTCCTTTTAAATCTTTGTTCGTTAAGCCCGTAGAGTTTACGAATTTATAATTTTTTAATCCAAACTCTTTTGACTTATCGTTCATCATTTTTACAAAATCTACTTCTTTTCCTGCTACTGCTTCAGCTAAAGCAATTGTCGCTCCATTAGCAGAATAAATTGCCATCGCTTCATACAGTTCTTTTACCGTATAGGAACCACCGTTTTCTAGAGGAACATTTGATAATGAACGATCTTGTGAAATTTTATGCGCATATTCAGAAACTTTAACTTTTTGGTCCCACTTCAGTTTCCCTTTTGCTACCGCCTCATTCACTAAGTATTCACTCATCATCTTTGTCATACTAGCAATTGCCAGTAATTCGTCAGCATTTTTTTGATATAAAATCTTCCCAGAATTCGCTTCTACTAAAATTGCCGCACCTGCTTCAATGTTTAAAGCGGCTCCTGTTTCTGCTGATGCATTGCCATATGGTACAAACATGCTACAAGCTAGTGTAAGCACTGTTACCAACGCAATGAATCTTTTGCAAAACATACCTTTCACTTTTGCTACCCCCAATATCTATGTACTCACATAACCGTTATTCTAACATAATCAAAAAAAAATAGACAGAGATATCAAATCTCCGTCTATTTACATATAAGACATTATAATGAGTAGTTTGGAGCCTCTTTTGTAATCTGTACGTGATGAGGATGGCTTTCACGTAACCCAGCACCCGACATACGAATGAATTGCGCATTCTCACGTAAGAATTCTAAATCCTGTGCTCCGCAGTATCCCATACCTGCACGTAATCCACCAACTAATTGATGAACTGTATCTGCTAAAGGTCCTTTATATGGTACTCGTCCTTCAATACCTTCTGGAACAAGTTTTTTGTTTCCTTCTTGGAAGTAGCGATCTTTACTTCCTTTTTCCATTGCTCCAACAGAACCCATACCACGATATACTTTAAATTGACGACCTTGGTAAATTTCAGTTTCTCCAGGGCTTTCAGCTACACCAGCAAACATACTACCTAGCATAACAACGTGTGCTCCTGCTGCTAAAGCTTTAACCATATCACCAGAGTACTTTACACCGCCATCAGCAATAACGGGAATGCCGTGTTTACGAGCTTCAGTTGCACAATCATAAACTGCTGTTAATTGTGGTACACCAACTCCAGCTACAACACGCGTTGTACAAATAGAACCTGGCCCAATACCAACTTTCACTACATTTGCACCGGCTTCGATTAATGCTTTCGTCGCTTCAGCTGTCGCAACATTTCCAGCGATAATGTTTAGTGCTGGATATTTCGCACGAACTTCTTTTACTTTTTCAATAACACCTTGAGAATGCCCGTGAGCTGTATCAAGTACAATTGCATCTACGCTCGCTTTTACTAATGCGTCGATACGAAGCATTGCATCAGCCGTTACACCAACTGCTGCTCCGACTAATAAGCGTCCTTGCTTATCCTTAGCAGAGTTTGGGAATTCAATTACTTTTTCAATATCTTTTATTGTAATAAGCCCTTGTAATACACCGTTGTTATCAACAAGAGGGAGCTTTTCAATTTTATACTTTTGTAGGATCTTTTCAGCTTCTTCCAGTGTAGTACCAACTGGAGCTGTAATTAACTTTTCTTTTGTCATTACGTCAGAAATTTTGATTGAGTAGTCTTGGATGAAACGCATATCACGGTTTGTAATAATACCAACTAATTTTCGCTCATCCAAATTATTTACAACTGGCACACCTGAGATACGATATTTTCCCATAAGATGTTCTGCATCAAATACTTGATGTTCTGGAGTTAAGAAGAAAGGATCTGAAATAACGCCGCTTTCAGAGCGCTTTACTTTATCAACTTGCTCTGCCTGTTGCTCGATAGACATATTCTTATGAATGATTCCTAAACCGCCTTGGCGAGCCATTGCAATAGCCATGTCAGCCTCTGTGACTGTATCCATTCCTGCACTAATTAACGGGATGTTTAGCTGTAAGCTTTCAGATAAAACTGTTTTAACACTTACTTCTCTTGGTAATATATCTGACTTTGCTGGTACAAGTAATACATCATCAAAAGTCAAACCTTCTTTAACAAATTTAGATTCCCACATAATTGTTCCCCCCATGATACCAGAAATTATTATTAGTAGCTTATCAATTGGTTAAAATACTGTCAAGAAAGTATATAAATGTTAGAATTTTTAGACAATAAAAGGAGCGTAATATATGCATCATACACCTTGCATTTGGCAGCACTTAAGTTTCTTTTTTTCATCTCAAAATGTACAACGTTATCTTGCCCGTTGTTACGAAAAATCCTCAATTCAAGATGCTGAAAAAAAAAGTTTTGAAAATTGTTATCCCTTTATTTATTACTTAGAACATGGGAAAAATTATTATGAATTATATAAGACAGCCCCCTTCTCCATTCAGCCAATGTTGTTGTTTTATGGAATGAGCCAGCTTTTTAAAGCTTGTTTGTTAACTATTGATCCAAACTATCCAGAATCAACGACAGTTTTAGCGCATGGAGTTACAACACGTAAAAGAAAAAAACAAGGGTATCAATTTTTAGAAGATGAGGTAAAAATACAGAAAAATGGATTGTTTTCTCATACCGCAGAACGAGTGTTTCACATGAAACACTTGGAAGCAGAAAAATTTAACATGTTAGAGCTAATGGGAAAAATCCCTGAGTTACAAAATTTATTTCGCTATAGTCAAAAAGGAACAACATTATATAAGATCGATTCACCAAATAAAAATGAACTCTCCTTTCCAGTCAATATACTAGATCGACTACATATGACCAAGGAGAGGTTTTCTCGTTACATTGAAACAGCTTGTAAGCATTTATCAATACAACATGTACCTGGGAAAACTAATGAGTCGAATGTGCTTTTTACAGCGCCCATTCAATCATGGAATCCTATGTATAGTACCCCTTTATACTACGAGCATCTTACTGATACTTATTATTTACCACTTACGAGCGATCCTAGAAATCCTAAGCCAGTATTACCTGAACTCCTTGTTCATTACTTATTGCTCTATAATTTAAGCATGATTTCTAGGTATGAAACTGATTGGTGGTATGACTTACTTGGAAGCTACAACTCCGAAGATTATCCATTCATTTATCAATTTCTCAATATTTCTGCGCAAAAGATCCCTTACTATATTTCGACATTTTTATTAACGGAATCTAGCCTATTTCATGGGAAATAAAAAAACACGAGTCAAATGACTCGTGTTTTAGCTTGCTTGGCGACGTCCTACTCTCACAGGGACAAGGTCCCAACTACCATCGGCGCTAGAGAGCTTAACTTCCGTGTT
>NZ_MAOI01000112.1 GCF_001884235.1 Bacillus paramycoides | reverse complement strand
TAAGTCTGGGTTGGAACAAGGGTGGAACCACGAAAACACATTCGTCCCTTTACTAGGGATGAGTGTGTTTTTTTATTACTTTGAAGGGAGGTGCTGTAACATGAAACGATTAGTACGTACGGAAATAACCACCACCTGTATGAAAAAATGGCAGAGCAAGGTGATTGATAGAGGTGAAAAATAAAATTCTAGGAGGAGATTAGAAGATGAATAATGTTATTAATGTTGGGGTATTAGGGTTAGGTACTGTCGGAAGTGGTGTTGTCCATATTTTGAAAGAACATTATCAAAAAATCGCTCTTGATACAGGGTGTGAAGTAAAGGTAAAGGCAGTCGTTGTGCGTGATTTAGAAAAAGAACGTGATGTTTGTATTGAGGGAATCGTAGTAACGAGTAATGTGGATGAAGTTCTAAATGATTCAAATATTGATATTGTAGTAGAGGTAATGGGCGGAATTGAAGAAGCGAAACAGCATATTATGAAGGCTTTGCAAAGTAAAAAACATGTTGTAACTGCAAATAAAGATTTAATGGCTGTATATGGGGCTGAGCTTCTACAATTAGCAAATGAAAATAATTGCGATTTGTTTTATGAAGCAAGTGTAGCAGGTGGAATTCCAATATTAAGAGGATTAGCAGACGGGCTAGCTTCAGATCAAATTGAAAAAATAATGGGAATCGTAAATGGAACAACAAATTATATGTTAACAAAGATGAGTCAAAATGGATGGTCGTATGAAGAGGCTTTACAGGAGGCGCAGAAATTGGGTTTCGCAGAATCTGATCCAACAGCAGATGTAGATGGACTAGATGCTGCGAGAAAGGTAGCGATTCTTGCTAACTTAGGTTTTTCGATGAATGTTTCTTTAGATGATGTTCAAGTTAGAGGTATTCGAAAGGTCGAAAAAGAAGATTTAGAAATGGCCGAAAAGTTAGGATTTACTATGAAATTAATTGGTAAAGCGGAGAAACAAGGATCATCCATTCATTTAAGCGTAGAACCAACTTTATTGCCAAGTCATCATCCATTATCGAATGTAAATAACGAATTCAATGCGGTGTATGTTCACGGTCAAGCGGTTGGGGAAGTGATGTTTTACGGACCAGGAGCTGGGAAGTTACCAACTGGTTCTGCTGTAGTAAGTGATATTATTTCAATCGTTAAAAATATGAATCAAGTTCCGAAAAACAAAAGTGCGTTAAAAGAACCAGAGCCATATGAATTACAAGGAGATGAAGAAGTAGTTTCGAAATATTTTTTACGCATTTCATTACGAGATGAGCCTGGAATGTTACAAAAAGTAACAGAATGTTTCGTTAATTATTCTGTGAGTTTAAAAGAGGTCATTCAATTACCTTTGAATCGTGAACTTGCAGAGGTCGTTGTTGTGACACATCAAACTTCAAAATATCAATTCGAACGAGTTTTAGGAGCGATAGAAGATGTCGCAAGTGAAATAAACAGTTACTACATTATTGAGGAGGAAAAACAATATGTATAAAGGTCTATTAAAACAGTATGTTTCTTATTTACCAGTGAATGAAAACACACCTGATGTCAGTTTAATGGAAGGGAATACACCCCTTATTCCATTATTAAATATATCGAAGCAATTAGGGATTCAGTTATACGGAAAATATGAAGGAGCAAACCCAACAGGTTCTTTTAAAGACCGTGGTATGGTAATGGCCGTTGCTAAGGCGAAAGAAGAAGGTTCAGAGGCAATTATTTGTGCATCAACAGGTAATACATCGGCATCGGCTGCAGCTTATGCGGCACGCCTCGGGATGAAATGTATTATCGTAATACCAGAAGGGAAAATTGCGCATGGAAAATTAGCGCAAGCAGTCGCTTATGGGGCGGAGATCATTTCAATAGAAGGAAACTTTGATGATGCACTTCGGGCTGTAAGAAATATTGCAGCAGAAGAGCCGATTACATTAGTAAACTCAGTGAATCCTTATCGAATTGAAGGACAAAAAACAGCGGCATTTGAAATTTGTGACCAGTTGCAAAGCGCACCAGATGTTTTAGCTATTCCTGTTGGGAATGCTGGGAATATTACAGCATATTGGAAAGGGTTCTGTGAATATGAGAAAGAAAAAGGCTATAAGAAGCCAAGAATTCACGGTTTTGAAGCGGAAGGAGCAGCGGCAATTGTAAAGGGACATGTAATTGAGGAACCTGAAACGATTGCAACAGCGATTCGCATCGGTAACCCAGCAAGTTGGTCGTATGCAGTAGAGGCTGCTGAGCAGTCTAATGGTGAAATAGATATGGTATCAGATGAGGAGATTTTAAATGCGTATAGATTGTTAGCAAAAACTGAAGGAGTTTTTGCAGAGCCAGGATCAAATGCTTCATTAGCGGGCGTAATTAAACATGTTCAATCTGGAAAAATCAAAAAGGGAGAGACAGTTGTTGCAGTTTTAACTGGAAACGGTTTGAAAGATCCTGATATCGCAATTTCTTCTAATAAATTAGACATTGCAAGTGTTTCAAATGATATAGAACAAATTAAAGATCATATTAAAGGGGTGATTATGTCGTGATACCATTAAGAGTTCGTGTTCCTGCTAGCA
This sequence comes from Bacillus paramycoides, assembly GCF_001884235.1. Lineage (GTDB taxonomy): Bacteria > Bacillota > Bacilli > Bacillales > Bacillaceae_G > Bacillus_A > Bacillus_A paramycoides. Next base: position 160,468 of record NZ_MAOI01000112.1, on the reverse strand, counting down.
CAGCGAATGTTGGACCTGGATTTGATTCAGTAGGAATAGCATTGTCATTATATTTAGAAGTGAGTGTAAAAGGAGAAGCCGATAAGTGGCAAGTAGTACATTCTTTTGACGATTCAATTCCAACAGACGATAAAAATTTAATTGTTAGTACGGCATGTAAAGTATGTCCTTCTTTATCACCCCATATAATAGAAGTTACTAGTAATATTCCGTTGACAAGAGGGCTAGGAAGCAGCGCGTCAGCGATTGTAGCAGGAATAGAGCTTGCGAATCAACTTGGAAATTTACATTTAACAACTGATCAAAAAGTTCAAATTGCTACAAATTTTGAAGGACATCCAGATAATGTTGCTGCTTCTATTTTAGGCGGGACTGTAATTGGAGCACTGGACGGAAAGAATGTTTCGGTCGTGAGGATTGAAAGTAAGGAGTTAGGCGTAATTTCTCTTATTCCAAATGAAGAGCTAAATACGGATGAAAGTCGATCTGTATTACCAAAGATGTTTCCTTTTCATGAGGCTGTTAAAGCTAGTGCAATTAGCAATGTGTTAGTAGCTGCATTATGTCAAAAGAAGTGGGAAGTTGTAGGTGAGATGATGGAGAGAGATCATTTTCACGAGCCGTATCGTTTAGAACTTATACCGTTATTACCATCTATTCGTAAATGTGCAAAAGAGTTTGGGGCATATGGTACAGCACTTAGTGGCGCGGGACCATCCATTTTTATATTAACTCCATATGAGAAGCGGCAAGAAATTGCTGAGCAATTAGCGAGAGTATTTATAGCAATGAAAGTATGTGAGCTTGAAATCGATCATAAAGGGGTTACTGTAAATAAGGAAGAACATATTGGATTATAAAGAAAGCTAGCATCGCTAGCTTTCTTTACGTTATGGGGAATACATTTTTAATCGGAATTTTTTCAAAGAAATAATATTTTAGAAAGAGAATATAAAATGAATTTTAATTTTGTATAGTTGAGTAAAGGGCGTATTAATTTTGGAGGTGATTATATGAGTTCAAAAGAGTCACCAGAAGAAAAAAGAGAACGTATGAGACAAAGTGAATTGAAAAATAATCCTACCGGTTCTTTGAATGATGGGCTCAATAGAGCGGAAACAGGTAACCACGTTGATATGGTAGGTGGTATGAATTGGAAAGGTACAGGAATATTAATTTTAGTGCTAGTTTTAGGATATATTATATACAGTTACTTTTTCAGGTAAAGAATGCTTGTTAAAACTTTGATTCGTTTGGACTAATAATTAGTTAGTGCGAAAAGGCATGGATTAAAGTCTTATTGTATTACATATCTTCTTTAAAGCAGAATAGATTTGTTCATGAATTTATTTTTCATATTCCGAATAGAGCTAGCATTATGCTAGCTCTATTATTTTTTGCCACATTCCTGTAACAAAACCCCTGTATATTCAGTGGTGGAGGTGCAGAAGATGAAAAAAATGATAGCAATATGTCTTCTTACAACAATGTCATTTTCGACTTTAGTCGGGTGTGATGTAAATGGTAATGATGCTTTACAAGAGTCTAAAATAAAGAAAGCGACGTATAAAGATTTTACTTATGATGTAAATCCAGAGACTTTCACGTTAACTGTAGAGCATGATGGTGTAAAGGAAGAGGCATCACAACCGTTACCGAAAATGAAGGTGTCGAATTTAAAAAAAGACAAGGATCGCACATCATGGGAATATCCAGATCAAAAAGTAAAAGTAAACTTAGAAAAGAAAAAAGACCACTTAAATATTGAAGTGGAATCGACTGGTGCAGAAAGTTTTACATGGCCGAAAGTACAAGCTGAAAATTATACACTTCCGTTATGGGAAGGTAAGCAAATTCCAAGTAATGATGAGAATTGGAAGAAGTTTTTGAAGGATGATGCATATTCATTTGCTGAATCATTTTCCATGAAGTTTTTCGCATTAAATTGTTCGAAATATTCGATTGTATATATTGCGAACAATATGTTTAATAATGAATTGAAATTTCATTCAGATCCGAAAATAGGATTTGATTTTACACATGAATTCCCGAGTATAAATAAAAATAAAACATATGGATTTCAGTTATATGTTACAAATAATGATGCAGTAAGTATCGCCAAACTATATAAGAACAATATCGTTGAAAAAGGTGAATTTAAAACATTACAAGAAAAGGCTAGAAAAAATAAAGAGATAGAAAAACTTTACGGTGCAGGTCATTTTTATTTTTGGAATCAAAATGGTTTATCAGAAAGTAACGTAAATTGGCCAAAGCTAAGGGAGCAAATAAATAGCCCACTGTTTAGCCATATAAAAGAACTCATTCAAAAGAATAGTTCAGAATCTGGAGAACTGAATGTATTTGAGCAAGTAAGTAAACAAGATTTCATCGATAAGTATCAAAAAAATGTTATTTTGCGTTATGTAAACGAAGTATTATCAATGAAGGAATTTTATAAAGAGGATATTTTCCCGAAAGTTGATCAGGAAGCTAGTGCACTATTAAAGAAAGGCGTAGATCACTTAGCGAAGACGGAGTTGTATAGCTTAAATAAGCATTTATTAAAGTCAGGACTCGGTGATGCAGTTGAAGAGGTGAGTAAATGGGGTTCTGCAGATGGAACAGATATCTTAAAGGAAATGAAAGAAGCAGGGATAGACAAAGCGTGGATTGGTTTGCCGAACTGGGAACAAGGATTTATGCAACCTAATTTCGTTACAGAAGCTAAGAAAATGGGATATTTAGTTGGTCCGTATGATTCTTACCATTCCATTCACGAAAAAGGTGATAAAAATTGGAACACAGCTTCCTTTAATGATCCATCGTTATATGAAGAAGCAACCGTAACGAAGAAAAATGGAGAGAAGGTGCAAGGGTTTTTAGGGAGAGGCCGAAAATTAAATCCGACATTAGCACTTCCTAGTGTAAAAGAACGAATGAACGATATATTACAAAATGGACCTAAGTATAATTCATGGTTTATTGATTGTGATGCAACGGGTGAAATTTATGATGACTATGCAACGAAACATATAACGACACAAGAACAAGATTTAAAAGCAAGATTAAAACGAATGGATTATATTGCGCAAGAAAAAGGTATGGTAGTTGGCTCTGAGGGCGGAAATGATTTTGCAAGTAGTACGATTGCATTTGCTCATGGAATTGAAACGCCAGTTATTAAATGGGACGATGAAGATATGAGGAAAAACAAAACAAGCCCGTATTATGTAGGTGGATATTGGTCACCAAATCAAAATGTTCCTGAAAAATATGCAAAACAAGTACCGTTGAAAGAAGAATATAAACAAGTGTATTTAAATCCAGTATATTCGGTACCATTATATAAATTAGTATACAACAATTCCGTTATTACAACGCACCACTGGGAATGGGGAAGTTTGAAGGTGAAAGATGAAGTTGGAAATCGTATGTTATATGAGTTATTGTATAATGTTCCTCCGTTGTACCATTTAGATGAAGTAGAGTGGAATAAGCATAAAAAAGAAATTACACAGCATCTGAAAGTTTGGGATGAAGTTCATGAAAAGGCAGTAAAAGAAGAAATGACGAACTTTGCATATCTGTCAGAAGATAAGCTAGTACAATCTGCTTCATATGGAAAAGATATTAAAATCATTGTGAATTTCTCGAATGACGATGTGGAAATAGAAAAAACGAAAATTAAAGCAAATTCAGCTTTAATTTATAATAACGGGAAGCAAATAATGTATACACCAAATGAGAGTCAATAAAGTGAAGCTTTAATGAGTGGGGGCATTCCCTACTCATTATTAGGTGAACCAATCGGGATTTTAAAGGAAACTTGCCTCTGCATACTTACTGAATTTTGAGGTTGAAGTCTTATATTCACAAATAACAGGATGGTAAATCTGTAAATCAGAATGTTTAGAAGTGTTAAATTTTTGAAGTTGGTAAATGGTGACTTGCCAAAAATAAGCACGAGAGTATAATGTGAAATGGAATACATATTGGATTCATGATGTAACCTTACAAAAATGTAAGGTGATTGAAAGGAAATTCAATATGAAGATTACTAGACATACATTATACTAGGAAAAGAGAAAGAGAGGAGAATGAACATGAGCTCTGAATTAGAACAAAACACGAGAAGCAGTAAAAAACGTTCTAAAAGAAAGTCTATAAAATGGTTCATTTTAATTCCATTTTTCCTACTTATTTTTGGAGGAGTAGGATATGGATCGTTTATATATAACAAAGCAAAAGCTGTTGTAAGTGATGCATATGCAAAAATTGATAAGTCATCAAAACGGGATAAAGAAGTTGAACCTTTAAAGGATAATATTTCAATTTTAATTATGGGTGTAGACGGAAGTGAAATGAGAAAAAGCCAATATGGCGAAGCGGTTCGGACAGATGCACTTTTATTAGCGACAATTAATAAAAATGATAAGTCAGTTAAATTAGTAAGTATTCCGCGTGATTCACGCGTTTACATTCCATCTAGAAAGAAATTAGATAAAATTACACACGCACATGTATTTGGTGGTGTTGAAAGTACACGAGATACAGTGGAACGATTTTTAAATGTTCCAGTTGATTATTATGTGAAGTTTAACTTCGAGTCATTTGTACAAATTGTAGATTCACTTGGTGGTATTGATATTGATGTACCGGTTACTTTCACAGAACAAGATAGTAAAGACCAAGCAGGTATGATTCATTTAGAAAAAGGTTTCCAACATTTAAATGGAGAGCAAGCACTTGCACTTGCAAGAACGCGTAAAATTGACAGTGATGCAATGCGTGGTCAAAGGCAACAACTTGTAATTGAAGCAATTGCGAAAAAAGCAATGTCTGTTCAATCGATTAGCAAAATGGGCTCTTTACTTGATGCAATTGATAAAAATATGAAAACAAATTTAACATTTGATGATATGCTTGCTATTACGAAAAATATGGCAGGATCGGATCTGCAAATGGAAAAGATGCAAATAGAAGGAACAGATAAACGTATTGGTGGTATTTATTATTACATTCCAAACGAAAAAAATGTAAAAGATATTTCAAATAAATTAAATGAACATTTAGGTGTAACACCAAAATCAGTTCGAAATGAATAGTAAAAAAAGATTGGCCTCCGCCAATCTTTTTTTTGGAAATGGATTTGTAACTTTTCTGTAACGATTTTTTATTTTAGAAAAATTATACTCATATGTATGAGAATATTGGAGAAGCAAAAGTATAGAGAAATACTTAAAATCTGTAGTAAGGAAAGATATCATATGCAGAAATGGATAGGCATTATGGGAATCATCTTTATATTGACTGGATGTAAAATGTCTGAAGCTCCGACAAATTTAATGGTGGCTCCTGCAAATGAGAAATGGATAAATGAATTGAAAGAGCAAATAGATAAAGATTTGCCTGTTAATTATCGATTGCTTACTCCGATGTCTAATAAAGATAAACAAATGATTTGGTCAATGGATTTTAAACAAGATAATAAAAAAGAAGCCATCGTATTTTATAAATTGCCGAATGAAGATCATAGCGTATATTTAGCTGTATATGAGGAAATCGGAAATGGGTGGAAAATAAAGTCCACGCATAAATTTGATGGAGGAGAAGTAGATATCGTTGAAGTGGGTGATTTTACAGGGAATGGGAAGAGAGAGTTATTAATTGGAATCTCTGTAAGTCGCGAATCTTTAGATCATGTCATGTATGTTTTTTCGGAAGAAAATGATGATATGAAGGAGATTTATAATCGGCATTATACGAAGCTATTTATAGAAGATCTAAACAGAAATGGCCTTAATGACATAAGCCTTGTTACTTATGAAAAAGATGAGAAGTTGACAGTTGAGTTCATTGAGCAGTTTAAGACTATTTCTGAAGTTTCATTTGACCCATTTATAAATAGTATTCAAAGAATACAGTTTGGATGTATTTCCAAACTGTCCAAGGCGGTTGTAATTGATGCGGGAGTTGGGGCTCATTCAGGTGTAACATATGTAGCGAAATTTGATAAGGATCATTATGAGGAATTACCTATAGACGGGAAAGAAGATTTATTCAATGATTATGTTGTGGAAAGTAAAGACGTAAATGAAGACGGCATTATTGAATTTGTTCGTACTGTACGTCCAAAAGGTTGGGAAGATAAATCATATGGTGATAGTCCGTTCTTTGAACGTTACATACAGTGGAGTGAAGATGGAACTAAACCTATAGAAGAACGATATATCAATATAGAAAAAGGATATTTTGTGAAAATTCCTGAAGAGTTAATGGGAAAAATCACTATCCCAGATCAGCAAAAGGAATCAAATGTTCAAAAGTTTCTGGATGCAAGTACAAATGAAGTATGGCTTGAAGTCCATATTTTTAAGCGGAGAGACTGGTTCAAAATAAAAGGATACGAGGCAGCAGTTAAAACAGCATCTCACGTATATGCAGTACCGAAGCAATCAAAGTTTGAAAAAGTGAAAGCATATATAAAACCGCTAGCGGATTATCAACAAGAGTAGGAGGTGGGAATTATGCCAACAATTTTAGTATTGGAAGACGAAATACCAATTCGTAGCTTTATTGTATTAAATATGAAACGTGCTGGATTTCATGTATTAGAGGCTAATACAGGGGAAGAAGCATTAGAGATTTTACGTCAACATACTGTTCAAGTTGCACTACTTGACGTAATGTTACCAGGGATTGACGGTTTTCAAGTATGTAAAGCTATTCGGGAAAATAATAAAAAAATGGGTATTATTATGTTAACCGCACGTGTACAAGATGAGGATAAGGTACAAGGGTTAGGAATTGGGGCGGATGATTATATTGCAAAGCCGTTTAGTCCAGTAGAGTTAACGGCACGTGTACAATCCTTATTAAGAAGAATAGAAGTGCATGCAGAAAAAACAAATATACATACATCTGGTCCGTTTTCATTAAATCTTACAGAAGAAAGTTTATATAAAGATGGGCAATTAGTGGATTTAACCCCTACAGAATATATGATACTACAATATTTAATGGACCATGCTTCTAAGCCGGTTTCACGGGATGAAATATTAAATATGATTTGGGGAGTTAATTACGTAGGTGAGACGAAAGTCGTAGATGTAAATATGAGGCGGTTACGTCAAAAGATAGAATGCAATCCATCTGAACCGCAGTTTATCCTGACAGTGTGGGGTAAAGGATATGTGTGGAAGGAAACTATAAAATGAGACGGAAAGTGACTTTATATTTTATGACGGTCATAACACTTATGCTTGTATTGTTTGAAATAGCATTTTCAGTCTCTATTTATCAATATTATTATAATGGTATTGTGCAGTATATAGAATCTCATGCGAAGACGAGTACACGTTTTTTCTCTGAGTATAATTCATTATATTTTATTCGTTTGAACGAATATAGTGGTGACATCATTGGAAGTTTTCAATTGGAAGGAACAGAATTACAATTGATCGATCGGCACGGTACGATTATACAGTCGTCAAGCGGACAAAAGGTAGAAGGTAAAGTAAATATTCCTTATTCTTTACTAGAGGGGGAAATGTATCACCAAGTTACTACTACGAAAGATAATGAAAAACAATTAGAAGTATTAAGTCCACTCGTACATCAAGGGCAAACTATCGGTGTTTTAAAATATACGACTGTTTTAACACATGTAAATGCAAAGATTATCGAAATCATGATGTTTACTATTTCTGTAGGTATTGTTATTTCAGGAATTGTCTTCTTAATTAGCAGACGTTTGGCAAATTCATTTGTTGAGCCAATTGAATCTATTATTCAAGCTTCTTCACAAATCGCAGAAGGAACACTGAAAGATAGAATTAAAGAAGACTATCCCGGTGAATTAGGTGAGTTAGCACATAGTTTAAACTATATGTCTGATAAAATAGAAAAAGCAGAACAGATGAAAAATGAATTTATTGCTTCTATTTCTCATGAAATACGGACGCCTTTAACGGGAATTAAAGGTTGGAGTGAGACGTTAAAAACTGTAGAGCATTTAACGGAAGAAGAAATAAAGCAAGGTATGGGAATTATTTCAGGTGAGACAGACCGATTGATTCATTTAGTAGAAGAATTGCTAGATTTTTCAAGATTACAATCAAATCATTTTAATTTATATAAACAAAAAGTGCAATTGTACGATATACTAGAGGAGACGATTTGGCAATTAACTCCTAACGCTGAAAAGAAGAAAATTCAATTCATCCATACTCTAGAACGAATTGAATTGATGGGGGATCGAAATAGGCTAAAGCAAATTTTCTTGAATATTATTCATAATGCTATTAAATATTCATATGAAAACAGTACAGTTCACATTGAAGTGACAAAAAGTGAAGGACAAGCAGTGATTAAAGTGACAGATCAAGGTATTGGAATTGCTGAAGAGCATCTACCTTTTATAGAGCAGTCATTTTATCAAATTAATAATCATGTTGCAGGTGCAGGCATTGGTCTAGCTATAGTGAAAAAAATGGTAGACCTTCATGGAGGTACTCTTAGTATAATAAGTAAAGAAGGAATAGGAACAACAATTTTGATAAAGCTCCCACTATAATTCATATGTTGTTTGTTTATATAGTGTAATAAAATAAATAAATGTATAATTACATTGGGTGATTTATATATAAGATTAATAGGGAGAGGAATTCGATAGAATGGAAAAGGCTTTTAACATTAAACGAGTAGTAGTCGTTTTAATAGCGATTGCAGCAGTAGCTATTGGGTATTTCATGTTTCAATCTATTACTTCACCAGCAAAAGCTGTTGCGAAACAAGAAAATGTAATACAGCTTGCAAGTGAACAACCGAAAGTTGAAATGAATAAAACGGCACCAAGTCGTTTTAATGGAACGGAAAGAAAAGTTGCTTACCTTACATTTGATGATGGGCCAGGAAAATATACGGCTGAATTATTGAATATGTTAAAACAGCATGATGCGAAGGCGACATTCTTTTTAATTGGCGCGAATGTGAAACAGTTTCCTGATTTAGTAAAACGTGAAAATGCAGAAGGACATTATGTTGGAATGCATAGTATGACACACAATTATGCGAAGTTATATAAAAATGGCGAGTATGTTAATGAAATGAAAGAAGATCAAGGCTTAATCGCAAATATTATTGGGAAATCTCCTAAATTAACACGTCCTCCATACGGATCGACGCCTGGTTTAAATGAAGGTCTCCGAAATAAAGTAGTAGAGGACGGTTTGAAAGTATGGGACTGGACAATTGACTCTTTAGACTGGAAATACAATAAAGTACCAGTTGATGCAGCGGCAGCGCAAATCGCTCAAAATGTATTAGCTGGTGCAACAAAACCACAAGAAGTCATTTTAATGCATGATATTCACCCGCAATCAGTTGCTGCTGTGCCAGCAATTTTAAAGGGTCTAAAAGAAAAGGGTTATGAATTTGAAGCATATCATGAAGAGAATCACTTCCCAGTGAACTTCTGGCACGATAACCGTTTATAATTGGAGGAATTGAAGTTGAAGTATGGAAAAGTAGCAGTAGTTGGAGCATTATCAGTAGGATTATTATCAGGATGTTTCGGTGAAAAGCCAGAAGAAAATTTATATACGGCTTTTGAAGCAGCAGCGACACAAGAAAAATCTTTAGTTGATAATACGAAAAAATTAGAGAAATTAGAGAAGCAAGGGCAAGAACTATATTCTCAAATTTTACAAGAAGGTAAAGAGCATAATGAAGCAGTTACGCAGAAGATCGAGCAAGCTACTGCAAATGTAGATGAGCGTGAAAAAGTAATGAAAAACGAGAAAGAACTGTTAGAAAAAGCTCAGAAGGAAACGAAATCGGTTCAAAGCAATATAGAGAAGCTTGAAGATAAGAAATTGCAAAAACAAGCAAAAGCAGTAGAAGAGTCGTATAAAAACCGTTATGAATCTTTCCAAAAGATGAATGAGAATTATACGAAGGCATTAGCGAATGAAAAAGAGCTGTATGAAAAATTAAAAGTAAAAGAAACGAAGTTAAAAGAAATTGGTGAAAAAGTTAAAACTGTTAATGAGTTAAATGTGGAAGCTCAAAAGGCGAAAGAACAATTTAACAAACATACAAAAGAGTATAATGACAGTAAATTAGCATTTTACAAAGATGCACAGATTAAGACTAAAGAACAAAAATAAAGAAGTATCTTAATCACGCTAAAAAAACTATAGAAAAAGCCGAAAAAACATTGTAATAAAAAATGTTTTTTCGGCTTTTGTCGTTCAATGAATAGAAAAGACTGGAATTGATATCATAAAAGAGTTATAGTGTATTATTCGAAGGGAACATTGTAAAGTAAGGAGAATGAAATATGTCATATGAATTTTTATTCAAATTAGGTTTAGCACTCTTTTTAGGATTATTCATCGGAATAGATAGACAGCTAAAGAATAAACCGCTTGGAGTGAAAACAAGTATGGTTATTTCTGTAGCGAGTTGTTTAATTACGATGGTTTCAATTGAATCAGTGAATGTATATTCTGTTCCAGGACATACGAATATGGATCCAATGCGATTAGCTGCTCAAATTGTAAGTGGTATCGGTTTTCTTGGGGCAGGTGTAATTTTACGAAGAAGTAATGACGTTATTTCAGGATTAACGACAGCTTCTATGGTATGGGCCGCTTCAGCGCTAGGTATTGCGATTGGGGCCGGTTTCTATATACAGGCGATAGTTGCCATGATTTTAATTATATTAGCAATCAATGTACTACCACAGCTTGTGAAAATTGCAGGTCCGTATTCATTGAGACAAAAGGACTTGTCTATAAAAATTACCGTAAATAAGCATCGAGAGTTAGATGGGATTTTTAAGCAAATTAAAAATTTAAATATGCAAGTGAAGCGAGTGAAAATTAAAGATATTGATAATGGAGCATCTCAGCAATTAGAAATGGTAATTTTAGCTCCGGAAGATTTATATACAACTGAGTTATATAGTTCTCTAAAAGAAATCGATCATGTTGTATCTGTTGAAGTGGAAAGTAGATAAAAAAGATTGAAAAGGGTGATGAAAATTCACTCTTTTTTTTACTGAAAAAAACATTTTGCTATAATTATTTACATAGGGGGATGCAAATGATGGAGATACATATTCGAAGGGCAACGAAAAATGATATTGCAAGTATAGCAAAAGTGCATGTGGAAAGCTGGAAAACAACGTATAAAGGGATATTTGCTAACGAAATTTTAGAAAATATAACGTATGAACAACGAGAAAAGCTATGGGAAAGTATTTTTCAAAAAGAAGACGGGCATCAATATAGGTTTGTAGCAGAGACCTTAAATGGGGAGATTATCGGATTTATCGATGGTGGGACTGAAAGAACGGGGACATATAATTGTGATGGGGAATTATATGCAATATACATTTTACAAGAGTATCAAGGAATGAAGATAGGACAACGTTTATTTCAAGCTTTACTATCAGATTGTAAAAAAAATAATATGCAATCTCTTTTAGTTTGGGTTGTCTCTAATAATCCTTCTAAAAAATTTTATGAAAAATATAATCCTGAAAAAATTGATACAAAATTTTTAGCAAGACTAAATATAGAAGAAATAGCATATGTGTGGCGAGATATGGATTGTTTATATAAAACATTATCAATTTAGGTTTAAATAATTATATTATGTAAACTAAACTTACGGCTATTAAAAAATACGGATTTAATGTTGTAAAAAGACGAAAAGTTTAGTAATGAAGGTATTAACAAATAGAAAATTAGAAGTAGTAACTTCATAATGTGAAATGATGTAAGAGTCTCGTTGCGGAGACTCTTTTTTAAAAAAATATATAACCAAAAATTACCAGGTATTTAATATCGGTTTTGATACAATTTAATATATATAAGGAGGTGATCGGTAATGGCTAGAAATCGTAACACTAATCAATTAGCATCAAATGGAGCACAAGCAGCTCTAGATCAAATGAAATATGAAATTGCACAAGAGTTTGGTGTACAACTTGGAGCTGATACTTCTTCACGTGCAAACGGTTCTGTAGGCGGTGAAATTACAAAACGCCTTGTAGCGATGGCAGAACAACAGCTTGGTGGCGGATATACTCGCTAAATGTAGAAGGTTATAGGAGAAAGGAAGGATTCTTCCTTTCTTTTTTATTTTCAATTAATTGGTATGGATATATTGTGAACTGGATTCAAAGAATAGAAGTAACGCTATGTTTTACCCAATTTCTTTTGTTGTGAATGGAAAGTAGTAAAGATGTAATAGCCCTGGTGGAATGTAAAATTAAGTTCCAGCAGGGCTATTATATGGTAAGAAATATATGATGAAAGGTTCCGAAATCAACATGTTAAAAAAAGAAAACTGTTGTTTAATTGCGCTTGCATCAGTTCCACTCGTTATGACATTAGGGAATTCAATGCTTATTCCAATTCTGCCAACCATTGAAAAAAAATTACATATTTCATCTTTTCAAGTATCCATGATTATTACAATTTATTCTATCATTGCGATTTTGCTTATACCAATTGCTGGTTATTTATCAGATAGATGGGGACGAAAGATGGTAATGGTTCCAAGTTTAGTAATTGCAGCTATTGGAGGAGCGATTACGGGCTGGGTATCATGGAAAGTTGATAATCCCTATGTTTGGATTCTTATCGGAAGGGCAATTCAAGGGATAGGAGCTGCTGGAGCTATGCCAGTTGTTATACCATGCGTTGGTGATTTGTACAAAGATGAAAAACAGGTTAGTGCCGGCTTAGGGATTATTGAGACGTCAAATACATTTGGAAAAGTATTGAGTCCTATTTTAGGATCTGCTCTTGCGGCCATTGTATGGTTCTTACCATTTTGGGCAATTCCAGTTTTATGTGTAATATCGATTGTTTTATTATTGGTGTTAGTAAAGGCGAAGAAACAAGAAGAACAAGCGCCTCCACTGAAAGAATTTGTTAAATCTATTATCTCTACGTTTCGAGAAAAGGGAAGATGGTTAATTGCCATTTTTATACTAGGTGCAATTATTATGCTTATTTTATTCGGAATCCTTTTTTATCTGTCGACTATACTGGAGTCGAAGTACGACATTCATGGTATATGGAAAGGGTGTGTACTTGCTATTCCTTTACTTGTACTATCACTTAGCTCATATATGGCTGGTAAGAAAATTGGAGATAAACAGGATGTTATGAAAAAGTGTATTTATATTGGGTTTTTATTGGCTGCTGCCTCTGTCGTATTACCTTTATTTATAAAAGGGATCTATTTGCTACTTCTTTGTCTTGTTATTATGGGGGTAGGTATTGGTATTGCGTTACCATGTTTAGATGCTCTTATTACTCAAGGAATTGAAAAAGAGCAGAGGGGCACAGTTACTTCATTTTATAGTTCAATGCGATTTATCGGTGTAGCAGCTGGACCACCCCTTTATTCTTTTTTTATGAAAGGGGCGGACCATGAAGTGTTTTATTTAACAAGTATCTTCGCTGCTATTGGTGCTGTCATAGCAATTATTTGGATTAAACCAGCAAAAGATAACATGGTGCAAAAACAAAAACCGGAACCAACTTCATAATTGGAAAGAGAATTGCATGATTTGTAATTAGCATGCAATTCTCTTTATCAGGATATTTTCGAGCTGTCCATAAAGCCAGATTGGTGTGAGCTAATAATCAGTAGGACTGAGAAAAAAACCACTGAATAAAGTTTCACTTTATTCAGTTAGGAAAAAGCACTTGTTTTAACATATAAAGTGCGACGCCCCAAATGATTAGCCCTGAAAATTTATTTAATACTATGATCGTTTTCCCTGTTGAGTCTAGTCTTTTTAGAAATTTTCCAGCCATAGCTAAGCTTATAAACCAAATCCAAGAAACGATAATTGTTGCGAAAGTGAAAGCCCATTTCTCATTTCCTATATACTGGATAGAGTTTGTTCCAATTACACCAATTGTATCTAAAATTGCGTGTGGATTTAGTAATGAAACTGATGCGGCGAAAATAACTTGCTTTTTTAAAGGCATTCTTTTTTCTTGTTGTACATCATTTGAAGGATTACTTTTCCAAATAACCCAGCCCATATACATAAGAAAGAAAAATCCAATCATATACAAGGTAGTTGTTAGCCAAGAAAAAGTAAGGAGTACAAGGGATACACCCTGTACAGCAATTAAAATTAATAATGTATCACATATAGATGCAGTTAAGACTACAGGAGCAGCACGCCAAATATTTGGTTGACTGGCGCCTTGGTTAAAGACGAAAACATTTTGGACACCTAATGGGATGATAAGGCCAAATGCAAGGATGATACCGTGAATAATTGCTTCACTCATTATATTACCTCCTACTTAGTGTAATTAATTATGATAGTGTATATTGTATAGAGGAAATGAGAAATTGTATCCATCCATATGGTTGGATAGTCGACCAACCAAAATGAATGTGGGGTGATAGGATGGAAAGATTAGAATGGAAACCTAATATGTCTTCGTCTATTCCACTATATAAACAAATAGAAACATACATAAAGGGAAGAATTGTTAATGGGGAATGGACAGTTGGAACGAAATTACCTTCACAAAGAGCTTTGGCACAAACATTTGAAGTGAATCGAAGTACAATTGTAATGGCGTTCGATGAATTAGTAGCAAAAGGTTATATTGAGGGGAACGGTCGGAAGGGAACAATTGTTATAAATAATAGCGAGAATACTTCAACATATGCCCCGCCACCTAATTGGCAATCTTATGTAGAAACAGGACTTCATTACCCGAATCTTCCTGCTATACAAGAGATTAACCAAGCTGAATTTTATCCCAATGTAATTCGATTAGGAACTGGTGAGCTTTCACCAAGTCTGTTACCTGAAGAAAATATGAAAAGAATTATTAATAAGTGTATGAAGACAAATGTTCCACTTGGGTATGAAGAACCGAAAGGAAATCGCCATCTAAGAGAAAAAATTGCGGAATATTTAAAAGGGCATGATGTTTATGTATCCCCTGACTCTATTTTAATTGTTTCAGGGGCAATTCAAGCACTGCAGCTTATTTCCATGGGGTTACTTCCAAAAGGAGCATCAATTCTATTAGAAAAACCATCATATTTATATTCTATTAATGTTTTTCAATCAACAGGAATGCGCTTGATAGGAATGCCAATGGATGAGAATGGTATAAACACTTCATATATTCCACAATATAAGAAGCAATTTAATGCATCGATTTTATATACAATTCCGTCTTTTCATAATCCGACGAACTTTAGTATGAATGCTAAGAAGAGGAAAGAAGTGATGGGTATATGTAATGAAATTGGATTACCTATTATTGAGGATGCAGTCTATCAAGATTTATGGTTCGATGCACCAGTTCCAAAGCCTTTAAAGGCATATGATAAAAACGGGATAGTATTACATATCGGGAGCATGTCCAAAGTTATAAGTCCTGGTTTAAGAATTGGCTGGATTGTTGGGGCTGAACCAGTTATTCAAAGATTAGCAGATATAAAAATGCAAACAGATTATGGTTCAAGTTCTATATCCCAGCAAATTGCAGCAGAGTGGTTTACAGATGGTTTGTATGATGAACATTTACAGTTAATCAGAAGTGAATTAAAAAAACGTAGAGATTTTATGATAAGTATGTTAGAAAAGTATTGCAGTGAAATTGCAACTTGGCATGAGCCAGCAGGGAGCTTTTATATTTGGTTACATATGAATCTACCTTTTTCGAATCGTAGTGTATTTGAAAAAGCTTTGCAAGAAAAGGTGTTATTAAACCCAGGTACTTTGTATGATAGAAGTGCGAACCAATTTTTACGACTTTCGTATTCTTATGCAACTTTAGAAGAAATTGAAATTGGGATAAAAAAGGTAGCGCAATTAATAAAGTGAAACTTTAATCAGTATGATTTTTGATCATCCACACTGGTTATTAGCCCGCAAATAGCGGGATAAAAAGGTAAAAGGAGAAAAGGATGAAACAATATGTGATTTGTCAAATTATTGACGGAGATAAATATTTAGCAGCTTATGCAGAGACGAAGCAGGACGCGATTGAAAAAGCTGAATTGTTAGGATTAAGAACAGGAAATCGTTACGTAGTAATTACCGCGGAAGAAGCAAAAGGGTTAACTTATCCTTAAACGATGTGTGGAAGTATGCAGAAAGTAAATAAGCCTAATAACATACTAAATTATTAGGCTTATTTATATTTAGAGTATCGATCTCTCTTTAATGAAAAAAATAATATTATGAGTCGAGCTGACGGAAAAATCGATTTGTTTTTCGATCCTGATTTCCGTTTCTATATTTATCAACATATTGCCTGAAATTCCAAGATTGTAAAAAATTATTAGCGGCGTTATAACCAGAGTTATAGAGCCATTCTTTCTCTTCTTTAGTTAAATGAAAATTAGTACTTGTAATGGTTCCTGTTGGAATTGTAATAGTTCTTGCCTTTGCTTCTTTATCTAAATGACGTAAATCATGAGCTTGCATCATCGTTTTAAATAATCCTTTGAACATGGAGATAGGATCTTCATAGTGGGCGGGATCAGCTTGAATTTCATCTTTCACGAAATGAAATCCAAAGGTAGGCCAGCGAGGCGAGGAAGGTGAATCGAAAATCCAAATTGGATAATTACTTAAAATACCTCCGTCAACCATATAACAAGGCTGTTTCCATTTTGGTGTTCGCCATTTCACTGGTTCGAAGAGGAACGGAATAGTTCCACTCATTCGTACTGCTTTAGCGATAGAGAAGCGATAATTCGAAAATCCGTAGCTTGGTAAATCATCAGGGAAGACAACCATTTTACCATTGCTTATATCTGAAGCGATAATTTTGAGTTTATTCAAATCAGGTAAGTCTGTAAATAGATGAATTCCTTTTTTTTTAAGCAGGTCTTCGAGCCATTCTTCGAGAAATGCATTTGAATAAATACCTAGAGTAGACCATGCATTTAATCCTTTACCGATAAAGGGAATTCTATTAAGAAAAGTCTTCTTAGTAAATTTGTTATAATCAATGTCAGTTATAATCGTTTTTAATTCGGAACAGGAGTATCCTGCTGCTAGAAGTGCTGCGATAATAGCACCAGCTGATGTCCCTGCTAAACGTTCCCACTCATAACCTTTTTCGGCTAACGCACAAATTGCTCCTACATGTGCAATTCCGCGTACACCGCCTCCTTCGAAAACACCATCAATCTTCATAAACATACTCCCTTTCGGATAATAAAGTGAAACTTTAATCAGTGGGGGGTATTCCACGCTGATTATTAGCCCTCACCAATCGAGCTTTTATGGGCAGCCCGACTCCCACCCAACTTCTTTTTTTACAGCCGAATTTTGAGGTGGGAGTCTTACTGCCCGCAAATAGCGGGATAAATTCTGAAATGGCAAAAAAGCACGTATTGTACGTGCTTTTTTACAATAGTTTTTAAGTTTACTAGCAGCCTACAAAGCCGCCCCAACAGCTAGCTCCGATGATGATTAGAAGGATAAATAAAACGATTAATAAAGCGAAACCTCCATAACCACATCCACCGCAACTACCGCCGTAACCGCCGCCGTAACCGCCACAACTACCGCCGTAACCGTAACCACCGTAACCCATGTGGAATTCCTCCTTATATTAAAAGTGAAAATGAACGAGGGAAAGTATACTGTAAGAAATTATGAGATATCATGTTTGTAGGAACAATGTATACTATGCTCTTTTAAGCTTGTTCGCGTACGAGGGATGAGCCCGTTTTTTTGAGAGCTTGTTGAATTTACAATGAATGGAGTATAATCTTTGTGCTATGATACAAATAAGTATGTAAATGTAAGGAGAATTTATGAAGCAGAAAATTGAAGTATTAATTGATAAATATGAACTAGCGCATTTAAAACAGGAGCTTGTGAATACTATATTTCCTTGTATAAAAGTTGTGCCAAATCAGCAGGAAACAATTGCGATAGGTAGTTCGAAGATGGGCGGAGTTCCTGATTTGCCGGATGCATTTGAATATCCAACATACAAAGGGAATCCATTACGCTTTATCGCACAATTTAATTTAAGTGATTTACAAAACGTTGGCATGGATCATAATCTTCCTAAGACAGGGATGTTATATTTCTTTAGTATTGAAAATTATTTTGAAGAAGCTGTGAATCCAAGTGAAGCTGGGCGTGTACTTTATTATGATATTCCCGCAGAGCAATTACGAAGAGCAGATGAAGATCAGGCGCAATTTACTCAGTGTACAATTTCATTTGAACTTACGTATAAATTACCGGAGCTTTTCATTGAAGATGAGGCGGATTCAGATCGTTTCTTGCAATTACTTGAAGAGCTAATCCCAGACAACTATGATAATCATCAAATGTTTGGAGAACCATTCTCCGTACAAGAAGAAGTATTGTACGAGACCGGACAATATATGGGAGTAGATCCGCAGCATATGACGCTTTTATTCCAAATTGATTCTGATTATAAAAATTGTAATATGGTTTGGGGAGAATTAGGAATGCTTTATTTCTGTATTGGAAATGAAGATTTGAAGAATCGACGTTTTGAAAATACATGTTGTGTGTTACAAACTTGCTAAAGAAGGGGTTGTTCTTTTTCTAAAAGAACAACTTTTTTCATAATGTTTATTAATAAATATGCATAATCTCATATGACCTTTTCTGAAAAGTATTGTATACTCTGAAACTATACGATGCTTTTTTTCATATATTTATAGAATGTAAGGAGTGACGAGATGAGAAAGACAAATAAGTATGTGACAGCTGTCGCACTTTGTTCAACAATTGTAATGGGTGGCTTACATGCGTCGTCTGTATCTTACGCAGCTACTACATCGACTGTAGTGACTACACAATCAGATGCTAAATTATTGGATAATTTTCGAAAAGAATTAAAAAAACACATTGATAATCGAGATGAAAATATTACAATTGCATATAAAACGAAAGATAGAAATGCTAGAGATGTTATGGATCAATTATATAAAGAGTATAGTAAAATTGTAGATGCTGATGAATATGTAAAATATAATGTAGCGTCTACTAAATATTCTATAAAAGGGATGCCAGGGAATTATACGTTCACATTACAAGTGGAGTATCGTGAATCAAAAGAGCAAACACAATATGTAAAGTCTCAGTCGAAAGCAATTGTGAATTCTATCATTAAACAAGGCATGGATGAACATGAAAAAGTGAAAGCTATTCATGATTATGTTGTGAAACATGTATCCTATGATACGTCTTATCAAGCATATACAGCATATGAAGCGTTAGCGAATCGTTCTGCAGTTTGCCAAGGATATACATTATTAACATATCAATTACTAAAAGAAGCAGGTATTCAATCTCATATTGTAACTGGAAAAGGAAATGGACAAGCTCACGCATGGAATTTAGTAAACATTGATAACAAGTGGTACCACCTTGATACTACGTTTGATGATCCTGTGCCTGATAAAGCTGGGCGTGTAACATATTCATATTTTAATATGTCCGATGAACAATTAAGCAAAGACCATGAATGGGATCGAAGTAAATACCCAGCGGCAACTACAAGTTACTTCAACGAATTAACAAACAAAATAAAAGCTGGTAGTTCAAAAACTGCTGTATATGAACAGATGTTAAAAGAAACAAATTTAAAGTACTTGTCTGCACAATATGGAGCGGAAAATTACAATGAATTTAAGAAAAAATTACAGCAACAATTTGCTTCCAAGCCAGAAAAAGTAGAAGTGCGATATAAACAGTCAATGGATGGAGCAATGCAAGATATAAAGAAAGTATTAGATGAAATAACTTGGCCAAAAGGTGCAAAGCGTGTATCTTATCAAGTTGCGCCATATAGTGCAATGACAGGTTATTCATTAGCGACAATTACATTTACGTATTAATGAAAAAGAGCATCTCTAAAAGGTGCTCTTTTTATATTTATCGATTGATTACTCTAAAAAATTAGAATAATGTGATATAATCAAAAAGGAGAGGATTTGAAAGCTGAATGAACTTGTTCGAAAGTAATATATTTACATTGATATATACTTGTCTAGTAATCGGACTTATTGTTTTGTTTTTCACATCATTTACTTTGTTTATTAGAAGATTATTGCAAAACAGCGTTGCAAAAAAACAACATGTAATCAATATGAACCAGAAGCTAGATCGAATTATTGAATTGCTTGAAAAAGATAAGAAATAGCGATAGAAGGTGTATGAAAAGGGGAAGAGGATGGCTAATTATATAAAAGAATTACGTAAAAAAGTAGGGCACGACTGTGTTTTTTTAAATTTTGCGGGTGGTTGTGTGTTGAATGAATATGGAGAAGTATTATTGCAAAAAAGAGGTGATTTTAACGCTTGGGGATTTCCTGGCGGTGCAATGGAAATCGGAGAATCTGCCGCAGAAACTGCGATTCGAGAAATTAAAGAAGAAACCGGGTATGATGTAGAAATAAATGAGCTTATTGGAGTGTACACGAAATATTTTCAAACATATCCGAATGGTGATCAAGTCCAGTCAATTGTGATATTCTTTTCATGCACAATTGCCGGAGGAGAGAAAAAAGTAGACGGTGATGAAACGTTGGATTTGAAGTTTTTCCCGTTAGACGAAATGCCGCCATTATTTAATAAGCAACATGAAGATTGCTTACAGGATTTATTAGAGAAAAGAGTAGGTGTATATCGTTAACATATAAAAAAGAAGCTAAATGAGATTAGCTTCTTTTTTATGTTCTATTTCCACCAATCATCAAACATTGACGCTGGTACTTGTCTTTTATGCTCACTCACTGTGTAACGTTTTTCAATTTTCTCTGCAACGTCAGCTGGAACTGATTTACCTTCTAAATAATCATCTAATTGATCGTAAGTAATGCCTAATTCTGTTTCATCAGCTTGACCTGGTTTTTCATCTAATAAATCAGCTGTTGGCATTTTTAAGTAAAGTCGCTCGTCTGCACCTAATTCTTGTAATAAAGCACGTCCTTGGCGCTTCGTTAATCCTGTTAATGGTAATAAATCTGCACCGCCATCGCCAAATTTTGTGAAGAAACCTGTTACAGCTTCAGCAGCATGATCAGTTCCAATAACAAGTAATCCTTGTTGCCCGCCGATAGCATATTGTGTAACCATGCGAATACGTGCTTTTACATTACCTTTATTGAAATCTGTTAATGAATCTCCTAATAAGTTTTCGTATTGATTTGAAAAAGCATCAACAGTTGAAGCGATATCAAAAGCAACAGATTGATCAGCTTGAATAAATTGTAATGCTAATTGTGCGTCATCTTCATCCTTTTGTACTTTGTACGGAAGACGTACGGAGATAAACGTTGCGTTTCCACCTTCCTTACGAATTTCTTCAACTGCAAGCTGAGCTAAACGTCCTGCTAATGTAGAGTCTTGTCCGCCGCTAATTCCAAGTACAAATCCTTTTGCACCTGTTTTTCTTACATAATCTTTTAAGAAATCAATTCGTTTACGAATTTCTACTTTCGGATCAATTACAGGCTGAACGTGTAATGCTTTCATAATTTGTTCTTGTAATGTCATTATGTTTTCCTCCTATTCATATTAAAACGGTTAATAAGTTTATATGTATATTGGTACATACTTCTATCCTTTATTATTTCGCAAAACTAACGAATATACAATAGGATGCGTGTATGAATATGAATGTAGTAATTATAAGTAAACTTTTTTGTATAAGCAATTTTTTTAAACCTTTCAATAATGTAAGGTTTTTGTCATTTGAATCGATGGAAGATATTTCCGAACTTTACTAATATAAAAACATAGTTAGTAGAAGGGCGGAGAAGTAGTATGAATATTAGAGAACTCGCATTTCGAAATGTGACACGAAATAGACGGACATACTCGGCTTATTTTTTGAGTAGTGCATTTGCAATTATGGCTTTTTTTGTTTATTCATTTTTTGCATTTCATCCAGCATTAAGTGCAGGGACATTAGGACAATATGTATTTGTAAGTATGTCTTTTGCACAGTCTATTATTTACTTATTTACATTTTTCTTTATTTTATATTCTATGGGAATGTTTTTAAAAACGAGAAAGCGTGAGCTAGGGATATTAATGATGCTTGGAATGACGAAATATCAATTAAAGCGACTTATCTTTTTTGAAAATATCATGATTGGCATCGGGGCAATTATTATAGGTATTCTTTCAGGTATGTTGTTTTCAGGTATATTAATTTTTGTAGCTCCATTGTTATTAAAATTAGATATTTCTTTATCTTATTACATACCGAAATCAGCGATTGCTGTAACGAGTGTTATGTTTTTCGTATTATTTATTATCATTTCATTGTTTAGTGCAGGAATGGTTCGTAAAAATAAAATTATGCAATTGTTTAGAGGATCAGCAGAGGCGAAGCCAGAACCGAAAGCATCTATTATTTCTTCTATATTAGCGGTAGTACTACTGGGCGCAGGGTATGTAGGAGCTCTTATGTCACATGGTGCAATGGTATTTATTATGATGATACCTGTCACAACGGTAGTCATTATTGGTACGTATTTACTGTATAAGCAGTTAAGCGTTTTTATTATTCGATTATGTAAAAAAAGTAAACGTTTCTACTGGACAAGAACAAATATTATTACTTTATCAGATTTAGCATACCGTATGAGAGATAACGCGAGAATGTTCTTTATTGTAACGATTATTTCAACTGTAGCATTTTCAGCAATTGGTACATTGGTTGGATTTGCTTCAATGACGAAAGAAATTATGAACAGACCAATTTCGTTTCACTATCATTCTAAGCAAGGAAATAGTAATGAATCACAGCATCTGAAAATCATTGACGAAGGATTAAAGAAACATAATATAGCAGCTTCAAAAATAAATATTTCATCGAAGAAAACTGAGGAGCAGTCGTTAAGAAGCGCCATTTTTATAAAAGAAGCTGATTATAAGGAATATGCGAAGTTAACTGGAGAACCGTTCAATACATTATCAGGTAAAGAAGCTTTATTTTTATCAGCAGAAATACCAGGACCACCGATAAAAGAAAGAAAAGAAATTTCTTTATCAAATATTAATGAGACTTTAAAAGTGAAAAAAATTAATACTTCTTCACTAAGTAAAATACTTATGGGTAATGTGTATGTGATTTCTAACAATCAATATGATTTATTACAAGATGGATTTACAGAAGTAAAAGATTATATGTATAAAACGAAAGGAACGAAAGATGAAATTGAGATTGGTAAAGAGCTTACGCATCAGCTTAAGCCTTATCAAGAATATTCAACGTTTAGTGCAGAAGAGTACGATCAAAATCAAAGTTTACAAATTGCGGGGCCAATTTTATTTGTAGGTTTCTTTATTGGCATTGTATTTTTCGTTTGTGCAGGAAGTTTTCTATACTTCCGATTATTTTCTGATTTAGAAGATGATGCTCGTTTATTTGAAATGATTCGAAAAGTTGGATTAACAAGAGGAGAATTATCGAAAGTAGTTACAATTCGCTTAGCGCTTTTATTCTTCGTTCCAATTGGGGTTGCAACATTACATGGGGCAGTAGCATTAACGGCATTAGGACAAATGTTTGAGTACTCACTTTTTAAAGAGAATATGGTTGTGTTAAGTATTTTCATAGGTATCCAAGCAATATACTTCATACTTATACGATCTCGTTATTTAAAACAATTGAAAGAAAGATTGAATATTCGTTGAATGTGTTTTTTTAACTTTTGTACTATATTTTCTAAAAAGAGGCAGCCATTACCAAATATATAGTGATAAAATGAAAATAGCGAGGTGAAAAAATTAATAGAGAGTAAGGGGGGAGTAACATGAAAGCAACAGGAATTATTCGAAAAGTAGATGAATTGGGACGGATAGTTATTCCTAAAGAATTACGAGATGTATTAGGAATACAAATTAAATCACCACTTGAAATTTTCGTAGAAGAAGACAAAGTCATCTTACAAAAATATCAACCTTACAATGCTTGTCAAATAACAGGTGATGTTTCAGAACAAAATATTTCATTAGCAAATGGAAACATTACTGTTAGTATAGAAGGAGCAAAACATGTAATAAAAGAAATTGAGCAGTTTTTGAACAAGAGTGAGATTTAGTTTTAATTTATATTATTCTTTTGAAAAACTGAAAAATAAAAGGACCATTTAATAGGTCCTTTTATTTTGTTTATTGAGAAATATTTGAAAGGAAGGAAAATGGAGCGAATAAAACGAATATTAAATCTAAAGTAGTGGTCTGAAATGAAAATAATACATTTTCAGGAGGGATTACGATGAACAGTAGTACAGCAAATAAACAAAAAGGTATTAAATTAATTCCGTTTACCGTAAATAAAGTGGTTGAACAAGTAAACGAAATTCCACCAGGCGTACAACTGATTCACGCTCCGGAAGTATGGGAAAAGAGTGCAAAAGGGAAAGACATTGTCGTTGCCGTTTTAGATACAGGTTGTGATATAAATCATATAGATTTAAAGGATCGTATTATTGGTGGAAGAAATTTCACGAAAGATTATGAAGGGGATCAAAATACTTATCTTGATAATAATGGGCATGGTACTCATGTAGCGGGTACAATTGCAGCCACTGAAAATGGAGTAGGTATTTTAGGTGTAGCACCACTTGCTAAATTGTTAGTATTAAAAGTATTAGCAGGAGACGGTTCTGGAAGTTATGAGCAAATTATTGAGGCAATTCATTATGCAGTGAATTGGAGGGGACCGAATAAAGAGAAAGTGAGAATTATTTCAATGTCCCTTGGTGGTCCACAAGATGTACCAGAGTTACATGAAGCTATTCAAAATGCAGTAAAGCAGGACGTACTTGTCGTATGCGCTGCAGGAAATGATGGAGATTGTAATGATGATACTGAAGAATTAGATTTTCCAGGTGCTTATTCTGAAGTAATTGAAGTAGGTGCTGTTAATTTAGAGCGGAAAATTTCATGCTTTAGTAATTCAAATCAAGAAATTGATTTAGTAGCGCCAGGTGATGAAATACTATCTACGTATCCAGAGGGGAAATATGCGGTATTAAGTGGTACTTCAATGGCGACGCCGCATGTCGCTGGGGCGTTAGCACTTCTTATTAAGCAGTGCGAGAGAGAATATGGTAGAAAGCTATCAGAGCCGGAAATATATGCGCAACTTATTAAAAGAACCGTACCTTTAGGATATGAGCGTACATCTGAAGGAAATGGATTAATAGATTTGTCCCGCATTAACGGGCAGTAAGACTCCTACCTCAGAATGTGGCTGTAAAGCAAAGAAGTTAGTTGGGAGATCAACTGTCCGTAAAAGCCCGATTGGTTCAACTAATAATCAGTGGGGGGATGAATAAAACCCCCATTGATTAAAGTTTCACTTTATTAAAAGAATAGGAATTACTAAAAAACATCTCATATGCATATGAGATGTTTTTTAGTATGGTTCTGTCGCGTTTAATACGACATTTAATAAGCCCGGAAATCTAGCATTCAAGTCTTCTTCTCGAATTGAAATAAAACGCTGTGTACCTTCAAGACGTGTATACATCACACCTGATTCACGTAAAACTTTGAAATGGTGAGATAAAGTTGATTTTGCAATTGGAATGTTTAACGCACCACAAGATTGTTCGTTTTTCTCTAGTAACATATTTACAATTTGTAAGCGGATTTGATCGCTAAGTGCATATAGGACAGAGGAAAATTGAATTTCCTCACGATTAGGATGATATAGTGTTCGCATCATTTCACCTACTTGTATAAGTTGTTCTAGTTGCACTATAACATATAAAGTGCTATATTTCTATTGTTCGAATATAATCGAACAATAGAAATATAGGGGGAGAAAAAATGAAGTATACGAATTTACAAAAGGCAGGATTAAATATTTCACAATTGGGTTTAGGAACAAATGCAGTAGGGGGACATAATTTATATGCAAATGTGAATGAAGAAGAAGGAAAACAAATGATTGAAGAGGCAATTCAACAAGGAATTACATTTTTTGATACAGCGGACTCATATGGTTTTGGTAGATCAGAAGAATTAGTAGGAGAGGTTTTAAAAGGAAAGCGTCATGAATATGTACTCGCTACAAAAGGTGGAATACAGCTGTTATTAAATGGAGAGGTTTATATTAATAATGAGCCAAGCTATTTAAGAAACGCTGTGGAGAATAGTTTAAGAAGATTACAGACAGAGTATATTGATTTATATTATTTACATTTTACAAACTCTGAAACAAGTTACATAGATTCAATTGGAGAGCTTATCCGTTTAAAAGAAGAGGGGAAAATTCGTTCAATTGGGATATCAAATGTAAATGTAGAACAATTAAAAGAAGCGAATCGATATGGAGATATAGATGTTGTACAATCGCCTTACAATATGCTAGATCGTAATGCAGAGGAAGAACTTTTACCGTATTGTATTGAAGCGGGTATTTCATTTATTCCATATGGGCCACTTGCTTTTGGAATATTAGGTGGTAAATATACAGAAGATTTTAAAATGAATGAAAAGGATTGGCGCAATGGCGTAAATCTTTTTGAGGAAAATACATATAAGAAAAACTTTAAGAAAATTGAAAAGTTAAAAGGTTTAGCTAAAGAAAATAATATAGCAATGTCTCATTTAGCATTAGCATGGCTATTAAATAAACCAGGAATCGATGCTGTTATTCCTGGTGGAAAGCGTGCAGAACAAATAAGAGAAAGTGTAAAAACAGTGGACGTTTCATTGAATGAGAAGGATATGAAAAAAATTGAATCTATATTAGAGGGTAGATAGGACAGAGGGATATCACCCTCTGTCCATATATAAGGAGATGGCATAAATGAAAAGAGTACTAGGTGTATTCTTTACAATAATGTTTATGATTGGTACTGATACATTTTTGATTTCACCACTTTTGCCAACATTACAACAGGTGTATCATGTTTCAACGGAGTTTTCAGGATGGATGGTGAGTTCATATGCTTTAGGATACGCTGGATTTGCGCTTATCACTGGTCCTATATCAGATGGATTAAACAGAAAAAAAGTAATGATATTAGGTATGACCTTTTTCGCAATTAGTACGTTTTTGTGTGGAATTGCACCTAGTTTTTTATGGATGCTGATTTTTCGGTTTTTAGCAGGTGTAAGTGCAGCGTTTGTATCCCCGCAAGTGTGGGCATCTATTCCACTCCTAATAGAGAAGAAGCAGATTGTGAAAGCAATTGGGATTGCAACAGCGGGGTTATCAGTTGCTCAAATTCTTGGACTACCAATTGGGGCCTATTTAGCAACGATACATTATACAACACCATTCTTTGTCATTGGCATCCTTTCAGCATTACTCGTTATTTTTATTGGTGTTTTTATACCAGAAATAAAGCCTGTTCAAACAGAGGATAATAAACAATCAATCTTACAGCGCTATAAACAATTACTTAGAGATTCAAAGGTTTCACTCTCTTATTTTGCATATTTTATTTTTCAGACTGGTAATTTCGCAGCATTCTCTTTCTTTGGGGTTTGGCTTGCAGTTCAATTTGGCTTGTACGTAAATGAAATAGGTACAGCTATGCTCGTACTAGGATTAGGGAATTTAACAGGTAATATTTTGGGGTCTAGAATCTTGAATAAAATCGGCTTTAGCATGTCTTTCTATGGTGGAATTGTATTTACAGCACTTCTATATGTATTACTGCCACACTTAAATAACATAATTTTTGTTGAATTATTCTTTTTCGTTTTATTTTTTGTAACAGGTATATTATTTGTATTAATGATGCGACGTTTACAAAACTTGTCGAGTACAGCAAGGGGAACAGGTGCAGCACTTGCGAATGCCTCTATGTATATTGGACAAATGATTGGAGCGGTAGTAGCTGGTGGATTATTTACTGTTTCCCATAATTTTATGTTTATAGGATGTTTTACGGCACTATTATATATAATCTCTTTACTTTTGTTTAGGAAAAGTGAAAAACTTTCTGTAAAAAATGAGAAGGGAATTGCATCATAGAAGCGTTATAAAGAAAAAGCACTGTTTTAGTTATGTACTAAAACAGTGCTTTTCGTTTAGATTGAACTGTTGCTGCGTTTTCATCATGTATTCCTGCTTCTTCAATAATTCGCTTTTTTACTTTATTTAATAGATGGTCTACTGCTTCACCAAAATAGTTAGCTTCATTTTTTGTGCGGGCTTCTCGTAAACATTTATAGTTTTCTAGCAGTTCCTCTTTTTCGGAGTTTGTTAAGAAATCTTCTATTTTCTTTTTTGTCATACGAAACACCCTTTCTTCTGACAAACGACGCAATAGAAAATATTTATTTTTTATTATAACAATAATTTTTAAAGAAAGTATAGATTAACGTCGTAATAGTTTGTCAATTTCTTGAATTTTCTCATCAGCTTTCCCAATTTGCGTATTTTTAGCCTGTTCACCACCTAAAGCTTGATGAAGTAAAAATGTTTGACCTGAGATGGCAGTTACAATAGATACTTTTATAATTTCTTTTATTGTGGTGACATCGAATAAAACGAGTCCAAGCAGTGCAGCTAGGCTACCGGTAAATATATCGGTTAAAAACCCAAAGTGGAAAAACGTTTTTAGACGGCGTGGGAGCAATAACTTGCCTTGGTTATTGATCAGATGGGAAACGAAGCCAGTAATGCCACCAACAAGAACCGCAGTTAGCCATTGATACATTTCCATCGAATCCACTCCTTTTAGTGAATAAGATTCGATTTTTACATATTGAATCCTTTTAATATTTCATATAAGCATATTGAGAAAATTTGTTTAGGTAAAGTGCTTATTCAATTTAATTATAACAGAAAAATCTGATATATTTCAGTCTATTATATGAAGCATTTTTTCACTAATATGAATTCAGAAAGGGGTGCGTGAAATGTATATAGATTATCGAATAAGAAGTGTAGATGGTTATACAAAAAATATAGGGGAACTAGTAAGTATGATGGAGCATACTCGGGCAGTAACATTACAGGAAATAGATGATTTAGCAGTGGAGCAATTAGATGTAATAATGCCGAGTGGTGAGAATTCAATTGGTGCTTTACTAAAGCATATAGCTGCTATAGAAAAAGTCCATCAGCTTATTTCTTTTCAAAATCGTGATTTTACAAAAGAAGAATTAGAAATATGGGAAGATGCACTGTATTTAGGGGAAGCGGGGAGATTTATTCGTGGCTATGAAATACAGTATTATGTACAACTTTTACAGAAAGTTCGAGAGGAAACATTAGAGTGTTTGAGACAACAGGATGATGAATGGCTAATGTCAGAAAGAAAGTGGCCTAACGGCGTAGCGTATAATCAGCACTACCTTTGGTTTCACGTACTAGAAGATGAAATTAGTCATCGTGGACAAATTAGAATGCTAAAAAATAAGTTATTTGAAAATTACGTAAAATGAGGTAGCTTTTTAAAGAGATATTCCATATAATGAGAGTAATTAAAATGAGAACGGGGTGATGTATTATGGCGAAATTGACTTATATGAATAATAAACCAAATACAAAGGTGGATGGAAAGGGCGATACTATATAAGTGAGCGCACTATCCTTCCACTTAGCTTAAACTAGGGAGGATATCAATTTGAACCAAAATATTTTAGAATCGTTCGGCTGGGATTCTTTTTTTGAAGAACAAGCTGTGGAGAACTATGAAGTAGGGCGTATTTTACTTGAGCATAAGCATATATATCGGATTATTTGTAATGATGGTGAATATGTAGCGGAATTGTCTGGGAAATTTCGTCATGAAGCGTTAACGAAGGGCGATTATCCGGCAGTTGGTGATTGGGTGTATATAAAGAAAATAGAAGGAGAGAGAAAGGCGATTATTCATCGCGTTTTTCCAAGGAGAAGCTCTTTTTCTAGACAAGAGGCTGGCTACCGAACTGAGGAACAAATTATAGCTACGAATGTGGATTATCTATTTTTAGTAAATGCTCTTAACCATGATTTCAACGTAAGAAGGATGGAACGTTATTTGCTATTGGCTTATGAAAGTGGTGCAATGCCTGTTATTGTTTTAACGAAGAGTAGTTTATGTGAAGATGTGGAACAGAAAATTACAGAAACTGAAGCAGTAGCAATCGGTGTTCCAATCTTCGTTATTGATAGCATAGCGTACGTTGGAATCGAATCATTACAACAATTTGTAGCTCCAGGTAAAACAATTGCTTTAGTTGGATCTTCAGGTGCAGGGAAATCTACTTTGTTAAATGCATTAATAGGAACAGATGTAGCTAAGACAGGAGATATACGTGAAGAAGATAGTAAAGGGAGACATACGACAACTCACCGTGAGTTGTTCCAACTACCGAGTGGCGGTTTAGTAATTGATACTCCTGGTATGAGGGAACTTCAACTTTGGGAAGGAAGTGCGGCAATTCAAACCACATTTTCTGATATTGAAGATCTTGCCAAAACATGCCGCTTTCGAGATTGTAAACATGAGGGTGAACCAGGATGTGGAGTACGCAGCGCTATAGATAATGGACTTATAGCAGTAGAGCGCTTGCTAAGCTATAAAAAGCTGCAAAGAGAACTGGCATATGTTATGAGAAAACAAAATATTACTCTGGCAAGAGCAGAACGAGATAGATGGAAAAAGATTTCTAAACAACATAAAAAAATATAAAAAACCAAAGGGTTTATTCCTTTGGTTTTTTATATTTGTAAATTTTATAATAATATTATTCATATATATGGACAAAAAGAATTTATTTGTTTAAACTTTACAAAGTGTTCATCAAACAAAATTGTAAAAATAGAACTAGGGAATGGGATATATTCATAACTAACTCTGTATTATCTTTAAAACTTAATATTGAAATGTAGGAGGTTTATAATGAGTAAACTATTAAGTTGGTTTCGAGAAATGAAAGTAGCAAAGAAGTTATTAACTTCATTTTTTGTTATTTTAATTGCGGCTGTCTCTGTTATTGGGGGCATGTCTTATGAAACAGCTAAAAAGAATTTTGAGTCACAAATTATGAATAGTGCTAATGATAATATAAAAATATTGGATAATTTAATTAATCAAATGATCGAAGCAAAATTCAATGATGTGAATAACTTCGCACGAGTGATTCGCGGTGATATGTATCAAGGGGATAATCAAGATGAAATAAGGAAAATGCTATCTCAATATATCAACTTAAATAAAGATGTTGAACAAGTATATGTTGCAGGAAATGATAAGAAATTTGTGCAAGAACCAAATATACAAATGGCAGCAGATTACGATCCAACGGCACGTTCTTGGTATAAAGATGCAGTGAATAAGCAAGGTGGAATTGTTGTCACTGAACCATATAAGGCACAAGGAAATGGACATATTGTCGTAACAATTGCAAAACAAACAGAAGATAAAAATGGTGTTGTTGCAGTAGATTTAAGCTTAGATAATTTATTAAAAACAACAAAGTTAATCAATATTGGTAAAAAAGGCTATGCTTTCATTTTAGATGGGAAGCAAAAAGTAATTGCCCACCCTCAAGAGAAATCAGGCGACAAAGCAGATGATGCTTGGGCTAAGAAGATTTATGAAGATAATCATGGGACTTTTTCATACTCTTATGGTGGTAGTGAGAAGAAAATGGTATTCGCTACAAATTTAAAAACAGGTTGGAAAATCGGTGGGACGATGTACTCAAATGAAGTAGTTGAAGCTGCTCAACCTGTTTTTTATAATATGTTAATTGTTATGCTGATTTCATTAGTTGTAGGAGGAGCGCTTATTTATTTCGTGACACTTTCTATTACGAAACCGTTAAAGAGATTAGTTGTCACTTCTAAAGAAATAAGTGAAGGGGACTTAACTCAAACGATTCAAATACATTCAAATGATGAAATTGGTCAACTCGCTAAAGGGTTTAATGAGATGACCCATTCATTACGTACATTAATTGGAAGGATTAATACTTCAGCAGGGCATGTTGCTGCTGCATCTGAAGAGTTAACAGCAAGCGTCAGACAAGCAAGTGAAGCGACTGAACAAATTACAATGGCAATGGATGAAATATCAAGAGGGGCAACGACGCAAACATCAAGTGTTGAAAATGGTGCCATGTTACTGTTTGATGTAACAGAAGGGATTCAGCATGTAGCAAATAGTTCATCATCTATTAATGCTGCTTCTGCTCATACTCGTGAAAAAGCAGAAGATGGCGGAAAACTAGTCGGAAAAACAGTAAATCAAATGCAGTCTATTGCGGAATCTGTTTCACAATCAGATGCTGTTATTCAGTTGTTGAATAACAAATCAAAGCAAATTGGTGATATTTTAGAAGTAATTCAAAATATTGCAGATCAAACCAATCTTCTAGCTTTAAATGCAGCAATTGAGGCTGCAAGAGCTGGTGAGCATGGAAGAGGCTTTGCAATTGTTGCTGATGAAGTACGAAAATTAGCAGAACAATCTAGCGTATCATCAAGTGAAATTAGTAAATTAATTTGTGAAATACAAGATGATATGAGTAAGACAGTAAAATCTATGAATAATGTAAATGAAGAAGTTCAATCTGGACTTGTTATCGCTAATGAAACGAAACAAAATTTCACTGAGATTTTACAATCTACAAATGAAATTGCTGATCAAATAAAAACGATGGTTGAAACGGCTAATGGAATGTCAAAAGGTGCAAATGAAGTATCTATTTCAGTTGGTCAAATTGCAATGACAGCACAAAATAACTCGACGAGTACACAAAGTGTTGCTGCGTCAGCTGAGGAGCAACTGGCTTCCATGGAGGAAATTGGTTCTGCAGCTGGTACATTATCTCAAATGGCTGAAGAGTTACAAGTGTTAATTGAAAGGTTTAAAGTGTAAAAAGGCTGTCTCAAAATAGCATTTGTGCTATTAGAGACAGCCTTTTTAGCTGATAGCCGGATTAGTGTGAGCTAATAGGTAAAGGGAAACAGGGGGATATAAAGTGAAACTTTAATCAGTGGGGGGTTTTGTTCATCCCCACTGATTATTAGTTGAACCAATCGGGCGTTTACGGGCAGTTGATCTCCCACCTAACTTCCTCGCATTCTCCGAATTTGGAGGTGGGAGTCTTACTGCCCGTTAATGCGGGATAAATGATTAGAGGTTCACTTTATTTAATGTTTGTCGAAAAATAGAGGAATTTGTTTAGTGGGTGTATAATTAATATAATATAGACTACGTTTAAAGGAGATCATTATGGGAGTATATTGGGGAACGAAAAGACATTCATGGCTTAGTTATGTCTCATTTTGGTTAAGTATTTTATTCTTTGTTGTTTTTTTAATTGAAGTGTTTGTATTTAAAACACTTTCAAATAGCTCAATACAAATCGTTAAATACTTTTATTTTATATTTGTACCATTAAACATCATCCTTAGTTTAAGGTTATTATCTAGGAAGAATGAAAAGAAAGTATTACCGATTTTTAGTTTAATTGTATCGCTATTATTTGCAAGCTTAATTATAGTTTTAGCATTAGTAGCGACGGGAAAATTTTTTTGAGGGAAGAGTGATACAAGTCACTCTTCTTTTTTATATAAAATCCAAAATATTTATCCCGCTATTTTCGGGCTGCCCGTAAAAGCCTGATTGGTGTGGGCTAATAAATCAGTAGGAGATTAGTTGTCAGCAAAAAGCTATACTAGTGAGCAGAGAATGAAATAAGAATACTATATGTTTTATATGTGTTTATGAAGCAAATGAATGGGGTAAGATTCTTGATATATGGTACAATAAACATGGATAGTGATAGAGATAAAGGGTATATAAAATACTCATCGTTTTTTAGTAAGAGAGGGGTTATCTTATGCTATACGAGGATTTGGTGACATTATTTCAAGTTGCTCCACTAGAAGCGGGAAGAGACGGCTGGAAATATATAATCCAGGAACAAAATGATAAATATGAAATTGTTGATGAAATGTTAAAAAAACAAATGAGTGTTGAATTGTATTTTAATGAATATGATGAGGTGAAAATCACTTTATATAAAGATGGAAGCCCCATTACTACTATGCAAAGAATTGCTATTTCGAAAGTTGAGTTAGACGAAGAGGAAGATGGCATTCAATTCGTTTTAGAACGCATGCCAAGTCGAATGATTCGATTGCAATTAAAGCCATACCTTGCAGTGGAGATGGGGCCATACTGGGAAGTATGTGAAGACTGTGAATGAACATGAAAAAGCATCCGTATACACGGATGCTTTTTCATGTTTTTTGAAGTTGTTTACAAGCAATAATCGGTAGTAGAATGATGCTCACCCAACCGATAATAGGATATAAAATATGAAGAAGCTCACTATAACCGATGTAACTAAAGCAATAACTAATTAGTAATATGAAGTAAATAATATGGTTACTTTTCCATCCGGTAATGGATTGCATTTGTTTTGTCATTCCGAATATATTCCCAACTAATGTTGTGAACACTTCACCAAAAATGATAAGAACAAAGAAAAAGTGGAAAGTTGCATTAAACCTTCTTACAACTTCAGCCATTGGGATGTTGTATTGATAAAATTGTTCAACTGATAATATTGCTAAGTGGCTACATAATAAAATAAAGCAAAGCCCCGCGCCTCCTAAAATACCACCCCATAAAATAGCTTTTCGATCTTTTACTTCACTGGCCAATGGAACGAGAACACTTTGGGCGAGAGAAAGATTTAATGCGACATATGTAATTGGGCTAGTAATCCATTTCATATTCCAACTTTCTGTAGGAACGGTGTTACTAATAGGAGTTGAATCATGAATAAAAGTTGTAATGGCGAGTCCGATAATAAAGATCATCATAATAGGTACAACGAGCGTATTTACTTCAAAAACACCTTGTAATCCTCGGCTCCCAATAATGAGACAGGCGATGACTGTGATGAAAATGCCAAGTTGTCTCGGAAGGCGGAGTTGTTCTTCAAATACTGCTCCGGCTCCTGATAACATAACGCTCGTTACACCAAATAATACGAGTAATAATAATGTGTTTACGACATTTCCAAATACATCCCCAAATAAGTATTTGTTGAATTCTTGAGCTGAAAATGCCCCGATTTGTGATGAGAGTAACATCATCTTAGTGCCGAGCCAAATAAAAAAAAATCCACTTATACATATGCCAATTGTCCCGTACAATCCGTTAACTGTAAAAAATTCAACAATTTCTCGCCCAGTAGCAAATCCAGCTCCAACGACAGTTCCGATATAAGTAGCAGCGACTTTCTTTGCTACTTGCCATTGTTGATTGTCCATGTTATCCCTCTTTCTTCTATGATGAGCTTGACTTACTACTATGCATATGTGTAAGCTTGGACGATTAGACATATGAAGTAGTTGAAAGAATACATGAATTATATGATATTAGGGAAATATTAAAGGTGTTAAAACTTTGTTACATATAAGCTGTTCACTCGAGAGAATAGGAAATGTATGGTAGAATGTAATTGAATTATTAAAAGATAATAATTATAAAATGATAAGAGGAGTGGATTGTATGAGTACGAAAACAAATGTTGTTGAAGTATTAAACAAGCAGGTAGCAAACTGGAATGTGTTATATGTGAAATTGCATAATTATCATTGGTATGTGACAGGACCACACTTCTTTACATTACATGAGAAATTTGAAGAATTTTATAATGAGGCTGGAACATATATTGATGAGTTAGCAGAACGTATTTTAGCGTTAGAAGGAAAACCGTTAGCGACAATGAAAGAGTATCTAGCAACTTCAACTGTGAGCGAAGGAACAAGCAAGGAGTCTGCAGAAGAAATGGTACAAGCTTTAGTAAACGATTTTTCTGCACTTATTCAAGAGTTAAAAGAAGGTATGGAAGTAGCTGATGAAGCTGGTGATGAAACATCGGCTGATATGTTATTAGCAATTCATACGACATTAGAACAACATGTATGGATGTTAAGTGCATTCTTAAAATAAAAAATGGATTAAAAAACTCTATTGAAAAATTCTTTCAATAGAGTTTTTTATAATTTTTCAGTTTTCTTTTATGCTATAATATAGTGAAAAGGAGGCGATGCGATGTTTCGCTTTTTCAGAACTGGAAAAGAAGAGAGGGAAATTACGAAAGACGAATTAGAGCAAGCGATGGCTAAGTTTCTAGAAACGAATGCTAATATCGTTTATACAGTCTTAGTAAATGATGATTACACTGTAAATTATGATTTGTTAAAGCCCTATTTACCTGCATTTCCAACAAATCTTTTTCTTATTACGAAGGAAACGCTTGAAGTATTTGAACATACAGAAGAAAATTTAAAACTAGTTAAAGAAATTGATGTCGTACAAAAGGCAGTAGATCAATATGTAACTGAAAAAGAAATGTTCCCAATTGTTGAAAATAGCGAAGATCGCCTCGTATGCGGAATGAAACTAGGACCTTACTTAAATCGTATATTAAAAAGAAACTTATATATTTCAGAAAAACATTATTTAGTTTCAAGTAAACCAGATAAGAAAAAAAAGAATAGTAGGTAGATGTGATGCAAACAACAATAAATATATTGTTGTCTTTTTTTTGGTTATTAAAATATTGATTTTTCAGTCTATTTAACTTTATACTAAAACTAGTAGATAGAAAGAAGCGATGTATTATGCGTATACATACATTAGTTAGTAAATATCATTCTGAGAATCGGCTATTGTTAAGTTATAGAATACACCGTGACCACAGAATGGTTTAATAGTTCGAGAAATAAGTAAAAAGGTTACGGGGGAACTACAATATGAAAAATAACATGACGTATATTAAGTTGTTAAATGAAACGTTAGATTGTTATGCAAATAAAGGAAGTTTTGAAGCGTACACTTATATAATGGAACATGCTAAAGGTGTAGTGGGGAATGAGGCACAAATATATAATTTTAAATATGCGCTTGCAAGTGCAGCAGGACTTGAAGAAGAAGCGTTACATTTAATGAAGGAAGCTATTATGGACAATGGATTTTGGTATGGAAATGAGTATTTAATCTCCGACGACGATTTAAAACCACTACATAAATTTGAAGAGTTTCATAAAATGGTTCAATTATGTAAAGAAAGAGAAGAATTAGCAAAGAAAACAGTACGAGCAGACGTGAAATATATTTACAGCAAGAAAAAGGGAAATCTACTACTTACAATGCATGGTGATCAAGAAAATATACAAATAATAGAACCATATTGGAAATCAGTTTTGACACAAGATTATACGTTAGCTTTACCACAGTCTTCGCAAATTCAGTTTTCAGATGGGTTTGTTTGGGATGATATAGATAGAGGGAAAGAAGAATTAAAAGAGCATTACGATAAGTTTATAGAAAATCATACAGTAGAAAATGTAGTAATTGGTGGTTTTTCTGCTGGAGCAAGAGTGGCTTTATATACTATTTTACAAAAAGATATAAATGTGGATGGTTTTATTTTTATGGCACCGTGGCTTCCAGAGATTGAAGAATGGAATGAGTTGCTGGGGATGTTACAGGATAAAGGTATAAAGGGATATATAATATGTGGCGATCAAGATGAAGATTGTTATGAAGTCACGCAGCAATTTGTACAGTTATTAAAGGATAAAGATATAGAACATAAGTATAAAGTTGTGCCTAACTTAAAACATGATTATCCTAATAATTTTGATGAGTTATTAAAAGAAGCTATTGAATATATAGGAAGCAAAAACAATATGTAGTAAGAAAGGGAGATACATCATATGTGATGTATCTCCCTTTTGAAATTATAAATTAAAAGCGTCAGCCAATAAGCGATAAGAGTTTAATTTGTCTTCAAATTGATGTGTGATTGTGACAATCATAAATTCTTCGGTATTGTATGCTTTGCTTAAGTTTAATATTTTTTCTTTCACAGATGATGGGTCACCGACGATCATACGTTGGCGATTTTCTTTAATGCGGAATAGGTCATAAGCACTATACGAATAATTTTGAGCAGTTTCGATAGACGGAGTACCAGTAGTCCGTTTTCCTTGTTCTAGTAATAAGATTGATAAATCTAAACTAGAAGCAATTTTTTCTGCTTCTTCGTTTGTTTCGGCACATATTACAAAAATAGCGACGATTGATTTTGGTTTATCCCCTAAAAATGAAGGCTGGAATTGTTCCTGGTAAGCCCTCATAACTTCTGGACCTCCGAAGCCATTAATAAATTGTGCAAATGCAAAAGAAGCTCCATTGTGCGCCGCAATGTTAGCACTCTCTCCACTAGAACCGAGCATCCACATTTCAGCTGATGTTGGGATTATAGGAGTAGCTTTTAAGTTTGCATAGTGATGGTTTTCAGGTACTTTATCATGTAAGTACATTGCAACATCTGCAATTTGTTCCGGGTATTGATC
Organism: Bacillus paramycoides; assembly: GCF_001884235.1. Taxonomy (GTDB): domain Bacteria; phylum Bacillota; class Bacilli; order Bacillales; family Bacillaceae_G; genus Bacillus_A; species Bacillus_A paramycoides. The sequence goes on along the minus strand of NZ_MAOI01000112.1, from coordinate 122,081 downwards.
AAGTGAGACCATTTTTCCTTCTTGTAATGCACGAGTTGCTATCGGCATACCACCAGGTGCTCTACCAATACCAAGGTCGATGCGGTTTGGATAAAGTGCTTCTAAAACGCGGAAATTCTCGGCGACTTTATATGAACTATAATGTGGCAACATAACACCGCCAGAACCAACTCTAATACGATTCGTTTTCGCTGCAATATGAGAAATGAGTATTTCTGGACTTGAACCAGCTAAGCTTACAGAATTATGGTGCTCGGATACCCAAAAACGTGTAAATCCGAGTTTTTCAACTTCTTGTGCAAGCGTAACTGTATGTGAAAAAGCTTCAACCGCTGTGCTACCATCTGAAATAGGTGATTGGTCTAATACACTTAATTTGATCATAGAATATACCTCTCAATCTTAATGTACATCCTATTATATATTTACTTACGAAAAATGCGTAATGAAATGCTCAAAAGGAAAAGCGGATAATATTTTATCCGCTTTTAACGAGAAAACCCTCGTTCATAATGATTCATTTCGACTAAGTTTAAAATATATTCGTAGTTATCAATTTCTAGATATATTTGCTTGCGTTCTTCTTCAGTAAGTTTAACGCTAGTAAGTTTTTTACAAAGCTGCTCTTTCTTTAATTCTAAATGTTTTTTTGTTGCGTGATAGTCGTAAGTACGTTTCATGTGTATTCACCCTTTCCCTACAGTTACTATATATATATTGTATGAAGCACGTAGAAGGGGGAGAGCTACACCATATGTATTTTTAGTGAATCTTCAAATTGATATGGTGTTATGTTTAAGGGGATTTATGAATAAAATGCACTAAACCACTAATGCACATTTTATGAATTAAGGGGTGGGATTGTGCAAAAAGATATAATGTTTGATATACAGGCGGATGTAAAGATAATAGAGAAGGGATTGCAAAAGACAACACGTCCGAAACAAATTATTATAGTTGGGGCCGGTATGGCTGGATTAGTTTCGGCATCTTTACTGAAGGACGCAGGGCATCAAGTAAAGATTTTTGAAGCGAATAATCGTGTAGGAGGCCGAATTGAGACAGTCAGAATGGAAGATACCGGATTATACTTAGATGTTGGGGCGATGAGAATTCCGTATTCGCATACATTAACGATGGCATATATAAGAAAGTTTGGGCTACAGGTGAGTCCTTTTATTAATAGAAATGAAACAGATATTATTTATGTCAATGGCCGGAAAACGACATTGAAACAATACGAAAAAGACCCGAGTATTTTAAGGTATCCTGTTGAGATGAATGAAGAAGGGAAAACTTCTGAGGAATTATTATTGTTAGCAGTTCAGCCAATTATAAATTTTATTAAAAGAAACCCAGAGAAAAATTGGGACGTTGTAGAAAAGGATTTTGGGAAGTACTCTACAGGGCAGTTTTTAAAGTATCATCCTTATCAATATAATACGTATTTTTCACCGGTAACGATTGAAATGATAGGAGTTCTACTAGACTTAGAAGGTTTTTTGGAAAGGTCATTCATTGAGACATTACGTTTTTTATACATTATGCAAGAGGAAAGCGGATTTTGCGAAATAATAGATGGGAACGATAGATTACCAAAGTCATTTTTACCACAATTAGAAGAAAATATTATATATAACCAAAAATTAATGAAACTACATCAACAAGCTAATGGTGTGACAGCTTACTATCGGAATGAGGAAACTTTTGAATATAGTAGCATAACAGGTGATATAGTTATTGTTACAATCCCTTTTTCAACAATGCGATTTGTGGAAATAGATCCATTTGATTCTATATCTCATGCGAAATGGAAAGCAATTCGTGAATTACATTATATGCCAGCTACAAAAATAGGAATTCAGTTTAAAAGTCGTTTTTGGGAGGACCAAGGGCAATTAGGGGGGAGAATTATAACAGATCTTCCTATTCGTTATGCCTATTACCCAAGTCACGGCATCGGTTCAAAAGGACCAGCCATAATGCTTGGGAGTTATACGTGGTCATACGATGCATTGCTATGGGATGGTTTATCAAAAGGTGATCGCATCTATTACACACTACAAAATTTAGCAACAATATTAGGTGGGCAAGTATATGATGAGTTCATGTCTGGAATATCAAAAAGTTGGACATTAGATCCATATGCACTGGGAGGGTTTGCACTTTTTCAAGCTGGTCAAGAATCTGAATTACAACCAGCCATTGTAAAACCTGAGGGGAGAATATATTTCGCTGGAGACCATACAACACTATATCACGGATGGATTCAAGGTGCGATTGAATCTGGAATTCGTGTGGCGGTTGATGTGAATGAGGAAAATGTATAAAATTCAGAAATTTCTTTACTGTATAACTTGAGATGGATATTATTATATATAAAAGAATTATAAGGAGTGGTTATATTGAATCCGTTATTATTCGATTTTCCTACTGAATTTAATACTGAAAGGCTTTTTATTCGAATGCCAAAACCAGGTGATGGTAAGGTTGTATATGAAGCGATTCAAGCTTCAATGAAAGAATTAAAGCCTTGGATGGTTTTTGCACAAAAAGAACAAACAGAGGAAGAAATAGAAGAGAGTATTAGAAAATCGCATATTCAATTTTTGCAGCGTGAGGATTTGAGATTACTAGTGTTTTCGAAAGAAACAGGTGAATTTATTGCATCTGCCGGATTACATCGTATTAATTGGGATATACCTCAATTTGAAATCGGGTATTGGATTGATTCAAGGTTTAGTGGAAAGGGCTATATGGTAGAGGCTGCAACAGGTATAACGGATTACGCTTTTGCTGAACTGAAAGCAAACCGCGTAGAAATTCGATGCGATTCTCTAAATAAGAAGAGTAGAGCGATACCTGAGAAATTAGGCTTTAAATTAGAGGGTATTTTAGAAAGTGCGAGTGTTGCGGTAGAGGGAAATGGATTAAGGGATATGTGTGTGTTCGCTATGACGAGAAATACATATGAAAAAGAAGAGCTGTAAAGTAACAGCTCTTCTTTTGTATGCATTAGGGTACAGGATGTCCATTAGAGCTTTCGAAAATTGTAAACCATTGTTGGCGATCTAAATTAACTTTTGTTGCCATTGCAGCCGTTTTTACTCGATCTAATTTGCCAGAGCCAACAATTGGCATCATTTTTGCTGGATGAGCAAGTAACCATGCATACATAACAGTATCAATGCTATCAACGCCTAGTTCAGTAGCGATTTTTTGTAAAGTTTCACGTAAACGTACAGCACGTTCAGTTTGACCAGTAAAGATTTCACCACCAGCAAGAGGTGACCAAATCATTGGATTGATTCGTTTTTCTTGGCATAAATCAATAGTACCTTTTTCAAAATGCTCAAGCTGCATCGCAGATACTTCGATTTGATTTGTAATAAGCGGGAAGTCTAAATACGAACTTAACATATTAAATTGAGAAGGTAAAAAGTTAGAAACACCGAAGTGACGAACTTTTCCTTCTTGTTTTAAGCGTAAGAACGCTTCTGCCACTTCATTTGGATCCATGAATGGATCGGGACGATGAATGAGCAGTACATCAATATAATCTATATGTAAGTTTTTTAATGAATCCTCCGCGCTTTTTATAATATGTTCTGCACTCGTATTGTAGTGAGCGACATATCGTTCTGGAAATTTCGGTGATGGGGGAGCGATTCCACATTTTGTGATGATTTGCATGTTTTCGCGTAAGGAAGGCTTTAGTTGTAACGCTTCTCCAAACAATCCTTCACATGTATATCCACCATAAATATCAGCGTGATCAAAAGTAGTAATTCCCATATCCATACAAGCTTCAATAAAAGAAAGTAATTCTTGTTTCGTCATATTCCATTCTGCTAAACGCCAAAATCCTTGAATAATACGAGAAAATTCTAGTGTTTCGGTCATTTGAACTCGTTCCATTATAAGTACCTCCTTGATGAATAATAATATTTTTGAAAAGGCTTTCTTGCTAAATACTATTATATAGTTAGCCGGTTGTACATACAATAAATATGTTTTGCTACAAAAACGATTTTCTCTATATGCTATAATGTAGAAACATAGAGCAATAAGGAGATGTAAGGGATGATTCCAGTAACAATATTAACGGGTTTTCTTGGATCAGGGAAAACGACATTATTAAACCGAATTTTATCAGAGGATCACGGTAAGAAATTAGCAGTGATTGTAAATGAAATAGGGCAAATTGGTATAGATAATCAATTAATTATGAATGTTGAAGAAGAAATTATGGAAATGACAAACGGTTGTCTTTGCTGTACTGTACGTGAAGATTTACTCGTTGCCTTAAAACAATTACTGGATGTAAAAGCAGAGGGGAAAATGGATTTTGATGGCTTAGTAATTGAAACGACGGGTCTTGCAAATCCGGGTCCGATTATTCAAACGTTCTTTTTAGATCCAGTTATTCAATCTGCATACCAAATTAACGGCGTTGTAACAGTGGTAGATAGTTACCATATACATAAACATTTTGAAAAGGGACTAGAAGCAAAAGAACAAATTGCATTTGCTGATGTAGTTTTAGTTAATAAATTAGATTTAATTGAAGAAAATGAGAAGGAAGACCTTCTACATGAACTTCAAGGAATAAATCCAACTGCGAAATTAATTCCGACGACTAACTGTGAGGTGGATATTCCATCATTACTACAAATACAAACGTTTAAAACGAGAGATACGTTACAAATTTACCCACATAAAGAACATAATCATCTAGAAGGCGTAAAATCATTTGTATTACGTGAAGAACGTCCGTTAGATTTACAAAAACTTAATGAGTGGATGTCAGCTGTCGTTCAAGAACTAGGAGAGCATTTATATCGTTACAAAGGAATATTATCAATTGATGGAGTAGATAAACGTATTGTTTTCCAAGGTGTACATACATTGTTTGCTGCTTCGTATGATAGAGAGTGGCAAGAGGGTGAAGAGCGAGTAAGTGAAGTAGTTTTCATCGGAAAAGATATTAATAAAGAGTGGTTCCAAGAACATTTCCAAGAGTGTGTGAAGTAAGCCTGCGTAATTGCGGGTTTATTTTTTTGGGTTTTTTTGTTTACTAATATTGGAATTAATATTAAAATAATCTAAAAATACTAAATATTTAGTTTTTTGAGAAGAGGAAGAGAAATGATGCGTTTAATGATTCTTGGATTGCTTACTAAAAGGGATTCGCTATCTGGTTATGAAATACAGCAGGCGCTACATATGGTTCAAAATAGTAAATGGGCGGAGGTATTTCCGGCTTCTATTTATCACGCGTTAAAAAAATGGCAAATGAGGAATTAATTCAAGTAAAAGCAATTGAAATGACTGGTAAACGATCGAAAACTATGTATTGTATAAACGAAAAAGGAAGTCAACAGTTTAAAAAGTTACTTAAAGAATCATTTCAAAAAACTTCAGTTGTGTTTCCGAATCATCTGTATACAGCGTTAACATTCTTGTCAGAAGAAGAGAGTATGAAAGAAGAGATTTTAGAAGCTTTAGATGAACAGAAAAGAGAAATACTAGCTACTTATGAAGAAATGAGAGAAGGGGAAAAACTGAAGGATGATGTACCGGAATATATGAAACTTATTTTTGAAAATATGTATGAACAATGTGAGATGCAACTTCGATTAATTCATAAATTAGAGAAACTATTAAAAAATTAAAAATATGGTGGGGAAGAAAATGAAAATCGATCATCTTGTTGTAAATGTTAATAAAGAAATACAAGAAAATAAGGAGATTATTAAAAGTGTGCATTCTATTGGGCTACCATATGTTCCGAAATGGGGAAAGGGAACGAAAGGATTTAAAGTATCTAACATATGGATTGGAAAAGAATATTTAGAATTGGTAAGAGTAAAAACAAAAAATGGGGGCGGTTGGGTACAAGAGTGGGTTCAGAAATATAATGATGGGCATAGAGGACTAATCGGACTGGCAATTGATGTTGAAAATATAGATAAGGTGTATGAAAAAATGAGAGAAGGTGGAATTGAAATTACAAAACCAGAACCATTACAATACAGGTGGTTTTTTAATTTGTTAAAGAAAACCATGCCATGGAAAAATGCATACATACAGCCAATGAAGGGGATGCCGTTTCAATTTTTTCTACAACAAATGAAGGATCAAAAGAGCAGAGAATATATGGAGAAATATATGTATCCAAATAGTGCGGAAAAGGGTGTCGCTGGAATTATTGCAGTGAAATTATATGGAGAATTAACAAATGAAGATCGGAATATTATTAGTTGTCTATTTTCAGATGTTATAAATGAGGAAGAGGAAATAATTGTCCGTTTAAAAAATCAAGCGATTCATCTAATTCAATCGAATGAGCACTTCGTTGAGATAGTATTAGATTGTAAAAATGAAGTATATAAGGGGAAGAAGCTAGAAATAGAAAATGTTATATTGATAAATCTATAACAAAAAGCCTGTTTTCACAGGCTTGTATTTTTATCTATAAGCAATTCCATTACAACACCTACAACTGGGCCCTCATCATCAATATCCCCATTTAAGCGGAAACCGAATGATTCGTATAATCCCATTGCTAGTTTGTTGTCTGGATGTAAACTTAAATAAATTATTTTACATTCAAATTTTTGTTGTAAGAACTGAATTAAAAGGCGAAGGAAACGCTTTGCATATCCTTTTCCTTGAAATTGTTGGTCAATCATAAAACGATCTAACCATACGCTTTCATTCTTTTTCCAATACCATCCATACAGTGCATATCCAACAAGTGTTTCTTCATTATATAAGCCTACTGACGTTCCATTTTCTTCATATAATGATTCCGCTAAAGAAAACGCATTACTTTCAATAAATTGCTGCTGTTCTTTTGTTACGCTTAAAGCAGCTACTGAACGCCAATTATTTGCTGTTACTTCACAAATGTGAAGGTTCATAGTTCCAACTCACCTTCTAAATTATTATAGCTTAAAAGCTAATATGGATAATTTTACTTGTTATTTCGGTCAAGTCAAGGGGAAATACATAAAAAGGCAGCTGAATGCAATATTCAGCTGCCTAGAAAATATAGTTGATTAGTTTGTTGCTTCTTTTAAAGTATTTACGTTTTCTTCCATTAATGTGAAGTAATCTTTATTGTTCTTCGCATCATCCTCAGAAATAGTAGCAAGGTGATTTAAGCGTAAAACTTTTGTACCTGTTTCTTTTTGAATAACTGATGCTACTTTTGGAGTAGAGAATGTCTCAAATAAAATATATTTTAGACCGTGATCTTTTACTGTTTTTGTAATGTCAGCAAGCTGTTTTTGAGATGGTTCATCAGATGCTGAAATTCCAGCGACTGGAATTTGTTTTAGACCGTATCGTTGTTCCCAGTAGCCATAAGCTGCATGTGAAACTAATATTTCTTTCGTTTTTGCATTTGCAACAACGGCTTTAAATTGATCATCTAAATCAGTAAATTTTGTTTGTAGTGCTGCGAAGTTTTTTTCGAACTCTTTTTTATGTTCAGGTTGTAATTCTACAAGTGCATTTTTAATTTTTTCTGCTTGTTTCATCGCAAGAGTAGGATCTAACCAAACGTGTGGATCTTTATCATGGTGATGTTCATCTTCTTTATGACCGTCTCCATGATCGTGCTGCTCTTCTTCAGTTGAAGTACGAAGTTCGATATCTTTAGATGCATTTACAACTTTTACGTTTTCATTTTTTAATGATTTTTCCATTTTTTCGGCAAATGGTTCTAATTCTGCGCCGTTATAAACGAATAAATCGGCTTTTGCAACTTGTACAGTCTGTTTTTGGCTCGGTTCAAATGTATGAGAATCCGCACCAGGTGGGTAAATTGCTTCTACATTTACATAATCACCACCGATTTTTTTTGCAAAGTCAGCAAGTGGGAAAATGGTTGTATAAACAGAAAGTTTCCCATCTTTTTTCGCTGCACCATCTTTGTTGTTGGAACATCCAGCAAAGATGAGTGTGAAAATAAGTATAAATGAAAATATAGCTAATTTTTTCGGCATATAATTCTCCTCTTTTCTTTTTTACAATTATATTTTCTCCAAATGTAAGAAGAAAAAATCGATTCAACACAAAACGGAATAATTACGTTTTAGTTTGCGAACCTAGTATAATACATCTTTATGAAAGTTGCAATAAATAATAATCATTACGATTTGATTTTGTTATAAATCTGTCAAAAAGAAAGGTATTAATTTTTATGATTGGTGCATATGTGACAATGTTACTTTCATATATTGGGAGGGAGCAGAAAAAAGGGGATGAGCGCTTGGGATACATTATGGAGGCTATCTTTTTAATACTTGCGGTTGTTTTGCCGTTAACTTTTGTTTTAATCTTTTTAAGAAGACTAATAAGTAATTTAGGGGATGCTACAACAATTACGAAATTGCCAGTGGAAGAAAAAGAAAAGAAAAAAGAGTAAGTAAAGCACTATGCTTACGCATAGTGCTTTACTTATGATAAAATAATAAAACGGAAACTCCTATTAGCGATTATCAGCAAAAGGAGAGAAAAGTAAATAAAGAGGTATGCATATATATGAATGAACGAACAGCGTTAGTACTTGGTGCAAGTGGATTAGTTGGACAAGAAATAACGCGTCTATTACTTGACTCAGATTACTACGATTCGGTTACTATTTTTGTAAGGGAACCATTGAAATGGCAACATGAGAAATTACAGCAGAAACAGGTGGATTTTTCGGTATTAGAGGAATATAAAGAGTTTTTTGCAGTAGATGATGTATTTAGTTGTTTAGGAACAACGATTAAAAAAGCGAAATCGAAGGCGAATTTTAAAAAAGTAGATTATGAATATACGTTACGAGCTGCTTGTTTAGCTGAAAAACAAGGTGTGCAAAATTTCCTTGTTATTTCATCAATGGGAGCAAATCCTAAATCATTTTTCTTTTACTCGCAAGTAAAGGGAAAGATGGAAGAGGAGTTGCAAAAGCTAGTTATTGGTGGTATTCATATTTTTAGGCCTTCATTATTAGTAGGAAATCGACAAGAATTTCGTTTTGGAGAAAGAATGGCTGAGAAATTATCTCGTATTATTCCGTTTATATTTAAAGGTGCTTTTAAAAAATATAAACCAATCTCAGCGAAAGACGTAGCGAAGGGAATGTATATAACAGCGTTACGTGAAGAGTCGGGAATCCATATTTATAATTCAAATGAAATTACAACGATAGAATAAATAAAACCGGGAAGAATGACTTTTACTGAAAGACCAAAGAAATAAAGGTTGAGGCTTGAATTAACAGTAAATGCATGTTGTTTAACAATTATCACGACAATTTATAATTTAAATTCAAAAAAGAAGGATAGAAAGGCAGAAGAGATATCTGCTATTTCTATCCTATTTTTGTACTACAAGTGACCTCATTTACTACAACAACATTTTTAGAATCTTATTAAACTATCGCATGCTTTAGGTTAATAAGAATTTTTTATTTCATTTAATTCTCGGTTTTATTTATTCGTATGGATTTTCCCAGGTGCTCGCTTGTATTGATACGGTTCTTGTAATTCAAAGCCAAGTTCATTGGCGGCTATTCTTGGGAAATACGGATTGCGAAGTAACTCACGTCCGATAAAGATTAAATCTGCTTCGTTATTATTTAAAATTTGCTCCGCTTGTGCCCCAGTCGTAATCAATCCAACTGCACCAGTTGCAATCTTAGTATGTTCTTTAATATGTTTGGCATATTGTACTTGATACCCAGGATAAACATCAATGTGTGCTGGGACAACTGCACCTGAACTACAGTCAATTAAATCAACACCTTGTTCTTGCATCCATTTTGTATACTGAACATAATCTTGAACAGTTAAACCTTCAGGATGATAATCATTAGCAGAAATACGAACAAACAACGGACCAGTCCAAACTTCATTTACTGCATCAATGATTTCACGTAAGAAGCGATAGCGATTTTTTTGTGTACCTCCATATTCATCGGTTCGCTTATTGGAAAGTGGAGAAAGAAATTCATTAATAAGATAACCGTGGGCACCGTGTAATTCAATAATGTCAAAGCCAGCTTCTTTAGATCGTAAAGCAGCTCTTTGAAAAGCTAAAACAGTTTCTTTAATTTGCTGTTTACTCATTTCTACTGGGATTTTCATTCTATCGTTAAACGGAATTGCTGAAGGAGCTAAAGCGTCCGTTTCTAATTCAGCCTTTCTTCCGGCGTGAGCGAGTTGAATGGCAGCTTTTGCACCGTTATCACGGATGAATGTTACGGTTTTGTGTAAACCTTCAACAAGACTATCATCCCAAATACCGAGGTCCTTATTAGAAATACGTCCTTCAGGTACAACTGCCGTTGCCTCAATCATAACGAGGCCGATTTGCCCAGCTGCTCGAGTCCCATAATGAACAAGGTGAAAATTGGTTACCTGTCCATCTTCATTTTCTGATGAATACATACACATAGGTGACATAACAATACGGTTTTTTAGCGTAACACCTTTAATTGTATAAGGTGAAAAAAGCATTGGAATCCCCCTTTGTTTGAATTTTCTTTCATTGTATCATTCTGTTTGTAGTTTCCCTAATGAAACGCTTATACGCAAAATTTTGTTAATTCGTGTTACAATGACAAATATGAAAAGAATTGGAGGATGACGTATGTATCGGGCTTATTATGAAAATGAATTAGGCTTGCTGGAAATTACAGCGAATACGAAAGGAATTACGTCTGTTATATTTGTTGAAGAAAGAAAAGAAGAACTTAAAAATGAAATTGTTGAACAATGTATAGATGAATTAGATGAATACTTTAAAGGTAAAAGAAAAGAGTTTACAGTTCCATTGTCTGCTGAAGGAACAACATTTCAAAAGAGTGTATGGGATGCACTTTATACTGTTCCATATGGCGTAAGTGCTTCATATTTAGATATTGCGGAGAAGGTTGGGAATACGAAAGCTGTACGAGCGATAGGAGGAGCAAATAGTCGGAATCCAATTTCTATTATCGTTCCATGTCACCGTGTGATTGGAAAGAGTGGAAAGCTTGTTGGGTATGCGGGTGGTTTATGGAGGAAAGAGTGGTTATTGAAGCATGAAGGCATTATAAAATGAAGTATGGATGGAAAGAGGGATCGTTTTGAAATGTATAAATTGTGGGCGACCTTGTACTAATGATCAGTTAAATTGTGCGAATTGTCAGCGAAACTTGCATAATGAACAAGGTGAAGGAAGCTCGCTAATAGACAGAGAGTTAGAAGTATATGTAGGGAGAAACTATCCACATTATAAAAGAAAATGGGAGCTAGAAAATAAACGAATTGCTAGGTGGAGCTGGAATGGATGGGCAGCTATTTTTAATGTAGGATGGCTTGGTTATCGGAAGTATTATTTACCTGCTGCTTTATTTGTATTGTTATTAGTAGCATGTGATGCATTTTCTTATTATATGGGATTCAATGTAGCGTTGCCATTTATTAATATGGTTCCCCTTACATTTCTATTACTCGTTTTTATTGTATTTGGCATGGGGATTTTTGCGAATGGATTATATTATCAATTTTCAGAAAGGCGTATATATCGTATTAAGGCACGGGGAATTGAAGATGAATCGGTTGAAGAGTATCTTATTCGTGATAGTGGTGGAACAAGTAAAATGGGGGCGACAATCGTTACTATTTTGACCATTGCAACTATTTTTTTCAGTCATTTCTTTTTTCCGACGGATCGAGACATTATACAAAAAGTACGTACAAGCTCGCTTTATGAATACCCGTTCTTTTCGATTGGTGAATCGTTTGAAAGTTATTTCCAAAATTCAGGGTGGGTATATTATCGCGGGTCGGAAGGACTGGAACTAGTAGAATTTCAAGGATACAGCCCAGGGATGCCAAGACAAAAAGTTACGATTCAATTTATTGTTGATTATAAATTGAGTGAAATTGAGCCATACTCACTTACGATTAACGGTGAATCTAAAAGTGAAGAAGAGTTTTTGAAGATGATGGAAGAAATATTTAAGGTTCAAAATCCATTTGACTTAGAGGATGGATTACAAGTAAAAGCAGTGCAAAAAGAAGCGGATGGAAAGCAATTTCTAACTGCTTCTTTTCTGTTTATAAAAATAAATATTTAAAATAATCAGAATCTTTTGTATAATGGTATATATTATACAGGCTTTCATTTATACATATAGATTGGGGGAAGGAAGAATGAAGAGAAAGGTAACAACGATTGCTGCAGTTGCATTATCGACTAGTGTGTTAGTTGCAGGTTGCGGAAATGGGGAGAAGGCATCTACAACGAAGAAAGAAGCAAGTAAGGGAGTAGCAGATAAGCAAGTTTTAAACTTACTGGAAACAGCAGAAATTCCTTCAATGGATACGTCAAAATCAACGGATTCCGTATCTTTCCGCGCCTTTGTAAATGCAATGGAAGGATTGTATCGTTTAGATAAGGATAATAAGCCAACGCCAGGTATGGCAAAAGATGTGAAGATTAGTGAGGATAAAACAACATATACATTTGAATTACGAGATGCAAAGTGGTCTAATGGCGAGCCAGTTCGAGCGCAAGACTTTGTATATGCTTGGCAACGTGCATTAGATAAAGCAACAGCTGCTGAGTATGCATTTATTTTATTTGATGTGAAAAATGCACAGAAAGTAAATAAGGGGGAATTACCTTTAGATCAATTAGGGGTTAAAGCAAAGGATGATAAAACGTTAGTGGTGGAATTAGAACAACCAGCGCCGTATTTCCTTGAACTTACTTCGTTCCCAACATTTTTCCCTTTAAATGAAAAGTATGTAAAGGAACAAGGGGATAAATATGCATTAGAAGCAGATAAACTATTGTACAATGGACCATTTACAATGAGTGAATGGAAACATGAACAAAGTTATCAGTTAAAGAAAAACCCTAATTATTGGGATAAAGATACTGTAAAGTTAGAAGAAATAAATGTAAGTGTTGTAAAGGAAACGAGTACAGGAGTAAATTTATATGATAGTGATCAAGCAGATCGAGTTATTCTAAGTTCTGAATTTGTTGATAAATATAAAAAGAGTAAGCCAGATGAATTTAAAACGAAGCTAGATCCACGTATGTATTTCTTACGCTTTAATCAACAAAATGCAACATTTAAAAATCAAAAAGTTCGTGAAGCAATTGATTTAGCATATGATAAAAAAGGAATTGCAGATGTTATTTTAAATGATGGCTCATTGCCAGCATACTTCTTAGTACCTGAAAAATTTACGACAGGACCAGATGGAAAAGACTTCCGTTCTGTAAACAAAAATTTCCGTGATAATAAAGATAATGCAGCAAAGGCAAAAAAATTATGGGAAGAAGCGAAGAAAGAACTTGGTCAAGATACAATTACAGTAGAATTACTAAATGATGATAACGGTAGTCGTAAAAAAGTAGGAGACTTTATTAAAGAAGAGTTAGAGAAAAACTTACCAGGTATAAAGGTGAATTTGAAACAACAACCTTATAAACAAAAACTAGATTTAGAGAAGAAGTTACAATATGAATTCTCGTTATCTGCATGGGGCCCAGACTATCCAGATCCAATGACGTACATTGATATGTTCGTTACAGGAAGCACATTTAATGAAATGGCTTATTCTAATCCGAAATATGATGATTTAGTAGCGAAATCAAAAGGGGAACTATTAAAGGATGACGCAGCACGCTGGAAAGCACTTGCAGAAGCTGAAAAAATCTTAATTGGTCAAGATGCTGCAATCTCTCCTACGTATCAACAAAGTACAGCTTATTTAGAGAAGCCGTATGTAAAAGGTATTGTTAACCATACGTTCGGTGGGGACTTTAGTTATAAATGGGCATATATTACAAAAAAATAGTATAATAAAAGATGAGCGAATTTTCGCTTATCTTTTATTTGTATAGGGAGGAACCTTACGTGTTGAAAGGAATCAATCATCTATGTTTTTCAGTTTCAAATTTGGAAAAATCTATTATGTTTTATGAGAAAGTATTAGAAGGAGAATTGTTAGTTAAAGGGAGAAAACTTGCGTATTTTAATATATGCGGAGTTTGGGTAGCGCTTAATGAGGAAGTAGATATTCCAAGAAATGAGATTCATCAATCTTATACACATATTTCATTTACTGTTGAACAGGAAGATTTTAATTGTTTGTTAAAGCGATTAGAAGAAAACGAAGTTCATATTTTAAAAGGCCGAGAACGTGATGTGAGAGATTACGAATCTATATATTTTCTTGATCCAGATGGTCATAAATTTGAGTTCCATTCAGGGACGTTACAAGACCGTCTAAATTATTATAGGGAAGCAAAGCCTCATATGATGTTCTACTGAGGGGAGGGAAGGAATTTGCATGCACTTGTAATTGGTGGAACAGGAATGTTAAAGAAGGTTTCTATGTGGCTTTGTAAGCAAGGGTTTCATGTTTCTATTATTGGACGAGATAATGCGAAATTAGAAAATGTTAAGCAAGCATGTAGTGAACGAGAAAAAATTACGAGTCTTTCTTTAGATTATCATAACGAAGAAGATGTAAAGAAATCTATTAAAGAGTCAATTGAACACAATGGCCCAATCACACTAGTTATTGCATGGATACATTCGACTGCTGAACGTGCACTTCCGATAATTTGCGAAGAGATTGAATTGTCGTCTAAGGAATATAGTGTATTTCATATATTAGGTAGTAGTGCATCACGTGCGAAGTTACAAAAAATAGGCGGGGCATTATGCAGTTATTATAGAATTATATTAGGGTTTATTTTAGAAGATACATATGCAAGGTGGCTTACTCATGAAGAGATAGCTGACGGGGTTATAAAAGGAATTGAAGGGAAATACGCGGAATGGGTTGTAGGGAGAGTTAAGCCGTGGGAATTGCGGCCAAAATGGTAAGGGGGAATAGGAAATGAAGACAACGGTATATGTAACAAGACACGGTGAGACGGAATGGAATATAGCAGGGCGGATGCAAGGACGAAAAAACTCAGCATTAACTGAGAATGGTATGATACAAGCGAAACAATTAGGTGATCATATGAAGGATTTACCGCTTCATGCCATCTATAGTAGTCCAAGTGAAAGAACGCTTCATACTGCTGAACTGATTAAAGGAGAACGCAATATACCAATTATTGCAGATGAACATTTCTATGAAATTAATATGGGGGCATGGGAGGGGCAAACAATTAATGACTTGGAAATGCAGTATCCAGAAGAAGTACATTTATTTTGGAATGAGCCACATCTTTTTCAGTCAACATCAGGGGAAAACTTTGCGGCCGTTCATAAGAGGGTAATAGAAGGGCTACATATACTTTTAGAAAAGCATAAAGGTGAGAGTATATTGATTGTCTCTCATGCTGCGGCAGCGAAATTACTTGTAGGGCATTTCGCGGGTATTGAAATTGAAAATGTGTGGGATGATCCATTTATGTATAGCGCGAGTCTCAGTGTGATTGAATTTGATGAAGATCGTGGTAAAGTAAAACAATTTGCAGATGTAAGTCATTTTCAGTGAACGTAAAAAAGGCCGCAACGCGGCCTTTTTTTTGTTGACATAAAAAAACTACCAATTACGTTTTTTATACCAGAAGTGATCGAATTTCTTATGTTTGCAGGAAGGGAACTTATGCCTGCCGTCTTTGCAACCATGCCATTTGTTTCCGTCATGATTACATGAATCATCGCAAGAGCAACCATTACTATGAGGGAAGAATACACTTTTTTTACAAAAACTTCGTTTTGTCCAGAAAAATTTCTTTTCAAAGCGCACACACTTTGTAACAAAAGTACATTTTTTTACACGAGTACGTTTTGTAACTAAAACACATTCTTTTCTACGTGTAACTTTCGTAACGAATGTCCATTTTTGAACGCGTACACGAGTACATTTTGTAACAAATGTCCATTTTTTTACATGAGTACATTTTGTAACGAAAGTACAATGTTTCACGCGAGTACATCTTGTTCTTGGACATTTACGCCCTGTTGTACATTTACGCCCTGTTGTACATTTACATCCTGTTGTACATTTATGATGAGAGAATTTATCATCATCGCATTCAAAAGTACTTGGATCTTGATGCAAGAAATCTTTCATCCCTGCACTTTTGATTTCTTCAACAGCTTTTCTAATATCACGTTTCATAGAAATCCTCCTTATCATGTATTAAATTGAAAAGGTATTCTTTTTCCTTAACATGATATGAATTTAGGCATCTTTCTGAACAGGACAAGAGTGTAATTTTATATAAATAGATGATTGCAGATGTATGGACAAGACAAGGCGCATACATTGAATGAAGAGAACTGGGAAGGGATGAGAAAATATGCTACCTTTATATGATTTTTTTATTCATCCAATGTACTTAGTGGAATTGAAAAAAGATATTTGGTC
This sequence comes from Bacillus paramycoides, assembly GCF_001884235.1. Classification (GTDB taxonomy): domain Bacteria; phylum Bacillota; class Bacilli; order Bacillales; family Bacillaceae_G; genus Bacillus_A; species Bacillus_A paramycoides. Next base: position 105,678 of record NZ_MAOI01000112.1, on the reverse strand, counting down.
AGATAGTCCAGTGCCAGCAAAGTTAACATTTGGAAAAAAGAAGTATGATATTGATATCGTTTATCGAGGTGCTCATATTCGCGAGTTTGAGAAAAAGTCTTATCATGTTAAATTTTATAAACCGAAAAAATTTCAAGGGATAAAGGAATTTCATTTAAACTCTGAATTTATGGATCCATCGCTTATTCGTAACAAATTATCACTCGATTTTTTTAATGATATTGGGGTACTTTCACCGAAGTCGCAGCATGTATTTATAAAAATAAATGGCCAAATCCAAGGCGTATATTTACAGTTAGAATCGGTTGATGAAAACTTTTTAAAAAGTAGAGGGTTACCGAATGGTTCTATTTATTATGCAATAGATGATGATGCGAATTTTTCTTTAATGAGCGAGAGAGACAAAGATGTTAAAAGCGAGCTTTTTGCAGGATATGAATTTAAATGTTCGAATGAAAATAGTGAAGAGCAACTGAGTGAATTTGTTTTTCAAGCAAATACACTATCAAGGGAAGAGTATGAAAAAGAAATTGGAAAATACCTTCATGTTGATAAATATTTACGATGGTTAGCTGGAGTGATTTTGACTCAAAACTTTGATGGTTTTGTTCATAACTATGCGTTATATCATAACGATGAGACAAATTTATTTGAAGTCATACCGTGGGATTATGATGCAACTTGGGGGCGGGATGTACAAGGAAGACCACTAAATCATAAATACATTCGTATTCAAGGATATAATACGTTAAGTGCAAGGTTGTTAGATATACCCGTATTTAGAAAACAATATCGAAGTATTTTAGAAGAAATATTAGTAGAACAATTTACAGTTTCGTTTATGAGGCCGAAAGTAGAAGAAATGTGTAAATTGATTCGTCCGTATTTACTACAAGATCCATATATGAAAGAAAAAATAGAAACATTTGACCAAGAGGCTGATATGATTTTTCAATATATAAATAAAAGAAGAAATTATATAGAAGAGCATCTTCATGAATTGGATTAATTTTGAAGGAGATTGGAACATTATCAATCTCTTTTTTTGTATAATAAAGATGTACCAAAAAAGTAACATAGTATTTATTTGATAGAGAATGGAGTTGTGTAGAGATGACGGTTAAATGGATTGATTGGGTAAAACAAATACAGTCGATAGCACAAGCTGGTTTAACGTACTCCAAAGATGTGTATGATATAGAGCGTTTCCAACAATTACGAGACATTTCAATTTCAATGATGTCACATTACACAAAAACAGATTGGGAAGTAGTAGAGAAATTATTTGCAAGTGAGACAGGCTATCAAACTCCTAAAGTTGATATACGAGCGGTAGTGTTTCAAAATGACAAATTATTATTTGTGAAAGAAAAAAGTGATGGGAGTTGGGCATTACCAGGTGGATGGGCTGATGTTGGTTATACTCCAACAGAAGTCGCTACTAAAGAAGTTTTAGAAGAGACAGGCTATGAGGTAGATCATTTTAGGCTACTAGCTATATTCGATAAAGAAAAACATCAACCATCTCTATCAGCTACACATGTATATAAAATTTTTATAGGTTGTGAGATTGTTGGTGGAGAAAAGAAATTAAGCATTGAAACAGAAGATATAGATTTCTTTAGTGAAAACGAAATACCTGATTTATCAAATGCTAGAAATACAGAATGGCAAATTAAAGAAATGTTTGCGTATATGAAAGATAGAAATAAAGAAAGGCTACTGGACTAATAATTAATCGGTCTCGTTTGTTATATTTACGTTGATTATTAGTCGACAAGCCCGTAAATAGAGGGATAGTAAAGTTAATTTTGTATCATGCCAAGGTTATATTGAAAAAAGGTTGTACATATTCTTTTAACAAAAAATAAGAAGGCGTATTCCTCTTCAAAATCTATGATTCAGATGAAGAGGTTCACATGATTATATTGGCAGATGGCAATCTTTATGTGATAATGGAGGGTATGTGAAGAAAAAAGGAGATAGAAAAGAATATGTTAGCGAATATAATAGATCAGTTATTACAATTCTTTGCAAGTCTAGGATACTTCGGGGTAGCACTAGGTTTAATGATTGAAATAATTCCAAGTGAAATTGTTCTTTCGTATGCAGGGTTTTTAGTTGCGCAAGAAAAAATTAGTTTTGTCGGGGCTGTTATCGCGGGAACAATCGGTGGTACTTTAGCACAAATCTTTTTATACTGGCTTGGATATTACGGAGGGCGTCCGGTTGTTGAGAAATATGGAAAATATCTGCTTATTAATAAACATCATTTAGACATAGCAGAAAATTGGTTTAAGCGTTATGGAGCTGGAGTAATATTTTCGGCACGTTTTATCCCAGTTGTACGTCATGCAATATCTATTCCGGCAGGATTAGCAAAGATGCCTTTAAAACTCTTTACACTTTATACAGTAGTAGCGATTATCCCATGGTCAATTCTATTTATATACTTAGGAGAAAAGCTTGGTGGAAATTGGCGTCATATTAAAGAGTATGCATCTGATTATACACATTACATAATTATAGGAGCAGTCCTATTTATAGCTCTTTACTTCGGTTTAAAGTATTTGAAAAAGAGAAAAACAACTCGTTAAAGTCAATGATTTTTCATTGGCTTTTTTTATTTGTTCCAGTTCTAAAAAAAAGAAGTTGTCCATAATGTGTAATAATAAAGCGTAGCGGGGGAATGTGATGAAAGGATCACCGTTTTTACGTGGAACGATATTTTTAACGATGGCAACGATGATATCTAAAATGTTAGGGTTTATATATGTTATACCATTTACAGCAATGGTGGGTACGAGTGGCTACGTATTATACACGTATGCATACCGTCCTTATACAATAATGTTGAGTATTGCAACGATGGGATTACCACTTGCCGTTTCAAAGATGGTTTCAAAGTATGATCAACTCAATGATTATCATACTGTTAAGAGAGTACTAAAGAGTGGTATCGTTTTTATGGTCATTATGGGCGTTATTTCTTGTTTAGCATTATATATGTTAGCACCACATTTAGCTAAACTTGTGATTGATGGAAATGATCAGTCGGGGAATAGTGTGGTAGCTGTCACGCACAATATTCAAATTGTAAGTTTTGCGTTAATACTTGTACCAGTAATGAGTTTATTGAGGGGATTCTTTCAAGGATTCCAATCGATGGGACCGTCGGCACTGAGTGTTGTTGTCGAACAGTTTTTTCGTGTTTTAACGATTTTGATAGGAAGTTTTGTTGTTTTATATGTTTTAAAAGAATCAGTGTCGTTAGCGGTTGGTATTTCGACTTTTGGAGCATTTATGGGTGCAGTAGGTGGATTAATTATTTTGAGTGCTTATTATATGAAAAGGCGAAAATACTTGAAACAAAAGGAGATAGCAAGTATTCCCCAGACAACGAAATCTTTTTTTTCATTATATAAAGAGTTATTTACATATTCCATCCCATTTGTTGTAGTCGGTTTGGCAATTCCGTTGTATCAAACAATTGATACATTTACAATCAATAAACTATTAATACAAGTAGGGTATATGCAAGGAGAAGCAGAAAAGATTAATGCGATAATTGGCCTTGTTCAGATGGTTGTGCTAATCCCAGTTTCTGTTGCGACGGCTTTTAGTATGTCTCTCGTACCAGAGATGACGAAAGCTTATACAGCGGGAAATGAGAAGCTACTGTATAAACACTTTACGAGGACGAATTTATTGGTGGTGGGGATCACGGTACCGGCAGCAATAGGAATGATGGTATTAGCAAAGCCAGTATATACTCTATTATTTGGCGCTGGAAATGATCCGGAGATGGGGAGTATCATTTTGCAATATTATGCCCCTGCTTGTATACTATTTTCACTATTTACGGTAACTGCTGCGATGTTACAAGGAATTAATCAACAACAGAAAACAGTGCTAGGATTAGTAATCGGAATTATTGTAAAGATAGTATTAAATATTGTATTGCTACCTTATTTTGATTTTGTAAGTTTTATCATTTCAACATACGCTGGCTATACGATTTCAGTTGGTTTTAACTTGTGGATGCTTTCTAAATATGTTATAAAGGCAACATAAGCTTTTTTAAAGGCAGAGAACACTCTGTCTTTTTCTATGTTTACAAGATTTTTCTTAAAAAAACGTTTTCAAAATAATTTTTCTATTGAAATTTAATCGTTTGTTTCATATGCTGAAAATGGCGGTTCAAAAACTGTTGTTTAAGTGAGGCAGATTCCTACATGTAAAAAGAATCGGGGTGATAGTATGTTAAATATTTATTTAACAGACCGAAACGGAAAACTACAAGAGATTGAGGAAATGCAAAAGGGTTGCTGGATTAATGTACTTCATCCAACTGAAGAAGAAATTCAGTATCTAGTACAAACTTTAAATGTAGACTTAGATTTCATTAAAGACCCTTTGGATGATGAAGAACGCTCTCGTATTGAAAAGGAAGACAATAATACTTTAATTATCGTGGATATTCCGACAGTTAGACATGATGAAGAAGGAAATTCGATATATGACACGATTCCAATAGGTATGATTGTAATGCCAGATTGTTTTGTTACAATTTGTTTAGAAGAAAATCCAATTTTTGAACGCTTTATTAATCAACGTATTAAGGAGTTTTATACGTTTAAAAAGACGCGATTCGCACTTCAGCTCTTATATACAATTTCTACTTATTATTTAAGATACTTAAAGCAAATTAATCGAAAAACTATCGATTTAGAGCACCAATTAAATCAGTCGATGAAAAATAAAGAAATTTTTACGTTGCTAGGCCTTGAAAAAAGTTTAGTTTACTTTACAACATCATTAAAGGCTAACAAAATTGTTATTCAAAAATTAATGCGTAACAGTACATTTTTAAAAATGTATGAAGATGATCAAGATTTATTAGAAGATGTATTAATTGAAAATAAGCAGGCAATTGAAATGGCAGAAATATATAGTCACATTTTAAGCGGGATGATGAATACATTTAGTTCGGTTATTTCTAACAATTTAAATAGTGTTATGAAACTGTTGACTTCTATTACAATTATTTTATCATTACCAACAATGGTTTCTAGTTTCTTTGGAATGAATGTAAAGGTTCCGTTTGAAGGTGAGGCTCAAGGTTTTGTAATTGTAATAATAATATGTGTAACATTATCTTTCGCTTTAGCATTTGTTTTTTGGAAGAAACGTTACTTTTAACCATAAGAAAGCTGCTCTAGCATAGTTATAAAACTGCGCTAGAACAGCTTTTTTGCTATAAAATCTCGATTTTGGAATAGAATATAACTTGTAAAATGTAATATGTATTAAGGTTTTGAATTCCGTATAAGTCTTGTCCAAATAATAAAATGGGGTTAAAATTACATATTGTTAATGAAAAGTTGGAGGACATACATCATGGAATTGTTTCAATTACCGAAAGCATTCCTGCAAATGAATACAATCTTTATCTCGATATTAATCGAAGCACTTCCGTTTGTGCTAATTGGTGTATTTATTTCAGGATTCATTCAAATGTTTGTGACAGAAGATATGGTGGCAAAGTGGATGCCTAAGAATCGATTTCTGTCTGTTCTATTAGCTACTTTTTTAGGAATGATGTTTCCTGGGTGTGAATGTGGAATTGTTCCGATTGTAAGAAGATTAATTGGAAAAGGTGTTCCGCCATATGCTGGAATTGCATTTATGCTAACTGGACCAATTATTAATCCAGTTGTATTGTTTGCAACATATGTTGCCTTTGGGAGTAGTATGCACATGGTATGGTATCGCTCTATTGTAGCGATTGTCGTAGCAATTATTGTTGGAATTATATTATCATTTATGTTTAAAGAGCATCAATTAAGAGATGACCACTTCCCAGAAGTGAACCATAAGCGTCCATTACGTAAAAAAATGTGGGATGTATGTACACATGCTGTTGAGGAATTTTTCTCAATGGGTAAATATTTAGTGTTAGGAGCGTTAATTGCTGCCGCAGTTCAAACGTTTGTACAAACTTCAACGTTGCTTGCTATTGGGCAAGGTCCGTTTTCTTCATCAGCTGTAATGATGGGACTTGCTTATATATTATCACTTTGTTCAGAGGCAGATGCATTTATTGCTTCTTCGTTCCAAAGTACATTTTCAACAGCGTCACTTGTCGCGTTCCTCGTTTATGGACCGATGGTGGATATTAAAAATATGTTTATGATGCTTGCGACATTTAAAACAAGATTTGTAATTGTTGTGATAGTTACAGTTACACTTGTTGTTTATGCAAGCTCACTACTCATTTATGCGATGGGGTGGTAGGTTATGTTTCGGGTATATATATTACTAGGTTTCACAATTTTAATTGGGCAGCTTCATATTTCCGGTAACATTACGAAATATATAAATATGAAGTATGCTTATTTATCAAAAACTGCAGCTATTATTTTAGGTTTCTTAACGCTTGTACAAATTATTATCGTTTTCCAGAAAGAGCATCAAAAGGAAAAAGAGAAACAAGATTGTAGTTGTGATCATAGTCATTGTGGGCACGATCATTCGAAAGATGAAAATACATGGTGGAAAAAAGCATTTTCGTACACATTGTTCTGTTTCCCGATTATTTCAGGATTATTTTTCCCAATTGCAACATTAGATTCGGACATTGTTAAAGCGAAGGGGTTTCATTTTCCAGTTGCACAAGCGGAAAGTAAAGATCCATTTATGACAAGACAATTCTTAAGACCAGATACGAGTATTTATTACGGAAAAGAAGGATATCGTGGTGTAATGGAAAAAGGGAAGAAAGAGTTTGTTACAAAAGACAATATTGCATTAAAAGATGAGGATTTCCTCAAGGGTATGGAGACAATTTATAATTATCCTGGTGAGTTTACTGGTAAAACTTTATCTTTTAAAGGGTTTGTTTTCCGCGATGACTCTTCAAAAAAAGAACAATATTTCTTATTCCGTTTCGGTATTATACATTGCGTAGCGGATTCTGGTGTATATGGTATGTTAGTAAAAAAACCAGAAGGTGTAGAGTGGAATAATGATGACTGGATTCAGGTAGAAGGAGAAATAACAACTGAATTTTACCAGCCGTTTCATGCGAACATTCCTGTGTTAGAAGTAACGAAATGGAATAAAGTTGAACAGCCGAAAGAACAATATGTATTTAGAGGAGCCGATTGATAAAATCGGTTCTTTTTTATGGACTAAAAGTTCTAAAGATTGTTAATATTAAACATGTAATTCACTTAGTGTAGTAATTATTGAAATATTAGGGATAAATAATTAAAGGGGCGATAACAATGACAGAAGTAAAGGGGAAAACTGCAAATGAATCAAGAGTGTTTAAAACGAGTCGAGTATTTCCAACGGATTTAAATGATCATAATACGCTATTTGGTGGGAAAATATTAGCGGAGATGGATATGGTTGCTTCGATTTCAGCAACGAGACACTCAAGAATGGAATGTGTCACAGCGTCTATGGATTGGGTAGACTTCTTACATCCAGTTCGTTCAACAGATTGTGTAAGTTATGAATCTTTCGTAATTTGGACGGGAAGAACATCTATGGAGATATTTGTTAAAGTGGTAGCGGAAAATTTAATTTCAGGTGAAAAACGTGTAGCGGCAACTTCATTCGTTACTTTTGTTGCACTGAGTAAGGAGAATAATCCAGTTCCTGTACCGCGTGTTATCCCAGAAACAGAAGAGGAGAAAGAATTACATCGAATTGCTGTATTACGTGCAGAACAGCGCCATATTCGTAAGGCAGAGAGTAAGAAAGTAGCTAAACTGCTAACTTTTTGATGATAAATACTTTTTCTTTTCGTTTAATATTTCAATAATAGGCGAAAAAAGTTTTGAAATGAAAAGCGGACACCTAAAAATAGGTGTCCGCTTTTATAGTTTTTTCATCCGCATATCGTCTTACAATAACTGCTTAGCAGAAGCAAGCAGCACCGACGATAATTAAGAGGATAAATAATACAACTAGTAGCGCAAATCCATTACCATGTGCGAAGCCCATTGTTATTTCCTCCTTTTATTTTAAGATACAACATACAATATGCAGATGAGCTCTTGTTTGATATGGACGTATATCATGTAATGACATATTTTTTGTATGATAATGTTTTAAAAAAGGAAAGATATAGGAATAACAGTATGTGGAGAAAGGAATTTATCCATGAAGCACTTTGTCATTGTAATACTTTGTTTTATAGGTGTATTCACTTGGATGAACATCGATGTGGAAATGGGGAAAAAAATGGCTAGTAGTTATGAATTAGAAAAAATTCGATCAGGGGATTTTCAACTATATACGAACGGTGATGAGTTATATAGGAATTTATTTGATGATATAAATCGCGCAGAAAAGTACATATATATTCATTTTTATATTGTAGGTAAAGATGAAGCAAGTCAAGAGTTCTTACGGTTATTAGAGAAAAAAGCATCTAGTGGTGTAGATGTGAAATTGTCAGTAGACCGGATAGGTGGATATAAGCTTAAGAAAAAGATAATTAGTCAATTAAAAGAAAAAGGCGTGAGGTTTACATTCAGTAAAACCCCTAAATTTAAAAATTTATTTTTTTCTTTGCATCAACGTAATCACAGACGCATTGTTACTATAGATGGGAAAGTATCGTACATCGGTGGTTTTAATATCGGCAAGGAGTATCTTGGACAGGATCCTAAATTTGGTCCGTGGCGTGATTATCATGTACGCATCGAAGGGGATGGAGCTGCTGATATGGAACGGAAATTTACGGAAGATTGGCAGGAAGATACGGGAGAAAAGCTCCCTATACATCATGGTTTACCTGTACAAGGAAATGTAAAATATCAATACGTATTTTCGAATGGAAAAGGTTTATGGCAGGAATATGGGGCACTATTAAAGAAGGCGAAACATTCCTTAATAATCGCCACACCATATTTTGTACCGAGTAAAGAAATGATGCAGGGGCTAAAAGATGCATTAAATCGAGGTGTTCGTGTAAAAATTCTCGTCCCGTTTAAGAGTGATGCTGTAATGCTGAAACAAGCAGCTTACCCATATTTAAAAGAAATGCTTATGGCAGGGGCAGAAATCTATCAATATCGAAATGGATTTTTTCACGGGAAAGTAACAATTATTGATGATGAAATTGTTGATGTCGGTACAGCAAACTTTGATAATAGAAGTTTTTATTTAAATACTGAATCTAACTGCTTTATTTATGATAAGAAAGTAGTAGCAGAAGTATGGAGCCGACTTGAGGAAGATTTTCATAAATCTAAAAGATATTCTGAAGCAGATTTTGAGAAAATTAGTAGCTGGGATTGGTTTCTAGCAAGAATAGCGAATGTTATCGCATCATATTTATAGTATATAGATGAAATAGGAAGGGAGTACTTTAATGGATTGTATGAAAGAATTGATGAGATATAGTTACACGCTTATATATAAAGTTGGAGAGTATACGAGCATGGTTCGAGATGAAGAATTAAAGGATATATTACAGCATCATTTACCGTATATGTTGCAGGCATATAATGAACAAGTGAATTTTCAAGAAGGAGAAAATGTACAGCATATAACTTGTGAACAAATGTGGCCTGATTTTACTGAAATAGCTATGGAAACAGATAATGAATATACAGGGGATATTGGGATTGCTATTTGCTATATTTCACATTTGAAACGATTGGCATTAAAGTTTGCTCAAGTGGCAGTGGAAGTTGCGAACCCAGAGTTTCGTTCTTTTTTGGAAAATTGTTTTGTAAAAATGAATCGTTATGCTTATAGTGTTTGGCAATATGTTATGAAGAAGGATTATAAGATTAAACATGTATATGAAAATGAGAAGTTTGCATGAAAAACTAAGGCGGAATGAAAGGTGCCTTAGTTTTTTTTCGTTCAATGAAAGGGTTAGTTAGAAGAATTGAGAAAACCGGTTTTGTTATCGGTAAATTTACAAAAGTTTACCATATCTTTACTATTTTTAAATCTTCCCTTTAAAAATGAAGAGTAATATAGGGTTGTACATATTCTATCAAAAGGAGGAAACGCAAATGAACAAATGGGTTAAGTCATTAACTGCTATGGCACTTGCAAGTTCTTTATTAATGGTAGGTTGTAGTAAAGGTGAGGATAAAAAGAAAGAGGATGAAACGACAACACAGCAAGATGAAAAAAAAGATAAAGAAACAAGTGGAACAGAGAAGTCTTCTGATTCAAAAGAAAAGAAATAAATGGATAACAGAGCTTCCTCACATATACGAGGGAGCTTTTTTGTTGTATATTTGTAAGTTTTGCGGAAAAATAGAGAGAAAGAATTGAAGAGGGGATAGTATATGAAAGTATGTATATTAGGAGCGACAGGTAGAGTAGGTTCACACATTATGAAGTTAGCATTACATGATTCATATGAAGTGACGGTATTAGTTCGTGATTTGAGTAAAATGGAAATAGAGCATGAAAGGTTACGTATTATTGAGGGAAATGTATTAAACGGAAATGATATAAAGGAAGCATTGAAAGGATGTGATATTGTAATTAGTGCTCTTGGAACGGATCAGAATGGGACGTTAGCAAAGAGTTTGCCAAATATTATAAAGTGTATGGAAGAAGAAGGTATAAAGAAAATAGTTACAATAGGAACGGCTGGTATTTTACAGGCGCGAACAAATCCAAGTATATATCGTTTCCGGTCAAAGGAATCGAAAAGGAAAACAACCACAGCTGCGGAAGATCATTTAGCTGCGTATATAGCGTTGAAAAATAGTAAACTAAGTTGGACTGTTGTTTGTCCAACGTATTTAATAGATGGTGAAGTAACAGGTGTATATCGAACTGAAAAAGATATGTTGCCAGCTGATGGCTCTGAAATAACAGTTGGTGATACAGCTTATTTTACATGGAGCTTACGCTATAAAAACTTATACGAGAGAAGTCGAGTAGGTATTTCATATTAAAAAACCATCCCCAAATAGGGATGGTTAAAAAATGATATAGCATACAAAGATGATAATCATAATGATTTGGAGAATTGCTTTGGCTACTGTGCTGCTCAAAAAACCAACTACAGTTGCAATTCCGACTAAAAAGGCGTCTTTTGGCGTCTTTTTATGCATTAGTTCTGTTATAAATACTGATAAGAACGGTATGATAATAAGACCAAATGGTGGAAAGAAGAACGATCCGACAATAATAGAAACCATGCCGACTCGTTCGCCCCACTTAGAACTTCCATATTTTTTTAGGAAGTATCCATTTGCTATAAAGTCAGCAACAAAAATGAAGAGTGTAAAAATGACTTGAATAACCCAAAAAGATATCGTTAACTCTCCGCCATTTATTCCAAAATGATAAATGAAATAGCCAGCCCATACGGCAAGGATGCCAGGAATAATGGGGTAAATAAAGGCAAGAAATGAAACAATGAAACAAGCAATGATACAAATTGTTAGTAAAACAGTCACTTTATAACTCCTTTATAGTATCTAATTTATGTACAGCAATTTTTTTAATCTGATGCCCATCAAGTTCCAATGCTTTAAATTGAAAACCAGCATATTCAACCGAATAGCCAGCCTCAATATTTAAATCGATTGCTTGAGAGAGAAGCCAACCACCAATTGTATCTAAATCACTATCATCGATATGCAGACCAAACATATCATTTACTTCAGAAATGAGTACTTTTCCATCTAAAACAGTTAGTTTTGGAGTACGCTTTTCAATCATTGGTGATTCGTCTGTATCAAATTCATCTTGAATTTCTCCGATAATTTCTTCAAGAATATCCTCCATCGTTAAAAGTCCAGCTGTTCCACCGTATTCATCCATAACAATTGCCATTTGTACGCGGTTCTTTTGAAGGTGGATTAACGTTTTACGAATGGGAACTGTTTCAAATACAGTTAAAACAGGATGTATGTACGCGTCAAGTGGTTTGTAAATGCCTTTTGTTTGATTGTGAAAAATCTCTTTCGTATTTATCATACCGATAATATCATCTTTATCCTTTTCAATAATAGGATAGCGTGTATATTTTTCAGTTGCGGCGATTTCCATATTCTCTTCTAACGTATTTTCAGTAGATAAGCAAACCATTTCAGTTCTAGGTACCATAATTTCTTTAGCGACACGATCATCAAATTCAAAAATATTATTTACATATTTATATTCGGTTTGATTAATTTCGCCGCTTTTATAACTTTCACCTAAAATAAGTCGCAGTTCTTCTTCAGAATGGGCAAGTTCGTTTTCTTTTGCAGGTTCTAAACCGAATAACTTGGTGAAAAATACTGCCGAACTATTTAATAGCCAGATGAATGGATACATAATTTTATCAAATAAAATAAGCGGTCTTGCAAATTTTAAAGTGATTGCTTCTGCTTTTTGGATTGCGAAAGACTTAGGAACTAACTCTCCTAATACAACATGGAAAAAAGTAATAATACTAAAAGCAATAATAAAGGATAACGTGTTAGCCATTGCTCCAGTAATGTTGATTCTTTCAAATAGTGGTCGTAGTAAATGTTCCACAGTTGGTTCACCAAGCCAACCAAGTCCTAAAGAAGTAATAGTAATACCGAGCTGACAAGCAGATAAATAAACATCTAAGTTAGATAAGACGCTTCTTGCAGCTAATGCCTGCTTATTACCTTCATTTGCAAGCTGATCGATTCGACTTTTTCGTACTTTTACAACAGCGAATTCTGATGCAACGAAAAAGCCAGAAATAAGGATAAGTATAAAGATGAGAAAAATATTTAATATGTCCAAGTGTGTTCTCTACTCCTAAGTTGGAATAAAGATGTCACCTCCTGCAATTATGTTATACTTTTATAATAAATCCAAATGAAAAGATTAGTCAAAGGAAATGGGTAAATATTGGTAGGTTTCTAAAGTGTTTTTTAAATTTGCTGTTATTTTGTCCTCTATATAAAAGGAATAACCGTCTACTTTTAATTTAAAGTAGACGGTTATTCTACGTTATGGTTTTGAAATACTTCTTGCTAAAGTATATGTTTGCTGTTTGGAGTAGTTTGTTGTCCATAGAGTTTGGAGAAAAGATAAGACGCTGTATGGGATGTAAAGAAGTAATAGACCAATTGCGACAACTATAGGTGCATTTCCGCCAAATTGAACGATAAATTGTAAGAGTCCGTTTGCGTGAAAAACACACTCCATAAAAACGAAGGAAAGAATAATGGAACTTAAAATAGATTTATGATTGGAAGTAAGCGCCATAAATAACGTATCAACAAGGAAAGCTGAATTTTTTATTTCGTATTCATTTGTATTATTTAAGAAAGGTAGCCATTTTTTTATTGCTTGCATAACGATAATCATGGAAGTGCTACATACGATGATAAAAGATGAGAAGAAAGGAAGATTTATGAATTTTGCGATGTAGAGAAGTAATAATAGGACTGAACATTGTAATAATACAGCGCTAAAAGAATATGGTATCCAACGCAATAAAGAAGTGTACTTTCTTACTGAGTCCGGTGCTTTTAAAAATAGATGGCCGATTCCTAAACTTATAAAGAAACCGATTGCAAGAGTGAAAGTGAAACGAACAATCGATAAAAAATATATTTCCCATATGTAGGGGAATAGAGGAGTCGAATGACTAGAAGTATGTATCATATTTTGTGTATGTACCATCGGAATTGCTGAGAAAAAGATAGGTTCATGCATCCAATCGATTCTTGGAATCGAAATGGAAGAAAGTTGTGTGAAGTTATGAAAAATGCTTATAAAGCCAGTTAAGTAAGAGAAATTATGTGTAATGAATAAAGCTGGAATAGGACTTATGACGAAAATAATAAAAACACCAACGATAAATTTACATATATGTGAGCGCAATAAGGACATACAATCACCTACTCTTTGAATATTCAGAAAATTCTTATTCTTATTTTAGCTTTTTTCTAAGGAAGTTACAATATATTTTTCTAAAAGTAACTGTGAGAGAATGTTCCATATTGAAGAGTTACCGGATTGGTATGAGCTAATTAACCAGTGGGCGTGGACAAAATCCCTACTGATTAAAATTTCACTTAATAAAAGTGTATGATTCATGAATAAATTATGACGAAAAAACGAAAAATTTTCAGAAAAATAAAATAAATTATTTATTTTTTTCTGAAAATATAATATAGTTATGGCACAGAAAGTATTTTAACATAAGGAGGCTTTTTATGAGGATTAAAGGGAATTATGTGCCGAAAAGGGAAGTTTTATTTTGCTCAAGTTCAATTACGGTAGGGGAAGCGCTGGAGCATTTAAATAAAACAGGGTATCGTTGTGTACCAGTATTAGATGAAAAAAAAGAGAAATTTTTAGGAAATGTATACAAAGTAGATATTTTAGAATATAAAGGTTCACTTGAAGATAATTTATTACAATTATTGAACGATAAAGATGGATACGTAAGAGAAGACTCTTCGTTCTTTAAAATATTTTTTACAATAAAAAAACTACCGTATTTATCAGTAGTCGATGAAAAAGGGATTTTCCTTGGAATCCTAACTCATAAAAAAGTTTTTGAATTATTAGAAGATGCATGGGGCGTTCATTCTAGTAAATATTCTGTCATGATTGGAACACAAGATTATAATGGAGCAATTCAAAAATTATCGACAGTGTTAAAGAAATACACTGGTATTCAAAGTTTGATGACTTTTGATAATGACGCGTTATTAGTACGTAGAATTATGTTTACATTAGGAGAAGAATTTAAAGATGCTGAATTAGAAACATTGTTAAAGGATTTAGAAGATCATGGATTTAGAGTTGTGTATGTTGAAGAGATGAATAATCCACGTGAAGTGGAGACTATAGATTAACGTTTATTGGCCATCTTATTTTTGGGATGGCTTTTGCTATAGTCCTTACATAAAGTTATTCAAAGATAACAAAACATACAAATACATAGATTTTAAAAAATATTTGTGTAATAGAATAAAATAGAGTAGATAAGTGTGGATAATTTTGATTTTCGAAAAATTCCATTAAAAATTATGTTTTTATTTTTCAACTAAATATGTTACTATATGTGTGATAAAAGCAAAGAGGTCTGACAACTAAACTCCGCGTTATAACACTCTAATGATTTAAATTTTCGAAAAAATCAAAATTCGTTATTTAGAGTAATTAAAAGGGGGATGGAGAAATTATGGAGAAAGACATTGCTTTGTAAGGGGCATATTTTATGATCATGAACAGAGAGGAGGATGCATAGCATATTGTGAGAATAGAGAAAAACAATGTAAAAGTGCTATGCAATTTAAAGAAATGAAGGGACGATTAAGGCCAGGTGATACGCTAGCAATTGGTTTAATGTTATTTGCATTATTTTTAGGAGCAGGAAATTTAATTTTTCCACCAGTTTTAGGGCAACAAGCTGGAGAAAATGTTTGGATTGCTACAATTGGATTCCTTGTAACGGGAGTCGGACTTCCCCTACTAGCTGTCACAGCTGTCGCGTTTGTAGAGGGGGACTTGAAAGCGTTATCTTCAAGGGTTCACCCTATATTTGCGTTTGTTTTTCCACTCGTTAGTTATTTAGCAATTGGACCATTCTTTGCAATCCCACGTACAGGGGCTGTTTCGTTTGAAATGGGGATGAAGCCGTTTTTATCAGAAGCAATGGTTTCAGAATGGTACATGCTATTTTTATTCACTATAGTTTTCTTCGGAATAACGTGGTATTTATCATTAAATCCATCTAAATTAGTTGATTGGTTTGGAAAGTTTCTTACACCATTATTAGTATTAATAGTTGCAGTTATTGTCGGAAAGGCAATTATTGATCCGATTGGAACTCCGGCTGCACCGTTAGCTGCTTATAAAGAAAATGCTTTCTTTGGTGGGTTTATTCAAGGGTATTTAACGATGGATGCAATTAGTGCTCTTGTTTTTGGAATTGTTGTTGTACAAGTTATTCGCTCTAAAGGGATAAAAGAGAGTGGACAAATTGCAAAAATAACAGTCGTATCAGGTATTATTGCTGTATTAGGCTTAACGTTAATATATTTATCACTTGCGTATCTCGGTTCTACAAGCACATCACTTGGTGTTTCAGAGAACGGTGGTCTTATTTTAACGAATGTTGTAAATGAGTTATATGGAACAAGTGGTAAAATTTTATTAGGTCTTGTTATTATACTCGCTTGTTTAACAACTTCTGTTGGATTAACATCTGCCTGTGCGGGCTTCTTTACAAACTTGTTCCCAAAACTTTCGCATAAAACGATTGTAACGATGGTATGTGTGTTTAGTTTAGTTGTATCTAACCTAGGATTAACACAATTAATCGCAGTAACTTTACCAGTGTTAATGATCATTTATCCAGTTGCAATTGTATTAATCGTACTTTCGTATTTCCATACATGGATTGGAAAGCGTAATACAATTTACATTGGAGCTATTTTAGGTGCATTATCAATTAGCTTGTTTAATGGTTTAGAAAGTGCAAATATAAAAATTGACGCAATTTCAAATGTACTGCAAATGCTACCTTTATATAAAGAAGGAATAGGATGGTTAATCCCATCATGTATTGGCGGGGTACTCGGTTACTTCTTCTATAAATCAAATGAATCAAGTGAATTACAAAAGAAAGGTGCTTAGGCGCCTTTCTTTTTTTGAAGGGGATTTTTGTATTTTGTCTAAGTAATAATTGGGAGGAATGATAAAATGGCTAATTTTGAAGATTTTTTAACTTTGGATATAAGGGTTGGGACGGTGAGAATGGCTGAAGAATTTAAAGAGGCGAGGGTTCCTGCAATTAAGCTAGAAATTGATTTTGGCGAGCTAGGGATTAAGCAATCAAGCGCTCAAATTACTAAGAGATATAATCCAGAAGAGTTAATTGGTCAGCAAGTTGTTGCTGTTGTAAATTTCCCGCCAAAGCGTGTGGCAGGATTTAAATCCGAAGTACTTGTACTGGGTGGTGTTCCTGAAGCTGGCGATGTTGTTTTACTTCAGCCAAATATGGAACTACCGAATGGAACGAAAATAAGTTAGTGTGAAGGTAGGGGTTAATTTGGATATCGGACGAGAATATTTGCAATGTGCAATTTTGAATTTCAAAGCAACAAAGAAGCAAGGAGAACGGGCACTTTCTCAATTATCATATGAACAAATCATGTGGTCTTCTCATGAGGAGACGAATAGTATTGCCATTATTATTAAGCATCTACATGGTAATATGCGTTCCAGATGGACGGATTTTTTAACGTCGGATGGTGAAAAAACCGATCGTAATCGAGATGGTGAATTTGAGGGTGGCTACAATTCAAAACAAGAAGCTCTTGCTGCGTGGCAGGAAGGATGGGAATATGTTTTTAAAGCGATGGATAATTTAACACCGGATCAGATTTTGCAGAGAGTATACATTCGTGGAGAAGAACATACTGTCATGCAAGCGATTGAAAGGCAAATTTCACATTATGCTTTACATATTGGACAAATCATTTACATTGGTAAAATGTTAAAAGAAACCGATTGGGCGTGTTTAAGTATTCCTAGGGGGCAGTCTACCAGTTATTTAGAGAAATAACGCTCTACGTAATAATAAGAAAGAAGCCGATATAATATAGGAATCAAAAAAATAAGCCAAATTATAGATGGCTCTGTGAACATTAGGATGCTGCCAGCGATAAGTCCATATATAATAAGAAAGAAACTAAAGAGTGTATTAATAGGGATAAAGCGAGAGGTAAATAGTTTCTGCTGCTTAAAACAAATATTGTGAAATAAATAAAAGCGGAAGTACCATGTAGCAGTAATAAGATCTTGCTTTCTCACTATTCTTTTTTTGCATGTATGACAGATGAACGGTGGCTGCATTTTATTACTCTCCATTTTCTATTTTCAGTAGTTTCGTAATAATTTGAGACAATATTAGGGACAAAGTGTATATTCCTACATATGCTCCGGAAATAAGGAATAATGGATTTAGTAAAATACCATGAATGCTCGTCATGAAAACAAGATGTTGTATTAAAACATCATATATATTAATAGAAATAATTGTCCCGAGTACATACAATGCTATGTACGCAAAAATATGAAGTGCAATACGAATTTTACGGTGTATAGCAAGTAAATAAAAAATAAATGATAGAACGATTGGTAATGTTCCTATTAATAGCTTCAATTCATTTCACCTCGTTAACAATATAGCCGAAATTTAAGCGGTCTATTCTCTAGAGCTTGTACATAACTTGAAATAGAGAGGGTGATAGTATGAATCGAGGTTTTTTTTATGTGAAATTAACGAGCGTACGCAAGTTAATTTTATTTATTATTACTACGGTATTAGCGACTTTTTTTCTTATTAGTATGATGGTAACTTCTATGAAAGAGACGAAGTCAACGTATTTATATAATTGGTTAAATGAGTTGTCAATGAATGGTTACATGTATGTTCTTGGAAAAGAGAATCATTACTTTACACAAGAGTACCGGAATTTGAATCAAGACTTTTCTATTTCCTCATTCCTCTTTTCGATGGCAACGAATATACGTTTTGATGATGTACGTAGTTTTGTTGGAAAGGAACTTCCGGGATTTGGAAAGTATGATACGGAAATCGTTATAGCAGGTGAAGGAACAAATTACTCCAACTTACCAATAGAGTCGAGCGTTCCTCTTGAAGAAGTAGTGAAGGAACGGACTGGAGAAACTGGACAAGTTCCTAAGCCTGATCCGAATAAAGAGAAGAAACAGCCAGCTCAAACAACGGGGAAAAGGCAAGTTGCATTTATTTATCATACACATAGTTGGGAATCTTATTTGCCGTTACTGAACTTAACGAATGACCCAGATCCGAATAAAGCAACGAGTTCTGTAACGAATATTTCAATAGTCGGTGATCGTTTTCGGGAACAACTGGAAAGTGAAGGTATAGGTGCTACTAACGATAAGACTGATGTCGGCCAAAAGTTAATAAGTAAAGGATTAAACAGTAATAGTTCTTACAAAATGTCACGAGAAATTGTACAACAAGCTATGACTGGAAATAAAGAACTTCAATACTTTTTTGATTTACACCGTGATAGTGCCCGGAAAAACGTCACGACAAAAACAATTGGAGATAAATCATATGCGAAGCTTGCTTTTGTAATTGGGAAAGGTAACAAAAACTATGAAAAAAACTTACAATTAGCAACGGCTTTACATGAGACGATTAGTAAGAAATATCCGGGAGTGAGCCGAGGTGTTATTCAAAAAGGTTTCCAAACAGGTAATGGTGTTTATAATCAAGACTTATCAGGACAGGCGATTTTAATTGAAGTTGGTGGCGTAGATAATACGGATGAAGAATTGAATAGATCAATTGATGTTCTTGCTAAAGCATTTGGAGAATATTTTTGGCAAGCTGAAAAAGTGAATGGATAAACGTAAGTGAGAAGCTTACGTTTTTTCTTTTTGAGTATAAGTTATGGTTAAAAAGATATGTCACATTATAGACATAATTTCCTATCATTATAGCAATATCGAAATTTGTCTATTTATAGTAAGGAATTTAGAAAGGGATTTTCGGAATAGTGGAGAAAATCTTTTTACAAGGAAAATTTTTAACTAACAGAATGGGTAGGGTGATCAAGGTGATCCGGGAGATTAAAGTAGAAGATGCAGCATCATTTTTACAATTAAGTAAGCAATTAGACGAAGAAACGAAATTTATGTTATATGAACCAGGAGAACGAAAAACTACAGTAGAGCAACAAGAAAAGATGGTCCACCGTTTTATAGAAAGTGAATATGCAAAAATATTTGTAGCAGTTGAAAATGGTAGATTAGTTGGATTTATTTTAGCTAATGGTAATGATGTTCAAAGAAAGAGACATGTTGCGACAATTGTCATTGGTATTTTACAAGAGTATAGTGGCCGAGGTATTGGAACAAGTTTGTTTAAAGAAGTAGAGAAGTGGGCAAGATTACATGATGTATGGCGTTTAGAATTAACGGTAATGGCCCACAATACAAGAGCTCAGGCACTATATAGTAAAATTGGATTTGAACAAGAAGGTGTCAAAAAATCTGCTCTTATCATCGATGGAAATGGTGTCGATGAGTATGAAATGGCCAAATTATTAAAATAAGAGGTCGTTATATGAAAAAAAGATGGACATTACTTGGTATCGTAGCAGTGATACTGATTGTTGGAGTAGCAGGGATAAATTATAAAATGTATAAGGATCAAGAGGCGCGGGAAGTAAATGTAAACAATATATTTCCAAAAGCAAAAGAAACGATTGCTAATATGGATGGGGATATCGCAGTCATTAATAATCCAAATTCGATGCTTGTACTTGTAAATAAAAGTAGGCGTTTACCAGATGGGTATAAGCCACCAGATTTAGTTATTCCAAAAGTACGTTACTCTAGTGAAGGTGATCAAGAGAAGAAAAAAATGAGGAAAGAGGCAGCGATGGCGCTAGAGCAAATGTTCCAGCAAGCTGATAAGGAGCGTATTTTCCTTTTTGCAGTCTCTGGATTTAGATCTTTTGATCGACAAAAAGCATTAAATACGATGTATAAAAAACAAGATGGCGAAGCAAAAACAGCGATGTCCAGTGCAGTTCCTGGTACGAGTGAACATCAAACAGGGTTAGCTATGGATATTACATCTCAATCTGCTAAATTTCAATTAGAAACAGTTTTTGGAGAGACGAAAGAAGGAAAGTGGCTTTCTGAAAATGCACATAAGTTTGGTTTCGTTATTCGGTATACGAAACAGAAAGAAGGGATTACTGGTTATCGATATGAACCGTGGCACGTACGATATGTGGGGAATCCGCAAGCTACATATTTATATGAAAACCAACTTACGCTTGAAGAAGTAACGAAGTAAATAATTGGGGGGAGAGGGCTAAGATGACGATGTTATATAAGAAAAAGGTACATGCATATGTTACAAGAGAAAAAGAAGGGATTATGCAATTACTCGTTTTTAAACATCGTGATATACCTGAAGCTGGTATCCAAGTACCAGGTGGGACAGTTGATGAAGGAGAAACGTTAACAGCAGCGATTTTACGTGAAGTACAAGAAGAATCGGGACTATGTCATTTATACATTGAGCGATTCCTTGCTGATTATATTATTTATGTGAAAGAAAAAAAGGAATATCAAAAACGTCATTTTTTCCATGTTTCATTAGTAACAGATGTGAAAGATACGTGGGAACATATAGTAAGTGATGGTGAAGAAGATAAAGGTTTAGCATTTTGTTATGAATGGGTTGATATTGCAAAATGTCCTGAATTAGCAGGTAAACAAGGAGAGTTTTTACATTTACTAGATGATATATATATAAAGTAATAAAAGAGTCTGAAGCGGAAGCTGATTCGTTTCAGACTCTTTTTATTTTTCGGGAAATTAAAGGTTTTTAAATAGGTGAGTTGAATTTCTTTTAAGGGATAGTAGTTGTTTATACGAGGAGCGAAGAAAATGAAAAATTAATAGATACACTTCATAAAGAAAAGGGCTTATAAAAGGAGAATGAAAATTCAGTTTAATACATTATTGCAAAAAGAATTAGCAATTCATGATATACAAACTGCAATGGAGGAAGGAAAATTAACGTCGAAAGAATTAGTCATGTATTATCTTTATAGGATCGCAAAGTATGACCAAGATGGTCCGAAAATCAATTCTATTTTAGAAATAAATCCAGATGCTATCTTTATTGCAGAAGCGTTAGATCATGAAAGAAAGACAAAAGGTGTGAGAGGTCCATTACATGGTATACCAGTTTTACTGAAGGACAATATTGAAACGAATGATTCTATGCATACAAGTGCAGGGACAATTGCTCTTGAGCATAATATTAGTAGTCAAGACGCATTTCTTGTTACAAAACTGCGAGAAGCAGGTGCAATTATAATAGGGAAAGCAAATATGACAGAGTTGGCAAACGGAATGTCTTTTGAAATGTGGGCTGGATATAGCGCTAGGGGAGGTCAAACAATAAACCCTTACGGAACAGGAGAAGATGATATGTTTGTTGGAGGATCGAGTACAGGGTCTGCCGTGGCAGTTGCCGCTAACTTAACAGTACTATCTGTTGGAACAGAAACAGATGCTTCTATTTTAAGCCCAGCTGTTCAAAACTCTGTAGTAGGTATTAAACCGACAGTTGGTTTAATTAGTCGTAGAGGCATTATTCCGTTCACTTATTCGCAAGATACAGCGGGACCATTTGCTAGAACGGTAACAGATGCTGCAATTTTATTAGGGAGCTTAACGGGAGTAGATGAGATGGATGCATCTACTCAAAAAAGCGAAGGAAGGGCACAGCAGGATTATACGAAATATCTTAATATTAATGGCTTACATGGAGCTAAAATTGGGGTGTTTGACAAAGCACCAGAAGATTATTATGAATCTGGCGAGTTCGATGAACAATTGTTTAAAGAAACAATTCAAGTGTTACGTAGTGAAGGAGCGACAGTAATAGAAGATATCGATATTCCATCCTTTCATAGGGAATGGAGTTGGGGAGTACCTCTTTACGAACTGAAGCATAGCTTGGATAACTATCTTTCTAAATTACCTTCCAATATTCCAGTGCATTCGATTTCAGAACTAATCGATTTTAATAATCATATAGAAGAAAGGGCATTGAAATATGGACAAAATAAATTAGAAATAAGAAAAGATTTTCCTAATACGTTAAGAAATCCGGAATATTTAAATGCAAGATTAGAAGATATATACTTTTCACAAGAACAAGGAATTGATTTTGCATTAAAAAAATACAATCTTGATGCGATACTGTTTCCCTCCTATATAGGATCTACAATTTGTGCCAAAGCTGGTTATCCGTCTATAGCAATGCCGGCTGGATATATGAAAAGCGGGAGGCCTTTTGGGATTACACTTGCAAGTACTGCTTTTAGTGAAGGGGTATTAATTAAACTAGCATACGCTTTTGAACAGGCGACAAAGCATAGAAAGATTCCCAATTTATCGTAAATGGAAAAAGAGAAGGCTGCTCAAAATGGATTTTTTGGGAGCAGCCTTCTCTTATTTTAATAGCTAAAAGTATTGTCGAATATTTGATATATTGTAAGTTACGATAGATATATTTTAAAAACGTTCATATAATTTCATGTACTATGGTGTTATGTAGTTGGAAGCTCCAATTACGGAAAACATTATATTTATGATATATATTAAATAGAAATCTCTTTCTTTTGTGACCTCTGATGTTTTAATAAACGAAAAGACAAACAAGCTGAACATAAAATAAGAAAAGAAGCAATGATATAAATAGTGCGAACACCGAAAGTATCAGTAATTATGCCAACACTTAGCATAGAAAGACCAGAAGCGGTTGAGAGAAGAGCACCGTGAGCTGTGTACATCTTTGATAATAAAGAAGGAGCGACGCTTGATTGTAAAACTGTCGTTTGAGAAATATCTCTAATTTGATAACATGGTCCCATTAGAACGCAAAGGAATAGGGCAATAAATCCGCTGCTCGTAACACCGTATAAAAATGTAAGAATACTAAACAAAAGAGATCCTATCGCCATAGAGCGTATTAAATTATTTTGAATATATGTACTCATTTTCCATGCTAATATCCCGCCAATTAACGTTCCGACATAATAACTTGTATTAATATATCCCCACCATTCTTCGCCTTTATGTAAAGCGGTAGTTACATATGCCATCGTAATGGCACCGATCCATATCGTCCCTGCGAAAGTTTCAATTAAATCCATAAATGTAACGGTGCGTAGAGACGGGTGCTGAAATAATAGTTTCCAGCCATCTAATAAAGCAATAGTTTTTGAAGAGGAGGGTTCTGCTACTCGTTCAGCTTGTATAGATTGTAATGAAAGGTGTAATGTAATACATCCGAAAATCATCAATATGTTATTAATCATGAGTGTCGAAGTAACACCAATGAGAAGAACAATTATACTTGTAAATGAGTAAGCAGCTGCTTGCACAATTTGTGTTGAAAAGGAAAAGATACTATTTACTTTTACTAACTTTTCTTTTGGCGTTAGGTGTGGAAGAATACTGTATAATAATGGAGCGCTCCAGCCGCTACATAATGAAATGAAGATGATGAAAGTTAAAAGAGAAATGATGTTTGTGGATAGCATAGGAAATAATATCATTAATAATAGTAAAAGAACTGTTTTAATCCATTGTAGAGTATATAGCAATGCATAAGATGGAAAACGATTCATTATAAGTGGTGCAGATGTGTTCGCGATAAGATTTGTGATTACTTGTAATAATGGAAAAAGAGCAGTAATTGTAGCTGATTTAGTTGTGATATAGATGTGAGTCGTAATAATCATTAAGTATACAATGTCAGCGAGGGTAATACACATTTTGGAGACTAAATAGTAAGCTAGTGAACGTTTTGGCAATAAGAATACCACCTTCCCAAAAAAATAATGCTTTTTTAGTTAGAATAATTATAATCTGAAAATTACGTTTTTGGAAGAATTAAATATTTTGTCATTTTTTGAAAGGGATTTTCATGTATAATGAAGAATATATTGATATAGTATTTTATTAATACTTGTTGTAACAGCGAATATGTATAATAACTTGTAGCAAACGCCCTCTGTGTGAGATAGGGCGGATAAACCATTCTTTTCTTCATATACATATAGAAATTGAGAAAGAAAGTGAGGGTTGCATATGGCTGGATGGGTGATTTGGTTTATAATAGCGGGTATTTTATTTATCGCAGAAATGTTGTCGATTACTTTTTACATGCTTTGGCTTGGAATTGGAGCTGTTGTCGGAGGTCTTATTGCCTTATTTGCTCCTGATGCACTATTTTTACAAGTTGTCGCTGGTGCGATTGTAAGTTTAACATTGACTTTCTTTACGAAAAGAATTTCAAAAAACTTTCGAGAAGCAAAAGGTTTTACTGATACAGTAGATAAACTTGTCGGTAAAAAGGGGATTGTTATGCAAACGATTACAAGTGAAGTGAACGGTATTGTGAAAGTGGATGGAGATACTTGGACAGCTATTTCGGATGCTCCTATTGATTCTGGAGAAAAAATCGTTGTTATAAAGAGGCATAGTACTATTTTACAAGTAAAAAGGGAGAGTGAATAAATATGGTAGCATTAACGTTAACGATTATTTTCGCACTAATTGTAGTTACATTTGTTGCATTAACAATTAAGATTATTCCTCAGCAAAAAGTTGGGGTCGTTGAAAGATTTGGTAAGTTTCAGCGTATTATGCAGCCAGGATTAAATTTATTAATACCGATTGTAGATCGAGTTCGCGTATATCACGACTTACGTATTCAACAAACGAATGTACCGCCACAAAAGGTAATTACGAAAGATAATGTACAAGTAGAAATTGATACAATTATTTTCTATCAAATTGTTGAACCAGAACTTGCGACATACGGTATTTCCAATTATGAATATGGTGTTCGTAACATTACTTCTGCAACGATGCGTCAAATTATTGGTAAAATGGAACTTGATGAAACATTATCTGGTCGTGAAAAAATTTCAACAGAAATTCGCTTAGCGCTTGACGAAGCAACAGAAAAATGGGGCGTTCGTATTGAGCGTGTTGAAGTAGTAGATATTAACCCGCCAAAAGATGTGCAAGCATCAATGGAAAAACAAATGAAAGCAGAACGTAATAAACGTGCGATCATTTTAGAAGCTGAAGCAGCAAAACAAGATAAGGTCCTTCGTGCTGAAGGGGAAAAACAAAGTAAAATTTTAATGGCTGAAGGGGATAAAGAAGCGCGTATTCGAGAAGCGGAAGGTATTAAAGAAGCAAAAGAATTAGAAGCGCAAGGGGAAGCAAGAGCGATTGAGGAAATCGCAAAAGCAGAACAAAATCGAATTGAGTTACTTCGTGAAGCGAATTTAGATGAACGTATACTTGCTTATAAATCATTTGAATCATTAGCAGAAGTTGCGAAAGGGCCAGCAAATAAAGTCTTTATTCCATCTAATGCAATTGAAACACTTGGTACTCTTGGTGCAATTGGTGAAATCTTTAAAGAAAAACAAGCGAAGAGGTTACCTTCGTCAGATGCAGAAAAAGAGAAATAAGTGTGAGAAAGAGAAATGGGATGCCATTTCTCTTTTTTATGCGTATATTACATAAAGCTTGTACATATTCATGTATAAAGAAGGTGATACATTGAAAAAGTATTCAACTCGTATACATGGAAAGAGATTAATATATTTATTGTTTACATATGCATTTATAGTGATCGTAATTGCATCTATTGTAACTTCACTTTTACATACAATGAAATCTTATTACGCGAATCAATGGTTCGGAAAAGTATCGATGCAAGGTTTTGTTCAAATGATAGAAAGTGAGAATCATTATTTCGGAACAGATTATTTTTAAATAAATAAACGGGAGTCAGTTGGAAGTTTATTATTCTCTATCGCGACGGATTTGAAAATTAAAGACTTAAGAACGTTTGTCGGGAAAGAAGTACCAGGTATGTCGAAGTATTATTCTAACATTATCGTAGCTGGTGAAGGGACGAACTATACGAATATACCTAATGAATCTAGTGTACCAATTGAAGAAGTAACGAAAGAGCGAGAAGTAGCAAAAGAGCGAGAAGTAGCAAAAGATAAAGTCACAGAAGCGGAAAAGAAAAATCCAGTACAGAAAAGAAATGGAACGAAACAGGGTGAAAGTGCAGTATACATTTATCATACGCATAGTTGGGAATCGTTCTTTCCATTATTACCAGGAGCTACCGACCCATCGAGCCCGGACGTAAATGTGTCCTTACTAGGGGAACGTTTGAAGGAGCAGCTTGAAGGGCAAGGAATACCAGTAATTCATGATAAAACGAATATGGGGGATTTATTAGCGAGTAAAAAGTGGAAATGGTATCAAGCGTATAAAGCGTCTCATGGATATGTAAAAGAAACATTGGCGCAAAATAATAAAATTGCGTTTCCAATTGATATACATCGTGATGATCAGCGGAAAAAGGTAACAACAAAAGTAATTAACGGGAAATCGTATGCAAGATTATATTTTATAATTGGAATGGAAAATGGGAATTATACAGAGAATGAAAAAATTGCAAGGGCAATCAATAGTTATTTAGATGAAAATTATTACGGTTTAAGTAGAGGGATTTTTCCGAAGTATAAAAAGGACGGGGATGGAGTGTATAATCAAGATTTATCTAAAAATACGATGCTAATCGAAGTTGGTGGTGTAGATAATACTTTAGATGAACTATATAATACCATTGATGTGTTAACGGAAGCGTTTAGTAAGTATTATTGGAATAATGCGGAGAAAGTGAATGGGTGAGGAACGGGAGACCGTTCCTTTTTCGTATTGCTTAAAAAATTATTAAGATTTCATAATGTGAAATAAGGGAGAAATTATACGAAATAAAATTGATATAATAATTGAAAATTCAGTCATCTAATGAGATTTCTAAACTTTTTAGTATATTATTATGGGAAATTGGAGGGGAAAGAATGGCAATTAGAACAGGGGAACAGTATATTGAAGGATTGCGAAAAAGAAATCCTGAAATCTGGATGGGTGGAAGAAAAGTAACAGATGTAGTAAATGAAGATGTTTTTCGCGAACCTATTTTACAAATTGCTAACTTATATGATATGCAGCACAATCCAGAATATCAGGATAAGATTACTCATATATGCGAAGAGACAGGAGAAAGGGTCTCAAATGCATTTTTAGTACCCAAAAATTATGAGGACTTAAAAGCGCGTCGTGAATTATTTGAAATATGGGCAAAAGCTACCTTTGGTTTAATGGGAAGAACACCTGATTTTTTAAATGTAACAGTTACTTCAATGGCAAGTAATGCGTGGTTTTTTGAGAAGTTCAATCCAGAATGGGGAGCGAATATAAAGAACTATTATAAACATATACGAGATAATGATTTATTTTTAACACATGCGATTATTAATCCGCAAAATGATCGGAGCAAGGCTTCTCATCAACAAGAAGATGAAACAATGCATTTAGGTGTAGTAAGTGAAACAGAGGAAGGGATGTATGTTAGTGGTGCTAAAATGTTAGCGACACTTGCCCCGATTACAGATGAGGTAATTATATACTCCTATCCAAGTTTTAAACCAGGTGATGAACGTCATGCAATTTCTTTTGCCGTTCCAATTAATGCACCGGGACTAAGGATTCTTTGTCGTGAGCCAATGCAAGATGGAAAACGTTCTCTATTTGATCATCCACTTGCATCAAGGTTTGAGGAAATGGATGCATTACTAGTATTTCATAATGTGTTTATCCCATGGGATAAAGTATTTATTTATCAAAGTGTAGAAGCTGGGAATCAATTGTATCCTAAAACGGGAATTGGTCATCAACCAGCGCATCAATCTGGAGTAAGAGGGTTAGTTAAGCTATCTTTCGCCGCTGAAGTAGCTATGAAATTAGCAGATTCGATAGGAGTAGACGGTTTTTTAAATGTACAAAACCAGTTAGCAGAGCTTATGCAAGATGTAGAAACGATACGTGCTCTCTTGCAAGTAGCTGAATATGAATATGAAACGAATCCATATGGAGAAGTTGTTCCTGCGAGGTTGCCGCTTGATACGATACGTAGTTTATTACCTAAAATGTATCCGCGGGCTATTGAAATCATTCAAACCATTGGTGCTGGTGGGCTATTGATGTCACCGACAGGCGCTGATTTTATGAACCCTGAGATTCAAGATGATATGCATAAATATTATATCGGGCGTGAAGGAGTCTCTTCTGAGGAACGTGTTCGCTTGTTTAAATTAGCTTGGGATTTATGTGGTGAAGCTTTTGGACAACGATTATTACAATATGAGCGTTACTATTCTGGAGATCCGGTGCGTAAAATGGGAATGTTTTATAGTGCGTACAAAAAACAACAATCGCTTTCTCTAGTGAAGAAAGCTTTGCAATCGAGTTCATCCGAAGGCGCTTTAAGCTAAATAAAAATGTTTACGCTTACATTTTTATTTGGAAAAGGAAGGAGCAACAGATGATAACAAGAATTTTACTGTTAGGATGTAAATCTTCTTATATTATTAACAACATGTAAAATAGAGAACTGTAACTGAAATAGGGGAGGTAAATGATTTGATCGCTTCTATCAGTAAAATTTGTAAAATTCTAAATTGTTTTACGAGCGATGAACCTGTACTAGGAAATTCTGAAATAGCGGAAAAACTAAATATGAATGCTAGTACGGTTCATCACCTTGTTCGTACGTTGTGTGAAGAAGGAATGCTCATTCAAGATGAGCAAAGAAAATATAGATTAGGTTGGAAATTGTTAGAGTGGGGAAATCAAGTAATGTTTCAGCAAGAGATTTATAGTGGAGCAATTCCGCTTGTAGAAGAGCTTGTAAGGAATTTTAATGGAACTGTGCATATTGGCATGTTTGATCGTGGTGATGTTGTATTTATTTTGAAAGTTTCATCAAAGGATTCTGTTCAAATTTCAACACATGTTGGATCAAGAGAGCCTGCGTATTGTACAAGTACAGGGAAAGTGTTGCTTTCATTTAATTCATCTCCCCTAGAATTTACTTCAGAAAAAAGGCTTTTGCCACGAGCACCCAATACAATTACTTGCGTGAAACAATTCCAGACAGAGTTACAGACGATTCGTAAGCAAGGTTATTCAATTAGTGATAATGAAAATGAGCATGGATTGTATGGAATTGCAGCTCCCATTCGATCTTACACTGGGAGAACAATTGCAGCGCTTAATATTGTTGGACCTATATCGTATATGCAGGGAAGTAATCGTGAAATCATAATTCAAAGTGTGATGAATACGGCGAATTTAATTTCGAAGGAGTTTGGTTTTTTGGAAATTTAATTCCAAAAAGAGAGGTGAGACTCATTTATATACATGATAACTGTATACCGGTATTAAAGAGATCAATTGTTTCAATTGGTGCTTTTGATGGCGTACATAAAGGTCATCAAGTTGTTATTAAAAACGCGATTCATAGAGCGAAAGAATTAAAGATTACAAATGTTGTGTATACATTTGATCCACCACCACGTTCTTATTTTCAAGGCGCTCGAATATTAACGCCAATTGATGAGAAGGTGAAACGTCTTCAGCATCTTGGTGTTGAACATATAGTTGCAATTCGTTTTGATGAGTCCTATGTAACAAAAAGGGCGAGTTATTTTGTTAAAGAGCTACAAAGGTTATGTCCTGTAGAAATTTATATTGGCCAAGATTTTAGATTTGGAAAAAATCGAGAGGGTGATATAGAGCTTCTACGAGAACACTTCAATATTTCTATAGTTGAAGATGTGTGTTGTGAAGAAGGTGAGCGGATATCTTCAACAAGAATTAGAAATCATGTATGTCAAGGAGAGTTGCAAAAGTCTAGCTCTTTACTCGGATGGTCTTTCAAAACGATATAAGTAGAAGGAATAATGAGGAGGAAGAAATATGTCAAAAACATTACAATCTTTTAATTTACTAAAATGGATTGATGAGAATAAAGATTTGTTGAAGCCGCCGGTAAATAATAAGGTTATTTGGCAGGACTCGGAATTTATCGCCATGATATTAGGTGGTCCAAATAGAAGACGTGATTT
Source organism: Bacillus paramycoides (assembly GCF_001884235.1). Lineage (GTDB taxonomy): Bacteria > Bacillota > Bacilli > Bacillales > Bacillaceae_G > Bacillus_A > Bacillus_A paramycoides. Next base: position 75,076 of record NZ_MAOI01000112.1, on the reverse strand, counting down.
CCATGTAGATCCCTCAGATGAGTTTTTTTATCAAATTAAAGGTGACTGTTATGTGGAATGTATTACAGAGGAAGGTAAGCGTGAAGTCGTTACAGTAAAAGAAGGCGATGTATTTATGCTACCAGCTATGGTACCTCATTCACCACATCGCGTTGCTAACACATATGGGCTAGTAATTGAAAGAAAACGTAACCAAGGAGAACTCGAGGATTTCGTTTGGTTCTGTGACGAGTGTAATCATGAAATGCATCGTGTACGTGTTCAATTAAATGATATTGAAAAACAAGTAAAAGAAGCGATTCATAGTTTTAATTCAAATAAAGAAATTCGTGCATGTAAAAACTGTGGTTACATTATGCCGGAAGAAGTGGAGGAATGGAAGTGCGAATAGATTTTCATACACATATTATTCCTGAAACTTTTCCGGATTTTGAAGAGAAGTTTGGTGGCGGTCGTTGGCCAATATTAAATCGGACTTGTACATGTGGTGCAAGTATTATGGTTGGAGGCAAAAATTTTCGCGACGTGACAGATCAAGTATGGTGTCCTGAGAAAAGGATTGAAGATATGAACCGTGAAGGTGTCGATATTCAAGTTTTATCACCAATCCCTGTCACATTTTCGTATTGGGCAAAACCAGAGGAAGCTGAAAGTATGGCACGTATTCAAAATGATTTTATTGCAGAAACAGTTTTAGCATATCCAGATCGTTTTGTCGGATTAGGAACGGTTCCGATGCAAGATGGGGAAACTGCGGTTCGTGAAATGGAGCGGTGTATTACGGAATTAAATTTACATGGTATTGAAATTGGTACAAACGTAAATGGGAAAAATTTAGATGATCCATCATTTATTGAATTCTTTCGAATGGCCGAAAAGTGGCAAGTTCCAATTTTTATTCATCCATGGGAAACATTAGGGCGCGATAGAATGCCGCATCATAATTTTATGTATACAGTCGGGATGCCAAGTGAAACGGCTCTAGCGGCAGCTACACTTATATGGAGTGGGATTATGGAGAAGTTTCCACGGTTGAAGGTTTGTTTTGCGCATGGTGGAGGGTCTTTCCCATATATTTTGCCAAGATTAGATCAGGGGTGGAAAGTATGGCCACATTTGCGGTTGACTACACACCCTCCTAGTTATTATGCAAAGAAATTTTATTTTGATTCTTTAAATTACGATCCTATTAATTTGAAATATATGATTGAAAGATTTGGACATGAAAAAATTTTCATGGGTTCGGATTATCCATTTTTATTGCGAGAAATTGATCCAGGAAAAGTGATTGACGAGACATCCAGTTTATCTGAGGAACAAAAGGCAGCAATGCTTGGGGGAAATGCTGCGGAATTTTTAAATATTGATATAAAAAAACGAGGTGAAGCATATGCAGAGAGTACAAACACCTGAGAATAAATTAAGTGAGTTAGGTATCACACTACCAGCTATTCGTCCAGCAGTCGGAAATTATGTTAGTTGTGTAAAAGTGGGTAACTTATTGTTTACTGCTGGACAAGGTGTAGATGAGTATCATGGGAAATTAGGAAAGGATATACCAATTGATGAGGGATATAAAGCAGCAAGACAATCAATGTTGAATTTGTTAAGTGTTGTGAGAAACGAACTTGGTGATTTAAATAAGGTAAAACGAGTTGTAAAGATGCTTGGTTTTGTAAATTGTACAGAAGATTTTATCGATCAGCCAAAGGTAATGAATGGAGCATCGGATTTATTAGTTGATATTTTTGGGGAAAAGGGAAAACACGCCCGCTCTGCTGTCGGAATGGCTCAATTACCTAATAACACAACAATTGAAATTGAGATGGTTTTAGAAATTGAGGAATAGGGGGTAAGGAAGGTGAACAAAGAATTATTAGCTGAAAAACTGAAAGTAAAAGATGCGAAGTTGTTTATTGATGGACAATATGTGGATTCTATATCCGGCGAAACGTTTGATACGTTCAATCCAGCGACGAATAGAAAGCTTGCTTCTATAGCAAAGGCAAATGAAGAGGACACAAAAAGAGCAATTGATGTGGCAGAACGAACATTTAAAAGTGGTATTTGGAGTAAAATGCCTGTGGAAGAACGATCGAATATTTTATGCAAAATGTCGGATTTGATTATGGAAAGAGTGGATGAACTAGCGTATTTAGAAACTCTTGATGTTGGAAAACCAATTAAAGAAAGTAAAGGGTTCGATATACCACGCTCGGCTCATAATTTTCGCTTCTTTGCTGAAATGGCTAAATATATGGTGCATGAGCATTATGACAAACATAACTTTATGTCATATGCAAAGTATGCTCCAGCGGGAGTGACTAGTTTAATCATTCCTTGGAACTTGCCATTTATGCAAATGACGTGGAAAGCATCAGCTGCACTTGCTTCTGGTAATACTGTTGTTGTCAAACCAGCCTCGTATACCCCTTTAAGTGCAGTTATGCTCGGTGAAATTGCAAATGATGCTGGGCTACCTCCAGGTGTACTTAATATTATTACAGGTCCAGGAAATACTGTTGGGACAACAATGACAACACATCCGGCTGTAAGAAGAATTTCATTTGTTGGAGAAAGTAACACAGGAAAAACAATTATGCGTAATGCATCAGAAAACTTAATTCCGGTTTCATTAGAGTTAGGAGGTAAATCAGCAAATATCGTATTTGAAGATGCGGATTTAGATGAAACAGTACAGGGATCGATTGAAGCTATTTATCGGAACCAAGGAGAAATTTGTTTAGCTGGTTCAAGATTACTTGTGCAAGAAAGTGTATATGAACAGTTTTTAGAGAAATTTGTAGCGGCTGTAAAAAGAATAAAAGTGGGAGATCCTCTTTCTGAAGATACCGATATGGGAGCGCTTGTATCAAAATCTCATTTAGAAACAGTTGATCGTTACGTAGAAATAGGGATTTCGGAAGGCGCAAAATTAGCCTATGGTGGAAAAAGAGTTAAAAGTTTAGTAGAAGGGAATTTTTATGAACCTACTATTCTATATGATGTTGATAACAGTATGCGTGTAGCGCAAGAAGAGATATTTGGCCCAGTTCTAGTTGTTATCCCATTTAAAACGGAGGAGGATGCAATTCGCATTGCGAACGATTCCGTTTATGGACTAGCTGGAGTTGTTTGGACGAACGATCTTAGACGAGCACAACGAGTTGTTTCACAAATTGATTCAGGCTTACTATGGATTAATTGTTGGTATGTCCGAGATTTACGTACTCCATTTGGAGGTTCGAAGGCTAGCGGGATTGGTAGAGAAGGTGGACGTCATAGTTTTGAATTTTATACAGAAGCTAAGACAGTTACGATGAAATTATAAAGTCAATGCTGCATCAGTGGAGTTTTATCCGACTATTTGTGAACAGTAAAGCTCCCACCTCAAAATTATGTGGAAACAAAGAAGCTAAGTGGGGGCTAATTAAAGTTTCGTTGATGTGCGATAAGTATAAAATTGAAAAATGGGGTGAGATGAGTGCAGTTATTAATTAAAGAATTAGCAGATGAACTAATACAAGCTGAAAATTCGTGTGTAGGGATTACTCCTTTTACAGAGAGGTATTCTAATTTATCAGTTTTGGATGCTTATAATATTCAACTTGAAGTTATAGAGAGGAAATTAGAGAGTGGGCGTAGCATAATTGGGAAGAAAATCGGTCTTACGAGTGTTGCAATGCAACAAATGCTTGGAGTAGATGAACCTGACTATGGACATTTACTAGATGATATGAAGATAGAAAATGGTAGTGAAATTTCAATAGACTCCTTTGTATCTCCAAAGATAGAAGCGGAAATAGGTTTTGTTTTAGCAGAAGACTTAAGCGGTCCTAACATTACATATGTTGATGTTCTAATGGCGACGAAATATGTCGTGCCTACACTTGAAATTATTGATAGTAGAATTGCCGATTGGAAGATTCAGCTTGCTGATACAGTGGCGGATAATGGGTCATCGGCAAAAGTTGTAGTTGGTGATACATTCTCTAGCATTGATAAAGTAGATTTACGTACAACAGGAATGACACTTTATAAGAATAATTGTTTAATTGCTACAGGAGCTGGCGCAGCAGCATTAGGGCATCCTGCGCAAGCCGTTGCTTGGTTAGCTAATAAACTTCATGAATTTAATATTGGATTAAAAGCAGGTGAGTTAATTTTACCAGGTGCGTTATCTGGTGCAGTCGCAGTGAATAGTAAAGATAGTATTCAAGCTGATTTCGGTTCACTAGGATCGGTTTTTGTTAAATTCAAATAGATTAAAGCGGTGAAAAAGGGGGGATAGATGTGGAAAAAGTAAAGGCAGCTATTATTGGATCAGGTAATATTGGCACGGATTTAATGTATAAGTTAAGAAAAAGTGAAGTCATAGAGCTGAATGCCATGATTGGAATAGATTCAGAATCGGATGGTTTAAAGCGAGCAAAAGAAGAGGGATATGTGGTTTTTGATAACGGGATACAAGCAATTATTGATAAGCCGAGTATAGCTGATATTGTATTTGATGCAACTTCAGCTAAAGCACATAATTATCATGCAAAAGTATTAGGAGAGCTTGGAAAAAAAGTAATCGACTTAACACCTGCTGCATGTGGACCGTTCGTTTGCCCTGCTTTACAAAATAATGATTTTGTAGATAAGCAAAACGTTAATATGATTACGTGCGGGGGGCAAGCAACGATTCCGATTGTGCATGCTATTAATGAGGTGGCAAATGTTACATATGCAGAGATAGTTGCTACAATTTCAAGTTTAAGTGCAGGTCCAGGTACAAGGGCGAATATTGATGAATTCACAATTACGACAAGGCGTGGAATTGAAGAAATTGGCGGGGCAGATCAGGGGAAAGCACTCATTATTTTAAATCCTGCGGACCCTCCTATTTTAATGAGAGATACAGTATATTGTGAAGTTAAGTATATGGATAAGGTTGCTATCCGAGAGACGATTCAAAAGATGGTGGAAGTAGTTAGGACGTATGTTCCAGGTTATGCGTTAAAACAAGATCCAATGTTTGATGGGAATCGTGTGACTGTATTTTTAGAGGTTGAAGGAGCTGGAGATTATTTTCCTCCTTATGCCGGTAATTTAGATATTATGACAGCAGCGGCATTAAAAGTTGGTGAAGAGTTTGCAGCGCAGATCATTTCAGAAATGAAAAGAGGTGTAATGAATGAGGCGAAATAGTAAAATGCCAATTAAAATAACGGAAGTTTGTTTACGTGATGGAAGTCATGTAATGAAACATCAATTTACAGAAGAACAAGTTCGTTCTGTAACAAGGGCATTAGATGAAGCTGGTATGCATTATATCGAAGTGAGTCATGGAGATGGTTTAGGAGGCTCCACATTACAATATGGAAAGTCGCTAATTAATGAAATGAAGCTGATTGAAGCAGCGGTAGATGAGTGCAAGCAAGCTAAAGTAGCTGTTTTGTTAATTCCTGGTATTGGAACTATCCATGAACTAAAGCAAGCTGCAAATATTGGTGCGAAACTTGTTCGTGTAGCAACGCATGTAACAGAAGCGGATGTTTCAGCTCAGCATATTCAATTTGCACGTGAGTTAGGTATGGAAGTGTGCGGTTTTTTAATGATGGCACATTCTGCACCGGTTGAAAAGTTAGTAGAACAAGCAAAGCTGATGGAGGCCTATGGTGCAGAAGCGATTTATGTAACTGATTCAGCTGGTGCTTTATTGCCTCATGAAGTACGTGAACGTATTCGTGCATTACGTCAATCTTTAAATGTTGAAATTGGCTTCCATGGCCATAACAACCTTTCAGTTGCAGTAGCGAATACAGTGGCGGCAATTGAAGAAGGTGCGACACGTATTGATGGAAGTGTACGGTGTCTTGGAGCGGGGGCTGGAAATGCACAAACAGAAGTATTGCTCGCCGTTTTAGATCGTATGGGATATGAACTAGATATAGATCTGTATAAGATGATGGACTTAGCAGAGGACGTAGTCGCTCCGTTATTACCGGGACCGCAAGAAATTCAAAAAGGTAGTCTTGTAATGGGGTATGCTGGTGTATACTCTAGCTTTTTATTACATGCTGAAAGAGCGGCAAAGCGTTTTGGTGTAGACGCTCGTGATATTTTAATAGAACTTGGGAAAAGAAAAGTAGTTGGTGGACAAGAGGATATGATTTTAGATGTAGCGGCAGAATTAGCAAAGATAAAAACGGGGGTGTAAAAAGTGGCTTTAGTGAAAGGGGCAGATTTAGAAATTGTTGACTATTTACTTCAGGCTGAAAAGGAAAGGAAAGAAGTAGTGAAAGTAACGGATAAGCATCCTGATTTAACGGTGGATGATGCTTATAGATTACAAAAATGTTTAATTGAACAAAAAGTGAAGGAAGGTTCTAAAAGAGTTGGTGTGAAACTTGGATTAACGAGTAGGGCAAAACAACAAATGATGGGGATTGATGAAGCGATTTACGGGTATTTGTTACATGATATGATAGCGTTCGAATGGGAGCCGTTGCGATATGAAACATTAATTCATCCAAAAGTAGAACCAGAGGTTGCATTTTTAATAGGAGAGGATTTACAAGGTACAAATGTTACAGCCGATGATGTATTAAAGGCAACAAAATATGTCGCTCCAGCTTTAGAGATTATTGATAGCAGGTATTTAAATTTTAAATTTACATTACCTGATGTAATAGCAGATAATTGTTCATCTTCAAAGTTTTTATTAGGAAGTAGATGGATTGATGCTAAAAAAATAGATTTAGCTAGTATAGGGATGGTTATGTCGAAAAACGGAAAGATTGCTACAACTGGAACAGGGGCAGCTGTACTGGGGCATCCAGCAGAGGCGATTGCTTGGGCGGTAAATAAACTTGGTTTACAAAATGAAGGATTTAAAAAAGGTGATATCGTATTAAGTGGAGCATTGTCAGAAGCGATTGCATTTAAAGCAGGAGATTCTATTATTGCACAGTTTGATGACTTAGGAAGTGTAGCAATGTTTTGTGAATAAATAGTAAAGAGAGAGAGAAATGCCAATTATACAAATTCAAATAATAGAAGGTAGAGGACGAGAGCAAATTCAAAATCTTATTTCAGATGTTACAGAGGCGGTTGCAAAAAATTTAGATGTAGATGCTGGGCATGTACGTGTTTTAGTAAATGAAATCCCTAGTTCACATTGGGGAGTAGGAGGAAAGTCGAAAGCTAGTTTAGAAAAAAGTTAGTTGGTAATAAAAGCAATTTTCATTCTTTTAGGAATGGGGATTGCTTTTATTATTTTGAAAAATCTTAATAATATGTTAAAATTTAACCTTGTTTAAAAGGAGATAAGGGGGAAATAGACATGCAAATACTACTAATACGCCACGGAGAATCAGAAGCTGATATTTTAAATGTACATGAAGGACGAGCTGATTTTGAATTAACAGAAAAGGGAAGACAGCAAGTACAAAAACTTATCCAGAAAGTGAAAGCGGAATTTCCGCCAGATTTCATATGGGCAAGTACATTAAAACGTGCTCGTGAAACTGCTGAAACATTAGCGGAAGCAATAGGATGCCCAATTCAATTAGAAGAGGAATTAATGGAGTTTAATAATGGGGTACAAGCAGGTTTGTCATTTGAAGAAGCGAAGAAATATCCAGAGCCAAAGTATCTTCACGATCGTTTTGAAAACGGGGAATCATTTATTGAATTTAGAATGAGAATAGAAGGAATCTTTTCTAAAATCGTGACAGAGAATACATATGACCGGATTGCAATTATTGCACATGGTGGTGTAATAAATAGTATATTACGTGCATTTTTCCAAATGGCAATTTCAATGGACTATTATTTTAAAATGGGAGATACAGGAATTAGTTTGATTGAACTTACGGATAAACAGAAAATAGTTCATTTTATAAATGATACAAATCATTTGGATGGAATGTAAGGGGCTATGTACAAAGTTGTATTTTTTGATGTGGACGGTACGTTGTTAAGTGAGATTGATAGAAGTATGCATGAAAGCACAAAAGAAGCAATACAAAGATTGATAGATAAAGGTATTCACGTAGTTGTTACAACTGGGAGACCATATAGTTTATGCTCACAATTTAAAGAACTAGGCGTAAATACGTTTATTTCTGCAAATGGCGCACATATAAAGTGTGATGAAGAGGTTATACATAAAACGGTACTTTCTAGTGAAATTGTTCATGATATTTCAAATTTCGCTGAATTACATGGTCACAGTGTTTCTTATTTTACAGAGGAATTTGCAATGAATGGTATTGCCTCGAAAGATGAACGTGTAATACGAGCACTAAACGAAACGTTAAATTTAGAACAGTATCCTGACAAAGTCAGAAACTTGTTAGAAGAGGTTTATTGTGTATGTCTGTATGTTGATGAAACAGAAGCCCAAAAATTTTTAAAAAGATATCCAACGCTTACGTTTGAACGTTTTCATGGTTACGTTATGAATGTATTGGAAGATAGTAAAGTATCGAAGCTAACTGCAATTCAAAAGGTATTGGAACATCTGAAAATTTGTAAATCAGAAGCAATTGCTTTTGGTGACGGTGGAAATGATGTTGAGATGTTACAATATGTAGGATTAGGAATTGCGATGGGGAATGGTGGGGAAGAGTTAAAGAAAAGAGCGGATTTTATTACAAAAAAATCAAGTGAAGGTGGTATTGCTTTTGCTTTGAAGGAGTTTAAGATTATTTAAAAAGATATCTTTATTCGAATAAAGATATCTTAGGATCATGAATATGCTCACATAATAAAATGTAAATTTGCCCACGGTGATGATAAAAGTGTGCAATAATTTCAAGTAACCATTCAAATCGAGAATAAGAAATACCCCAATAGGCGGTCATAACTTCCGCTAATTCTTCATTGGAATAGGATAGAAAAGTTTTAGAAAGAAGATTGTACCCTTGTATCAATGTTTGCTGCATTTGAGTAATTGTTTTAGGTGTATGCTCTTTATAAAAAGTATGTAGCTCTTTTTCCTTAATACCATTTAAGATGAGAGAATCAGCATGACAAATAAGTGAAAGATGTGTACACATTTCAAATAGTGAACGCTTTGATTGAATCGGTGTTATTTGCAAATTGTTATCATTATATTGGTTGAGCATATGAATAAAACTATCAACAGCAACTTTAAGTTGATGCAACGCGGATTGGACAAACATTGTAATTTTCCTCGCCTCCGTATATAATAGTTTCTTAAGGGTATTATATCATACTCAAAATTCGGAAAATTCTAGTAGTTTGACTAGCATAGTGAAAAGTATTATATTGTAAAAGGTCATATGAAACGTGAAATAGAATGGAATGCAATTATTGAGTTAGGAGTTAGACCAATGAGTTTGAAATATGGAAGAGATACAATTGTTGAAGTTGACTTAAATGCTGTAAAACATAATGTAAAAGAATTTAAAAAACATGTAAACGATGAAAATATTGCGATGATGGCTGCTGTAAAAGCGAATGGGTATGGCCATGGGGCAGTTGAAGTTGCGAAAGCTGCTATTGAAGCAGGAATAAACCAACTTGCTGTTGCATTTGTAGATGAAGCAATTGAATTAAGAGAAGCTGGAATCACTGTACCGATTTTAATTTTAGGCTATACACCAGTAGTGGCTGCAGAAGATGTAATTCAATATGACGTTATGATGACTGTTTATAGAGTAGAAGATTTACATGGTATAAATGAAATTGCAAATCGTCTTCAAAAGAAAGTGCGTATTCATGTGAAAATTGATACAGGAATGAGCCGTATTGGTTTACAGGAAGAAGAAGTTAAACCATTTTTTGAAGAGTTAAAACGTATGCGATATGTAGAAGTAGTAGGAATGTTTACACATTACTCTACCGCTGATGAAATAGATAAAACTTATACAAATATGCAAACAAGTTTGTTTGAGAAAGCTGTACATACAGCGGAAGAATTAGGGATTCATTTTCCATATATTCATAGTTCAAACAGTGCAGGATCAATTGAGCTTAGTAACACATTTCAAAATATGGTTCGTGTCGGTATTGGAGTTTACGGCATGTATCCTTCAAGAGAAGTTGATTATACAGTTGTTTCATTACAGCCAGCGTTGTCTTTAAAATCAAAAGTAGCTCATGTTAAACATGCGAAGAAAAATCGTGGTGTTAGCTATGGGAATACGTATGTAACAACGGGTGAAGAATGGATTGCGACTGTACCTATTGGCTATGCAGATGGTTATAATCGTCAGTTATCTAATAAAGGGCAGGCGTTAATTAATGGAGTTCGAGTGCCTGTTATTGGTCGTGTTTGTATGGATCAGCTTATGCTAGATGTTACAAAAGCGATGCCAGTACAAGTAGGAGACGAAGTTGTATTCTACGGCAAACAAGGTGAAGAAGAGATTGCAGTAGAAGAAATAGCTGATATATTAGGTACTATTAACTATGAAGTTACATGTATGTTAGATAGAAGAATTCCGCGTGTATATAAAGAAAAGAATGAAACGACTACTGTTGTAAATATATTAAGAAAAAAATAATACAAAAAAACTGAATCGATATGATTCAGTTTTTTTATTTTTGACAAATGAAAAATGTTCTATTTGTACCGTGTAATTGTATATTGTTAAATCCTGCAGATTTTAGAGAAGAAATTATTTCTTCTTTAGAGTAACAAGCTTCCTCGAAAGAAAAGTCACTTCTTTTCCAACAATCCATAATAATCATACTTCGTCATAATCTCAAATCCACATTGTGTATAAAGTTTTAAAGCATTGTTATTTTTTGTTTCAACTTCTAATTCAATTGTTGAAACTCCTTTTGTAATGAGGGTATGCACCATATAGCTGAGGATTTCTTTGCCATATCCTTTACCTTGATAAGATGGATGCACAGCAAATCCTGATAGTGTAGTAGAGTGTTTTTGCTCAGTAACAGTAATCGTTCCTATCACTTTTTCATCGATAAGAGCACGGTAAATTTGATGAGAAGATGAAGTCATCATCTTTTGTAGCCATGTGGACGTATTTTCTACTGAATCTCCAAAAGCTTTACTAGCGATTTCTATAAGATCAGGAAGTAATTCAGAAGGTGCAACGGTAAGGTTAATATTATTTTTCAGTGTTTTTTGTGTTTCGTTTGTTTTGAATTCCATACCGTACTCACTATATAAATAAGGCAAGTTCATTTGTTTTGCAAATGATTTCCCTGAAATAGAGTCACCATTAATTATAAGAAGGGCTTCATCTGCTTCTCTTTTTTGTATTTCTTTCATTGCAGTTTGTAAAAGGGTAGTGCCTATATGTTGTTTTCTATAGTTTGGATGAACAAATCCTATTAACTCCAGTTTAGTTGGTCTTTCAAAGTCATACATACTTAATGCACCAATTAATTGAGTATTATTATAAAATAGAAAATCATTTATCTCGTCTTTATTACGAGCAGTTAAAAAGTTTACATGTAAATCTGACGAATAATCAATTTGATCGTGTTGTCCGCAAATATGAGCTAAATCTTTCATATGCTGAATTTCGTTTGCTGTTAAAGATTTCTTTTTTTCAATATTCATTTCATAATCCCTCGCAATCGTTTTTAAAAATAGGATGGATGACGTAACCACTTTTCTAACTCCACACTCCCTTGAACAGATAATAAGCGATATAAATATCGATAGGGTTGTCTACATTCTTCAAGACGAGGAATGGATATAATGGTCTCATAACCTTGTTTAAAAGCACGTGCCTCTTTTTCTGTAAGTACATATTCTAATCCGATAAAATCGAACTCTCGTGGAGCAATTGCATAAGCTTCTGTATCTACTAAACCAGTAATGGATTGACCATTTGATAAAAACTGAGTAGGATCCATATCAATTAAAACGAGTGTAGATTCCTTTGGTATGGATAAGGAAGAGAGCTGTGATTCAAAAGTATGAAATGTGTTATGTATGCTCATATTATCGGAATAAAACATATTCACAAGGTCGCTACTTACTTTTAAAATGTGAGACTTAAATTTTTTAAGTGGCACTTGGAAAGTACCAGAAGGGTTTCCTATGAAATTAGCTTTAAATGAATGAATCTCTGCTAGTCCTTTTCCAAGGCTGAATAAAATAGAATCAGGTTGTCCGATAAATAATTGCAGCGTACTTCCTGCTAGTTTTTCGGCGATAACATACTCTCGTCCATCTAAAACATGTTTTTGTAAAATAGTCGGGATGGGTAAGGTAGTATGCTTTTTTCAATAATGTGTGTATCGTTTCTAAATGATGTACATTTCTTGGATCAATTCCAAATAGGTTTTGGCATCCCCACCAAAAATCATCGTTTGGTTCCTCAGTCATTTTTGAAGAGCGAACAATGACTTCTTCAGTCTCTGTTTTTACGAGAAACACATCGCTTGCATGGTCGTCATAGCCTGGATGTAGTGCTTGGGCGGATAGGATGGGGGAAGTGAATAGTTGTTGTAACATGCGAATTCTCCTTTTATTCTGTAAATTCGATAAACTAATTATATAACATAATGTAAGTATGAGGGGGATTTAGGATTGTAATTATTTCTGAATGAAAGCTAGCAATGCTACATAAGAATTACCAAAAAGGTGAAAAATATGTGTATATAAGCCGATTTCTTTGTATTTACAGAAAAATTACGTTAAAATAATACTAAGAAAATATATATGTTTTGGGGGTAATGAATGAAAAAAGTATTCGAATACGTATTATTAACAATTGGATCTATTATTGTAGCTGGTTCACTAGAACTTATTTTAGCGCCTAATGGACTAGTGGACGGAGGGGTAACTGCGATTGCTATTATGGCAAATAAGGTTGCAGGATTACCGCTTTACGGAGTGTTTTTAGGACTTAATATTCCTATTTTATTATTTACTGCAAAAGTAATGGGAAAGAAGTTCTTTATCCGTACGTCTTATGCAAATGTTGTTACAACACTCGGATTGATTTATTTAAAACCATTTCCAGCAATTACAACTTCGGAATTATTAATTGTACTTTACGGAGGAGTTCTATTTGGAGTTGGTGTTGGGATCGTTGTAAAAATGGGCGGAGCAATTGACGGATCAGAAATGTTAGCTGTTTGGATGAATAAGCATTTTAAAGTACCAATTAGTACATTTTTACTTGCTGTAAATGCAGTTATTTTTGTATTTGTTGCTATTTTATTTTCAATTGAGCAAGCGATGTTCTCATTAGCAATTTTCTATATTGTTACGAAAATGATAGATTTCATATTAGACGGTATTAATCAAGGAAAGAGCGTCATGATTATTTCGAATAAAAATAAAGAAATTGGCGAACTGCTTATGAAAGAATTGCAACTGTCTGTTACGTATCTACATGGAGAAGGTGGTTTTTTAGGTGAGCATCAGAGAATCATTTATTGTATTACAAACCGTTTCATTTATCCAAAAATGAAAGATCTCGTTCTCTCTGTAGATCCAAGTGCTATAATTGAAGCTTCTTATTCAACAGAAACAACTGGTGTAAAGCGTCCAGGAAGGACAGCCCGATCAGGAGACGTATCAGAAAAATAGTGTGTAAAATAACTCCACATAAGTATAACTTATGTGGAGTTATTTTTAATTAGGGAACCAGGATTCTTTGAGTAATTTGACTACAGTTTCGATACTATCTTCGGGAATGCTGCCGAAACCGAGTAGTACATATGATGCCTCTCTTAAATTATGTACAGAATCATATGTAGAGAGTGGGTACAATTTGATTCGTTGTTTTGCAGCAGCATGAATAAGTTCTTGTTCGTTCATACCATTATGAACATGAAGTACGATATGCAGTCCGGACTGTTGGCCAAGTATTTGAACACGAGATCCCATTTCATTTGTGACAGATTTAACTAGTAATGTGTGCTTTCTTTTATATAACGTACGACTACGGTTTAAATGACGCTCCCAATCACCATTTTGAATAAAGGTTGCAAAAGCAAGTTGCTGCATTGTGGAAACAGTTTGTTTAAACTTACCTCCGAGTTCATGATAGATTTTTAAAAGATGAGGGGGTAAAACGATATATCCCATTCGTAAAGAAGGTAAAAAAGATTTTGAGAAAGTCCCCATATAAATAACACGTTTATTTGAATCTAGCCCTTGTAAAGAGGGAATAGGTTTTCCTACATAGCGGAATTCTCCATCATAATCATCTTCAATAATATATCCTTTGCAATCATTGGCCCATCTTAATAATTCGAGTCTTCTAGATAACGGCATGATTATTCCAAGTGGAAATTGGTGAGATGGAGTGACGTATGCTACATTGGAACCCGATTCACGTAAAGCTGAAATATGAATCCCTTTATCATCTAAAGGAATAGGGTGAATAGGAAGGTCAGAGCTTTGAATCATAGCAGTTATACGGTGGAATCCAGGATTTTCGATACCATATTCTTTTTTAGAGCCGAGCAGTTGAAGTAGTAGCCAAAGAAGAGGTTGCGTACCGGCTCCGATAATAATTTGATCAGGTGAAGAATGTACCCCGCGGGCATGATATAAATATTTTGAAATATGCTCTCGAAGAACGAATTCACCTTGAGGGTCTTCTTTAGCAAATAAGTCATCTTCGTACTGTAATAAGGTTTCTTGTAAGGCCCTTTTCCAGTTTGTGATCGGAAAAGCTTTTTGATCAATAAGCCCTTGGCTACAATCATAGTCATATTGTTCTTCTATATTATTGTTAGTTTTGTATGCCTCAATTTGTTCACTTTTTGACATGATATTAATATCAACTTCGGCAACAAAAATACCTCGTTTCGGTTTACTTTCTACATATCCTTCAGCAATTAATTGTTGATAAGCAGATTCAACAGTAATACGGCTAACATTAAGTTGTAATGCTAAATTTCTATGAGAGGGAAGTCGTTTGCCGGCAGGAAGCGTTCCTTGAGAGATTTCTCGTTTTATATATTTGTAAATTTGTAAGTAAATTGGTGTTTTGCTTTTTAATTGTAATGGGATGATAAAATCCATTTTATGAATTCTCCTTTACATACTGGCCTTATAAAAAAGAATCGAACTGTCACTTAAGCAAGGGGCAGTTGCTTCCTATAATGATGATATAACATTTAGAAAATTTTATAAATAGTTAGGGGAGAGTCATAATGAATATTAGTGAAATAGTAACAGAAGCTGAGTTACACGATGTATTACCCGTTTTACAGCAATTACGAACGAAACTTTCAAAAGAAGAAGCAAGTTCTTTATTTCAAAAAATGAAAGAAGAAAATTATAAATTACTTTCGTTACGTAACGAAGAGGATGAGGTTGTTAGTCTCGCTGGTGTAGCGATTTGTACGAATTTTTATAATAAGAAGCACGTTTTCGTATATGACCTTGTCACAGCAAAAGCGCATCGATCAAAAGGGTATGGGAATGTTTTACTTTCTTATATAGAGGACTGGGGAATGGAAAATGGGTGTGAGTCTATCGCTCTTACATCAGCGTTTCCTAGATTGGATGCCCACCGTTTTTATGAAAGAGAAGGGTATGATAAGGTGAGTTTTTCTTTTCATAAAAAATTATAAAGAAGGATAGGTTCTATATGACATAATATATAGAACCTATTTCATTTAGAAAGGTTTATAATTTGTTTTGTTGAATTGTTTCTATAAATTATAAAGAAAAGTTAGGAGCGCTTATACTTGGAAAAAATAAAGAAACTATCAATCCCTAATGATGTTAGAGTAATCGTAATATCTGATATTCATGGAGAATTACCTCTTTTAAAAGAATTACTACATAAAGTTAACTTTAAAGATGAAGATTATTTAATTATTAATGGAGATCTTTGTGAGAAAGGAAGAGATAGCAACGGCGTAGTAAACTATGTCATGAATCTCGTAAAGAGCAATTCAAATGTGCATGTTGTTGAGGGGAATTGTGAAGTTTTAGTTGATGCTCTTATTAATGAAAATCCTGGTCTCATTAATTATTTATGTATGAGAAAGCATTCGATTTTTAATGAATGGTTAGAGAAATTGCATTTTTCTATTCATGAAGATACTTCTATTGGAGAAGTGAAGGAAGTGTTAATGAGTCAATTTTCAAAAGAAATAAATTGGCTAACAGAGTTGCCAACAGCGATTGAAACAGAAGATTATATTTTTGTGCATGCTGGACTTGAAGATAGAGTAGATTGGAAAGAAACGGAGCGCAAAAATGCGATAGCAATGCCCGAATTTTTTAATCAATCACATAGAGCAAATAAGTATGTAGTAGTTGGTCATTGGCCTGTTGTAAACTATTCTGAAGAAGCACCGTCTAACAATCCAGTTATTGATAAGGAGAAAAAAATTATTGCAATTGACGGCGGAAATGCGATTAAAGAGGCGGGGCAATTAAATGCATTTATCATTCAGAGGGCAACTACAGGTGATACGTTTTCTTATACATATGTAGACTATTTTCCAGTGTATGAAGTAATTGCAGATTTTAATTCAGATTCAACAATGCAGGGCGGGGTTACATATCCGTATTATTACATTGAGCCTGTGAAGAAGATGCAAGATTACACAATATGCAGGCAAAAGAAAACGAATAAGTTACTCACTGTGAAAAATGAATACATTAAGCAACTTGAGTCAGGTGAATATACAGTGAAAACTGATATTTCTTGTGCGCAAATAAGTGTTAGAAAAGGGGATATTGTTTCACTTATTGATGGTAGCTGCGCGGGCTATGACTTAATAAAGAAAGATGGGATAGAAGGTTGGATAGAGAAAGGAATAATACTTGAAATGAATAAGAGTGAAAGTAAAATATTTAACTGAAATAGGAGGGATGTAACCTCCTATTTTTTATTCATCGTTTTACGATTTCGTATTTCAATTAACTTTTTTAATTAGTAGACTGCTTGCTGTCTTTTATAAGTAAATAAATCATACTCGATATAATGACAAGTGTCATTCCTAAAATAATTGCTAGTATTCCGTAACCTCTATACGGAGCAGGAACTATAAACGGAAGAATCGCTAAAAAAATACCTGCTATCATCATAGAAACACTACAAATATTGGAAGCTCTTTTTTCAAGATGTTTATGATTCCATTCCAATGAAACTGTTGATTTAGTTGTATCAATTTTGGAACTGAAATAGCCTATTAATATAAATAATAAACCTAAAGCTAAAAATATTAGATGATCAAGAGGAAGTGAGAAGCCAAGAGCAATGAGGGCAATTACAATATCAACAAAAAATAAGAATAGTAAAATTGTATTACCGGTCCATAGTAAAAATTTTTGATTACTCATTGCTTTAGATAATGCTAAAAATAGAAAGAATAAAAAAGAACATATAATTATATTTACGATAACAAAAGTGCTTTTATCCATTGTTGATGTGGGAGTTCCATTGAAGTCCCATTTCGTTACAATGCTTGATGGTAAGAAGAAGTAGAGAATAATATTTGTCGTAATAATAGTAATAAAAAGGCCGATGCTAAATCGATTATTCACTGCATCACCTGCTTTCTACATGAATAATTGGTATCTTATAACAAAATTATACAATATAATAAATGATATTTGTTTTGATTTTTCAGAAAAAATATTATAATTATATATGAAATAAAGAGGGATGTAGGAGGGAATTATGCAAAACGTTATATTAAAGGGGAACAAAGTTACAATTCGTACAATTGAAGAATCAGATATAAAAACATTATGGAGCCTCATATTTAAAGAAGAAAATCCAGAGTGGAAAAAATGGGATGCGCCGTATTTTCCGTTTTCAATGCAAGAATACCCGTCTTATAAAGAGAAGATGCAAACTCGTTTAAAGGAAGAACCTCTATCAAATTTAATTATAGAAAATAACGGTCAAATTATAGGGACAGTCGGATTTTATTGGGAGCATAAACCGACGCGTTGGTTGGAGATGGGAATTGTTATTTATAATCCAACATACTGGAATGGTGGTTACGGTACAGAAGCATTAACATTATATAGGGACTTACTATTTGAAAATATGGAGATTGGTAGGGTGGGGCTTACGACTTGGTCTGGCAATGAACGAATGATGAAAGTAGCGGAGAAAATAGGAATGAGCTTAGAAGGTAGAATGCGAAAATGCCGATATTATAACGGAACATACTATGATTCTATTCGAATGGGAATGATTCGTGAAGAATGGGAATTGTTATGTGTAACTAAGGGGTGAGGAAGCATGTACGCAATTATTGCTACATTTGATAGTGTGTTTACTAATAAAATTACAGAACTGCAAAATGAATTAGCAAATTTAATTGGAACAAATCAACTAGCTGGAGCAGAACCCCATATTACTATTGCAGATTATAATGAGTTAGATATTAATTTATATATTGAAAAATTAAAAGAGTTTGTAGCTATTCAAGAGAACATTGCGGCTGTAACGTTTCCTTCTGTTGGAACGTTTCCTTCTGTTGGAACTTTTCCTACTAACGGAACGATCTTTCTAGCGCCGACCATTACCGATGAATTGTTAAGACTTCATCATTCCTATCATAATTATTTCAAAACTTTTCATGATAATCTAAATTCATATTACGTACCAGGAAAATGGGTTCCACATTGCACGATTGCAAATAGGTTAAATTCAAATCAGTTTATAAGTGTAATGGAGTATATATATGAAAAGTTTGATCTTACAACAACTACGATTGAGAAGTTAAAATTAATTAAAGTAAGTTATGAAAATGGTTCTGCCGTTTCTTCTAGTATATTAGCAGAATATAATTTAAAGAGAATGGAGACATCAAGATGACATATGTAATTAGAGAAATGAAGCAAGAAGATATTCATGCTGTAAAATCAGTAGCGAAAATAGCTTGGCATGATACATATGAAGGGATTATTCCGAGAGCGATTCAAGACAACTTTTTAAATGAAGCGTATTCCGATGAAAAAATGAAATATCGCCTTGAAAATACACATTTATTTGTTGCAGAAGAAGAGGGAGAAGTAATTGGCTTTGCGAATTTTTCACCCATTAGATTGCAAAATGAAGCAGAATTAGGCGCAATTTATTTGTTACCAGAGCAGCAAGGAAAAGGGATAGGAAGTGCTTTATTACAAAGAGGGCTTACGGAATTAAAAGGGATTCGTAAACTGTACATACATGTAGAAGCAGCAAATGAAAAAGGAAAACGTTTTTATGAAGCGAAAGGTTTTGCAGCTTTAGAACAATTTGAAGAGGATTTCGAAGGGCATATGCTACAAACAGTGAGAATGGTTTTATACATATAAGGAGGGGCGAAATGAAAATATTTGATTTCAGTGAAAAAGTAGGGAAGCATATATCAGCATTTCAATCTAACTTTATAATGTCAAAAATATTAAAGTATCAAGGGAATATACATATCGGTGCCATGCATTTACAAGAGAATGGAATCATCGGATATCATGAAGCAGTTGTATCTCAACTGCTTCTTATTGTACAAGGAGAAGGATTTGTATGTAGTGCAGATAAAGAAAAAGTGAAGGTAGAGGCTGGACAAGCTGTATTTTGGTCGAAGGGAGAATTCCATGAAACAAGTACGGAAAAAGGATTGATGGCAATTGTAATTGAATCAGACGGTCTTGAAAATGGTATTCCAATGATGATTAGAGGGCAGGAGGGAGAAAGGAATGATTACAAAAGCGAATGAGGAAGAAACGAAACAAAACAAATATTACATTATGCAGCTCAATCTCTTTTCGAAGGAACGAGAGGGAATTGTCAACTAAGTACGGAAAAAGCGATTGAAATCACAAAGCCTTTAGTAGAAAAAGGAGCATATTATTTAGTTATAAGGGAAGAAAATAAGATGGTTGGATGGATATTGATGGGAGAAAATACAGACTATTTTTCTAGCGAGAAACTTGGGTTTATTTATGAGCTATACGTTTTTCCAGAGTATCGTGGGAGAGGATTGTCACGAAAACTAATGGAAGCTGGGATTAAGGAATTACAAGAGAAATACTCTGAAATTCGCTTGAATGTATTTGCGGGAAACTTTGCGAAAGAAATGTACGAAGATTTTGGTTTTGTTGAAAGGCAAGTAGTTATGACTTTGAAGTGAGAGAAATATTTCCAGCGGGAGAAAAGAAACAATGAGTATATTGCTTATTCACAAAGGATATACACTGAATTACAGATAAATCAAGTCTCACCTTTCAAGCGTGAAGTGCTTCTGCTGAGGTTAATTTACCTAATAGCTAGGATGCTGTTAAATAAGACTTTTTGAAAAAAGATATGATAGAGGTAAAAATTGAGGGGCAGTAGCGAAAGTTACTACAAATAAGTATGAAGCAGAGTTGGAAAATTTTCATATTCCAGAATTTGTTCCTTTTATAGGGGATAAAGATGTAGTCGTAAAAGGTGAATTGGGTTTGGGAACACTTGGTTATGACTTTAAATTAGGAAAAGAAACGGGATTATATGTTGGAGACGGTTATGGACTAGGTGGTACCATTAAATTTGAGGATTAAGAGAGGAGCATATTAATATGCAACCATTTAAGGCTGGAAAATATATTACATATGTCGCAATTGCTATTTTTCTTGTAGTCGCTATTATGTCTCCTTATGAATTACCTAAAAAGATTGGCTTTATTATAGGTGTTCTTATTTTAGGCGCATGTGCACTTGGTACTAATAAATTTTACGAACGGATGTCTAGTAAATTTAATAATAAATAAGACTAATACAATAAGAAAAAATCATCATGATAATTTTATCCATTAAGAGTGATTTCAGGAGGAGTAGCCACACAGGTTGCTCTTTTCTTTGTGTACATATATCTAGGAAAAGAATAATAGGAATTGTTTCCGTCTCGTTATCAGTTATCTGTGCATTTACTAGTATTGATTAAAATTACTTCCCTTGAGGATGAGGTAGTTTCCAGAGTTTTAAGAGTATAAAAAATATTCTTTTGTCTAGTAACTTTCCTGTGGTGAAATATTCTATATTAATATTTAAAAGGGGAAGGGCTTATGGGTTTGATAAAAATTTCCATATTAGGAAGTAGCAGCAGACCTTTAACACGATGTAGCACCTCTATACGCGTTCTACATATTTGTTACGTATTTGCAAATAAAAAAGAGCGCATAAAAACGCTCTTTGCTAGTCAATTATATTATCTGTTTGTTCAGTCTCATCAAATGGTTTATGCACGTATTGAAAACCGTATCCAGCTTCAACGAGAACCTCATCAACCTTTTCTAAAAATTCTTTACCCCATTCAGTAAAAAGATATTTCCCGAATATCTTAATAACAAAACCATACCCTTTTAATTCAGGATACCTTTCGTAAACCTCGCCACTTTCTATAAAGCCCAAATATAAATTGATTTTTTCTTGTAGTAATTCAATATGTTTTTCCTCATCTGTCCAGTCTAATTCATCAGCAATGACCAAATAGGCTATTTTTTCTTCTTTATTGTAGCCCATAAAATCAACTTTTTCTAATTCATATAAAGACATAAGTACACCTCTTATCTATTGTTTTCTTCTAATTTCAACTTTAGTTGGAGGTATTTCCGTACCGCCTACAAACGGTGGTTTCCCTTTAACTACAACTGTCGCGCCATATTCTTCAATTTCAGGAATCGCAATTTTTTGTTTTTTAGTAAGGGGAGCAGTTGGCAAACCTTTTGCTTCAACTATTCTTATATCTTCTAAATCTTTATTCGCTCCTAGAAAATCAAGTCTTGTCTTTGTCCCTGTTTTATTAGTCTTTAAAGTTATTTGTTATACTACTGTATCTACCTCTTTTGAGAAGTCCTTATGTACTTCTTAGTTGCTTTATTTATTCCTATTTGTACCTGTCTTTGAGCTTTTACTGCTTCCGCTGTCTTGTCTATCTTCTTCGCAGTATCTACGGCGTCAGCTACCTTTTTGGCACCTTTAACGACTTTTATTCCCTTACCAACAGGAGTAAGCCCCGCAAAAACCATGACACCAGCACCAGTGCGTTCCCACCACGAAAGTTTTTCGCCAGTGTCGGGATCAACACCTTCTATAACGCGCCGTACATCGTATTCTCCCGATAGCTCGCCCGCTAGGTCTCTAGCAGCTTTCCCTAAACTATCGTCCCCTTTTTTCGAAGAAGATGCACTAGGTGATGTGTTGTTATTTTCTGTAGAAGGGGCATTAGCTACAATCTCACCTTCAACTAGATTGCCGTCGTATTCAGCATCTGCTGTGCGGAATTTTTACGCAGCTCTTTCTAGTTCGTCAGCTATTTTATCGAATTCCGTTAAAACAGTGAACATTTTCGGCTTTGCTTCGTTAAACATTTGATAGAAATGTTGGCTAGTTGCCCCTGTCCAGTTTGCAGCTATGTGTTCTGTTTGATTATATAAATCGTTATGTATTTGTTCTAAGGTGTACCGTACGCTCTTTACCGTCTTGGCTACTTGCTCTAGACGTTCAGGTGTTACTTTTATTTATACCATATCTACGCATTAGGTGGTGTATGTTACACGAGCGCGCTATTGATATATAAACTGATAACCAGCGGAATATATCAGAGTGTATCGGAGTGTAGTAGTATTTATTAATGCGAAGTAATCAACGAATTATCGTTTGATGTTCGAGGGATAGTAGTACATAGCGGAATGTAGCTAAGTGTAGTTAGAGCAATTTAAAAGTATGAAACGAAAGTCTACGTGGTATTGATAGGGAAAACTTGGGAAAAAATAGAATAACTATTTATGAGAACTAAGAGGAGGAATTATAATGTTCGGATGGTTTAAGAAGTGGGTTAACTGGCACGACAACCTAGATCAGGCTGCTATTGAGTTCTATATAGGTGACGATAGAGTTGTCCTCATAGGTGCTGATGCAATGAACTTTGTAGCTAACTTTAATAAGAAATACAAAACTCTATATGTTGAAAATAAATTAACTGGAACGAATATACGATTTAGGTTGTCTCATGTAGGAAGCTACAAGAGAACAACTTATAAAGCAAGCACTGGGGAGGTAGGAAACTAATGGATATTATGGAGATAGTAATGAACAAGTGGTTTGCTGGAACAGTGGCCTTGTTAGTTGTAGCTATAGGGAGTTGGTTCTTCCTGTGGAGCGATGTACCTAAAAAGAAGTAGGCCATACTTTCTACAATATTTGACTGGCCAGAGAGTTTAAGCGGCTTATATGCGGAAAGAAGTGCCTCATAGTCAGCAACCACAAAATCTTCTTTACTATACGGTATAAACGCATCATGGAAGCGGAGTAAAATCGATTTTAATGTTCCGTTCTCTTCGAATGTTCCCCATAGTTCTTGAAAATCTGTATCATAACCGAAAGCTTCAATATCTTCAATGATAAATAAGTTAAGAGCTACTTCTTCTTTTTAAAAAGCGAATACTTGTTCATGGTCTTTCTTTGTTAATTTTCGTATCATAACGAATTAACCTCTTTTTTATTTTTCTAAATATTATAACTTTTAGTTTTTGAAATCAATATAAAATTTTATGTTTAGTTCACAAACTTTCGGAAAAACTAGGAAAGATATGACAAAGGAGGTTATGAACGGTGGATCATCCAATTCAAGGTTTAATGAAAGCAGCAATGGAAAATTTAAAGGAAATGGTCGATGTTAATACGATTGTTGGAGAGCCTGTTCAAACGGCTGACGGTGGTGTAGTGTTAACGGTTTCTAAAGTAGCGTTCGGTTTTGGAGCAGGAGGTTCTGATTTCCAGACGAATGATGGACAAAGAGCGAACGGTAACCCTGCATTTGGGGGCGGTAGCGCGGGTGGTGTTTCAATTACACCGGTAGCATTTCTTGTGGTAAATAAAGATGGGGTAAATATTCTTCATTTACAAAATGCGACACATTTAGCAGAGAAAATGATTGAATTAGCTCCACAAACAATTGATAAAATTCAATCGATGTTCCAAAAAGATGAAAAGAAAGAGGGAAATCATCACCCTCAAAGCCCAGATGATATCCTTTAAAAACGCCTGCTTATGAGCAGGTGTTTTTTCTTGTAATCAGTATGTAATAAAACACATGAAATTGTAAATAGTTTTTGAAGTTTTTTCTATGTTTCTAAAATTTTTCATGTTAAAATATGCTATAGAATTGAAACATACAAAACGAAGGTGGCTAGGTGCTTTGTCTGGAGGATCTGACCAAGTAAAAAATATGATATATATTAATGGTAATCGTCGGGGTCATTGTTTTATTACATCTGGAATTACGTTTAAAGAGTTTGCAAGTAACATCCCTTCACCGCTTCACCAAGCATTGCTTTTAAAGCATAATTTTGAGTGGACAGATTTTCATTATCATACTTTATTTGAATATGTCGAGGAAGAAAACATACATAAACTCATTCAAGCAGAGATTGATGAATTTGATGAATTTTGTTGGGTAGATTTTGATGATGCAAGCGATTTAGATGAATTAGAGCCAAAAGAAATAGCAGAACTGCTTTATCTGGCTCACAAAAAAGAACCACTTGGAAGAACGTTCTTCCCGTTATTGAAAAATAGATTTGTTTATTTTTCACATGATGACGGTTGGTACAACAAAGTGTATTACCGTAGAATCGGTGATTTTGTAGGAATGCTAAGTAAAGTGATTCCATATAAACTCGGTTCGTTTGGAAAGAAACGTTTTACTTTCTTCCAAAAATCAAAGATTTTCCCAGCAATTTCCAAGGAAGTTATCCTTGGGCTTGTTCCGTTAATGGAAGATGGGTTATACATTGATTTAGCGGGGAAAATTGAGTCGAGAAGAGGCCTTGAAATTCCGGTATATGTAGTGGGCTCATTCGAAAGTACGGATGAGGTACTAGATAATATCGATGAATTGAAAGCAGAAGCAACAGAAACGGGTTGGCTCATTTTTGATAAGAAAGAACAAGAGTGGCAATGGGTTGTAGACTAAGAAAACTTGGCGCATGAAGTCAAGTTTTCTTGTCTTTTGAAAGGAGAACAAATGAAGAAATATTATACAATTGTGGGTATTGTAAGTATTATTCTCGTGGCGATATTACTTATAACTTGTCCGAAAGAATCAGATTTCAAATTGTATTTAGAGGATAAGTATACATTGAAATGTGACGAGAGTAGCTTTGAATGCACGCAAAATGTAGATGGAAAGAAAGAGAAATTACAGTTTGAAAGTATTAATGCACGAAACGGTGTATTCTTTATGACTGTAAAGCAAACGTATAAAACAGAAGCTGGTTTAACGAAAGAATACAGCGGAGTAGGTTTATTCGGTACATTTCTTTTTGTTTCAGAGAAGACTTTCTAGTAATAGAAGGTCTTTTTTTTATGCTTGTGTTCATATAGATGAAGTAAGACAGGCATAGGAGGGGTATTGATGAAGAAGGAATGTATCGTTTGCGGTGGTGAGGAGTTTTTTTCTTCAACATTATATGCACGTACGAAACAAGATTGGGCATATGCGCCAAATATGTACCGATTTGAAAAGGTGTTTATTGAGCATAGGGATGAAGAAAATTATCCAGTTTTTCAAGAAATTACAGCGAAGCATTGTTGTGGATGCGGTCATATCATGTTGTATCATGAATGAACACACCAAGTAGTATAACTTGGTGTGTTTTTTTTATAACGCTGATATAGCAAGCGGATAGAGTAAAGTGAATAAAACAGAAAAGCTCCCAAAACCAATTGCTGTATATCCGAGTGTTCTCGCTCCAAAATTGACAGCTAATAAACCAACTAAAATAGCAAGGGAGCCGAGTGTAACAGGGTAAAAAGCAATTGAGAATAGCGAAAGAAATAATGCGACATAACCGATCATTGCACCGGTATTTGTACCTTCTATTTCATTTGCAATTACTTTGCGCTCATGTCTAATTGGAATGCCAGCTGGAGATATTTCAGCTGCATACTCTTCATTTTTTTCACCATTTTTAAAATGTTTTTCACCACTTTTAAAATGATGATTTCTCTTTCTTCGCATATACATCCCTCTCTTTCAATTGGGTGTATCTATAGTATCTTTCATAAGGAACAGAACATGAGTATGAGTTAAACCCAAGTAAAGCAAAAATTGGAGAATTTAGATTCCGTTGTTATTCTGTTTATCTCCTTATGAAGAGAAACAGGAATTTTGGAAAATGATGTAGAATGAAATGAATGATAATACGTGAAGGTAGGGGAATGTATGACGAAGTTTAATTGGCATGAATCGGCAGAGAAAAAATGGGATAACAATGCAGAGTTTTGGAATCAAAATAGTCAAGAAATGTGGGATAGCGGGAGTAGGAGTACAATCATTCCATTTTTTGAGCAGTACGTGGAAAAAGAAGTACAAGTGTTAGATGTTGGTTGTGGTGATGGGTATGGTACATATAAGCTAAGTCTTTCTGGATATAAGGCAGTTGGCGTGGATTTATCAGAAGTTATGATTCAAAAAGGTAAGGAACGCGGAGAGAGTCAAAATTTATCGTTTATTAAAGGAGATCTTTCTTCATTACCTTTTGAAAATGAGCAGTTTGAATCAATTATGGCAATTAATTCTTTAGAATGGACCGAAGAACCATTACAAGCATTAAATGAAATAAAGCGTGTTTTAAAGAAAGATGGATACGCATGTATTGCAATTTTAGGACCGACAGCAAAGCCGAGAGAGAACAGTTACTCTCGGTTATATGGAAAAGATGTTGTTTGCAATACGATGATGCCTTGGGAATTCGAACAGTTAGCGAAAGAACAAGGATTTGAAGTTGTAGATGGTACCGGCGTATATAAGCGTGGAGTAAATGAGAAAATGCTAGGCCAACTACCTATAGAGTTACAACAAGCTTTAACATTCTTATGGGTATTTATGTTAAAAAACGTATAACAAAATCGAAGGATTTTAGGAGGTAAATAAGTGCAGAAAATACAAAAAACTGATACAATATCATCAGAACCAATTAAAGGGGGACTAGGGTATATGACAACTACTACAACAGTTAAATCTGATATTGAAATCGCACAAGAAGCAAGTATGAAGAAGATTCAAGAAATTGCAGCTGAATTGAATATTTTAGAAGAAGAATTAGAGCCATACGGACATTATAAAGGCAAGTTATCTCTTGATATTTTTAAGCGCTTACAAGATGAGAAAGACGGTAAAGTTGTTTTAGTAACAGCGATTAACCCAACTCCAGCAGGAGAAGGTAAATCAACAGTAACAGTTGGTTTAGGTCAAGCTTTTAATAAAATTGGTAAGAAAACAGTAATTGCGCTTCGCGAACCATCTCTTGGACCAACAATGGGATTAAAGGGTGGAGCTGCAGGTGGTGGTTTTTCACAAGTAGTACCAATGGAAGATATTAACCTTCACTTTACTGGAGATATTCATGCGATTACAACTGCCAATAACGCATTAGCGGCGTTTATTGATAATCACATCCAACAAGGAAACGTACTTGGAATTGATACGCGTAAAATTGTTTGGAAACGCTGTGTAGACTTAAATGACCGTGCCCTTCGTAACGTAGTAATTGGTCTTGGTGGACCGGTTCAAGGTGTACCACGTGAAGACGGTTTTGATATTACAGTAGCATCTGAAATTATGGCCGTATTCTGCCTTGCAACAGATATTCAAGATTTAAAAGCACGTCTATCTCGCATCGTGGTCGCTTATAATTTTGCAAATCAACCTGTAACAGTTAAAGATTTAGGCGTAGAAGGTGCGTTAACACTTCTATTAAAAGACGCATTAAAACCGAACTTAGTACAAACATTAGAAAATACACCAGCTATCATTCATGGCGGACCATTTGCGAATATTGCTCACGGTTGTAACAGTGTTATCGCTACGACAATGGCAGCAAAATTGGGTGATTATGTTATTACAGAAGCTGGATTTGGTGCTGATTTAGGTGCTGAGAAGTTTTTAGACATTAAAGCACGTGCAGCTGGTATTAAGCCAGAAGCGGTAGTTATTGTTGCGACTATTCGTGCGCTTAAAATGCACGGTGGTGTGGCGAAAGATCAATTAAAAGAAGAAAATGTAGATGCGTTAGCAAAAGGAATGGAAAACTTACAGAAACATGTTGAAACAATTCAAAGCTTCGGTGTTCCATTCGTAATTGCAATTAACAAGTTCATTACAGATACAGATGCAGAAGTTGCATACTTACAAGAGTGGTGCAATGAGCGTGGCTATGCAGTATCCTTAACAGAAGTTTGGGAGAAGGGTGGCCAAGGCGGAGTTGACCTTGCTGAAAAAGTGTTAAAAGAGATTGAAAAAGGTGAGAATAACTACGCACCACTTTATGAATTAGAATTACCACTAGAAGAAAAAATTCGTACAATTGCTCAAAAAGTGTACGGCGCAAAAGATATTGA
This sequence comes from Bacillus paramycoides, assembly GCF_001884235.1. GTDB lineage: Bacteria > Bacillota > Bacilli > Bacillales > Bacillaceae_G > Bacillus_A > Bacillus_A paramycoides. Next base: position 46,773 of record NZ_MAOI01000112.1, on the reverse strand, counting down.
ATTTGCTCCGAAAGCGCGCAAGCAATTAGCTCAATTTGAAGGAGAAGGTTGGAGTAACCTACCGATATGTATGGCGAAAACACAATACTCTCTTTCTGATGATGCAACAAAATTAGGTCGCCCATCTGATTTTATCGTTACAATTCGTGAATTGAAACCATCTATCGGTGCAGGGTTCATCGTTGCGTTAACAGGAACAATGTTAACAATGCCAGGACTTCCTAAACAGCCAGCTGCGCTTCAAATGGATGTAAACGAAGATGGAAAAGCAGTAGGTTTATTCTAAAAGGTTGTAATTCATCTCGTTTATCTGTAAACTATATATACATCAAGTGGCGCCTTTCCATAGAAAGGCGCCTGTTTTTTGGAGGAAATTATGTTTGATCCAACTGCTTTTGAAAATTTAAAGGTAATCGTGGAAGGAGCTGTCTATGATTTCGATTTACACGGTGATATTCTCGTAACAGATCGAAAAGATGTGATGGACCTTGCTTCACTAAGTCGTATGTATAGTATTTCATTTCAACTAACTGAAACATTTAAAACGATGGTAGAAGCGACATTTTCACTATCTGTTGATGCAAAGAACTTATCGGGTGAAATATTAGAAGTACCTCAGTTTATACCAGGTTGTGAAATGAAGCTGGAATTCTCGTTCGAAATGGAGCACCCTGAGATAGGATGCAAAGAAATTGAAAAATTATTACATTCTATATGGGGAAAAGAGCGAATGATTACGCAGAAAATTTCATACGAATATAATAAGCAAGCGATTTCATATCATAATAAGGTAGAGGTTCTATTTCAAAAAGCGATTACAGAAGACCATGTTGATGATTTAATAGCTGTTATTTCACACATGATAGAAACGGTGCGAACAATACAACATTTTCTTCAAAAATAGAGATAAAGGAGAAAAACGAATGATAAAAGATATGCAACCATTTTTACAACAAGCTTGGGAGAAGGCTGGTTTTAAAGAGTTTACTGAAATTCAAAAACAAGCGATTCCAACTATTTTAGAAGGACAAGACGTTATAGCTGAATCTCCAACTGGAACAGGAAAAACATTAGCGTACTTATTACCCCTTTTACATAAAATTAATCCTGAAGTTAAACAACCCCAAGTTGTAATTTTAGCGCCAACTCGTGAACTTGTTATGCAAATTCATGAAGAAGTTCAAAAGTTTACAGCGGGAACTGATATTTCAGGTGCATCTTTAATTGGTGGTGCAGACATTAAGCGCCAAGTGGAAAAATTAAAGAAACATCCGAGAGTTATTGTCGGTTCACCAGGACGTATTTTAGAATTAATTCGTATGAAAAAGCTAAAAATGCATGAAGTGAAAACGATTGTATTTGATGAGTTTGATCAAATTGTAAAACAAAAGATGATGGGTGCTGTACAGGATGTAATTAAATCAACGATGCGCGATCGTCAATTAGTATTCTTCTCGGCGACAATGACAAAAGCAGCAGAAGACGCGGCACGTGATTTAGCAGTTGAACCACAATTAGTACGTGTAACACGTTCAGAGTCAAAAAGCTTAGTTGAGCATACGTATATCATTTGTGAGCGACGCGAAAAAAATGATTACGTAAGAAGAATTATGCATATGGGCGATGTAAAAGCAGTTGCTTTCTTAAATGACCCATTCCGTTTAGATGAAATTACTCAGAAATTGAAATTCCGTAAAATGAAAGCAGCAGCTCTTCATGCAGAGGCAAGTAAGCAAGAGCGTGAAGCAACGATGCGTGCGTTCCGCGGCGGGAAATTAGAAATTTTACTTGCTACTGATATTGCAGCACGTGGAATAGATATCGATGATTTAACACATGTAATTCATTTAGAGTTACCAGACACAGTAGACCAATATATTCACCGTTCAGGACGTACTGGACGTATGGGTAAAGAAGGAACTGTCGTGTCTCTTGTAACACCGCAAGAAGAGCGTAAATTACTGCAATTTGCGAAAAAATTAGGTATCGTGTTTACGAAACAAGAAATGTTCAAAGGATCATTTGTAGAATCTAAACCACCAGCACCAAAGAAAAAGAAGCCAGCTTTTACTGGTAAGAAAAAACCTAGATAAATGATTGGAAAGACGTAACTATGTATAGTTACGTCTTTTTTGTTGTGGAATAATAGATGAAATTTTATTAACGATTCTACAGGAAATGTTGATAAAGGTGTAGCATTTCTAGTTTAGTTTGTACAAGGAAGTAACATAAAAAGAGTCGAATATTAACATGATGCGAAATAATAAAAAGAAGGTACATTTATGAACAGGAAATTAGGAATGTTTTTAAATACAAAACATATTGAAGTAAATGAAGGAATAAAAAAGGCGAGAGAATGGGGGTTAGGCTATATTCAACTATATGCTATGAATACGAATTTTAACTTAGCTAATATTTCAAAGGTAGAATGGGCTAATTTAAAGAAAAGCCTATTTTTTAATGGAATTAAAGTTCCGTCATTAGCAATTAGTTTTGGAGAAAGTGGAATTGTAGGGGCGGAAGTTGAAAGTGTAATAGAGCCGTTGAAACGTGTTGCTGATAGGGGATTAGAATTAGGAGCAAATATAATAACGGCTCACATTGGAAAAATTCCAGATGATGAAAAGAGCGAGCGATATGATAAGATGCAAAGGACTTGTTATGAGATAGGGAATTTATCATTAAGATTAGGGGGAGTCTTTGCTATTGAGACGGGATCTGAAAAAGCAATAGTGTTAAAAAGATTTATAGAAAATATAAGCTCAAATGGACTAGCTGTTAACTTTGACCCAGCAAATATAATAAGTGATGTAAATGAAAATCCGATAGAGAGTTTATTTCTGTTAAAAGAGTATATAGTACAAACGCACATTAAAGATTGTAAAGAGGTAAAAAGAAATGGTTTAAGTGAGTATATAGAAGTCGTGGCAGGAAATGGTGAAGTGGATTTTGATACATTCTTCAAGGCATTAGATGAAATCGGATTCGACGGGTATAACATAATTGAAAGAAATAATTATATTGACCAGCTTGATGGGATGAGTAAGTCGATAAATTTTGTGAAGAAGTACATATGAATGAAAAAGGATTAATAATAGCACCTATAGAAAGCTACATAGAATATTAAAACTATTAGGGGGAAAACAAATGATTCATAAAGTTGGACAAATTATGTTATATGTAAATAATCAAGATGAGGCAGTAAATTTTTGGACTGAAAAAGTAGGGTTTCATGTAATTGCAGAGGAAGATAACAAGCAAGGAATGAGATGGATTGAAATCGCTCCAACCAATGATGCTGAAACGAGTATCATACTACATAATAAAGAAGTTATTTCTAAAATGAGTCCGGAATTGAATCTTGGTACACCGTCTTTAATGTTCTTCTCAGAAAACCTTGATCAACTATATAAAGATCTAACAAATAAAAATGTTACAGTTGGAGAAATGGTAACCATGCCTTCTGGTAAAGTGTTTAACTTTGCAGATAGTGAAGGGAATTACTTTGCAGTAATGGAAAAGAAAAAATAATGGTATTGTTATGTGAAAATCCCCCTCGTATGTAATGAGGGGGATTAAATATTTGAAGTGAATTTTCTACTAGAGGGTTGCTCGATATAAAATACTCCTTTTTCAATTGCAGTCTCAATATAACCAACGATTTGATCAAATGTAAACACTTGTAAGTTTTCGTGCAAGTGTTGCTCAGGATATAGCATATCCTCAAAAATATATTGCCGAAAAGCTAAAACGTTCTCTTCTGACACTTCCTCGATATTCACAATGTGAGCCTCTTGATTAAGAAGGGAGAAGAGCTGTTGTTCTTTATCATAATGATGCAACAACTTTGCGTTCAATAATTTAAAATCGTTATAGTACATAGGTGCGATGGCTTCGTCGTTCTCAATTCTGTTTTTGAGCCAAGGTAGAAAAAATCCATTTAGCCAATTATCATCGGCAATGAGGTGGGTATAATAGCCTAAAAGAAAAGGGGAGTCCATATGCTTTTCGTATTTATGAATAAAGGATTCGTAATCTATTCTTCTCGTATAGTTCTTCGTTGTACCAGCGTAAAAATGTGAAGTTCCTTTTTCGTCTTTTGAATGAACAGCATCAGGAGCTACACCTCCGAGTAAGAAAGAAGTTTTATCTTGAATAGATAGTTTCTCGGCAATACCGTTAGCGATAATAACATGCATAATTCGTGATCCCATGAATGACACCTCGATTTCATGTATTCATTTTAGGGAGCTGTCTGAACGTTTAGTATTACTTTCCCTGTACTTTGTCTACTTTCGACCCATTCATGTGCTTTCCCTGCATCTTGAAGAGGAAAAGATTTCGTAGCTTTAATTAGTAAACTTCCATCACGTAAATAACGGAAAACTTGATTTGCAGTTTCTTTGAGAGATTCGGGACGTTTTTTCCGTGTAGTGCCAAAGCTAAAACCGAGTATAGAACGGCAACTTGCATGTAAATCTTTCGTTCGAAAATTACCAACTTCTCCACTAGCATTACCGAAATGGACAAGACGACCATAATAAGCAAGGCAATCTAAACTTCTCTCTGACACAGTACCAGAAATAGAATCTAAAATAACATTAACACCTTCTCCGTTTGTAAGATCATTAACTTTCTCTACGAAATCCTCATTTTGATTGCATATAACATAATCAGCGCCAGCGTCTAAAGCAATTTTTCTTTTCGCTTCACTTCCGACAGTACCGATAACCTTTCCAGCTCCTAATAGTTTTGCAAGTTGAATTGCTGTAGTACCAATTCCACCAGCAGCTGCATGGATTAGAACTGCTTCATCTTTTTGCAGTCTGGCCACATTTGCGAGTAAATTATAGCTTGTAAAAGATACGATCGGACAAGCAGCAGCAGTTTGGAAATCGACTTCATCAGGTAAAACGAAAGTGAGATTTTCGTTTGCGACAACGTATTCAGCGTAAGAGCCATTTTGAGGAAAAGCAATGACACGCTGTCCAGGATAAATATTTTTCACATGAGAACCGACTCGTTCTACAACACCAGCTGCATCTATCCCTGGAATAAAGGGGAATGCTTTATTTCCTTTTTTACCATAGCGTGATTTAATATCGGCGAAATTAACACTAGTAGCAACAATGCGAATTAATACTTGATTTTCTGAAATAGTCGGAATGCCCACATCTGTATATTTCATCACTTCAGGACCACCGAGCGAAGTTACAACGATAGCTTTCATCATATATCCCCCTAAATTTTGCTATATAAATCATTTTAAATCTTCATTAGGAATTGGAAAATTATATAATTGTTATGCACGGTTATAAGTGAAACTTATGAAGGCATTGCATTATTATATTAATTTATCCCGCATTAACGTGTAGTAAGACTCCCGCCTAAAAGCCCGATTGGTGTGGGCTAATAATCAGTGGGGGATGGACACCCCCCCACTGATTAAAGTTTCACTTTATATAAAAACCTTTGAAAAAAATCGAACGAAATATCATTTAATTGCCAATATATAGTGTAAGACAAAGGAGGGGTGTTATATGAAGGATAAAATAGATTATGCAGATTTAATTCAATTAACTATATCAGGCAATAAAGAAGCGTATGGCGAATTGTATGATAAAACGATTCAAGAAGTATACAAGACAGCACATTTTTTAATAGAAGACAAAACGGATGTAGATGACGTCGTTCAAGAAATATACATACAGCTATATGAATCGCTTCGTAAATATGATAGCGAGAAGCCATTTCGTCCTTGGCTAATTGGACTTGCGATTAAACAAATTCATTCTTATAGAAGAAAGAGGTGGATGCGGCTACGGATTGTAAAAAAAGCAGAAGAGCAAAGAAAACCAGTACAAATTGATTTTTCTAACGATATTGTAAGTAAAATATCAAATCAAAAACTAATCGAGCTCATACATAAATTACCGTATAAATTGAAACAAGTTATTATTTTAAGATATTTACACGATTACTCACAAGAAGAAGTAGCACATATATTACATATTCCAATCGGTACCGTGAAATCTAGAATTCATGCGGCTTTAAAGAAACTACGCCAGAAAGAGCAAGTAGAAGATATCTTTTTAGGAGAGGTAGGGAATGTGAAATGAGTTTAGATTGTAGAGTTAGAGAATCTATACAAGAAGAAGCGAAGGGAATTGTAGCCCCGCCGGAGTTAAAAGAAAAAGTAATCGTTCAAATTAAAATGAAGCGCGGGGGGAGTAAAAGGAAGAAACGCCTTATAGCAGGAGTGCTTGCAGCAGCATTTTTAATTCCGACAACGGGTTTTGCTTATCAATCTATTATGGCAGATGGTATATACGGATCTTTTGAGAATTTAAAGAAGCATGCTGGAGCTATGACATTAGAAGGATATATGCGTTTTAGTGCAAAGTTATCACAGGCGAAAGATGAAATGGGTGCAAAGGAATATGAAAAGTTTACAAAAGAACTAAAGAAATTAACAAATGCAAAGCTTGAGTATGGAGATTCAAACGGTAATATTGATTATGATCAGTTATCACCGAAGAAAAGGGAAGAAATGAAAAAGATAAGTATGGGACTTCAACCATACTTTGATAAATTAAACGGTCATAAATCTAGTGAAGAAGTATTAACACCAGAAGAGTTTGATCGCTATGTGGAAGCTTTAATGACATATGAAATAGTACAAGTAAAAACAAAATCAACGGGTGGAATGAAAGTAGAAGAAGTACCTGAGGCATACAAAGAAAGATTTATTAAAGCGGAGCAGTTTATGGAGTATGTAAATGAAAAGGTGAGATAACAAAAAAAGGAGAGCCTTTATTATCAGGTTTTCCTTTTTTGTTTACTTGAACTTTCTCACCGCATGTATAGCAACTCTCACAAGGAGTATTGCACTAATAAATAAACCACCATAACCAACTACCCTTGACTTGCATAATAAAGTGAAAGTGGGAGATCACTTAGTTGTATTCCTTACTAATTGTCTTGTCCCTTTGTATAAAGCAATCTAAGAGTGAGTAACCAGCTATTAAACTAATAATGGTAACGAAAGTTGTATTCACAAGAATAATATTAACTAAATACGGTAGGTATTCGCCAAGTGGTGAAAAGAGTAGGGCTGGGGAAAAGGAAATTAATATTGTAGGTACTGTAATAGCAATAAATTTATCCGGCTGAAAGCTCCAGTTTTGTTTACTCGTTTCGCGATTAATGGATTGAAGGAATCGTAATAAAATGCCGACCAAAAGAGGGAAGAGTGTAAAGTAGAATAATCTTGGGTAAACGTTAAAATTCACTTGCGCGTCTGTATCTAAATAAAATTGAATTTTTACTCCGACAAATAATAATAAAATGATAAATAATGTAAAGCAGAGGTATTGTATCACTTTTTGCATACCATTCCACCATCCTTTACTAAAAATATATTCAAAGAAAAAAGATGTATACAATAACAATTGTATACATCTTTTTTCTTTGTTAGTTAATAGTGAATTTAGATTTCTCTTGCTTCGTGAAATAATCAATAATGCCCATTGCGCTAATTTCTATATCTAGATGTAAAATGTTATAAACGGAATGATTGGATGGGACGTTTAACTTTGTAAGGTGAGAAGAGATTTTATCCATTAATAAAGTTTGTAATGTCTTAGTCGCCTCATCAAAATCATTATATTTTTCAAAGACTTCTTTACCAGTATTAACGAAAATAGGTAACCAATGTTCCAGTTGGTTATATACTTCTGTAACATGAGATGATGCCCCGTAATGACCGAAATAAATAGTATCTACATTCATACTTTGAATATGATTTTTAGAAGCAATCATCGCATCTGGCTGGAATTGTGAAGGGGATGTTGATGGTAGATATAACTCTACACCAAGGTCTGCGAGCTCTCTATAATAAATTCCAATCGTGTCACCAGTGAAAATACCGTTTGTTTTTGAATCGTGAATGCTAATATGGTGCTTCGCATGCCCTGGTGTATCATAAAATGTAAGGATGCGGTCTTCTGAAATCTTTAATGTATCACTATTTTGTACAATATGAACACGTTCTTCTTCAATTGGAAGAATTGGATCAAAGAGCTTATCGAAATCTTCTTTGTATACTGCTTTTGCACCTAGAATAAGTTTTGTAGGATCAATCATATGACGAGCCCCGCGTGGATGCACAAATAGAGTAGCATTTGGGCATTTCTCCATCATTAAACCTGCTGCACCTGCGTGATCTAAATGAACATGTGTAACGATAATGTTTTTTACATCGTTTAAATCAATATGTAATTGTTGTAAGCCGTCTAAAATATAGGGAAGAGAAGGGGCTGCACAAGTTTCAATTAAAGTAATATCGTCACCTAATAAAACGTACGTACCTGTTCGTTCATTATGTTGTAAGTCGTAATCATCAATAAGATATAGATGGGAAGATAATTGCTCTACTTTTTTCATACTTACCACTCCTTATATACTTGTAGATTTTTACCGCTATTTGTGGAAGTCTTACTGCCCGTAAAATCCCCACTGATTAAAGTTTCACTTTATATTATACGCTAAAAAAAGAAAAAGGCAGAAAACGAAAACTCGTCTTCTGCCTTTATGTAATGTCGTTATTTCGTTTGTTGTTTATTAATAGACATAACGAACAGTCCAACAATACCGCCAACTAATGGAAGTGTAATCTCTCCTGCTAAATTAAAGTAGGAACTTAGGAATAAGCCATTTACATCGATTACCCAACCAGTAACATACAATAACATCATATATAGTACGAAATAAAACTCACGATTTGAAATCATTTCACGCTGTGCAGTTTTCATAATCAACACCATCCTTTTCTTTTATAATGGAATTGAAAATGTCACAATTTATAATGTAAACTGTCACATTTTGTTCACAATTCAATTGTAAAACTTTCCATCATAAAAGTCTAGTAGTTTGTGTCGAATTTTTGAACAAAAATAAAGCGTTTTCATTTTTGGAGAGAAATATGTAATAAGAGCTGTCTATTCACGAATGTAGTATAGTATAAACATAGAATGATAGTGAAGAGAGGGGTAGGAACAATGACAGTTCATGATTTTTCAGCTAAAACAATAACAGGTGAAGAAAAATCGTTAAAAGATTACGAAGGAAAAGCACTTCTTATTGTAAATGTAGCTAGTAAATGTGGATTTACACCACAGTATAAAGGATTACAAGAAGTATATGATAAATATAAAGACCAAGGACTAGAAATACTAGGTTTCCCTTGCAATCAATTTGGAGGACAAGAACCAGGCACAGAAGCCGATATTACAAGTTTTTGTGAATTGAACTACGGTGTAAACTTCCCGATGTTTGCAAAGATTGATGTAAAAGGTGAGAAGGCTCATCCACTATATACATACATGACAGAACAAGCACCAGGTTTACTCGGTATGAAAGCGGTAAAATGGAACTTTACTAAGTTTCTAATTGGAAGAGACGGGAAAGTAGTAGGGCGTTTTGCGCCGCAGACAAAGCCGGTGGATTTAGAGGTGGAGATTGAAAAGGTACTTGGCTAATAATTAGGAGTCACTACTTTGGTCACTTCCGCTAAATAGCTCGTTTAACTTTTCCGCTACCGATTTTTGCATACTTGGTAGTACGTGACTGTACGTATTTACTGTTGTACCGATATCCGTATGTGGCAGTTCAGGAGATGGCGGAGGCGATTAGGAGTTAGCTATCTTTTTATTATGTTTATTAAAAAACACCTCAAAGAACAAAGTAGCTCTTAGTCTTTGAGGTGTTTTCTTTAAACTCACATTATCAAGATTAAATCACTGTATCGAATTCATTTGATTTAGGCAGAGAAGCTGCTTTTTTCATAAGCACTTCCCATAAGTGTACGGATTTCTTCCATTCGGCTGCGGCCTTTCCCTTTTGATACATAGCGTTCTCATAACTGAAAGTAAGTTGTTGCATATCAGTCGAGTTGTAAAGGGTATCGATGCGGAGAGCATATTCTCGGAATGTTTGACTTTCACCCCGTGGTATGCCGATTCTCGCAAATTGTTTTAAAAGTGCACCGTAAGCTTTTATATAAACAGCATCATCTTTTCGGTATTTATAGAAAAGAATAATAAAAAATGTAATCCATTTCATTCTAGTGGTGAAGAGAATGTATCCCATGATACTAATCGGTATCGTAGAGAGGAATACGTACCACCAAGAAACCCCATTTTTAGAATTTGTGATCTTTTTAGTAGGGGCTTCTTCTGTATTTTCTATTAAACTTTTGAGCTTTGCTTCATTGTTCCGTTGGTGTATTTGCTCGTTGTTAGAATTATTTTCTTCGCTATTTTGTGAAGTAGAAGCAGGAGTATTATTTATAAAATTATAGGGATTGGTAAATCCTTTTGTTGGTTCGAATGGAATCCATCCGTATCCTGGAAAATATACTTCGACCCAAGAGTGTGCGTTATTGTTCGCGATTTTATAAATATTTTCACCTTCTGTACCAATAAGTGTATTCTCAAGAGTTCCTTCTGTATAGCCTTTTACCCAGCGAGCAGGAATTCCGGCAGAACGAAGTAACACGATCATAGAAGTCGAAAAATTATTACAGTAGCCGCTTTTTGTATCGAAAAGGAATTGATCTACATAATCTTGGTTATTGGCAGGGAACAAGACATTCATTGTTTCGTATACAAAAGAATTGTCTGTGAAGTAATTTTCAATAGCTAATACTTTATCATATCGGTTGTCTTTATCATTTGTAAGATTAACAGCTAAGTCTCTTACTCGCTGCGGTAATGATTCGGGAAGTTGTGTGTACTTTGTCATGAAATAAGGACTTGTTTCATGACCTTCATTCGTTTTTACAGCTTTCAAGTTTTCTATGGAAAATTCCGGGATCTCATATCTTACTTTATACGAATTTAAAGTAGTAGAAGAGTCTCCGTGCATCGTATAGATTTTTTCTGAAAATGGGTCAACGCTGTATGATACATCAGAAGAAGCCTCAACTGATACTAATCCTGCTGGATAGGTAAGGTGAGTATAACTTTTTTGCATGGTGATTGTTGCCTCAGTTGTCTCCGTTTTTGTATTTTGTTCGTACCAGCTCACGACGTCGTTTTTATTTTTAAATGAAACCTTTTTTTGATTTTCAGAAACCTCCCAGCCTTTTCCTGTATAAAAATCTTTTGTTTCTACTCTCCAATATTGTTTGTTTTGCGCTTGTGCTGTGAAAACAATTGTATTATCCGGTTTAAAAGGACCGCCTAATTGTGAGTCATCTAAACCATACCCAATTTTAGAAACTTCTTGTTTTTTACTTGCTTCGGATGTGTTGAATTTTAAAAAATTCATTGGGTTTGGCCACTGAGGGCCAAATTTTGGAGCAAAGTATGCGATGGTTGCTGACAATACAATAAATATTGTAAGAGGTCTAAGTAATTTTGAGATTTCTCTAGCATAATTTTGTAAGTGTTCAATCTCTTTTATTCGTTCTATTTGAAGAAGACTAAGCATAAAAAAGCCGATGACAACAGTACGAATAATAGCGTAGTTTGCATTGTATAAATGTAAGTTATGAAAAGTTGTGATATAAATAATAGTCAATACAAGAAATAACAATCCACGTTTTTTATGAATCATCCAAAAAGAGATGAAAGAACTCAAAAACCAAAATGATAGAAAAAATAAAAATGTTGGAAAAACTGGAGAAATATCTAGCAAATTCCCCTGGAAAAACAGGGAGGAATTTCGAGAAATATCAGAAAAAAATGTTGTTAGCCAAAATGGATTTATAAAAGCTTTTTTATAATACAGGGAATGAATGATGAATAAGATCGTGACGATTTTTATTGGAATCTGCCACCTTGTTTGAAAAAAAGAGAGAGTGAAGCAAATTCCTATAAATATTACAAAAATATCTAATCTACCTACGTTTGTAATACCTATAAGGGGTCTTAGCCATTCTAGTAAAAGAAGAAGTGCACATACATGCATGAAGAATCTGCTCATATCCCATTGGTATTTTGTTTGTAATGTTATCATTTGCTCACCTCAAAAAACACGTTTGTATACCGGTTTTCATAAACCGCGTTTACAAATATTTTTCGTTTTTGTAGAGTTTCTAGTATACTTAGTTCTCGATGTGAGAGTTGATTCGCTTTTTCTTTCACGACAAACACCATTAATTTTCTATTTTTTATAGCAGCACAGTCAGCCGCCTTTTGAATATCGGGAGAAAGATCGCTTGTCACGAGTATAATCGTTACGGGCTGATAAATTTTTCTTAATTCCATTTCTACACTTCGAGAGAGCGGGAATACACTGTCTGCTTGTACTTTCGCTAAATGACAAAAGATTTGTTGCAACTGAGTATCTCCATTGTCTAAAGGGAAAATAGTTCGTTCTTTTCCGACAGACACGAATGACGCTGGTGAATTTTGCTTCAAGACAGCCCTCACAATAGAGGCAGTAAACGTTACGACTGATTCGAATAGAGGGGAGTGGGTTCTGTCCATGAATATCATGATATTATGGCTGCGCTGTTGTTCAAATTCTTTCGTCATAATATTGTTTGTTCGTGCAGTTGCTTTCCAATCAATCCATGAAAAGCGGTCACCAGGTTTATAGTCTCTGACACCGACAGAGACTGTAGAGTCTTTTGCTGAATTTATATTTGCTGAAAGCGCTCCTTGTTCGAAATGATTTTCCAATTGTCGATACGTTATATCTACATACTGGGGATAGATTAAAAATGTATCTGGAACTGAAAAAGTTACTTCTTTCTCTATCATACCGAATAGATCGCCAGTTTTGACACGTACGCTTGAAAAAGTGTGCTCTCCTCTAGGGATTGTGTCAATAACATATTGAAACGAAATATTTCGTTTTAATCCAGGAAAGAGTATTACCTTATTCATCTTTGTTTGTCTACAACTTGTAAATTGTGGTGGCAGTTTATCTTCTATAACTAAATAAAGTAAGGGAAAAGGAAATTTTCTTTTTATTGTAATAGTGCTTAAAAATTGTTCTCCTGCTACATATTCGTTTTGGTTTGTTATTCGTTTTACTTCAGCGTCCCGTAAAGCGTAGAAGGGGAGTAGTAGTGAATAAAGGCCAATAGGAATCGTACTGTAAAACAAAAACCAACTTACAAATCCTCCTTGAAGCATAGCGTACACAAATGTTAAGACTAGGCATAAAGGGATTAGCAATAACTTGGTAACGTGATATAGTGCTCGTAGTAGTCGTTTCATCAAAGGTTCATCGTCCTTTGAGTCGGCACGGTAGTTCGTGCAACGATTTTGGCGATAACTTGTTCTCCTGTTATACCTTCAAATCTTGCTTCCATTTTTAGAATGAGTCTGTGAGCTAACACGTAAGGAGCTAAAAATTTAACATCGTCTGGAATAACATAATTTCTGCCATGGATGAATGCATAAGCCTGTGAAGCTTTCATTAAAGCAATTGAGCCGCGTGGACTTGCACCTAGCTGTATAGAACTATAAGAACGAGTCTGATTAACAAGCTTTACAATGTAATGCTTGATTGCTTTGTCCATGCTTACTTCCCGTACGCTTTGTTGTAAATAAAGTAATTCTTCTATTGTAGTAATAGCTTGTAAATGGGAGAGTGGATTTGTTTTTTCCATCCGGTTTAAAATTTCAAATTCTTCTTCTGGTGTAGGATATCCCATTTTTAGCTTCAACAAGAAACGATCGAGCTGAGCTTCTGGTAAAGGATATGTTCCCTCATATTCGACCGGATTTTGTGTAGCCATTACAAAGAAAGGTTTTGGTAACGGTCTTGTAATGCCATCTATTGTGATATTGCCTTCTTCCATACTTTCAAGTAAGGCAGATTGTGTCTTTGGAGATGTACGATTAATTTCATCAGCAAGTACAAAATTCCCCATAATTGGTCCAGGCTTGAACTCAAATTGGAGCTCTTTTGGATTGTAAATAGAAACACCTGTTACATCTGACGGCAGTAAATCAGGTGTGAATTGAATTCGCTTGTAATCGGCATCAATTGATTTAGAAAGAGCACGTACTAGCATTGTTTTCCCGACACCGGGAACATCCTCTAATAGTACATGACCTTCAGCTAAGAGAGCTGTCAAGGCTAAGATCGTTTCTTTTCGTTTTCCGACCATTAATTTTTCAATATTGTTGATTATTTTTTCTACAATGGGATGTAATGAATCAAGCTGGGGCATCGTAATCCTCCTAATTTTATTATCGTTTTCTAAATCATTTAGTTGAAAATAGAATTTATGTTAAAAAATCATGGTGATATACTTTATAATTTCTATGTCCTCAAAGGAAATCCTACTCTTAATTTCAAGAATATTCAGATTTTTCATTCGGATTACATCTAGTATAATTGTTGCCGTAACCAAGGGCAAAACAGTAAATAATGATTTCTAGTTTTATGTAAAATATGTCTTGATATAAAATAGTATCGTTGAAGAAAAATAAAATACTTACATACAATAAAACAATAGGATAATCCGTGTCGGAAAGTGAGGAATATTTATTATTTATATATAATCATGGGTTTAGGTTTTTGAAAATGAATCGATATAAATAGTGAGAAATGTGGTTGAAATTTACTAGTTAATATTATGATTAATTAGTTAGTCACTACTTTGGTCACAATTCTATTACAATACCGCCCTCATTCACTTAGCGAACACTTAATCCCCAATGTGTCTTTATATGATAAATATAAAGATCAAGGACTAGAAGTACTCGGTTTCCCTTGTAATCAATTCGGGGGACAAGAACCAGGTACAGAAGCAGACATTACAAGTTTTTGTGAATTAAACTACGGTGTAAACCTCCCGATGTTTGCAAAAATTGATGTGAAAGGTGACAAGGCTCATCCTCTGTATACATACATGACAGAACAAGCATCAGGTTTATTTGGTATGAAAGTAGTAAAATGGAACTTTACTAAGTTTCTAATTGGAAGAGACGGGAAAGTAGTAAGGCGTTTTGCACCGCAGACGAAGCCCGTGGATTTAGAGATGGAGATTGAGAAAGTGCTTGGGAAATAATTAGGAGTCACTGTTTTGGTCACTTTTGTTAAATAGTTGTTCAACTTTTTCGCTACTAATTTTTGTATATTTGATAGTGTGACTATATATATTTAAAATGTAAATGCTGATTAGTAAATTCTAAAGGCAATACGTACGATATTACGGTTAGCGATACGTATGTGAATGTGAGGATAAGTGAACGTAAAAAGACCGCCTACTACAGGCGGTCGATTTTTTTATTTTTTTACTACTCCGCCAGCGACACCAGATAGAGTCATAGCATCCGCGATTGTATTTACATTTGTTTCTGGGGTTCCATAGAATGCATCTAAAGCTCCGATAAACCAATCTGCACCTACTGTAACTGTGTAGCCATTAGACTTCCAGTTACTAATTAGTCGGTTTGTTAATGTTCGTTTCTCTGCCTCGGATAATTTTAGCCACGCTTCGCCCTTACTATTTGCATCAACAGTTGTAGTCTGAACTTCATTTTGTTTAGGTTGTTGCGCTTCTTGTTGCTCGCGTTGTTCACGTTCTTTTATTCTTTTAGCTAGTTCTTGTTGTGCTTCTTGTTCAGAAAAGCCGTTTTCAATAGATATTATATTTTTTGTGTCAATTTCAATTACGTATTTGTCGGAAGAAATATCGCGAATTTTTACTAAGTTATCTCCGCTATACTGTTTTTCTACTTCATATCTACTTCCAAGTTTATCAATTAGATGTTTATTTTTAGAAGTATATTCTGCAGTTGAAACATCAATGAGTATTTTCACATAGTATTGTCCGTTTTCGACAAGACGTGACGGGGATATAGTCGTTTGTAATTTACCATCTTTAAATACCTCACTACTTGTAGCGGTATAATCGTAGTTCTCTGATTTTTTTGAACTATACACTTTTATGGTTGCCTTTGTAGAATCAGGA
Organism: Bacillus paramycoides; assembly: GCF_001884235.1. Taxonomy (GTDB): domain Bacteria; phylum Bacillota; class Bacilli; order Bacillales; family Bacillaceae_G; genus Bacillus_A; species Bacillus_A paramycoides. The sequence goes on along the minus strand of NZ_MAOI01000112.1, from coordinate 30,830 downwards.
ATATTGGTAGTTATGGATAAATTGAGTTTATCTGTCTCCTTATTATAATCTAACGTATCTAATTGTGCGGATAGTTTTTCCTTTTGGGGTTCAGAGGTAGCATCTTTAGCTTTAGTAGATGTCTCTGTATTCGATGCCGGTTTATCACCAAATATTACTTTAAGAGATAAACAAAAAATTATAGCTATAAAGACAACTAATATGACAGTTCTAGTTTTAATCAAAACTTCATCTCCTTTTGAAATTTAAAATACATAATTAATGAATATAATAATATAATGTTTTAAGGTGGAAGTAAATATTTCCATGTTTATTATATAAAGATAATTAATTAATAATAATCTGAATTTTAGGTAGTTCAAATTATAGTCGGTAAAGATACCGGCTTTTTTCTTTAGGAGCGGGGAAGATATTCGGAATTTGTGTTCACCAGTCATCTGCAAACTTCGAAATTTACAACTTCGAGTCTAAAACTCTAGATAATACTCTAAGTTTTACGGAACATACGTCGTTTTGAATATACTTGTATTATATGTAGATATACATACTCCGTTTTTCGGTTAATTCTCTAGGGGAAACGGCCATAAAACGTAAAATAGTAGCTCTAATTATTAGTTACAAAAGGGATATAAATAATGAGAGGTATATGAAATAATAAATAAAGCCGACTTCATTAAGAGGCCAGCCACTAAAATTATTACAATTCTTTATATTTCTCTTTTTTGAATTTTTTTCGTTTATCTAACCAAATACGAATTAATTCTACCAATTCCATTGTTTCAATCTCACAAAATTCTCCTTTACCATCTTCGGCTAAATTGTCTAACACAGTAGTTGTGTCGATTCGAATTTCTAAACCACAAATGTTGCCATTTACTACTCCGTAATTTTTTTCTCCGTTTAAAACACTATGTATTTCTTCTAAAATCCAATCTCCAAAAGCAGAAACTTCAACTCCTAAAAAAGTTTCAACAAGTTTAATTTCTTGAGGAAGTCTCATTACTAAATCTCTATTGTTAAGTACTTCAAAACTATATGGATATTTCATTACTATTTTACTCCTTTATAATGAAAATAAACTTTATTCTGATGGGAAAGTTGAAATGATTTTTGTATTTTAATCTAGATACATTGTATCTCTATACCATCTGAATCTATTCCAGAGTGTATGTTATCAAATTCATAAGTTCTATTAATATATGCTGCACTGATATTATCTAAAATCTTTTGTGGGTTCCAATTTTTAGGGATTCCATTTACTTCTCTATTACTCTCATTAGCTCATATACTATCATCATTCTTTTCCTGTTTAACTTATAGTAAAAATAGATTAGTATTAAACTCATCTATCCAATATTTCTCTGATTTAGGTATGAATTCAGTGAAATCTTCGTATTTACCAATCCAATCTTTTGGTACATATTCTTCATATGATGCTGGTTCCGGAAACATTGAATATAGTATTTTATTTTCAAAGTTAATTAATAAGACTGGACTCAAATCTAATAGATCTTCTCCTGCATTTTTACTTTTAATATTTTTAAGTAGTAAATAATTTAATTCCTCTTTAGTTGTTTTATATTTATTAATCCTTGGTAAAAATACTTCTATATTTTTATTATCTAATACTTCTATTCCATTTCTTTCTTCAGTTTCGTCATTATCTTCAATGCGTACACCTAAATTTTTATATGCATTATCTAATTTATTATAATCTAAAAACCATAGTTCTTTATCTGTTACATACCATCTAAATTCATTTTTATATATGACACCTACTACAATGTTTTCTGCATAAAGTGGTTCTAATATCATCATATTCTCCTTTTATTATTACTTTATAATCATGTCATTTTTGGCGTATTCTTCTATCCATTCAATCTAATATGTTGGCAATTCATAAGAATTTCCTGGCGTTGTTGAGTCAATTGTTTTCGGACAATTCCTCCTTGAGGTATTGCATTTTAATTTATAAACTCATCTAACTATTTAGGTATATAAAATTCAACTAGTCCTAAATTACTTCCTCTATTTATATAAGGAAATATGTTGCGTGCTCATTATTATCTGTACTTCATCTTAAACTTTGGTAGAAGCGAGGAAGTAATTTAACATTCAGTGGAGGATGTGCCCCCCACAATGATTAGATTTTCACTTTTTCATATTTTCCACTGAATTTTTGACAATCTCTTGAACTGTGCGAAATGTCACATCTGTATTTTACAACCTCTCTTATAGTAAGGGTATGTAAGAGAGACGTATTAGAGGAGTGAACAGTATGAAGAAGAAACCTTCAGCACTAATGAGACGTTTAAAATATTTTTCACCAATAGATCGTTATAACGATAATCATACACAAGAAACATATGAAGATCGTGAATGGGAAAATGTGTACAGAAAGCGTTGGCAGCATGATAAAGTAATCCGTTCTACACACGGTGTGAACTGTACTGGTTCTTGTAGTTGGAACATTTATGTGAAAGATGGAATTGTAACATGGGAAGGACAAGAGCTTAACTATCCAACAACAGGTCCTGATATGCCTGACTTTGAACCACGAGGATGTCCGCGTGGAGCGAGTTTTTCTTGGTACATTTATAGTCCACTTCGTGTGAAATATCCATATGTACGTGGTGTTCTTTGGAATATGTGGCAAGAGGAATTACAAAATCATAAATCACCACTAGATGCTTGGAAAAGCATTGTGGAAAACCCTGAAAAAGCACGTGCTTATAAGCAGGCGCGTGGTAAAGGGGGATTCATTCGCGCGAATTGGGATGAAGTATTACAACTCGTTTCTGCTTCATTACTTTATACAGTAATTAAATATGGTCCGGACCGAAATGTTGGTTTCTCACCAATTCCAGCTATGTCGATGTTAAGTCATGCAGCTGGTAGCCGTTTTATGCAACTTATGGGTGGGCCAATGCTTAGTTTCTATGATTGGTACGCTGATTTACCACCAGCTTCTCCGCAAATTTGGGGCGATCAAACGGATGTACCAGAAAGTAGTGACTGGTATAACTCTGGCTACATTATGACATGGGGTTCAAATGTACCGATGACGAGAACACCAGATGCCCACTTTTTAGCAGAGGTTCGATATAAAGGAACGAAAGTGGTTTCTGTAAGTCCTGATTTCGCTGAGTCTACAAAGTTTGCTGATGATTGGATTAGTGTGAAGCAAGGTACAGACGGTGCACTTGCGATGGCAATGGGGCACGTGATCTTGCAAGAGTTTTATGTAGATAATCAAGTGGAATACTTCACAAAGTATGCAAAGCAATATACTGATTTTCCGTTCTTTGTCACATTGAAACAAAAAGGAAATCAATTTGTTGCTGATCGTTTCTTAAACGCTTCTGATATTGGACGTGAAACAAAGTTAGGGGAATGGAAACCTGTTCTTTGGAACGAAAATACGAACGATTTTGCAACACCTCATGGCACAATGGGATCACGATGGGATAACGAAAAGAAATGGAACTTACGTTTAGAAGATGAACAAACAGGTGAAAAGATTGATCCACGTCTTTCTTTACTTGGAATGGAAGATGCTGTTGAAACTGTACAAATCCCGTACTTCTCTGATGATGGAAATACAATATTAGAACGTACAATTCCAGTGAAAAAAATTACGACAGAAGAAGGCGAAGTGTTCGTCACAACTGTATACGACTTAACGTTAGCAAATTACGGTGTGAACCGAGGGCTTGGTGGGCAAGAACCGAACGATTTCAATGATGACGTACCGTTTACACCTGCATGGCAAGAGAAAATGACCGGAGTAAAACGAGAGCTTATTATTCAAATTGCTCGTGAGTTCGCACAAAATGCTGTTGATACAAATGGACGCTCGATGATTATTGTCGGGGCCGGTATTAACCATTGGTTTAACTCTGATACGATTTATCGAGCAGTTTTAAATCTTGTTCTTCTTGTTGGGGCACAAGGTGTAAACGGCGGCGGTTGGGCACATTATGTTGGTCAAGAAAAATTGCGACCAGCAGAAGGCTGGCAAACCATCGCGATGGCAAAAGACTGGCAAGGGCCACCGAAATTACAAAACGGTACATCTTTCTTCTATTTTGTAACAGATCAATGGCGTTATGAAGATACACCAGTTGGGCATTTAGCATCACCAGTTGAGGGCAACTCACGTTATCAACATCACGGTGATTACAACGTATTAGCTGCACGACTTGGCTGGTTACCTTCTTATCCAACATTTGAGAAAAATGGAATTGAATTATATAAAGAAGCAGTTGCTTCAGGTGCAACAACGCAAGAAGAAATTGGAAAATACGTTGCGCAAAAACTAAAAGAAAAAGAACTGAAATTTGCGATTGAAGATCCAGATAATAAAAATAACTTCCCGCGCAACTTATTCGTATGGCGTGCAAACTTAATTTCAAGTTCTGGTAAAGGTCACGAATATTTCTTAAAACATTTATTAGGTACAACAAATGGATTAATGAATGATGATAGCGATTCATTACGACCAGAAGAAATTAAGTGGCATGAAGAAGCACCTGAAGGGAAGTTAGATTTACTCATTAATCTAGATTTCCGTATGGCTGGAACAGCGCTTTATTCTGATATCGTCTTACCTGCTTCAACTTGGTATGAAAAGCATGATTTAAGTAGTACAGATATGCATCCATTTGTGCATCCATTTAATCCAGCAATCGGTTCACCATGGGAAGCACGCTCTGACTGGGATATTTTCACCTCTCTTTCTAAAGCTGTGTCAGATTTAGCGAAGAAAATTGATCTTGAACCAATGAAAGAAGTTGTTGCAACACCACTTCTTCACGATACACCGCAAGAATTAGCACAACCACTTGGCAAGATTAAAGACTGGAGCAAAGGTGAGTGTGAACCGATCCCAGGTAAAACAATGCCGCAAATTCATATTGTTGAAAGGGATTATAAAACGATTTATGACAAAATGACAGCGCTTGGACCAAATGCAGGGAAACAACCGATTGGTACGAAAGGGATTTCTTGGTCTGCAGAAAAAGAGTATGAGCAATTAAAGAGTCGATTAGGAGTTGTTCGGACTGATTCTATTGCGAAAGGTTGCCCAGACATAAAAGAAGCAATTAATGCTGCCGAGGCGGTATTAACACTTTCTTCTACAACAAACGGTCATATGGCTGTAAAAGCATGGGAAGCACTTGAAAAACAAACCGATTTAAAACTACGTGATTTAGCAGAAGAACGTGAAGAAGAATGCTTCACATTTGAACAAATTACAGCACAGCCTAAAACAGTAATTACTTCTCCAGCCTTTACAGGTTCTGAAAAAGGTGGTCGACGTTACTCACCATTTACAACAAATGTTGAACGTCTTATCCCTTGGAGAACGATAACGGGTCGACAATCTTTCTACTTAGATCATGACATGATGAAAGAATTTGGTGAAACGATGGCAACATTTAAACCAATTCTGCAACATAAACCGTTCCGTAAATCTAGACCTGAAGTAGAAGGAAAAGAGATTACACTAAACTATTTAACACCGCATAATAAGTGGTCGATTCATAGTATGTATTTCGATTCATTACCGATGTTAACGCTGTTTAGAGGTGGTCCAACTGTTTGGATGAATAAAGAGGACGCTGCTGAAGCTGGCGTTGCTGATAATGATTGGATCGAGTGCTTTAACCGTAACGGTGTTGTTGTAGCACGTGCTGTTGTAACGCACCGTATACCGAGAGGAATGGCATTTATGCACCATGCGCAAGATCGCCACATTAACGTACCTGGTACGAAATTAACTAGTAACCGAGGGGGAACGCATAATAGTCCAACTCGAATTCACGTTAAACCGACACATATGATTGGTGGATATGGTCAATTAAGCTATGGATTTAACTATTATGGTCCGACTGGGAACCAGCGCGACTTAAACGTTGTAATTCGCAAATTGAAGGAGGTAGATTGGCTTGAAGATTAAAGCGCAAGTCGGAATGGTAATGAACCTAGATAAATGCATCGGCTGCCATACTTGTAGCGTAACATGCAAAAACACCTGGACAAATCGTCCAGGTGCTGAATATATGTATTTCAATAACGTAGAAACGAAACCTGGAATTGGTTATCCGAAACAATGGGAAGATCAGGAGAAATACAAAGGCGGCTGGGAATTGAAAAATGGTGAAATTCAGCTGAAATCCGGTTCGAAAATGAAGCGTCTTATGAATATTTTCCACAATCCAGATCAACCAACAATTGATGATTACTTTGAACCTTGGAACTATGATTATGAAACATTAACAAATAGCCCACAGCGTAAGCATCAACCAGTTGCTCGTCCGAAATCAGCAATTACAGGCGAATTTATCGACAAAATTGAATGGGGTCCAAACTGGGAAGATGATTTAGCAGGCGGACATATTACAGGATTACAAGATCCAAACGTAAAGAAAATGGAAGAAGAAATTAAAACGGATTTTGAAAATGTCTTTATGATGTATTTACCACGCATATGCGAACATTGTATGAATCCATCTTGCGTATCGTCTTGTCCATCTGGTGCGATGTATAAACGTGAAGAAGATGGGATTGTTCTTGTGGATCAAAATGCATGTCGTGCATGGAGATTTTGTGTATCATCTTGTCCGTATAAAAAAGTGTATTTTAACTGGCAAACGAATAAAGCAGAAAAATGCACAATGTGTTTCCCTCGTATTGAAGCTGGTATGCCAACAATTTGTTCTGAAACATGTGTAGGACGTATTCGATATATTGGGGTAATGCTATATGACGCTGACAAAGTAAAAGAAGCGGCTTCTGTTGAAAATGAAAAGGATTTATATGAATCTCAGCTTACTGTTTTCCTAGATCCAAATGATCCAGAAGTAGCAGCTGAAGCAAAAAAACAAGGCATTCCTGAAGAATGGATGAAAGCGGCACAAGAGTCACCAATCTATAAAATGATTATCGATTGGAAAATTGCTCTTCCTCTTCATCCAGAATACCGTACAATGCCAATGGTTTGGTATATCCCACCGCTTAGCCCAATTATGAATATGGTGGAAGGGAAAGGTAGTAACTGGCAAGCAGAAGAGATTTTCCCTGCTATTGATAATATGCGTATTCCAATTCAATATTTAGCGAATTTACTCACTGCAGGAGATGAATCACACATTCGTATTACATTGAAAAAAATGGCTGTCATGCGAACACATATGAGAGCATTGCAAATTAATAAAGAACCAAATGAAGCTGTATTAAAAGAACTTGGTTTAACGAAAGAAGATGTAGAAGATATGTATCGTCTTCTTGCTATCGCGAAATATAAAGATCGCTTCGTCATCCCGACATCTCACCGCGAACAAGTTGCAGATTTATATAGTGAACAAGGAAGCTGTGGTCTTTCCTTCGCGGGTGGCCCAGGCTCTTGTACGACAATTTCATAAATAAAGGGGGCAGAAAATTATGAAACAAAGTTTACAAACTGCTTTTTCTTGTTCTTCTTTTCTTCTTTCCTACCCGGAACTTGGGTGGGGAGAAGCTTTAACTGAATTACAAGAAGAGATTGAAGCAATTGAACAGGAAGATGTTAAAGCATCACTTACAGCATTTATAAAACAAGCACTGGATAAAACGAACGATCAATTAATTGATTCTTACGTATATACATTCGACTTTGGTAAAAAGACAAATATGTATTTAACTTATATGAACACTGGTGAACAAAGAGAAAGAGGTATTGAATTATTAGAGTTAAAACAGCATTATAAAAAATCTGGTTTTAGCGTAACAGATAAAGAACTCCCTGATTATTTACCGCTTTTGCTTGAGTTTTTTGCAAATGCAAATGAGCAAGATAGTGAACCAATCATGAGTAAATACAAGGAGAATATACAAGCATTGCACGGGCAGTTAAAAGAAGCAGACTGTATGTACGAACCAATTCTTGCAGCCGTACTCCTAGCTATCGACGCCTGGGTAGTACAAATGAATTAGAAAGGAGAGTTGTCAAAATGATGGATCAATTTCTATGGGTGTTATTTCCCTATATCATTTTTGCAATCTTTATTGGTGGACATATTTTCAGATACAACTATGATCAATTTGGATGGACATCAAAATCTAGTGAACTATTAGAGAAGAAAATGCTCCGAATCGGAAGTCTATTATTTCACTTTGGGATAATGTTCGTAATCGGCGGTCATGTTATGGGCATTTTAATTCCAGAGTCCGTATACCGTTCAATAGGGATTTCAGAGCATATGTACCATATAGTTGCAATTAGTTTCGGGCTTCCGGCAGGTGTTGCTTCTATCATCGGTTTAATTATATTAACGTACCGACGTGTAACAGTAAAACGTATCATTGCAACGAGTACAAAGGGAGATTATATTGCGCTTATTTTATTACTTATTGTAATGCTGGCAGGACTTTCCTCAACGTTTTTAAATATCGACTCAAAAGGGTTTGATTACCGTACAACAATTGGTCCATGGTTCCGAAGTCTCTTTATTTTCCAACCGAAAGTTGAATATATGATGGAAGTACCTGTATGGTTTAAAATTCATATTATTGCAGGGATGGGGCTTTTCGCAGTATGGCCATTTACAAGACTTGTACATGTATTTAGTGCCCCAATTAAATATTTAAGCCGTAGTTATGTAATTTACAGAAGACGTATTCCTAATGAATTGAAAAAATAATTTTGTTATATATGTTTAGTAATTTATAAGGAAAGCCGAGGTCTAATTGGAGGCCTTGGCTTTCCTTATAGGTGCGAGTAACTGTATGTGTGAAGTAGCTAAATATGAAAAAAAGAGTAGCATCTAAATAAGATGCTACTCAATGCTACAAACAGAGGCAGAGCAATCTTCACAAGAGATTTCACATTTTAGGAATTGTAAATCATGAATTGTAATCTTTCCTTTATAAATAGAAATCGTACCTTGTTTTTTTAAATCATTTAACATTCGATTTACACTTTCACGTGAAGTTGCACAGAAATTTGCAAGTTCTTGATTTGTTAATGGCAAATCGATGAGAATTCCATTTTCTTTTAAAACACCATAACTATTTGTCATTCGAATGAGAGTAGAATATAGGGCACCTTTTTTGCCATGTAATACTAAATCTCGGAATTTCGTTTGCATTCTTCTTAAATGTTCACTAATCCATTTCATAAATTCAAATACAAGAGCGGGCTTTTGGAGTAATGCTTTTTCTAAGGCTTCACGCTTTATAACTCCTACTTCAACATCTTCAAGGCATTTTGAATTTAATAAATACTTCGCATTGTCCGTGAACAATGTTAATTCGCCAATAATGTCGTATTCTGAACAAATACGAAGTGTTAATTCTTGCCCGTCAGCACTTAGTTTACTAATTTGTACTTTTCCGGAGTGGATGATATAGAGTTCTGTTGCTTCCATACCTTCTTGAAAAATAAAACTTCCTTTTTTAATCTGCATTTTATATTCAACAGATGCGAGTAATTCCTTTAAATCTTGAGATAATGTCATACTGTTTGCCACAGCGATCACCTTTCTTCTTATAAGCAATACATTTCCTATTGTGAGTGTAAGTATGATGAAAATGCAAGAGCTATTTTAAAAATAAAGTAAAATTTCAATGACCGTAAGGGAAAACAGCATTAAATTTTAAAAAAGCTACTTGTAGTAAGGAATTATATAACTCTAAGCTTTTTATTTTGAAAAAGAGAATGAGGCTAGAGATGTGAACAAAATTCGAACGGATTTGTGAAGAATTTTTGAATGGGGAAAGTAATGTGAGAAAAGTCACATTGAATATGTAGCTTCTTTTTTATAATGAAGGCAAATGAAAAATTTGAAAGCTTACTAAGGATTTGAGTAGAAAAGAAGGGATATAGATGCACGAGAAGATGAAAGATTCTTTAGAGCGGCCACTTCAAGATTTACGTATTTCAGTTATTGACCGTTGTAATTTTAGGTGCACGTACTGTATGCCAGCGGAAGTGTTCGGACCTAATTACGCTTTTTTACAGGAAGAGTTTTTATTAACGTTCGATGAAATAGAACGATTAGCGAGATTATTTATAAGTATGGGAGTTGAAAAAATTAGGCTCACTGGCGGTGAACCTTTATTGCGTAAAGACTTACCGAAGTTAATTGCAAGGCTTGTAAAGCTAGAAGGCTTAATAGATATTGGACTCACAACAAATGGTATTCATTTAGCAAAACAAGCGAAGGCATTAAAACAAGCAGGATTAAAACGTGTAAATATTAGCTTAGATGCGATAGAGGATCATGTCTTCCAAAAAATTAATGGACGAAATGTAAGTACAAAACCTGTATTGAAAGGAATCGAAGCAGCAAAGGCAGCTGGATTAGAAGTAAAAGTAAATATGGTCGTAAAAAAAGGGATGAATGATAGTCAAATTCTTCTTATGGCTCGTTATTTTAAAGAACAAGAAATTCAGCTCCGTTTTATCGAGTTTATGGATGTGGGCAGTACGAACGGCTGGAACTTTGAACAAGTCATTACGAAGGAACAATTAATAGAAAAAATTAATCGTGTATATCCTATTGAGCCCGTTAAGCCTCGTTACTTTGGAGAAGTAGCAAAATTGTATCGATATGTAGGGAGCGATGCAGAAATTGGATTTATTACTTCTGTTTCTGAGTCATTTTGTTCTTCTTGTACGAGGGCACGTATTTCGGCAGACGGTAAGTTTTTTACGTGCTTATTCGCAACCCAAGGAATGGATTTACGAACGCTTCTGCGAGAAAATATTTCCGATGCATCACTATTAAAAATTCTACAACATACATGGGAGTCTAGAAAAGATCAGTATTCAGATGAACGAACGGCAGAAAGTACAAAAAAACGTCCAAAAGTTGAAATGTCTTATATTGGTGGATAACGAAAGGAGGATTCCATATGCAGGAGCGTTATTCAAGGCAAGTATTGTTTTCTGGAATTGGTGAAATGGGACAAAGAAAAATAAGAGAAAAACATGTGCTCCTAATTGGTGCGGGTGCACTTGGCGCTGCAAATGCGGAAGCGCTCGTTAGGATGGGAATTGGGAAATTGACGATTGCTGACCGTGACTACGTCGAATGGAGTAATTTACAAAGGCAGCAGTTATATACAGAAGAAGATGCGCAGCAGTGTAAACCAAAAGCAATTGCAGCGGCAGAGCATTTAAGAAAGATTAATTCTGAAGTAGAAATTGTGTCAGTTGTAACGGATGTCACAGTGCAAGAAATGGAAGAGTTAACAAAAGAAGTGGACCTTATACTGGATGCGACTGACAATTTCGATACACGCCTACTTATAAATGACATTTCACAAAAAGAAAATATACCTTGGATATACGGTGGATGCATTGGAAGTTACGGTGTAACGTATACAATTCTTCCAGGGGAAACACCGTGTTTTCGCTGCTTAATGGATCATCCTATGGGTGGTGCAACATGTGATACAGCAGGGATCATTCAGCCAGCTGTACAAATGGTCGTTGCTAACCAAGTAACAGAAGCAATGAAAATATTGGTGGATGATTTTCAGGCGCTGCGAGGGACAATGTTATCATTTGATATTTGGAACAATCAATATCTCTCATTAAAAGTAAATAGGCAGAAAAAAAGTACATGTCCATCTTGTGGAAATGTACGCACGTACCCAAGTTTAACATTTGAATCACAGATGAAAACTGAAGTGTTATGCGGGCGGAATACCGTTCAAATCCGTCCAGGAATAGAGAAAACTCTTAATTTAGAAGAAATTCAAAAGCGCTTACAAAAAAGTGTGAATGTCCAAAAAACTCCGTATTTACTATCGTTTCTAATTGATGAATATCGTTTTGTTTTATTTACAGACGGTAGGGCATTTATTCATGGGACAAATGATATGAAAATAGCAAAACGATTATACGCAAAATATATAGGATGAACAGAAAGAAAGTTTCTCCTTATCAAAATGAGGTGAAAAAAGAATGGTAGAAAACCGTATACCAATTCCAGTGGCAGAAGCAGTCGCACGTGTAATGGAGTACGCTCATCGAGGTGAAACTGAAAAGGTTTCACTTATAGAAAGCTATGGAAGAATTCTTGGAGAAGATGTTGTTGCGGATCATGATGTCCCGCATTTTGATCGCTCTCCATACGACGGGTTTGCGATTCGAGCGGAAGATACAAAAGAAGCAAGTAGCAGTAATCCGATTCAGTTCGAAGTTATTGGTGAAATTGGGGCTGGTTTTGTTTTTACAAAAGAGGTGAAAACATTTCAAGCTGTACGTATTATGACAGGAGCCGCAATTCCAGTGGGCTGTGATGCCGTTGTTATGTTAGAGCTAACGGAAGGGTTTGAAGAAAACGAAAAAACATATATGAAGTTAAAACGTCCTTTCGCCTCTGGTGATAACATTTCTTTTAAAGGAGAAGATGTAAAACAAAATGCCCTACTTGTGAAAAAAGGGACTGCTATTAATCCTGGAGTAGCAGCGCTTCTTGCTACATTTGGTTATAGTTCAGTAAATGTTGTAAGGCAGCCGGTTATTGGGATCGTAACAATAGGAAGTGAACTTTTGGAAGTATATGAGCAACTGAAGCAAGGGAAGATTCGAAATAGTAACTCCTATATGATAGCCGCTCAAGTTGAACGAGCAGGTGGAATTGTACGGTATTATGGACAATTCGTTGACGATTTAGAGACGTGTTATAACACTGTAAAAAAGGCGATGAAAGAAGTTGATATTTTAATTACAACTGGTGGTGTTTCAGTAGGAGACTATGATTATTTACCTGCTATTTATGAGAGATTACAAGCTAATGTACTTTTCAATAAAATAGCGATGCGACCAGGAAGTGTGACAACTGTAGCTGAGCTAGAAGGAAAACTATTATTTGGTCTATCTGGTAATCCTTCTGCTTGTTATGTCGGATGTGAATTATATGTTCGACCAGTCATTCAAACATATTTGCATAGGAAAGATCCGCATGTATATCGTGCAGAAGCAATTTTACAAAAAGACTTTCCGAAAGCAAACCCATTTACTCGTTTTATTAGAGGAAAAGTGGAAATTGTAGATGGTCAATTGCAAGTTATACCAGTTGGTTTAGATAAATCTAGTGCAATTTCTTCACTTGCAGATGCGAATGCATTTATCGTTTTACCGGGTGGAACAAGAGGATTTGAAGCAGGAATAACTGTTTCTGTACTGTTATTAGAATCGAACTTAGGAAGCGAGTGGCCATGGGAAGAACCACTTCGATCATACAAATAGTAGAAAAATAGATTGATGGATTTTCCACAGATTAGGATCCCATTTAATGATCTATGTAAAAAATGTTTTAGACAAAGATAAGAGGTGCAAGATGACACATACGTATTATGAAGTAATTGATACACCTATTTCGATTGAAGATGTTACAAGTAAAGTAATTCGGCGTGAGTGTGGTGCTGTTACTACTTTTATTGGTACTGTCAGAGAATTTACGAAAGGACGTCGTACGCTATATTTAGAGTATGTGGCTTATAAGAATATGGCGGAAAAACAGCTCGAGAAAATTGGTATCGAAGTAGAAGAGAAGTGGCCTGGGACATATGTGGCAATTACACATCGCATTGGTACATTGCAAATTTCTGATCTTGCCGTTGTTGTCGCCGTTTCTACACCACATCGGAAAGCAGCTTATGAGGCGAATGAATATATTATGGAACGTATTAAACAAATTGTTCCGATTTGGAAAAAGGAGTTTTGGGAAGATGGTGAGTCATGGATAGGTGATCAGTTAGAGAAAGTAGCATATGTAAATGGTGAGCCTGAAAAGGAGATGAGAAGATGATTGACGTACTATTATTTGCAAATTTGCAAGAAGAAGCAAGTAAGTCAACGTTGCAAATAGATTGTGAAAATATTACGGTTGCTGAGGTAAAAGATATTCTTATAAAGAAATACAACGTAGTAATTTCAAACGAAATTATGGTCGCTATAAATGAAGAATATGCAAATGAAGACGACATAATTCAAACTGGTGATGTTGTAGCAATCATTCCGCCAGTAAGTGGTGGTTGATTCTTTTCAGTCTAATCATGTTAGTACGTGATTAGACTGGAGGGAATTAATATAACTATGCATACATAGGAGGGAACAGGATGAAAAGTCCTAATTTTCAATTAAGCTTACAAACTTCTAATCTAGTTATCGGTTTTATGGTATGGGTCATTTTATCATCATTAATGCCTTATATTAAAGTGGATATTCCATTAACTGCAGGACAAATTTCTATGGTCACAGCAGTACCCGTTATTTTAGGTTCTATTCTTCGCATTCCAATTGGTTATTGGACAAATCGTTACGGAGCAAGAAAATTATTCTTTATTAGTTTTATTCTCTTATTATTCCCTGTCTTTTATATTAGTGTTGCCAATTCTATGATGGATTTAATTATTGGTGGCTTATTTGTAGGAATCGGTGGAGCTGTTTTCTCGGTAGGGGTAACTTCTTTACCAAAATACTTTCCGAAAGAGAGTCACGGTTTTGTAAATGGTATTTACGGTGTCGGTAACGCAGGAACAGCAATTACTTCCTTCTTAGCACCTGTTATTGCAACTTCAGTTGGCTGGAGAACAACTGTACAGTGTTATTTAGTTTTACTTGCAGCATTTGCACTTATGAACTTTTTATTAGGCGATCGTAAGGAGAAAAAGGTGAATACACCATTAATAGAACAAATAAAAGGTGTATATAAAAATGAAAAACTTTGGTTTTTATGTATCTTTTACTTTTTAACATTCGGATCATTTGTAGCATTCACAGTATATTTACCAAACTTTTTAGTATCTCACTTCGGATTAGAGAAAGTAGATGCAGGTATGCGGACAGCAGGATTCATCGTATTAGCAACAATGATGCGCCCAATTGGTGGTTGGCTTGGTGATAAGTTTAATCCATTTAAAATATTAATCTTCGTATTTATCGGCTTAACACTATCTGGTATTATTTTATCATTTATGCCTAGTATGCATATGTATACATTTGGTTGTTTACTAGTTGCATTTTGTGCAGGTATTGGAAATGGTACAATTTTTAAACTGGTTCCAATGTACTTCTCTGAACAAGCAGGGATTGTAAATGGACTAGTTTCAGCTTTAGGCGGACTAGGAGGGTTCTTCCCACCATTAATTTTAACGTTACTATTCCAACTAACAGGTCATTATGCAATTGGATTTATGGCATTATCAGAAGTAGCACTTGCTTGTTTAATCATTACAGTGTGGATGTATAGCCAAGAGAAGCTGTTAGTGATGTTAAAGAATAATTAATAAGAAAAAAAGGATGTCTAGTAGAGGCATCCTTTTTTTTACTTGAACAAAAGAGAATGAATTGTTTTATTAATAACAAGGCTCTTTTCGTAAATAATGTTGCTTTATTGCATAAGAATTTTATCCTTATTGATTTTATGAGATTTTTACGCATAATTGTAACTAAGGGAGATGATTCCAAGTTGAGTAAACAGAATATCAGCACAACAGTTTCAGGAGATTTAATTGTTACCCATCTAATTGGCAAGATAAAAACAGATGATGTTTATGAATGGTTTAATGGCTTTGAGCAGGTTTGTCAGCAATTCATTTCCGAGGGTCGGAAATACAAATTGTTGGTGAATAGAAAAGGATACACGCCAAATCATTTTTCTGTTCAAAAAGCATGGAAAGATAAGTTCTTCAATGAAACCATTTTGAATCACAGTAAGGCAATTGCGTTTCTCCTTGAAGAAGGGGAGATAATGAATTATTTACAACAATCCAATACAAAAGAATCTGTAAAATTTTTTGATGATTATGAACAAGCGCTAATTTGGTTGAATGAATATCCAATATAAAACCTTTATTGAACCAGTTGCTTTCAATAAACTGTTTTTTTATGCCGTAATGTTGCAGTTGTCATAAAATTCACTTGCTTACAAGTTTCCAACACCATTATTTTTCTTCGCAGATTCTTGTCCAATTGCTTGTGCGATTCTAAAAAACGAAACCAAAACCAAAACAAAAAGAACAAACGCCTCTAAAAAACGTTTGTCCAAAGTTAATTACTATTTTAGCTAAGAAATAGATTACAATTTGTGAGTACGAGAAAGTCTTTTTATAAGATTAGGAAGGACAGAAGTTAATTCTTGTTTCATACGCTTTGTAAACGATGGATCTTTACCTGAAGTTGAAATGCTGACAATATAGTCATCATTTCGTATGACGCCAGGTGTGTGAAATGAGGATGCTGTACCATCACTTACAACGTTAACCCATTGGTAATCATGGGCGGCCTGTTTGACCATCAAATTTACAGTATGTTGATTTGTTGCCGCATAGATAAGGTGGGCATCTATAATATCATCATCAGTAAAGTTTTTTTGCTTCCATGTAATATAAGGCAGCTGCTTCATTTCCTCACAAATCTCTGGACTGACAACGGTGACAAAAGCACCTGTATCTTTTAATCCAGCCGCTTTTCGATATGCAATTTTACCACCACCAATTATAACAACTACTTTTTGAGCTAGATTAAACATAAGAGGGTACATGCTATACATACACACATTCCTCCATTCGTTCTAATAATGCTAACTTCATATATGTATCAAACTGAAGACAATTACAAGTTGTAACGTGATCATATTTTTTTGTGTGCAATTTAATTTTTTGAAGCAACAATCCAGTAAAGAGAAGGTACGGCATAACATATACATGGGAAGTATTCGATGTTATATTTTTGAGCTCAGCGGTAAAAGAGGGAGTTCCTTTTGTTAAAAAGGAACAAGATACTAGCATACCGAGTTTTCTTTCGACAGCTGATCCAATTTGTTGTAACTCATATATGGGCTGAGGATCACTACTACCTCGTCCCACGAGCAGAACGCTACTACCTTGCATTGGCATAGTTTCACGTATGCGTTTTACTACAAGTTCAACCATACGTGGATGTGTACTAAAAGGCGGTGCAACTGAAAATGTTATATGTGGATATTCCTTTTGTATTTGCTCTATCTCAAAAGGAATATCACGTTTATAATGAGCAGCTGCAAATAATAAAACAGGTACAATCATTATTTCAGTTGCTCCCTCTATTACCGCTTCTGTAACTGCATCTTGAATGGTAGGAGTTGTGAGTTCAAGAAAAGCTATTTTTTGAATCCTTTCGTTACGTTCTTTCATAACAGAGTGAATAAAGTGAATGAATTGTTCGTTACCTTTTTGTAATCGGCTACCGTGTCCAACATATACAATTCCTTTCATTGTCTCACCATATCCTTATTCGTAATAATGTCTTGTAATGGATGATCTACGTTATGAAACCCGACTTTATTCGCATAGTGTAAAGTTGGAACGTCTGTATACGAGAAGGGAAGAGTAAGAATATGCATAAAGCCAAGACGTTTTACTTCTGCTAGAAACGTATCAATTGAAGCACGCCCTTCAAATACAATGCTATCCCATGAGAATTCAGAAAGCATACGTGAATGAATTTCATCGAAGCGATTATCAATTGTATACTCATGAGTCATCATATAAGAACCAGCACCAATTTTTTCTTGAATAAAAGCAATTCGGTTAATGTTTCGGCCTAAATAAATAGTAGAATGAGAAGAAAACTGTGCAGGTTTACTTAACAATCCATATTGCGTAAGCTTTTCTTGAACGGAAAGGTTCATATATTGAAGTTCCGCGTGTAAGGAACGAATATCTTTATGATGTTTACTGCATGATCGCATCAAGATTTCTATACTTTCAGGAGAACAAAATACAAGGCGATCAACGCTAAAAATCTCATTGATTTGTTCAGAGGTTAATGTGTATTCTTTCTTTTTGAAAGTTGGAATTTGATATATTTCTGCACCGCATTCTTGTAACATTTGTTTTATTGAACTTTCTTTATTTGTAGCAGCTGAAAATAATACTTTTTTACCGTGCAATGGTTTACGTTCTTTCCAAGCGATTTGATTACGTAAGGAAACGACATCACCAACAATCGTCATTGAAGGATTAGAAATATTTTCGTTTTTGACCACATGAACAATGGTTGAAAGTGTCCCTGTGACAACGCGTTGTTTGCCAGTTGTACCCCATTCAATGACTGCTACTGGCGTATCTTCTTTTTTTCCTGCTTGTAGTAAGTTTTCACAAATGGTAGGTAAGTTTTTTATACCCATGTAGTAGGCGATTGTGTCGCTATTGTGGGATGAATTATATTTTCCATGATCGGTTAAAGGACCTTTTGCATGTCCAGTTAGTAAAGTAACGCTATTACTGTAGTTACGGTGGGTGAGGGGGATACCTGCATAGCTACTAGCGGCGATGCTAGATGTAATACCTGGTACAATTTCATATGGAATGTTCGCTGCTGCTAAAGTTTCTGCTTCTTCACCTACACGACCAAAAATAGAGGGATCTCCGCCTTTTAAGCGTACAACGGTTTTTCCTTCTTTCGCAAATTGAAGGAGGTGGGCGTTAATCATTTCTTGTCGCATAATATGATTCTTTGGCATTTTTCCGCAATAAATAAGTTCACATGTTTCTTTTGTATAACTAAGAAAGGTAGGATTTAATAAGCGGTCATATAAGACGATATCTGCACGCTTTAAGCAATCTATCGCTTTTTTTGTAATAAGCCCTTCCTCACCTGGTCCTGCACCAACTAAATATACATATCCGTTCATATTCGCACCTCGTCTATTTTTATTTAATAAGGAAGCCAGGGGAGGCTTCCTTTTGTAAATTACATGTATATATAAATATCTCCGTCAATAACTTCTACATCATACGTTTGAATACAACCGTCATCAGGTTTTTGAACTTCACCTGTTATTAATGAAATTTTCCAATCATGTAGTGGACAAAAGACGAATTCACCGGAGACAATTCCTTCTGCTAATGGTCCATTTTTATGAGGGCAACGATTTTCTACAGCTCGAATATCACCATTTGAAAGGCGGAATAGGGCGATAGACATGTCTTTCATTTGCACCTCTTTACCGATTTGAATTGGAAGGTCTTCTGCACGCATAACTTTTATTTTTTCTTTCGTTTGTAACATATGGATCACGGCTCCTTATTTCACAGTTTCTACTTCATACATAGCTTTTAATGACTTCGTTTCTAATGCTTGTCCCCATGCTTCCTTATATGTGTTACGAGCTGTTTGGAAACGCTCATTTAGCATCGTGACCATACTTGTATCTTGTAGTATTTCTTTTATGTGATCGAAACCTAATCGTTCTGTCCAGTAGGCAGTGCGCTCCCCGTAAATACCAGTTTCACGATAATATTGTACGTAAGCTGTAGCGATGCGAAGGACATCGTCTTCGGTAGGGACAATCATTACAAAATCAGCTTCACGTACTTCCGTACCACCATTTCCTCCGATATAAAGTTGGAATCCATTTTCAACACACACAACGCCAAAATCTTTCGTAAGTACTTCAGCACAGTTACGTGGACAACCCGTTACACCCATTTTCATTTTATGAGGTGTATCTACCATTTCTAATGACTGCTCAAGGAGCATACCAAGCCCTAATGAATCTTTCGTACCGAAACGACAGAAGCGAGAACCAACACATGATTTTACATTACGAAGAGATTTTGAATACGCATATCCAGAAGTCATATTTAAGTCAGCCCATACGTTAGGTAAATCTTGTTTCTTAACACCGTATAAGCCGATTCGGCTCGCACCTGTAATTTTCACAAGAGGGACGTCATATTTTTTCGCAACTTCAGCAATTTTCATTAAATCATCTGCTGTTGTAACGCCTCCGTACATACGTGGAATAACAGAAAATGTACCATCATGCTGGATGTTACCATTCATTCTTTCATTAACGAAACGGGATGATTTATCATCTGCATATTCTTCCGGAATTGCCATACGTAAATAGTAGTTTAATGCAGGACGACATTTTGAACATCCGTCTTCATGTACAAAACCAAGTACATTTCGTACTTCTTTTGGTGATTTTAAACCTTTTTCATAAATGGCCGCTACGACTTCATCACGTGATAACGTTGTACATCCACACATACCAATAGATTGTGCAGAGGCATCAAAAGCATCTCCAAGTGTATGAGATAAAATTTGTTCAACAAGTGGACGACATTTACCACAAGACCCCGCGGCTTTCGTGCATCCTTTAACTTCTTCAAAAGTAGTTAATTCTTGTTCTAAAATGGCATGAACTATTGTGCCTTTCGTAACACCGTTACATCCGCATACAGTGTCATCCGCACTCATAGTAGCAACGTTAAGTTCACTTTCTTCACCAGCTTTGTGAAGAAGGGAAGCTGCTGTATATTCTTGTATGTCTTCTTCTTTCTTTAACATGCTAAAGAGGCGTGTACCATCAGCGGTATCACCATATAAAACAATACCAACGACTTTATTGTCACGAATTAATACTTTTTTATAGGAACGTTTACATTCATCAAAGATTGATATTGCTTTCGTTTGATCATCTTCATAAATTTGGCCAGCAGAGAATAAGTCACAACCTGCAACTTTCAATTGTGTACCAACGATACTGCCCGCATATCCAGCAGTTTGTAAATGTGTTATATGTTTTGCTAATACTGCACCTTGGTCATAAAGAGGAGCAACAAGTCCATATGCGATACCGTCATGTTCTGCACATTCTCCAACTGCATAAATGGACTCATCATTCGTTTGCATATAGTCATTGACTACAATACCGCGATTTACAATTAAATCAGCATCTTTTGCTATTTGGGTATTCGGACGTATTCCAACAGCCATCACGATTAAATCACAATTTACAATTTCACCATCTTCAAATTGAATGCCCTCGACATGATCTGTTCCAAGAATCTTCACAGTTTTCTTTTCCATAAGAAATTTCATGCCTTGCGCTTCTAAATCTTCACGCAGTAAGGAAGCAGCTTTGGAATCTAGTTGCTGCTCCATTAAGCTCGGCATTAAATGAACAACATGTACATCCATCCCTAAGTCAATGAGGCCTCTTGCGGCTTCTAAACCAAGTAATCCACCGCCAATGACAACTGCTTTTTTATAGTCTTTAGCACTGTTTATCATAAATTGTGTATCTTCAATTGTTCGAAATCCTGTCACACCAGGAAGTTTGGAACCCTCAACAGGTAATATAAAAGCACTAGAGCCTGTTGCGATAATGAGTTTGTCGTATGTAAGAGTACGATTTTTTTCTGTTACAATAATTTTTTCTTCCCGGTCAATACTTTGAACTCTTTCGTCTGTATATAAAGTTATATCATTTTCTTCGTACCAACTATATTCATTCATAATGATGTCTTGCATATTTGTTTTGCCTTGAAGAACATGAGAGAGCATAATACGATTGTAGTTTGGATGCGGTTCATCTCCAAAAATAGTAATATCATATAAATCACTATCATGTTTTAATATTTCTTCCATACAGCGTATTCCAGCCATACCATTTCCGATCATAACCAAACGTTTTTTCATATTCATTTCCCCTTTTTATGTGAAATGTTGAACAAATAATTATATTTCCATTATAGAAAATCAAAAAAGGGGGAGATGTGATATTTATCACATTTTTATAATGATTCACAAATTATTAAAATTCGGATTTATGTGCAGGGAGAAACAAAAGGAATATTTGGTTATGTGAGTAGAGTAGATAGCCATACCAAAAGATTGTAGGGGAAGTAGATAGGGTGAGGTTGAGGCTAATTTGAAGTTTCACTTTATGAGAGAAAAAGCTATTTAAGGGAAT
This sequence comes from Bacillus paramycoides, assembly GCF_001884235.1. Lineage (GTDB taxonomy): Bacteria > Bacillota > Bacilli > Bacillales > Bacillaceae_G > Bacillus_A > Bacillus_A paramycoides. Next base: position 9,081 of record NZ_MAOI01000112.1, on the reverse strand, counting down.
TAAAGAAGAGAGAAAGGAGGAATAATCAATTGGGAATGAAGAATCCTCCACTAAAAAAAGTTTCATTTTTTAAAGGATTTCTGCTTCTAAAGCATTAGGGTCAATAATGTAACAGCCATTTTCATCGAGATCAATTAATTTTCTACGTTTTAATTGACTTATTGTACGACTAACTGTTTCTCTTGAGGATCCAATCATATTGGCGAGCTCGCGATTTGTAAATTGTGTTTTTAATGTGTATGTATCATTTACTTGTATACCATTTGATTTACATAAGCGCAGTAATAACATAATAATTTGTTCATACGTATCATGAAGAATCTGTTCTTCTAATCTGTTTTGAAGGTCCACAATTTTTTCTCCTAGAACCTTAAATAATTTTATACATAATTCAGGGTACTGAATCAAAATCTTCTCAAAATCAGCGATTGGTGTAACGATTAATTGAGCAGTTTCAATTATTTCAGCATGAGCCGGAAAGACACCTCGCCTAAAGAAACCAGCGTGTGGAAACATTTCTCCAGCTTGAAGTACAGCCACAATTTGCTCTTTTCCAGTTGCATCAGTTTTTTGAATTTTTACTTTCCCTGAGTGGATAAAGAAAACACGGTCAAGTGGCGCACCTTGCATAAATACAAATGACTTAGATTTATATGTTCGTAAACTTGAAATATCTACAATAGGCTGTAGTTCTTCTTCTGAAAGTTCTTTAAAGAGGAAGACCTCTCGTAAATGTTTTTTAATCATTTCTTCATTCATAAATACAACTCCTTAATGCTAACTGGTATATTTCTTCGATAAATTAAATTATATCAAGCTCTTCAGTGAAATAGTGGGGGGAAGTGTGAATGTTTTTTACACAATGAAAAAGCAGGACATGAGTATTTATACTCATGTCCTGCGCTTTATTTATGCTATCGTAATTGCACGCGGAAATAAAATGTTATTTTCTAAATGAATATGCTCAAATAAATCAGATTCAAGAGCTTCAAGGCGCTGGTAAACAAGTCGATAAGTGCCGCAAGCTCCTTCTGGAGGTGTAAAGTCATTTGTCACTTTACGAAGTTCTTTAATAATCTTGCCAGCATGATTATGTTCATTTTCCAACGCATCTACTACTTTACGTAATTTTGCATAGTTTTCATCAGTTGGATTTTGTTCGAATTCTAAAATTAATGGGAAATCTTCTGTTTCTTCTTTAATTAAATGCTGTTCTAATTCAATCTTTAGTTCATGAAATAGCTTATGAATTTGAGCTAAATGAGGCTGACCTGCCCCATGAACGCGTAATACTTTAGTCACATATGGACTTAACTGTGGCAACTCTTCATTTAAATAGCGATGATGCTTATTTATAACGTAATCAATCAATTCGCGATAAGAAGCAGTTTTCCAATCAATTTCAGATTCGTTTAATAGTTTCGTATTATGATAAAGAGTGTTTAACTCTGTGATAATCTCTGTTGCTGATAAATTCCGCTCATTAATAGCATCTATAAGTGGTCTATTACCACCGCAGCAAAAATCTATTCTATATGATTTAAAAAGATCACTAGCCTTTGGAAATTGTGTAACAATATCACCAATAATAGAAGTCTCAGTAAATGTATGCTCCATATGAATGCCTCCATAAAGTTTAAATTTAATATCTAAATGTAGAATAGCAGTAATTTAAAATCAATTTAGTGATATACATCACTTATTATGTGTTAATTACATCATTATTCGTTATGAAAGTAGTGAGCTGGAACTTTAAGAGGATTCTAATTCAAAAGGAGGGGGAAGTAATGGGACGTTTTGTACCAGAGACGAAGCCCGTGGATTTAGAAGTGGAAATTGAGGAAGTATAATAAAAAAGAAGCTCCTAATGAGCTTCTTTTTTATTATTATCTCTCACATGCGACTCCATCGCCATCACGATCAAGTTTAGAGCTATATCCTGGTTGACCTTTATATAAAGGAGCTTTTCCAGCATTTTTAACTTCAGTACAATTTTTGTAATATGTATTACTATTGCTTCCAGCAACTGGTTGTGTTTGACTTTGCTGTGCTTTTTGTTGTTCCTGTTGTACACGAGCTTGCTCAGCAGCTTGACGTTGTTGCTCTTCTTGTTGTTTACGGGCTTGCTCAGCAGCTTGACGTTGCTGTTCTTCTTGTTGTTTACGAGCTTGTTCTTCAGCTTGACGTTGCTGCTCTTCTTGTTGTTTACGAGCTTGCTCAGCAGCTTGACGTTGCTGCTCTTCTTGTTGTTTACGAGCCTGTTCTTCAGCTTGACGTTGTTGTTCTTCTTGCTGTTTATGAGCTTGTTCTTCAGCTTGACGTTGTTCTTCTTGCTTACGAGCTTGTTCCTCAGCTTGGCGTTTCTCATCTTCTTGCTTACGAGCTTGTTCCTCAGCTTGGCGTTTCTCATCTTCTTGTTTACGAGTTTTTTCGTCCGCCTCTTTCTTTTCTAATTCCTTTTTCCTTTCGGCATCTTTTTTCTCTTCATTATTAGAAGCGACTTGTTTATTACTTGTTGTCATTTTTTCAGATGAAGGACCTGAAATACCTAATAGCGCAACGAAAATGACAAATAACACAGCGGTAATAATAAATTGTTTTTTTGCTACACCTGTTTTCTTAATAACAGATAATATCGCAAGAACAAGGAAGAATATAAATAGAACGAAACTTAAAATAGCAAAAAATTCGACGACTGGGTGATCAGATTTTGTTGTGCCGGTCACCATTAAGACAATTGAAATCATAAAAAGAATAACGGTAAAACGACCATATTTTATCGCCTTACCATTTTTCTTAAAGAATGAAATAATACATAAGATTAAAAGAATAAAAGCAATAAAAAATAAAGCTGTACCAATATTACTCAAAACTGCCATTTCAATACCTCCATTTGTAAGATTTGCCCTTTTGATTATATAAGAATTCATTGGGATTAACAGGGTTTCTAATAAAATAAAAAAATTTATATTATTTTTAATAGATAAACAAACAAAAAATAAATATTTTACATATAGGGAAAAGTGAATTTAATTCCTATTACCTTTCGAAAAGATTTTCATAGATTATAGTATCTCGTTTGAAAGAAGGGGATTTGAATGGAATTCCAATTGTTAGTGAATTGCGTGTTACAAGAAGGTAATGCTTACTTTTTAGTAACGAAAGTAGATGATGTTATTACGTTAAAAGTACCAATTACAGAGGAGTAGCAGGTTTATTTTTAGCTTTAGGTGTACCAAAATGCTCTTAATTTCAATTGTAATAGTAAAAGGATGAGGGACAAGCCTTACCATTTTACTGTTACATAATTTTGTTATGTAAACTAATAAGGGGTATGCCGTCTTTTTTATACTAATTTTGCAATAGCACGTTTAAAACAGACATGTATATACTATAATGTTTCATTAGCCTTTTATGATGAAGTATAGATTTAAAAAGTGTATTAAAAATAGAGGGGATACTCTTTATATTTATGAAAATAAATGAGGCGCTAGTATACATGAAAAGACGAACGTATGACATTCCAGTCGCATTACGAAGAGAATGGTTTTTAATAGAGTTAGCACACTTAACAAAAAAATATGGAATTGAAATTGCAACTAGTAATATAGAAGATGCACCATTTTTAAGAGATCAAGTTACAGAATTGAAAATCGGAGCTGGTTTACAATACGATAAATATGATGATGAGTACATCATCGAGTTTTAAACAAAGAAGCTGCGTATAAAAGGTTATTAAAGAGACCTTTTATACGCAGCTTTTTTGTAAAGAGAAAGCTTTGTTGAGAAATATTTAATACCCTTATTGCAAAAAGGAATGAAGGATTATTTAGAGAATAACGTTGGATAAGAAAGGAATGTCGTTATTAATTTCTTATTCAAATGTATCACAAAAATAATTGATTAAATAGGTTTTATAACAATAGGTATTCATTAAAATGATAACGCTTTCTTTCGGGACGAAAAAAGGGGGATTTTAATGGGGATTATGAAAAGATGTATCGTATTACTTATTGTACTTTTTATTATAAGTCCAATTGTTATTAGTACAAATATACAGGCGGAGGTTGTAAAAGAGCTTAAGACCGGATTTCCAGATAAAGAAGTATTTACTCCTGGAGAATGGTTTTTAGGTCAGAAGCCAGCTAATTATGATGAGAATAAACCACCAATTCTCTTTGTGCAAGGAAGAAATGGTAATGCGGATAGTTGGTATGGAAAAACAGTGTATCACGATATAAATGATATGTACGATTATGCAGTGAGAGCAGGCTATCAAACTGTATTTATTCAATTGTATGATGCTGCAGGGAAAGGGTCAGCGAGTCAGTGGGACAATGGAAAATTGTTAGCGCAAAAACTTGAAGAGATTTATAATCATTTTGGTAAAAAAGTAAATATTGTAGCTCATAGTAAAGGTGGTATCGATACACAAGCTGCTTTAGTTGGATACGGAGCGAATCGATTTGTTGGAAATGTTATTACACTTGCCACTCCGCATTATGGATCAAATTTAGCGGATTTATCATATAGTTGGTGGGCAGGATGGCTTGCTTCTATATTAGGTCAAAAAGATGATGGTACGTATTCATTACAACTAGGTGAAATGGCAAAATTTCGATCTACAATAGATAATAATCCTGCAGTTAAGTTGAACCGCTACTTTACGGCTACTGGGACAAGTTGGGGACCTGTATTTTCAGCATTATCTATGGGCGGACTGTATTTAGCATCATACGGTTCTAATGATGGATTAGTGAACGAATGGAGTGCTAAGTTGCCGTATGGAACACATTTATTTACAGATTCAAGATTTGATCATGACAATATACGGAAAGGTTCGGCTGTTTTCGCAAGAATTGAACCATATTTACGTACAGCAAATGTAGCAGTACCAGCTTTATTAGCTCCGAGTTATAGTTCAGATGAAAAGGTAGAACAATTAAACACAACTTCTAATCAAAATATTTTAGGAGGAGAATTACAACAAAATCAGTGGATAGGACAAACTGTTGTGGTAGACAAAAAGGCAGAAGGAACAGTCTCAGTTTTAACTGCCTCTTCAGATGTAGAAACACAACTTATATCTCCAAAAGGAAAAGTTTATACAAATAAAGATAGTGCTTTAGCAATTGGTGAAGGTGAATCTTTCTTTAAAGGAGCGACTATAAGAACATTTAAATTTGATAAAATGGACGTAGGAGAATGGCAAGTTAAAATGATGGCGAAGCAGCCGAAAGATGCATATTTAATTGTAACTGATTACAAAAAAGAAGCTCCGTTCGTCCTTCAAATGCCGGCAAAAGTCAAAGTAGATAAAACAGATTATAAACTAAAAAAATCACCTACAGCTCCTGAAATGAAAGGTGACCTTTTAGTAACAGTAAGAGTAATTAATAAAGAAGGGGAGCTAGTATCTGAATCAAATGAATCGCAAAATATAAATACTAATACGTTTACAGGCGCTTTGAAAAACGTAAAGCAGCCAGGCGTATATAACATTACGATTGATATAAAAGGGATGAATAAGGAAGGACAGCCTTATAATCGTACGATTGTTAAGTCTGTTTATGTGGAGAAGTAAGAGAAATAAACATATAGAATTAAATAAAGTGAAACTTTAATCAATAAGATATATTAGTGTGAACCAGGAGATAATGAATAAAGCGGGGACTAAGTTTGAAATTTAGTCCTCGCTTTTTATTTATGTAGTTGGGCAGGAAGAAGACAAAAAGTATCGAATGAATGTAATTATACAGTACTGTTTGCTTTTGGTAGGAATAAAGATATGTTAACTATTTTTCAAACTGTAACGAAAAGCTAATAAATAATAGAGGGAGCAACTTACATGGAAAATATATTAAAGGTATCCTCAAAATCAAGTCCAAATTCAGTTGCAGGTGCAATTGCGGGTGTACTAAGAGCAAGTGGCAATGTAGAAATCCAAGTGATTGGAGCTGGTTCTTTAAATCAAGCGATTAAAGCAATTGCGATTGCAAGAGGTTTTGTAGCTCCAAGTGGCATTGACTTGGTTCTTGTTCCAGCATTTCAAGAGGTTTCTATCAATAATCAAGAAAGAACAGCAATCAAATTAATTGTAGGTCCTAGAAAAAAGAGGTCCTAATAGAGGGCGCTAGTATAAGCGGATTTGAAAAGTTTGATAGAATGAAGTGATCCAAAAAAGTTAGACACGTTATTTCATTTGGAAGTTCCTTGGGCATGGACCCGGTTTTGTACCGGGCTTATGTCTTTTAAATGTGTTTCAGCTAGCCCCGAACATAGCACCAATAATGGAAAAGAAGGGGTGGAAAATACTTACAAGTATAAAAACAACAATAGCAAAGTTCCTTCCTATACCTTTTGGAGCAAAAATAATTAAAATCAGTGATACAAATATTAAATAAATTAAATTACTATCAGATATTTATACGTTAATTATTTATTGGGAATATAGTCTCGCCAGGTTTGGAAAATTTATATAATTTTCTTGCGAATTTTAACATTCCTTCTTCGCTTGCTGTTAAAGTCTTAATATCTTTCTCAAGGGATTTTCCAACCTTTTCTAGAGCATATAATCTTTGTTTTTCTTGACCTATTAGGGCTTGTTTTGCTTTTATTAATTTTTGTTGTTGGTAAATGGAATGTTGAGCAGACAAAGTTACAGACAATATAAAAGCTAAAGTTAACAACAAACGCCGTCTTAGTTTTTTCTTCGTTTGTTGTCGATTGTTAGGATTAAATTGGTTTTGGGAGACTAATTGTTGTGATAATTCTGGGGTACTGCTCATTTTAATGCCTCCATTACTAATTATAGAATTTTAAATTTTTTAAGAAATCATATAAACAAAATGGGAATTTTGAACTCATTTTTGTAAATGTGGGTTTTGTAAACTTTAAATAAAATCTCTATTTTTTATTAAAAACTGCCCTTATCGGAGGAGCAACAAGGGCAGAATATACATGGAGTTGCAAGGGGTAATCTGTAAAATCATATAAATTGTAACATGTACATATACCTATAGTAGTTACGAAAAAGTAACAAAATCGTTATTTTTGTCTGAGTTTGTATCTTTTGCACAAAAATTTCATTTTGTAGAAAACCTCCAGAAAAAAAGAGCACTTAATAAAGTGCTCTCGTGACGAGATCCATTTTGTAAAGACTACTTCATTTACCGTATTTATAATCATAAAATTTTGACGAAAGGGCAGCTGGTGCACAGTTGCCCTTTCATTATGCAAAAATTGTATAAGTCGTGTGTGAGTTGAAAAAATAGTATATTATCTTTCTCAATGTACAAATTAAGTAAAGTGTTTAATATCATACATAAAAGGCGGGGTAATATGAGTGAAAATAAGAAAAATGAAGAATTGAATAAGGTGAAGAAGTATTATTTTAATGAGGATAATCAACCAGTAGCTGGTATAGAGTTAACTTTGCCGCCTGATATAGGAAGCTTGTTAGACCCGAAATCAGTTAAAGATGAAAGAAGAGATATTGATAATGAATAAGTTTAATTTAGGCATCCATTCGGGTGCTTTTTATTTTGGAGGATGATGAATGATGACAAACAAACATGATGTAAAAGAAATCTATTTTGCTGTACGTAATGAGGACGGAACATTTGATTACAAGAAATTCAAACGCAGCTATGATAAATATGTAAAATTACTTGCTAAAATCCTACGTGATCGTGGATTATCTGTAGAAAAAGGATTGTGGACTCACTATGATGTGACGAAAAGGATGGTTGGTTAAATCTTGGCGGTGAGCAATGGATTAAAAACGATCCATCTTATGTGAAGTTTAGTAAGAAAAGCACAGTGGATTCTTCTATTGTTGGAAAGCGTGTTGTTTCTAAAGTTAGTAATCTACGATTCTATGATTCTCCATCTTGGCAAGAGAAAGATGTTGCTGGATCTGTGGATGCAGGGTTAGGATTTACGGTTGATGCGAAAGTAACTGTCAATGGATCGTCACAATATAAAGTACACAATAGCAAAGGCAAAACATACTATGTAACAACTAATGAAGCCTATGTATATGTGAGGTAGTAGGTAGCAAAAAAAGCAGAACCTGATGGGAGTTAAGGTTCTGCTTTTTTAAAATGTCTGTCAGCTTTTGAAAGTCATTTTAACTACATATTTGATTCCGAATCCCATACCTCTACAAATTCAAAGCCTTTTAAGTCACTTTCTAAAACTGTATTTTTAAATTCATCAGATACAAAAACAGCAGTAGGATGAATCCTTTTATTTACATATACTTTAAAAATCATTTCATTTTGAATAACGTTAGGAGTAAATGCAAATTTTTCACATCCTATTATTAAACCTGTAATTAGTTTTTTAAAAATTGCTTTATCACTATCAATTGCATCTAATACATTTAAAACATGAACCACATAATATACTTCACCTGTTGTATTATGAATAAGCGGAAGAAACTCAACATTAGCACCTATTAAAGGTTCTAATAATTTTTTCGCTTGTTCGCTAACCATTGGTGCACCAGTTTCTCCCCAAAAATGAGGAAAATCACTATGATGTCCTTCTTCTAGACATTCAATAAATATTTCTCCCCATGAATCTAGTAAAATTGTAGTGGAGTTGAATTTTCCTTCAAAATATTTCTTATCCTTTTTATAATTTAATAGTTGGAAAGACTCATAGTTGTCAGATGAACTCTTCAATTCCCAAATTTTCATTTTCCTTCTCCTTTAATATTTAATCTATTCATAAATTATTTCGGGTTATTTAATTTTAAGCTGCCATCTAATAAACGTGTTCTTATGTCATGTAAAGCTGCAACAGCGTCTGCTTGAGTACCACCATATTCTTTAACTTCTTTTAGTACCTTAGTTACCTCTTTCATATAATCGGTACTATGGTTACCTATATGTAACACTTCAGTAGTCACATATTCATTTACTTTATACGGTAAAAATACTCCATTGGCAGCGGAATCATGGTGTATTCCAAATTCTTTTAATAATTCTTGTGCTTCAACAGCCCTTTTATCATTCCAAGGTGTTAGATGATGTGCTGCATTAGAATATGGGGGTGGCCTCAATCCCTGCAGCC
>NZ_MAOI01000111.1 GCF_001884235.1 Bacillus paramycoides | reverse complement strand
CTACCGGTTTTTCTTTCACTGTATACGTGTAAGCAACACCGTTCGCATCATATTGTGCTAAGTCTGCAAATGTATAATTCCAACTGTTTGCCGCTGTTACATCTTGTGTTTGGATTACGTTTCCATTTTGCAATAAATCTACTTGAATTGAGCTTGGACGATCTGTTGCATTGTTGTCATTCCAAGTTTTCGTTCCTGAAACAGATGTTTTTGCATCTTTTGTATTCGTAATGTTGTAACCATT
>NZ_MAOI01000110.1 GCF_001884235.1 Bacillus paramycoides | reverse complement strand
GACTACTTTCGAAATTCGGTACATAGTTAATATGTAAATGCGGATTTGCTTCATCATCATGTAAAACCATGTTATAGACTACTAGATTTGGATTTCTCTCTTGAAACGCCTTAGCATAGCGCTTCAGTGCTTCTTTTTTAGCTCCCCTATACTTTGGGTCATCTTTACCCTCTCCAACCGCTACAACCAATTCTCGTTGCTCATGTGTCTTTTCATTTTTATGTATTTTGTCATAATAGTCCTGAATCTTACGGTCATTACGTTTTTGTTTCTCATTATACTTGTCCACGGCTTCTTGAAAGACATCCTTGTATACACTTCGGATGTCCTTTTGAACAAAGTAGATATTCTCGTCTAACCTGGATGGATCAATGCCAGGATTCCCATGAATGTTTTCTCTGTTATTATGGCTTAATGAACTTTGGTGAGATTGATTAAATGAGATAGAGAACAACATAAAGTGCCACCACTTCCCCTAGATTAATTGATACAATAAGTCTAGCAAGGCCACAAAATTGTGTCAATTGACGTAACCCTATACGTATTTTGACGCTTTCGCATCAAAATCAATAGGGGTCTGCGACGCTTGTCGGCTTTGCCGAACCATGCCTAGCATGGCAACAACAAAACCTTGGGCTTTGCCCAAACCCACTGGGGAACTCTTCCCCAGCCCCCCTCAATCGAACTCCCCAACCCCTCAATCCTTGAGGGACTCCCTCGCCGGTTGGCGTCCCCAAAACGATTCGTTTTGAGGAACTGCCGAGAGGGTGAAGAATCAGATGCACGTGTCAATTCCTTAATGCTCCTTTCATGGATCAGCACAAATCGCTGAACCATTCCAGTCCGCTTACCATTGACACTTACCGCTTATTCTTCCTCTCCCAATAGTCGCTTTGCGAGTTGTTCCAATCACTCATTAAATCCTAATACAAAAAATCTCTCAGATGAACTGAGAGACTCATTAAAATCCAGCCTATGCTAGAACATGCTTATATAGAGTAATACAAAATTTCCCATTTGTTCCGGCAGGTGCTGCAATTGAAAATGCAGTTGGTCTAAGTGCCGTAGCTGAAACTGAGAAACCAACTGGAACGGTTAAAGCCGGTGTAGCAGGAGTAGAGGTAATAGTACCAGTTACGGGAGCTGCACTAGTTGCAGAGTTAAAAATCTCAAATGTTCCTTCGAAGAAATCGCCAGCAGGTGCTGACCATACAGTTTGAGTAACTTCAGCAGTAGTAGCGCTAAAATTACCACAGATTTTTTCTTGGAAAATTTTCGCAGGAGGACAACAATTTCCATTTATTCCTTGTGAATCACACACTATATCGTGCTCCTTTCTAATATTTTTCTATAACTTGTACTTATTTTTCATTTAGTCAAAAATCCAAAAATGATGAACTTTAATCTATGCTAAAACATGTTTATATAGAGTAATACAAAATGTCCCATTTGTTCCGGCAGGTGCTGTAATTGCAAATGAAATTGGCTTAGATACCGTATTTGAAACTGAAAAACCAGGTGGAACTGGACCTAAATTTGTCGTGATAGTAGCAGGAGGAGGAGTAGGATTCGAACTAATAATAATACCCGTTACGGTATTTGCACTAGTTGCAGAGTTAAAAATCTCAAATGTTCCTTCGAAAAAATCACCAGCAGGTGCTGACCATACAATTTGATCAACAACCCCAGCAGCGCCACCATTAAAATTACCACAAATTTTTTCCTGAAAAATTTGCGCAGGAGGACAACAATTTCCATTTATTCCTTGTGAACCACACATTAAATTATGCTCCTTTCTATAGCGTATATTTGCTTGTCCTTATTATTAAATGATTTTTTTTTGAATCTTGTTCATACAATTTGTAAAAGTAATTAAATTAATTTTTTTTAAATACTTTGTAATATAAATCTGATTAAATCAAAGCGAGGAATAGTTAATGACTATAAAAAACTGCAAACCAAAGGCTCCTTGTTTGGCTTTTCCATGTGATATTCCTACTCCTTGTCCTCCACCACCACCTCCCTCGCCTTCTCCTGTATGTGAGGTTATATGTAATGAAATATGCGGTAATATTTTATTAAACGATCATGTTGCAACACTAGAAATTTGGAAAGGAAAAATCTCTGAAAAAACAACAATAACAATATCTCTATTTAATAGTTCAACAAACAATGGATCTATAAGAGTTATGGTTACTGAAAACACCAGGGGTCCTACTGAATTTACTGTCCCTCCAGGAAATACAGTTTCCGCAACTGTCAATGATGCTAAATCAGTTATTATTTTTCGAGAAGGTACAAGTATTTTAAAAGGTACATTCTGTTTAAAAGTATGCTTTGCATTTTCTTGTGGAAATAAAAATTTCTAAATATAAATCAAAAAAGACATTTCATAGAGGAGAATGTCTTTTTTTCAAATTTAAAAAATAAAAAAAGACCTCCCTGAGGTGGTCTTCTTATGTAGGGTGGGAAGACATCGGTCTTCCCTTCGGGTTGCCCCGATGGAAATGGCGTTTTGTTTCCAAAACTGTT
>NZ_MAOI01000109.1 GCF_001884235.1 Bacillus paramycoides | reverse complement strand
ACAACAGTAGAAGGAACGAAAACGTGGAAAGATGGCAATGCGACAGATCGTCCGAAAACAATCAAAGTAGATTTACTACAAAACGGTCAGGTCATCAATACACAAGAAGTAAGTGAAGCAACAGGTTGGAAATATGGATTCAAAGACTTAGCGGCATACGATGCCGAAGGTAATGCGTATAAGTATGAAGTAAAAGAACAACCGGTGGATGGATATAAATCTGAAGTTCACGGTTATGACATTAC
>NZ_MAOI01000108.1 GCF_001884235.1 Bacillus paramycoides | reverse complement strand
GGTATGGGAAACAAGTGATTGTGGTGTCGAAAACATTCGCTAGTTCCCAAACTTGTTCGCATTGCGACTACAAAAATAAAGACGTGAAAAGCCTGAACCTGCGTGAATGGAAGTGTCCTTCTTGTGGTATGTATCATGATAGAGATGTGAACGCAGCGGAAAATCTGAGAAAAGAGGCCGTAAGGCTCCTAACCGTAGGGACTACGGGGATCGCCTACTCATAAAACTGAGGGATACCTTGGTGTTCGTAGGAATCCCCCACTTCAAACAGCTCGTTAGAGTGTTAAGTGGGGGTAGTTCAAAAATAAAGATCTCTACAGGCTGTTTTTGAGCAATCGTAATTTTTTTAAAAGGGATTAATCTATCAGATTTATTAAATGAATAAATCATGATGTCTCCTTTCATGATTATATTTTGAGAAATCTTATCTAGTAGGCTGTTATATATTTTAGTGTATGCAGTTTATTAAAATGTGTATATAACTAGATAAGTTTTTTTATTGTATTGATGCATAAAAAAGAACTTCGTCGAAATGACGAAGTTTTTTTGATTTCAGTTGAAGGACTATTTTTCACCACAATTTATTGTTTTCATATAATCATATGAAGACCTCTCTATTTTAAAACAATTTTATTTGAAAGTTGGTGTCATAATGGATTAGAACCATTTGCTGTTAATATCAATGAAGCAACAAAGCAAAGCAAGATAATACGTATCGTACTCTTAAAAGACTATATGGCATTTGAAGAACAGCTTAGAACAGAGGGAGGATAAAATATGGCTCAAACTTATTGGGGATCTGAGGTAGCCAAGAAATTAGGGATTGGCTCAAGTACTTTGCGTAAATATTGCCTTGCCCTGGAGGAAGTTGGGTATTTTTTTGAGCGTGGCAACAATAATTCTAGAATTTTTTATCATAAAGATATAGCAACTATAGAACGGTTGGTAGCAGCTACGAACAAGAAAAACATAACGCTAGAACAGGCTATAAATCTAGTAATAACGAGTGTTACAGAAAATGGGGTAGCAGCTGCTGTTACGGATAGCGTAGCAGATTCAGAACACATAAAAGCATTAAGAGAACGTATAGAACGATTAGAACAATTTAATTTAGAGTTAATTCAAAGGTTGGATCGACAAAGTGAAATTTTACAGGAAACTAATAATCAAAGAATAATGAAAGAAGAACAAAGAGATGTTCAATTAATGCAGGTATTAAAAGAAATACAAGATAGCAAGCGCTTAATAGTAGCTTCAGAACAGAAGAAATCATTTTGGATTCGTTTGTTTGGTAAATAAATTTAAACTTAATATGTTATTTGAATTAATAATGTTGTATGTGGGTAAATTATGATTAATTATTTTTTAAATTTTTGATAATGATAATTTTTTTGCACCAGAGTTATTGGCTAAGCACATATTGTAATATTGAAATGGATTCCACTCACTTATTTCATGTTATCAATGATTTACCCTGTTAAGAGATAAGAGACTTTTCAGTTGAAAATCTTGCTTTTACTTCGCTATTAAAAGTATCTCAGTCTATTTTGGTAAAAATAAATAAAGTTCCATAAACGATTATTTTTAGTTTTTATGTTGAAATCCTTTTTGTATCAAAGGTTACAGTCTTAGCGTACAGAATCCGTGAAATATTGGTGTTACTCTAATAATAAAAAATGACAGCTATTTTAGATGTCATTTTTTATTGGCATCTTTTTTTTTGGTTATTTTACATTTTTTGGGTGTTCTCTTTTAGGTACACCCTATATCTTATAAACCCTTACTATTACTGACTTTCTTCACTTTGCTACATCCTTGCAAAACTTTTTTCGGCTCGAGTTTTGGCGGCACCAAGCCGACACATCCAAAAGCAACTATCTAGGTTCATCGGCTTGAATTTATTATTATACGAGCCGAACCGCTAGTGCTCTCGAATAATAATTTCATTTACCGTATGGATAGATACGGAGTACGTGGGATTTCGCTCCCACACGACGAACCAGCCTCTACTTCAAAAGTCAACGAAAACCCTTGGAAGATAAATCTAGTTTATGTTAAATTGGATATAGATTTGCTTTTCTTTTTTTATTTCGTTTAAACATTCAAGAGCCGTTTCGCGGTTCAGATTCAGACATTTGTATTGTGTCTATGACTCTGAGTCCGAAATGGCTCTTTTTATATATAATTATTTGTTTATATTGAGATCATGAAAATGAATCAATGTATTTTGGGATTGAAAAATATGAAAAGGGAGTGAGGACCGAAAGGTATGGGGAAGCGCGGCCATAGCCGCGCCGTTGCGAA
>NZ_MAOI01000107.1 GCF_001884235.1 Bacillus paramycoides | reverse complement strand
TCATTAACATAAGAGAATAGTAACGTGCTTTTAACTTCAAGAATAGTCTAAATCCTTAAGTTGATGGATGTGGGGTATCACCCCATGCCCATTAACCTAGGATTTTGAAGTATCCCCATGACGAAAATTTCATCCTTTCATAGTTGTCCATAGAAATTTAGTTCATTTTTTTCGTTTTGGGGAAGAATGTATTTCTTAACTTGATAGCGATGGGGTAGCACCAACAAAACGCGAATTTCTTTAGTTGATTTATCAATATTAATAGTATTATTTCAAAGCTACACTAAGACATAAAAAAATACTAATTTCCTGTAAGTGTTTTAAAAGATAGAAAACAACTGTTTACGGTATGAAAATAGTGCTATTCACCAAGAGGAATTTTTTACTTCCCCTTAGGATAGCACTACACTACATTATAAGTGCTGCTTGATTAAGCATAACATCTCCCCCTTCTTAATTTGACTGTAATTGTGCCAAAAAGCCAAGTTGTTGTGAAGCAGTAATAAAACAAATATAAGCACAAAGCTCTACAATTTCTTTTTCCGTCCAATATTGTTTTAATACATGAAACATATGATCATCTATTGCGTTACGATTATGAACAAATGTATGGGCAAAAGTAACTGCTACACTTATCTCTTCAACTTTTTGCACGTCATCTGGTCTGCCCTTTGCCATACAGTACGGACATTCATTCCCATATGCCAATGTTCTTCGCACCTGTTCTTTTAATTCTTTTGAAAGAGTACCTGTTTCATTTAATGTATCCTCTAGCATACTCCATGAATGTAATATATCCGGATTATGCCCTAATAATCTTTGAAACTTTGTTTCTCCAACAGTTGATAATGAAATTCTCTCCATCATTTTCCCCTCCTATTTCCTTCCTTTTTATTGTAAAATAAATAAATGATATTTTACATTTCATATGAATCTTAATTTATAACTTTTCTTTACAAAAATCATCATTTTACTGGAGGTATACTTACAAATGCAACTAGATCGTGTAGATCGTAAAATTTTAAATGAATTATATAATGATAGTCGCCTTTCCATGCGTGAATTAGCGAAACGAGTAAACTTATCCGCTCCTTCTACTACAGAACGTGTTCGCAAGCTGGAAAATGAAGGTGTCATTCAAAAATATACAATTGATATTGATTATAAAAAAGCAGGCCTTGTATTAGACTGTATTTTAGAAATCACCTTAAAGAATGGTGATACAACACGTATGCAACAATTTATTCAATCTTATCCATCTGCAAGTTTTTGTTACCGGGTAACAGGGAGCTTATGTTACATCGTTAAAATTTCTGTCCCTTCACTCGTTGAACTTGAAGAATTTATCAATGATGTTTCTTCATATGCAACAACAGTTTCTCATATCGTATTATCAGAAGTATCTCTTACTCCTGATATTGAACATATTTTCCCAGAAGATTAATTCATCTTTATTCATAAAAAAGATAAAAAACCCCTTACAAAAAGAATAAAAATGATTTATTATGTATTAAAATACATAAAGATCGAGAAAGGGGCCTTACATTGAAAATCTGGTTTTATGAAAAAACAACACAATTAGATGATTTGCTTGGCATTTGGGACAATGTTCCGACCATCCCTCGAATTGGTGAAAAAGTTGAACTTCTAAAAACGGTTCGGATCGTTACAGATATTAAATATGTGAAAAACGGAAATAATTTCCGCGTAGAAATTATTACAAATTAAAAAATAGCTCTCCTTTTTTACCGGAGAGCTACTTTTTTTATGGCCTATAATCTGCTTTTTTTATAATAATCTTATCTTCTTCTACAGCTACTGTTACATACTCATTTTCTTCTAACTTGAGTTGGTTTACAGCTTCATCTGGCAGTTCCACCGCCATCAATCTATCTGTTAGTATAACTTGGCTATACATTTCATTTCCTTGCGATGAATTCATCACTTTTTCCTCATTTATTAAACGAATCGGTGGCACCCCTACTTCTTTTACGGCACGCCAATTTTTCCAAATAAAAGGAATTAACCATAATAAACCGATAATAGCTAAAATAATACCCATCCATAAATTGCTTTGTGCCTGTAATTCCTTAATCGAAATTGCATCACTTCCATCTCCGCCTATAAATTGCATACTAGTTGCTATAAGATTGTTTACAGCGTGTACCGCAATATTTGTCCATATGTTCTTTGTCTTTATGTAAAGAAGGCACATAATAACCCCAAACATAAAAGCACCAATAACATCAAAATGTCCCAAACCGAAAATAAGTGACGATATAATAACAGCTCGTTTAATCCCCCATTTGTAAGCCATTCGTTGCAAGAAAAAACCTCTAAAAATAACTTCTTCCATAATAGGTGCTAAAATGCACGCTGAAATGAAACTGAATATCACCATATATATGTTACTCGTATTAATTACATTTCCATCTTCTAACATACTAACTAAGAAATTAGGTAAAGTATGTGCTAATATGTAAAATTGAATATGGGATATGCCAACTGAAAAAATCATTCCCATTATCGTTGCTAATAAAATTAACCCCCAATGTAAACGTCCTGGCTTATCAAAAAAACTTTTAAAAACAACATTATTGTTATTTGTTTTTACGTATAACCAAAATAGTGGAAATACAAAAAATATAGATATTTGTGATATGAATTCTATTGTACTGTCAGAAGCTCCTGACAAACTTAATGGAATCATCGTAAGGAACATTCCTATAATCATCCATCCAAAAAAACTTCGTAGTCTTATACGTGAAAATGCATAGTGCATATGGAACACCTCCAAAGATAGTAAAAAGTAAAACTTTAATCATTGTTTTATGCGCAACTCATCTCCTACAAATGGCGGGATAACTAAATTATAATATGAATATAGTTGAAAATCTTCCTATTTTTCTCAAATACTATCAAACAACATACCTATTAAATTATATAATAATGACCTTATTCGATATACCATATCGCTGTTTTTCAACTTAGTTATAATTATATTCCTAAGTAAATATGTATTCGCTGCACTTAATGACTATATAAACCAAAAGAAAGCTGGAATAGACCCGATATTTTACCTAGCTTGAAATACACAGAATACTGGGGGATTAAAGAATGAGCTGGTTAATAAAAATCCCCGTTAACACGGGGATTTTTATATTATAATACGTCACGCTTTTGGAATAATACACTTGATGCTACAAGTAATACTGCAAAATATGCAACTACAAGTAATAATGAAGTTGTAAACGTAAATTCTGTAAATGGCGGTTCTGCACCACGATTAATTAATTTATTGCCATCGTAAACATTTAAATTTAAATGGAAAAGCACAACAAATTTTGCGGAGCCTTTTGCAAGCATCATAAGCATCATCTTAATTGGCCTTTGTAGGAAAAAGAAGAACAATGTAATAATTAATGGTAATACAGACTTTCTAAATACATTCGCTAAGAAAAAGGCAAGTGTTGCAAAGAAGAACGGTGAAAGTAATTGATACAAAATGGACTTCAATGCAATTCCTAACGTTAATTCTGTTTTACTACCATCCATTATAATCGCACCGACAATCATTGCAATTAACATACCTGCAAATACTATAAATGTTATCGTTAGTAACACAGAAATATATTTAGAGAATAAAATCATGATTCTTTTTCTTGGACGAATTAATAATTGCTTAATTGTTCCTTTTTGAAACTCATCCGTAATTGTACGAGAAGCAATTGTAATTCCAAAAATTGTTGCAAATAAAATAATTAAACCAATCTCTGAACTTGCAAAATCTAAATATGATCCCTTAAACTCATTTCCTTCTCCCCATTTCAGCATCACTAAAACTCCTAAAATCTCTAGCACTGCAACTACACCTATTAAAATATACATACTTTTTTTCGCATGTAACTTTAAAAATTCACTTTGAATTAATTTAAACATTACGCTTTCACTCCCCCAGTAATCTCTAAGAATTCATCCTCTAACGTTTTATTTTGGACTGTAACACCATACACAAGTACATCACCTTGCACTAACTGTTTTACAATTTGCGGAATCTCTTCTTTCATTATAGATGTTACAATTACATTCCCTTTTTCCTTACCTTTAATAATTTCATTTGCTTTCTGTACTTGGTCTACTTCAAATGCCACAACTACCGTTTCATCATGTTTCGCTTGTTCATGTAAGTTATACTCTTGTACAAACTCACCTTGTTGAATAATAACAACGCGATCACACATTAATTCAATCTCACTTAATAAATGGCTCGATACGATTACCGTAATATTCTCTTCTTTCGCTAATCGTTGTAAATAATCACGAATTTGACGAATACCAGCTGGATCTAATCCATTTGTCGGTTCATCTAAAATTAATATTTTTGGCTGATGAAGTAACGCCTGTGCAATTCCTAAACGTTGTTTCATACCAAGTGAGTATGTTTTCACCTTTTTATGAATCGCATGCTCTAATTCAACAAGCTTTACAATTGCAGCGATGCGCTCTTTACTAATAGGTGTAATTGCCATATTCGCAAAATGCTTTAAGTTTTGCATACCAGTCATATAATCATATAGTTCAGGATTTTCTACAATCGCTCCAATTTGCTCTAACGCCTTTTCACGCTCTGTACGAATACTATGACCACAAATTGTAATATCACCTTCTGTCATCGAAATAAGACCTGTCATCATACGAATTGTCGTCGTCTTACCACTACCATTCGGCCCAAGGAACCCGTATACTTCTCCTTCACGAACCTCAAATGATAAGCCACGAATAATTTCTGTTCTACCAATCTTTTTTCGGACATTTTCTAATTTCACTACTACATTTCCCAATGATGATTCCCCCTTTAAACTTCTAGCTTTTTGTCGATGATGCGACCTGTAACTACTATTAATACAATTGTGAATAAACAATTAAAACATAGATTTAAAACCGTAATCTCTGTACCAGAATAAAATGATGTATTTAAAAAGCCGTTTTGATCTATAAATCCAATATTATTTATAGCAAACACATGCCTTTCTACTTGCTGAAAGATAGACATCATTTCCAAATTAAATGCGGCAAAAACGATGAATAAAACTACGCAAACGATCTTACTCATTGATGATTTCATTTTGAACAGTTTTACAATTACCATAATCAAATAAATAGAAACTAGCATATTAACAAAATCTAGTCCCCATAAGAAAATAGATATCGTATGCTGTAATATTCCATAATCATATAAACTGTGAATTTCTTGCTGGACACCTAAATCTGTTTTTCCTTTGTAAATATTTAAAGAAAAATAATATAGAAAAATGATTCCTATTCCTAGCAAAATCATAAAGAGTAGTACAAAAAATAAAATATTTGCACATATATACTTTTGTGCTGAAATAGAAGTATAACGAAGCATAGAGTTTTTTAGCATTTTCTGAAAAGACGATATACCTGTTAGAAGAATTGCAAATCCAGTTATACTTAGTACGATCAAAAATATAATAATTATTATATCCTGCCTCTCTGAAATTCTAACCCCTGAAATTCCCTTCATATTAAATAAAAGAATTAATGAAGCTGTAATAAATCCAAAGTAAATAATGGCTATTTTTCTCTTATTACAATTATACAGATAACGAAAAAGCTGACTCATTTCTCATAGACCTCCTTAAACAGCTCATGTACCGCCTTACCCCTTTGAAATCGTAGCTCTTCTACATTTTCATACAAAATCATTTCTCCATCTTTCAAAAAAATCACTTCATCAAATATATTCTCGATTTCTTCTATTAAATGAGTTGAGATAAGCATCGTGCAATCTTCTCTGTAAAATTTAAGGATAAGTTCCAATACATGTTCTCTAGAAACAAGATCTATACCACCGAGTGGCTCGTCTAGAACATACAACTTAGCTTTTCGTGAAAATGTTAATATAATTTGCAGCTTCTCAATCATTCCTTTTGATAATGCTGTAATTCTTTCTTCTAGCGGTATTTTAAATTCAACTATCGTATCTACCGCTTTTTGAATATCAAATTCTTTATAAAAATCCCGATAGAAAAATAAAGCATCTTTTACAGTCATCCATTCTTCAAATATCGGCTTATCTGGCAAAAATGAAACGATTTCTTTCGTCTCTAACCCAACTTTTTTACCGTTAATGGTAATGCTACCTTCAGAAGGATGTTGTAAGCCCGCAATCATTTTCAATAACGTCGTTTTCCCGCTCCCGTTATCTCCAACGAGCCCAATAATTTTCCCTTCTGTAATCTCTATGTTTAACTCACGGATTACTGCTTTCAATCCATATTTCTTCCATAAGTCTTCTATTTTTAATAGCTCTGTCATTCGCTCTCCTCCCTTTTCTCACTTAATGAAGAACGAAGAATCGAAAGAATTTCTTCTTCTGAAAAACCTAAATTGTCCATTCCATCTATAAAGGAATGAAGCAATTCTTTCGCCATGTCTTTGCGCAGCTCCATAATTTTCTCCCCTTCATTCGTTACATATCGTCCCATTCCTCTACGTGTAACAACAACCCCATCCCGTTCCAGCTCTTGAAATGTACGCTGAATCGTATTCGGATTCACTTGTAATTCACTCGCTAATTCACGTACGGAGGAAATTTTATCACCAGGCAATAAATGTCCTGTTACAATTTCCTTTTTTATGTATTCCATTACTTGAATGTAAATTGGTGTATTTGGAGAAAACTCTATTTTCATTTCTTCCCTCCTGTCTTAGTGTATTAGTTAAATAGTACACTAAGGCAAATTATATGTAAATACTTACAATATAATTTGTAATAAAAAGGCAGTGTAACTTTCGTTACACTGCCTTCCTTTAATAAAATATCAGTAAATCTATTCAATGATAGTTTCACTCGTTTGAATTCACATATAACCTTATGCGAAAATTATTTTACTTTCACTTGAGTTAGCACAGATTTAAACGTATTAATAACTGTATCTACTTCTTCATAACTAATTGTAAGAGATGGTTCAATACGAATTGTTTTTGAGTTAATTAATGTTCCAGCAACAAGAATACCTTGATCGAACATCGCCTTTGACACTTCATAACCAATCTCGTCTTTATGGAATTCAATACCAATCATTAAACCTTGACCACGAATTTCAAAGATTTTATCATCGTGTCCTTCTGCTGCTTGTTTCAATCCCTTTAAGAAATACTCCCCAACTTCCGCAGCTCGTTCCGGTAATTTCTCTTCCAATAATACATGGATTGTTGCAATTGCAGCAGCACATGCAAGAGGATTTCCTCCAAATGTTGTTGTATGCATAAATGGATTTTCAAACCAACTTTGGAATACTTTTTCTTTCGCAACAATGGCTCCTGCTGGCATTACACCTCCACCAAACGCCTTCGCAAGACAAATAATATCCGGCACAACATCATATAATTCTGCAGCAAACATTTTTCCGGTACGTCCCATTCCAGTTTGCACTTCATCAAAAATAAGGAGTGATCCAAACTCATCACAAAGCTCTCGCACTTGTTTCAAATAATTTTCTGGAGGTAAAATAATGCCGCCCTCTCCTTGAATTGGTTCTAGAATAACTGCTGCAACATCTTCTCCCACTAATTCACATGTCTCAAATGTTTTTCTCATCATATCAATATCGCCAAACGGAACATGACGGAAACCCGGAATTAATGGTAAGAATGGCTTACGGAACATTCCTTTTGCCGTTCCCGATAAAGAACCAAGGCTCTTACCATGGAAGGCACGAGTTGTAGAAATGAAAGTTGTTCTTTCACTATACATTTTTGCTAGTTTTAACGCTGCCTCCACACTTTCTGTACCACTGTTTGTAAAGAAGGCGTATTTCAAATCACCAGGTGTAATGTCCGCTAAAATCTTTGCAAGAATTGCTCGAAGTGGATCTAGTAAATCCTGACTGTGTAATGCTTGACGCTTTAATTGATCTGTCACAGCTTTTACTACTTTTGGATTACGGTGACCAACATTGTAAATTCCGAATCCACCTAAACAGTCAATGTATTTTTTTCCATTAATATCCATGAAACAAGACCCTTCATCTGACCATTCTACTGCTGCAAATTGTCCATCTTTTGTTACTGTTTTTCTATAAGCAAGAAAACCAGGATTTACATGCTCTCTAAATCCATCTACTGTTTCTTTTTGAATCCAGTTCGCCTCTTCTTCAGAGACTTTTTCTTTTTCAATTAACTGTAGTACTTTCGTAATGTACTCATTTACAGTTGAATCTTTTACATCTTTCTCATTCAATTTATTTTTCACGTTCGTTCCCATCTAATTCACCCCTACATTTTTTTTATTTGCAAACCAGCCAATAGGTTCTACTTCTAGATTTATATTAATCTGCTTAATTTCTTGAAATTCTTCTAAACCAAACGTTCCTAGGCTACGCCCAATACCACTTTGCTTATATCCACCCCAAGGTGCCTCATTGTATGTTGGATGATAACTATTAATCCACGTAATTCCTGCGCGAAGTTTACGAATCACGCGCATCGCTTTTGCACCATCAACTGTAAATACTCCTCCAGCCAAGCCATAATCTGTACCATTGGCCAACTCAATTGCTTCCTGTTCACCTTTAAACTTTTGAATTACTACAACAGGACCGAAAATTTCTTCTTGTACAATGCGCATCTCCGGTTTTACATTGACAAAGACCGTTGGTTCAATAAAGAAACCATCGCCTTTTCCACCCTCCGTTATCCGTCTACCACCGCAAGCAATGTCTGCGCCTTCGTCTTTCCCAATTTCAATGTAGCTTAATACTTTTTCCATATGTTCTTGACTTACAAGTGGCCCCATTTCTGATTCTGGATTATCACCAGGTCCAACTTTAATTTGCTGTGCTCGCTCTACAAAACTATTAACAAATTTATCGTAAATATTTTCTTCTACGAGGATTCTTGATCCTGCTGAACATACTTGTCCGCTACCTGCATAAATACCAAACAAAGCATAATCAATAGCAGTCTCAAAATCTGCATCTGCAAAAATAATATTTGGGGATTTCCCTCCAAGTTCTAACGAAACCTTTTTCATATTATCTGCCGCTGTTCTCATAATGTGTTTACCTGTTTTTGTTCCACCCGTAAAGGAAATCATATCCACTTTATGACTCGCTGCAATTTCATTTCCTACTATTGGACCTGCCCCCATTACCATATTGGCAACCCCTTTTGGTAGCCCTACTTTTTCAAGGATTTCGAATAGCTTTGTTGCAGTGATTGGTGTCACTTCAGAAGGTTTAAACACAATTGTATTTCCAGCTGCTAAAGCAGGTGCAATTTTCCATACACTCATCAATAGCGGATAATTCCATGGAACAATTAATCCACAAACACCAACTGGCTCTCTTACAACCATCGCTTGTATCGGATCGGCTACATGATATGTTTGCCCATCTGGCTTTGTAATCAATCCGGCGTAATAACGAAAACAAGCCGCTGCATCTCCAATATCTCCTTCTGCCTCACGGTATGTTTTTCCATTATCCATTGTTTCAAGATGCGCTAATTCTTCCATATTTTTATCAATTTCATCTGCTATTTTAAATAAATATGATGCCCTTTCAGCAGTGGATGTTTCTGACCAAATTCCACTATCGAAAGTCGCTCTTGCTACTTCTATCGCGTATTTTGCATCCTCGATTGTTCCCTCAGGTGCATATGCTATACCCTTGCCATTCGCAGGGTTAATAATCGTTCTTTTCTCTTGATTACTAGACTCTCTCCATTCACCGTTTACATACATTTTTAAATCTAGCACTATCTTGAATCCCCCTTTATCGATCGTTTATATATTTATAAGCAATTTTCATGCCAATATTTAAAGTGTAAAGGAATCATACAAAGACTGACTATTTTCTTAAAATCAACAAAAAATTTATGCATTTTCGCATGCGTTATTCCATTTTGCATAAAACGGAACATTAATCATTTCCGCTATCATCTTTAATTTTGCTAAAACTTGAAATGATATTCCTACTACCCGCAAATATCAAAATTACTCTACAAATTAACAAAAAGGAGAAGTCTATATGACCTTCTCCTTTTTTAGGAATAAGAGATTATATCAGCCTCCATCCCTTTTTCGCTAACAATTTTTTGATATTTACGACTCACTGAAGATTGGCTGATTCCAAGGGCTTTTGCAGCCTTAGTCGTTGTTTTATACTGCTTCATTGCAAGTAAAATCAATTGTTCTTCTACAGAATGTAGTGCTTCTTGTAATGGTAATACTCTTGTAATAACTGGTTTTGATTTTTTAAAGTCATAACCAGGTGTTAAAAACTTACTAACAAACTCCGCTTCAATTACTGGATCGTCTGCTGATACTACTAAACGTTCAATCATATTTTGTAATTCACGTACATTTCCTGGCCATGAGTAAAACTCTAGTAAGTTAAGCGCATCCGGAGTTAAATGATAATTTTTATTATATTTTTCATTTAACTGTTGCAAGAAATGAAAGGCAAGTACCGGAACATCTTCCATTCGCTCTCGTAGAGGAGGAACTTGCAATGGAATTACATTTAAGCGATAAAATAAATCTTCACGGAACGTTCCTGCCTCTACCATTTTTTCAAGACTCTTATTTGTAGCGGCAATAATTTGTACATTTATTTTCGTGGGTATTGTACTTCCAATAGGAATTACTTCTTGTTCCTGCAGAACTCTAAGCAATTTCACTTGCAAATGTAAGGGCATTTCTCCAATTTCATCTAAGAATAAAATACCTTGATCAGCTCGCTTAAAATATCCTTCTTTCCCATTTTTATCTGCTCCTGTAAAAGCACCTTTCGTATAACCAAATAGTTCACTTTCTAACAAAGTTTCTGGAATTGCACCACAATTTAATTTTAAAAATGGCTTTGCAGATCGCTTTCCAAGTTGATGAATTGCTTGGGCAATTACTTCCTTCCCGACGCCCGATTCTCCAGAAATAAGAACATTGGAAGAAAAATCTGCTATTTTTTTAGCTTGGTTAATAATTTGTTCCATTTTCGGGCTACAGTAAATAAGCTTCTTAAGAAAACGATCTTTATTTTTAAAGTCATCTAACTCCTTCTTATATTGCTCTGATATCTTCTTTATTTCATGTAATTCCGTCTTCAATCTCGTTGCTTCGGTAATATCCCTTGAGGCAATAATAATTCTATGAAGCTCTCCGCTTTCATTAAATACAGGATTTCCAACTGCTAATATTTTTCTTCCGCTTTTTGTTTCTTGTACAACTGATACCTTTTTTTGTTGTTCCAATACTAATCGCGTAACAGATGGACTAAATAATCCTTTCTTCTCTAAGTCTAAAAGATTTTTTCCTAAAAGATCTTTCAAATTACTCCCCCAAAAATCATTGATAACGGTTTCACTGTAACGAATTAATTCTCCTTTATGATTAACAACTAATATTTCATCATAAATACTAGACAGGATTGCATGTAAATCTTTATTTAAATCCTTTATATATTCAATTTCCATCGCCATGTCCTCAACCATCGGCAAATCTTGTACAATAATAACCATTCCTTCGATACTTTGATCAAAGTTTGGAATAGGACTATAGTCAACTAATACGCCCATCTCATTTGTGATTTGTAATTGATTCAAAATCGTTTTTCCCGTTGCAAATACGTTATTAATATGTTCTTCATTAAAAATCTGTTCTGCTGATACATTCATAACTTTTTCAGGCGTCGATTTAATCATCTTCAAACCAGATTCATTGCAATTTACAATTCTTTTTTCACGATCTACTACAAAAATCCCCATTGGAATAGACGTTAAAATAATTTTCAGTATATCAACACTCTGATTTTCTTGTTTAAATAGCTCTGCAAAAACATCCTCTCTTCTTATATATCCTGTTAACTCATCCATTTCATTTTTCACTATGGCAATCGGCGCTCCAATAATTTGAAAAAGAGCTGTTAAAGAAATATCTTTACTAAGATGACATATTGTATCTAGCGAAACAGCATTTGAAAGCAGTGCCTTGGAAGTTAATCCTTTACTGCTTGATAGCAGATCCTTAACGTGAACGTATGCAAATAATTTCTCTCCTCTTTTTAAAAATAGAAAAGATTCTTTTATATTTTCAACATCTATATTCCATTCCTTTTCAGATTGATCGATAGGTAGAGAAACAATAGGTCTAATTTTTTTATGAGCAATGGAAAACATTCTGCTATTCCTCCTTTGAACTAATTAACTTGTATTGTATCATTAAATACAGATTTTTTTAATTAATCTGAAAATAAACATTTCTTCCTTTGTTTAATAAAAAAAGGAAGATGAACGCTTCCATCTTCCTCATTGTTCTATCATTAATCACTACCACTAACGAAAAGGTCTTCTTGAATATAAGCTAATACCATACCTGGAATTACTTTATCTCCTGCCTCTACTTCTAAAGATTGAACTTCTCCACTACATCCCATCTTAATTACTTCCAGTTTACCATTCATATCTTTAATAGAAAATAATGGCTCCCATTCATAAACTCGAGAATCCTTATCAATAGATACTTTTTCAATTGTCCCATAGCATGGGCTCGTAATAATATCATAGTACATAATCAATCATCCCTTTCTTTTATTCTATTAATATTGCTCTTCTAACCTTTGTGACTGAAGAATCATATGGAAAAAACTTTGAAACTCTTCTATATCTTCTACCTCAATTCCTAGCCTTGGTGCCCAATATTGTTCCTCTCCAATATCTTCTTGACTTAATAAAATCATTCTCCCATTTTGAATAGAGGTAACCATTGCTTTTCCAAGAAACTGTTGTGAATACGTAACAGCTATATCATAACGATGACTATTCGACAAAATACAATAATAACCGATTTGTTGTCTCTCCACTTCTTCTAATAAAATATCCAGTTTCATTTGAGCCCTCCTTTAGGTTAAAAATGCAACCAACCTCTTAGGCGAGATACTTCTACAATCTTGCGAACCCCTTCAATGTAAGCAGCAATTTTCATATTTACTCCATAGCGTTTAGAAGTGTCAAGTACGCTAGAAAAACTAGAGGTGATTTTTTCCTTTAAACATTGATCAACATATTGCTCTGTCCAGTAATATCCTTGGTTATTTTGACACCATTCGAAATAAGAAACAATAACGCCACCAGAGTTTGCTAAAATATCTGGAACAACCAAAATTCCCTTTTCTTCTAACATGGTTATCGCTTCTTTTGTTGTTGGACCATTTGCAGCCTCAATGATAATCTTACATCCAAGCCTTCCTGCATTATGTTTCGTAATCACTCCCCCAATTGCCGCTGGAATGAGTACGTCACATTCTTTTTCTAACAACTCCTGATTAGAAATTGTTTTACTAAAGAGATTCGATACTACACCAAAAGAATCTCTGTTTTCTAGTAAATAAGGAACATCGAGACCATCTGGATTATAAATTCCTCCTATAGCATCTGATACCCCAACTACTTTCACACCAATATCATATAAATATTTCGCCAAATACCCTCCAACATTCCCAAATCCTTGAATAATAACCCGCATATTTTGCAGCGGAATTTGTTTTAACTCACTTACTAACTGAAGTGTATACAATACACCTTTAGAAGTTGCTGTTTCCCGGCCCTGTGATCCTCCTAACATTAACGGCTTCCCGGTAATAAAGCCCGGAGAGTCAAACTCCCTTATATGATCATATTCATCTAGCATCCAAGCCATAATTTGTGCATTTGTGTACATATCAGGGGCTGGAATATCTTTCGTCGGTCCTACAATTTGACTTACTGCTCTTACATACCCACGACTCAGTAACTCTAGCTCTCTAAAACTCAGCTCCTGCGGATTACAAATAATCCCGCCCTTTGCACCTCCATATGGCAGTCCTGTCACTCCACATTTTAGGCTCATCCAGCCGGCAAGTGCTTTTACTTCTTCTGCCGTAACATCTGGATGGAATCTAATACCGCCTTTTGTTGGCCCTGCTGCGTCGTTATGCTGAGCGCGATACCCTTGAAATACCTTTGTTGTTCCATCATCCATTCGAACAGGAATGCTTACTTCTAAAAAGCGCATCGGTTTTTTCAGAAATTCGAATACTTCGTCTGGATAACGTAAAAAATGAAGCGCCTCTTTTAATATAGCTTGAAATTCCTCTAAAGGATTTTCAAGCTCAACTGTATTTGTTTGTTTTTCTGATTGAATTGGCACAATAACACCCCGCTTTATATTTTTACTAATTGTACAAAGCAATAATCGTGCCAAGTGAAAATACTATGTTAATCATATCGTGTCATCCCCCTACTTATGAATCTTTGAATGACTTATGCAATATTGCATGATTATCAAATATAAAAAGCAAAAGACATCGGAATTTATCCGATGTCTTTTGCTTTTTATATTTCCTGTACTTCTTCAAAATGCATTTGCGGAGGAGCTGAACGGAACATATTTGTAATATATAGAAGGTACCCAATCCCAATAGCAGCCCAGCAAAGTCCCAGAATAAGTGAATGAATATTGAGGTTAAACCATAGTACTGCTACAGTACCAGCACCTAAAATAGGCATAACTAAGAAATTTAAACAGTCTTTTATCGTTTTATATCTTTTTTTCTTAATGATATAGTAGGAAATTACAGATAAATTAACAAATGTAAATGCAATAAGCGCCCCAAAGTTAATAAGAGATGCTGCCGTTTCTAAATCAATGAATATAGCGGAGAGCGAAATAACTCCTACCAAAATAATATTATATACTGGAGTTCGCCAGCGAGGATGGATGTATCCGAATATTTTCTTCGGAATTACATTATCTCGCCCCATTACGTACAATAATCTGGATACACTTGTATGAGAAGCTAAACCGGACGCAAGTGTACCCATAAGCGTTCCTACTAAAAAGAAAGCTTGAAATAGTTTTCCACCAACATATAACGCAATTTCTGGAGATGCTGATTCTTGATCTTTAAATACAGATGTATCCGGAAAAAAGGATTGTGTAAAATACGTAGTAGTAATGAATAAAATCCCACCGATTAAAGCAGTAAGAAAAATAGCTCGAGGAATTGTCTTCTTCGCGTTTGGTGTCTCTTCTGCAAATGTAGTTACTGCATCAAAACCTAAAAATGAAAAACAAAGAATTGTCGCACCTGCAACTAACGGTGATATTTGTATATCTGATTGAAAAAACGGCTGAATGGAAAAAACTTCTCCTGTTCCCTCTCCCGCTAGTAAACCTTTTATAACTAGAAAAACAAACACGGCCATTACTAGCACTTGAAATATTACTAAGAACGTATTGAAGTTAGCAGTAACATTTACGCTAATCATATTTATTAATGTAATCAGTAGAACAAAGCCAATGACCCATATCCAATTAGGAACACTCGGGAAAAACGCTGACATATAAATTCTTGTTAATAGTGCGTTCACCATCGGTAGAAATAAATAATCCAATAATGCTGACCATCCAACAAGAAATCCAAGCTTTGCACTAATTGTCTTCTGTGTATACGTATAAGCAGATCCTGCGGTAGGAAAAACCTTTACCATTTTGCCGTAGCTTGCAGCGGTAAACAACATCCCTGCTAATGCAATCAGATAAGCTCCTGGAACATGCCCGCCCGTTTTTTCAGAAACGATCCCAAATGTATCAAATCCAACCATCGGTGTCATATACCCGACCCCTAGCATAACAATTGACCAAAGCCCTAATGAACGTTTTAGACCAACCACTTTTCCCACCTATCATTCCCCCTACTTTCTCTATCTAATTTCCATTTAAAGATTGACAGTCGAAAGGAAACGCTTTCAAATTACTATATATATATCACACCAAGTATTACCCCCCTTTTTCGTTTTTTAAATATTCATGCAATTTTCGAGCCAAAATTTCTAGAATTTAAAAATTCAATACGAAAAAGAACGCATAGGTGGAATTGGGCCTCATTTCTTCTCATTTTTTATTCATTTTGACATAAGTTATTCAATCTCTCATACCACTAAATATAAAAAATATAACTTTAATCCGTGTTTTTTCTTTATTCCCACTGATTATAATCCCTCACAAATTGGGCTTTTATAGGATAAAAATATTTTTACGAAATAATAACATTATGTAAACTACTTATACAAAAAAGCTGTCTTTTTTATAAAGACAGCTTTTTCTATAACACTATATTAAAAATTGAATACGAAGTCATCATCCGATAACTTTTCAACGTTTGTTGCTTTTACGTAACCATTTCCTTTTACAGAGAAGAAATCATGGTTTTTCGTATCTGTACGTAAACCATTTAAAACGATTGGGTTAATTTCTTCTTCCTCAAACTTCGGCTCAAGTCCTAAGTTCATAAGTCCTTTATTCGCATTGTAACGAACGAAACGATTTACATCTTCCACAAGACCGATAGAAGTATAAATTTCTTCTGTATATGCCATTTCAATTTCATACAATTCCATTAATAACTCTTGTGTTTCTTTTTGCACTTCTTGTTGTTCTTCTGCAGAAAGTTCCGCGAAGATTTGTTGTGCTAAAATACCAACGAATACGCCGTGAATTGACTCGTCACGAATTATTAAGTTAATAATCTCACCACTTGCAGTCAATTTTCCTTGCCCTGCTAAGTAAAGTGGATAGAAGAATCCACTATAGAATAAGTAACTTTCTAAGAAAACACTTGCTACCATTGCCATGTATAACTCTTTTTTCGTTACTTCAGGCTTTAATAAACGACGATAGTAACTAGTAATAATACCAGCCTTTTTCTCAAGTAATGGATGATTATCTACCCATTCAAAAATATCATCAATTTCTTCTTCCGTAGCTAACGTTGTGAAAATATGACTGTAACTCTTCGCATGTACTTCTTCCATAGCTCCCATGAAAGCTAATACACTTTTCGCTTGTAAATTTTCAAGATGAACAAGTACAAGAGGCATCCCTTCGCCACCTTGTTTCGTATCTAAAAGTGTTAAACCACCTAATACACGCTTATAAGCAATTTGCTCTTCTTTTGATAATTGCACCCAAGTATTTTTGTCAGAAGACACTGCGATTTCTTCTTCTGTCCAAAACTGAGCGATGTTTTGCTTCCAAAACATTAAACTAAAATCATCTTCTTTTTTGTTCCAGTTTACCGCACGCATTAAATCGCCCCTTCTCTCTAAATAAACATGAAAAATTGATAACTAAGCATGAGCAGGGTTCAGAAAAACCCTGCTCACAATGTCTCACTTTTTCTTATTAAACAGTACAAGCTACGCACTCTTCCACGCTTAATTTACGTGTTCTCGTATAATACAGACTCTTCAAGCCTTTTTTATGTGCATAAATGTAGTAACGTGCTAACTCACGTGTTGAAATATCACTATTAACATAAAGAATTGTACTAATTCCTTGGTCAATGTGTTCTTGAACTTCAGCGATTAAATCAATTAGTTTAAATTGATTCATATCATAAGAAGATTTATAGTACCAGAACGTATCTTTTGATAAATATGGCATTGGATAATATGTTGTCGCATTCGCATACGTTCTTGATTCGATTTGACTAACGATCGGCATTACACTTGAAGTTGCATTTTGAACGTAACTGATCGATTGTGTTGGAGCGATAGCAAGACGATATGAGTTATATAATCCATTCTTCTGCACTTGCTCTTTTAAACTTGTCCAATCTTCTTTTGTTGGAATATGAATTCCTTCAAATAGTTGCTGAACTTTTTCAGTTACTGGGCTATAATCTGTCGTTTCATATTTTGCAAAGTATGTGCCTTTTGCATAATCCGATTTATCAAAGTCTTTAAATGTTTCGCCTTTTTCTTTAGCGATCTCCATACTTTTCTCAATAGAATAGTAATTTAACATCATAAAGAATGTACGAGCGAACTCTTTCGCTTCTGCACTTTCATAAGCGATTTTGTTTTTCGCTAAATATCCGTGTAAGTTCATTGCGCCAAGTCCAACTGAATGCAGCTCGTCATTTGCTTTTTTCACAGTTGGTGCATTCGGAATGATCGTCATATCAGAAACAGCTGTTAAAGCTTCCATTCCCGCATGAACCGCTTCACGAATTTCTTTATTTTCCATTACGTTTACGATATTTAATGAACCTAAGTTACAGTTAATATCGCGGCGGATAATGTCATCCGTACCGTAATCATTTATTTCAGAAGTTTCTTGAAGCTGGAAGATTTCTGTCTCGAATGTTCAACCGAGTTCGCTACTCCTCAGTCCGTTGCTCATGCAACTGCTGTATGTCACCATACAGGACAGACTATATCATCACCTACAGCATTACCTGATTAGGTGCTCCGCTTTTCGAACGCCAATCGCTTGCGCTCTACTCCCATAAGGGATAGTCGTTAGGCTTTTACTTATCTTAATCTTTCAGAAAGTCTCTTATTACTTTATGTTGTCCGATAACTCTGCTATACAAAATAATAAGATACATTCTGAACTTTTATATTTTCATTCTAAGATAAGATTTAGCACGGTAGGTTACCTCGAAATTGAGGCTTTCCCCGTTTAACGGAGTTTTCGACTAGCATTTCTACTAGAAGGTGCTACATATTTAACACAAGTTCGACATCTTCACAGTTCCAATATCCTTCAGTGGATGTTGATTATTTGCATTTGATTTAAACATTAAGTATGGATAACCAGACTCAAGTTGAATCATAGCAATTTTAATAAGCATATCACGCGCACTAATGTCTAGCGGCTTCTTCTTCACTTTCGGATTGCTCATTAATTCATCGTACATTTCATCAATATCAATATCATCTAAATGCTTGCCATATTCTTTAAACACTGTATAAGGCGCGAAAACATGGAAAGGTTCGTTTTTCTCAGCAAGTTCAAAGAACTTACTTGGAACGATAATTCCGATTGATAGAGACTGAATACGGCTCTTCTCATCGGCATTTATTTTTTTTGTATCAAGGAATTCAATAATATCCCAATGGAAAATGTTTAAGTATACAGCCCCGGCACCTTTTCGTTGGCCAAGTTGATTCGCATATGAAAACGAATCTTCAAGCAATTTCATAACAGGTACTACACCACTTGCTGCGTTATCAATACCTTTAATTTGCTCACCACGTGCGCGTAGCTTAGATAAGTTTAAAGCTACTCCCCCACCGATTTTCGATAGCTGCATCGCAGTATTAATGTTAAAGCCGATTGAATTTAAGCTATCGTCCATCTCTAACAAGAAACAAGACACCATTTCTCCTCTTCTGCTTCTTCCCGCATTTAAAAAGGTTGGTGTCGCTGGTTGATAGTTTTGTTTTACAATCATGCTTGCGAATTGTTTTGCCTTCGCAACCTCACCGCGTCCTAAGTATAATGACACAATTGCTACACGATCTTCATAGCTTTCTAAGTATTGTTTTTGATCATTCGTTTTTAACGCATAATCTTTGTAGAACTTAGATGCTGCCATATAAGATTGGAACTCGAAGTTTTCACCATAAGCGATGTTATATACTTCTTCTACTTCCTCCAAGCTATACTCGTCCAGAACGTTGTAATAGTAATCGTGTTCTTTCATATACTCCATTCGCTCTGCCACGCTATTAAAATGAACGGTATTCTCTCTAGCTTCTTCCATAAAGACTTCTAATGCCTCTTTATCTTTATGAAGCTGATAAAAACCGTCCTGCATTTGCGTGATTTCATTATTCAGTTCAATGTGTCGCAATCTCCCGCACCCTTTCTTTAAAATATTCTACATCATTATTTGTTCCAGATAACTCAAATTTTGATACAATAGGCACTTCATATTTAGCAGAAATTTTGTCAGCACTTGCACCGAACATGTCTCCCCAGTTACGATTGCCGCTTGCAGATACGCCTTTTAATTTGTCATTATTGCGTTCTAAAAAGTCTAAAACACGTTCTGGTACATTGCCAAAACCTGTTGTATACGTAATAAGAATAAATTCTTCATCTAGTACTAGATCTTCATCAATTTGAACGGCCGGCATATTTAATTTGTGGATGAAACGCTTCACGTTTCCTGTCATAGAATCATATGCAACTAACATTTCCGACCCTCCCTCTCCAATCTATATTCTCTGTATGTCGTTTCTTGATTTCTCTATATATTGTATTACGTTTCAAAATAAGACACAAGATATATGTATAAATTCTTTCTTTTTTTAACTTTTACTTTTCGACATGACCGCCGATTTTTTTCAATACAATGACTATGAAACAACATTCTAAAACTCATGTCAATAAAGTGCTTTTCGAAAAAGTTGTCAACGGATTTAACCTTATTTTAAAAAAAGTTAACAATATTTTTTGTCATAAAACGGTAAATGCTGGAGGAATATATTTCTCCAGCATCACGCAAAAAAGAACAGACTTTAAACGATAATCTGTTCCAAAAAACGATTACATTTATCCAATTTACTTTATTAAATATTATACATATACTCTTATTCCTCGTTACATACTAAAAGATAACTATTATAGAAAAGGATTATTATTATGGAGCTTCAATTTATTTATGAAAAAATTTTATATGTTTATTCACAATGTTCAATACGCAAAATATCTTTCACAAATATATGATGGGGATTCTCATCTTTATCAAGTAACGTACATACAGGAGCTTCTTCATCAAAGTATACGATCATTCCTTCTACGTACTGGTATGTACGCTGAACTTGTACAGTCACTTTAATCTCTGCCGCTTGCTCATATGCCCGTTTTATTTTCTGAAGCATTTTCGCTGAACACTTTCGTTTCTCTGGATACATAACCATTCCCATAAATCTATTCCCAGCTCTATCTTTCCACATATAATCCCAATGTGGTAATATGCCTTGTTTAAAATCGCCCATAATTCTCCTCTCCCTTATCTTCTATTTACGAACGTGGCGTTTCTGAATATGTATAAATCACCTGTCCACCACGCTGTGCGTTCCCAATAATATGTTTAAAATCTTCTCGATTTACAACAACTTCCCTGAACGTATAAAATACATCTTTCGTTGCAATATACTCCTTTATTTCACCACTTTTCAGCTGATCCAAAATTGTATTTGCTAATTGTTCATCCATGTATTTCACCTCTCTGCAATAGTTTATTTTATCGCATCTTCTATAGGTCGACAACGGTAAAATTATCCCGTTACTATTATGTAATGCACTTTCATTATTTTTATAGCTATATCACTTTATTATTTTCTCACTAAATATCATATACTAACATAGCTACTTCTCTATATCAAACTTTTTGACGCCCTGTATAACAAAGTTCCAAATCACTGTTTGATATTTTGTTTTATGCTACAATGATATATGTAGAACTAGGAGGGATACTATGATTCGGAAAGCAAAAAAGACAGATGCGGTAGAAGTAGCACCTTTACTGTATAACGCTCTGCACGAAATTGCTGAAAAAATCACAGGTAGCACAGTTGAAGCAAAAGTAATACTAGGACTTGAAACATGGTTCGCAAAAGAAAATAATCGATTGAGCTATGAAAACTGTTTAGTGGCTGAACAAGGCGGAAAGGTAGTTGGGGTTATTGTCGTTTATCACGGTAGTGACGCTGAACAACTTGATGCACCAATAGTACGCTACTTAAGAGAGTTACATGGAGATGAATCCATTACGTTAGAAAAAGAAGCTGAACTTGATGAGTATTATATTGACACGTTGTCAGTTTCAAGTATGTACAGTGGACGTGGTATTGGCTCTAAATTAATCGAGGCAGCTGAACTTCATGCATCTGAAAAAGGTCATGAAAAAATCGCCTTACTTGTTAACTTAGAAAACAAACGCGCTTTTTCACTATATGAAAAACTCGGTTACAAAGAAGATAAAACCGTTATGCTCGTTGGCGAACCATATGCCCATCTAATAAAGCCATTACGTATATTAGTTTCCATGTTTTAAAAAGAAAGAGGCTGCCAAAAGTAGCTATTCAGCTACTTTTTGGACAGCCTCTTTTAAGTTAATTTTGTATTTAATACATTTCCATTCATCGCCTCACGGAATGTATACGCTGTACATCCCCACGGCTTACGATGAAAAATAGGAGGCCCAGACCACCCCATTGCCCTCAGTTCCGTACCAATCATCGTATTAAAATAACTATGGCTTACTAGCGCTATACGCCCGTGTACAAGCGCATAGCGATGTAACATGTTAGCAGCTTCTCTTGCTCGTTCTCTCGCTTCTTTATAAGACTCAACTTCTTTATGATATCCAACCATCCATAAAGCACGTCCAATGAAAAACCACGTCCCAGTTTTACATTTAAACCATGATGGTGCAAAAAAAGTCGATGGCACTTCTACTTCTCTAAAAAGTGAGCTTTGTATAAAAGACAAGGAATCCATTAATTCCGCTGCTGACTGCACAGCACGTCTTTGATCGCTCGATACAATCAACTTTGCTGATTCAATTGCCTCAATCGTTTCTATTGGTATGTTACATTCTCTGCTCCCATTATCTCCATCATACCTCTTCAGCCATTCATGAAATGAAGTAATTGTCATCGGTTCTATAGCACTATTCAAACGACCATGACGAATAAAAGAAATCCGCATTCTTTCCACTCTCCATTCATCACTTACGAACTATATTATGTACAATTTCTTACATTCATCATAACATGCTGAAAATGAAAGTTACACATTGCTACATATCACCACCACTATCATGTGTTACCGAAGCATGTATCCCATCCAGACCATCAAAATATGTAGTTGTTTCCTGATGACGAATTTTTTTCAACTGTATATAAGAAAATAAAAATAAAAATAACGCTATAAAACTCCCCACAACTTCAAACATCATTTTACCGCCCCTAGTTTCTCCCACTTTAATAGGTCATTGTACATCTTTATTATACTCCTATATAAAGATGTATGCATTTTTATCATTCCTCTTCTAACAACATGTTTTGTGAATATTCCCTTACAAAAGTGAATATTTTTCGAATTTTTACTTTGGAAACATTTACAAATTAGAAAATATAGTTCAAAATAAGAGGAAATAAAAAGCCCAAATTATTCTTTTTTGGGGAAAACTGTAACAAGGAGAGTTGCTTATGCAGATCGCAGAAACTGGAGATATCATTGAATTTAAAGGTGGAATGCAAGGCCGTGTTCAAAAAGTAAATACAAACTCCGTGATTGTTGATATAACTATTATGGAGAATTTTAGAGAACTAGATATGGAACCTCTTACAGTTGTAAGCCATAAAAACTATACTGTTATTAATCAACATGCATAATATAATAGAAAGAAAGGATCTGTATATCATACAGATCCTTTCTTTCTATTATATATTAACGATTATCAATTGTTTCTGGATATAGATCGTGATTCATCATGCGGTAGTCTGCCATTTCCTCATACTTAGTTCCTGGGCGACCGTAGTTACAGTAAGGATCGATTGAAATCCCACCACGTGGTGTAAATTTCCCCCATACCTCAATATAACGTGGATCCATTAATTTAATTAAATCATTCATAATAACGTTCATGCAATCCTCATGAAAGTCACCATGATTTCGGAAGCTAAATAAATATAGCTTTAATGATTTACTCTCTACCATTTTTTGTTCTGGAATATAGCTAATATAAATTGTCGCAAAATCTGGTTGTCCTGTTTTTGGACATAAACTTGTAAATTCAGGACAATTGAATTTTACAAAGTAATCACGGTTTGGATGATTATTATCAAATACTTCTAAAATTTCCGGGCTATATTCAAATAAATATTTTGTATTTTGATTTCCTAATAATGTTACATCTTTTAAATCTTCATCTAATCTTCCTGCCATTTTAAACATCCCTTCTCATTATACCCCTCGTTTATTTCCCCATACTAACGCATGAAGCTGAGGCAGTACTTTCGCATCATTCATTTCTTTACAGTGCACAGCTTTTTCAATAAGCCACTCATATTTTTCTAATAAGTTTTTAATAAGCATTGCATCATCCACTGTTTTCGTATCATCATTCCCTACTTGTAAGAAAAATGGTACATTCGGATAACGCTCGTGCATCTTGACTGCATATTCAAAATCTTGATCATCGAATACTACTACTTTTAAACTAAAATCTTTCCCTGCTAGTTTATGAATAATAGAATCTAACATCTGAAAATCTGTTTTCATCGTTGAACTTGGTGGTTTTGGAGAAATCGTTACCTCATCAATTTGAAGTAACCAATCTTGCCATTTACTCCCTTGCGTTTCTATCGCTGTTCGCATACCATTCTCTTTTAATATAGAAAGAAGAAATTGCATATTTTTCAGTAAAACAGGATTTCCACCTGAAATCGTAACATGAGAAAAGT
Source organism: Bacillus paramycoides (assembly GCF_001884235.1). GTDB lineage: Bacteria > Bacillota > Bacilli > Bacillales > Bacillaceae_G > Bacillus_A > Bacillus_A paramycoides. The sequence goes on along the minus strand of NZ_MAOI01000107.1, from coordinate 130,098 downwards.
TCTCTCCACCAATTGCTACAAGCTCACTCCAAATGTCTTCCGGTGTCATTTGTCTAATTTGCTCTTTTGCTGACCCATCCCATGTAAAAGCAGAATCACACCAAGCGCAGCTATAATCACAGCCCGCTGTACGGATAAACATTGTCTTTTGTCCTACAACCATCCCTTCTCCTTGAATGGTCGGGCCAAATATTTCTAAGACGGGGATTTTACTCATCGAGCATCCACTCCCGTCTTACTTCCGCATAACTAGTCGGTGTTTCAAAAAGACGAACAAATTCAACACGAGCTCTCTTGTATTCGTTCACACGATTATCTTTTGTTAATGCTTCTGCCATCTTTTCATAAATCCATACGACCATATTTTCAGCAGTCGTATTCATTGCTGGCAATGTTTCGTTTAAATAACGATGATCTAAATAAATTTCTATTTCATTTTTCCAAATTTCTTTTATATCTCCAAAGTCAATTGCAAGGCCTATTTCATTTACATATCCACTAATTCCAAACACGACTTTATATGTGTGGCCATGTAAATTTTTACATTTCCCTTCATAACAGTGTAAATGGTGCGCTGCATCAAATGTAAATTCCTTGCTGACCATTACTCTTTTATTATGATATTTGAGTTGTTCACGCTGAATATCCTTGTCCATTTTTTGCAAATTTTCTACGATGCGAAATCCAAAAAAGTTATCCATTAGTTGTTCGCTCCTTCGCGTTCTTGTAGATACGTATCTAATCCTGCTTTACGAAGTTGACATGCTGGACATTCACCGCAACCATCACCAATGATTCCGTTATAACACGTTAATGTTTTTTCTCTAACAAACTCGAATGCTCCAAGTTCATCTGATAATTTCCATGTCTCTGCTTTATCAATCCACATAAGTGGTGTATGAATAACAAACGGATAATCCATAGATAAATTCAATGTAACGTTTAATGATTTCACAAACACGTCACGGCAATCTGGATAACCACTAAAATCAGTTTCACATACACCCGTTACAATATGACGTGCTCCCACTTGTTTTGCTAATACCGAAGCAAATGATAAGAATAGTAAATTTCGTCCATCTACAAATGTCGATGGCAATTCACCTTCTTCATGTGTAATCTCCATATCCGTTCTCGTTAACGCATTTGGAGCAAGTTGATTTAATAGGCTCATATCTAGTACCGTATGTTTAATACCTAGCTCTTTCGCAATTTCTGCTGCACAATCAATTTCTAACTTATGACGTTGATTGTAGTTAAACGTTACAGCTTCCACTTCTGCGAACTGTTGCATTGCCCAAAATAAACATGTTGTACTATCTTGTCCACCACTAAAAACAACAACTGCTTTTTCTTTTTTCATTTCACTCATTCTCCTTCTCTACTACGAATAAGAAGAAAGAACGTTCTTGAACTGTCACAATAAAAAAACAAAACAATACCTAAGGATATTGTTGTTTCCATAGTTTTTTATAGAGGGAGTTCGCGAACCTCTCCCATGCAGTGCACGGAATTTCTTCTTTCATTGACAAAGATTATTGTAACATATTGTATACTACCAGAAAAAATTTCTGATTTTTCCGCTATTTCATATTTCATTTCTTTCATTTTATAGTATGATTAATTTAATGTTAGAAGAGAGGAGGCACCCCACTGAAGCTCTTTATTATTTACCTCTTTTTAAATATATTATCCATTCTCGTTACAATGCTTGTATATCATTTATTTTGGAATCAGAAAGGGAAACGATCTCCTAAATTAAATTCAGCTATATTTATTGTATTGTGTTGCCTCGCTACCATACTATGTATCACTTTTGCAGCAAAAACAAATAATGGTTTTCAATTTGATATGCGTCATATCGTATTAATTGTCGGCACATTAACAGGAGGACCTATTGCTGGGGGTTCTATTTTAGTTGTATTAAACATATATCGCTTTTTATTAGGAGGAATAGGTGTTTTTCCATCCTTTATCGCTTCTATTCTCCTATTTATTGTTCTGCTATTGACATACAAACTTTTTAATCGAAGTTCTAATCATGTAAAAATAACACTTGCTATTTTTTACAGTCTCACATACGGGTTTGGTTGGATACCTTTCTTCCTTTCAGAGGTTACAAATAGGGCAGATTATATACCACATATCATTGTATACGAACTATGTACGATGATTGGCACGATCCTTATTTTATATTTACTACACATATTACAGACGCAAGTTCGTCTCCAAAATGAACTTATGAACGCCGAAAAATTTCATTTAATAGGTGAAATGGCAGCTTCCATCTCTCATGAAATTCGCAATCCTTTAACTTCAACGAAAGGATTTTTGCAGCTTTTACAGTCGGATACATGTTCTGAGGAAGAGCGAAAATTATATATCGACATAGCCATTAATGGTATCGAACAAGCAAATCATGTTCTTACCGATTACTTAACTTTTGCGAAACCGAGTATTGAAAAAGAACAACGATTACAAGTAGAAGAAGAATTACTTCATGCGTTGTCTTTGATAACACCTCTCGCCAATTTAACAAATGTTCGTATACATTACATAAAACAAAGTACCTCTTTCTTTATCGCTGGCGAAAAACAAAAACTGAACCAATGCTTATTAAATATTTTTAAAAACTGTATTGAGGCTATGCCTACAGGTGGTGACCTTATTCTTACATTAGTTCCAGACCATAAACATATACAATTATATATAAAAGATACAGGAATTGGTATGGATCAAGAACAAGTAAAACGCCTTGGGTCACCTTTCTACTCAACGAAAGAGAAAGGGACCGGACTCGGAATGATGGTCGTCTTCAGTGTCATTCAAGCAATGGATGGAAAAGTTGATATTATAAGCGAAAAAGGTACAGGTACAACCTTCTTATTAACTTTCCCGCTCATACAAAAAACGTGATGGAGTTCATCACGTTTTTTCTGTTCCTTCAACTAATTCTGCAAAAGCTTTCACTTTCCCATGTGGCTTTTGATTTTCTTTTCGAGCTTTCCAAGCGCGCTCTTCTTCTCTCTTTTTCTTTGACATGTTTTTCAACTCCTTCTTTTCTTTTCTCCATGTAGTATTCCAAAATGTAAAAGAAAACTATGCATAAGTAAAAAAGAAAAGAAGTGGTTCCCCACTTCTTTCACTTTATCCCGCTATTTGTGGGCAGTAAGACTCCCACCTCAAAATTCGGATGTAAGGCTGCCCGTAAATGCCCGATTGGTGCGGGATGCCTCCCCACCGATTAAAGTTTCACTTTAACGCTGTAAAATTGCATGTTTCGCTTCTTTTAGTTGTGTAAGATGTCTTTGCTCATGCAAATCAAGAAATTGAACCCATTGGTATAAATTCAAATCATTAAAAACAGGATGCTTTAATCCGTTTTCAAATAATTCTTTTTCATCTATTACGCTATGCAGCGCGTGTAATAATTCTTGTCGTGAATGTTCTAGTAATTGAATGCCTTGTAGTTTTTTCATTAATGTTTCTGTTGGTTTCATTTGTTGAGGAGCTTCTCGTTTATGTGTGCGATCAAGCGTAAGCTGGAGGTCTTTAAATGGAGCAAGTTTTCTTTCTTTTTTTTGCAAAGCATATACAAGGGCAGATGTGACAGACTGTTCAACTAAATGTAAGTGATGCAAAATTTGAATAATACTCCATTTATCACGGCGTGGCTTTACATTCACCTCCGTATCGTTTAACATTTCAATTTCTGATAACAGTGTGCTTCGTGTAGACTGTAATGAGTGCACTAAAGTTTCTAAACTAACATCCATATTAGATTGAAGCATAATTCTTTCCCCCCTTTTGTTGGTGAAAAGAGGTGCTCCTTATTAGAAACACCCCGTTAATAATTCTGAATTTTCTTTTATTATCTCATCATTTTTCCATTATGTCGATGTTAAACATGTGAAAAAACGCATGCTTTTTTACAATTTTGTGTCGTCTACTGCGCGTAACCATGCTTCAATTTCTGTAATTACACTTTTTACACAACCTTCAGCAAATGGCGATGTTAAATTTGCAACTTCTACTAATTCTAAGAATGACTTACTTCCACCTTGTTGACAAAGATTCACATAATCTTCCCATGCCTCTTGTCTATTATCTCTCGCACGTTTCCAAAATTGTAGTGCACAAATTTGAGCTAGCGTGTAGTCAATATAGTAGAACGGTGAACTATAAATATGTCCCTGACGTTGCCAGAAACCACCGCGCTCTAAATAATCATTATCTTCATAATCACGATGTGGTAAATACTTCTTCTCTATGTTACGCCATGCTGACTTACGCTCTGCTGGTGATGCTTCTGGATTTTCATATACATAATGCTGATACTCATCAACAGATACACCGTACGGTAAAAATAGAAGAGCTGAACTTAAGTGTGAGAAATAATATTTATCTGCATCTTCTTCAAAGAATAACTTCATCCATGGCCATGTAAAGAATTCCATACTCATAGAATGAATTTCACACGCTTCATATGTTGGCCAATTATACTCTGGAATTTCATATTTACGACTTTCATATACTTGGAAAGCATGGCCCGCTTCATGTGTTAGTACATCAATGTCACCAGACGTTCCATTAAAGTTTGAGAAAATGAACGGCGCTTTATAATTCTCGATATATGTACAATATCCGCCACCAGCTTTTCCTTTTTTCGCAACTAAATCTAATAAATCGTTATCTAGCATAAAATTGAAAAATTCATCTGTTTCAGCTGATAACTCTTTATACATCGTTTTCCCATGATTAATAATCCAATCCGCATCTCCTTTTGGCGTTGGGTTACCTGTAGCAAACTCAAAGTTTTCATCATAATAAGCGAGCTTTTCTACACCGATGCGTGCTTTTTGTCTATTTCTTAACTCTGTTGCAACCGGAACTATGTAATCCAATACTTGCTGACGATAGTTCGCAACCATTTCAGCATTATAATCTGTACGATACATTCTTGCATATCCTAATTCAACAAAGTTCTTGAAACCAAGTGATTTCGCGATTTTCGTTCTCACTTTAACAAGCTCATCATAAATACGATCTAATTCTCCCTCATTCTCAGCTAAAAATCCGTAGTATGCTTCACTTGCTGCCTTACGTTCGCCTCTTTCTTTTCCTTGCATAAAAGGAATAAGTTGCGATAACGTTCTTTCTTCTCCTGCAAAGTCAATTTTTGCAGATGCTAATAACTGTGTATATTGTGAAGACAATTTATTCTCTAATTGTAAATCTTTCACTACTTCATCTGAATATGTTTTTAAATCACATTCAGCTAAAGCAAATAATTGTTTCCCATAATATGCTTCTAATTCTTCACGGAATGGAGAATTAATTAACGCTTTATAATACTTCGTTCCATAACCTTGCACAACTGGAGAGTATTCATCAAAGAAATCTTGTTCTTCCTTATAAAAGGCATCTGTCGTATCCACAGAATGACGAATGTAACAAAGATTCCCCATTGTACCAAAATCATTGCGAATTTCATTAATTGAATTGATTACTTGTTTTTGTTCTTCAATCGTTTTTGCATTATCGAATTTTTCTAAAGCAACAGTAAATTTCTCTTTTATTTCTTCAATATTTGGCCGTTTATATTCATAGTCTTTAAATGACATGAACGAGCCCCCCTCTCCATTATATGTATCTTTACTATAATTCAATGCTTACTTACGAATCTCCTCTTATTCTTCAGTAAAATTCGGCAGTTACTGTCTTGATTATATGCAAACAAAAAAGCTTTGGATTTCTTTATCCAAAGCCCCTTTGGAACATAACATCATTTTTCATACTTTCCGATTTTTTTCAATAGATCAAGTAATTCATCCTTCTCATCCTTCGTTAACATTTCAAAAGACTGATGTATAACTTGCTTATGACCTGGAAAAATAGAAGCAATAAAGTTCTCTCCAGACTCCGTTAATTGTGCATAAATTACACGTCTATCATTTGGACATGGAATTCGCTTTACAAGCCCTTTTTTCTCTAGCTTATCTACAACGTATGTAATGCTACCACTAGCTATTAAAATACGCTCACCAATTTGCTGAAGTGGTTGGCCTCCTTTATGATATAGGAGTTCTAATACAGCAAACTCAGTTGGATTTAATCCGTTACTTTGAATGGATTTATTTGTAATATCCATAACAGAACGATGTACACGGGATAATGCAATAAATACTTTTAGAGATTGAGAAATATCTTCTCGCTCATTATTTGATGTCATACCATTTCAACCCTTCACTTAAATTCTCCGCAACAAAAAGAAAAGCAATGTAGTACTTCATTACAATTTCCGAATGAACATTCACTCATCCCTTTTCCTTTCCCTAATATAATGCAAATGATTCTTAAATAAAAACATGACAATTTTAACATAGTTTATATATAATGATAATAAAAAAGAAGGAGTACCAAATTTGAAAGTCAAATTACAAAGCATAGTTTGTTACATACTGCTTGTTATACTGCCAACGATAGGGATCGGTGCCACATTTTTTTCGTATCACACTTATCAAATGAAACAGGAAAACAAACTATCTGCTCATACTGTTCTCTTTTTATATAGAGACTATTTGGACCATCACCTTGGTGAAGCTATTTCTGCCTTAGAAATGCTCGCAAAAGTTGTAGGAACCGAAACAGGAAACATAAATGGAATTAAACAGATTGTACACGATACAGATGGAAATGATGAACGTTTTTCTGGTCTATATTACGCTACGACAGATGGGATAATTACACTCGCATCCGAAGGTGAATCAACGCACGTTGATGTCTCTGACCGCAAGTACATTCAAGATGCATTACAATCTAAGAAAACAACTGTATCATCAGTTATAACAGATCGCGTCCTTGGGCATCAGGCTATTATGATTGCCTCTCCAATATTTAATAAACAAAAGGAACTCTCTGGATTATTGTTAGCTAGTTTACGCTTTGACTACATTTCATCCTCTTTAAATGCTATTAAACCACAATATCATTTCGAAGTGACTGATAAACACGATGTAGTTTTTCTAACCGATGATAATAATGAAACAAGCGATGAGCATTCTAATATGCTTACTACCCCACTCCAAAGATTAAACTGGAAGGTCTCTGTTTCTCCGTTACCTATTCATCAACAAACCTTATACCGGTTAGTTTCAATAGAATGTACAGCTACTTTATTTTTAATGTCTATTTTATTTTTACTTGTTCAATATATGTTATTAAAACGGCAAACAAAACTAGAAAGACAACAAAATGAACTACAAAAAATTGAATTGGTTGGAACTTTTGCGGCTAGTACAGCTCACGAAATCCGTAATCCTCTTACTGGAATTAAAGGACTCGTTGCTCTATTAAAAGAGAAATATAGAGATGAGCAGGATCAGTTCTACTTTTCAGTGATTGAACAAGAAATAGAACGTATTAATGAGATTGTAAGCGAATTTCTTATTCTTGGAAAGCCAACTGCCATCATTGAACAAATATATGATGTAAGAACGATTCTTAATGAGGTAGCAGTAATTATTCAATCTGAGGCGAATTTGCATAATATTATATTCCATTTACATTTGCCAGACCACCCTGTTCATATACGTTGCTCAAAAGACCATATGAAACAAGTGGTTTTAAATATTACCAAAAATGCAATTGAAGCTATGGCTTCTGGGGATACATTAACTATTGTAGTAACAAACAATGAAAAACACGCACAATTGCAAATTATTGATACCGGAAAAGGAATTCCAAAACATATTCAAAAACACCTCTTTCATCCGTTCTTTACTAATAAAGATACTGGAACAGGTCTTGGACTTGTCATATGTAAACGAATTGTAGAGATGTACAATGGGCACATTTTTATTGATAGTAAAGAAAGCAAAGGAACGACAGTTCATATCGAGATTCCATTACACAGAGTATAATTATCCTTATCCCAAAAGGATAATTATACTTATTTCATAAAACCAGCCACAAGCATTCGCCAAAAATTACTCGATTTTCCTTCATACCCTATTTGAAAAATAGGTGCCTTTATAATTGAAAACCATTTCGGTGTTTGTTTTTCTTTATAACGCTGATACTGTAAAATAAGCTTGTCCAATTCTTGACTAACTTGAATTGTCTCCATACTATTTAATCCACTTGTCAATCCTGATTGAATCATTTCTTCACGTTTCATATGAATATCATGCGAAAGCTTTTCTAATGTGTACTTCCTTTTTACAGTAAACATCCATATCCCCCTTAGTATTCTTCCATGCTCTCAACTTCACTTCTACATTGATCTTTCAACTTCTTAATCACATTCAAATTTGAAAAATCAGAAATTTAAACATTTTCTCCCTGTAATTTACAAATCTTTACCCTCACTTTGAGAATTATTACAAATTATTCTATCTTTGTAAATACATTCGCAATAATAGACATTTTTTTCATCTTCTTTTTTTATAAATACCAAGTAAACAGTGGGTTCTCCATTTTCCATATACTTTTCTTCGACATTTTTTGTTTAATTTATATAAAAACGCAAAACATAATGATGATTTATAAAATAGAAAGGAAATATTTATATGCGCAAATATACTATTACATTGCTCGTTTTTACCCTGTTCGTACCCTTTTTCTTATTTCCTATTCAAGCAAACGCCCATACGAATAAAGTTGCTATTGTCATCGATGATTTCGGCAATAATATGAAAGGAACGGATAAAATGTTATCACTTCCTATTCCACTCACTATTGCTGTTATGCCATTTCTGCCTTCCACTAAAGAAGATGCGATAGCAGCCCATAAAAAAGGTCATGAAGTTATTATACATATGCCAATGGAGCCAATTAAAGGAAAGAAAGAATGGCTTGGACCAAAAGCGATTACAACAGATTTAAGTGATGAAGAAATAAACAATCGACTCGAACAAGCAATTCAAGAAGTGCCGCATGCAATTGGAATGAACAATCATATGGGATCAAAAGTAACCGCTGATGAAAGAATTGTACGTCTTATACTTTCTGCCTGTAAAAAACACGGTTTATTTTATTTAGATAGTAAAACAAACCCTAATAGTGTTGTCCCAAAAGTCGGTAAACAATTAGGGGTACCTATTATTGAAAACCAACTATTTTTTGATGATGTATATACGGCAGATCATGTTTCAAGACAAGCCCAATTACTCATAAAAAAAATTCAAGAAAAACCCATTATGGTAGCTATCGGACACGTTGGCCCTCCAGGGGAAATTACATCACGTGTTATCGAAACTTCTATTCCTAAAATTCGCGAGCATGCAGACTTCATCTTTTTATCTGATTTAGCATTATCTCCACCACCCGTTTCGAAATAAAATTCATATACCCTACTAAAAAAGGTACTCATCTACACATAGTAGATGAGTACCTTTTTCAATTTAAATATAATCTACGTGACTCACCCGAAATCCCTTTTTCTCTATTCTTCCAATTAATTGTTTTAATGTTTTTTCATTTAACTCATCTGATATATTTACGATAACACGGCGAATATATTGATCACCGTTATCTAAAGTAAACATTCCACCGATATTGTATGCCTTTAACAATGTCCCAATTTCTTTAATCGTTCCCTTACAATCTTGTGTTGCAATCGTTAATATATACCCACCCGTTCGCATACCGAACGAATCTTCAATAACATCAAATACATTAGAATGTGTTAAAATACCAACAAATTCATTATAATCATTTAAAACCGCTAAAAATGGAAGACGACGAATAACATAAAAAGCTCTGAAAAAAGAATCCTTTTCAAAAATAAACGCATATGAATCTTCCAGCACATCTCCCGTACTTACATGTTCTAATCCGCTATTACACTTTTTTTCTAAAAGGTCTACTTTATAAATAATCCCTGTGAATTTCTTCTCATCTTCTGCTAATACAGGGATCGCTCGAAATCCCGTTTCATTCATAATTTGCAATGCCCGTTCACCGGAATCATTCATTTTGCAAAAGGTAACCTGCTGTTTCGGCAGAAAATGATATTTAACTCGCAAAATATGTTCCTCCTTACATGTCAACATGTAATCTATATATAATAAGGAGACCTATATTTTATGAGTAAAATTATTTTTAAAACGCTTTCATTTATTTGAAATGATAACCATTGTTAATAAATTTTTATATCACAGAACTTTTTGCCCCTTTTATCATTAAAAGCTTTACGTGATAGTTCATTAAATACTCTATACCTTCCAACCATTTTTTCGCTTCTTCTGGAGTTTTCCCCCACACAATCATTCCGTAATTATGAACAAGAACTACCCCTCCGCCTTCAACAAAATTCGGAACATTACTTTCTAATAAATTAGCGAACTTTTTTTCATCTTCTACAATTGGAATTGTCATTTCTGTAATACCTTCTTTTCCAAAAACACGTTCCACGCTGCGTTTCTCGAATGTTACTTCTCCTTCTTTCCCATATAACTCTGACATTAAATGGCTATCTACAGTTTGCACTTGTAAAATACATTCCGCACTGCTTTTTTTATAAATATCCGCGTGCATAAAAGATTCTGAAGCTGGTTTTTCTTCGTTCTCAAATACTGGCTCACACATGCAATTTACAACGATAAAATCCTCTTCCGAAAATAACCCTTTATCTCTTCCTTCTACATTCACTAAAAATGTTAATGGCTCTTTTGACGTACACATCGATAAACTAATTTTTGTGCCATAAAACCAATCGCGAAGTGCCAACTCTGCTTTCACATCTTTTAATTCATTCCATTTCTTCAGAAAAAATAACATTTCGTCACCCCCGGCGTAATATTAATATAATGTTCAAATCCTTTCTATGTAAAAGGAGTTATTTTTTGATTATTCTAAAAATTTAATTGAATTATCACATGAGAAAGCCTTTTTGTCAATACGGTTTCACCACTCCTCGTAAAAATAGGCGACTCACACGTAAACACTCCTGTCTATTACCTACTTAATCTTGTACATATAAAAAATACGTTATTCTTCTTATTAAAGAATAACGTATTTTTCTCATTATTAGGTAAATCTAATACTTTAAGATGAGTCATTTTAGCAAGCGGTGTCACATCTTCAATTTGATTTTTCCCGATCCATAATTCATCTAATTGATTCATTTGATCAATGCCCGATAAATCTTTAACGTTATTACGTGTTAATACTAAATCTTTTAAATGTAATGAGTATAACGGTGTAATATCTTCAATTTGATTACCTGCTAAAGTTAAGTATGTTACATTTTTTAATCACATTAAATTTATATTTCTGGCTATAAAAAATAAAAAGCCCTTTATTCAAAGGGCCTTCTTACCTATCGTATGAAGAATTTCACTTTTTTCTTTTTCATTAATAACACCGATTTTTTGCAAAATATTCGTGTACAATACAAGTTTATTATATATCCGTTCCGACATTCCCGTCCCCTCTTTCCTCCAGCCAACTTTTTTTCTATTGGTAAATTATATGAAGGAAATGAGAAAATGTGTCCACTTTTTGCACGAATACAAATCTTTTCTTCCACTATTCAAAATCATATCAAAATTTATGTTAAGTGATTCCACCTATCCATAAAAGCTGGATTGCTAGCAAACAGTCCATTGAATATTATGCTTTTTAGCTTCTTCTTCAAAACTATATGGCATTTTCTTATCACAAATGACATGTTGAATACGAGAAAATCCCGCTATTCTATAATTCCCTTTTACGCCTACCTTTGTATGATCACATAAAATATATGTTTTCTCAGCTAGTTTAATCATCGCTTCTGACAGTTTCGCTTTTTCTAATTCAAAGCTGGAAACCCCAAAACTTGGTAACAATCCATCAATCGAAACGAACGCTTTATGAAAATGAAATTGATGGATAACTTGCTGGGAAATAGATCCTGACACACGTGAATGCTTTGGAGATACTTTTCCGCCAATAAATAGAACTTCACCATGAAACATCTTTTTATTAATAGAAGATATTAATTGTGTTGCTACTGGAAATGAACTTGTTACAATTGTCAAGTTTTTGCGATGAACAAGGTATGGAACCATTTGAAGTGGTGTGCTCCCATCATCAATGGCAATGACATCACCATCTTCCACAAATGTCGCTGCTTTATAACCAATTCTTTTCTTCTCTTCTATATGCAGCATCTCTCTTTCTAACATCGGTGCCTCTACCCCAGCTCCTGGAAGTTGAACAGCTCCTCCATACACTTTCTTCAGCTTTTTTTCACGATCTAATTCTTCTAAATAACGGCGAATTGTTTCTGTTGATACTGCAAACTCTCTCGCTAACTCCGAAACTTTCACTTTCCCTTTAAACTCTACCTTTTCAAGAATGGTTCGCTTTCTTTCTTCTCCTACTACAGACATAGCTTCACCCCATTTATATCTACCTCATGAAATTCTTTGCTTATACCAAGTTATAATTCTCTTTTTCAGTAAAAACCTCTTCATGAATATGAATACCGCGCTTTTCTAGTTCATCAAAAATTATTTGTGGATTTTCGAAAGCTTCTTCGGGCGTTAAAACACCGACTTTATTAACAACACCTTTTGCCATTAACTCTGTAGCAATCCCAAATGGAATACCGACGTTCCTCGTATAGGCTCTTAATTCTTCCCATCCTTTAATTGATCCATCAGATAACGGGTGTGTATGATATAAAACATGTCGCTGTTTTTCATTATTTTTCATACCTATTACTTCTACATGAAGTGCATAACCATAAATTTTTGTTTCTTGTCCTTCTTTCGATTGTAGTAAATATTTCGAAATACAATCCATAATACCAATTTCTTTACCGTCTATTTCAATCTGATCATTACGTAAAATACCGTAATCATATAAGGCACGTACGAGCTGCATATTTTGCTTTGGCCAAGTTCCTCTTGTTTCAATCAGTTTGACACCTTTATTTTCTAGTGCTTTTGCTAACGTAATCGTTTCAGAATGCGGGATTATATACTGTGTTGTTTTACCGTAAGGCGCTGGCAATTCAATTTCTCTTGGGCGCGCAAACGGAGGCACTTGCTTAAACTCACCGTCTTCATACACTGTACGCGATGGTAAATGCGGATCATATTCATATGTCGTTGTCTCTGTAATTGATGCTGAAAAAGCAATTGGACGATACGAACCGTGACTTACACGAACTGACTCTACACTATCTAGCTGATTTGCTGCATGCATTGCCATCATTTGCGTTACACCTGGCGTCATGCCAAAACCAGGTAAACATGTTTTTTCATTTTGAACAAATATAGAATGGGATTCATTTTCTTCACCAAATCCATTCAAGTTCACACCGTGACACCCAGCTTCCGCAATACAGCGAGTAGACAGTCCATTTAACTTTATCGTCGTGCCATCCATTACAATGTCATAGCCTTTCATTTTTGCTACCGTATCCTCATGATTTGTCACATCGACTTTTACAAAATCAACACGAGGATCATTTAACCACTCTACTACTTTACGACCCTCTTCTTCATTAAAATCGGCTACTGTAATCGTCTCAAAAGATGAAAATTGAACTAAATCTAAAATTGCTTCACGACAAATTTTACCTGCTCCACCTAAGCAAAATACTTTCAACCTATAACAACTCCTTTAGCAATACTATCAACTAAACGATTAATATCTTCTTCATGTACATCACCGATATTTCCAATGCGGAACGTATCTACTTTCGAAATTTTTCCAGGGTAAATAACAAAGCCATCACGCTTTAATTCGTTATATAATCGTTGAAATTCGAATTCCCCTTCTGGATAAATGAAAGATGTAATAATAGGAGATTGATATTTTTCATCTACTAATGGCTTAAAGCCGATTTCCTTCATTCTGTTCACTAATAGTTTTTGATTATTATAATATCGATTGTAACGTGCTCTTACTCCGCCTTCTTCTTCTAATTCAAGCAACGCCTGATAAAAAGCACGTACAATATGAGTTGGTGAAGTAAAACGCCATTTCCCATTTTGTTCTTCCATCGTTTCCCACTGATCATATAAATCCAATGATAAAGAACGGGCTTGCCCTTTACATTTCAATAGTTCATCACGTTTTGCGATGACAAAGCCGAATCCAGGAACACCTTGAATACATTTATTCGCACTACTAATTAGAAAATCAATTTGCAAATCAGCAATATCTATTTCAATACCACCGAAACTACTCATTGCATCAACCAGTGTAACTTTTCCGTATTGCTTCCCTAATTTACATACATCTACAATTGGATTAATAATACCTGTTGTTGTTTCACAATGAACAACTGCAATATGGGTAATCTCTTTATCTTGTTGCAATAACTTTTCTACTTCTATAATATTAGTTGGCTCCCACTCTTCTGTTTGACTGACCACCACATCTATATGTAACATCTCTGCCATTTGCACAATTCGCTTACCGTACGCACCATTTGTACAAACGAGAAGCTTTCCGTTTTTAGGAACGACAGAACCAATTACAGATTCAACTGAAAACGTACCGCTTCCTTGCATTAAAACAGTTGTATATTTCTCTTCTTCCTTTGTTGCCAATGATACAAGTCTATTTCTTACATCTTGCACCATCGTATTATATTCAACATCCCACGTACACCAATCATATAACATAACTTCTTTTACAGTTTTTGTTGTCGTTAATGGTCCTGGCGTTAGTAATAAATAGTGATTTTCATTCATGATCCCGTGCCCCTTTTATGAAATAATAAGTTCTTGTTTCTCGATATGTTCAATTACGTTTTCGAGTTCCTGCATCGTTTCGATCGTAAAGTGTGCCCCGTTTTCAATGAAACGATTACGAACCACTTCCATTTTTCCGCGAAGCTCTACCGGATTCATATTTTCAACTTCCTCTTCCGTTAAACCGAGCTCACTACTGCCAAGAATTACACCAACTGTCCACATTCCAGCATTTCTTCCCTCTTTCATATCTGATACCGTGTCTCCAACTTTCATCATATGATTCATTGGATATACACCAAGTTCCATCGCATTTTTATAGCACATCCACGGGTATGGACGACCTGCTGGAACATCATCTGGTGTAACGAGAAAATCAGGTTTATATCCTTGTAATGCTGCTCCCTTTGCTACAATGTCCATCATTTCTCTCGTATAACCAGTTGTTGAACCAATTTTAATGCCTTTTTCTCGTAATGAAGCAATCACTTCTTTTACTCCATTAATCGGCGACACATAGCGCGGTAAAATGGCGAAGAGAATTTCTTCAAATTCTTCATACATCTCATGAATGTCTGCTTCTGTTGGTAATTGTCCGAAGACACGATTCCACTCACTCGCAATACGAGGCATCTCTGTTAGTGCCCTTACATGATCTATTTTTAATAATCCCATTGGCTTACGAGCTTCTTCAGCTGTAATTTCAACACCACGTTTATGAAAAATCTCCATAAATACTTCCAGTGGTGCAAAACATCCGTAATCAACTGTCGTACCTGCCCAATCAAAAATAACTGCTTCCATTTTCATTTTATCCATCACCTTTCTTACTTATCTTTTTTGCCATTGCGACGTTCGGTTACGAAGAGCTTTCGTTCCCCATTCATATAAAACTCTCACTACAATATTTGTAACAACAATGAGTACGCTCATCGCAGCCGCTGGTGCCACATTTCCTGCATCATCCATATTTACAATTGATACAGCAGCTAGTTTAAAATCAGCTGCGTACAAGAAAACAACTGCCGATACGGTTACCATTGAATTGACGAAGTAGTACATAACCATTTCTAAAATTGCTGGTAAACACATCGGGACTGTTACTCGAAGGAATGTTTTATAAAACGGAATGCCCATAGACTGCGAAACAAGTTCAAACTCTCGATCTAGTTTCTTTAAAGCGGTCGTTGCCGTAACGAATGTTACAGAGTAAAAATGAATGATATTTACTAATACTAAAACGGCAATTGTGCCATATAAGGAATGAAACGGATTCGTTACTGAAAGTCCAAGGATTTGAATCGTTGGTTGACTAAAGAAAAAGACGTATCCTAACCCAAGCACTAAACCTGGAATCGCCAAAGGTACGATAGAGAAAAAGTAACCTGTTTTCCGGAAAAATTGTAGCTGATCTATTTTCTCAATTGCATATGCGAATACAAATGTTAAAATCGCCCCAATAACCGCTGTAATTGCTGAAACAATTACGCTATTTTTAAACGCTTCAAGTCCATCTCCTGTTAAACTTGAAAAATTAAAATGCTCAAATGTAAAGCTCATATTATATGGCCATACTTTCACACTTGCAGCAATGCCGACTGCAACAAACAAAAGAATAATCATAAGAGTAATTACACTACAATATATGAATGAGATTACATCTCTTTTCTTATTAGCTGTTATTCTGTATGGTACTGCTTTTGAAGATAAGAAATTCGCCTGCTTTCTTTGCGTAATACGATCAACTGCAAAAGCAAAAATAGCTGGGATTAATAAAATCATTCCGACAGTTGCACCCATCGGCATATTTTGCTGTCCAATTACTTGCTTGTATACGTCAGTAGCAAGTACATTATATTGCCCACCAACAATTTTTGGTGCTCCAAAATCAGTGAAACTAAGTGTAAACACAACGAACATTGCACTAATTAATCCGTACTTTACACTAGGTAAAGTAACAGTGAAAAACTGCTTTGTTTTACTCGCTCCTAACATATTAGAAGCTTCATATAAACGATAATCGGAGCCTTGAAAAGCAATTAATAATATAAGAAATGCTTGTGGAAATGTATACATGACTTCAGCCATTACAATTCCTACTGGGCCATATAAAGGGATTTGTATACCTTCAAATAAACCAAACATCCCTTTCGTTACTAACCCTTGATTACCAAATAAATAGGTAAGCGCAATACCATGCATCATCGTTGGCGCGAACAATGGCAATAATGCTACGTATTGAAATACACGCTTTCCAAAAACATTTGTACGAGCAATCGCATATGCATAAGCGAAAGCCAATGCAACTGAAATGATTGTTGTAGTGCCCGAAATCCATACGGTATTTTGTAATGACTGAACTAAAGTTGGTGTTGTGAAATATTTACTGAAATTCGCTAAACCAACGAAAGCTCCATCTTTATCATAAAAAGCTTGTGTAAATAGTTGTAATAGCGGTAATACAAGTATGATAAGAAAGGAAAGAATCATACCAATAATTACGAGCCTTTGGATCCATTCCTCTTTTCCTATACTTCTCTTAATCTTTTTTTTCGTACTTTCTACCTTATAGTTTTCTAACATCTCCATCTATACAATGACCTTCTTTCCATATGACAACATATGATTTTCTGAGAAAGAGATTTGAATGGGCTTTCCTTTTCTAATAGCCTTTGCCTCTACTTCCGATGCCAATATATCCACTACAATTTTATCATTATAAAGATGTGTTTTCTCTTCTATAACCCGCACTTCCGTCCGGTATACAGATCCACGAAACTCCATACTTTCCACAACTGTCTTAATTCCATCCTTTTGTACAACTGTTACATGTTCAGGACGAATTGCATGTTCTTCGTTATTTTTCGAAAAGAAATTAATAGAGCCAATAAAATCTGCCACAAACGGATTGGCTGGTCTTTGATAAATCTCCTCTGGTGTTCCAATCTGCATAATTTCCGCATGATTCATTACAACAATTTTATCAGCCATCGTTAATGCCTCTTCTTGATCATGCGTTACCATAATAGTTGTTACTCCTACTTTTTCTTGCAAATCACGCATTTCTCTACGCAATTTTTCACGTACTTTTGCATCTAAAGCAGATAACGGCTCATCGAGTAACAAAATATCCGGAGACAGAGCGAGCGCACGTGCAAGTGCTACTCGCTGCTGTTGTCCACCAGACATTTGAGCAGGATATTTATCTTTTACATTCAGCAAATCAACAAGTTCTAACGCAGCTAGCGCTTTCTCTTTTACTTCTGCTTTTCCATATTTTTTTGTCTTTAAGCCGTATTCAATATTTTCAAGTGCTGTTAAATTCGGAAATAATGCATATGATTGAAAAACCATTCCGAAGTTCCTCTTTCCAGGCGGCAATGCTGTAATATCTGTTCCATTCACAGCTATACTACCTGTTGTTGCCTCTTCTAGCCCCGCTAAAATTCGAAGCAACGTCGTTTTCCCACAACCACTCGGGCCTAATAAACAAACAAACTCATTTTTTTTCACTGTAAAAGAAATATCTTTTAACGCTGTAAACGCATCAAATTGCTTTTGAATGTGTTGAATTGATAAATATTCGCTCATTTTTCTCTCTCCCACTTACTTACTTTTTAGGTTCTGCTTTTTGGCCAAACTCTTTTTCCCAACGTTCTAAAATTTTGTCACGATTTTCTGCTGCCCATTTGAAGTCATTCTTTTTGTATAACTTTTCTGTTACATCTTTAGGGAATCCATCTGGAAGTTTATAATCATTTTTAATTGTCGCAAATCCGTTTTTCTCGAAGTATAACTTCATTACATCATCTGTAATTGCCCAGTCTAAAAATGCTTGAGCTAATTTATCATTTTTTGCATTATCTTTCTTAATAAGTGCGTTCGCTTCTACTTCCCAGCCTAATCCTTCTTTCGGTAAAACAACTTCAACAGGTGCACCTTTTTGTTTCTCTTTCAAAGCACTATAAACCATCGATACGCCAACTGGATATTCACCTGCACCTGCTAATTTCGCTGGTTTTGAACCTGAATGAGTATAAGTTGCCATATTATCATGAAGTTTCTTCATGTAATCCCAGCCCTTATCTTCTCCCATAATTTGTAGCCATGCAGAAACCGTCAAAAATCCTGTTCCAGAAGAAGCTGGATGTGGCATAACAAGCGTTCCTTTATATTCTGGTTTCGTTAAATCTTCATATGATTCTGGCATCGGTAAATTTTTCTTCTTTAACTCTTCTTTATTCACTGCAATTCCCGTCATAAATGCAGTATTACCTACCCATTTTTCTGGTTTCTTATCATCTTTAAATTGCGGAAGAACACGATCCGCTCCTTTAGGAGAGTACTCTTTTAACATATCTTTTTTCTCTAAAGCTAATAGACTAGACGCCGCAGTTCCCCATACAACATCTGCTTGTGTATTTTTTCCTTCAGCTAGCAATTTCGCTGTAATAACTCCTGTTGAATCACGAACAATGTTCAACTTCACATCTGGGTATTTCTTTTTGAAGGAATCAAGATAAATTGGTACAAGCTCTTCTTCAATCGCTGTGTAAACAGTTAATGATCCAGATAATTTATCATCTTTCACTTTTGCTCCAGCACTTTCTTCTTTCTTTGCACCACACCCCATTAGTAACGAAAATACCATTCCAGTTGCTACAGCTTTAAAGATTGTTTTTTTCACTGTTTCTCTCTCCTTTTACAAATCTTATGTACAACTCAAATATATACAACTAGTGTAAAAGCAGTATTAAACCAACATTAATCTTTTGTTTGTTGTTTGTTTTTGTGTAATACGTTGCTACTTCTATGTTTTTTCGCATTTTTCTGCCATTAATAAATGCGAAATTTACAAATAATTAAAAAAACCTTTATAATCCCACAAAAAAATGAGGCGTTTGTAAAAAACGCCTCATTTTTGTTTACCTTTTTTTGAATTACGATTAGCATACTTTGCACTATTTTCTCCTTCATACTCTAATGCAAATTCTGCATCTGGTAAGCTTTCTTTCGGAGTTTTATTATTATTAATTGCTGCATTTTGTTTTACTTTTCTTTTTACCAACGTACTCACCTGCTCTCACTAAATAACTTTCTATTCTAGTTTGATACAACTTAAAATAATTATTACTGGGAAGTGTTAACAAGTACATAAGAGCTTATAGATGGAAATACTACATACGAACAAATCATTACAAAAAGGAGCGATTACTTTGAAGGAGAAAGAAACGATCCAATCGCCAATTTTAGACGAAACGCTCCCGCATCAAATGAATTTCCCATCATTTAAAGGAACGGGAAAACAAATGCAACAACCTTTTGTAAATCAATACGACGTTGTTATTGGTGATAGTAAATATAATTCTGAAAACAGCCCTCTTACTAATTGGAGTGATGAGGTAGATCCTGCCATTATGGCTGGGGAAGAATGGATACACCCTACAAATGATATTGGGTGGATTTCAGAAGAAAATCAAGAACTACTAAAAAACGAGGTTGATAACAAAAATGATGCTTTTATGCATCCTCAATTTGGAATTAACGACTAAAAAACCATTCTACCTAACTAGGTAGAATGGTTTCATACTATCCAATAATAATTCGCTCTTTCGGATACTTATAGCGAGGTGGTTGCTCTCTTCCACCACTAGCTAAAATAAATGTCAAAATACCAACGCGTCCGATAAACATAAGTACGATTAATACAAGTTTACCAGCAGTTGTTAAATCTGGAGTAATACCTGTTGATAATCCAGTCGTCCCGAAAGCAGAACAAACTTCAACTATTAAGCTCATAAGTGGTACATTTTCCGTAATGGATAAAATAAATAGCGCTGAAGCACATAATAAAATCCCCATCGTCATAACAACTGATGCTTTCAATACATCTTCTTCATGTAGCTGACGTTTGAAAACTCGGACTGTTCTCCCGCCCCTTGCAAATGTATATAACGATAATATACTAACAGCAAATGTCGTTGTACGTATCCCGCCCCCAACTGAACTTGGAGATGCTCCTATGAACATTAATATACTCATAAATAAAAGCGTTGGTTGTGACAATTCACGTATATCCATTGTAGCAAGCCCACCACTTCGCGTCGTCACAGATTGGAATAATGTATAAAATACAGTTTCATGCCATGACTTCCCTACTAAGAAATGATTTCGTTCTAATAGAAAAATCATAATTGTTCCAACAATAACAAGTGCAAAAAATGTTGTTGTCGTCAATTTTGTAAATAACGAAAAGCGAAAGAGTTGCTGTCTCCTCTTACTCAGGAATTGCTTTACTTCCATTAACACTGGGAAACCAATAGCTCCTAGAATAATAAGCAACATATGAATCATCTGAACAATATAATCTTTTTTGTATGGAATCAGTGATTGTCCAGTTAAATCAAATCCTCCGTTCGTTGTTGCACTAACAGCGGCAAAAAAACCGTGAAAATACGCTTCTTGCCAAGTCGGAAAATACATTAGAAATCTTGTACCTAACAGTAACGCTCCAATAAGTTCTATTGAAATAATTACAATTAAAATGGAACGCATCAATTCCACAAGACCTGCCAAATTTCCTTGGTTATGGTCTGCCATAATTAATCTTCTTCTTTGCAAACCAATCTTTTTACCCGTTATAATCCAAACGAATGTACCAAGTGCCATAATTCCTAGTCCGCCTAATTGTAAAATAAGGGCTAAAACAATAATTCCTGCCGTTGTAAACGTATCTGGAATAGTAACAACAGAAAGCCCCGTCACACTTACAGCACTAACAGATGTAAACAGCGCATCTATAAATGTCCATTTCACACCAGGCTTCGTAACAAATGGTAAACTAAGCAAAATTACCGATACAACTACCGCTAGTAAATAAAATAAAACGATAAGCTGCACGGGACGTAATTTTTGTAAAAACTTTTTTATCTTTCTCATTCCATCACTTCGCTACCTTTTTTTCTATCGATTAAATAAAGAAAAATCATCACTTTCTTTATTTGTAAATAACTGCTGAAATAGTTTCGCAAATACCATTCCGTATACAGTTCCATTTCCCCCATACGGCAGTGCGTAATATAAATTATGTATCTTTTTATCTTCTTTTAAAATAGGAAGACCGTCATGACTACCACCAAATGCCGCTGCCCAATAGTATTCTGCCTGTATATTATTAAACTGTGGGAACATTTCTTTTACAATGTTAATAAGGATATCACGCTTATGCAATAATTTCGTATCACCGATATTTTGAATTTTCAGTGCCTCATCTAATCCGCCTACAATAATGCGATTTTGATACGTTCGAAAATACAAGTATGGACGTGCAGTTTCCCAAATTAATGATTGCTCATGCCAACCTTCAAATTGATCTATCGTATTTGTCACAACTGCATAAGATGTTTCTACTGTTGTGTTTTTTTCTTTCTTGCCAAAAAGCGGTTCATAACCTGTTGCCATAATAATATTCTTTGCTACGATTTTATTTCCTGTTTTCGTGTAACAAATTAAATCATTTTGGATTTGTTTAATATGTAATGCCTCTGCATGTTCATATATAGTAGCGCCCATTTGTTTCGCTTTATGCAAAAGACTATGCGCTAATAAATATGGATTCACTTCTGCATCACCGCTTGTATATAACGCTGCTTGTTTTGCAAATGAATAGCGTTTTTTAATATCAGACTCTGTAAAATATTCAACCGGAAATCCATAATGGCGTAACGTATTATATTCTTCTTGTAAAAATGAAACATCCTCATCTCTACTAGCATAATACAGACTCTTTCGCGGAATAAAATGGGGATCAATATCGAGAGTTGGCACAACCTTCTCCATTGTTTGCAGCGCTTCATAACAAATTCTATATGCTCGTACCCCTTTCTCTTCACCAAATGTATGAATAAAAGAGGTCAACGATTTATCATGAACAAATTGTAATAATCCTGTATTTGCAGCTGTGCTTCCACATGCAATTGCTCTTTTTTCAATGAGCATAACACGCATTCCAATTTTCGCTAACGAATACGCTATTTGAGCACCTGCTTCTCCACTTCCAATTACAAGCACATCACATATCATATCATTTTCTAACGTTGGATAACAAGGTACAGAAACTCCATCACTCCAAAACAACTTACCAGTCATAAGCTTCATAATTATACTCCTACAATGTAATTTTCACCTTCCTATGTTTCGTCATTTTTCATAAAAAAATCCAACTAACATACGCTAGTTGGATTTCTTTTCTTTAATTAGAACGCTCTTCAAGCCAATTTCCAACCGTCGGATATGTTTGCTTTACAGCCGTTCCACCATACACAATAGACATATGTCCTGTCGGTAAACATACATACTGTTTATCTGTGCTAGAAATATGATCAAGTAAAGCCTCTACTTGACATGGCAGAGCAATATGATCACGTTTCGCTGAAATATTTAAGACATTCGCCTTAATATTTGCAAGGTCTACCTTTTGTCCGCGAATAACGAGTTCACCCTTCACTAATTTATTATTTTGATAAAAATCACGAATCCATTGTCTATATGATTCACCTGGGAATGGAATGCCGTCACCAACCCACTTTTGAACTAACTTCCAGCTTTCGACGAAGCGCTCATTTTCTGAACGATCGACTAAAGCAACATATGGACCAACAAAGTTTGTAATTGGTTTTAACATCTTATTTCCGAAATCAATCATTTCAGGTGGAATATTTCCGAATGTATCAACCGCTTTATCTAAATTGAAATACTTCTCATCTAATAAAGGACCGTATAATCCTGTTTCAGAGAAATCAAAAGGACTTGTCATAAAAATCAAGTTACGAATTGGCATGTCCGGATGAAGCGCTGCATAAATAGATGTTAACGTTCCACCCATACAATAACCAAGTAAAGAAATCTCGTCCGATTTTGCAGTTCTCATTACTTTTTTCACTGCTTTTGCAATATAATCAAACACGAAATCATCAAATTTCAAATGACTATCTTCTAAACCAAATGTGCCCCAATCAAGCATATACACATCAAAACCACGATCTACTAAATATTCCACTAAACTATTTCCTGGAGTTAAATCCATAATATACGGTTTATTAATAAGAGCATATATTAATAAGATTGGAACTCCCTGTGTTTTTTCTTGTTTTGGAATGTAACGATAAAGCTTCGTTTTATTCTTCGTCCAAATAACCTCTTTCGGTGTTAAACCAACTTGTGGTTCTGGTTCGCGTAATAAAATTTCGCTCGCTCTTTTCACACGGCGATATGCTTTGCGATATTCTTCTGGGTACAACTCCAATTGCTTTTCCCATTCTGTTACGAATGTAGTCATTTTTTTATCTCCTTTTCGGTCGATTTCTTTCTAAAAAAAGAAGTGCATTCCTGCTATGGATATGCACTTTTTTCTTACCTTATTACATGTATAATCCACCGTTAATGTTTAATTGCTGACCAGTGATATACGCACCGTCACGGCATAGATATACTACACCTTTTGCAATTTCATCAGCTTGGCCAAAGCGTTTTTTCGGGATTTTCGCAACGATTTTTTGACGTACTTCTTCTGGTACCTCTGCTACCATTTCAGTATCAATAAACCCTGGGCAAATTGCGTTTACAGTTACATTTGTTTTTGCAAGTTCTAACGCTAATGATTTTGTAAATCCTAACATACCTGCTTTTGCTGCTGAGTAGTTTGTTTGTCCAAATCCACCAGCTTGACCAATAATAGAAGAAATACTAATGATTCTTCCTTCTTCTGCTTCCGTTATGTATGGAAGTACAGCACTTGTCGTATTAAATACGCTGCTTAAGTTCACGTCAATTACGCGCTCCCAGTCTTCACGATTTAACTTTTTGAATGTACGATCTCTTGTAATACCAGCATTATTAACAAGAATATCAACTTTACCAAAATGATTCACAGCTTCTTCTACAAGTCGGTTTGCGTCTTCTACTTTAGAAACATCCGCTTGAACTGCATAAACGTCATGCCCTTCTTTTCCTAGTTCATTTACTAAGTTTTCAGCTGCTTCTTTACTGCTGTTATAGTTAATAACAACTTTTGCTCCCTCTTGTGCTAATGCTACTGTAATTGCTTTTCCAATTCCTTTTGCCCCACCTGTTACGATTGCTACTTTGCCATTTAATTGAACCATTTCTTTTCCCCCTTAAATGAATTTGTGAGCGATTATTATAAATCATTTTGGTACTCATACTAATAGAGTCCATATATTAATTATGTTTCGTTGTTTATACATGAAAAAGAGATTCTCCCTCTCTCTTTTACACGTTATAAACAAACGCTATTATCATTTTTTATTTTCTGGCTTATTCGCAGGTTTTACCTCTTCTTTTACAGGTACTTGTAGTTTAGCTAGTACTGCATTTTGCTTTTCTAGCAATTCTAAAATTTGATCAACTTTCGTTTCTAACGTGCGAATATCTTGTTTCACTTTCGTAACATCACGCTTTAATGTAGGAGCTTGTCCTAATGAATCCACTTTCTCTTCTAGAACTTCCTCGATGTTATCAACTTTATTTTCTAAGTTAATAACAAGCGTAGCTACTCTAGCGATATCCTCTTTCGTTGGCACGTTCACTTGTTCTAAATAACTTTTTGTTGTATCATTTAATGCTTTTTGATAAAACAAATTCAAGTCTAGAACGCTGCCCATCCAAGCAGAATATTCTTCTGTTTTAATTGTTTCATTGAGCGCTTTTCCCCAAAATGTTTCGGTTTGTTCATAAGCATTTTTCCATGCTTGCAATGGATCGAATTTTTGATCAATCACTTCGCCTACACTCCCTTTTTCGTTTTTGAAACAATTCAACCTATTCACTATTTTCTAATATTCTGAAAAAAACTTCAAGTCTATATTTTATTTTTCTTTATTTTCCAACAAATGTATTGACATTAAAAACAGATAGGTGTAAATTGCACTTATAAGCAAAAAATTCCATCTAACTGATTCATGAGGTGATGCACAATCATGCTACATAATGAACCAGAACAACGCGAAAGTTTGGAAAACAACCAAACGAAACAACCAAACTCCATGCCAAAAAACTTCTTAGTTCCCTTCTTACTTCTCTGTCTAAAAGACTGGAGTCTTCATGGTTACAAACTTATTCAAATGCTAATGGATATCGGCTTTTCTTCTGTGGACCAAGGTAATGTATATAGGACACTACGCAAATTAGAAAAAGAAAACCTTATTTCTTCTACTTGGGATACAAGCGAAGGAGGGCCAGCAAAAAGAATTTATTCTTTAACTGAATATGGAGAGAAATATTTAGCAACATGTGCAACTTCTTTTGAGCATTACCAAAATATGCTGCGGACGTTTTTCACGTTATATACGAACGCTTTCTTTCCATTTGCCACTACTTCTCCAGAAAAGGATGAAAAGGATTCTTCATCTTCACCTGGTGGTACAGCAGAGTAATCTGCGTTCACAATATGCAAAAAAACATTTGGAGGTCAAACAATGGAAACTAAACCATACGAATTGGTCGATGCATTTTGGAAAAACTGGTCTCAATCTCTTTCCCTCTTCTCTTCAGCTGGGAAACAATTAGAGCAACTTACTTTAGAAACGTTAAAACAACAACAAGACGCTTTGCATAAATTAACATCAGGAGTAAATGAACTAGAAAAAGAATTACAACAATTCACAGCTCAGTTCAATAACCAATATACAGATTACGTGAAGCAATTAACTGGAAACTCCTTAAATGATCAAATTAACGAGTGGCAAGAAAAATGGAATGAACTTTCTACTCAAATGCACCAACTTACTGTTTCTCCTACGAAAACATCTTTGTCTATTCTTACTCAAACTAGCGGTCAATTTGAAGAAACAACAAAGCACTTTATCGAGCAACAACAGTCGCAACGTGAAGAGGTTCAAAAACAGTTAGAAGTTTTTTTGGGAGAGTTCAAGTCCAAACAACTCGAACTCGCAAAGCAGTTCGAGGAAAACTCAAAAAATCTATTTACTTCCATCAAGTAAGAAAAATGTGGCAACTAACTGCAGCACAAACAAAACTCTTTCTTCCTCCTACTACATCAAGATGGCTTACATTTTTCGATATGGAAAAGAAGGAGGACAAAATGAATCCATTTCAAGAAGCACAAACTGTTCCGGAGCTTCGTTACGATGAGATTCAAGTCGGTGATCAAGCATCACTAACAAAAAAAATTACGGATGAGGATGTTATCAATTTTGCAAAATTGACTGGAGATGTAAATCCTATTCATATTTTAGATTCTTTTGCAAAAACGACAATGTTCAAAGAACGTATTGCCCATGGCATGCTCGTTTCAAGTTTTATTTCTACCATTCTTGGCACGAAACTCCCTGGCAAAAATACGATTTATTTATCACAAAACGTTTCATTCCGTGCTCCTGTCAAAATCGGAGATACACTTCGCGTTGTGGCAGAAGTTATTAAAAAACGTGATGATAAAAAAATCATTACATTGCAAACAAACATATATAATCAATCCGATGATATTGTCGTGGAAGGTACAGCGACAATACTGAAAAAAGAGTAGCAAATTTGCTACTCTTTTTTCTATCCAAGAACTTCTAATCACACCGATTACTTCCGTGTATGAGTACGTCGTTTCCACATAAAATAACGGTACCAGTTTATATAGCACTTAAATAAAGTGAAGCTTTAATCCGTGTAATTTGTTTATCACCACTGATTATTAGCCTTCGCCAATCGAGCTTTTATAGGCAGCTCGCCAATAGTGGGATAAACTGGACTACTAAGAAGGATGTGTCTCAACATGGTAAAAACAAACAAATTACTAGTTCCAGGTGCAGAACAAGCGCTTGAACAATTTAAATATGAAATCGCTCAAGAATTCGGTGTAAGCTTAGGATCAAATACAGCATCTCGTTCTAACGGCTCTGTTGGCGGTGAAGTAACGAAACGTCTTGTTGCTTTAGCTCAGCAACAATTACGTGGATGATCATATAACATATGGCTTAGAGGCAGATATTCTCTGCCTCTTTCTTTTTTAACATACATAATAATGCTTTTTCACATACTAGTAAGAACAAATTGAAAGGAACGATATGTAACATGAAACGGATTAACATTAGCATGAGTCCTCCCCGTGTTCTTACTCTATCTTTTATTATGTTATCAATTATCGGTACATGCCTATTAAAATTACCAATTGCTACAACAACGTCTATTTCATGGCTCGATGCCTTATTTACAACAGTTTCTGCTTGTACTGTTACAGGACTTGGTGTTGTGGACACGGGAAAAATATTTACCTTGTTTGGACAATGCGTCATTTTAACACTTATACAAGTTGGCGGACTTGGTATTATGAGCTTCGCCGTTTTAATCGCAATTATGCTCGGTAGAAAAATCGGTCTTCAAAATCGGATTTTATTACAACAAGCATTAAACCAAACAAATGTCGGCGGAATCATTCGCCTTGCAAAAGCATTATTTATATTTTCTTTTACTGTAGAATGTATTGCCACTTTACTTCTCTCCTTTGAATGGGTACCAAAGTACGGGATTGCCAAAGGAATATATTACAGCTTTTTTCATTCTATCTCAGCCTTTAACAATGCTGGTTTTTCCGTGTGGAGTGACAATTTAACGTCCCACTCCCATAGCATTCTCGTCAATCTCGTTATTTCTTCACTCATTATTTTAGGAGGGATCGGTTTTACAGTTATCGTAGATATAAAAAGAAAGAAAAACTTTAAAAACCTTACTTTACATTCAAAACTTATGCTTACTTCTACTCTTATCGTAAATATTATTGCTACAGCTTTTATTTTTATATTCGAGTTCCATAATTCACTTTCCATGAAAGGTTTTACCCCATTTGAAGAAGGTATGGCTGCTTATTTTCAAGCGATTTCGACGCGCACTGCCGGATTTAATACTGTGGATATCTCTGCATTATCAAAGCCTTCTCTTTTATTAATGATGCTTCTTATGTTTATTGGCGCTGGCAGTGCTTCAACTGGTGGCGGAATTAAGTTAACGACTTTTTTAATTATGTTTTTAGGCGTATTTAAATTTTTGCAAGAACAAGATGATATTGTCGTGTTTAAAAAATCCATTAAAGATACGCTCATTGTCAAATCATTAACCATTACCATTATTTCAATTTCGTTTATTTTCCTTTCTATTTTAATTCTAAGTATTACTGAGCGAGTTCCTCTACTAATGAGTGCTTTTGAAGTATTTTCAGCATTTGGAACTGTCGGTCTTAGCATGAATTTGACGCCACACTTAACAATTATCGGTAAAGTAATTATTATCTTTATGATGTTTTTTGGAAAAATGGGGCCTTTAACATTAGCTTTTTCATTTGCACGTAAAAAGCAAAGAAAAATAAAATATCCAAACGAAGATATTTTAACAGGTTGACAACCGTATAAATTATCCATATAATGAAAATACAATAACATATCTCCAAAGGGGAGTAGCGTCCAAGAATATTTCTTGGAAACAAAGTCGTCATTACGTAGAACATAGTTCTTCCGGCTTTGTTGACATTTTCATTACATATGTCTAGCAAGACCTTTGCCTATCAACGGCAGAGGTCTTTTTTGTTTTTACCAATTCCTTCCACCGTTGATGCGCGGGAGTATGGGGAATCTAAACAGTGGGGAAATTCTTCACTTGTTTAGAATTTAGAGAAATGAGAGGAGAATGTACATGGATGTATCATTATTATTGGAGTATGGTTGGGTATTACTCATCCTAATTGCACTAGAGGGGATTTTAGCAGCTGATAACGCCCTCGTTCTTGCAATTATGGTAAAACATTTACCAGAAGACAAACGAAAGAAAGCACTATTTTACGGATTGGCAGGAGCGTTTGTTTTCCGCTTCGGATCGCTATTTATGATTTCATTCTTAGTCGATGTATGGCAAGTGCAAGCGATTGGTGCAATTTACCTTATGTTTATCGCTGGTAATCACTTATTTAAAACGTACGTTAAAAAGAATACACATGAAGAAACAGAAGAAAAAGAAACAGAGAAAAAACAAGAGAACTTTTGGTGGACTGTATTTAAAGTCGAAGTTGCTGATATTGCCTTCGCAGTCGATTCAATTTTAGCGGCTGTTGCATTAGCAATGACATTACCGAAAACAGGATTAGGTACGATTGGTAGTCTTGATACTGGGCAATTCGTCGTTATCTTTGTAGGTGGACTTATCGGATTAATCATTATGCGATTTGCAGCATCTGCTTTCGTACAAATATTAAAACGTAAACCAGGACTTGAAACGGCAGCATTCTTAATTGTAGGCTGGGTTGGTGTAAAATTAGCAGTTTATACGCTAGCACACCCTGCTTTAGGTGTCCTTCCGCACTCATTCCCAGAATCTACTCCGTGGAAACTTACATTCTGGAGCGTATTAATCGGAATCGCAGTTTGTGGTTGGTTCTTCTCGAAAGAGGTAGAAGTAAAAGTCGAAAAGAATTTAGACGAAAAAGCGCTGTAATTATAGCGCTTTTTCTTTTTCTCTCGTTTCAACCTCCTCACTATTTTTAGAAAAAATTCCATTATACCGCCTTTTGTAAACGCTTCCTTCATAGATGTATGTCCTTTTTGTGAAACATTGAACAAACTTATTGAAACTGAGAACAAATCCATGTACTTTATTCATATAAAGAGTATTTATAGACGATGTATTAAAGGAGCGTATTACTCATGCTAGAACAAGGATTAGACTACGTTGTAAAACTGGCTAAGAGCAAAAAGCAAATGCTAGATACAAATTCAATGCAATATTTCATTCGCGCTGCACTTGCTGGCATTTATATCGGTTTTATTATTGTACTATGTTTTAAATTAGGTAACTTTTTTCACATTGCAGATTCACCAGCAACTTATTTAGCTGAATCCATGTTTTTCGGAATTGCTCTCGTACTTATTATATATGGCGGTGCTGAGTTATTTACTGGCAATACAATGTACTTTACAGTGGCAACTTTAAGAAAAGAAACAACTATTTCTGATACACTTCGTAACTGGGTTGCTTGTTATGCAGGTAACTTAGCTGGCGCTTTATTCTTTGCCTTACTATTTTACGCAACTGGAATTTTCCAAGCAATTGATCATGGTCACTTAATGAATAAAGTAGTTGAAGGAAAGATGAATACACCTACAATGCAATTATTCTTTAAAGCGATTTTATGTAACTGGCTCGTATGTCTTGCTTGCTTCTTACCTTCTCAAGTAAAAGGTGATACAGCAAAAATAATGATGATGATGCTACTTGTTTTCACATTCTTCTTATCTGGTTACGAGCATAGCATTGCAAACTTATCACTGTTTGCTTTATCTTTAGTATCACCACATCCTGATACAATTTCTTTTGCGGGTGCTATTCATAACTTAATTCCAGTTACACTTGGTAACATTATTGGCGGATCGGTATTTGTCGGTATGGTATATCATTACTTAACAAAGAAAGCACCTGATGTTAAGCAAGAAGAAACTGAATTAGTAGCCGCTCAAACAGAGGAAATCATTCCTTTACAAGCTCATGTGAAACATTAAAAACTCCAAAGTCTTACTTTGGAGTTTTTAACTCCCTACATATTTAACGACAATATGAGGATGAATTTCCCCTTTTTCTTTCGCTTTCTCAATTCTCTGCTTCATCTGGTGCATACCGATGACATCATTTGTATGAAGGTGAATCTCATTAACATATAAACCTTCCGTACAAAAGGCTTCTACAAAATCTAACCCGCTCTTTTGCCTCCATCCCATGTTAAAGTCAAGAGAAAGGATGTTTACCTTATTACTCCGAACAAATTGTAACGCAGATTCTACTGTAGTTGCCAAAGCATATCCGAACGGACAACTTCTTTGATCATCCATATATACATTCATTTTCTAGCTCCTTTCTATTTTGCATATACAACTAACACA
Organism: Bacillus paramycoides; assembly: GCF_001884235.1. Classification (GTDB taxonomy): domain Bacteria; phylum Bacillota; class Bacilli; order Bacillales; family Bacillaceae_G; genus Bacillus_A; species Bacillus_A paramycoides. Next base: position 98,453 of record NZ_MAOI01000107.1, on the reverse strand, counting down.
TAGCATATTGCTCCAAGGCTAATAAAAGGGCCAAATGGAATTGGGGTTCTTACTTTTATGCGCTTTAATGCTATACCAATTCCAAAAATACAAAGACTAAAGAAAGATGCTAAAAATAAAGTCATAAAAATACCTTTCACTCCTATTATAAATCCGAGCAACGAAAGTAATTTCACATCACCTCCACCAAGACCATCTGGATAAATCCTTTGCATGCAATATAACAAAATGAATATAGTTCCACTACCAGCTATACTATCTATCCAAGTAACTAACGGTACAAAAATACATTCTAAAATAAGCAAAAGTGCAAACCAAATTAAAATACGATTAGGTATTAACATATACACAAAATCTGTAACTGAAATAATAAGTAGTAAAGAAAGAAGCGATAAAATGATGATGAGCTCTCGTTCAATTCCAATTACATATACAGTAAGAAAAAATAAACTCCCTGTAACAAATTCAAATGTTATGTACAAACTTGGGATTTTTCTTTTACAATTCGTACAACGCCCTTTCTGCATACAAAATGAAATGATTGGAATAAGTTCTTTTGGCTTTAACGTATATTTGCAGTAATGACAATATGAACGTGGTGTAATAATAGATTCACCCACTGGAACTCTCATCGCAATCACCATAAAGAAAGAACCAAACACCATCCCTGCTAACAATGCATATAAATAAGTGAACATCCCTTCCTCTCCTTTCCAAAAGAACATAGCAAAAAAAGGAGAGAACTTCTACTTCATATTATCTTTATTCTATTAAAAAAGCAGGCCGTTTTCCGGCCTGCTTTCCCCTATTTTATACGATGAAATATACTGCTTTTAATGGTCCGTGTACCCCGACAACAAGATTCATTTCAATATCTGCGGAGTTACTTGGTCCTGTTATAAAGTTGATACAAGATGCCACTGCTTCGCCTTTTTCCACACGAGAGTTCATATGTTGAACTGCTTGCGTAATACGAGGTACAAGTGTTTCACGTGGAATAATAGCAAAGTATACAGTTGGTAAAAAATGCAAAGAACGCCCTTGTCCTTTATGACTTTGTACAACAATCGTACCAGATTCAGCTAAAGTATAATCACTAAATGCGATACCGATATTCGCTTTTTCCGCTAAACGCATATTCTCTTCTTTTTTCTCAGGATCCCATACATTTACTTCAACATTTTGTTTCGGAAGCTCTTCTTTAAATAAAGAAGTCAATCCATATGAATCAAAACGTTCGTCTGCTGATAATATAATAGGTCCCCCGCCGTTTTCAACGATTACTTTTTGAATATCTTCACGTAAACGGTCGTTTGTCGTTTCCACAACAGTTGTATGAATGTTTGTACATTGATTTTTAAATACTTCTAACAATTCTTCTTGTGAATAATCTTTTAACGTTTCTTCATTCACATTATTTTTCCATACTGGACGTTCTACACCTTCTGTCTTCCGCCCACGTCCGAGTTCTTTTGCGATATTATCTAGAAAGGACTCACGGTTTTGAATTAATCCTGTCATTATTTATCCCCGCCTTTCTTATGATCTTTATACCAATCACGGAATCGTTCTTTACTTGGCGCCGGGAATTCACGAATATCTGTCCAGTTTTTAAGTGGTCCAACACCTTTTGATACGCGGTTACCAGATGTAAATGGACTCATTGCTGCCGGTGCCATTTTCGATCCCATTTTATATAAAGCTGCTGAAGAAGCACCCATGCTAAACATTTTCATTGCTAATTTTTCTGCAAGTGGGGCACGGCCTTCTTGTTCAACGATAACTTGACGATGTTTTAACAATAAATCATGCAATGGAATTTTTACTGGACAAGCTTCTGTACATGCTCCGCATAAACTAGATGCATATGGAAGTTCTTTGTAATCATCATATCCACCTAGAAGTGGTGTTAATACTGCACCAATTGGTCCTGAATAAATAGATCCGTATGAATGTCCACCAACGTGACGATATACAGGACATACATTAACACAAGCAGCACAACGAATACATTGCAGCACTTGACGGAATTCAGATCCAAGAATTTGAGATCGGCCATTATCAACAACGACTAAATGAAACTCTTCTGGCCCATCTACCTCTTCCTCTTGAATTGGTCCTGCTACCGTTACATAACTTGTTAACTTTTGACCTACTGCACTACGACATAGTAAACCAACTAAAACATCTAATTCTTCCATTGTCGGAACCATACGTTCCATACCCATTACTGCAATTTGTGTTTTCGGAATCGACATAACAAGATCGGCATTACCTTCATTTGTTACTAAACAAAGAGAGCCAGTATTTGCAACAGCGAAGTTACAACCTGTCACTCCAATTTCTGCATCCATAAATTTCTCACGAAGTTGTTTACGAACAAACTTTGTCATTTCGTATGGATCATCAGAATTTTCATATCCAAGTTTTTCTTTAAACACATCACGAATTTGCGTTCTGTTTTTATGAAGTGCAGGCGCAATAATATGTGAAGGCGGATCGTTATCTACTTGCAAGATATACTCTCCTAAGTCACTCTCTAACACTTCACAACCGATTTCTTCAAGCGCATGATTCATACTAATTTCTTCAGTTACCATTGATTTTGATTTTACAACTTTCTTCGCTTGTTTCTTTTTCGCAACGTCTTGAATATACTTTGCTGCTTCCTCTTTCGTTTTCGCAAAGTAAACATGACCGCCTCTTTTCGAAACATTTTCACTTAACTGCATTAAGTAATAATCAAGATTTTCTAGCGTATGCTGGCGAATTTGTTCACCAAGTTCACGCCACTCTTCCCAGTTTCCTAATTCTTCCGCTGCTTTTAATCGATTTGTATATAAACGAGTTTGTGCAGATGATACAGCCCCGCGCATAAACGAATCTTGAATTCCATCGCCTACGCGATCATTAAATTTTTTCTCACTGATTTTCATAGACATAGCTTATGTTCCCCCTTCATGAGCGGCTATTCAATACCTCAGCAATATGCATTACTTTTACTTCTTTACCTAAACGCTCAATACGTCCGCCAATGTTTAACAAACACCCACAATCTGCACCGATTAAATAATCAGCACCTGTTTCCATAACACTATCAACTTTCTCATCTACCATTTGCTCAGAAATAGGTGTCATCTTAACTGAAAACGTTCCCCCAAAACCACAACAATTTTGTACGTTTGGTAGTTCTCTTACAGTTAATCCTTTTACATTTGATAATAAAATTCCTGGAGCCTCTTTTACTCCAAGCAGACGTGTCATATGGCAAGATTTATGAACAGTTGCTATCCCAGGTAAACTTGCGCCAACATCTGTAACTTTTAAAACATCTACAATAAATTGTGTAAATTCATATGTTTTATCAGCTATCTTTTGTGCACGTTTTGCCCATTTCGGATCATCTTTAAAAACATGTGGATACTCGTGAAACATTGTCGCACAAGAACCGGATGGCGTAACGATATATTCTGCATCTTCGAAAGTTTCAATCATATGTTTCATCGCTTCTTTTGCTGCTTCTACATGGCCGCTATTATAAGCAGGCTGACCACAACAAACTTGTGCTTCTGGAAATTCAATTTCACAACCTAAACGCTCCAATACTTCTACTGTTGCCTTACCGACATTTGTTTCAAACATATCGACTAGACAAGTAACAAATAAAGTAACTTTCATAATTATTATTCCCCCTCATTACAACTTCGCCAACAATCATATGGTCATCAGATGACTTGCAAAGAAGAAATAGGCTCAACCATAGCCTAACTCTCCCTCTTCTAAAGAAAACGCTTACTCAATCTTTCTCTATTTTATCAGAAAAATGGAATTTTAAAAGATTAAATTACGAATTTATATCGCTTTTACCTATGACAATATGTTCTACATTTGTTAAATGATCTAGCATTGCTTGCTGTGCTAATTCCACATCTTGCTTTAACACCGCATCATATATAACTTGATGCTCTTCTAAAAGTCGTTCTGCTGTTGTTTGTTCACCATATAAAATAATGCGTCTTGATTCACCAATCGTTTCAGCAATCATTTCTGAAACATGATTCATAAGTTCAAGTAGGATGTTATTATGTGAAGATTGTGCAATTCCCATGTGGAACTGAAAGTCTGCTTTTTCACCAGCTTTCTCATCTCCAACGCTCTTTGCCATTTCATCTAACCAATGCTTCATATTTTGTAAATTATCTTCCGTACGTTTTGCCGCAGCTGCTCGAACTGCCCCCACTTCAAGCACCTTTCGTACTTCTAATAAGTTCAAAATATCCTCTTTCTTCATTAACAACCTATTATTTAATGATTTCGTTAATGAAGAAGAATCGAAATTCTTCACATATGTACCTTCTCCTTGCTTCATTTCAATTAAGCCCATTGCCCTTAGCGCACTTAGCGCTTCACGAACAGCAGATCTACCAACTTGAAACTGCTCGGCTAATTGATGAACAGGAAGTAGTTTGTCACCAGGTTTTAGTGTGCCATTTTTAATCATTGTTAAAATAGCTTCAGATACTTCTTCGTAAATTTTTTTCGGTTTAATAGATTTGTACTCCAGTTAAATCACCTCAGTATCTTCCAAACAACAATTGAAACGATTTATAAGAATTTAGCATCCATAACTATTTTAGAACGAATTAGTAAGAAGTACAAATGTTTTGTTCATAAAATAGTCAAATTCTTAATATTTATTGGATATTAATCAATATCTTTCCGTGCAATTATTAACTCTCAATATAGAGAGCATGTCCCCAAAGTTAGAACATGCTCTCCTCATCTTGTACTTTTAGTGTAATAATAACTGTCGTGCCCTTACCTTTTTCACTTTCTATTCTCCACTGTCCATCATGTATATGAACAATTTGCCTTACAATAGCAAGGCCTAAACCTGTTCCACCATGCTGACGACTTCTAGCTTTATCTACTCGGTAAAAACGCTCACCAAGATTTTCTAAATGCTCTATATCAATACCTATTCCCGTATCTTTTATTTTCAGCTCACAATAATCATCTTTCTTATCTAAGCTTATTATGATATCCCCGTTTTGATTTGTGTACCGTATCGCATTGTCTAACACGTTGTGAAGTACTTGTTGCATACGATCCTCATCAATCATTACGATAATTTCAGGATTTAAATCCGTTGAAATACGAAGCTTTTTTTCTATAAATTGTAACTCATAAGTATCTAGTACATCTTCAATAAGCTGTGAAAAAACGATAGGTTGCTTCTTTAGAGGAAAATGTTCACCTTCTAATTGTGCTAAATCTAATAAATCATGAACGAGTCGCTGCATGCGATCTGCTTCTTTATGGATGAGCTGCGTTACTTTTTCCTGCTGCGGCCCTTTTGCTACACCGTCTAAAATGGCTTCACTATATCCTTTAATATAACTAAGTGGTGTTCTAAGTTCATGCGAAACATTAGCTAAAAACTCCTTACGCTTTACGTCTTCTGCCTCTAAAGAATTTGCCATTTTATTAAATGCTTTTCCCAATCGTCCAATCTCATCTTCTGAAGAAATCGTAATCCGTTCTGAGAAATCTCCGGTAGCAAGATGATTCGCGACCCGTTCCATTTGTGAGAGTGGCTTCGTAATCGCAATAATAATTTTTCTACCAACCCATATCGTAATTAAAATCATTGCAATTGCTAACGGCGCTAAAATAAGACCCATATCAAATATCAAGTCTTTTATACTTTTTAAAGGAATATAAGAGTATACAATTCCAACTAATTTTTTATTATCTAAAACAGGGATGACAACACCCATAATATTACGATCAAAATGCTCTTCATATCCTATCTTTGTCACAGTTTTCCCATCTAATAGTGCTTGTCTATCTCCTTCACTTATAAGAGAATGATGGTGCACATCAAAAGGCAAACAAGCGCTTAAATCACGTGGATTATACACAAAAAGGACGTCTGAACTAGATATTTGATCATATGCCCTTACTTTCTCTTCAAAAGTGGATATTCCTTCCCGTTTATCATATTGCGTGGCGAGACGCTTTCCTTCCATTACTAATGAATCTTTTAAATTATCGACGTATAACTTTTCATACGAGTATAAAGATACAAAATAAAGAAAGGAGACTGTTACACATACTGCACATACTACTGTAAGCCAAAGCTTTTGTACCATCGTAAACATACGTTACACCTCAAATTTATAACCTACACCCCAAACGGTTTGAATGTAGTTTCCACTTTCTCCGAGCTTCAAACGCATCGTTTTCACATGCGTATCTACTGTTCTTGTACTTCCTGCATAATCATATCCCCACACCTTTTCAAGTAATTGCTCACGACTAAATACTTGTCCATTATGTTGGCAAAGAAAATATAGTAAATCAAACTCTTTTACCGTAAGAGAAATCGACTCTCCATTCGTCTCGATTCTCCTACTTTTTTCATTTATAAGAATCGGTCCAAATTGAATCTCTTCTTGCTGCTCTTGCTTTGTATACCGTCTTAAAACAGCTTCCATACGAGCAATTAGTTCACCGGGACTAAATGGCTTTACAATATAATCATCTGCCCCCATCCGTAAGCCGTTCACCCTATTCCACTCTTCACCTTTTGCAGTTAAAAATATAATAGGTACATCTGACGTTTTTCGAATCTCTTTACAAACTGAAAGCCCATCCATCTCTGGCATCATAATATCCAATACAACGAAATCATAATGATCCGTCTCTAAATTTCGGAGAGCCTCTTTCCCATTTTCAGCTTCTCCCCACTCGTATCCGAAGTTATCCAAGTACATACCGACAAGTTGCCTCATATCACTTTCGTCATCTACAACTAGCACTCTATATTTACTCATTGTCCTTTCCCTTCTCTCTCTATGAGCTGAAACGGCCCTTTTCCGACTTTAATTGTTTGTTTTATTTTCATATTCTTTATATCCATTACGCATACTTCATCGCTATCATAACTAGCTACATATCCTTCTGCACCGCTTTTCAAAAATGCAAATGGATTAGATCCTACTTCTGTAGATCCTACCTCTTGATACGTACTTGCATCAAACTTTCTAAGCGTATTAGAACCATGACTTAATGCATATACGTACTTATCATCCCTCGTTATATTCACAGGCATAAACGGAGCGTGTAAAGAGCGTACCATCTCTCCACTCTGTAAAGAATACACTAATACTTTCTCATTCACTTGATTTCCATCACCATGTCCGCCAATCCATATTTCTTTCCCATTAGCACTAACCGTTGCTCCTGTTGATGCCGGTGGAATCATAAAGGATTGTATAACTTCTTTTTTCTTCGTATCAATTGTCGTTAGTTTCGTATCATAAAAGTTCAATACAGATAACTGCTTATTATGCTCTACCATCGTTAACGGTCCTTTTCCTGTTGAAACACTACCCATCTCTTTCCCTTTTACCGTAAAGAACCTTACCTTTTGTTCATTTTGATCGGCAGCAAATAATTGTTTTCCATCTTCTGATGCGATAACATTAGCAATTCCTTTTCCCGTCTTGTATTTGTCTACTTGTCTTCCTTCTGCCAGTGAGTATACATACATATATTCTAACTGCTTGCCATAAACAAGTATGTCCTCACCATCTCGAAGTAGTGTAACCCCCGTAATCGGTTCATTCAATTCCCATGTTGTTATTAGCTTCTTTGTTTTTTTATTAATAAAACTAATACTACCTTCTTTTATATTAGTTGTTATAATAACACTTTTATCTTTAGCAATTGGTGTATACGAACTTCCTTGGCACCCTACTAATAGAAATAAAAAACAGAGAAGAAAAAGATACTTTCTCAAAAGATTCCCTCCATCTTCGGATGATTTCGTTATAATTGTAAAATAACAAATAAATGTGTGGAAAATGTGAAATCTTCCATTATTAATAAACTTACATATATAATGTACAACAAATAGAATTTGAGGTGTGCAAATTATGCTTTTTCCTGATTTAGCAAATAAAATTGTACGTGAAGTACGCAGACTAATTACTGAAAATATTATTATCATTAATATACAAGGATTTATTATCGCAAGTACAGATGCGGAAAGAATCGGTCAATTTCACGAAGGGGCGCTCCGCTGTGCGAAACAAAAGAAAACTGTCATTATTACAAAAGATGATGAACGACGTTTGCAAGGCGTGAAGGCTGGGATGAATCTCCCGTTACTATTCCATGACGAAGTAATCGGTGTCATTGGAATTACAGGGGAACCTAGGGATATTTCCCAATACGGAGAAATATTGCGCAAAATGACCGAATTGTTAATTCACGAAAATTATTTTTTAGAACAACTAGAGCTTGAGCAACGTTCTTATGAAGCATTTGTTTTTGATTGGCTTCAAAGCACAGACTGGTCTCCAAGTTTTCTTGATCGTGCAAAAACGCTTGGCATTGATTTATATAAAAAGAAACAACTTATTTTATTATCAATCGCCCGAGATAATACGATGCTCCAGCGTAAAATTTGGCAACACATGCGCAACATTTTAGCAAAAGAAGATTTATTTGTTCGCTGGGGAAATGATCGGTTTATTTTATTTACAACAATGCAATCTAAAGAGCAAACCTTTCAATTTTTAAAACGGTTAAAACAAGACTGTGAAACTTTATTTTCTATCACGCTATATATCGGAATTGGACAAACAGTTATCCCGAGCGATATGAATGTATCATATGAACAAGCATTACGCGCTCTTTCTGTTTCCCTTGAAACAAAAGGAATTGTATTTTAATGAAGATTTACGTTTAGAGATGTGCTTACAAGATATTTCTACTGGAACTCGGAAAGAATTTCTCCAGCGTACAATTGAAAACTTATTATCATCTAATGAGCTTATGCACACTTTGCACTTATTTATTGATTACAACCAATCTTATAAACAAACAGCAGAAAAATTACATATACACATTAATACGCTGCATTATAGATTAAAAAAAATCGAGGAACATACAGGACTTGACCCTAAACAATTTAAAGATTTAAACGTTTTGTACTTTGCACTTCTATTATTAGATAATCATACAAAAAAGAATGAGAAAACAGACTAATCTTTAGATGATTAACCATAGAAAGAACCCCCCTACTTTTTTTATCATTATAATGAAAGCACTGTTACAACGTTTTTTATTATTACTAAATACGTTAACAGTTTGAGGGGGATTTCTAATGTTAGAAAAGCAAATTATTGATTCATTCGTATCCATTGTTGGCGAAAATAATGTAGATACATCCAATATGGGGCGTTTAACTTATAGTTATGATGCCACTCCAAACTTCCAAGCGATGCCTGATGCAGTCATTGCTCCTCGTAATACAAATGAAATAGCCGAAGTGTTAAAAGTGTGTAACACTCATAAGATCCCTGTATATATTCGTGGCTCTGGAACCAACCTTTGTGCAGGAACGTGTCCATTAGAAGGCGGTATCGTCCTTATTTTCCGCCATATGAACAAAATTTTGGAAATTGACGAAGAGAATTTAACAATTACTGTACAAGCTGGTGTTATTACACTTGATATTATTAAAGCAGTAGAAGAAAAAGGATTATTTTACCCACCAGATCCAAGCTCTATGAAAATTTCTACAATTGGCGGTAATATTAATGAAAACTCGGGCGGATTGCGTGGTTTAAAATATGGCGTAACACGTGATTATGTAATGGGGCTTGAAATTGTCTTACCGAATGGCGACATCATTCGCACTGGTGGTAAATTAGCAAAAGATGTAGCTGGTTATGATTTAACTCGTTTATTTATTGGTTCTGAAGGTACACTTGGTGTTGTAACAGAAGCGATATTAAAACTTGTTCCTATGCCTGAAACGAAGAAAACTATGCTCGCACTATATGAGGACATTAACGAAGCTGCACGTGCTGTCTCTTCCATTATTGCAAATAAAATCATTCCAGCGACACTTGAGTTTTTAGATCAACCGACAATTGAAGTTGTAGAAGAGTTTGCACAAATCGGTTTACCAACTGACGTAAAAGCAATTTTATTAATTGAACAAGACGGTCCACCTGAAGTCGTCAATCGTGATATTGAAAAAATGGCTAACGTTTGCCGCACCATGAACGCGGTTGATGTTCGCGTTGCAAAAGATGAAGCAGAAGCAGATGCGCTTCGTACAGCACGCCGTAGTGCATTGTCTGCACTTGCAAGACTAAAACCTACAACAATATTAGAAGATGCAACTGTACCACGTTCACAAATCGCTCCAATGGTTGAAGCAATTAATACGATTGCAAAAAAATATAATATTCCTATTTGTACTTTTGGGCATGCTGGTGATGGCAACCTACATCCAACTTGTATGACAGATGCCCGTAACGAAGAAGAAATGCACCGAGCTGAGCAAGCTTTCGCTGAAATATTTGCGAAAGCGATTGAGCTTGGTGGCACGATTACTGGTGAACATGGTGTTGGTGCGATGAAAGCTCCATATTTAGAAATGAAATTAGGTAAAGAAGGTATTGCTGCAATGCAAGGTATTAAACAAGCCTTTGATCCAAATAACATTATGAATCCTGGAAAAATGTTCGCGAAAGACTCTCGTAAAAGAGTGGTGGTTGAGCGATGACAACATTAAATAAGGAGAAAATTCAAAAGGAATTTAAAGAACGATTAAATGAAGATGAACTATTAAATTGTATGCGATGCGGTTTTTGTTTACCTACTTGTCCTACTTACATTCAATCTGGATATAAAGAATCACACTCACCACGTGGACGTATCGCCTTAATGAAAGCAGTCGTTGATGGCTTAATTGAACCCGACGAAGATGTTGAAAATACATTAAACGTCTGCCTTGGTTGCCGCGCTTGCGAACCTGTTTGTCCATCCGGTGTGAATTACGGACATTTATTAGAAGAAGCTCGCGACATTATTAATCAAAATAAAAAATTTTCAATGCCAGTGAAAGCCGTTCGTAAAGTAGTATTTGAAGGGTTATTCCCTCATCAAAACCGTATGAGAACACTAACTGGACTCATTGGATTTTATCAACGCTCTGGTTTGCAGACGCTCTCACATAAAACGGGGATTATGAAGCTATTCCCTGAAACACTGGCAACAATGGATCTTGTCTTACCGAAAGCTCCTAAAATGAAAGAAATGAAAAATCGCCCTGAATTTTTACATGCTGAAATTACAAAGAAAAAACAAGTTGCTTTCTTCACTGGTTGTTTAATGGATACGATGTTTTTAGAAACAAATAACGCAACGATGAAACTTCTTCAGCTTGCCGGTTGTGATGTCGTTATTCCAAAAACACAAAGTTGCTGCGGGGCATTACACGGGCATGCTGGTGAAAAAAGTGGTGCAAAAGAATTAGCAAAACGAAATATACAAGCATTCGAAGATTTACAAATCGATTATATCATTACGAATGCAGGTGGCTGCGGAGCTTATCTCGTAGATTATGATTATTTATTAAAAGATGATCCTAAATGGGCAGAGCGCGCAAAGCAGTTTGTTTCTAAAATTAAAGATATTACTGCTATACTAGTAGAACTAGATTTCCATAAGCGAACTGATTTACGACTTTCGCCACAAATTATTACGTACCAAGACTCTTGTCATTTACGTAATGTTATGCGAACATCTTCTGAACCTCGTATGTTGCTTGAGGCCATCCAAGGCGCAACATATCGTGAAATGAAAGATGCGGACCGTTGCTGTGGTTCTGCTGGTATTTATAATATTGTTCATTCAGAGTTATCAATGGACTTTCTAGATTACAAAATGGACCGTGTGAATGAAACAGATGCAGCGACAATTGTTACTGCAAATCCTGGGTGTCTATTACAAATGAAACTAGGTATTGAACGCGAAAAACTCTCTCATAAAATGCGTGGAATTCATATTGTAGACTTATTATTAGAAGCAATTGAAACCAACTCGTAATAACTCGTAACATACGTAACAATAGGAAAACGGCTATCTCTTCCGTCTATGTAAAGAGATAGCCGCTTTTTTGTCCGCTACAAAATTAAGAATATGTTACTTTATAATAAAAAAGAACAACAGAAACATTACAGTTTTGTAAAAAACAATCCAGTATATTCCTCAAAAAAACACATGAACCGTTGATACAATAGGATTCTCATTCTTTCATATAGGAAACTTCATCCAAAAAATCTCCATTTTTAGTAAGGATGAAAATGCGGAAAATTCCTTTTATACTCTAGCTTTCTCCTCTCTCCTCTTCTCTACTACTCTAGGATAAATTAGGTAAATTTTAAGTCTATGAATTTTTTTCCATCTTTTTTCTTGCAAATTATATGCTACGATAAATTTGTCAGTCGGACAGGCTGTCAAAAACAAATCGTGTGAAAACAATTTAAAACTTTACATAGGGGGACACACACATCATGAAAAAGCGTGTTTTATTATCTGTAGCTGCTGCAACAGCTCTTACTCTAGGAGTATCATCTTTAGATGCACAAGCTGCAACAGTACAACCATCTAACATAAAGGTTCAAAATATTCAGCATTCTAGAGTTGTTATGAAGCAAATGAGCCAACAAGAATTACAAGCATTCTTACAATCTATGGGAATCGAATCTTTAGCACAATGGAATCAAGGACAGTTCCAACAAGGTTGCTTCATTCCTGGTCAACAGCCTACTGAAAATGTTGTTACTGAACAACCAACAGCTAAACCAGAAACTCAAAAACCTGTAGAACAAAAGCCTGTAGAACAAAAGCCTGCTGAAGAAACAGCTAAACCAGAAGCTCAAAAACCTGCTGAAAATAACGGTACACAAAACAATAACAATCAAAACGAAACTCAAAAACCTGCTGAGCAAAAGCCTGCTGAAGAAGCAAAATCTTTAAGCGAATTCGAACAACGCGTTGTTGAATTAACAAACGCAGAGCGTACAAAACAAGGCTTACCAGCATTAAAAATCGATACCGAATTAAGCAAAGTAGCACGTATTAAATCTGAAGATATGCAAAAGAATAACTACTTTGATCATAACAGCCCTACATACGGGTCTCCGTTTGACATGATGAAGAAATTTGGTATTTCTTATAAATCTGCGGGCGAAAACATCGCTCAAGGTCAACGTACACCAGAAGAAGTTGTACAAGCTTGGATGAACAGTGCTGGACACCGTGCAAATATCTTAAATAGCGGCTTCACTCACATCGGTGTTGGCTATGTAGAAAGCGGAAACTACTGGACACAACAATTTATTACGAAGTAAATAGAAAAAAAGAGTCTTCTCCTAGAAGACTCTTTTCTATGTTTCATAGCTTTCTAATATGTATGCGTATAAAATGTAGAACATAAACAAAATAGACCCACAGCTTATTACACTAATTAACAGATAAAATCCCCACTTCAAGTTCAAAAATAACGACAACAATATGCTGCATGCCATCACTTGAAAGATTCGTCTACTAACTAAACGAATTTTTTGTAATTTAATCGGTTCTTTCTCAGTACCCTTCGCCTTTTTAAACTCTTTGCTAAGCATAAAAAGAAACATACTAATTCCAATTGTTAGTCCTGTTTGAAAGGATATAATATTTCCTAAATTAATCAAGAGAATGAGCATATGGATAAACAACATAAATAAAGTAACACTCTCTATAAATCCACTTATAATGAACTGCTCTCCTTTATTAAACTTATATATATTATGTGAAATAATATACACTAATCCATGTAAGAAAATAATAAGACAAGGAATAAATAATATAACAACTTGTTTACTCATATACTCGTTTGGCACACCACTCTCGTTCCAATGTACTGCCATGCGACTTGATAAATATGGATAGAGGCATAGAGTAAATAAAAGACAAGCGAAAAATATTCCTAGTATATATTTATATTTGACCAAGTGATTCTCACCTCTCTTTTCTCTTTACGGCTTCGCCTCTTTTAGAGAAATCCCTGCAAAAATCTACCTTTCTCAATGTAAAACTTACATTTTACGCATTTGTTCTTTGAAATTCTTTCATTTTATTGTTTAAACTTGTAGGGAACGGTACTTCAACTTCGATCTCTTCTTTCGTAATTGGATGCAAAAAATTAATTTTCATCGCATGCAACGCTTGACGGGACATATATTTTGTTTGTCCACCGTATAATACATCCCCAACTAATGGATTTCCATTATAGCTCATATGAACGCGGATCTGATGGGTTCTACCGGTTTCTAATTGTAACGTTACAAGGGTAGTATCTTGCTTCTTAAAATATTTCTCTACTTTATAATATGTTATAGCTTGGTCACCCTTTTCAGATACGCGGCGCCTTGTAGCGTGATGTCGATCTCTTCCGATGGCCACGTCAATTGTGCCCTGCTTCTTTTTTACTTTCCCTTCAACAAGTGCCGTATACGTTCTTTTAATCTTTCGTTCCATTAATAGACGATCCATAATCGCACCAGCTATTCTATGCTTCGCGAATACAACCCCACCTGTCGTATCTTTATCTAGCCGATGAATATGACGAACCTTCGTCTCTAAACCTTGCATTTGAAAATGAAAAGCAACAAGATTTGCAAGTGTTCCCGTCCCATTTTTTTCAGAAGGATGCGTATCCATTTGCTCCGGCTTATTTACAATGATTACGTGATCATCTTCAAACACTACATCTAATTCACCGTATTCCGGCTCTACGCCGTACTCCTCCTCCATAAACATATGAACTTGCAACTTATCTCCTTCTTTTAAAAGTTCACTCCATCTCCTCTGTTCGCCGTTAATTGTAACCCCCTTTTCCATACGAAGCTGATGTAATAACTTTTTCGGTACTTCCCATTCTACTTTTAACAACGACTCAATGCTTATACCATTCCATATCGCTGGAACCGTAATTTCGCACCATTCGCCCTTTTTCTTCGTTTCCATACTATATCACCTTATTTCTATTGATTCCCCTATTGTAACGGAAAACACTATATGATGCACCGTCAAAAATAAAGGGCAGCCTACAAACAGACTGTCCTTTACGCTCTAATCCTTTTCATTTCCTGCAACACTTCTTCAGCTTTTTGTTCATACGATAAATCTTTAAAGAAATCTGCCAATCGTTTATAGTCGTTGTACGTATCTAATAAGTCGTCTATCTTCTCCACTTTCATAACTTGCTGTTTTTGCTTCATTTTTACTGGATAACGATACCCCGATACTTCTTGTATTTTGTAATATTCTTCTTCTACTTGAATAACCTTTACAAGTTCCTCCTCTTCCGC
This sequence comes from Bacillus paramycoides, assembly GCF_001884235.1. GTDB lineage: Bacteria > Bacillota > Bacilli > Bacillales > Bacillaceae_G > Bacillus_A > Bacillus_A paramycoides. Next base: position 83,229 of record NZ_MAOI01000107.1, on the reverse strand, counting down.
ATCCATCGTATACCCGTCAAATTCTCTAAGCAACTCATATATAATATGAGTCCATTCATCTTTTGGATAAAACCCTTTTTCTAACCGATAACCGACAATGCGATACATATGCCCATCGTTTTCAGCAAACTGTACTGTATCATTTAGCTTAAACTTAAAATAACGAAACATTGCCTTCACCTACTTGTATGTATTGTTCTTATCACATACTATTTGCAAAATATAGGCCTTGCTATTCATAAAAAAATACTCATCTTATAGATGAGTATTTTTTTATGATGATTTTTCTCTTTTCTTTCGAAATGGTAACCACCAGTTCCAATCTCCAAACAATTTCATTAAACTTGGTACAAGCATAAGTCGAATAATTGTTGCATCAAGAAATATCGCTAACGCAACACCAATACCCATCTGCTTTACTGGTAAAATATCAGTAAAGGCGAATGCACCAGTAACAACAATCATAATTAAAGCAGCGGACGTAATGATGCGGCTTGTCGAGACAAGCCCTTCTAGCGTTGCTTGATCGTTATCTCCTGTTTCCTCATATAACTCATGCATTCGTGAAATAAGAAATACTTCATAATCCATGCTTAGTCCAAATACGAGACCGAAAATGAAGATTGGCAAAACAAATAGAACTGAACTCTCATCTAATCCGAAATGACCACCTTCAAATAACCAAATAACAATTCCAATTGTTGCACTTAAACTAAGTACATTCATAATAATCGCCTTTATTGGAATGAGTATAGAACGGAATGCGAATAATAAAATAACAAAGGTTGATCCAAATATAACAGACATACCAATTGCAACTTTATCTTTAATTTCATCTTCTAACTCTTGTTGGAACGTTGTCATCCCGCCTAAATAATAAGTAACATCGTTTTCTTTATAATTCTTTTTGAAATCACGAACCCATTGTTTAGCTTTTTCCGTACGTGGTTTTGTATCTAGGAAAACTTGAATTGTCGTCTTATTCCCTTTCGTATACGCTTCAAATACAGGAGCTATTTTCGCCGCTTCCGGTGATTGTAACATTCCCGCAACTTGATCTGCTTTCATCCCATTTAGCTCGTTATATACACTTTTCACCTTATATACTTGCTTATCATCTTTTAACTTTTGAACGACATTTTCTACCTTTTGTAAGCTTTCTTTTTCTGTTATATCATTCTTCGTCTCTACTACTAAAGTAACATCGGCGTGTGTTTTGACAGTCTTATTAAAGGCTTCTTCATACTTCTCAAATGCAACTCTCGTATCACTCTTTTCTGGTAATGCTTCGACACCAGGAAACTGCAAATTAGCTGTACGTAGTGGTAATAAGCAAATAACAATAAATGTTGTAACAGCAACAATCATTACGATTGGATGTTTCATTACAAACTGCGCAAATTTACGCCATACATTCGATGGAGTAGGTGCTACCTGATTCTTTTTTAATATTCTTTTTCCGATTAAAGATAACAGTGCAGGAAGGAGTGTGAGTGAAAATAAAATGCTCATAATGACAACAATCATCCCGCTAATGGCAACAGATTGAATATAGTCTATCTTAAAGAAAAATAAACCGGATAAACCGACGAATACACATAACCCTGAAAATACGATAGCGCGTCCCGCGGTTTGATACGTAATCGCGATTGCCTCTTTCACTGTTCTCTTCGCAACTTCCTCTCGAAAGCGATTTACAAATAACAGTGCAAAATCAATTGATAATGCGAGCCCAATCATCGGTGCAACATTTAACACGAAAATAGATAGCTCTTTATCAATACCGATAAAATATAAAATCCCCATCGTACTAATTACACTTAGTAGCCCATTTAAAATCGGTAAAATAGACGCAAGCAGACTACCAAATGAGAATAATAGTACGAGAAAAGCAATAGGTAAACCGATCATCTCTGCTACTTTTAAATCATTTTGTGTTCTTTCATTAATCTCTTGATTAATTTTCGGATACCCTGTCGATGTTACTTTTAATACTGCACTACTTTCTTTCTTGATTTCATCAGCGAATTGCAATGTCTTTTCCATTCGATCTTTATTTGTTTTCCCGGAAAATAAAATCGTCGCATAACCGATATCATCTTGTAGCATCTCTTTATTTTCTATTGGATGATGGAAAGACTCATATGTTTCTTTCTCTTGAATATGTTTTATAATTCCCTCTATACCTTTTTGAAACTGCTCATGTGAAGCATCCTTGTTCTTCTCAAAGATGAGTAAAAGTGTATCCTGAGACTGCTTAAAATCTTTATCTAAAATTTCTTTCGTCTTTTGATAATCTCCTTCCGTTTGGAAACCATCACCACCTAATACTCCTGGAAGTTTCGGAGCAAAAATACCGAGCGCTATCGCTAATACTATTAATGCTACGATTACTGTATAACGGAATTTATACAAAAAAGCCCCTAACTTCCCCCACTTATCAATTTTATGTACATTTGTCTTCACACATTTCCACCTACTTTATATAATTCCATTGTCACTTATACTGTATCATATCTTTGTATAAACAAAAAATGTCTGGAAACACTATAATGATAGTTTTTCCAGACATTTTTCTATCTCTCTTTATTAAGCTGAAGCCTCTCGGTAAGTAAACGATGACAATAAATCGCTATAATTAACAAAATCCCACCTACGCAGTAACCAGCTAAAATATCAGTCGGATAATGAACATTTAAAATAACTCTACTTAATCCAATCAATATAATTAATATGCCCAGCAAAATCGTAATACCACATTTCCCAGCTACACTCTTCAAATTGGCAGCAATGATATAGGCAAGAAAACCAAATGTCATAATAGATAGCATTGCATGTCCACTTGGGAAGCTATATCCAAGTGCGTCAAGTGCCTCATTTAATGACGGACGGTCTCTTTTTACAATTTCTTTTATCCCTTTATTAACAAGATGTGTCGTTAATATAGCCATTGGATACACAATCATAGCAGCATAATAACGTTTTTTCCAAAAAACGAGCAAACTTATAATTAGTGTCGTTATAACTCCAATTGCAGATCCTAACTTTGTAACGTATGTGAAGAATGTAAGTGAGCTTTCTGTTTGTAATCCTTTTACCATCCCGCGGACATATGTATCCACTGCTGTAACTCCGCATGCTTGTACTCTCCAAGCGATAATGCCGAATAAAGCAAGTAATAAAATCATACACATGAACTCATATCGATGTAACTTTTTCTTCAAACGATTTCCTCCTACTTATGAAAAAATGCGATTTCTATTCAGAAACCGCATTTTCTTACTTATTTACCTTTTGTTTTCAACTCTGTCCAGTAGCGATCGTAGTCTTTTAACTTATCGTCTACATCAACAAGCCATTCTGTACGATTTAATTCTTCTGGTGATAAGAAGATCATGTGGTTATCACGATATTCTTTACTATGAAGAGAACGAGCTTTTTCATTTGGATTACTGTAACCAATTGACTCGTAGTTTTTCACACTTACTTTTTCATCTAATAAGTAGTTCATAAACTTCTCTGCAAGTTCTTTATGTTTTGCACCTTTTGGAATCGCTAACGTATCAGCCCAAATTGTACCGCCTTCTTTTGGTACAACATATTCTACATCTTTATTATCTTTTGCGATAAATGCTGCGTCTCCAGACCATACAGTCCCGATCCACGCATCTTCAGTAATGAATTTTTGTTTAATGTTATCTGTATCAAATGCTAGTAAGTTTGGAAGTAGCTTCTGTAAATCAGTAGCTGCCGTCTTTAACTGCGCATCGTCTTTTGTACTATTAGAGAAACCGTTTTTCTTAAGTCCCATTCCTAATACTTCACGAGAATCATTTAATAAAGTAACATGTCCTTTATATTTATCGTTCCATAAATCAGCCCAGCTTGTAGGTGCTTCTTTCACATACTTTTTATTGTATGCAATTCCTGTTACACCCCAAGTATATACTAGAGAGTATTTATTCTCTGGGTCAAATGGAGGTGTTTTAAAATTAGAAACTAGATTTTCGATATTTGGAATATTCTTCTTATCTAGCGGCTCTAATAAGTCCATTTTCGCCATTGTTTTAACCATGTAATCAGACGGCTGAATTAAATCGTATTTCGCACCGCCAGCTTGTAATTTTGCAAGCATTTCTTCGTTACTTGCGTATTTATCATAGTTAATTTTCACGTTATATTTCTTTTCAAAATCCTTTAGAACTTGCTCATCAAAATTATCAGCCCAGCTATAAATATTTAATTCTTCTTTCTTCTCGCCGCAACCAGCAAGTACACCTGCAACAAGACTGAAGCTAATTGCTGCACCAGCTAATCTCTTCATTAATTTCATCGGTTTATTACCCCCTCGTACTTTCTATATCATTCGTATTATAAAGGAAGGTGTCCTCCAGAGTTTTCTTCACCATCTGCACCTTTGTTACGGAAAATTTCAGATAAAACCATTAATCCTACGATAACAACAATTAAAATTGTAGAAAGGGCATTAATTTCAGGCGATACTCCGCGCTTAACCATACTGTAAATGTATAATGGCAATGTTGTTGATCCTGGTCCTGATACGAAGAAACTAATTACAAAATCATCAATTGATAATGTGAATGTTAATAGTGCTGCTGAAACAACTCCCGGCGCAATGGCTGGAAATGTTACATAGCGAAATGTTTGCCACGGTGTTGCCCCTAAATCATTTGCAGCCTCTTCTAAATCACGTCCCATACTAGAAAGACGTGCCGCTAAAATAACAACAACAAATGAAATACTAAATGTAATGTGCGCAATAATAATCGTTACTTGTCCAAGTTCGATACCTAATTGGCTAAATAAGATTAGTAAAGATAATCCCATTAAAATATCAGGAATTAAAATTGGTAAGTATACAAGGCCGTTAATAGCTCCTTCAAAACGATATTTATAACGATGTAATGCAATCGCAAAAATCACACCAAGAATGGTCGTTACAACCGTCGTTATAATCGCAATCGTCATACTATTTATAAACGCATCAATAACATCTTGTTTTTGAAATAAATCTGTATACCAATGGAATGTAAAGCCTTCCCATTCCGCATTAATACGGGAATCGTTGAAGGAATATACCATTAAAACCATCATTGGAAAATACAAGAATAATAAAATTAACCAAGAATAAGAAACTAAAAACTTCTTCATCGTTGCCTATTCCCCTCCGTTCTCATCATATTTATATACCTTCGTTGCACGATAATATAAGTAAATTAACAGAACAGAGAATAGAACAACGATAATTGATAACGCAGAACCAAACGGCCAGTCACGCGCACCTAAGAATTGGTTTTGAATTACGTTTCCGATTAATGCTACTTTCGATCCGCCCATTACATCTGATACAACAAACATTCCAATAGAAGAAACGAATACTAAAATAGAACCAGTAGCAACTCCTGACATTGTCATCGGTAATGTTACATTCCAAAATGCCTTTACTGGTGTTGCACCTAAATCATAAGCTGCTTCTAGCTTGCGCTTATCAAGCTGCTCAATAGCCGCATACACTGGTAAAATCATAAATGGTAATAAAGAATAAACCATCCCTAGTACTACAGAAGGTGTGTTATATAGTAAATTTAAAGGCTCACTAATAATACCTAGTTTCAATAGCAATGTGTTCACAAGACCTTGTGAACGTAAAATAACAATCCATGCGTATGAACGAACAAGGAAGTTAATCCAGAATGGAATCGTTGCTAATAATAATAGAATGGAACGATATTTACGATCAACAATTGTAATTGTATACGCAAATGGATAACCGATTAATAAACATAGTACTGTTGTAATAACAGCTATCTTTACTGTTTCCCATAACGTACCCATATACAGCGGATCAAACACACGCACTATATTATCTAGCGTAAACTGCATTTCCACTGTCCCGTATGCTCCGCGCTGTAAAAAGGCGAATGCTAATACGAATAGAAGCGGAAATAAGAAAAAGATTAACAGCCACGTGACCGTAGGTAATGCGAGTAATTTCCCTTTTTTCAATTTAAGGTCACCTCGTCCTCTTGCTCCCAGCCTACGTATACATTATCTCCAATGCTCCACTGCGCTGCTTCTTCAGCAGTTTGGTATGCCATTAGTAATTCCGATGTTTTCTCATCACGTACATAAAGCTTTTCCATATTTCCAACAAACTCAATATCTTCAATATGCCCAAGATGGTATTCTTTTAAAATTGGTTGCTCAACCGAACGAACTTTTACATTTTCAGGGCGAACTGCTACGTAGTTTTCCCCATTTTTCACTATATTATTTTCACCGATGAACGTTGCAACGAACAACGTTTTCGGTTGATTATAAATTTCTTTAGGCGTGCCGACTTGTTCGATATGCCCTTTATTCATAACGACAATACGATCACTCATGCTCATCGCTTCTTCTTGATCGTGCGTTACATATATGAACGTAATTCCTAAATTACGTTGTAAGTTTTTCAATTCACGTTGCAAATCTTTTCTTAACTTAAAGTCAAGCGCTCCAAGTGGCTCATCTAATAGTAATACACGTGGGTTGTTTACAATTGCCCTAGCAATTGCTACACGTTGCTGCTGCCCACCAGAAAGCTTCGAAGGTTTACGATTACGGAACTCAAGTAACTGCGTTAAACGCATTGCCTCTTCAGCACGTTCTTTCTGTTCTGCTGCTGGTACTTTTTGCATTTTCATACCGAAACAAATATTTTTTTCGACATTCATATGTGGGAATAGTGCGTAATGTTGGAACACTAAATTCATATGACGCTTGTACGGCGGCAAATCATTTATTTTTTCATCGTCTAATAAAAGATTCCCTTTAGTTGGAGTTTCAAAACCCGCGATCATACGAAGTAAAGTCGTTTTCCCGCAACCACTCGGTCCTAAAATCGTTAAAAATTCTCCTTCTTTAATGTCTAAAGAAAGAGGTGGGATAATCACTTGATTTCCAAAATGTTTTTCTACTGCTTCAACTTTAATAATCTTTTTCATTTTCCCGTCCTATCTACCTTAAATTTAAATTTTTATATTCATGAATAAATATTTATGTTCTATAGACTATTTTTTGTTTCGATCCAAACAAAAATGGTTATTTAGCAAGCGTTCTCTTCTATTCTTTATGTAGTATGTTTGATTCATTTTCGCACGATACATATGTCGAACAGAAAAACCCCTTCCATTGCGAAGGGGCTTTTATCATACGGCTACGCCTACTGATAAACACCATCATCATTTTAACAACTTTCGTATAAATTTTAAAGCACTTTTTGTAGAAGAATAACGAATTTTCATATCGAACGCTGTAGATTGGGACAAAATGCTTTTATAATGGGAAAAAGTTCGAAAACTTTCTTTACCATGATATCCTCCTAATCCACTGCTTCCAACGCCCCCAAAAGGTAAATATGGCGTTGCAAGATGATATACAACATCATTTATACATCCTCCGCCATATGAAATATTTCTAGTAACCTTCTCTTGTACACCTTTATCCTCAGAAAATACATATAGTGCTAACGGCTTTGGATGTTGCTGAATCGTTTCAATTACATCTTCTATTTTGTCATATTCTAGTATTGGTAAAATCGGGCCAAAAATTTCATCTTCCATCACAGAGTCTTGCCATGTAACATTTGTTAATACTGTCGGCTCAATATGTAACGTTTCTTTCTTATAATTCCCACCAATCACTGGATTACCGTCTTGTAAAAATGTACATAAACGTTCAAAATGACGCTCACTCACAATTCGTACGTAACTGTCATTTTGTAAAGCATCTTTTCCATACTGCTCTGCAATTTCATGTCGCAATGCCTTGATTAACTGTTCTTTCACTGACGAATGAACGTACATATAATCAGGCGCCACACATGTCTGCCCAGCATTCAAAAACTTGCCCCAAACAATACGTCTTGCCGTTACATCTAGCTTTGCATCTTTATGTACAATGCATGGACTTTTCCCGCCAAGTTCTAGCGTAAGAGGCGTTAAATTTTTCGCCGCTGCTTCCATGACAACTTTCCCCACACCAACACTACCTGTAAAGAAAATATAGTCAAATGGTTCCTTTAACAAAGCCGTACTTTCTTCAACACCACCTTCTACTACCGCCACAAGTTCTTCTGTAAATAACTCTTCTAACATTTTCACAAGAACCTTTGAAACATTTGGTGTTAACTCAGAAGGCTTTAAAATAACTGTGTTTCCCGCTGCTAGGGCTCCAACAAGAGGCGCGATTGCTAATTGAAACGGATAATTCCATGGTGCGATAATAAGCGTTACACCGTACGGTTCTGGTACTATTTTCCCCTTTGATCCAAAATGCGTAAGAGCTGTTCGAACACGTCTTGGTTTACTCCATGATGAAATATGTTGCATTTGAAAAGAAATTTCTTTTAGCACATATCCGATTTCTGTTGTAAACGATTCGTGAATTGACTTATTTAAATCTACTTTCAGTGCTTGAAAAATTTCATCCTCAAAACGCTGAATCCCATCATAAAGCTTCTGTAAATTACTCTTTCTTATTTCTACACTTCTCGTATGTCCTTTATAAAAATATTCCTTTTGCTTATTTACAATAGAAGAAATACTCATTCATTCACCTTCTCCCACTATTTTTATCCAGTTCTTTCATTATTTATATAGAAACAACATATAAAACTTTTTTATTCGTAAAGTTACATTATATATAACTTTTTCTTTTATATAAAATTCATTGCTCAAAAAAACTACCGAAAGAAAATCCCTCGGTAGTTTTACTGTATTAACGATATAAACGAACAGCACCTGCAGAATTATCATCAGCTTGTCCTACTACTTCAAACTTCAGACCAAGATTCGGTAAAATACGTCCTGCATCTGGAATCTGCTGATTAATATACGTCTTAGAATCATCAAACTTCGGTACGCCCGCTAAACCATTGTACGTGAACGTTCCGCGCGTTGGAGATACAACTTTCCAAGCTGGCGTTTTATCGAATGAGAACGCCGCATCAGCGATTTGGAATCGTGTACTACTCTTAACTGTTGGTTTACCATTTAAAGTTCCTACAATTGCTTCTGGGTGAGAATCAACTACACCAAGGAAACCGTGTCCTGGATGTACACCCACCCAGTTATCTGTGTAAGCTGAATCCGCATACCATACCACCATACCAGTGTTATATTCTGGACCACGAGCAAATTTCAATGCTTTATCTGCACCAGCATAGTTTCTCCACTCTACATAGTAGTTATGTTTTTTCTTCTCTGTTCCATTAGATACAACGAAACCATTTAATTTTAATTGTGGTGTACCTTCTGCATCATCAGAGAATGCAACTTTACCATCTACTGTTAATGACGCATTATCAAGAGCGAATCCATTTAATGCTAGACCACCATCAGTAATGTAATCAAATGTTAATTTCACTTTCTTACCTTTGAACTGACTTAAATCGTATGATTTGTCAATCCATTTTCCATTTGTCGTATCTGCATTTCCACTATTTGCTTTCTCACCAAGACGTTCAATTAACGTTTGTTTACCGTCTTCTGTTACAGCGTGTACTTCAAGGAAATCGTAACCTGCTTCAATTTCATATAATGACTTGAAATCGAATTTCGCATTCGTTGCATTCGTTAAATCGAACAGCGGTGTCTCCATTTTTGTGTGAAGGTCATCACCTTTTGTGCTGTAATAATATTGTTTACCGAATGCTGGCTCAATCGTTTTTACATCTTTATCTGGTAAGTTAACACGAATCAGGCCTGGACGATCCGACTTCGTAACACTTTGATCTAAATACGTTGCAAAACCGATACCTTTGTTTAACTTATCGTAATCTACCTCTGCGATATTCGCCCAGCTACCACCGATTGTTTTTTGGAAAAACTCTTTATTTTGCGGTGAAAAACTTGTTGGCGTTGTTCCTGCGATTTTACCAGCCCAGCTTCCGCCACTCATAATAGACCAAGCTTCAACCGGCTCACCATTACCGCTATATTGTGTATCATACTCATCTGGAAGACCTAAGTCATGACCATATTCATGTGCGAATACACCAACTGCGCCATCTTCTGGTTCAATTGTGTAGTCAAACGCAGCCATCTTCCCGCCCCAATATGGAACTTTCGCTTTCGTACCTTCGATTTGGAATGGTTTTGGTCCAACTGTCCAGCGATGTGACCAAATTGCGTCGTCGCCTAATTTACCGCCACCAGCTTCTTGTCCAACACCAGCATGAATAATCATTAAATGATCGATTAAACCGTCAGGTTGATTTTTATTTCCATCTTCATTTACATCATATTGATCAAATTGATCAAACTCTGATAAATCAATACCGCTATCTACAGCTGCTTTTAGTGCATCTTTTACTAAATCACGCGGTCCTTTTGGTCCTTTATTATCATGGCCGCCATTTGGAGAATCTGCACCATAATCAGCTGCTTTACCTGGAACTGTTAACCATTTTGTAACTGTTCCATCCACTGTGTAGCTACCACCAGATTGTTCTTCATAATATTGTTTAAACGTTTCAATTTTACTTCCATCATCTAACGTAAACGGCTCGTTACCGAATAACATTTTTTCATAATGTTCTTTATTAAAATCGTTCGAATACATATAGCCAGGTTCTTTATCAATATTGTTATGTTTGAAATCAGCGTACTCTACAAGTAAAACGAGTACTTTATCTTTACGAACTTCACCGTTATACTCTTTTTGTTTTGCTGATGAAGTTGGTACTTTACCATTTAGTCCGCCTTTAACTGGGCCTGTTCCTGCTGCAGTCCCGTTTGCTGGCTGCTCTAATTTTTCTTTCGTCTCTGCCTTTGCATCTTTTACTTTCTTTAAAAAGTCAGATGCTTCTTTTGTAAGTTGGTCCCCATTTGCCTGTTCTTTGCCAGGATTTTCACCCTTCTTGTTCTCTACATACTTTTCGACCGCTTTTTTTGTCTCTTCACTTGAAGCTGACTGATCAATTACCCCACGTTTTTTTAGCGCATTTGCTAATCTTTCTTCTGGGATTAAGTGGTCATCAACTGGGCTCGTAGCTGTCTTATTCACAGGCGTTTCTGCATACGCAGATTGGCTTCCAGCTCCAAATGAAAGGCCTAAAGCAGCTGTCAAAGCAATTGTTGATAACACTTTAAATGGTTTCTTTTTCATCCCTTATTTCCTCCCCTAATAAAAAATATGTATTACATATTGAATTTTATTAAAAATTCAATATTTTTTCAATATTTAGTCATATTATGTAATTTTTTTAATATATTTGTAAAAATTTCTTAGTTAGTATACGAATATATCACAATTTATTAATGTTTTCTGAAAATATTGATAAATTATAGCGAACACTTTATAATTTTTACTGAGGGAATTTAATGGGGATTTTATCTACACAATATTCGATAATTTGACACATAAATATAAAATTCGGTTCAATTATCGTCTACTATGTAGCTGCAATTATGACCAATAATTAGGGAGGAATCACACTTGTACAAAGATAAGGCGGACTCACTAGATCCAGAATGGATTGATTTAATACTTGAAGCCCTAGATTCTGGTATTGCCCTGCAAGAGATCGAATACTTTTTTCAACGTATGAAGCAAACGAGCCAAGCACAATAGCCTCGTTCTTTTTAACGAAGTTTATGTTATAATAATGACATCATAAGACGACTACACATTGATAGAAAGGTGCGCAAATATGATTGGAGAACGTATAAAACGCCTTCGTTTACAAAAAGGGATTTCATTAACAGAACTCGCCGAAAAAGCTGGTGTCGCTAAATCTTACATTAGTTCCATAGAACGGAATTTACAAAAAAACCCTTCCATTCAGTTTCTTGAAAAAATTGCAGCAGTTCTACAAATTCCAGTTGATACTTTACTTCATGATGAAACAACAACAGAAAGCCACCTGGACTCCGAATGGACACAACTTGTTAAAGATGCAATGAGCTCCGGTGTCTCAAAAGAACAATTCCGTGAATTTCTAGAATTTACACAGTGGAAGCAAAATCAAAAATAATATATATGAAGGAGCATATAAAACTAGCGCTCCTTTTTTCTTTATAAAAAAAAAGCGGGAGATACCCGCTTTTTGATTTATTATTTTTCTTCGCCATCTGTTTGGCTCGCGTTGAATGTCCATTCTAAGTTTAATGAATCGCCTTGGAATTTATTTTGATCTTTACCATCATCTTCGAATACAAATTGTACCCATAGATAGTCTTCTGATCCAGCTTCTAAACCACCTTTTTCACTCCATTCAGGAGCAAAAACATCTTTAGCAACAACGTCTGGATCTAACGTTTGTAATTCTGCTAATGTTGTTTCATAAACAGGTTCACTTTGTTTATCCCAGTTCCAAATGAATTTCACTTTAATATGCTTACCAAAGTCTTCTCCAGCATTATCGCCTTTTGCATCTTTCACAGAATACTTTGTCGCTAATTTAACGTCTTTAATCGCTAAAGTACCGCTATTCTTTAATAAGAACTCTTTCTTAACAGAATCCCCTGGTTTTAAATTATCAATATTTACAAGCGTTTTAGGGTTTAATGTAAGATCTAACGTCCCAGCTGCAAATGTATTGTTTGATACTTCTTTATCGCTAAAGTAAGCGAATGTTCCTCCACCAATTAAAGATAACCCCAATGCTGCTGATGCAACTCCCATACCTAATTTCTTTTTCAGACTCACAATCAATTCCCCCTAGCTGTTTTTTGTATTTTTACATTGCTATCTCTTATTTGAAATAAGAGATATAACTAAAACTATATTAGCTAAGCTAATATTTGTTCTTTCTAAAGACCTTATGTTCATTATAACGAACAAATCTATGTAAACACAATATATATTTTCAAGTATTTTTATTTCTCAATATTGTTTTGATTTTTCAGAAAATAAAAGATTAATACTTTACTAATTTAGCACTTGCTCCACACTCAAATACATTTTATAAGAAAAAGAAAGTAAGACAAAAAGGTGAGGGCTGACGTTCCCTCACACTCATATAAACATTAATATTTTTTATAGCTATTTGCAGCTTATTCATTCGTTTTCTCTTGCACCACATTATTATTTTTCAATTGTTTCACTGGATCAGTTGAAGTAGCCTTTTCATACTCCATTTGATCAGACTGTTTATCTGTTTCTATTTTTTCTGTTCTTCTAGCTTTTTCTGCTCTTCTACTTTCTTCTGTTCTTCTGCTTTCTTCTGTTCTTCTGCTTTCTTCTGTTCTTCTGCTTTCTTCTGTTCTTCTACCTTCTTCTGTTCTTCTGCTTTCTTCTGTTCTTCTATTTCATTCTGTTTCTTTACCGTTTCATCTTTTAATAGTTGTTGTAGAGCCTGAATTTGTTCATCAATTGCTGGCAAACTAGCCTCTTTATCAACATAATCACGCTTCTCTTTAATACTATGAAAACCTTCGTTCACATACGAGGATACTTGCTGAATTGATTCACTTTTATTCACTTTTAATTCTTCTTGTATTTGATTGTAAGGAGTTTCTATTAAAGTATATACTTTTTGTAAAGCCTCCTTCTCAGAAGCAATTTTCTCACGTCCTTGCTGCCATACAACAATTGCCTGTTCTATTTCTTCAATAGAAGTAACTTTCAATTTCGCTTTCATTTCTCCATACTCATGTCCAATATACTGTTTATGTTGCTCAGCTTGCTCCTTTAACGTATCAACTGTTTTCGGAAATATAATCGCTGTAGAAAGAGTGGCTTCTACTTTCGTTTCATGAATAAATGCAGCTTCTGTATACGTCATCATTTGAGAGCCTAAATAAAACGTAATAGAGCACATACACGGCAATATAAGCATCTTTTTTAATTTGCGAGGTGTTTTCAGCATCTGAATCTCTCCCATCGAACAATGTGTTCTTTATACAGAACGTTACTTTCATTATAATAAAGACTTGTACAAAATGATAGCCATATCCTAGAAAATACATTCCAATCCACGCTATTTAACTGTAAAAGGGGCTATCAAGGTGATAGCCCCTTTTATATTATATTATCTTTCTGTACCATCTGTTTGTTGTGCATCAAACGTCCAAGTTAAATTTAGTTTATCGCCTTGGAATTCATTTTGGTCTTTTTTATTATCAACAAACTCGAATTTCACTGTAAATTTATCCGACTTACCTGCAGAAATACCTTTTTCATCCCAGAACCAAGCAGATAAATCATTATCTACCGCTGTAAGTGTGTCACCCTTCAATTTATCTAGTGTTGTTTCTTTTACAATTGTTTCATGCTTATCTACATTTTTTAAGAATGTTACTTTAATATGTTTACCAAAATCATCTTTATTGTCGCCCTTCGCATCGATTACTTTGTAATCTGTTTTTAGTAAAACTTTTTTAATGTCTAAAGAGCCTTTATTTTCTAGTTTAAAATCTCTTTTAATTGTATCGCCAGGCTTTAAATTCGATACATCAACAACTGTCGATGGGTTTGCCGCTAAATCAAGTGTACCAGCCGCAAATGTATTGTTTGACACTTCTTTGTCGCTAAAGAATGCAAATGTTCCTCCACCAACTAATGCTGCTCCTAGTACTGCTGATGCGATACCCATTCCTAATTTTTTCTTTAAGGTCATGTCCAAATCCCCCATAATATATATTTGTTAACTTCCTAATAGGAAGATATAACCAAAATAACTATACGGATTGTTCTACTTTTTTATCTTTCTTTTCCCCATCGATACTACGAATAGCACCAAAAATAGAAATTGCGGAATAGCCAAGTAAAAAGACTCCAGGAATAATAAGAAGTAATGCAGCTCCCGCTTTTGAATTCGCATAATTCAGTAAATAACCAACATACGGTACTGTAATGTCTCCGTACTTTCCAATTACGTTCTCTGCAAGTACTGGCTCTAAATCTGCTCCGTTGTTGTTATCCCCTTTTGTTTCATACATTACTTTTCCATTTGTATCTTTCACACCGATAATACGGTGAGTGATAATTTTGTTATCTTTCTCTTTAAACGTAATAACATCGCCTTTTTTATATTTAGAACCATCTTTAGTTGGCTCTACCGCAATAATTGATCCTGTTAAAAATGTCGGTTCCATCGATCCTGATAACACTGTTTTAAATTGATATCCCATCACAGTCGGATCCCCGCCACTCGCTTTTGACGAAATAACTACAAAAGCTAAAAAAACCATCAATGCAAATAAAACAAATGAGATAACGTTGCTAATAATCTTCCAAACTAATTTCATCGTATCTCTCCCTCTCCGCTGTTTTATATTATTTTGAAATTAATAACATCCATACCGTTCTTCAAAAAGAACATATACAAATAATATAACGAACAAATAAGAAATGCAAGGTCGAAATTTACAATTATTTGTAAAATCCGAATTTTTAATCAACATCTCTTTTTAAATATATGTTAATACAACAAAAAACTGCGAACAAATTTCTTCGCAGTTTTCATAACAACTTACTTTTCCTCTGATTTAACCCCTTGTTTATTACGACGCAAAATTACATATAGTAGTGCGCCAAATAATACAATACCTCCTATTCCAATACTTATCATTTTTACATTCGAGTCCTTTACTTCAGGCTCCACTGTATCTTTTTTTGGCATCGCAAAAGTAACATCTTCTTTTGAAAGAACGTTAATAGTCGCGATCGTTTGATTGTTTTTCGTAATATCAACTGCACCAACTATCTCACCACGATGAATTCCTTTATGATACAAAGATTCTTTATCTAATGACGCCGCTCGGAAAGTAGTTTTCACATTTTTCCCTTCATCTTTCTTAAGCATAAGATCTACACTTTTTTCAAGTTCACTATCAACATCTTTATTTAAATACGTTGTCTTTTGATGCCAATTATTTTTATCTAGTACAGTTTGTTTCGCAAATTGGCCAAAAGAATATTCAGCCATCTGCTTTAAATCTTCATAAATTTCAGGTCTTTGAGAAGCCATCACTACATTTATTATGCGATTTCCATCTTTCTCATTTAATAAAACGAGCGTATTACGCGCTTCATTCGTAAAACCCGTCTTACCACCAATACTATATGGATTTTCAAAATAAGTAGACTTATTAAAAATAGATACTGTCTGCCTAGATGTCGTAACCGTCGTTCTTTTCGTATTCATCGCTTGCAAAATTTCAGGATACTTTTGCACACCTCTCGTAATCATTGCCATATCATACGGCGTCGTATAATGATTCGGATCATGCAACCCATTTGGCGTTACAAAATGACTATCTTTAGCTCCTAATTGCTTCGCCTTTTCGTTCATCATATTGGCGAAATTTTCAACACTTCCTCCAATATGCTCCGCAATCGCATACGATACATCATTCGCACTTAACACCATTAAAATCATAAGTGCAGTATCTCTATTAATAGTCTCACCAGCTTGAAACTCAATTTGATAATTACTCTTCTCTTGATCTAATGCTAATTGCGAAAACGTAAATTGATCCTCTGGCTTCGTATGCTCCATCAGCAAAATCGCCGTTAACACTTTCGTCATACTAGCAGGAAACGCACGATGATGTGCATTTTTGTCATATAGGACATCTCCTGTTTTCGCATCAATCGTAGTCGCAAACTGACTAAATACATTTGGCCCTTCCGCAGGTGGCGGTGCCACTTGCTCTGGATTCACTCCAACATTTGTCTCAGCATATAACGTCATAGGTGTCAAAAAAAATAAACAAATAACTATAACAAAAGCCGAAATTTTCTTAAAATTAACCATATGACTCTCCCTTTTCACTTTACTTTCACACTCTATCAAATGACTCTACCAATCTATATGTAATTTGTATTAAATTGGAAGAATATTCACTATTTTTTACTATATCATATTTTTACGATAAAGAACATAAATATACAATAAAAAATAAGAAGGAATTACTCTTTCTTATCCTTCTCATCGATCAACGAGTCTATTAACTTTTGTCCAGCTTCCTCGGCCGTAATCTCATCCGTCATCCCCATAAATGACCAACCTTTAGAATCGACCCACTCAACAAACTCTTGCAAAAACTCATCATGTGTAACATCCACATCAAGAATCGAACCATTAATCGAAATCGTTCTATTTCTAGACACACGCATCTTAAACGTTTTTCTTACCATTACAACTATTCTCCCTCTACTCCTGTATATTTATAAAATAATCTTGTACTTCTGTTATACATGATTTCTTGAAAATTGTAAAAAGGATATATTGGCCAATTTAAATATTAAAAATAAAAATCTCTTATCCTACATAACCTTCATCCGATATATAATTGGTCATAAATTACTGAATACATCCATATAAAAACAAAACAACTTACATTTTATCACACCAAATACACTTGACTTTAGTACAATAAAATGGAATATATTAGAAAACATTAAATTGAGGAGGAACTCCATGGCGCGTTGTACATATTGTAAAACGAAGTGGAAAATAAAAGACGTATGGTCGATACTCGTGACTTTTGAAAAAGATTGTCCATATTGTTTCGGAAGACAATATCTATCAAAGAAAACATTGAACGCTATGCCAGAACTTATAAGCTTACCTTTACACTTCTTATTCCCTTTTCTTGTTGATTTAAGTGATGAAAGTCCTTTGGATTGGTATCGGAAATAATATAACAGCTACATTCAAAACCTACTTTCTATTAAATTCCCTTCTTATTAATTATCCCTTTATTCATTACTAGTATGATTGCACATGCTCCCCCTTTAAAAACTTACTATAAGAATATTGTAAAATTTCAGTTAATTATATATAATTACTTTAACATAATTATTAAAGATGCTAATACATAAGCATTTTTGAAGATCCCGTAGCTCAGCAGGGAGAGCGCCACCTTGACAGGGTGGAGGTCGTGAGTTCGAGCCTCTCCGGGGTCATACAGTTAATTATATCAAGGGTTTGAGTACGTTTCTTAACAATTAAAAATGTTATGGTCATTACCAAACCGGTACGACTAAACGAAAACCACTTCGCAAAAAAATGCGGGGTGGTTTTTTGTTGTTAAAATTTGCTGTCCTTGATTTTTTGGACGATAGAGAGTTTAAGAATGTTACACCGAAAACGCTACAAAGCTATCGGGATATTCTGAAACAGTTTGAAAATTTCTGTTTAGAACATGATGTTATCAATGTCGAGGATATTACTTCAAGTATTATGAAGCGATATATCTTGCATTATCAAAAGAAAGGAAACAACGCAACCACTACAAACTCTAAGTTGCAACGTATTCGTGCTTTTCTTAATTATATGATTGAATGTGAAGTCATTAAGAATAATCCTGCTAAGAAAATACAGAAAGCACGAGAAGATGTACGTATTGATGTATTTACGGATTATCACATTAAACAAATGCTTAACTACTATAGAAGGATTAAACAGCGTGAAAAAACCTTTTACGCATATCGTGACTATTCCATTATCGTTGTTTTACTTGGTACAGGGTTGAGACAATCTGAATTATGTTCCCTAAAGTGGACTGATATTGACTTCAAATATCAAACTTTATCTGTATTTGGAAAAAGTCGTAAAAGAGAATCTATTCCTGTTGCCGATAAGGTAATTATGGAGTTAGCAACATACAAAACATTTTGCGAACAGATCTTTGTAGAAAAAGGACTTTCAGAATACGTTTTTTCAAACCGTACTAATAAACAATTAACTCCTAATGCGGTACAAAACGTCTTTAAACGTCTAGCCAAGATTATGAATTTTAAAGATGTACGTCTTTCCAGCCATACATTTAGACATACATTCTGTCAACGCTGTATCCAATCGGGAATGAGTACATTTGCGGTTCAAAGGTTAATGAGACATTCGTCCATAGTAGTAACAGAAAGATACGCAGCTATGTGGGGAAATGACTTAAAAGAACAAAACGACAAGTTTAATCCTTTAAATACGATAGATATATAAATAGGAAAAAAGCCACCTACGGCAATAGGTGACCAAAATTCAAATTCAAAACTAAATAACGGAAATTCCGTACATTCAGCACCTCCATTATAAATTTTTCAAAAATATAATGCAAGAGGTCTAGTTTCCTATTGTCTTTTTTAGCTAGTGTACAGAGATTTTCGAATGTGGGAATGACCTAACACCACACTAAACACTTGAACAGGTTAGCTAAGCCAATGTCATAAAATTAAGCGTCCTAACAGATAACGGTTCCTTGTTTACGTTGTTAAGAGTCTAGGTGAGAACGACCACTAACGGTTCGGCTGGTTGCTTGGTGTACTACGGTACAGGTAGCAACGAATAAGAAAAATCATATTAGGTTACGAGTAATTAAGGGTATGTCAGTAGCACAATTCCTTCCCTAAGTTTTTCAGCATGTTGGACAAGCATGACATGTTAAAAGTTCGTTGCAGATGAAAATCTAGCGTTCAAACAAGGTGATACGATGGAAACCTCAGCAAACTCAGTTTAATTCAGTATTAAAGAACGTCTACTTTTATAGTACTTTGTTTTTTGAAGTGTTATAAAGGTAGTCATTCTTCTGTCCAATATTTCCTAGACAAATCTAGTTAATTCAGCGAAAAGGAAAACCTAAAGTCAAGAGATTCAAATCATTTTAATTACCACTAAATACGGATATTTGTAGAAGAAAGTAACTACTAATCAAATCTATTTGTCCTATTTTACTCTTTTCCTGCAAGTAGTTAAGTGTAAGACAAATCTTACAGAACTATATGAGAAAAGGAGTTTAGGTATGTTATTAAAACATCCAGTACAAACAAAAATTAACATCATTGACTCAATTATGGGTAGTGGTAAAACTAGTTGGGCAATACAGTTCATGAAAAACGCACCAGCATATCAAAAGTTTATTTACATTACCCCCTTCAAAAATGAGGTAGAACGAATAATTACTTCTGTTAATCGTAATTTTCAACAACCACAGGCTGATTGTAAAGGAGAAACAAAGCTAGAAGATATAAAACGTCTCATCTCAGAAGGTAAAAACATTGTTTCTACACATTCACTTTTTAGAAATATAGATAATGAAGTCATTGATCTGTTAGACATGGAGAATTACACGCTAATCCTAGATGAAGTTATGGATGTTATTGAACAAGTAGATGTTTCAAAAGATGACTTGAAAATGCTAACAGAAAACGAGGTAATTGGAGTAAATCAAAACGGTGTTGTTCACTGGAAGCAACTTGATTATAGAAAAGGATATTTTGAAAAATTGAGGAACCTAGCTTATTCAGGGAACTTAATGATGTATGAAGACAAAGCAAATGAACCGAGTGCAGTATATTGGATCTTCCCTGTGGAAATATTTAAGTGTTTTGAGGAAGTTTTTATTCTGACCTATATGTTCGATGGACAGATTCAACGTGCTTATTTTGATTTATTTGGTCAAGAGTATATCTATAAATCAGTTGTAAAGGAAGGTAGTAACTATAAGTTAGCACCATCTGTGTCTTTTAAAAATGAAGACCGTTCACATTTGAAGGAACTGATTAACATTTATTATCTTTCACCTAAAGATAAAAAGGATATGAACAAGATGGGAAATAAACATAATTATTTTAGTGTGTCTGATTTAAAAAAGAAAACTAAAAATAAGGATACAAAGAAAGTCATTAGAGATAACGCTTATAACTTCTACCGTAATAAATGTAATGTACCTACAAATGAGGTCATGTGGACTACTTTTAAAGAGTTTAAAGATAGCCTAGCACCTATGGGGTTGAAAGAACACTTTGTAAGTGTAAATGCACGTGCTACAAACCAATTCCAACATAAAAGGACATGTATCTATTTAGCTAACATTTATACAAATCCTTTGATAAAACACTTTTTTAATAAGCAAGGTATACAGCTTAATGGTGATTTATTTGCATTATCAGAACTACTTCAATGGCTTTTCCGCAGTCGTATTCGTACAGGAAAGTCAATAGATGTTTTTATTCCATCTAAGCGAATGAGAACGTTGTTGGAACAGTACCTCAATAATGAAATTTAATTACTTTCTCTACTTTTATTGCTTAGTAAAGAAACGTTGTAACCCTTGATAACACTGGGTTTCTTGAATATTCCCTTATAAGAAAGATATAAAAATGTTATAAGTATTAAAAGACAATCCCGAATAACACTACAAGGGATAGCCTAAGCTACCCCTCTTCGTGATTATTCAGGGCATACTTTAATAGCTATATAGAATAGTATTATTTCTAGAAATAGTGGTGAGGGCATTCTTTGCCCGAACACGAGGCGTAGCCGAGGTAGAATAAAAAATCAATAACATGATATAAGTGCTTTAATAAGTATAGGAGGAAATAGCTTGGAACTAGAACGATATTCTTACAATCCATATAAGAAGAAATACAAGGGGCATTGGCACTATCGCTGTAGACATTGCGACAAAGTTATATATGTTCCTAAAGAACCTGAGGGTGGTGGATATTATATTTGGATTTACTGTGACGAATATAGCCCGACAGGTTCAATGTTCTGTTCAAAGGAATGTATAGAAGAAGTTGACCAAGAATATAAGAAAAGACGAGGATGGACATAGTAGCCGATCCTTTTATTTTTTATCATTAAATCTTCCCACGAGAATAGCAATGGGAAAGCATTAAGAATCTGAATCATAAAAAAGATTTATTAGTAAGGTTACTTCAAGATCAAGCTTTTTCATGTAATGAATATAACTTTTTTGTGTTCTTATAAAAATTTTTCAATTTGATGTCCTATTATGAAATGAAATTGCAAGTACCTAATTGTAAGGGCAATAACAAGCCCACAAAAAAATACTTGGAGGTACTAACAATGAAAACAAACGTTAAGAATAGCATTATTTATTTAGGGGAGTTTGCTACAGACACAGAAACTATTCGATTAGGGGACTGTGATATTTTAGGACTACAAATAGAGACAGAAAGTGATGGAGGTTGGTTTTCTGTACTTGGTGAAACAGATGAAAAAGGAATTGTTAAGCGTTTAATTATAGACCTAGAACCAATTGATGAGAATCCAGATGAAGAAGATTATGATAATTGAATAAGAAAGGCGAATTAAAAGGCTAAATTATTTGGAAAGGAAAGGCGTTTATGAATGGTATTGGATTTAACAACATAAAATTGACAGATAGAGACGTATATAAAATACTGTATCTAAACAAGGTAGAAGGATTACAATCACACCAGCTAGAAACAATGTTTCCTGTCACTAAGGCAACTATTAAAAGTATTGTAAACGGTAAGAGTCGAAAAGATTGTTATGGCTTGTTTATGAAATACAAAGATAGCCACAGTGACGAGTTTATGAAACTAGCTAAATAGTGACTAGCGTAATCTTAATAGTATGTGAAACCTCTCAGGTTATTTCTGAGGGGTTTTACTATATATCGTAATTTCATGAATCTTATGTGTGAATTCAGCTATAGAATGCACAATCAGTGAAATGTAAAAAAACAGTGTTCATTCCTTAATACGACTGCATTCATCAGAATGGATTAGTTGTGCTTTTCTGTGCAAATCTCACTTTTTTCGCTTCCACTCCCTCTTTATACAGTCGCCTCAAAATTATTTTTTCTGCACAAACAAGAGGCCATTATTTAGCCCCTTGTTGTTCTCTGTATTCTTTTAATCTTCTCTTAAATGTAGCAACACTACACTTTGCAAATTCAGCCCCCTCAGGCTGTGATATTGTACCAGCTTCAACTTGCTGAATGGCATTTAATAAAGCCCCTTCAATTTTATGTGTCTTAGATTTTCTACCAAACTTAACGCCCTTCTCTTTAGCCTCTTTAATGCCTTCCTGAGTTCTTTCAAGTATCATAGAACGTTCAAATTCAGCAAACGCCCCTAATACATTGAATAATAGTTTTGTCATAGGGTTCTCCATTGTCTCAGCTGTAAACATTCCCATATTGATTATATGTACCGCTACACCTCTATTTGTTAACTCAGTAACGATTGTCTCTAATTGTGATAAAGAACGTGCTATACGGTCAGCTTTAGTTACTACAAGCGTGTCGCCAGCTTTAATTACTTCTAATAGATTGTTAAGTTCTTTCCTGTCAGCTTTTGCCCCACTGATCTTTTCTTTATATATCTTTGTAGCACCTGCTTCTTTCAGTGCTTTAATTTGAATATCAAGTTCCTGTTTATTTGTACTTACACGTCCATAGCCATAAATCATTGTAATTTTCCCCTTTATATTGTTTTCTATTTGATACGACTTTTTGATACTTTGTAAATCCTATA
This sequence comes from Bacillus paramycoides, assembly GCF_001884235.1. Lineage (GTDB taxonomy): Bacteria > Bacillota > Bacilli > Bacillales > Bacillaceae_G > Bacillus_A > Bacillus_A paramycoides. Next base: position 59,964 of record NZ_MAOI01000107.1, on the reverse strand, counting down.
ATACAGCCATTCTTTATGAGTGTCAAAAAGTGTAGACTTTATGATACATTGTAGGTGAAAACAATCACTGAAAGCCACGCTGTAATTCCTTCCAATCAATAGTGTCAATCAAAAACGTATTACTAGAACATCGATAAGTAAAGGCTGTATAATACCAATACTGGTCGGTACTACGTTGGTAAGATAATAGGTTAAGGACTAAGCTGGGGTACTATATACCCTACTATCATTGCCAAGGATACCAGTAAGATAAAAGGAAGTAACAAGCATGGCACACGAGGCGAGGTGAGGGCAATAGATAAGCAATGAACAAGTAATGAAGGTAATCAGCATAGACAGTTGCGAGGACGCTGGGCGTTACATTGGGATTCGCTATTATTTGTATCCCTAACCCCCCCACCATAGGGGGCAGGGGGTCTTTTTTGAGGTCGTCTAGTGGTTACTAAATATACGAGGCGGTTTCTAAACCTTTATGGTAAATATTAGAATGCCCTATAGACGATTCTGAGGTGATTAACTTTTGATTCGTGGGCAATGTAGCACCTAACGTTGAGGAAGGAGAACAAGGTTCAGCAAATGTTGATTATAATAATCTACCTGAATACCTTAAATATGATTTTCTAGGAGGAAGCAACTAATGGGAAAAGCTATGAACGTATCTAAATACAATAACGTGATTACATTGGAGGAAATAACAGTCACTATTGAGGATAATGAGGGCGTTACTGAGGAACAAGGTCTCTGTTTTATGGACAGGTGGGGTAAAATCATTTCACCTGAAAAAGCAAGGAAACTTATTACTGACTTAGAAACCTTTTATGATTCTGAGTGTGATGAATGGATTAAGGAACACAATAAGGAAATTGATAAAGAACTAGAAAAACAAATGAATGGTCATGCGGAATAACCTGTAAGAATTTTTTTGTTAATCACAATTTTAATGTCCTAAAACTTGTGCCTTTTGCAAGTGCCTAAATGTAACGACAAAACAACTACATTTAGGAGGACATTAAAATGCAATACCCGATTCTTAAAAATAAAATTTCACCAATTTTCCAGGAACATTTAGGGAGGGCTTGCTGCAATGACTAAGAAAATGACAGCCGATGAGATTCTAGTAGCTATGTATAAAATGGATGATACTGAGAAATTTGAATTGTTAAAGGTATTATCAGAAAAGCACTTTGGTGGTACTAAGTCAGTTGAAGAAATGATTGAATACATGAAACACATGGAGAACAGTGAGAGGGGGAGATTTTTAGATTATCTTCTCCATAATCACGTCGATTCAAGTACAATGAGGAATGTAAGTACAGCCACAAGGGCTTACATTGAGGGGTATCTACAACGTGAACTTACAGATGAAGAAATTATAATCATGAAGTTAGCTTATGACTGGGGTCACTTTGTTGGGGAAAAACGTAGAATGAAACAAGTTTAAAAAGGGATGAGGATAAAAAGGGGTAAGGATTTACCCCTAATTTATTTAAGCCTATCTTTTAGTATAACAATTTTTTCTTTAGATAATCTTCTTCTATATTGTATTTTCTAATATTACTGCATTGAGAACACGACCGTCCTTCTTAAAAAGGTGTTCAATAACCTCAATCTCTTTACGCATGTCCCTTATAAATCTATCTAATTTAGTGATTACTAATGTGTCACCATTGGAAAGATGACTTAAAACTATATTGAATTGGGATCTATCAGATGTAGTTCCAGTAAAATTTTTAGAGTAGATTTTTCCGCAATTTTTGTTTTGTAGTGCTTTCAAGTTGTACATCTAAACCTTGACCTATTATAGACACTTTAGCATATCTGTATTTTTCTATATGGATGTATACCATTAAGTTACGATACCCGTGGATACCTTGATATTACAGAGGGAGTTTATGTGTGTTAATTCTCTTAAGTTATGACACCACTTTAAATAACCCTCTAAACGAGGGGGGGTTCACTTCTACTCTAATTCTATCCTAATTCTTATGTATCAAGTCTTGTGTTTTGATTGTAAATAATAATACGTATATTTAAAAATCTATCTTAGATTCTATATTTTCTACAAAGGTATATACCTTCTTTGGATTTCAAACAACAAAAAATATCCAACACCTTCAATTCAAGATGTTGGATGACTTATGTAAAATATTAAAGAGATTTGAACCCGTGGCCAGAAACTCCAGCACTCAAGTTTCTACGCATTTATCTTGCTTATGTGGTCTTCACACAGCATTATGCCAATACCTACTACTGTAAGGACTCGGAATATATTCCGCACTTCTATATTTAACTATTTTCTCTAATAGGCAGTATTACATATTCACAAACTTAGTTCGGAAACCTAATTTTAGAATAACTTAATTCTAAACAGTTTCAACCGCTATACCGTTAACACATTGACTAATAAATGAAAGCCACTTTCCTTCAATATCATTTTCTGTATCCATTTCTCTAATCTGTTCATATGTTAAACGTTTAGCAACATGATTATTCAATTTTTTCTTTACATTACTCTCTCCATATACAGTTAGGCTGGCCACCAAATTAGGCACATCATCATTAGGACCAAACATCAATTCAGCTAATCCGTAAAACTCTTTTATAGCCTCTGGATGAATGTAGTTTTCAATCTCTCTTTTGGTCGTTAAATAAGCTACCGAACCATCATTTCTTTCTCTTACTTTTTTACACCACTTTTCATACTTCGGTTCTTTACCCTCTTCCATAATATCTCTATCATAAATATGTATCTCGGGTACATTCAATTGTTTCAAATATTGATTTTCAACCCAACCCCTTAATGTATCCCCTCCACAAGGAATAATCACTACATCATCAGAAGTAGATAAATCTACGATTTGAGGATTTTCTCGGGCAATTATTGAACTTAATATTTTTAGTATACTTAGATCATTAGGTCCCTCAACAAAAACAGCCACTTTTACTCCTCTACTAATAGGTGATGCAAATACACCTAAAGTTTCAGCTATTTTTTCTAATACTGATTCATTAGTATTAGAACTTAAAATACTTTTACCTTGTTCCGAATTTACAATTAATCTTAAAGAATCTGTTGGCAATAAGCTGGCGAATGCAGGGACATGCGTTGTTAATATAACTTGTGTGTTTTCTTTCTTACTTAATTTCAATAATGCCTCTGCCAACATAATTTGATTAGACGGATGTTGTGCAGTTTCAGGTTCTTCAATTGCATAAATTATATTCCTGCCTGTACTACTATCTTGCTTTTCAGCAGCAGCCCTAAAGAAATTCAAAAGAATTAACCTTCTTACTCCACTTCCTCGTTTATTTATAGGAATCCCCTCATCTCCTTCTAGTGTTAATTTAAATACATTCGGCCATTTTGGGGTTTCCGAGATACTAGGTGTTAATTCATTTGCTAATAAAGGGTCCATTTCTTTTAATTTTTCTAATGTTAAATTAGCAACAGTCATCGCTTTTTCTTGAACCAATTTCTCAATATCTTCTAATTGTTCCCGAACATCTTCCAAGGCTTCCTTTATAGCTACTTTCATAGGGTCTTGAACTTCTGAATCTCCATCTAAACTTGGTCTATCTGATTGGAACAAAGTAAAAATAGGTAACGTTGGATTTATTTTCTCCCATACTGTACCACTATCTCCCTTATTTAAGGCTATAGGACGAATAGCTAAATTCGTTAAGTCTATCGAACTAAAAATATCTTTTCTCATTAAATGATTTGTCCTTAAATCTGTAGGGCCATTTTCTAAATCTATAGACTTTACTTTTCGTTGCAATTCAGTTTGCGTTAACTGAATTAAAGCTTTATCTTTCTCTATAGCCTCATTAGGATACAATGCTTTTAAATAAATTTCTGGTTTAATTGTTTTTTTAGAACAATCATATATTTTATGAACTTCTAACATTCCACCTTCATTAAGTAAAAATTCATCTTTAAAAGTTGTAGGTGCAGTCTCATCTAAAATAATTTCTTCTGCAAATCCAGAAAAAACACATCCAATCAACACATTAGGATCACCTGTTTTTACACAATAATCTTTCGCGTCAATTTTTACTGTACTATTATTAAAGAAAATCTCTAAAGCTTCCAAAATAGTTGATTTACCTACGTCATTTTTCCCCACAATAGTCGTTAAATCATCAAATTTTATCTCGGTATATGTGTCATACGAACGAAAGTTTTTTATAATCACTTTTTCTAACTTCACGCAACTCACTCCTTTAAGGTTATAAGTAAATAATACCAAATTAAAATTGAAATATTTACTATAATCTTACAGGAATCGATAATTATTTACCTATATCTACATTTCTTACGGATTGATACATCAACTTCATGTTAAATAAGCGGTAATAGTAGCACTTAGTTATAGTTAAAACAATGTTGTTTAATTCTCCATCCCTCTAAAAAAATTAGATTATGAATATAAATGACTTAAAACTAAATCTATAACTTCGTCATAGGTTTTAATCATAATGTTTCTATAATCATTTTCTAACCTTCTCCAATCTGGGGTATCTAGCATCCATCTTCTTCCCATTACCAAAATTCTTCTCGGGTAAAGAACGTTTATATTATGCTTTTTTTCTGCAAACTCTCTATTTTTAGGGTCTTCAAAATAATACTCATATTCTCTTGTTTGACTAATATATGAATTAATCTCCGCACTGAAAGTTTCTCTATTCTCCCGCCCTACTATGTTATTTATATTTTTTAAATTAGGTAATTTAAATTCAACAATGTCCGAATAACCATTTGACCCTTCTATAAAAAAGTCTGGTCTAATTGCTTTACGTTCTTCTGATTGCCATTCTAGTTCACATTCAGAAGATATTTTTTTACCCATAAAAGCCATTTTTAATATAAATTGATTTTCAGGTTCAGCTAGAAAAGCTGTTATTTGAGGTTCACTCGTATCCTTAGAACTAATCAACTCAACAAAGCGATTTAAACTATACCATTTTTCTTCCCTAAATCCAGAAGGGAGAGGATATTGAAAATGGACATCATGCATTATGACTTCTGCAATATTAGGCCACAAACAAAATTCCAATGCACCTCCTTCTACATCTGTATCATCTATTTTTAATGGAAACAAATCTAGCCACTTTACATTTCTGGTAACTAGACCAGATTGGTTAGTTCCATAAAAGAAACCGTTAACTATTCTATGGCACATGCCTTCCTGTAATACAAATCCGCTTGTATTGATACCCAATATCATCGACTGGCCAAATAAATTCCAACCATTCCCAATCATAATGTCCATTGCCTCATTAGTGGGAAAAATCAGGTCTTCGTTATACGCAGGTAATCCCATTACTGGACCTGTTTGTTTACTAAAATCAATGCCCAATATGTCTGTTAATAGATTCTCTCCTTTTGAATAGTCTAAAATTTGAATATCAGCGTTATTTCTTGAAATAATTTCTTGAGAATTAACATCCCCTATATACTCTACACCCCAATGGGTTTTGCCCAAATATAATATTACCCTCTCTGGATTCAATAAGAATTTTGTGAAATTCTTTTTTAAATCAGGATTTTTTTCTAGAAGAATCCATAATTTCCCCCAATACTTCTTCATTAGCATTTCACATAATGAATTAGCAATATCCTCCAATGTTAACGCTTCTTTTTCCTCCATCTTATCATCTCCTTTTAAAATTGAACGAGATGCTGTATTCTTACTTTTCCGGAACATCAATACAACAAGTCATATTTATTATAAATAATATAACCAAAACTTAACACTACTGATTGAAGCTACACAGCACCGCAATGACACAGGATTCCCTTCAATCAAAAGTATACCCGCTAGGAAATCGCTATATAGGGCGTTATAATACGACTACTGGATTGCTATGCTGGTTGGATAATGGGCTAGATGTACTGTATATCACATACAGAGGCAAGGAACAGCTAGGCTGAAGTGCAAGACAATGACAGTAGCGAGGCGAGGACAACAACAATGAAAGAAGAAAGACGAACGAACAAACGAATAAAGAAAAGAAACAAGCAATCAATGAATGAGTAATGAACGAGATCAGCAAGGACAGTTGCAAGAACGTTATGCGGTGACGTTGCGACGCCTATTATATTTCTATATACGGATACGACACCCTACGGGGGCGGGGGTGCCTAGGAGGCGGTCTGCTGTCTGGAAAATATATGCTATAGTTTGCGGAATCTATATGGTATTAAATGGAATTCATCTTCCTGTATCTACAACAAGTTAAACTTTTAGTGCGGAAGATTAGGGTTCTACTAAAATTTAAAAATTACTTTTTTAGAAAAAATCAAAGCAAGTTTTATACAATAATTTTTATATTTATCAGTGTTAACCTGTGCATGTCAGTGTAATCCAGTGAAACCTCGTGTAATCTACTAACTTCTAATTATATAAAAATGGGTATTAAAGACGCTGGTGGGGGGATATTAGTAATAGGACGTCCTAATAAATTCGCTAGGAGAGATTAAATTGAAAATACCACGTCAAAATCCTGATAATTTTGAAGGAGATATATTGACTAAATTGATTAAGCAGAGTAGTAACGGATTTTTATACTGGAACATTTGGAAAGATGGAATGACATTAAAAGTTCATTCTGGTTCTGTTGGAGATATAGGAGAAACAAGAGAAATACAGTTGTCATTATCTAAAAAAGCAAATGAATCAATAGATGAATTAGTTAATCAAAAGATTAAAGAAGGGTTTCGATATATAGAAGAACATGACCTAATTACTCTTTTAGTGGAATATAACTACAAAAAAGATAAAATCCAAGAAACACTCAAAAAAAGACATTACATGCAAGATATAATTGATAGAAGTTTATTTTGGACTGGGAACGGCCATTGTGATGGTGGAGGAATGGGAATGGCGGTTGCCCAAATTTTTAATTATGTAATAGATGTTAAAAAGGCTGCAAAAGAAATTATCAAGGAACTTGAAAATGAAAACTTGGTTGAGGGAGTAGAAATTTCCTATCTTAATCCCTTAAATGTTCATATCACTTTGTATCCTAATTGATTAGAACAATAACCATGAAAAGAGTATTGAGTAATCTCAATACTCTCTTTTTATTATGCGGGGAAGGATAGTAATAGTGACGAGGTAAATATTGTAGAAAGTGGTCAACCGCAAGTCATTAAGCTGTATGGCTGGATAGTCTGTCTGAATATCGAACTTACTAAACGAGGCTTGGAGGTGCTGAAATTCGCAATTCTAGACGATTAACTTGTGATTCGTGAACAACTACTCATTAACTTTGCTGTACAGCGATTTAGGGAATGGTGGTGGTTACGAATTTTGCTGAAATTGAATAGTCGTATCTCAAGAAAAATTTTCACGACGGTTTCTGAAAACTTTTTAGGGGGTCTAGCTGCAATGACAGAAAATGAAAAGAGATTGATTCAACAGATATATGAGAAGGTCTCCGCAATGGAGAAGAAGGTAGATAAGTTAGATAATAAGATAGATAAATTAGATGGTAGAATGGATAACTTAGAGGTGAAAATGGATAGTTTGGAAGGGCAAATAAAAAGAAAAGCGGAGAGACAATTAAATTAGTCCCTCCGCTTTAAAGTAGTCCACCACCATCCAATGAGAAATACTTAATTCTTTAGCTATTTCATTTGGGGTGTAATCATTTATAACCATTCCATAGAATTGTTTTCCAGTAGCTACAGAATTCTTCTTTCGTTTTTGAGGTTTTACCTTACTATGACTAACCCTACTTAACCTTTTGCCAGTTCTATCACCATAAGGCATAGTACAAATATGTTTTTGATGGTCTTTTCCAATCATGTAACCAGCCTTGTTATAAAACTCTGCACCGCACTTATCACAGTGGAAACACATTGTAGCACGTTCATTTATATATCGTGTCACGGACGTTACAGCACCGTTATATATATTGTTTAATCTTTTCTCAAATTCTAACTTATCCATAATAGTTCCCCCTTATTTACTTGTTAAAAATGTAGCTAGGTGGTAGGTTTGTAACCTTTAAACGTATGGCAATGGTTTTACCATCGGAATCATTTCCCTCATAAGAAACCGATGCTATATAGTCTTTTTTCAACCTCTTAATGTGCTTAGGAACGTTTGTATGTATGTCCCATAAGTTTGTAGCCGGTTCAAATACAATTACTGTTTCTTGTTCTTCTTTATCGTAATAAGCCATTGTTTCTATCTCCTTAAATTAAAAAAGATCACCAGCTATTCACCAGTGACCTCTTTTTTTATTTGCTTTGCCAGTACTACCTTGTCAGCGTGTGCCTTTTCCTCGGCCTCAATCTTTTTAATCAGCATTTCTTTGACGCCACTGTCTTTTAAACGATTAAGGACAGCCTCATTTAATTCTTTATCATTTACTTTTAATTCCTCGATATAGCCACCAGCTTCATTTTGTAACGCCAGTCCATATTTCATAGCTAAAACTGGTGGTAATCCTTTCAATACGTCTGTATTGCCTTTTCTCAGTTCTGTCAGTACGTCTTGTTTTACAATGCTAGTTAAGTTCACTTATTTAGCCTCCTTAGGTACTTTTAAATGTTCTGGAAGGTTGCCACGAGTAGCGGAAAACACTTCATTCTTAGAAACAACAGATGTTTCAAACCAACTAAAATACGGTCTGTATTGGTCTTGTTCAAAAGAATGTTCTAATCGTGGGAACTCTTCTTTAACTTTTGGGTCGTCGAATACCTCATAAATATCAGGTGCAATTGCATGGTATTGTTTTTGGAATTGCTTACCTACACCAGCTATCTCAGTTAACAACTCGTAACGGTGACGGATAGCAAGTTCTGTCATATCATACTCATTAGTACTAGAACGGTCTTTTCTTAATACATCTTGAAATACTGGAACATAAGCCAGTTTTAAAGATGTGCTTTTCTCGTCCAGTTCTTCTAACATAGAATGAATGATTTCCACCTTAGAGTTAATTTCCTTTGCCTGTGCTTTTAAATAAATACGTTCTGATAAGTTAGCCCCCTCAGAATCTAGGGAAATCGCTGTCATTTCTTCCTGTAACGCCCCTAGTTCTGTTTTTAGTTCCTGTTCTTCTTGATTTAATACCTCAGTTTTTTCCTTGTACTCATTTACAATTTTTTTAGTTTCAACGAATAAGTCTTTTACTTCCATTTCCCATACCCCCAATAATTATTTGTATCCTCGTTGTTCTTTCATTTCTAAAATTCTACTGACACTTATCAACTCAATATTAGAAATTCCTATTTGTTTAACAGCATCCTTAAACTTGCTTTGGTAAAGCGGTGTGAACTCTATTTCACCCCGTTCTAGTTTTCCAATGGTACTTCTATCAACGCCCATGACCTGTTCAAAGTCTGATTGAGTCTGATTTCTCAACTGTCGGACAGGTTTAATAAAACGATAGTCAAAGCCCTGTTTGTATTCCACCTTATTCACCTTCCTTTTTTGGGAACTTCATATAAATAGAAAAAGGCATGTCATACGACACACCTTAACTAATAGGAGATCAATTCAACTATCATTATCCGTAGAAAACCATTTAAGGCTTCCCCTATTTTAATATCTTTGAAACCATAGGGCATTACAGGTAGAAAAGCAATCTTTCAAACAGTTTTTTAAAATAAAGGTTCTTTATCACTAAAGAATATGTATATAGCGAATAGAATTACGAAAAAAGATATTCCTTGAAGGCTTAGCCACTTTACAACAGTAAATGACCCTTTTATAATAAAATTAGTAAATAATTCATGTGAAGTGGTTTTTCGTTAAAAACGTAATAAAAATACTTGATATACATAAAACCCCAACTCCCAAACCTTGACAGGGTGGAGGTCGTGAGTTCGAGCCTCTCCGGGGTCATATATTACGATGAAATGGCGTTCTATCAACGGATAGAGCGTTATTTTTATGCGATGATTTACTCGTTGATTTAACCGACAGGGTTACGGTACACCGCCAAACTGTATGTCGGTATGGAAACCTCCTATTTCGTTATAAAACGGAAAGGGGGTTTTTTGTTTGTCTTCTAATCGTTTGAAAGGTAAACGTATAAAACAGACGCGTGCCACTCGTCGTACTTTAGACGATTTACACGTTCTATTTACAACATTCACTCACGTAAAAGAAGCCGAAGGACGGGCACCTGGTACCTTACGTCAGTACCGCGAAAGCTTTTATTATTTTATCGAGTATTTAAACGAAAAAGATATACCACATGATTTGCCTGCTCTTGCTACGGAAATAATTCGAGGCTATGTCCTTTATATGCGAAATGAAAAAGTAAAATTTGAGGGGCATCGTTTTAAGAAAGAGGAACACATGACAGTTGGTTTATCGGAATCTATCATAATACATATTTTCCTCATTTAAGTATTTACATATTTACCCTTTCGGCTCATAATTTTAATCGGGGAAAGGAGGAAATATATGGTTCAGATTAAAGTAACGCCTGAAATGCTAGAAGAAGTCGCAAAACGGGCATTTAACACAAGACATGCGTTAGAATCAATTCATCAAAATTTATGTGATCAAATTGATCACCTGTGCTATCAATGGATGGGTGCTTCTAATCAACATTTCGTTCAAATGTTCAATGATGCGAAACCAAAAGCATTTACTTCTATAAATGCAATCGCAAATGTGGAAGAATAATTAAAACGAATTGCTGAGAAATTCCGTACCGCAGATGCTTCATATGACGTAAATCTCGAAGAAGGGGCAATGTGTGGTCCATTAAATAGCAAGAAAAATGATGGTTCTTTACTTGACAAAGTTAATCACGGTCTCAAAGAAACTTATGAGGATCTTAGCAAAGTAAAAAATGCTGATGAGTCTTTATATGATAAATTTAAACATGGTGTCGAAGCGGCTTATAAAGATGTGAATAAAATAAAAGGCGCTATAGATGATGAAGTCGAATCTACTTTTGAAAAAGCTGGATTAGGTGTACCATACCATTTTATAAAAGGAGGTCGTGAAGCTCTTGGTGATGAGATAGAAGGACTTTTAGATTCAGCCATCCACCCAATAGATAGTATTAATAATACGATTGAAGCTGTTTCTCACCTAGACGAAACATTTAATGCAATAAAACAAACAATTTCAGATTCATGGAATACTAACGTTGTAAACGGAGACTGGAATAGTCGAGCTGAATTGTATGGAAGTATAATGTCTCATGGTATGTTTGCTTTGTTAGGGGCAAAAGGTGTAGATAAGATTGCAATGTTGAAACCTGGTACTACATTAGCTGAGGTTTCTCGAAATGCTAAACAAAGCTTGCAAGACGCCGCTTCTTTATTCAAGGGGAATCGCAGTCAGCTTGCTTTTGCTGACGGAAGTGGTGGACTATCCAGAATTAATATACCTGAGTTTAAACAAGCTAAAGATACTTTCTTATTCTTTGATAAATTCAAATCTCATCCTAATTCTATTTATAAAAACAATGGTACGGTTGAACATATATTTCACGGGAATCTAAATAAAGCAGGAGCTGCTGGAGGGTATCATCATAAAAGTATGATGGCCGAAGGAGAAATTCTAAGAGTTACAAGATCACCAAACCGTTATGGCGTATACGAAGCTGAAGTTTCAGTAAATGGTGTACCTAAAACATTACCTTCAACATTTTTCCCGGATCATTGGGGTAGAACAGAGGTCCTCAAAGCCATTGAAGTAGCATATAATAATAAAGTTTACTCCGGAAGAGGGAATAGGTATATTGGTACCGCTCCAAATGGTATGAAGATTAGATTATTTATTGATTCAAACGGAAGAATCATTTCAGCATTTCCACTCTACTAATTTATAAAGGAGACAATATTTACTTATGAAATATACATATAGGATTTATGAGGGTCCCTTAAATACCCTAATGATTGAATTACCAGAAAAAATTTCTTTAGTTGCAGATTTATTAGAAGATGATATTCATAGCAATCATGGTATACAGTATTTAGATAAAGTATTAAATAGAGAATTAGATTTTCTTGAGATAAGCGGAAATAGTTGTAACTTAGAAATACAAGCAGATTACACAAAAATTTTACACCGTTTTTATGAAGATGGAGAAAATACTTGTGAAATTGAAACTATTGAATTAAAAAACTTGATGTTAGTATGGTTAGCAGAGTATGAAAATCACTTGCGAAACCGTGACTCTAACTAGAATAGGGTATTTATTAAAGCCAACTCCTGACAAGGAGTCGGTTTTTCTTTGTTATTTCATGTAAACATACACATCACTAGCTGAAATCTACTACATGTTTCTTTTGAAATTTCTCAGATTTACACATGATCTTATATTTTAAAGACAGTTCCCCCTAGACAATCATCAATTACTGCGTTACTGCCTTGAAAATGAAACTTATATTTTTCTGATGTATTTATTTTTAACTCTTCTAAGTTATTGATTATATCTAAAGAGTTGAAGATTCTTCTGAAAAAGTGCTCGTGTCCATCTTCTCCATAAGGTATTTCTTTGAAAAAATTTTCGTTATGTACTTTAAAACAGCTTATAACCGCTCCACCATGTAGGTTTTGTTCCTTGAATGTATGTATAAGTTGCTCAATAGATGAATCCTTCGTTTCTATTTTTTCAAAATTTCCCGCTTTCCACCTCATGATATTCACTGCCCTCTATCAAAAAATTTCTCTTCACTTTATACTATAGTACTTGTTTTAACATCGGCCTGACTATTCTATATTCTTCACTATAAGGTTCTTTTACAACTAAAGGTGTTTTATCATCCTCTTCTTCTAAAATCATTGCGAACACTTCTGTTTTTTCTTGTAATATATTAGATTCACTATTTTCAGTAGGCTTTTTGCTTGTTTCAATTTTCTTTGTAACTTCGCCAAGCCTTTGCCCAATTTCTTCTGCTTTTGCAGGTTCATTTGTAACGTAGTATTCCTGATCCTCCCATACTAATATAGGTGGTACTTGTTCTCTCTTGTTACATACTATATAAGTAATACTAGCTACAAGTAGTAAACATGTTAATAAAAAGAAGATAGTTTTTTTATTCATATACTATTCTCCTTAACTATCATTTTATTGGATTATATAATACACGATATAGTCAGTAAATAGTTCTTATGGTAATTTTTAGTTTTAATTTCAAAAAGAAAGACCTTACTAAATGTAAGGTCCCATTTTTAATTTCTATAATGACTTATTAATTAAAACAACTAACACAACGATCGCTATAAACATAACGACTAAACAGCCGATTAATTTATAGAACCCTCTTTTCGTTAACGTCCCGCCTTGGACGTCTTTACGTATGAATAAGAATACCGCCAAAAATAAAACAAGCCCCATACCAAAAGCGTATATCATTTGCATTTATTAATCTTCCTTTCTCTCTTACATCTTAATATCTTTTAGACAAAACAACAAATGAGATAAAGACTGTACTCATCGTTAGTGCCATTAATATGTTCAATAGTTCAGTTGCAGATGGTGTAATTACTTTTAAGTTTAAACCAATAGAGAAAAGAAGATAATATGCCGTTAGTGCAAAAAAGGTGAAGAACATTCCTTTATAACGAATGAGTTTCATTCGCTCATCTTTTTCTTTAAATTGCGGGTGCAAGTAGCTTAAGCAAAAACACATGATCATCATCGCAAGTAATGGATAAGTTATAGCTGGTGGTGCAGAATGCGTCATTATACCTGTTAATATCATAAATCCACTCATAACTAGAAAAATAATTCCCATAACAACAAAGTACTTTTGTGAATAATTCATTCCTACTCCCCCTCTTCTTTTCCTTCATAAATAAATACATGTTCTATCGTTGTCTGAAATGCTTTTGCGATTTCAAATGCTAACGGAAGTGATGGATCATATTTCCCCTTTTCAATTGAGATAATGGTTTGTCTGGAAACCCCTAGCTTTTCAGCCAATTTTTCTTGAGATAGTCCAAATTTCTTTCTGTATTCGACCATTTTGTTTTCCAAGGAAATTTCTCCCTCCTTCCTTATACCGAGTATATATGTAAAGGAGACTTTACGTCAAGGTTCCTTTACATTCATATGGATTATTTTGCATTCTATTTATATAGAAGAAACTTTTTCAATTTCAACACGTCTATTTTGAAACGGAACATGGAACAATGTATATATCCGTTACTATATCTCCTCCCCGCTTTTATAAAAATTTAATATCTCCATATGTGTTTTATCTTTTTAAACCATTTCATTCTTCTCTTTATTCAATGAAATGTGCTGTTGTTTTTACGGTGTTTTTCGCCATATTTATAGAAACTAACGGTTTATGAAGCATTTTTTATGTATAGCCACTTTTTTTGTAGAAATCCTTCATTTTCCTTTTAATATTTAACACTATCGAAATAAAGTTTATGCTAAATTCATAATTTTTTATTTTTTATACTATATTCCGTTGTATTGTTGTATAATATCAATGAAAGCGCTTATTATTTCAATATACATAATTCGAACGAGTTTTTATCGAAACATTCCAACGATTATACCTATATTTAAATGCAACAATTATAGTTATTAATGTAGGTATACCAAATATATCCACCCCCTTTTTTTGTAAAATTACTTTATAACATGAAAGATTAACTTGGGTGATAAGTTATTGTGAATGTTTTTTTACAAAACAGATAAGTAATAGTGTTTGGTATTATGTAAATTATTGTAATAACATAAGAGTAAAGAAAACATTTACATTGATTATTGGTTCATCAATTATTGAAAAGAGCAAAATGCACCTTTTTGTATGGAAAAGGATTATATGCATTGGGAGGTTTAAACAAATGACGAGGAAGAATACAACGACAAACCCTTGGGCCAAGTTCCATGGTCCGAACCTTGGTTATGTTATTGAACAGTATGATCTTTACGTAACTGGCGCAGGTTCTGTTGATCCGGAATTACAAGAGCTTTTTGAAATTTTTGGAGCTCCTTCGTTCCAAGATGATGTCGTAACAGGGGACAACACAGCAACAAATTTTTCTCCTCAAAACACTGGAAACATTGAAAAAATTCTTAAGGTCGTTCAACTTGTCGAGCAGATTCGTTCTTTCGGGCATACGTTGGCTCACATTAATCCAATGGAAGATGCTGCAAATGGACAATCTCTTATCGAGAAAACAATGAGCGAACTTAGCGATGCTGATTTGAAAGCGATTCCAGCTAAAACAGTATGGCAAGATGCACCAGAAGGTATTCACACTGCACTTGATGTAATTCATAGATTAAAAGACGTTTATACAAAATCTTTAGCTTATGAATTTTCACATATACAAGATAGTGAAGAACGCGCGTGGTTGCATCAAATGGTGGAATCAAATTCATTGCGTCAACCATTATTAAATAAAAAACGAACTGCTCTTTTAAAACGTTTAACAGCTGTTGAAGGTTTCGAGCAATTCTTGCATAAAACATTCGTTGGTCAAAAGCGTTTCTCTATCGAGGGTGTTGATATGCTTGTACCTGTATTAGATGAAATTGTTCGAGAAGGTGCTAAAAACGGCGTAGAAGATGTCATGATTGGTATGGCTCACCGCGGTCGTCTAAGCGTACTTGCTCACGTATTAGAGAAACCATATAGTCACATGTTTGCTGAGTTCAAACATGCAAAAATAGAAGGCGTAAAGGCAAATGCTGGCTGGACTGGCGACGTGAAATACCATTTAGGTAGAGAACAAGTCGTTGGTAATGAAGAAGTTAGTACTCGTGTTACTTTAGCAAATAACCCAAGTCATCTTGAGTTCGTTAATCCTGTTGTGGAAGGTTTCGCACGTGCGGCTCAAGAGAACCGTAAAAAATCTGGTCTTCCAGAACAAGATACTTCAAAGTCATTCGTAATTTTAGTTCATGGTGATGCTGCATTCCCTGGTCAAGGTATTGTATCTGAAACATTGAACTTAAGTAGATTGAACGCATATCAAACTGGCGGAACGATCCATGTTATCGCAAATAATGCAGTCGGCTTTACGACTGATAGCTATGATTCTCGTTCTACGAAATATTCGAGTGACCTTGCAAAAGGATTCGACATTCCGATTGTTCACGTGAACGCTGATGATCCGGAAGCTTGTCTTGCTGCTGCTAACCTTGCGATCCAATATCGTACGCTGTTCCAAAAAGACTTCTTAATCGATTTAATCGGTTACCGTCGCTACGGTCATAACGAAATGGATGATCCAGCAGTTACGCAGCCACAAGTGTACAAAAAGATTAAAAATCACCCAACTGTAAGAGCAATTTATGCAGATCAATTACAAGCTGCTGGCGTTCTAAATGCAGATGAGGTTGAAACAATTACTCAGTTTATACAAGAGCAATTAAAAGCTGAATACGCACAAGTACCACCTGCTGATACAAGTGCTGCAACAATTCACGTTAAAGTTCCAGATGTTGTTGCAAGAGGCATCCAGCCGATTGACACTGGTGTTGAACTTGACTCACTTCGTGCAATTAATGAAGGTCTATTATCTTGGCCTGAAGGCTTTAACGTATATCCAAAAGTGAAGAAAATTCTTGAGCGCCGTAAAGATGCTCTTGAAGAGAACGGTAAAATTGAATGGGCACTTGCTGAATCGTTAGCATTCGCTTCTATTTTACAAGAAGGTACGCCAATTCGTTTAACTGGTCAAGATTCACAGCGTGGTACATTCGCGCATCGTCATATCGTATTACACGATACTGATACAAACGAAACATATTCACCATTACATCGTTTACCAAATATCAATGCTTCATTCTCTGTTCATAACAGTCCGTTATCAGAGGCTGCTGTTGTTGGTTACGAATATGGTTATAACGTATTCGCTCCAGAAACTCTTGTTATGTGGGAAGCGCAATACGGTGACTTCTCAAATACTGCGCAAGCGTTATTTGATCAATATGTTTCAGCAGGAAGAGCAAAATGGGGTCAAAAATCAGGTTTAGTTCTTCTATTACCACACGGTTATGAAGGTCAAGGACCAGAGCATTCTAGTGCACGTCCAGAGCGTTTCTTACAATTAGCTGCTGAAAATAACTGGACAGTTGCAAACTTAACGAGCGCGGCACAATACTTCCATATCTTGCGTCGTCAAGCATCTATCTTAGGAACAGAAGCTGTTCGACCGTTAGTAATTATGACGCCGAAAAGTTTATTACGTCACCCACTTACACTTTCAACAGGTAGTGAGTTAAGTGAAGGACGTTTCCAACCTGCTTTAGAACAAGAAAACCTTGGTATGAAACCAAACAAAGTAAAACGTCTTGTTTTAAGCACAGGTAAAATGGCGATTGACTTAGCAGCAGAGATCGACAATGGTAAGCATGAGTACAGCTTAGATGAAGTTCATATGATTCGTATCGAGCAGTTGTACCCATTCCCTGCTGAAAAAGTTCAATCTATTATTAAACGCTTTAAAAACTTAGAAGAAATCATTTGGGTTCAAGAAGAACCTCGTAATATGGGTGCATGGCATTACATGGCTCCAATTCTGTTCGAGCTTGCTGGCGATAAAGTGAAAACAGGTTATATTGGACGCCCTGATCGTTCTAGTCCATCTGGTGGCGATCCATTCGCTCACAAAGCTGAGCAAGAACTAATCGTTGCGCACGCTTTAGACGTGAAGTACAACTTCCGTCAAGATAAACAAGAAATTGAAGTTTACAGCAACTGAAAGTAACAATGAATTTTTCAGGCTCTACTTGGGCAGATATTCTGCCCAAGTCGGGCTAATAAATGGAGATTACCGAAGATTAAAGAAGACAAAACACACCGTTAGGCAAATAAGGGGAGGACATTTAAAATGATCGAAATTAAAGTACCTGAGCTTGCAGAATCTATTTCAGAAGGAACTATTTCACAATGGCTTATCAACGTAGGCGACAAAGTTGAGAAAGGTGGCAGCGTTGTTGAGCTTGAGACTGACAAAGTCAATGTAGAAATCATTGCAGAAGATTCAGGTATTGTATCGAAATTACTAGGCGAACCTGGAGATACAGTTGAAGTTGGCGCTACTATCGCAATTTTAGATGCTAATGGCGCAGCAGTTGCAGTAAGCACACCTGCTCCAGCTGCTGAGCAACCAAAACAAGAAACTACTGAAGCACCAAAAGCTGAAGCGCAAAGTGCTGAACAAAATAAAGCTCTTCAAGGTTTACCAAATACAAATCGTCCTATCGCATCACCAGCTGCTCGCAAAATGGCTCGTGAATTAGGAATCGACTTAAACGATGTGCGCAGCACAGATCCACTTGGACGTGTGAGACCGCATGATGTACAAGCTCATGCTGCAGCGCCAAAAGAAGCACCAGCTGCTCCAAAAAGTCCAGCTCCTGCTCCAGCTGTAAAAACTGAATTCGAAAAACCAGTTGAGCGCGTGAAAATGTCCCGCCGCCGTCAAACAATTGCAAAACGTCTTGTAGAAGTTCAACAAACATCTGCAATGTTAACAACATTTAACGAAGTTGATATGAGTGCAATCATGGAATTACGTAAAGAACGCAAAGATGCTTTCGAGAAAAAACATGATGTACGTCTTGGCTTTATGTCATTCTTCACAAAAGCAGTTGTTGCAGCATTAAAACAATTCCCATTATTAAATGCTGAAATTCAAGGCGATGAGCTTATCATTAAAAAATTCTATGATATCGGTATTGCAGTAGCAGCTCCAGATGGATTAGTTGTTCCAGTTGTACGCGATGCTAACCAATTAAACTTCGCTGAAATCGAAAGCGAAATTCGTGAATTGGGTAAAAAAGCACGCGATAACAAACTTTCATTAAAAGAATTACAAGGTGGTACGTTTACAATTACAAACGGTGGCGTGTTCGGTTCTCTAATGTCGACACCAATCCTAAACAGCCCACAAGTAGGTATTCTAGGAATGCATAAAATCCAAGTACGCCCAGTTGCAATCGATAACGAGCGTATGGAAAACCGTCCAATGATGTACCTTGCACTATCTTACGATCACCGTATTGTTGATGGTAAAGAAGCAGTTAGCTTCCTTGTTGCTGTTAAAGATATGCTTGAAGATCCAAAATCATTATTATTAGAAGGTTGATAGACTAAGAGTCTATTAAAGGCTGTAGAATGAATCCATTCTACAGCCTTTTTTTATGCTCATAAGGGACAAATCGCACTACATAGACTAATAATGTATGCTTACAAAACATAAGGGGGATAAAAATGAGTACTCTTCCGACTCACACGAAACTCAAAACAAATAAAGATACTTTCTTCCTCCCCGATTCAAACGGGGGTGTCTATTTTCGAAATAACTCCAGTTCATTCCGTATGGATGGTGCTGGAATTTATAACTGGATTGAGAAATTAATGCCTATGTTTAATGGTAATCACTCTTTAGAGGAATTGACGGATGGTCTCCCTCTCCCCTATCAAAATCGAGTGTTTGAAATTGGAGAGATTTTATATGAAAATGGTTTCGTTCGTGATGTAAGCCAAGATGCTCCTCACGAATTAAACGATGCACTGCTCGACAGATATGCTTCACAAATTGAATTTTTAGAAGCTGATTCCCATTCAGGTGCTTTAAAATTCCAAACGTACCGCACAGCAAATGTACTTATAATTGGTTCTGGGGATATGCTTACTTCCCTAATTTCTTCTTTGCTTGAATCCGGCTTACCTACATTTCATTATCTTGTTACAGATCGTGCCGAAACAAACTACGATC
The DNA here is from genome assembly GCF_001884235.1 of Bacillus paramycoides. Taxonomy (GTDB): domain Bacteria; phylum Bacillota; class Bacilli; order Bacillales; family Bacillaceae_G; genus Bacillus_A; species Bacillus_A paramycoides. The sequence continues at coordinate 40,282 of NZ_MAOI01000107.1, read as the reverse complement.
GAATTCATGAACTAATAGAACGTGCCTATGCAAATGATGATCATGTACTTATACAAGAAATAGATACTACAATCGATCGTCCTTTACATGAAGTATTCGAGCCTTTCGACTGGATTTTATACGTTTCTCAAAATGGAGATATTGAAAGTTTAAGAGCAATACATGCTATTTGTAGAGATGAAGGAAAAAATTTCATCCCTGCTATATGCTTATCAAGAATCGGTTTAGCTGGACCTGTCGTAATAGCAGAGCGTGAAGAATGCTGGGAATCAGCATGGCATCGGCTACATGAAACCACTTTACAAAATGAAAATCCAACAGAGCCTTTCTCACCAATTACAGGTGCAATGTTAGCAAATATTATCGTTTTTGAATTATTTAAGCATGTCGCTGACGATTCACATCGGCAGAATAACCCGCAATTCTATTTATTAAACTTTGAAACACTTGAAGGAAAGTGGCATCCCTTTATAAAGCACCCTCTCGCAACTGATGAAAGCTTTACAATTGATACGGTGCAAAATCTTCATGAAAACCTTGCACATCGTTCCGAACAATTTGATTCAACTGAAATTTTCCGCTTTTTTGATACATTAACATCTAGAGAAGCTGGTATATTCCATATGTGGGATGAACAAAATTTATATCAATTACCTTTATCACAGTGCTATATTCAAGTCGCAAATCCATTATCAGACGGACCTAGCGCTCTCCTCCCTACTATAACTTGTGGTGGACTAACTCATAATGAAGCGCGCCGCGAAGCTGGTTTAACAGGGATTGAAACATATGTAGAGGAAATCATTCATCGTCTTATTCCTGAACATAATGATATCGGTATTGGTGCTGGTGAAACGATGACAGAAGGTGTATACCGCGCACTACAAAAACATTTAAACAATAAGTTGTGTGAGCGGCAATCACATATGCTAGAAGAAATTACAGAACTCGATTTAACCGAAATACATGATAACCATTGTAGATTTTACTACAATGCTCTCTCTACAATTCATGAAACGCCTAAAGTTGGAATAAGTGAGGAATTACTTGGTTTTCCTGTCGTTTGGGTCGGTATAAATGATAGATGGTATGGTGCAGCAAATATTAATATGACATTGGCACTAAGAAACGCTCTGCAACAAGCACTCCTTCATATTCAAAATGAAGAGGTTCCTTATAGAGCTAATATTTTGCCAGAATCATCCATTATTTTATGTAGTACTGATTCTTTTAGGGTAGAAATACAAGAAGAGCAAGAAGTTCCAGGCGTACAGTCTTTACAGGTTGCCCTGCAAAATTTAGCAGAAAACAATTTTTATCCATTCGTTTTTGATTTAGCAATTGAGTCATTTCTAAAAGATAACTTAGATGGTGTATATGGGGTATTAATTGAGGAGGGTGAAAGCAAATGACTCAAAACATACTACTAATAGGAGATGGCCTACTCGCAGACTATGTACATGATCAATTGTGTAAACAATACTCCATCATCCGCCAACATACAATTACAGAAACTCTCCCTGAAAATATTCATCTCGCTCTTGTATTACATGACGGCTCTCCTTCTTCCGTTCATCATGATGCCGAACTTATCTTTCGCTCAAGTAATATTCCATGGCTTCGGGGGTTCACTTCATTTGGTGAAGGGATTATCGGCCCTTACATTCACCCTCTTGCCACAGGATGTACCAACTGCGCTGATGGCCGTCGCTTTATAGCTGGCTTTGATCAACGAGAAATGTGGGAATTACAGCGAAAATATGCGTTAAAAGCAAATGATGTGACGAGGCGTGATGTACGCGCCACCCAAAATGGAATTTTACAAATGTGCCAGCTCATTCATGCTGAAACAGAGAAAATATTATCTACTGAACATTCTTCTTTAGAAAACGAACTTATTTTACTAGACTTACAAACATTACAATGTACCCGGCATTCCTTTCTTCCAGATCCTCTCTGTCCAGTATGTAGCAATTTGTCTGACGATACAGCCGATGCATCAAAGATTTCTTTACAACCGAGTTTGAAAACGAGCAGTGAGGCGTATCGCTGTCGTTCGATTCATGAGCTAAACACATTTTTAACGAAAGATTATTTAGATTATCGAACCGGAATTTTAAACGGCAAAATGCAGCATTCTTTATTACCGTTCGCTGATGTCATTATAAATATGCCGTTAATGTTTGGGAATGAAGGTGTCGCGGGCCGAACTAATTCATTCGCACTCAGTGAATCAACTGCTATTTTGGAAGGATTAGAACGATATTGCGGCATGTCACCTCGTGGCAAAAAGACAAATGTACATGGTAGTTTTCGTGAACTAGGGGATATCGCACTGAATCCCCTCACACTTGGTGTACATACAAATGAACATTATAATCGTGATCCTTTTCCATTTAAACCATTTGATCCTGATCATCAGCAAAGTTGGGTATGGGGATATTCTTTATCACAAGATAGACCACTTCTAGTCCCAGAATCAATCGCCTATTATAGCCTTGGTCATCGAGATGCTTTTGTGTATGAAACATCAAATGGATGTGCGATTGGTGGTAGTTTAGAAGAGGCCATTTTTCATGGCATATTAGAAATCGTAGAGCGCGATGCTTTTTTACTCACATGGTATGCAGAATTACCTCTTCCTCGTCTTGATCTTAGTTCGGCAGAGGATACTGAATTACAATTAATGATTGAGCGCTTGCGTACGATTACTGGATATGAATTACACGTTTTCAACGCAACGATGGAACACGGTATTCCGAGCATTTGGGTGATTGCGAAAAACACGAGGCAAGATGGGATGAATCTCGTCTGTGCTGGTGGTGCTCATATGGAGCCCATTCGAGCAATCAAAACTGCGATTCATGAAATAGCTGGCATGTTACTTATATCAGATGATGATCTGAATCAAAACAAAGAAAAATATGAAAACTGTTTACGCGATCCTTATCTTGTTACGCAAATGGGCGATCATAGTATGCTATACGGATTGAAAGAAGCTGAAGAACGTCTTCACTTCCTTTTACGTGACGATGCTCCGGTGCAAACGTTCCAAGAAGTGAATGCATTACAATCATTTGATATGGATTTAACATCTGACCTGAATCAACTTTTAAACCGACTACATCAATCTGGGCTTGAAGTAATTGTTGTAGATCAAACTGTCCCCCTCATAGAAAAGAATGGATTACATTGTGTAAAAGTAATTATTCCAGGTATGTTACCGATGACGTTTGGTCACCACCTCACTCGTCTTACAGGACTAGACAGAGTATATACCGTACCGATGACACTCGGCTATACAAATGAACCTTTAACGAATGAGGGATTAAATCCACATCCGCATCCGTTTCCATAATTTATAGTAAGGGGGGAATTTGATGCAACTAGATACTTTTTTACACCATCTCCATTTCTCTATTAATGAAATTATGCCGCCCGATAAAGAGATTGATTGGGAAGATGCGCCACTTCCTTATAAATTATATCGAAATTTACCAGTCATCCCTCTCTCTTTAGAAGTCCCGTTAACATTACGTAATCCTTCTACTAAACCTAACCTAGAGGAAATCGGTCATTATCTTTGGTACTCGTTTGGTTTAACACAATTATGCCAACCTACTACTAGCCTAGAACATAATAAAACAACGACTCTATTCCGAAGATTCATCCCTTCAGGGGGGGCTTTATATCCAAATGAATTATATATGTATTTAAAGATTGACCATTATCCAGACGGAATTTACCATTATGACACCGCACACCATCGTCTCGTCTTACTTCGCGAAGGAAATTTTGATTCTTATCTTACAGAAGCACTCGGCAATCGTTGCAACATGCATTCTTGTTTTGGCGCTGCATTCGTATCTACTATGTTTTGGAAAAACTTCTTTAAATACAATAACTTTTCATATCGTCTGCAAGGGTTAGATAGTGGCGTTCTAATCGGACAATTGCTTGAATGCGCAAAACAATTCGGCTACACAAATGGGGTATATTTTCAGTTTCTAGACCGGGCGATTAATCATTTACTCGGACTATCAGAAAATGAAGAAAGTGTATACGCGGTCGTTCCTTTAAGTACAGAACCACATACAGATTGGTTTCACGATGATCATCATGAAAATAAAACAGTTACTTCTCATGACTTACTGCAGCAAATTCCACCTTTAACACATGAGCATTTCGTTCGCTCAAAACATGTAGATGAATATCCGATGATAACAAAAGTAAACGCGACATCTATGATTGAATCGACAGAACACTTCCAAACATTAACTCATGAAGAACGACATCAATATAATGCCCACACTTTACAACTACCAAAAGTAGAACGTTTATCATATGATTTCTTGCACCTTTGTAAAAAACGATATTCACCTGATGCCGACTTCATTTTAACGAAATGGGATGCAGTCGAGCTCGCTACTTTACTACAAGAAGCGAGCCTCTCCTTCCCTTATTACAACGACCTTGATGGTAATTACTTAAATGAAAATGCACGAGTCTCATTATATGGATGCTTTTATAACGTAAAAGATATAGAAAACGGCGCTTACGCTTATAACAGTCAAACACATTCCATACAGCCAATACGGCATGGAGACCTTCGTTATCCCCTCCAATCCAGTATGACGATGGATAACGTAAACCTGTTTCAAGCACCACTTTGTCTACATGTAATTGGAAATAAAGATTACTATAAAAATGAATTAGGATATAGAGGATACCGTATTCACCAAATGGAAGCTGGTATACTCGTTCATAAACTCGTTTTAGCTGCGACTGCTATGGGAATGGGCGGTCACCCTTTACTTAGTTTCGATACAAATTTATGTAATCAATTGTATGGAATAGATGGCAGAAATGAAACGTCGCTCATTCAAATTCCAGTTGGAGCGTATCGGGCGCGGAATTGGCTAAAAGGATACTTGCATAATTAGAAGCACGCCAATTGATGGCGTGCTTTTTTAAAGGAGTTAAATTATTAGAAGCGAAATAAGTACATATTCTTATATAAAAGGAGAGTTTGAATTGAGTATTTTACAACGATTAATCGAGCAAGCGAAAAATCCTCATGGGACAATCGGTTCCTCTATGCTTTGCATTATGAATGCTGCACATACGAGACTAACAATTTGGGCTTTACAAAAAATACATATACGTGAAGATGCAATTATTTTAGATATTGGTTGTGGAGGTGGTAAAACAATACATACACTTTCAAGATTAACTCCCCATGGGAAAATATATGGGATTGATTACTCCAATCAAGCTGTTGAAAACTCAAAGAAAGCAAATATGAAGGATGTAAAAGCAACGAAAGTAATTATTCATCAAGCAAGCGTCTCCTCTATTCCATATCATCCGGACTTCTTTGATCTCATTACCGCTTTTCAAACCCACTACTTTTGGCCTGATGTTGAACACGATATAAAAGAAGTGTTTCGCGTCTTAAAACCGAACGGATCCTTTTTATTAGTCGCTGAAACTTTCAAAATCCAATATCATATGGATACATTTAAAGCGACCGAAGAATTAGTAAACCTCTTTTATAAAACAGGATTTAAAGGTGTGAAATGTTATGAGGAGAGAGGTTGCCTTTGTGTAATAGGAAACAAGTAAAAAAGCAGGCCGTTCAAAGCCTGCTTTTTTACTAGATTAATTTAAAGATACTCTTAATTTGTCTTGCAAATAACCAGTTTTTCGTACCGTAGTTATCATTTAAACTATCTAAATTGATAGCTTTTCCATTAGAAAACTTCAATTCTAATGTAGTATTTTTATCATTTGTTTTTAAATTACTATTTGTAATATCAGCATACTTTAACTTCTCAACTTCGACATACTCTTCCTTCTCTTGTCCGATAACAACGTGATCTTGGAAGAAGAAAAATACTTCTGCTTTCTTGCCGAAACAAAATACATTTTTCGTATAAATTAACGTCGCGTTATCAAGTCCGACACATACTTCTTTCATCTCTTCAACAACGTGTCCAAAGTCTTCTTCATGTCTTGTATTTGATTCAGCAATCCATTCTTCGATTGTTTTCATATTTATTGCCATGTTGTACCCCCTGGTTCGTTCATTGCTTGTTAAAAAAACAAATACTATATGACAATATAAGCGATAACTACTATACTTTTCAAGGGTGAACGCTATATTCAAAATAAAGTGAAACTTTAATCAGCAAGGATTTTGCCCATCCCCCACTGATTATTAGCCCTCACCACAATCGGGCTGCCCGTTAACGCGGATAAAGTTAAACTTCAAAGTAATTGTAAAGAGCACCAATTTCATTATATTTTAAACGTCTGAACGAGACATTCTTCATCATCAATTAGTTGCTCTCTTTCATCAAATTCAATATTCAGTTCTTTATATACTTTCTTCCAAAACGAAACTGCTGGTACATTTTCCACAAGTTCGATAACGAAATATTGTCCTCGTTTCTCTTCTAGTAAATTCTCAATAACTTGTTTACCCATTCCTTTTCCTTTATATTGATTCAATATGAAAATATCATTAATACCAAAGTCATTTTCTTTCTTCAAAAATGGACGTTCTAATAACAATAAAAACCCTACGATACTATTATCAACTTTTATGAAATATGGAGTGATTCCATCGATTTTCCAAAACGTGTCCAAATCTTCGTATTCAAAAAAAACCATCCGCTCCAATAGTTATATTAGTAGTGAACCTAGAGAGGTCATGAAGATATAGTGAGTACAAATTACGTAAAATCGTTTTTTCTGATTCTTGAACTTGTTGAAGTGCTACAACCATTTTTAATGATCCCCTTCCCTATATGTAACTATTTTCCAATCCTCTTTATTCGACAAAAATGATCATTCCCCTTTAACGAAAAAATAGCACTTAAAAAGTGCTATTCCGCTCTCCTTGCCGCTTGTTGAATTGGATCCCAAACGCTGTTATATGGTGGTGCGTAACTTAAGTCGACATCTTCTAAATCGTGAATGCTCATTTTATTGAAAAGTGCCATTGCGATAACATCAATACGCTTATCTACACCTTCTTCACCAATTACTTGCCCGCCTAATAATTGTTTCGTATCAGAACGATATAGTAATTTCAAATAAAGTGGTGTAGCACTCGGATAATAGCCCGCCATATTGGTTGAATCTATTTTTACTGTTTTATACGGAATATTTAATCCGCTCGCTTCTTTTTCATTTAACCCTGTTCTCGCTAATGTAAGATCCATAAATTTAATAATTCCTGTACCTAAAGTACCTTTAAAGGCTCTTCGTTTATCAACCATATTTAGCCCTGCAAGTCGCCCTTGTTTATTTGCGGTCGTTCCAATTGGAATATGATCATGAATCTCTTTTATAACGTGATAATGCGTTGCACAATCTCCTGCTGCATATACATCTTTCACATTCGTTTGCATATAAGCATTTACTTCAATTGCACCTTTATTATTTTTACGTATATTTGTCCCCTCAAGAAAATCAGTATTTGGCTGTACACCGACAGATACTAAAACGAGATCTGTTTTATACGTACCTTTATCCGTCTCAATTAGCTCTACTCTCTCTTTTCCTTTAAACGCTTTTACATTTTCATTTGTTAAAATTTCGATATTATGTTTATCCGCTTCTTTATGTATATATTCCGCCATATCGGCATCATAAATTGTGCCAATATGATTGTTTCGCTCAATCATTCTTACTTTCTTTCCTAGTTCTACAAATGTTTCTGCCATCTCTAGACCAATTGCACCGCCGCCAATAATCGTTACTTGCTCAACACTATTTGCTTGTAACGTGTCTAATATACGCTCAGCATCCGGAATTGTTTTTAAAAGATGAACACCTTGTAAATCCCTTCCTTCCCAATCCGGCATAACAGGTCGTACACCAGTCGCAATTAATAATCGATCATATGGAAATTCAAAGGCATCTTTCGTCTTCGTATGTACTGCATACACAATTTTATTTTCAGTATCCACTTTCGTTACTTCATGACGCACTTTCGCATCTATTCCGTATTTATCTCGAAATGTCTTTACATTGCGTGCGATTAATTTTTCAGTTGAAGCAATAGCACCGCTAATCACATACGGTAGTCCGCACTGAGCGTATGAATATATTTCACCTTTTTCTAACGTCACAACATTTGCAGTTTCATCGTTTCTAACAATTTGCATCGCTGCACTCATACCAGCTGCATCTCCGCCAATAATGACATAGTTCACTTTACCACTCCTTCTTTTTACATACTCTTTACGATTTCCATATTTTATAGAAATAACACCTACTTCTATTGTAAAGAAAGAGAATTCCCTCTACAAATTTGTGGCACAAGATATTTGGAAAGCCACTCGCTTCGCCTCAGCATCACACACCGGTAAGTCCATATTTCCGGTCGGTACTGTTAAAATTATTAACTTATCTCCAAATACAATAACGGTTACTACATCAGGAAAAGCAAGCAGAGTCACATTCCTCTTTCATATTTTTTTCTCAAGAGATCCTAATCCAGCTAAATAACTATAGAAAAGGTACAGTAATATGCACTGTACCTTTTTCACGCACTCTATTCTCTTGATTTGATAAGTTCAACATTATAAGATTCAATATTAGTTAACGCTCCTGTAAAATACGGATTTTCTCTGTACCAAGACTGTTTTGAAAAGTACGTTTGCATATCTTTCGTTTGAAAAATATGTCCATGTCTTGCGTATATTTCATTTCTAGCAATTTTCAATTGTTCTTTCGTTAAATATCCCAAATCCGCACTCGTTAATTTACGAATATCACTATCAGGGAAAATGAAACCATTATATACATATTGAGTCGTAACTGGCGGGGTGACATTGTAAATAACTGTTTTTTCTGCACCTTTCTTTTGAAATGGAAGACTATAAGTCGACAGTGCGGTGACAGTTTCCACCTTTGTCATTTCTCTTCCGTTTTCACCATTTCGTTCTAAATAAATCGTTGCACTTCCATCAGTAGATATAGGCCCCCACGTAATCTCTTCTCCGGTCAACGTTGTAACTGGCTTTTGATTCACATATAATGTCGCACCAGGCGCATTCGTTTGGACTGTAATATATTGTCCTTGTAACGTTAAATCTACCGTTACATTATTTTGGCTTTGTTTCATAAGTACAACCTTTTCTTCACGAGATAGTTTCACATATTCATTTTTATATTCTGATTGAAACAGTTGTACCCCTGGAAGAAACGGTCCATATTGCTTATCAAACTTTTTATCATTCGTCTTATCAAGCTCTTTTCCGTTCACCTTTAAAAATGTATCTTTTTCATTTGTAAGTAACGTTGCATAATACGTCTTCGCTTTCAATTTATACCGATCAAATAAAAAGAAATACTTCCCGTCTTTTGTTAAAGAAAAATCTACTCTTTCTATTCCCTCACCCTGCTTTTGTCCTTGCTTCATATAACCTTTCAATTCATTAACGTAAGACGGATTTTCTTTTATATATGAAAATAGAGGCGCTAAACTCTCTCTCGTTACAATAACCGCTGGATCATCTGTCGTGACCATCTCAGCCAGTTGCTCCCCGTTCCTCTCTTGTAAAACAGCAATCATACGGTCTACTTGCGCTGATTGCGAATAATATGAACCACCATACATATACAATCCGCCCATTACTATCACAAAAAGTGCTAAAAGTATAATTCCAATTTTTGTCCCTTTGCCCATTTTCTGCTTTTGTACTACAGGACGTCCCCTCTTCGTCCCGCAGTTTTGGCAAAATTGCACTCCGTCTTCAAACTGAGTTCCGCACTTTGTACATACATTCATCCGTTCAACCACCTTTTCATTAGAAGCCAGTTAATCCTCTGGTAAAGGTTTGAATTATCGTGTTAATGTAAGACCAAAGTACAATCCATGTTGCAATCCCAATGAAAACATTTGCGATAATAAGTGTGTAAACAGGATCTAAGCCGCCGTTGTCTAGTTTTAATATAGCTACAATTATACTAATCCCTATATATGTTGTAGCTACCCATAGTAATATCGGTAAGAAAAAGATTAATAAGAAACTAAAAAGAAACGAAAGGACTAATATAGCAATAGCCGGAGTCACTATCGTTCCCCATATACCGAATACTTCAAGAAAAGAAAAAGATGATTTCATCATCTTACCACTTACAAAAATAATAAATCCGACAAATAAAGTTAAAATTAATAAAAATAAAAAGACCGTTACAGATTCTCCAAAAAATGTGGGAGTAGATATATCTGGTGCAAATGTTCTCGTAACGGCTGTTGCTGCGCTCATTATTCTATAAAATATACATGCTCCTAAAAAACAAATAAGCACAAGACTCACGATCCCATTTCGCACTTCAATACTTCCACTTTTCATAATCGCTGTCGGTGCTTTTAACGCATTTTGAAAGAACTGAAAATAACCACTTGCAAATTTTTTCGCTTGCTCTACCGTTTCATTCGGCCGACTTTCCTTTACTTGCGCTGCGCGCGATAGTTGCTCTTCTTCCTGTGTACCACTTGCTTCCGCTTCTTCCGTTAACGAATGTCCACAATTCCCACAAAACTTTGCCTCCGCTGCATTTTCTGTACTACACACCGGACATTTCATTCTCTCATCCCTCCTTAAGCATATACCTTATAGGGTGTTACAGATTCAATATATGACTTTGGACATAAAACATGACTACAAGAAAAAGATTATGAAATCCTCCCTTCGAAAGAAAATATATGTACTAGTAATCTAGAAAAATAATGCTATTATGAAACATAGCAAATAAAGTGAAACTTTAAACAGATTGGATGAAAGACAATGGAATTTGTAAACTCAATTTTTCAAATACTCCTTACAAGTGTGCTCCAACTATTTTCTTTAATTGGAGTCATCATTGTAATTGGATTTCTATTAGGTTATTTAGAATCTCTCACACGAATGTATTGGTCAAGGGCTTTCGGAAGAAAAGGATTCCTATTAACTGCGTGGATCGGTGTTCCTATTCATGAACTCGGACATGCAATTATGTGCGTACTATTTCGTCATAAAATTGTAGCAACGCAGTTCTTCCCAACAGATACAAGTCAAGGTGCTCTAGGTTACGTACAACACCAATACAATCAAAAAAGTGTATATCAGCGAATTGGGAATTTCTTTATTGGAATCGGCCCTATTATTTCTGGTATTACTGCATTAATCCTTTTAATGCGTTATTTCGTACCAGATTCATATTCTCTATTTAATACAACTCTCGAAAAAACGATTGCCTCTACTTCTATTAATGTAGAAATGGTCCAAAACATGCTACTATCAACGTTTGTATTATTGAAAAATTTATTTACGCTAAACAATTTATTAAATCCTTCATTTTGGTTATTTTTATTTATCGCTATTTGTATTTCCGCACATATCGCTTTAAGTAAACCAGACATTAAAGGATCAATAGACGGTGTCATCGTCATGTTTATCGTGTTATTTTTATTCAATATAATAGCGGGACTCTTTCAGTACGATAGTAACCAACTAATTGGTAAAGTAATGAAATATAATATGTATCTCATTGCGTTTTCTAGTGTGGCGCTGCTGTTCTCTTGTATTTCTACACTTGTGAGTTTTGTATTTTATAAGATGAGAAGAGGGCGTTCGTTTTGAATATAAAAGGTATCCAAAGAAATTTGGATACCTTTTTATTTCAATACATGTTTTTCATAAAGATACTTTTTTGGTGATACTATTTCGCAATTTTCCCCTTCTTCAAGAAACCTACTCACAATCGAACAATGCGACACACCCACTATAAATAAAATGCGCTCCTCAAGTGAGTCAATTAAGCGAACGATATTCGAATACATGATTAAGTTTCTTTTGTACCACCACGTTAACCATTCCATTCCAACATAATGACCAAAATCACCGATACGTGCCATGTTTACATATAACTTATGCAGCTGATTAAATATCTCCTGATTATTCATTTCTTGATAAAACTCTAGTACACTTTTAGTATCTGTTAAGTTTATTTCTGGTACTAAACTAAATATTTCTGCGAATAGTTCTGGCTGATTTTCTTCCACCCATTTATGTACATCCCAGAAGTTAACAACATCACTTCCACCCATCCAATCAATCGCATATACTTGTTCATGCTTTAAGTTTGCTGCCATTCTAAAAGCAATTTGATCTATTTCATTTAATGCCAATTCATATGTACCTAACTTGTACTGCTTAAAATTCTCATTTAATTTATCCTGATTATCTGTAATGCTTTCAACTGCAATTTTTGTTGGCTGGAAATTCTGCACGATAGAAACAAGTTCTGTGATTTCAGCTTGTCTCTCGTCCGACAATAATTCTTCATGCTCACTCATATGGCATGATCCTAGTATTAGGACTTTCGGTTTGTTTTCTGTCATTTTATCCCCCTCCGCCTATAATTTTCAGTCTATTCAATCATATCAAATCTAATTGTAAATAATTGTATCACCCCAAAAAAAGACCATCTAACTTGCGATGGTCTTTCTATTTCTAAAAAACTATCTCTCACTTCTATAATCACAATTCTCAACCGGAACACGAGCATGCCCCTCTTCATCGGTACACCATGACTGTGACTGAAAGGTAAGGAAAATACCTATCCACTCTTCCCTCTTCTCAAAATGAATGAGCAAACCTCCATCTTGCCATATACCGTCATCACCTTGCCATTTCTCTACATTCCCTTGATTCATATGAATATCGTGTATACCGTTTCCAGGTGTAAAGTGGAAATATGAATCCGGAACCTTTTCTTCCGGTCCCCACCTTTCACCAAACGCATAAATAATTGCTTTCTCATCTATTGCTCTTTTTATATAATGTTCTATTTTCTCATTTAAATCATTATCAGATCCCGATTTTTCAGCCGGCAAAGGAATCATTTGTTTTGAATGAAATAAATTACCCCTTACATAATCTAAGGCAACTCTCGGCTCGTTATTTTTCACTTCCGTAAATCCAAACGGTAATGTCGGTAAAATTCGAATAGCTTCTGAATCAATATGTTCGCTCGCAAAATATAAAACTTCTGACGGATAACTTTGCGATTTTACGTTAATTGCAATGCGATAATCTACTCCTACTTCGCCTTGTAAATGAACTTGATAATGAGGTGTTTTCCCTTTTCCTATCTTAGATTGTATAACTGTACCTTTTAACACACCGTAGTTTTTTAAGGGCATCTCTTTCATCTCCTATTCATTTAGTAGCAGCTTTACATACTTACAAATTATCCAATCATAAAGAAAATCCTCCTATGTTAGGAGGATTTTTCACTTTATCCCGCATTAACGGGCAGTAAGACCCCCTACAAAAAAATCCAGCGGGAGCCTGACCGCCCGTAAAAGCCCGATTGGTGAGGGCTGATAATTAGTGGGGCTGAAAAACGCTCTCCACTAATTAAAGTTTCACTTTATCAATACGTACCAAAAAATAACTTCTATCACTACAAGTAACACCGCACCAAAAATCATTAACGTCGTTTTCTTTAATAGTTCATTTTCACGATAAGGGATATTACATAAATAAGCACCAAGTGTAATACGTGATGGACAAGCGATTGTCGCTACTGATGATGCGGTGTTTTGAAGCGTTGTGACGTATTGCCACGGGAGTGCTACGTTTTGAGCTGTTTGCATTTGCAGTTTTATAAACATCGCATTTGATCCTGCGTTACTACCTGTTAAAAAGCCACCAATTCCGCCGATGAATGGCGCAACGAAAACGAAAAAGGTACCAAATGTTTCACCAGCTGTTTTTGCGAGTAATGAATGCATACCAGATGCTCCCATTAGTTCTGAAATTGCAATGAACATCGTCGTTGTAATAGCGAAAGGAATCCATTGTTTTATCGTTTGTGAGATTGATTGTTTAATAATAGTAGATGGAATGCGGAAGAAAATAATTGTAAATAAACAAGTCATACCGAGCCAAAATCCTGGCGAATACAGCATTTCTAATTTGTAAGAGTATGATTTTAAATCGAGAACCGCATATGACCTAAGCGAATCATGTAATGCTGGAACGAGGCGAGAAAGTAAAATACAAACTGTTAAAAAGATATAAGGGCTAATAATTTTTATAATGGATACTTCTCTCTCTGCAGCAGCCGCATGTTCCGTTAAAAGGTTTTGCTCACTTTTCCCTTTTAATTTAATGATAAGAAAGCCAAATGTAATTGTAACGATAGAACTTAATATCCCTGCTAATTCAACACTTACGTACGCGTTAGAAAGATAGATTCCTGTAGAAAATAATAGAAAGAAACCTACTCCTTCCTTCCACTTTTCCATAACTGCCTGAAAGCCACCAACAACATATAAAGACAGAATAATAAAGTAAGCAAAAATCGGGATGCTTAATAGCGCTGTATTTGTGCCAAGAGTTGTGAGCGGCATGTTAATAAGCTGAGAACCGATAATTGTACCCGTTGCCATCGCGCCCCATGAACTTGCGAGTAAACCGATAAACGAGAGTAGTACAGCTTGAAACGGTTTATAACCGAGAGAAAGAAAAATAGGAGCTGCGACCATAAAACCAATCCCGAATCCACTCACTGATTCAATAAGTGGACAAATCCCAAAACACATAAGAAGCATTTGCAATAATCGATCGTGCGTGACTTGTTCTAGAAATCTCGCTACTTGATCGATATACCCCATTTTGTTCATGAGGTGAAATAAAAAAATACCGAAAAACAAAACGTATCCGACAATAAAACAAATTAACCAACCTTTAATCGTTGCGTGTACAGTTTCACTTATCCCTAATTGAAACGTTGGCGAGAGTAAAACGATTCCGACAGAAACGGCATAAGAAATTAATGAGGCTCTTAATGACGTTTGTTTAAACAAAAATAAACAAATGAAAATCATCATAATCGGGATAAGTGCCAACAATATTGCCATGCTATCATCTCATTTCGTAAAAAATGCAATTTTAACTATTATATAACAGGTGTTATATTTTTCAATTAATTTTATAACAGTTTTTCTCGTTATTGTTAATGAAGTGAATAACCGAAAAAATGTTACACTTTAAGAAATACATTTTTCCGAGGTGTTATACATATGAATAAAGAACAATTTTGGCAATTTATTTCTGAAATGAATACAAAAGACGAAACGAGTGATTGGTTAATTAAACAATTATCTAAAAAGCCTACAAGTGAAATTATAGATTTTGAGATTCATCTCCAAAACGCTTTAAAGCAATCTTATACGTCTAGCCTATGGGCTAGCGCTTATATTATTTTAGGTGGATGCTCTGATGATTCATTTGATTACTTTAGAGGCTGGCTTATTGCATGTGGACAAGAAATCTTTGAATCCGCAGTAGAACACCCTGAGTCCCTAGCAAACTTAATTCCGGAGTTTTATGAAGAAGATGAGCTTATTCCAGAATTCGAGGAAATGCTATCTGTCGGACTTGAAGCCTTCTCTTTAAAAGAAATCGGTGATACAGAATGGGACGATGATCTGTGGAATAAATTTGATTCCCTATTAGATGAAAAAGGGCATGATTCATCTATGCCTGAACTGGAATTCGATTGGGAAGATGATGAAGATGAACTAGCGGAGCGCTTTCCAAAGTTATGGGAGCGTTTCGGCGAGAACCCATTAGGTTAAAATAGTAAGAGGCCCCTATTAACAGTAGGCCTCTTATTTATCCTGAAAAACCGTCTGCTGCCCAAGCATCTTTTCTAAAACAGCAAACACAATATAAGTACATACTACTTGCAGTACAATATTCCCAAATTTCATTAATGCAAATGAATGAATCCCCCGGAATAATTCGTTTAATAATACAATCGAAACGATACTAAATAGTTCTATAATAATTGAAAATATACATACTTCTAAAATAGATTGCTCTTGAATCCGCTTTAAGTTGGAAAAGATGAATACATACCCTAGAAATAGAGCCAATAATTCTATTTTCGTCATGCTAATAAGCCAAGCGTATAGTGGTACGGTTAAAAAAAGATATAATAGTTTACGTCTTAGCATGCCTTCTCACCCTCTAAACTATATGTATTTTCTGTATATTTTAACATTTCTTAAAGGAAACAAAAAGAAGAGACTTACGCCTCTTCTTTTTGTTTTACTGCATGTATTAACTCACATATTTCCTCTTGCTTTTCATTTTCTAACAGCTCAATGACTTTACTTCCTACGACAACACCGTCGCATATTGTAATCATTTCTTCTATTTGTTCTCGTGTTGAAATACCGAATCCTGCAACTACCGGTAAGTGGACGTGTGATTTTACTTTTTCTAAGTAACTATGAATCTCGTCTTTAAAGTTTTGACGTACTCCCGTTACCCCCGCTACTGTAACAGCGTAGACGAATCCTTGTGATTCACTCGTAATTTTTTCAATCCGCTCAATTGGGCTCGTTACGGTTACGAGTGGAATTAAAGCGATATTCGCATCGCGGAGAAGCGGCGCAATAATATGTTGTTCTTCATATGGTAAGTCTGGAACGATAATGCCATCCACACCTGCCTCAAGACAACTCCCGATGAAACGTTCTTTTCCAAATGCGAGTACTGGATTTAAATATGTCATGAGTACAAATGGAATTTGTACTTCTTTCCTCACTTCAGCTAATGTTTGAAAAATACCTTTTAATGTTACCCCGCTATCTAACGCTCTTTTTCCTGCTCTTTGAATAGTTGGACCGTCTGCGACTGGATCTGAAAATGGGATACCAATTTCAACAATACTTGCCCCCGCTTCATCTAGAAAACGGATTTGTTCTTTTAATTTTCCAAGGCCACCATCTCCACCCATTACATACGGAATAAATGCTTTCTTGCCATTTTCAAACGCTGCTTTAATTTTTTCTACTCCCATTTTTTACACCTCTTCCATATAACGTTTTATGCTCTCTACATCTTTATCACCACGGCCGGATAAACAAATGACAAGTCCTTCGTCTTGCTTCATTTGCGGTGCTAGTTTTAAAGCGTATGCAACAGCATGTGAGCTTTCTAATGCCGGGATAATGCCTTCTTTTTTCGTTAATAATTGGAACGCTTCTAATGCTTCATCATCTGTAATCGAATGGTAAGAAACGCGGCCGATGTCTTTTAGTAAACTATGTTCTGGCCCAACACCTGGGTAATCCAGTCCTGCCGAAATAGAGTGCGCTTCTTGAATTTGTCCTTCTTCATTTTGCAGAAGGTACATCATTGACCCGTGTAAAACACCGACGCTTCCTTTCGTTAAAGTCGCTGCGTGCTTTTCTGTATAGACCCCTTTTCCAGCTGCTTCTACGCCGTAAAGAGCCACTTCTTCATCGTGTACGAACGGATAAAACATTCCCATCGCGTTACTACCACCGCCAATACAAGCAACGACTGCTTCTGGTAATTTCCCTTCTAACGCTTCATATTGCTTTTTCGTTTCTTTTCCAATTACACTTTGGAAATCACGGACAATTTGCGGGAATGGATGTGGTCCGAGAACTGATCCCATAATATAGTGCGTATCATGCACGTGTGAAACCCAGTAACGAAGCGCCTCGTTCACAGCATCTTTTAATGTACCGCTACCGGCCGCTACGCTTTCTACTTTCGCTCCGAGCAATTCCATTCGGAACACATTTAATTTTTGACGTCTCACATCTTCTTCTCCCATGAAAATGACGCATTCTAAACCGAGAAGTGCACATACAGTAGCTGTTGCAACTCCATGTTGTCCAGCCCCTGTTTCAGCGACAACTTTTTTCTTACCCATTCTTACCGCAAGTAGTGCCTGGCCAATTGTATTGTTAATTTTGTGAGCTCCTGTATGATTCAAATCTTCACGCTTTAAATAAATCTTTGCCCCGCCGCAATACTTCGTCATATTTTCCGCAAAATATAGCGGTGTTTCTCTTCCAACATACGTTTGTAAATAGTGATTTAATTCCTTTTGAAACGCTTCGTCTTGCATCGCTTCTTTATATGCTTCTTCTAGTTCTAATACGGATTGCATTAACGTTTCTGGAACGTATCGTCCTCCGTATATACCGTAATGACCTTTTTCATCTGGATATGCATAATTCATTTGGAACACTCCTTCGCTTTTTGTATAAATTGTTTTATTTTCTCTATATCTTTCTTTCCTTCTGTCTCTACTCCACTGCTCACATCGATCATATAGGGCTGAACGGTTCGAATTGCTTCTTCTATATTAAGGATGTTTAATCCACCAGCTAATATCGTTTTCTCTCGTAACCCGTTTGGCATATGTGCGAGTAACTCCCATGAGAATGTCTTACCATTTCCTCCATGAAACCTTTCTTTCGGGCTATCAAATAATACATAATCAGTTTCGTATATATTTGCGTTTTTAATTTCACTCTCCGCAACTACTCCTACCGCTTTTATAGACGGAATATTCAATCTTCTAATGTAATAATTTTCCTCATCCCCATGTAATTGCACATGTGTTAACCCGCATTCCTTTGCAATTTTCTGGATCATCTCTACTGATTCATTTACGAAAACACCAACTTTTAAAACGTGCGCTGGAAGTTCCTGAATAATTTCTTTCGCTTGCTCGGAAGTGATTTTTCGTTTACTTTCTGCAAAAACAAATCCGATTGCATCTGCACCGTATTCGCACGCACTTTTCGCTGTTTCAACATCAGTAATACCGCAAATTTTCACTTTCATATTTTCACCTTACATTCATCGAAAAAGCTGCTAATAGAAGATGTTGTCATAAGTGCTTCACCAACTAATACACCTTTTGCACCAGCTCTTTTGATGCGAATAATATCCTCTTTTGAATGAATGCCACTTTCGCTAATCCATAGTAATTTTTCCTCATTCAATCGTTTTCCGAGCTTTTCTGTTTGGCTTACATCTACTTCGAACGTTTTTAAGTTTCGATTGTTAATGCCAATAACATGTGGATTTAATTCAATTGCAATTTCTAGTTCTCGTTCATCATGAACTTCAACAATCGCTTCTAATCCTATTTCTAGTACGTAGTTATAAAGCTCTTTTAACTTCTCTTTCGTTAACGCCGCTACAATTAATAAAATAAGATCTGCTCCTGCTTCATACGCCCTATCAATTTGAATTTTATCGATTATAAAGTCTTTGCATAAAAGCGGAATGTTACTTTCTGCTCTTGCAGTTTGTAAGTCGTGAAACGATCCTTTAAAAAATTGACTATCTGTTAAAACGGAAACCGCCCCAGCACCACATTCTTCATATGCTTTAACTTGTCTTGGTACATCAACATGTAAATTTATATCACCTTTTGATGGAGACGCTCGTTTCACCTCTGCGATTACAGTAAACTGCTCTAAAGCTTTTACAAGTGAGTGTGTTTGCCTTTTTGCTTTTACTGGTGAATACGTTTCATATAACTCCGCAACTTCTACTTTCTTTTGCTCTACAATTTTGTCTAAAATCGTCCCCACTTTAATTCACCCTTTCTAATTTTTCATAACTTGCTGTAATTAATAAGTTTAATTTTTCTAATGCTTTTCCAGAGTCAATGCTATGTGCCGCTAGTTTAATTCCTTCTTCAATCGATTCTGCTTTTCCGTTTGCGAAAAGAGCAAGCCCTGCATTTAATAAAACGGTATCGCGGTATACGCTTTTTTCTCCGCTTAATACTCCGAGCGTAATCTTTGCGTTTTCTTTTGAATTCCCGCCTCTAATGTCTTCATTTTTCACTCTTGAAAAACCGTAGTTCTCTGGTGCAATACTCGTTTCAATTATTTCATTATCTTTTAAAATAGCGACGTAGTTTTCGCCTTGTAATGATGCTTCATCTAAAAATCCACTTCCGTTTACAACGAGCGCTTGTTTTCGTCCGAGTTTCTGTAATACTTCTGCTACGGGCAATAACATATCTCGTTTATAAATACCGACAAATTGTGTTTCTAAATTAACTGGATTCGTTAACGGTCCAATTAAGTTAAAGATTGTCGGAACGTTTAATTCTTTTCTTATTTTCATAATGCGTCGTAATGCTGGATGCATCGCTGGTGCGAATAAGAAGGCAATTCCTACATTTTCTAATAAGTAATCAATCTCACCAGGCGTACAGCTAATGTTTACACCGAGTTCTTCTAATAAATCAGCACTTCCTGTTTTACTAGAAACTGCACGGTTTCCGTGTTTCGCAACCTTTACGCCAGCTCCTGCAAGTACGAATGCCGATGTTGTACTAATATTGAATGTTTGCGCACCGTCACCACCTGTACCGCAATTATCCATCGCGCCTTTTATATGATTCGAAAACGGCAATGCCTTTTCACGAAGAGCACGAACGAGACCGTATATTTCTTCTGCTGTTTCCCCTTTCGCTTTCAGCAGTGCTAAAAAGGCAGCAATTTCGCTTTCTAATATGTTTTCACTTAATAAAAGGAGCCCTGCTTCATACATTTCTTCTTCTGTTAAATGCTGTCCCTCTACTAATTTTCGAAGATAACTGTTCATACTCTTTCCTCCTCTTTCACTTGTGCTAAAAAGGCACGTATTAATTTCCCGCCTTCTTCTGTTGCGATTGATTCCGGATGAAATTGTAATCCGAAGAGCGGATAATAGTTATGACGAACTGCCATTATTTCTCCGTCATCCATCGCTGTCGCTAATACGTCAAAGCATTTTGGCAAACTATTTTGCGCTGCGACGAGTGAATGGTAACGCATTGCCGTAAGCGGCTGCGTAACGTATGAAAAGATTGACGTTCCGTTATGTTTCACTCGCGATGTTTTTCCGTGTTTAATGCGCTCTGCTCTAACAATTTCTCCTCCAAATGCAGATATAATTGCTTGATGACCGAGGCAAATACCTAAGATGGGAACGTTCTTATAAAAGTGACGAATGATCTCGATACAAACCCCAGCTTCTTCTGGTTTCCCAGGTCCTGGTGAGAGCACAATTCCTTTCGGCTTCATCTCCTCTAATTGTTCAATTGTTATTTGATCATTTCTTACGACAACAATTTCTTCCTCGTACTCGCCTAATAGTTGATACAAGTTATATGTGAATGAGTCATAATTATCGATAAGTACAATCATTTCATTACCTCCAAAAGCGCTCTCGCTTTATTTAATGTTTCTTCATATTCAGCTATCGCGTCTGAATCGTAGACGATGCCCGCTCCTGCCTGAACGTACGCTTTCTCATCTTTCACAACCATCGTTCGAATTGCTAGCGCCATATCAAGGTTTCCTGAGAATGAAATATATCCAACTGCTCCGGCGTATACATTTCTTTTTTCATGCTCTAATGTATTGATGATTTCCATCGCTCTAATTTTCGGAGCACCTGATACTGTGCCAGCTGGTAAACAATACGCTAATGCATCAAATCCACTCATTCGTTTTCGCAATGTTCCGTAAACTTCAGATACGATGTGCATAACGTGAGAGTATTTCTCTACTTTCATATATTTATCTATCGTCACAGAGCCAATTTCACTTACTCTGCCAATATCATTTCGGCCTAGGTCTACAAGCATCATATGCTCTGCTCGCTCTTTTTCATTTCCTAACAGTTCTTTTTCGATTTCCTCATCTTCCTTCTTCGTTTTCCCTCTCGGCCTCGTACCAGCAATCGGATTTGTCATCACCTTATCGTCTCTTACTGACAGTAAACTTTCTGGTGAAGAACCGAGAACGACGTAATCTTGAAAATCGATATAGAACATATATGGCGATGGATTCGCAATCCGAAGTTTCCGGTATAATGCAAATGGATCTCCTTTACATTCACTTCGCAAACGCTGAGATAATACAACTTGAAAAATATCTCCGGCCCGAATGTATTCTTTCGCTGTTTCTACCATTTCACAAAATTCTTTTTCAGTTACTGAAGAAGTAAATGATAAAGGTGATAGCACTTCACTTACCGCGGCCTCTTCTCCACTTAGTACTTCCTCTTTGTATACTTGTAATCTTTCATAGACTTCTTCATAGGAGCTAGAATCGTCTTTCTTGTATACATATACAAACGATAATTTTTGGCGTAAATGATCGTAAACGATAGACTCGCGATACAGTAGTACGTGTACTTCTGGGATATTTAATGGGTCAATTAATTCCTCTCCTATATTTTCATACTGCCGAATTACGTCGTAGCCGATATATCCAATCGCTCCTCCGCAAAACGGGAATGGACTCTCTACTTGCTCTGGTGCGAGCGTTTCTTCTAATACGTGTAATACATTTTTTTGAAGTTTTTCAGTTTGACCATTCAACGTTATTTCTACGACTGTACCAACGCTTTTCACTTCTCCATATGGATTACACCCTAAGTAAGAGTAGCGTCCTTTATCTTGATGAAGCTGTGAACTTTCTAATAAAAACTTGTTCTTCCCTTTCAAACGTCTATATAAAGAAATTGGCGTAATGCTATCTCCTTCTTCTTCAGCAATTATTAAAAATGGTTTTCCTAGTTCTTTTTCCTTCAAAAATTCCTCTTTTGTCATCATGCCTTTCACCTCACTCTGAAAAATAAAAAAGTCCCCTACATATCGAAATATGTAGAGGACGATAAATTTACCGTGGTACCACCTCATGTTGGATGCAAAAGCATCCCGCTTTATTCAGGTACAAAATATATACCTTATCCTTGTAACGGCGGAACCCGGGTTGCCTACTGAAAACAATTGTTCAGCATACCTCTCGTAAGCCCATTCCGTATATGGCACCGCACCGGGCTCCCACCTATCCCCGGCTCTCTGTAACGTCTCCATTATACGTACTCTTCTTACTTAAACGATTTAACATATTTAATTTTTATAAGGCTTTCAACAATTTTTTATACACAAAAAGGGAGTACTCATCCTATAGAAAGGACGGGTACTCCCGTGGTGCCACCTTAATTCGTTACGAATGTAACGCACTTTACCGTATCAAAAACAATACGTGTCTCTTGTATCGATGAGATCATGTCGCCAAAGCCTACTTCTTTCGTTTCGGTTTGGAAGCTCCGAAGCCCATTCCACATCAATTCCATACTGATTCGCACCAACCATCAGCTCTCTGACATGTTCATCATGTGTACTCTTCTTCATCAACGCTTGCATTTTTTTAAGTTGCACTCATTATATTCCTCGTTTTTCAAATAAGTCAATACTTTTTTCAAAAAAAATATTTTTTCTTCATTCAATATTATATTGACAAAACAACCTGTTTTTATGTAAATATAATAAATACTCTATTAAAATTAAGGTTTTTTGTCAGAAAATTATATATTACAAAAGTGAATCATTGTCAAAAAACGCTTACATTTCAGAAAATTCATATTTTCACATGGATTTTTCTGAATAATCATGATAGATTATACATATGCAAAATGCATCAAAAGACATGACAAAAGGAAGGGGAACTACATGAGTACGCAGATGTTAACTTTAACTTCTATCTCTATTTACATGCTCGGGATGTTAGTAATCGGCTATTTCGCCTATAAACGAACGTCCAACTTAACAGATTATATGCTTGGCGGGCGTACACTAGGCCCCGCAGTAACAGCATTAAGTGCTGGAGCATCCGATATGAGTGGTTGGCTTTTAATGGGATTACCCGGTGCAATGTTTAGCGTTGGATTAAGTAGTAGTTGGATTGCGATCGGCCTAACACTAGGCGCATACGCAAACTGGCTTTATGTCGCTCCTCGCTTACGTACCTACTCTGAAATGGCAAACAACTCTATTACTATCCCAGAATTTTTGGAACACCGTTTCCACGACAAATCTCACATGCTACGCTTAGTATCCGGACTTGTTATTATGATTTTCTTTACTTTCTATGTAGCTTCAGGATTAGTTTCAGGCGCTGTATTATTTGAAAATTCATTTGGTATGAACTATCATGTTGGATTATTCATTGTTGCAGGCGTTGTTGTAGCTTACACACTATTTGGTGGTTTCTTAGCAGTAAGTTGGACAGACTTCGTGCAAGGAATCATTATGGTAATTGCTCTTATTCTTGTTCCAATCGTAACAATTATGAATTCGAACGGACTTGGACCTGCATTTGATACAATTCGATCTGTAGATCCAACACGTTTAGATATTTTTAAAGGTGCCTCTACTTTAGGAATTATTTCTTTATTCGCATGGGGTCTTGGTTATGTTGGACAACCTCATATTATCGTACGCTTTATGGCAATTTCGTCTGTAAAAGAAATTAAAAGCGCACGAAGAATTGGTATGAGCTGGATGATTTTCTCTGTTGTCGGAGCTATGTTTACTGGTCTTATCGGTATTGCTTACTATTCACAACAAGGGTTAACATTATCTAACCCAGAGACAATTTTCCTTGAACTTGGAAAAATTTTATTCCATCCACTTATTACTGGATTTTTATTAGCAGCTATTTTAGCAGCTATTATGAGTACAATCTCATCTCAGTTGCTCGTTACTTCTAGTGCTATAACAGAAGATTTATATCGTACATTCTTTAAACGTTCTGCTTCTGATAAAGAGCTTGTATTTGTCGGTCGTATGGCTGTACTTGTTATCGCCTTAGTTGGGTGCGCATTAGCGTTTAAACAAAATGATACGATTTTAGCTCTTGTCGGATACGCTTGGGCTGGATTTGGTTCTTCATTCGGACCTGCTATTTTATTAAGCTTATATTGGAAACGTATGACGAAATGGGGCGCGCTTGCTGGTATGATTTCTGGTGCCGCGACTGTTATTATATGGACACAATTTAAATTCTTAAAAGACTTCTTATATGAAATGATTCCTGGTTTCACTATTAGTTTACTAGTAATCGTAATTGTTAGTTTACTAACACAACCTTCAAAAGAAGTTGAAGAGCAATTTGAGGATTTTGAAAAACAACATAGCCTATAAAAATAACCTCCGCTTTTAATATACAAGCGGAGGTTATTTTTTATTATAGACAGTTTTCTTCTCGAATTTAACAATTTCTTTATGTTTCGTTAAATTTACTATAACATTCTTCCTTTATATTATTAATATCGACACTTATACAGAAAGGGGACTCCAAAATGTTAGCATCTTTACAGCGACAACATATAAGAAAATTTTCACCTATCACAAATACTTCTGCTTCTTGCTTAAACATACAACCAAATCCACCTAAAATTTCAATTGCTCCTTCTGTTATATCTGTAATTGGTATTCATATACAAAAAAATAAGCTGAAAATAAAAATGGGACAAAGCGCTGATTTATCAGCTTCCGTTTTACCAATGCAGGCAACGAATAAAGAGCTTATATGGACAAATATGAATTCCGACGTCATCACCATATATCCAAAAGGTGGGACTGTAACAATTACAGGAAAAAGTGCGGGAAGAGCAGTTGTTATTGTCACAACTGCCGAAGGAAAATTCCGTGAATTATGTATCGTTCACGTACAATCTTATATAACAAATCCAAAGTAAAATAAAGAGAGTGGATACGAAGCCACTCTCTTACTTTATTTCTATTTGAGGATTTTTTCTTTTTAACAACGAATTAAATTCTTCTTTATTTCTTGGAGAAATAAGTTCTGTTTCATATGATCCGTATAGAATTTCTAATCGATCAAATGATAGTGCATAGGCTGCTAACGGATTTTTCGTATTAGAAATTTTCTTTATATCTTTTATAAAAATCTGCTTCTTAATAGGTCCTGATTTAATAATGATTACTTCTTCCTCCACAATATACTTTGTCGTAAACCAGCTCCAAGTAAGTACCATAGCTAACGGAATTGTAAAAAACATAAGAAAATATTCTCTCCCTGCAAAGATTGGAGCAATGCATGCACCAATAACAACTAGAAAAATTGGATATAACCATGCGTCTTTTTTTTGATGGAAATTCCACTAAACTTCTCCTCTCTTGATTTAAGTCAATGAACCCCCTTCTCTTTCCTATTACAATGAAAGCAACATTAAAATAGGAGGACGTATTATGACTGAACGAAAGTATGCCTTATTTGCTGGTACTTCTCTTCTTGCTATGACATTCATTGCATTTTTTTCTTACGGTTTTGTTCACGCAAATCTCGTTGTACAAGGAGATGCGAGCACGACACTCCATAATATTCAAAATTCAAATTCACTTTTCAAAGCGGAAATCTTTGGATGGATTATCATTTTTATTACTGATATTATCGTCGCATGGGCTCTTTATTTCTTTCTAAAGCCTATCCACGCTAGTCTCTCATTACTAACTGCCTGGCTTCGTCTTATGTATACAGTACTACTTGGAATTGCTATATTCAATTTAACATCTGCATTACTTCTTTCTAAAAGTACAGTCGCTAATCCAGAAGCATATATAATGTTATTTCTAGAAGCTTTTGAATACATTTGGTCTGTTGGATTAATCATTTTCGGCTTACACCTTCTCACGTTAGGATATGTAACCTTTCAATCTAAAAGAATACCGAAAACTATTAGTGTATTACTGCTCATTGCTGCAATCGGTTATATCGTCATTAACGTAATGAATACGATGTTTTCGCAATATGATGCAATCATTTCGTTTACTAAAGTTTTATTCCAATTGCCTATGATTGCAGGTGAATTAGGACTTAGCATATGGCTACTTCTAAAAGGTGGCAGAAAATCTATTACTTAAGTCTTTTCTTTATTCTGCTTAACGATTCTGGCGTAATACCAAGGTAACTTGCCAATTGATATTGAGGAACACGATCGATTAAATGAGGTCGTTTTTGTAATAATGATTTGTAGCGTTCTTCTGGTGTCGATGCAATAAATAATATAAGCTCTTCTTGTATTTCACCAAAATTGTATTCAATCATTTTGCGTGTCATTTCTTCTAACTGTGAATATTTATTATACATGTCCTTTTCATTATTAAGGTCACCCACGACTACTATACAGTCTTCTAAACACGTTAACGTATGTGGGGATGATTTATCTTGTTTATGATGGTTAAAATTTGAGATCGCTTGTTCTTCTGTATAAAAATTTGATGTAACTTCTTTTCCAGATTCATCTATACAATGTTGCCTAATGCATCCTTTTAATACAAAATAACATTTAGACGGAACATCTCCTTGTCTTAAGAGCACTGTTCCTTTTTTATATTCTTCAATTTGTAACTCTTCCACGATCATGCGCTGTTGTTCTTCACTTAATGTTGTAAGATTTGTCATGTATTTTATTAAAATTTCTTTCATCTTTGCTTCCCCTTCCCTTTGTATGAGAAACGTATGATTTAACTCCACTATATAATCTCTTTTATTTTCAGCATAGAACAAAAAAGAGAAGTTACCAATAACCTCTCTTTTCTCATATTACAATAAATTCGTTATAGTTCCTGTGTATACACCTGCTCGTTTACCACATTTTTTGATGTTCGTTTTTGTTGCTGTAGTAAGAAAACAGATACACCAAACAATACGAGCATGCTGCCGATAATTTGCATTGCGTTTAATTTTTCTCCAAGTAAGAAGAACGCTAGTATAGATGCCCCAACTGGTTCTCCTAAAATACTCATTGAAATTGTTGTTGCATTTACGTAGTTTAATAGCCAGTTATTAATTACGTGTGACACTGTTGGTACAATCGCAAGTAAAAGAAAAATAGTCCAGTCCCACTTCGTATAACCTGTAAAAGGCACTTGCAGTATGGCATTATAAATTCCCATGAAAATACCTGCGAATGCAAAAACTGTAAAGCTATAAATCCAATGCGATACTTTCTTTACTGTCGTTTGTCCGATAAATAAATAACCGACAACCGCTATTACACTTAAAAAGGATAATATATCTCCATAAATTGCTTGTTTACTTAAACCTAAATCTCCCCAGCCAATACACATTACACCTAATATAGCGATACCCATCGTCGCAATTGCTGAATAGGTTGTTCTTTCTTTAAACAGAAAAAAACCTCCAACTAAAGACACGATCGGTTGAAGTGCTAAAATAATTGTCGAACTAGCAACTGTTGTATGCTTTAAAGACTCAAACCATAAAAGAAAATGTAGCGCTAAAAAGAATCCAGATCCAATTAAAAATCCCCAATCTTTTATTTGAATCTTACTAAACTCTTCCCGTTTTTTCCAAACGATAGGCAGCATAATGAGTACAATAATCCATAAACGATACATACTTAAAATGGAAGATGGTGCTGAGGACATCTTTACAAAAACTGCTGCGAATGAAATGGCTATAATGGAAATTGCTAATGGTAGTGCGATTGACCTTTCTTGTTTCAAATCCTGTCTCCCCTCTCACCTGTAAAAAATCCCACTTCATTATATCCGTTTTCTTTCATAACTTAAATACAAATTTTTAGATTCTTCGTACCATTATGGTAAAATAGAAATGAAAGCACCTATTAGTGAATATTTCTTTCCTTTTCACTACAAGCGTCGCTCTTACAATCATTACAGTAAATTTTTATTTAGGGGGATATACATGAATCAAACAATAGGGAGAATTGAAGAAATTTCATTTTTTAGTACATCACTTCAAGAGGAACTTACACTTCTTGTTTATTTACCAGTAAATTATACACCTCTCCATAAACATACGGTTGTTATTGCGCAAGATGGTAGAGATTATTTTCAACTTGGTAAAGCGCACCGTGTAATTGAGCGTCTTCGTGAAACTGAAGAAATTGACCGCACAATTATTGTCGGTATTCCATATAAAAATGTACACGATCGTAAGGAGAAGTATTTCCCGAACGATGTAAAGAATGCTGCTTACATTCGTTTCCTTGCTCATGAGCTTGCTCCATATATTGATGCAAATTATCCAACGTATCAAATGGGTAAAGGCCGCGTTTTAATTGGAGATTCTCTTGGCGGTACCGTTTCCTTTATGACTGCGCTTATGTATCCGCATACATTCGGTAAGGTCGTTATGCAATCACCATTTGTTGATGACACAGTTCTTAACTTAGCGAAAGATTTCAAAGACCCACAAGCACTAGAAATTTATCATGTCATCGGTACAGAAGAAACAAATGTAAAACGTACAGATGGACAAACATCTGATTTCGTAGAACCGAATCGCGAGTTAAATAAACTTCTTTCAGATAGAAATTTCATCACGCATTACGAAGAGTTTGAAGGTAATCACACTTGGAAGTATTGGCAAGCAGATTTACCGAAAGCATTTTCTCATATTCTATCAATGAAATAATAGAGAGCAGTATTCAGAATAATTTGATATAATAGATAAAGAGATTTATTCTCAAAATCTAACTAGACTTGCAAAGGGAGGAATTGGAACATGAAATTAGGCATTGTAATTTTTCCATCAAAAATGATTCAAGATAAAGCGAACGGATTGCGTAAACGTTATGATCCGCATTACGCATTAGTTCCGCCACACATTACATTGAAAACACCCTTTGAGACGCAAGATGAGCAATTAGAATCGATTGTAGATGAGTTACATACAATCGCAAACAAAACGAATCCATTTACCCTTCATGTTGGAAAAGTTGGTTCATTCGCACCTGTTAATAATGTTCTTTATTTTAAAGTAGAAAAAACACCTGAACTTACTTTCTTAAATGAAGAAATGCATAATGGATTCTTTACACATGAACGCGAGTACGCTTTCGTACCGCATTTAACAATCGGTCAAAGCTTATCAGATGCAGAGCACGCTGATGTATTAGGTCGATTACGTATGAAAGATTTCTATTATGAGCAACCAATCGATCGTTTCCACCTTCTATATCAATTAGAAAACGGAACTTGGACTGTACATGAAACATTCCACCTTGGAAAGGGGAACAACTAATTTGCACGCACAAATCGTACAAACAGACGAGCAGCTAAGTGATGCATTCTCTGTACGTAAACAAGTTTTTGTAGAAGAACAGCGTGTATCGTCAGAAGAAGAATACGATGAATTCGAAGATACTTCGGCGCACGTTGTTGTATATGACAATGACATTCCAATCGGTGCGGGTCGCTTTCGCATTGTTGATGGAGTTGGAAAAATGGAACGCATTTGCGTACTAGCTTCCCATCGCAAAAAAGGAATTGGTAAAATCATTATGGATGTACTTGAAGCGCACGCAAAGGAAGAGTCTCTACCAAAATTGAAACTCCATGCGCAAACACATGCTGAAGTTTTCTATAAAAAACTCGGATACGTGACGACTTCTGATGTATTTATGGAAGCAAATATCCCGCACATCGTGATGATAAAAGAATTATAATTTTGTAGCAGGAGGTACCCCCTCCTGTTTTTTACATTGCTATTTTCTTTTTCTTCCGCTAAAGTTAAATGTTGATGCTATAGTTTTGAAGGTGAATATATGACACAAGAAAAATTTTCACAAAAATCGTTAACACACGCTGGCATTCCGCAAGCGACGTATCATATTCCGAAAACATCTACCCATTTAATTATGGAAGAAGATGCAGATGCGGCG
This sequence comes from Bacillus paramycoides, assembly GCF_001884235.1. Lineage (GTDB taxonomy): Bacteria > Bacillota > Bacilli > Bacillales > Bacillaceae_G > Bacillus_A > Bacillus_A paramycoides. Next base: position 9,896 of record NZ_MAOI01000107.1, on the reverse strand, counting down.
TATTTCCGCGCTTTAGAACAGCAAGGTGTTTATTTAAATGAGAAACAGTTAGAAGCAGTGCAAACGACAGAAGGACCTGTCCTTACACTAGCTGGTGCTGGAAGTGGTAAAACATCTGTTTTAACAACTCGCGTTGGTTATTTAGTTAATGTAAAACATGTTCATCCACGAAATATTTTGCTACTGACGTTTACACAAAAAGCAGCTGAAGAAATTCGAAGCCGTGTAGCGAATTTGCCTGGTATGAATCATGCCGCAAGTAGCTATGTCGTTGCTGGTACATTCCACTCTGTCTTTTTAAAATTGCTTCGTAGTCAAGGATATAATCAGCAAATTTTAGCAAATGAAAAACATAAACAAATTATGATAAAGAAAATTTTGAAAGAATTGCGCTTAAAAGACGATTATGATGCTGAAACGATACTCGCTATGATCTCACTTGAGAAAAACAAATTGAATCGTCCGAAAGATGTACAAGCGAAAACACCGGTTGAACAAGAATTCAAAGAAGTATATGAACGTTTTGAAGAGGTAAAACAACGATACAATTATATCGATTTTGACGACATCTTATTAGAAACATATTATATGTTAGAAAATAATGCTCCCCTGCTTACGCAATTACAAGAGCGTTTTCATTACATTGAAGTAGACGAGTTTCAAGATACATCGTATGCACAATATGAAATTGTAAAATTGTTAGCTTCACCAAGAAATAATTTGTTTATCGCAGGTGATGACGATCAGGCGATATACGGATGGCGAGGAGCAAGCCACCAGATCATTTTATCTTTTCCGAAAGAATTTGATAACACAACGATTATCGCCCTTAATACGAACTATCGCTCCAATCCATTTATCGTTGGACTTGGGAATGAAGTCATTAAATTAAATCAAGAACGCTTTGATAAAGAGCTGTATTCTGTTCGTGAAGAAGGTGTACAACCATTTTACGCAAGACCCGCTACGACTCTTGATGAAGCAAACCAAATTTTGCAACTCATTCAAGAAAAAGTAGATAGCGGTGAACGAAACTATAAAGATTTTTGTTTATTATATCGTACACATTCTGTAAGTCGTTCTTTACTCGATCAGCTTACAATTCATAAAATTCCATTTATAAAACATGGGGCGAGCCAATCGTTCTACGAGCATTCTTTAATTAGGCCCGTATTAGATCATTTACGATTGGTGCTGGAACCGTTCCGCCTCGAATCACTTTCAAATATATTACCAACGATGTATATTGGCCGTGATGAGTGCATTTCATTTATTGAACGTGAACAATGGAAATATGGTGAGGGCCGCTTCCCTTCTCTTCTTCATTTCCTATTACTAAATCCAAGCTTAAAACCTTTTCAAGTAAAAAAAGTAAATGAGCGAATCGATTTTATTAAATTTATAAAAGAACTTGAACCGAAAAAAGCATTGAAAGAAATTATTCATGGTAAAGGAAAATATTTAGAGTACTTACAAAGTAATGATCGTTCTTCCTTTACGATGCATAAGGACATACAAGAAGAAATGCTAGAGGAATTAATGGAATCAGCCACTCGCTTTACGGATATTCCAGCTTATTTACAATTTATTAATGAAGCAATTCAAGGTCAAAAAGAAATGGAAGCATTAAAAACAATGCCGCAAAAAGATGCCGTATCGCTTATGTCGATTCATAATGCGAAAGGCCTTGAATTCCCATGCGTCTTTTTACTCGGAGCAAGCGATGGCATTCTGCCTCACACTTCTTCTTTAAAAGACGCAAATGACCGTGTAACTGAGACTTCTGAAGCATTAGAAGAAGAACGACGATTACTGTATGTCGCAATTACACGCGCAAAAGAAGAACTTTACATTTCCTCTCCGCAATTTTTCAGAGGAAAAAAACTAGATATATCTCGTTTTTTATATACTACGCGAAAAGATTTACCTGAAAAGACATCCACAAAATAAGGATGTCTTTTTTCCATATCACGTTATGTACATCCCCTCTATATAAATTCCCTGTTTCTATCCTGAGAATTAACGTAATATCAACCATATCCCACTCATATTGTAATAGTGTATGTCAGAACTCACGATAAGGAGTGAACATAATGAGCTGCAATTGTAACGAAGATCATCATCACCATAATTTTGATTTCAACTGTGTATCTAATGTCGTTCGTTTTATACATGAACTACAAGAATGTGCAACCACAACATGCGGATCTGGGTGCGAAATTCCATTTTTAGGAGCACATAATAGCGCAGCAGTTGCAAATACGCGTCCTTTTATTTTATACACAAAAGATGGAGAACCATTCAAAGCATTTGCACCATCAGGAAATTCTAAGCACTGTACGTCTTCGATTTTCCGCGTTGAGAGCATAGATGATGACGACTGCGCTGTGCTACGCGTATTAGTTGTTGTATTATGTGATGGCTCTCCTGTACCAGCTCATGATGATCCAATCTGTACGTTTTTAAATGTACCAAATGCGAAATTAAAATCGACCTCCTCTTGTCTTACTGTCGATTTAAATTGCTTCTGCGCTATTCAATGCTTACGCGATGTTTCTATATAAAACTACACAATGATTTAAGTATGGATTGGGTGGCAGAGAACTCTGCCACCCAATCCATGCTTAAAAGGTATTATTATGTATTTTTCATAAAATTTGGAACTTGTCCACTACATTAACTGAGAGTAGAAACAGATAAAAGAGTGAAAAACACATTCTCTTCTGATTGCGAATTTACTAAAATTGATTGCGAGGCGAAACCAGCTAGTACACTAACTGCCTTCGGTTTTGCTTTTAATGCTTTTGCGCCTCAATTCGCTTCATTATTCACACCATTACTATTACCTAGCACAAGTCCCAATCCAAACATTACGGTTCCGATAATAAACGATACGGTAAGTATAGGAGATGGTATTAAAATTCAACTACCTGGTATTTATCAAATCAGTTATAAATTATCAATAAGCCTTGATAATTCCAATGCAATCCCTGAAGCTAATCGTTTTTTCTTATCATTAGATACACCACACAATATTATTCCAGGCTCAAGTACTGCGGTCCGCTCTAACGTTATTGGCACTGGTGAAGCAGATATCTCCAGCGGTGTTATCCTTATTAACTTAAACCCTAGCAACTTCATTCAAATTGTACCAGTCGAATTATTCGGTAGTGTAGATGTTCGTGCTGCAGCATTAACAGTTGTACAAATCGGTTAGTAAAAAGCGGTATTTCTTAACCGAAATACTGCTTTTTATTTTTATAATAAAAAACACTCACAGTAACATGAGTGTTTCATTCTTCATATTATTTTAATATGTTCTTCTTTTCCCACAGTTACATCCCTTTTTCTTCACAAATCCTTGTTGCTGTAACTGTTCTTGATATGCCTGTTGTTGTGCTTGTTGCTGTTGCTGTTGCTGTTGCTGTTGCTGTTGCTGTTGCTGCTGTATATTATACCACTGCTGTAGGTCATATGAATTCTGACTTGGATTATTACTCACAGCAAACATCTCCTCTACTATCAATTCTGTCTATTTACTATATGAACAACTCCTTATTTCCGTTCCCTCATCCTCTTAAACTCCGCTTTTACTAGCATCATGAAGATTTATCCCGATTGGTGAGGGCTAATAGTTAGTGTGGATGATCCCCAGTTTCATTTTATTATTCTCCCATAAAATATCCTGTAATTGTTTCAATGATCGCCGCTGCACCTGCAATGGCTAATAATGCTAGTACAGGCTCTGCAACAATAGGAATCCATTTATATAAAACTAATAAAAAAGCACTGACCCACACACCTGTACACCAATAGCAGCTTAATAATTCTCCAATCCACTTTCTTAATCCTTTCCCTTTCACCTTTGTAAAAGTCGATACACTTCCATCTGGTTCCGTAATCTCTAACTCCTCAATAAACGGTCTTCGCAAAAAAGCTGTAATTTTATCATACACAATGAGACGAGTTAACCTAAAAGCCGCTAGCGCGAAAATAAAAAATAAAAGCCAGCTTGTAACTAACATACTTCCACCTTCCCTATCTTCTTTAGCCTATTTAAAAAAAAGGTCTTGAGACTGTGACCAAATCTCTCCTACTCCAATATCTTATTAATGTAAATACAAACAAGAAGATAAGGAGTGACATTAATGAGCTGTAACGAAAATAAACACCATGGCTCTTCTCACTGCGTAGTTGACGTCGTAAAATTCATCAATGAACTACAAGATTGTTCTACTACAACGTGTGGATCTGGTTGTGAAATTCCATTTTTAGGAGCACATAACACTGCATCAGTAGCGAATACACGTCCTTTTATTTTATACACAAAAGATGGAGAACCTTTTAAAGCATTTGCACCAGTAGCAGTAGGAGAAGCTAAGCACTGTACGTCTGCAGTTTTCCGTGTTGAGAGCGTAGATGACGGTAGCTGCGCTGTGCTACGCGTATTAGTTGTAGTATTAGGTAATGGCTCCCCTGTACCAGCTGATGATGATCCAATTTGTACGTTTTTAAATGTACCAAATGCAAAGTTAAAATCAACACCTACTTGTATTACTGTTGATTTAAGCTGTTTCTGTGCTATTCAGTGCTTAAGCGACGTTTCTATTTAATAAGTAAACTAAAAAACTATTGGGGGGGAGGTAGAGTCTTTCTACCACCTTTACATATTTATAAACCGGCCATATCAATCGATTTTATTTCTTTTATAGGTAACTTAATGTCTCTCATACTATTTGATGGCATAATTGATACGACTCCATTTTGGTACGATATAATCGACCCTACATATGATATCGTTGCTGTTTTTATTCTGCATCTTACTTTCGGAATGTAATGAGGGCGGTTTAATAAGAAGTTAATTTTTTCTTTATTGCTCATAGCCTTAAACGATTTATTGTGCGGGACTGTCCTCACCTGCTCTTCTTCTTCTTTTTTTTCCTCTTCTTCTACTTGATGCCCCTCTTGCTCAAGCTTTTCTTCTACCGTCTCTTCCATCGCACTACTGACAATACTTTGATCTCTATCGAGCTGCTCACGCCTACCATCATTTTTAAAGTTTGTAAGAATAATTCTTTTTATTTTCGGTGCAGCAAGTTCTAAATTTACTTGTGCAATATATAACAACGGTTTTCCAACTGTTGAACTTTTATTTTTATTCTTCACACTCGTCCCTCCCACTTCCATACATAGCTGGATAAATCGTGTACTATTATAGTTATATTCATAACAATGCAAGAACTTTCGTTAAAAATCGTTCTTTCCTAGGACAATTAAAAAGGACAGTCTCAATATTTAGAGACTGTCCTTTTTAAAAAACTATAATCAATATTATATTTATCCTAGAATATGATATCCTGAATCAACATGAATGTTTTCACCTGTTACTCCGCGTGCTAAATCACTGAATAAGAATACTGCTGTATCTCCCACTTCTTCTGGAGTTGTTGTGCGACGAAGTGGTGCGCGCTCCTCAATTTCTTTTAAGATTGAGTTAAAGTCACCTACACCTTTCGCAGATAACGTACGAATTGGTCCTGCAGAAATAGCGTTGACGCGAATGCCGTGTTGTCCTAAATCGTTCGCTAAATATTTTACACTAGCTTCTAATGAAGCTTTCGCAACACCCATAACGTTATAGTTTTTCACAACGCGTTCGCCGCCAAGGTATGTTAAAGTTAAAATATTTCCGCCTTCTGTCATCACTTTCTTCGCTTCTCTTGCTACAGCTGTTAAAGAGAATGCACTAATATTTTGTGCAAGTAAAAATCCATCGCGAGAAGTATCTACAAATTCACCTTTTAAATCATCACGATTTGCAAAAGCAATACAGTGTGCAACACCGTGAATTGTACCAACTTCTTGCTTAATAGTTTCAAAGCAAGCTGTAAGTTCCTCATCATTCGTTACATCACAAGGTAATACAAGTGATTCTTGCCCTTCTAATGTTTCCGCTAATTCACGAACGTTTCTTTCTAAACGCTCTCCTGCATATGTGAATATTAATTTTGCACCTGCATTATGCAAAGAGCGAGCAATTCCCCATGCAATACTTCTTTGGTTCGCAACGCCCATAACAACAAATGTTTTCCCTTGTAATAGTTCCATGATATATCCTCCCAGAAATACTTATACTTGTTATTAGTACCTGATACTATAATTATAGTACCATAAAACCTCTTAAAGGCAAACAAAAAAGTCATTAACATACATTTGTTAATGACTTTTTGTTTCTATAAAAAACCGTTCTAATCCTTCTTCCCAAGAAGGCATTTGTAAAAAAACATTTAATTGTAGCATTTTATGCTGAAAGATCGAATATTTCGGTCTCGCTGCCACCGATCCAAATTCCTCAGTCGACACAGGTAACACATTCACTCTCATTTTTGTGTGCGAAAATATTTTTTGAGCAAATTCAAACCAAGAACACGAACCGAGATTTGATACGTGATATGTACCGTATAAGGACGTATGAATGAGCTTGTTAATCACAGTAATTAAATCCGCCACGTACGTAGGAGAACCAACTTGATCAGCTACAACAGATATGTTTTCTTTCTCTTTTCCTAAGCGCAGCATCGTTTTCACAAAATTATTTCCATATTTTCCATACAGCCACGATGTACGAACTATGAAATATTTATTATGTAACTCTTTTACAAACTGTTCTCCTGCAAGCTTAGAATATCCGTATATATTTATCGGTGCTGGATTATGAAATTCATGATATCCGTTCGGCCTATTACCTGGAAATACATAATCGGTACTGATGTAAACTAATTTAGCCCCTACTAATTGTGAAGCAACTGCTACATTCCGAGCTCCAATCGCATTTATTAAGTACGCAAGATTCTGTTCTTTCTCAGCAGCATCTACCTTCGTATACGCTGCGCAATGAATAATTGTATGCGGCCTTATTTCTTGTACGACTTGCTCAATTTGAGATATATTTGTTACATCAAGTGACTTCTTATCAAATGGATACATGTCATATTCCTCAGAATTCAACTCTTCTTGTAGTTGCTTCCCCAATTGACCGTTAGCTCCCGTTATGATAATCCGTTCTTTCATCTACATGCCCCTTACTTTTCTTTTAGTGGTTTCCACCATTCCGTATTGTTTTCATACCATTCCACTGTTTCTTTTAATCCTTGCTCGAATGTATACTTCGGTTCCCAATCAAACTCATTCTTCATTTTATGTGCCTCAATCGCATAACGACGATCGTGACCTAAACGATCTGTTACAAATTCAATATCTTTTTTTGTTTTTCCTAAAAGTTCTATAATTTGTTCCACAACATCTACATTTGTCTTTTCATTATTTCCACCAATATTATATACCTCTCCTACACGTCCCTTATGCAAGACGGTGTCAATTGCACTACAATGATCCATTACATGCAGCCAATCCCTTACATTTAATCCATCACCATATAAAGGTAGTTTCTTTCCTTCAAGTGCATTCGTAACCATTAACGGTATTAACTTCTCAGGATATTGATACGGTCCATAATTATTAGAACAACGCGTCACAATAACTGGTAATTGGTATGTTTTATAATAAGATAAGGCTATCATATCCGCGCTCGCCTTACTTGAAGAATATGGACTATTTGGCGCTAATGGGGTTTCCTCTGTAAATTTCCCCGTTCTCCCTAAAGAACCGTATACTTCATCTGTTGATACTTGCACGAGTTTAATATGTGGATATTTTTTCACTAACTCCAATAACGTAACTGTACCTATTACATTCGTATCATAAAAAGGGATTGGGTTTTCAATACTACGATCCACATGTGATTCAGCCGCGAAATTTACAATTACTTGCGCGTCACATTCATGAATAACATGCTCTAGCATCTCTCCATTTTGAATTTCCCCTTTTACGAATGAGTAGTTAGGATTATCTTGAATAGACTTTACATTATTTAAATTCCCGCTATATGTTAATGCATCATAATTAATAATTTTATATGTTTCATATTTTTTTAACATATAATGTATGAAATTACTTCCAATAAATCCCGCTCCACCTGTTACTAATATATTCATAAACAACTCTCCTACTTAAAAACTATCTTCATATTCCTGGAGTAATGGTAATATTCGATCCTTATCAGACAAGATAGGATTTGTTACCGGCCATGGAATTGCTAATTCTTTATCTTCCCAAAGCAAACCTGAATCGTGATCAGCACTATAATACTCATCTACTTTATACATAACAATTGTATGAGGTACAAGCGTACAAAAACCATGAGCAAATCCTTTTGGCACTAATAATTGCCTATGATTATCCGCACTTAAAATATACCCTCTCCACTGTTTAAAAGTTGGTGATTCTTTTCGCAAATCAACGATAACATCATATATTGCACCTTGCATAACTTGAATAAGCTTCGTTTGTGCTTTCGGATCTTTTTGAAAGTGTAACCCACGAATCGTTCCCGACCTAGCTGAATAAGATACATTATCCTGTACAAATGAATACGTAATCTCTAACGTTTCTAGTATTTTCTTATTATAACTTTCTGTAAAAAAACCTCGCTCGTCTTCAAATAACCTCGGTTCTAACAATTTCGCATCGGTAAAATTTGTTTCTACAACTTTCATATTTTCACCTATTTTCCATTAAACTGTTTCCCAAAGTTTATATCTCGCGCTAACGTATTCGCTCTTTGAAGAGATGCATAAGTTCCCGCATCAGTCCACCAACCGCTCATTTCATTATAAGTAAGTACCCCTCGTTTTAAATACCAATTATTTATATCTGTAATTTCAAGTTCCCCTCTTGCGGAAGGTTTTAATTCTTTTATATAAGAAAAGACTTTCGAATCATACAAATAAATTCCCGTCACAGCATAAGAACTTTTCGGCTCCTTCGGCTTTTCTTCAATTTCAATTATTTTCCGCCCTTGAATATGCGCTACGCCAAATCGTTCGGGATCTTCTACAGATTGAAGCAGCACTTTCGCACCTTCTTTTTGACTTGTAAACTCTTCAACATATGGACGAATATCATCTGAAAAGATATTATCTCCTAATATAACTACCATGCGATCATTCCCGACGAAGCCCTCACAAAGCCCTAACGCCTGTGCAATCCCGCCCGCCTCATCTTGCACACGATACGTAAAGGACACGCCAAATTCTTGACCACTTCCTAGAAAGCTAACAACATCTCCCATATGCTCTTTACCTGTAATAATCATAATATCTGTAATTTCACATTGCTTCAGCTTATATACCGCATGATAAATCATCGGATATCGCCCAACGGGAAGTAAATGTTTATTCGTTACTTTCGTTATTGGATATAGTCTCGACCCTGTCCCGCCTGCTAAAATAATCCCTTTCATCCTTCATCACGAACAATCATACATAAGCTAATTGTAATTTCATGCTTGTTCAATATAATCACCCGCTCCCCACTCAATCATATGTTATATATACAAAAAACTTCCCCTTTTTTTATATTATTCAATATATTCGAGATTTCTTTTCAATCCTTCTAATGTCGATGGTATTTTCTCACTAATTCCCACCTACTATATAATGAGAGATTTATGGAGGTGACTTTATGTCCAATCATACTTATTCAGATGGTTTAAATCCGGATGAATCTTTATCCGCCAGTGCATTTGATCCTAATCTCATAGGACCTACATTACCGCCAATTCCACCATTTACTTTTCCTACTGGACCGACCAGTATCACTGGGAACTCCGGGCCGACTGGCACTACCGGCGTCACTGGACTAACTGGCGATACTGGCACTACCGGAACTACTGGCACTACCGGAACTACTGGGGCTACCGGAACTACTGGGGCTACTGGACCGACTGGAGCTACCGGGACCACTGGCACTACTGGAGCTACCGGAACTACTGGCAC